>CAVOPZ010000017.1:0-29932 GCA_963698205.1 uncultured Ignavibacteriaceae bacterium | reverse complement strand
GCTTATAATTTTATCCGCTGCATCTTCACCGGAATTGATTGCACCTTCCATAAATCCCTGCCAATCTGCAAGATGCTCGCCTGCAAAATAAACTAAGCCGTTATTTTTATTTAACGTTTCTCTTACATCCAGCCACTGGTGCTTGTTATAAATTGCATAAGCACCCTGCGTAAATGCATCCGCGCCCCAGTAATAATTAACGGCGTGCTCTGCATATTTTTCAACATCGCCAAATGCAGGTTTAAGCGCCTTGCAGATTTCATTTATCTTTTTTTGTTCATTCATTTTAGAAAGAACATAAGCACGGTCGCCAACTGCATAAGAAGTTAATATTCCCTTGCTTCCATCCTGGTTTTTAGTTGAGTGAAAGAAATAATGCGGAAGCGTATCGGTTATCATATCGAGAGATTCATCTTTCCAGAATCTTTCTGAAAACAGAACTGAAGTTTTAATGATTCGTGCATACTGAAGCTCGTTAAGTGCATCCAGGTAATCATTTGGTCAATGCTGGTTTCCAATTTATCTTTAATAGAGAAAATGTAGGGACTGTGCAGATAACATTATCAGCTTCATACTTATTTCCATTATCGCAGTAAACAATCACACCGCCGCTTTTCTGTTCTACCGTCTCAACTTTTGTTTTAAGAATTATGTTTCCTCTGCCGACCGCATCAGCAAGCTTAAAAATAATCTGGCTGTTACCGCCCTTTAATATGAAAATCCATTTCATTCTTTTCACTGGATTCAGCATACTCAGCAATTCCGGCATAAGCCGAGACCTGTCTTATTGATTCACCAAAATCTGTACTGTCTAAAAGTTCTTTTAGCTCAAGATCTTTTTCGGGAATTCCCTGGTTAACAAGATAGCGCCACCAATCCAGCTTATCGAAATTATTTTTTTCTTCCGATCCATCCTGCAATGAATTGAAATGATTAAGAAGATTATCATATTTATGCTTCCACCCGTCTGAAAAACCCCAATCGCCAGCTTTGCTGTATTCACTGTTCAGAATCAAATGAGTTTCGAACTGGTGGTTTTGTAATTCCAGTCCGAACTCTTTGCATAGTTCAATCAATCTTGTATGTGATTTTCCAACCCATTCAGCGCCAAGCTCGCAGGTAAGATTTTCATCAGTAAATTTATGCGTAAAAATTCTTCCGCCAATCCGGTTCCGTGCTTCGATCAAAGTTACATTAACACCGTTCTGTTTTAATTTATAAGCTGCTGCAAGACCCGAAATACCGGCTCCGATAACTACAACATTTTTTGGGCGTTGTCTACTAAAATTAAATTTGGGCAGTATTACCGCTCCCGCAACAGCAGTTCCGGTTGTTTTAATGAAATCTCGCCTCCTCATAACACTCCTTTATATTTTTATAAATGAAGTTGCGAATTTTAATTATAACATAAAAGGGGCAGATGAGAATAAATATTAAACTAGAGACGAAAGAAGAGAGAAGAAAAAGGTTAGAAGTAAGAAGCGAGAGGCAAGAAGTTTAGTCAAGATAAAAGATCAAAGTAAAAAGATTAATAAGTAAAAGGTGAGTTGTTGATAGCTGCAATTAAAAATTTAACTGCTTGAAAATTCTTATTGCAACTTTCAACTAAAGTTAAGTATTTTTTAGTGAGGACTAATCCAAACTAATTTTTAATTTATTTAAGGAGACTATATGGATCCAATAATTTCATTGTGGCTTCCGATTCTTGTTTCTTCTGTGGTAGTGTTTTTTGCAAGCTTTCTGATGCATATGGTGATTAAACATCACAATGGTGATTTTAATAAAATCCCCGATGAAGCACGAATAATGGATGAGCTTAGAAAATCTAATGTTCCTGCAGGTGATTACGTTTTTCCATATGCAAAAGATGATAAAGAAAGAAACACACAGGAGTATAAAGACAAATATGCTAAGGGTCCCGTTGCAATAATTACTGTTTATCCATCCGGTCCAATGAGTATGGGATCAAATTTAGTAATGTGGTTTATATTCTCTATAGTTGTAAATATTTTCGCAGCGTATATTGCCGGTCATGCTTTACAGCCTGGCGCCCATTATCTTTCAGTGTTCAGATTTGCCGGAGCAACTGCATTTGTTGGATATAGTTTAGCTCTTGCACACGATAGTATTTGGTATGCAAGAAAATGGTCAACAACATTTAAATATGTTTTTGATGGGTTGATCTATGCGCTTCTTACGGGAGGAATTTTCGGCTGGTTATGGCCGATGGCATAACACGAAAGACGGGAGACCAGAGATGTTAGAAGAAAGAAGCGAGAGGTAAGCGGTTTAATCAAGATAAAAGATTATTAAGCAGTAAGTAGTGGCTGGTAGATTGAATAAATAAGAGATTAAGATAACGCACAAAATATTCCAATATTTGTACGGATTGATATGGATATGCGCTGAGATTGTGCGCTTAATAAAAAAAGCGCACAATACACTAATTTTATACGGAACTTAATTGCCAGAAAAAATATCTAATCGAGACAAAATGAGCGTACCAACAATTGCAGATGTTGATCGCATTACGGCAATTCCCGATCCGATTGTTCGAAATCTGAACATCACACAATGTTACTACGAGCTTTCCAAATCTATGGAAGAATTAATCGGCATAAATCCAAACTGGTGTACTTTTGCAGTGTGGGCATCAAAACAGGCCGGTCAGTCAATCCGCCATGAAGATATTAACCGTACTTTTGAATACTACTTCCGCAATTCCCCTGAAATTAAATCAATCCTGAAAAATATTTCTGTTGTCGAATCACTTAAAAATCTTCCTGAGATAAATACGATTATAGATTCGGTTGTTAAGGTAATTAATGTGGAAGATATTTTTAGAGCTTCCGCGTCGGCTGTTGCAACTGGGAACAGGAAAGTCTTTGATGAGATCGGGAAGGAATTTGCACGATTTCTTGCGGTCTTCCGAAATGAAAATGATTTTACACAGGAAAAAATTAATGAATACTGTGCTGTGCTAAAATCTGGCGATCCGCCTGATGGTCAGCGTCTGCTTCGAGATGCATTTAGGGCCTATTGCGAGGCAAAATTCAGTTCAGATCCTAAAACCAAAGCTGAGATTGTTCATTATGCAAATCTCCTGATTGGTTTTCATGAACAGACTCGGCTTCAGCCGGAAATTGTTGAAGCTATGATTGCCCCATTAAAAAACACTGATGATTTACGCTATAAATTTTTTAAGCAGTTTCTTCCGGGTATGTGGTTTGAGATTCGTTATTTTCTTTCAAGAGTTTTCAGATTAAAATTTCCTCTTGATAAACTTCTTGATCAATTAATAGATCTGGCAAAACGGCATGAACGGGAAGTTATCACAAGCTTTATGATGTCACTATTTATTCCCGGCTGCCCGGTGCTTCGTCTTGGTGAAAATTTAAACAGAGCTTTTCCTATTCAACTTTTTCAAATTTCAAATATAAAGTTAAAAGAGCTCCTTCTAAAAATTGATCCAACTCCTGACAATCTGAAAGAGAGTGGTGCAAAAGATTGGGGAAATTTTGAAGACAGGATACATTTTATTGCAGATTTTTTCCGCTGCTTCCATGATCACCAGGCTTTATTTGACTCTCCTTTTTCAGAAGATCAGATTATACTTATAAAACAGGGGAAGAGACCATCAGGAATTTTGTGATTCATTTGGCAGAGTCTGATTAATTTGCTCATCGTTAAAATAAAATATACACAAACCTCTACTTACCCATTAAATTAAATAGCCGTAAGGCTTGGTTTATTAGTTATCCATTTAACTTTATTAAAGCATTAGCCCAGAGAACACTGCAGTAATAAAAGGGTATCCGGTTAAAAGGTTTGTTTTTGTAGTTTGTGTTAACCATCAATTAAAAAAGTATCTATCCGCCAAAGATGAAAACTGCGGGCAGGTTTAAAACAGTAAAGGCGCCGTATAGGCGCCTTTTAGAAATCATAACAGAATACCTACTTAGTTGCGCGCTTTGGCTTCATTAACTACGATATTTCTTCCATCCATTTCTGTTTCATTTAAAGCTTTAATAGCCTTACTTGCATCTGAAGAACTTTCCATTTCAACAAATCCAAAACCTCTGGATTTATTGGTATCGCGATCCATAATAATCTTTGCAGATAATACGGAACCGTGTTGTTCAAATGTTTCTTTTAGCTTTTGATCGTTTACCGACCATGGTAGTGAACCAACAAATAACTTAGTACTCACAAAGGACCTCTAATAAAAAATAAATAAAAATCCGGCCTATTACCGGAGAGGTAAAAGTAGGCAAATAATATACTATAGACTAATTTTTTAATTGAATTAGTTTTTTGATCACAATTATTATGCTCAAAAAAGTGGAATTCTTGTGTGTTATAATAATTAACTGCCCTCTGTTTGTGCGTATCATGTAACAAGTGCACAAATTTAACGACTTATTGTGCGTATTTAGATTTATATGCACAGTAATCGTGCAACAGAATTCTTATGTGTAAAAAAAATACTAAATTTTGTGCGGTTTTACGAATTGCTGGATAGTAGCTTTAAGAGAGCAATATTCTTATAAAGTGTTTCTCTGCCAACCTGTTCGGAGGCTAAAATTCCGAGTTCTTCCAACTTTCTAAGATATTTGCTGGCCGTATTTCTTGATGCAATTTTCTTTTCTTCAAGAATAGCAATTTTGCAATAAGGCTGGTTGTAAATTACTTCAATAAGTTCGTGAGTATAAATTTCCGGAGCCTCAGTTCTTACTTTTTCAATCGCGGCAAGATAGCTGTTATAAATGGAGTTCACTTTATCTAATGTAAATACAGCCGTGTGTTTAACTGCATCGAGCATATAAATAATCCAGTCTTTCCATAATCCGTTTTCTGTAACTTCTCTCAGTAAACGATAATAATTATTTTTGTTTTCCAGGATATACTTTGATAGATAAATTACCGGAAGGTCAATAAGTTTTTGACTGCAGAGAAACAGAACATTAAGTATTCTTCCTGTTCTTCCGTTGCCATCGGTAAACGGATGGATTGCTTCAAACTGATAGTGAAGCATTGCCATTTTAATTAGTGGATCAATTGAATTATTATTTAGCGCAGCATCAAACCAATTGTTTAACTTTTCCGTTAAGATATTTCCATGCTCAGGCGGCGTGTAAACAACACTGTTTGAACTTCCTATATAAACCTGAACCGTCCTGATGCCTTCATCTTTGTTTGTTATTGTTTTAAATATTTCTACAGCAAGGTAAACGGAATAATCAGTTGGCGACTTTAATTTTGCAAAGGCACTCCATAATGCTTCACGATAACGAAGTACTTCTTTGGTAGATGAATTTATATTAGAACCTGATGACGAAAAAGCTTTATAAAGTTCATCATTAGTTGTAAAGATGTTTTCAATTGTAGAGCTGTCTTTTGCTTCCTGTAAAACAAGGGTGTTGATAAGCATAAGCGGATTGGGAATTACGGGTAACCGTCCTTTTAATTCAGCTAAAGCAGCGCGGGCTTCTGCAAGTTTTTTATACACTTCTATAGTCTCCCAAACATTGTTATCGGGTAAGAGTAACGGAAGGCTATTGTATGGCTGCTCTTTTTGAAAGCTCATTTTTTAACTATTAAATTGCTGTTGAAAAAATTGATAAAATATTAAATAAAATATAAACTCAATGCAAAGTTATTAACGATAGACGTGAGATGAAATACGGCAGCAGAAAATTACCAGAGCACAAAGCATTGCATATCCCAACAGTAAAAAAATATTTTCTCGAGGATATTCAGTAAATCCAGGTTGTGATCACTTAAACAACGGCGGATGTTTTATGTGAAATTCCGTTGCATCCTGGTATTGTTTTGCAAATGAAATTAACTTTCCTTCATCGAATAATCTCCCGATAAAAGTGATACTTGTGGGTGTTCCATTATCGGAAAATCCGTTCGGCAATACAACGCATGGATGCCCGGTTAAATTTGTAAGAAGATTATTATCTCCTTCCCACGAAGGGGCAACATACAAATCTATTTTACTCATAAGCTTTTGCATTTCCTGTATAAGCAAAGTTCTTACGCGGCTGGCGTTGATATACTCAACCGCAGGAATAAACCTCGAAGCCCGGAATGAATTAGGCCAGGCATTTTTTATTTGTCTTACCATTAGATCATCCACGTTATTGAGTGTTAATTCATCAAACGCTGCTCCGGCTTCTGCGGAAAGCATTATTGCAAGATCATTTATGGGATAATCAGGAAGTTCAATTGAAATTAATTCTGCACCAAGTTCTTTTAGCTTAGCAAGTGTAATAGAGTCATTTTTATGAAAATCGTATTTCTTATCAAAATCTTTTTTAAGATATCCTATCTTTAATCCTTTAATATTAATTGATGGCTGATAGTTAAAAGGAACATCATATAGTGTTTGATCTAAACTATCCAAACCGTAAATAGCATTAAAAACAATTGCAAGATCTTCAGCTGTTCTGCAAATCGGACCAATCTTATCCATAGACCAGCTAAGAGCCATTGCGCCTGACCTGCTTACTCTTCCGTAAGTCGGTCTTAATCCCGATGTGCCGCAAACAGTTGAGGGAGAAATAATAGAACCGTAAGTTTCAGTACCAATAGCGAATGGAATTAAACCTGCAGAAACAGCGGAAGCAGAGCCTGCTGAAGATCCGCTTGATCCGTTCGCTGTATCCCATGGATTTCTTGTTTTTCCACCAAACCAAACATCGCCCCAGGCAAGTTCGCCCATTGTAAGCTTTGCAACCAGTACCGCACCAGCTTCCTCAAGCTTTGTAATTACTGTGGCATCTTCATCTATCATTTGATCTTTAAAAGGTACAGAGCCCCAGGTTGTTTTATAATCTTTTGTTGCAAGGAGATCTTTTACTCCGAATGGAATCCCATGCAACAAACCTCGATACTTGCCCGCTTCAATTTCGTCATCTGCAATTTTTGCCTTAAGGAACGCTCTTTCTTCAGTAATTGTAATTACACAGTGAAGTGCCGAATCATATTTTTTTAAACGGGCTATAAAATAAGTGGTTAATTCGCTTGAAGTTATTTGTTTTGTTCTGATTAATTCTGCAAGTTGTCCAATTGTATAAAATGCAAGATCATCCTTATTGGAAGGCAATTTAGTCTTTGAGCAATCGCTGAACTTTATTGGGTTTTGCTCTTTGGGAAATGAAAATCCCACTGGTATTGGATTAAAAAGAACTGAAGGTGCAATACTATTCTTAAGTTTAACTTCCCTTATCTTTTTGTAATTACCCTTTTGCTCTTCAAGATATCCAAGCATAGAATCTCTCTCTGCATCTGTAAAATTCAAGTCAATTATGTTTTCTGAACTCTCAATATTTTCTTTGGTAATATTTTGAGCAAAAGGAACCGTCGGTGTTAAAATAATTAGTAGTGAAAAAGTAATGGAGTATAATTTTTTCATAACATTCTCCTTAATGTTGTAGGAAAATTATTTCTATTAATTGATTAATGCTAATTTTGTTAAAGGAAGTAGCAGAAATCGAAATATGAAACAAATATTGGCAATAAGCCAGCTGATAATTTATTTAATCTTTAGCGTTTATACGTAACTAAAATTATAAGCCCAATCCCGTATTGGAAAAATATGTATCAACGACAAACAGCCAACTTGGCGTTTTGTTGAATTCCACAGCTCGAGCAGCAATTTATTTCAAATTCTTAATATGTATTTAACTTTATCTACTCCAGTTTTTGTTTTTTATATTTGTACAGAAAAATATTTTAACTATGAACAAAACGATTACAATTTTCGGTAGTGCTGTTCCTGCGGAGGATGACGCACAATATAAATTTGCATACCAGCTGGGGGCTTTGCTTGCACGAAATGGATTTAACATTTGTAGCGGTGGTTACAAAGGAATTATGGAAGCCGCATCAAAAGGAGCTTTTGATAACGGCGGGCTTGTTTATGGAGTTACTGTTGATCTATGGAATTCCGAACCTAATCGCTATATAACAATTGAAGTTAGAGAAGAAAAACTTTTTGAAAGAATTATAAAGCTTCTTGAGCTTGGTGATGCTTATATTATTTTGCAAGGCGGCACAGGAACATTACTTGAGTTTGCTGCGGTTTGGGAGTTCGCAAATAAAAATCTTCAGCAGCCAAAGCCGATTATTTGCCATTCACGGATGTGGAAAGAAATTGCAGATGTGATGAATAAACAAATGCTGATTGAGGACAGAAGAACTGATTTAATTAACTTTTTTGATAGTCCGGAAGAAATATTAGACTATTTGAAAACTGTTTTGTAATTCTTTGATTCTTTGTACATATTAAAATGATGTTCATTTCAAATTATTAAATAATACAATTACATTAAATCAAATATGCGAAGAAGACACTCGTTTGTTTATAACCTTGTAATCTTTGTGCTTGCACAGCTTGTTTGGTTAGCTGTGCTTTTGTTATGGATTTACTGGTATGTAAAAAACAACATTATTTTTGAGCAAGTTGGTGAAACTGTATCTCCGCAAATAGCTTATGATGCACCGAGTGTTTTTCCTTTTGTTGGCGGAATAGTATTGCTTGTTGGTTTGTCGTTAGCACTTGTACTAATCTTTCGTCACTTAAATATTCAGATAAGGTTAACTGCTCTGTATGATACTTTTATTGCAAATGTTACACACGAATTAAAATCGCCATTATCTTCAATACAGCTTTATTTAGAAACACTTAACTCCCGCGATGTTCCTGAAGAAAAAAGAAGGGAGTTTTATAATTTAATGATGCGGGACTCTGAGAGGCTAAAAAATCTAATCAATTCAATTCTTGAAATTGCATTAATGGAAAAGAAAAAGTTAAGGGGAGATTTTGAATCTTATAAAGCTGATGAAACTATTAAGGAAATAATTCTGGAGTCAGTAGAACAATTTCAACTAAAAGAATCAGTGATTAAGTTTAGCGGCAATGCTGACTGTGAAATCCTTTTGGACAGAAGTTCAATCAAGACTGTGTTTGATAATCTTGTCGATAATTCTATGAAGTATGGGATAAACGAATTAGAAATTAATGTTAACTTTAAATGCAACACTAAAAAAGTTGAAATAGAATTTGCCGATAACGGAATTGGAATTTCACACGATGAATTAAAAAAGGTATTTCAAAAATTTCATAGAATTTATGATAAAGATATTCCTAATGTCAAAGGGACAGGACTTGGACTATATGTTGTTAAAGAGATAGTAAAAAATCATAAGGGGAAAATTTCTGCACATAGTGATGGAAAAGGCAAAGGTTCTAAGTTTAAAATAGAATTGCCGATCAATCTGGAAAAGAAAAAATCCACAAAGGAATAGGGTTTTCAAAAATGAGCGATGAACAACTAAGCCAATCAAATATTCTTTTAGTAGAAGATGAAGAAAATCTTGCGCATGGATTAGAATATAATCTTACAGAGGAAGGATACAAAGTGACTTTGGCAAAAGATGGGAAAGAAGCGATAAAACTATTTGACGAAAATGAATTTGATTTAATAGTCCTTGATATAATGCTCCCTTATTATAATGGATTTGAAATAGCAAAACACATCCGTGAAAAACAACCTCAAATGCCAATACTAATGTTAACCGCACGCACACAGATTGAAGATAGGGTAAGGGGACTTGAACTTGGTGCAGATGATTATCTTACAAAACCTTTTCATCTTAAAGAATTACTATTGCGCATAAAAGGAATGTTGAAAAGAAAAAAATGGTATCAAAAAGTTGTGATTGAAAATCCGGTTTACAAGTTTGGGGATAACAAAATCAATTTTGAAAATTTAAAATGCCTAAAAGGTAAAAAAGAATTTCAGCTTACTTCTTACGAGGCAATGATTATGAAATACTTAATTGAGAATAAAGATAAAGTAGTAACAAGAAAAGAGCTGTTGGAAAATGTCTGGAATATGAATCCCGATATTGAAACACGAACAGTTGATAATTTTATTGCTCGGCTGCGCAAACGGTTCGAAGATGACCCTTCGAATCCAAAGAATATTGTTAGTGTTAGAAGTGCCGGATACATGTTTGTTGAATAATTTATTATAAAAAAATGAACCGACTTATACCAATATCAAAGCTATCAGATATTCCTGAAGAATATCAAAATACACCAATCGGTTTGCTTCTTGAATACCACAACCTAAATCGTGAATTTGAAAATTACTCAAATGCAGAATTGCTGGTTGGAATGTGTATGGATAACCGCAAGCATCTTCATATGCCGGATAATTTTGCCTTTATTATTCGTTCAGGTGGAGCTAATCTCCGATATAGCGAATTTAAAGTTTCATTTGCAATTTCTGTTGGAGGTGTAAAACATATTGCACTAATTGGTCATAGCAATTGTGGAATGGTTAATCTTGTTTCAAAGAAAGATCAATTTATAGAAAAGCTTTCCGAAAATGGCGGTTGGACAATCGAACAAGCCGAAGAGCATTTTAATAATTATGCACCAATGTTTGAAATTAATAATGAAATAGATTTTACTCTTAGTGAAACTTTAAGGCTTCGTTCACGGTATCCCAAAGTACGAATTGCTCCAATGATTTATAAAGTTGAGGACAATCTACTCTATTTGATTAAAGAAGACTGATCTATTATCATTTTATGTAAATCATTTTTTTTGTTCGAATAAATTCTCCTGTTTTTAATTGATAGAAATAAATCCCTGTGCTTAAATCACTGCTTGTTGTTGAAAATCGTACATCATATATACCAGGAAATTTATAGTCATCAACCAAAGTTTCAATTTCTTGCCCAAGCATATCAAATACTTTTAATGTTACATTTCCTTGTTCAACAATTTCAAACCTAATTGTTGTTGAAGGATTGAATGGATTAGGAAAATTATTTAGAGTGATTGAGAAATTGTTTTCGCTGATCTGGTTAACGTCAGCTATTATTCCATATTTACCAACAGCAATCGCAGGTTCAAAAGAGATCTCAGAAGTATTATTAAAAGAATCCATTATTAAGATCTTTAATTCCACCGAAGCAGAATCATAATTAGTGAGTGCTGTTAAATCAGATTCAAATAAATAACCAACTCTTATATCAAAAAGCATATAAGCAACTGGAAGTAACTGCCACTGTTCGGTGCCAGATACTCGGGCATATATCTTTGTCGAATCAATTAAAAAGTTATTCAAATTACCATCAATATCTATTGCAGTAAAATTGATTTTGGCAATTTCATCTTTCTCAAATTTTCTGCTTGGCACCCCGTTTTCATTAGTTATGTTTAATGAAGTAATGTATGGGGGATTTGGATCAATATTTCTTAAATCAAACGATTGATGAGTATTTATTTCAGCAGGCTCGCCAGCAATAATAAAGTTTTGGTTTTTTGTATTTAAATAATATTCGTTGGATTCCACATTAAATGTTGGAAAACTACCAAGATTTCCTTGAGCAATTAAACTGTCAGTATGATTATATAACTCATATCCTGACATTGATAGATCACTTATTCTATTTTCATTAAATAGACCAAGGTAGTTATATTGTATATATATGTTGTTGTAGCTGTTGAATAAAAAAGTATTACAATAACCAGCAGATATTCCTAACTCAATTGGGGAACCACCTGGAATAAAAACAGTATTGGGTGGTGCGTTTTCCAGCCCTGCAATGTGATATGGGAAAGAAACTCCATTTTCAGTTTGGATTGGGCTAGTATAAAATCTAAAAGAATTGTCAAGATTGGCTACAAATAAATTGGTGCAAAAACCAGTATATAAACTATTAAATGGTGTTGAAAATAATTTTCCCGACCATATTTTTTCAGGAAATAGAACCGAACTACCAAAACCGAAAAGATCATCTCCCCCAAATCGCATACAATCGGCTGAACCAATATATACTGAATCACTAGTTTGTGAACAAAGTATATTTAGGTCATGTTCTATAAAATCATCGGGATTGTTTTCTAAAACGATATCGTTGGTTATTCCAATTATTGGGGAATGATTTATAACATAATTTTTATGACTGGAGCCAAAGTCACTTCTTGATAATCCAACAGAAAAGATCATTTCTTCTGATAGATCAGAGCAATTAATGTCAAAAAAAGTAAAACCCCAAAAAAGTAATTTAGCGTCAAAGTTAGAAAAATATATTTCTAGTGGTGTTAAATAATATTCTTGAATCACCGGCAAAATATTTCCGTTTTCATCCAGATTTCTCTGGGTTATTGAGTTTTTTGCATCTGCTTGATAGTGAATTTCTATTGTATCTGACTGGAGGATACTAACATTTTCCTTTATCACAAAAAAATCTTTAGTATCGAATTGACTGCGAGTAAAAATTTGATACGTTCCACTTGGGGCAGTTATTTCTGCAAAAGTTTGATTTTCATTCCAAATTATATTTTCACTGGAATTTATCCATGTATTCCCATCAAACAGCTCAAGATTAAAACAGTAATTATCAAATTTCATATAAAATTTTATTGAATCTTTAACTTCGGATTTTCCATTTCCACCTGGGCAAGTGGCAATCAGATAAGCATTCTTCCCTTTTGGGCTATCTACAACTAAATTCTCATTAAAACTCAGTTGTGTTTTTATTTGATTACCTGTTGGATTAATAGTAGGTGATTTGTTTGATGGAAAGAAAAAGTACTGTTGTTGTGAAAACAAGAATGGGGCAATAAGAATTGAGAGTAAAGCACATTTAGTAATTAACATATATAATAACCTTAAAAATTTTTGCTCATTAAAGGTAGATACTGCAGTCCCAAAATTCTGCTGTTTATCAAGGTTTTATTTAGTCGAAAAATAAACCTTCAATAAAGTTAGAACAATGTATTTTAAAGGCAATAAATTTTCCCCCATTCACTGTTGCCTCTATAGTAAAGAAGGAATGTTTGGTATATACAGCTATATAAGATTCAAGCCTATTTCAGGTAAATCATTTTTTTAGTTTGAATAAATTCTCCTGATTTTAGTTGGTAGAAGTAAATTCCGCTTGCCAAAGACCTGCTGCCTAATGCCGCCAGGAACTCAACTTCATACCTTCCTGCTGGTTTATATTCATCAACAAGTGTTGCTATCTCATTTCCCAAAATATCAAACACTTTTATTGTTTGATGACTGCCGACTGGCGACTGCCAACTGATTGTTGTACTTGGGTTGAATGGGTTTGGATAGTTTTGATTTAACTCAAATCGTATTTCGTTCCCATTGTTATGATTTCCGACATTAGTTATCAAACCATTTACATCGGTTTTAATAAAATAAATATTTGGATTACTGCCCGCACCAAAACTGTAGGTATAACCAACAGCCACAAAACCGCCATCTGATGTTTCTTCAATATCAGCAATTTCTTCCTGCCATAAACCACCATAAGTTTTTGTCCACAAAGTATCACCAGCAGCATCTGTTTTAACCATATAGAAATCATAATATTCTACATTAAAGGAAGCAGTATATCCACCCAGAATATAACCGCCATCTGAAGTTTGCATTGCTGTAAATGCTCTATCCGTATTATCTCCTCCATAAGTCCTATCCCATAAATACACTCCGGTAGAATCTGTCTTAACGAGATAAAAGTCTGAATCTCCTACTGTTGAGCTATCCTTTCTGCCGGCAAGCATATATCCACCATCAGTTGTCTGTTCAACTTCAAAACCAATTTCAACATTTGGGCCGCCAAAAACTTTTGCCCAGAGGCTATCACCCAAAAGATCTGTTTTAATAATTACAAAATCATTTTGTGGATGCAGCCAATTACCCGGGCGAATTATTAAAATGAATCCGCCATCAGTTGTGGGATCTATCGAATAAGCGGTGCCATTCTCATACGTTTTTGTCCATACACTGTCACCATTGCCATCTGTTTTCAAAATAAAATAATCACTTAGATTTTTATTACCGCAAAGAACAAAACCTCCGCCCTGAGTTTTTTTCACTGTATTAACGATATAGTCATCTTCATTTCCAATTACTTTTGTCCACATAGTGTTTCCATCATCTTTTATTTTAATGAGATAAACTTTACCATCAAGTGAACCAGCAATCAAATAGTTTGTATCATCAATTTTGATGATATCTTTTGCAGTATCGAAACCGGTTCCTCCGAAAGTTTTTGTCCATAAGGTATCGCCATAAGGATTAGTTCGAATTATATACAAGTCATAATTTCCACTTCCATAGCTTCTTGTTGATGCGGCAAGTAAAAAACCGCCATCTTCAGTTTGTACAACAGCATCACATTCTTCTTCCAGTAAACCGCCGTAAGTTTTTTGAAACGTTATTTGCGGAAAAGTTATCACAGAAATAAAAAGAAACTGAAATAGGATTATTGTTTTCATTTTAACCTCCAATAAGTTTCACTTTATTAAAATCATTTTTTTAGCTTGAATAAATTTTCCTGATTTTAGTTGATAGAAGTAAATTCCTGATGCCAGATTCCGGACTTCGCCGGAATGACCATTCGCATTAAACTCAACTTCGTAAACTCCTGCGGGTTTTTCTTCGTTAACTAATGTTGCAATTTCGTTTCCTAGAATGTCATAAACTTTCAATGAAACGAATTGCCTATTGCTAATTGCATACTGGATTTTGGTTGAAGGGTTAAATGGGTTTGGATAGTTCTGCAATAATTCATAATCACCAGTAATAATAGGATCATTCTCAACAGGAAGAGCGCCAGCATCATCGGCATCGGAAATAACCCAGTCGCCGAAAGATGTTTGTCCCGTTACAGTTAACCAGTTATCTATAGCACTTGTATCGGAATATAATCCGGGTCCATTCCAGCTGGCACCATCCCAGAGCCATAAATTCAAATCACTCTCAACTTCTCCATTAAGCTCTGTATCTTTATAACTCAATGTGATGTCGAAAGTAGCTCCGCTTCCAGTAGATGTAATTTCATACCATCTTTGTAAACTTGCTGGGGCATAAGTATGAGTTTCACCGGGATGAACGGTTACATCAATTTCAGAAAGCGAACCTGCGGTTGTTACATTTATCTTTGCTCTTACCTGACCGCCCAAATAGTACTCGCCTATTCCATTAATACTTTTTAAAACTCTGGCTCCTGTATATTCATTTGCACCAATATCCACGACCCAACCCATATCGTGGTTAGTTATTTGGTTATAAACCATAGTATCTGCACCAGCATCAATACAAGGAGAATTATAGAGAAGTGTGAAAATGCCATTTGCCGGGTCAGTTAATTGTGGATTTGCAAGTACATCATTGTGGGAAGTAAAGTTGGTATTATAATTAGATCCATTATTATAAAAGCAATTGTTCCAATTATTTGTTAAGACTTCACCGGAAAATACCGCAACACTATCACTTCCTGAAATATTGTGATCCATGAAGATATTATTCTTCATTTTAAAATTGTAACCGCCATACCAATAATACATTCCGCTTCCGTTACCCGATGCAAAGCCCAATCCTTTATTTGCGTTATGATAGAAAGTATTATTGCCCAGTGTGCAATGCGCAGCATTATATGACCAGGCACCGCCGCCATATCCGTCAGCCATTTGTGAACCAAGATTATTGGAAATAATATTATATGAAATTGAATGCCCTGCGAAAACAATACCGCCGCCCCTGCCTTCACCATAAACAGATGCTATATTATTGTCTATAATGTTATATTCCAATATAGCATCCGTACCTTGCATGGATACTCCGCCACCACCACCAACATATCCCGAACTAATGCAAGCTTTATTGTTTGCTATTAAATTATTCTTAATTTGAACTTCACCGCTGCAAGCAATTCCACCTCCGCTACCCTCTTGTCCGCTAGATCCAAGATTATCTGTTATTTCATTCTGATATACATAATGACCATTGCCATTAATGTCTATCCCGCCACCTGTTCCGCCTCTTGAGGTTGAGGCAATATTAGATAATATTTTGTTTGACAATATTTGTACAACACCATTTGTAACGTAAATTCCACCTCCAGATCCATAACCGGCGAGTCCATAAATTCCATTTGTTGCTATATTACCTGAAATAGTATTGTCTGAAATTGTAGCATAAGAATTATCACAATAAATCCCGCCGCCAGATGCAGAACCGTGAGTAGTGGCTATATTGTTACTAATTATATTATGATGAATTTGCGGCATTGATACATCAACTGAGGCTATTCCTCCTCCATCTCCATATCTGGTTGTACCAGCTACATTTGAATCAATAGTACAGTACTGTATTATAGGATTTGTGCCAGTACCCGTAATAGCAATGCCACCTCCATAACTCTGACCAAATATTATTGCTGCTGTATTTTTAAAAATCCAGCAATTTTCAATAACAGGATCGGCGTCAGAAAAAATTAGAATTCCTCCGCCATACAAAGCATTAATTGTTTCGAGTGAAGCATCGCCCTCGGTGATTTTGAATCCCCTGAGATGAGTGGAATTTGAAATGCCATTTGTACTAATTGTAAATATGCGGCATCGAACAGAAATATCGGGTTTTATTATGCATTGGCTGCTATCGTATAACGCTGTATTCCATGAATTATTTGAACCATCATCTGAGGTAATCATCCTGTTGTTTGTAAGTGACAAGCTCGAAGTGATTAAATATGTCCCGTATTTTACAAGAATTGTATCGCCTACTGCCGAAACACCTATCGCAGCCGAAATAGTTTTTTTCGCCAAAGCCCAGCTCAATCCTGAGCCGCTGTCATCTGGCCTGGTATTATCTACAAAATATGTTGCAGGATATGTTATTGCTGAAAGCAATAATGTAAATGCAAAAGAGCGAAAAAGATTTTTAGTCTTCACTGTACTATCTCCTATTATTTAATTGATATTATTTCTGATTGTCTAATTTTTTTATTTAATGTATTTAGCTTATAAAGGTTTTCTCATACACTATTTCAATAAAATCATCTTCTTCGTTTGAATGTAGTCTCCGGCCTTTAACTGATAGAAATAAACTCCGCTTGGTAATGAAGAATTAACAATGTACAATGCAGAATGAGAACCAGCTTCATAGTATCCATCAACAATAGTTTCAATTTCTCTACCAAGTACATCAAATAATTTATATTGTTTGCCAATCACCTATTGGCGACTGCCAGCTTATTCTTGTGCTTGGATTAAATGGATTTGGATAGTTTTGGTAAAGTTGAAAATAAATATCCGTTATATCTTCATAGGGTTCTTCCACATTAGTAATTTCTGTTGGATCATAAGCAATTAAAAAACCTTTGCTGTAAACTGTTAAAGCTGTCTTTATTCCAGCAGCAGTTAACAATCTTGAGCCGTGCATTTGGTCGTTTGTACTTAGAGGAACAAATACTCCCAAATTTCCATCATAGAGAAGATGACTTGGATCATTTGGGTCTAATGGGGTGTGAGAAATAATTATATTATCGCTTGCAACTTTGGTTGAATAATAATCTCTTGGACAAGAAGTAAAAGAGTTAGTGATAGAGCTAAAGCCATAATATTTTTGATCATTACCGGGCAGAGTAAAAATGCTGTCTCTTAGATAAGAGGTTCCTTGACTTTTTATTGGAAGATTAAATTCATCTGCAGTACGGGCATTAAAAATATAGGTTGAGTTTAAATTGTTATCTGTTAAAAGATAATACCCTTTCTTTGCTTCACTTAATAAACCACTTGGAAATGGTTTTACTCTCCAATCGTCTTTAACATTTGAATAAATCAAATGCTCAGCAGTTTCAGTGTAATTAACAAATTCAACAAGTGAATAGTCAACACTTCCAAAAACATCTGCAAAAGTATTGGTTGGGGTGAAAGAAATAAGCTTTAAGCTGTCTGTCGTTCCATTATAGCTAAATACAGTCTTCCCGTTTATGCCGGGACCTTTATAGTACATAACTGCTGCGTAATTATTACCAAGCTCTATACTTTGAAGTGTTGGGAATGTCCCTGGTTGCCAATCTGAGTAATAGAATTCATAGTTGTTACATATAAAATCATAAAAGACAAGTTTGGTTTCGGTTCTAATTGAAATTAAATGACCGCCAATTTTAAAGGTATTTCTGTAATCGTAAGTAATATTAAAATCGTGCTGGGTAAACAACCGCGAGTAAACATCATAAGTAATTAAATTAACTTTATCAGCATTGTCTTTATCATAAGTGGAGTGGAATATTCCTTGTCCGCCAGTTTCTGAAACACTTGGGACAAGATGTGGATTGATATAATTAAATTGATATGAAAATTCATCAAACTGACCAACAAGAGTATTATAAACCCACAGATATAAAGTTGCAATTTCATTTACAACTTCAGATCTTGAAGTAAACAGGTAACATAATCTTGGGTAAACACGATTTAAATCATAATTATGAAGAACATCGTTAATAATTATATCAGAAGTTTTTGTTACAAATGTTCCGGTGTATGCACTGAATCCTCCGCATAAATAAGGTGTGCCCGCAGTGCGACCAAATATAAATCCATGCTCTAATTGCCTGAATAATGGAAAGTTTTCTCCGGTAAATTCTGAAATAGTTTTGGTTATCGAACTATAAGCAACAAGTGTGTGAATAGTGAGATCAGAGGCTGAAAGATAAAAACACAAATAATCATCACCTTTATAAACTTGCCTGTAAAATGTTTCCCCAACCTGAACGTAATAGTGACTCCTTATTTGTGAATCTTCAGAATCAAATACATAGAATTTAGAATCTGAAACTAAGTAGCCCATATTGTTCGAACATCCAATAAGCTTTTGAGGTGTGGGTATAATTTGTCCTTCAAATCTTAACTGAACAAAACTGTTGTTTAATGCACTATAAAAAACTGCCAACGAATCATTAACAAGCATTGCTGTATTGCCATCTGCTTCTGCATCTTTCCATTCTAATGTTGTTGATATTAACGTTGAGTCCCAATTGCCGGTTAAACTGTTAAAGGCATAAACTGTCTTTGAGTTTATCTCGGCAAAGATTATGCAAGTTCCGCCAACAGCATACTTGTTATTAGATGTTAAGGGGTGTCCTAGATTCAATAAATCCCAACCATCTTGTTGTGCAATACATGGTTTAATTGTTGAAAAGAAAAATAAAAGAAGAAATATTTTTTTCATTTCATCATCTCCTGTAAGTTTTATGGGACAAGAAATATCAAGACAACAATTTTAAAAAATTGTGCGGCCCACTATTAATGTGGACCACACTTAAAACAAATTAATTATCTAAGTAAAATCATTTTCTTTGTGCTAATAAATTTTCCAGCTTCCATTCTAAAAAGGTAAACGCCTGATGAGTAATCGTTTGCATTAAATGTTTTTCGATACCAGCCGGCATCCATTTCTTCATTAACAAGAGTTGCAACTTCGCTTCCAAGAATATCATAAACCTTAATTAACACATTACTTTTTTCCGGTACAGCAAATTTTATTGTTGTAGAAGGATTAAATGGATTTGGATAATTCTGCTCAAGTTTAAATACTGTTGGAATTGTTTCTTCATCTTCAACATCAGTTAATGTGGTTTGCTGATAAACATACCAGAAACCTATTTGATTCTGGTTTAAAGTATTAGATGTTTTACCGATAAATGCTTCACCAACGGTGCTAACAAATATGTTGCTTGTATTTGAAACTGTGTTTCCGCCGCTGCTAATAACACTGTTTGTAATTTGATATTGAGGAAGTGCAACGGTAACTAACAGTAAAGCAACCATCACTAACAACAATGTAAACATTACAAAGTCAATTATTTTATTTTTCATTTTGTCCTTATCCAATTTTCTTATCTAAATTTTTCGGATAAGCAGCAGCGATTTGCTAAATAATCACCGCTGCTGTGTTCTTTTATCTGCATCACCAGAAATTTATCTTCTTTCCAGTTCTTCTATTCGTTTGGTTAACTCTTCAATAATTTTTTGCTGTTCCTGTACAGCTTTTACCAATGGTACTACAAACTCTGCATAGCGTAATCCATAAAAATCATTTTCATTCTTTGGTGCATCTACTCCGCTAAAATTAAAACCGACTTCATTTGCAGCTTTCTCTACTTCCTGCGCTACAAATCCGGTATAGACTATTTGAGATTTTTCATTGCGTGATTTAATATCATTTTGATCAGGGGCTGTAATTATATTTCCGTTTTCATCCCGCTTCTGGTCTTCTTTAAGGTCTGCGGCTAACCTGTTTACATCCAGCCGGTAAGTAACGGGGCGCAGCTTCATAACAAAATCCAATCCTTTAACATTCTCTTGAACAGATGTTTTATAACGTCCGTCTGAAAGGTTTGTCCATCCGGCATATCCGCCAATACTTGTAATAGAACTGTTGCCAATCCGAACCTGGTTGCTAGTAGTAGGTCTTGTATTATACCCAATGCCTGTTATATTCGTCAGACTACTGGCACCAGCATAGCAATAAGACCCGATAAACGTTCCAAGATTAACTGTCGTAACCCAATCGCCTGCTGAATATCCAATTGCTGAATTGCCTGACCCACCTTCATTTAAATAAAGTGAGTATCTTCCGACTGCTGAATTTTGGTTTCCTTCATTATTATAACAAGAATATGCCCCTATACCCGTATTCTCAAAGCCAGAACCATTGAGAGACAATGAATAAGCGCCTACAGCAACATTAAAATAGCCGGTATTAATGCTATGTAGGGAGTGGAATCCACAAGCTGTATTTGAATAACCAGTTGTATACTGCGTCATAGAATAGCTGCCGACTGCCGTATTATAAATTCCAGTAGTCTCGTCAGAGCTAAATCCTCTCAATGCGTCAGAGCCCAATGCAGTATTATATGTTGATCTCCCTGTTAAACTGTTTTCAGCAAATGCCATTGCGTTATAACCGATAGCTGTTGAGTAACTATTTGCCCAATTATCCTCTAAAGCATAAGTGCCTACGGCTGTATTCCCATTCCCTTTATTTTGTCTCAATGATTGATACCCTACCGCTACATTGTTACGGCCTTCTGAATTAAAATTTAAAGACCCATAACCTAAAGCTGTATTTGAGGATCCACTTGTATTTGAAATAAGAGATCCACGTCCTATCGCGGTATTGAAGTCGCCGGAGGTGTTATTATACAGTGCCCTATACCCAAAAGCAGAATTATTTGAAATATTACCTGTGCCTTTTCCAATAGTAAGACTATTTATCAAAGCATCATTTCCACTTAGCTCAAATTTGGCACCGGGTGTAGTTGTACCAATGCCAATGTTACCGCCTGTCTGATATATAACAGAATTACCAAGAGTAGTTGCACCGGTAAAAAGTGGAAAATAATTTGCCGTTCCACTTCCACCAATTGTACCGCCACCGCCACCGGCTGCATTTATTGTTATGTTATTCCCACTGGGTGTTATTGTTACGTTTGTTCCCGCAACAAGATTAACATTATCTTTTAATCCGTTTAAACTTTTTACAACCTGGTCATTTGCAATTTTTGTGGCTGTTATACTTCCATTGGGCACATTCATACTCATAAAGCTGTATGGTACGGATGATAAAGATATTCTTGGAGTAAGCTCACTGCCTGATTCAATTGTAATTCCAAGCCAGGTCATCCCGGCAAATGCTGTTGATGGTATTGGTGTTACACTTCCCAACTGTGTGTTTATAATACCACCAACTACATTTATTGTTTTTGTTTCATTCCAGATCGTAGTGCCTCCGGACTCAGCATCGTATAATTTAAATGTTAAATTGTAATTACCGTTTTGTACTACAACTCCTGCAGCATCTTTTAATATGCCCTGGTAATTTATTGTTGTTGGTAAATCCTGAGAAAAAACTATTGAGGTTAAAACCAATGTAATGATGGTTGATAATAATGTTTTTTTCACTTTCTGCTCCCTTTAATAATTAAAATTTAAATTTGTTAGAATCATTTGTTTTGTCAGATCAGTTATAGAATTAAAAGGAAAATCACATAGACTATTTTGAACATTCTTATTTAATTTATTAGTGCCGTATAGTATTAAAATGTTTAAAGTCCTCATCTCAGTAAAATCAGATTGAAAATGATTAACATAATTGCTATGGTAACAAGAATTATTAATCCATAGACAATAAACTCAAGCTTCTTTGCACTTTTTTTTATTTGAAGATCAGATTGATTTTTTTTATCAACGGAACTTTGATATAAGCGCTTCATCATTTAAATCTTTCTGCTTTATTTAATTTTTAGGAAACTGTGATATTGACAGTTATTTATATATGCAAAAGTAGAATTTTAGAGGTGCGGCAAATTGCTTTTTTGTTTTAATCTTTTGCTTTTTTGATGCAAAATGAAAAAAGATAATTTGCCCAATGTTAATTATTGGTCATTTAGAATTGTTGAAGTAAGTGAATCCGTTTTGATTTGTTAAATGAAATTCTGAGGGCAAGCAATTGAAATGTTTTTGAAATGCTCGTGTAAATTGAGCCGGACTACTAAATCCGACCTCTAATGCAATTTGAGTAATGCTAAGCTTTTTTTCTAAAATCATTTGAGCAGCACGTTTTAGTTTATAAATTCTAATAAACTCACCGGGACCCTGACCAACTATTGCATTAAGTTTTCTGTTAAGCTGGCTGCGGCTTACAAAAAGTTCTTCAGCAAGATTTTCACTCGTAAAGTTTTCATTTTGCAAATGAGCTTCGATAATCTTTATAATCTTTTCTATAAATTCTTTATCAAAATAATTTGTTGTAATTGATTCAGCGTTCGCATTAATCTCTTTACTGAATTTTTCTTTAAGCAGTTTTCGCTGTTGTATTAGATTTTTAATTCTGATTGATAATTCTTCGAAATCAAACGGCTTGGTAATATAGTCGTCAGCTCCGGTCTCTAATCCATCCAGTCTGCTTTGGTGCGTTGCTTTTGCAGTTAAGAGAATAACAGGAATGTGACTTGTCTTCCAATCGGTTTTTACTTTTTTGCACAGTTCAAAACCATCCATTACCGGCATCATAACATCGCTGATAATTAAATCCGGTAAATTATTTATTGCAATTTCAAATCCTGCTGAACCATTTTCAGCTTGTAAAACATTGTAATCTTGTTTAAGTAAGCCCTCAACATAATTTCTTACATCAATTGAATCTTCCACCAATAAAATAATTGGTTTTGTTTTGGATATTTGGGTTTCGGATGAAAGATTGGTTAAATCATCAAATATTTTATTTTCTGATTTTGTTTCATCAACCAATCCAATGCTAAAATTCTTTAGTTCACTTTCTGCAAGCAATGGAATTATAAGTGTAAAATCTGTTCCTTCGCTTTCAATGCTTTTAACATTAATATCCCAACCGTGTAAAGCTGTTAGTTCCTTAACTAGAGCTAAACCAATTCCCGAGCCTCCAAAATTTCTTTTGGTTGAATCATCAACCTGAAAAAATCTATCAAATATTTTTGATTGATTTTTTTGGGATATCCCAATTCCCGAATCACATATTGAAACTTTTGCAATTTGTTTTTTCCCAACGGTTTCTTTTAAAATTTCAACACTAACTACTCCACCAATATCTGTAAATTTAAATGCATTATTCAGCAAATTATTAATAATTTTTTCAAATTTATCTTTATCAAGCATTGCAAATGCTGATTCGACATTAGAATTAAAATTCAACTTAATGTTTTTTTGTTCTGCAAGCGGAATGAAAAAAATTGAAAATGATTTGACTAAGTTTATTAGATCATAGCACTCTTTCTTAAGCGGAATTGACTCTGATTCTAAATGGGATAGCTCTAAAAGCTGATCTATTAACTGTTGAAGTTTTTCTGTGTTTCTTAACAGCATTGAATAATACTCTTTAAGATTATCTTTTATTCTACCTCGTAACAATTCTTCAATCGGACCTTTAATTAACATTAATGGAGTTCTGAATTCGTGTGAGATGTTAGCAAAAAATCTTGATTTCATCTGCTCAACCTCACGTAAATGATATGCTTCAAACTCTCGCATTTTTAATTCTTGCTGCAAACGAGTTCTGTTTGATTGAAATTTTATGATTGCCCAAATTCCAAAAACAAAAACAAAAAAGTAAAGGATAATTGCCCAGATTGTTTGCCACCAGGGGGGAGTTATACCAACTTTAACTGAAGTTACTTTATCACTCCAAATTCCATCACTGTTTGTAGATTTTACTTTAAATGTATAACTGCCAGGATTCAAATTAGTATATGTAATAAATCTTCTTGAACCGCTTTGTATCCAGTCCTTGTCAAATCCTTCCATCATATATGAATATATAATTGAGCCAGGATTATTAAAATCAAGCGCAGCAAACTGAAATGAGAAAACATTTTGAGTGTGAGATAAGGATATTACTTCGGTGCTAAAAATAGTTTTTGATAAAGCAGAATTTGATGCCGGTTTAATTGATTTATTGAAGATTAGAAAATCAGTAAGCATAACATCAGGTTTGTAGGATGATTGTTCAATAGATCTTGGGTTAAAATAATTTAATCCGGCAGTGCTGCCCAAAATAATCAAATCGTCATCATACTTTAAGCCAGCAGAAAAATTAAAATCGTTTCCAATTACACCATCTGCAGAGTTAAAGTTGATAAATATATTTTTATCGGTATCATATAAAGAAATTCCGGAACTTGTGCCTAACCATAAATTTCCTTTCCCATCTTCAACAATTGATTTGATTGAATTATCTGCCAAACCGTTTTGTGTTGTGTAGTGCATTGCTTTTTTAATTTTGGGAAGGGGTGAATTTATGGAAGCTAAATTATCAATGACGATTTTATTTAATCCGTTACTAGTTCCAATCCAAAGTATCGTTTCATCATCTGAGTTTGTATTTATTGAAGATTCGCAAATCGAGTAAATGCTGTTACTGTTTAATCCTTGTTGGTTTTGGGAATCTGAATCAAGACGATAAAATATTCCGCCATTCGATTGATCAAAAAGATTTAAACCGCCGCCGCTTGTTCCAATCCATATTCTGGATTTACTGTCTTGATAAATTACCCAAACATCATCGTGGCTTATTGATTTGTTATTATTGCTCACATGATGATAATGTGTTAGTTCTTTGTTTGATAAATTAAATCTTGCTAATCCTACACCCCACGTGCCTATCCAAAGGTTATTCTTATCATCTACTAAAAGTGATTTGATAAAATTTCTTGACTGAGAAATAATAATAGCTTTTAGAATATCGTGATTTACTACTTTGTTGTTTTTTAAGCTTAACTGAAAAAGTCCCTGACCATAAGTTCCAATCCAAACGTTTTCGGATTTATCCTGTGCAAGAGACCAGATGTTTTCTTTTGAAAGTTGCGGATGTTTATTTAATTCAATTCCTTCTAAAGATTTAATTGAATAAATTAAACCATTATCAGTTCCAACGATTAAATTTCCATTGCTGGTATTAAGAAGTGTTGTTGTGTTTTGAGAATTTAGTTTTGCTGTTTCAAAATCAAAAGGCATTGAAAGGAATGTACTGTTGAACTTATTGTTTTTTGAAGTAAAGAAACTCAAACCTTTATTTGTTGCTATCCACAAAACACCTGAACGATCTTTATAAATTTTATTAATCTGATTACTGGCAATGCTGTTTGGATTAGTTTTATCTGGTAAGTATCTGTTAAACTTATTTTGCGTTAGATTATACCTTAATAATCCGGCATAAGAATTTATCCACAAAATCTTTTCATCATTTATAATTTCTTCAATTACAATGCCGGTACCGGTACCAAACTGAAGATTATCGGGATTGGGTATTGATATTTTTTCAAATTTTTTTTGCGAAATTTTCAGAAAGGTTAATCCGTTCGCTGTCCCGATATAAAATTTATCCCTTTCTATTGAGGATGGTGATATTCCCCAAATTAAGTTGTCGCTTAAACTATTTGGATCTTCTTTTTTAGAATAAAACTTCTCAAACTTAGTCGCATCTTTGCCTGGATTGATTTTATTCAATCCATAAAAAGTTCCAATCCAAAAATTTCCAAGTCCATCTTCAACGATTGCCGAAATTAAGTTGTTACTTAAAGTAGTTGGATCTTCAGGATTTAATGACCAGTGATCTATTCTCCCGGTTTTAGGATCTAATTGATATAAACCACTTCTATATGTCCCAATCCAAACAAATCCTTTTTTATCAATGTGCAAAACGTTGATAGGATTTTCTTTCGTTATGTTAGATTTTATTTCCCACTTAGTAAATTTATCAAGTACAGGATCATAACGATTTACAAATCCATTTTTAGTGCCAATCCACAAATTGCCATTTACATCCTCTGAAAATGATAAAATGCTATTATCCGAAATTGAATTTTTATCCAGTGGATTGTTTCTGTAAATCTTAAACTCATATCCGTCAAAACGATTTAAACCATCATCTGTAGCAAACCATAAAAAACCATATCTGTCTTGAAAAATATCTGAAACGTAATTGTTTGATAATCCGTTGTTTGATGTAAGATGATTAAAAATAATTGACTGAGAATATAAATCAGTCACAAAGGCAGATAAAAAGATTATGCAAAAAAATTTAAAATGTATTTTAGTACAAAATCTAATAATAGATGCAGGTAAACTATTTTTATTGCAGTAAACCATCACGGTAATAGATTAAATAATTAAATAGAATACTCAACTACAAACAAACACTTTTTTATCAAATTTGCAAGCAAAGTTGACATGAAACGATTATTGCCCAAGTTAAATAAATATTAAAATCCTTTGTTTGTCTTTAAAATATTATCACTAATGAGTATGTTTATAAAAACAACAGGAAAAAAAATGAAATATATATACCTAACTTTTATTGTAACTATTGTATTTGCGTTTGCCTCGGCAAACACTTTTGCTCAATGGTCAAGCAATCCGGCTGTTAATCTTGCTGTGTGTGATACTACCGGTGAACAAGCTCTTGCCAAAATCGGATCTACCTCTGATGGTGGCTGTTATATTTCCTGGTTTGATAATAGAAGCGGAAGTTATGCTGTATATCTTCAGCGATTGGACCCGCTTGGAAATAAATTATGGGCATCAACAGGATTGCTTATAAGTAATAACCCTCAATCAACTTCCCTAGTAGATTATGATTTGTTGGTTGATACTGATGATCACGCAGTTATCGTATTTACAGATACAAGGAACGGAGGTGACTTAAACGTTTTTGCATATCGTATTTCACCAACCGGTAATTTTGTTTGGGGAATCAACGGAATCAGCTTATCCGGTTCTACAGATTTTCAAGCTAATCCGAAACTTGCACAAACTGATGATGGAAATATTGTTGTTGCTTGGATAATTGCCGCGGCAAGATATCAGGTTGGACTGCAAAAAATCTCACTGGCAGGAACTAAAATTTGGGGAACAAACCCAATCGTTCTTCAATCTGCAACCGAAGGTTATAGTTATCCTGATCTTGTTCAGTCTGACAGCGGTGGTGTTATCTTATTTCACACAGCAGTAACCGGAACTTTTCCTGCTCAGACAGTAAAGCTGCGAGCTAAGAAAATTTCCTCATCAGGAACAGTAAGCTGGAATACTAATATTCAGGATCTTGGAACGATTGCTGCTTTCACAGTTCCAAAGGTTTATTCTGACAGGAACAGCGGTGGTTTGATAGCATGGCACGATGACCGTGATAACAATTCATTACAAAGCGGATTTGTACAAAGAGTTTCATCAAGTGGATCACTGTATTTTCCTGTTAATGGAGCTGAAGTGTCCTTGAAGGCAAATCGTCACAAGTTTAATCCTGTTGTTGCTTTTGATGATTCTGCAAATGCAACTTATATTTTCTGGATGGAGACAGAACCGAATCAAAATCAAAACGGAATAAGCGGGCAAAAATTATCTTTAAATGGAACAAGACAATGGACGGATAACGCAAAAATATTTAAAGATTTAAGTGTTCCGTTTTCAACGTCAATAAGTTATTTAACCTCAGAAATTGGTACTGGTAGAGCATACTTATTTTATCTTGAAGGAAGTGCCTCGGGATTAAATGATAAAGTTGAGGGATTTGCTTGTGATGCAAACGGAAGTTTCTTATGGCCGGGAAATTTTGTAATTCTTTCCAATCCAACCAGTGACAAATTACAAATGGTTTCTACAGTAGATGTTTATAAAAATTGTAAACTCGTCTGGGGTGACAATAGATTAGATGCACAAGGGATTTATGGACAAGACATTAATCCTTTGGGTGAACTGGGCAATTCAATTATACCAGTAGAGCTTACTTCGTTTACTGCTAATGTTGTAAATGGAAATGTGCAATTGAATTGGGCTACAGCAACAGAACTCAACAATTCCGGATTTAGCATAGAAAGAAAGCAAGTCCTCAGTCAACAGTCTTCAGTTGGCAATTCAGAATGGACTGAATTGGGATTTGTTAGTGGACACGGAACAACAGCCGAATCACATTCTTATTCTTTTTTAGATAAAAACTTATTTAATGGAAAATATACCTATAGATTAAAACAAATAGATTTTGATGGGTTATTTTCATATTCCAACGAAGTTGAAGTTGACTTAAGCTTACCGATATCATTTAAGCTTGAGCAGAATTATCCTAATCCATTTAATCCGGGAACAAAAATCAGTTGGCAGTCACCAATTGGCAGCTGGCAATCTATAAAACTGTATGATGCACTCGGAAGGGAAATTGAAACCATAGTTGAAGACTATTTTGAAGCTGGTTTTCAATCCAAATTCTACATCATAAATTCTGCATTACCAAGCGGTGTCTATTTCTATAAGCTTCAAGCAGGAACTTTTGTTGATACTAAGAAAATGATTCTAATAAAATAAACAAGTAAAAGCTAAAGCCTGAAACAAAAAGGCACGAGCAATCGTGTCTTTGCTGTTTACACAATGTAACATCTTAATATTAAGACAAGCAAAACAATTCAAAACAACTTCCACAGATAAATAGTTTCATATTATAAAATCTTTCACTGCGGGAACTTTAAAACCTCACTTGTAGTTATGTTGTTAGATCTCGAACTACTAAATAACAACTAATTATATTATAAACGAAAGGAAATACCATGAGAAACATAAAAATTCTATTGGTGGTTTTATTTGCTCTTTATTTTTCAGATTCTTATGCTCAAACAGCCAGAGTGCAGGTAATTCATAATTCTGCAGATGTTTTAGCAAGTAACGTTGATATTTATATAAATGGCGCTATTGCTATTCCTGATTTTTCTTTCCGTGCGGCGACTCCGTTTTTAGATTTGCCGGCAGGTGTTACTTTAAACATCGGTGTTGCGCCTGGTAATAGTACTTCAGTAACCGATACACTCAAGAATTTCCCAGTTGTACTTACTGCAAATGAAAAATATGTTGTAATTGCAAATGGTTTATTAACTGGTGGATATCTTCCAAATCCTGATGGTAGAAATACAGCATTTACCCTGTTGGTAAAATCAATGGCCAGAGAAGTTGGAACGGGAAGTGGAGTTGATTTATTTGTGGTACATGGTTCAACCGATGCTCCAACTGTTGATGTTAAGGTGCGTGAACTTTCCAGTGCTACTATTGTAGATAATGCAGCGTATAAAGATATCACTCCGTATCTTACTGCTCCGGCTCAAAGCTTAACATTGGATTTATATCTTGGTAACGGTGTTAATTATGTTGCATCATTTACAGCTCCCTTATCAGGACTAGGTGGTGGTGCAGCGGCAGTGTTTGCATCTGGTTTCTTAGATCCAACTGGAAATCAAAATGGTGCAGCATTTGGATTGTTCGCTGCATTAGCGAACGGAACAGTTGTTCAACTAGCTTCTGCTCCTGCGCCAAACGCTAGAGTACAGGTAATACATAACTCTGCAGACATATTAGCAGGCAGCGTTGATGTTTATGTTAATGATGCTTTATCAATTCCTGATTTTGCTTTCAGAACAGCAACTCCATTTATAGATTTACCTGCGGGAGTTACCTTAAACATTGGTATAGCTGCAGGTAATAGTTCATCTGTAAACGATACTTTTAAAAAACTTTCCTGTTATACTATCA
>CAVOPZ010000016.1:0-5481 GCA_963698205.1 uncultured Ignavibacteriaceae bacterium | reverse complement strand
ACAAATATTCCGGGCAAGCAAGAATTATTAAGCGAGGCCGTTTTACTCAATCACAGTCACAAACAGACAAAACTCTCAAGGAGAGGGAAGAAAATGTTGAGGAAGCTTTTAAAGTACGGAAGAGGGAAAGCCTAAAGGAAAAAATATATTGCTTGTTGATGATGTAATGACGACAGGTGTGACGATTAACGAATGCGGGAAAGCCCGCCTGTTACGGAATTGTATTTATGCTGCTACGGTTGCGCTGTGGATTTTGGATATATAACTTTGAACCTTGTAACTACGTTGACTACTTAGCGAGAATTGATATTGGGAGTGTGAATAATTTTGTGTAAATGGTTAAAGTAGAGAATTAGGCTAAGCGGAGTGAGGCGTAGCCGAACGAAGCTTAGCCTATCGAAAAATCGTCCTTGAATTGGACGAAAACATTTAACTAATTTTTAACCATTAAAAGGATTTACACAATGGATCTTACACAAGAAATGATCGAGCAGCTTAAAGCCGATCTTAAAACTGCAAAAACCTACCAAGACTTGATGGGAGAAAATGGAGCCATCAAAAAAATCATCAAGGCATCACTTGAAGGAATGCTTGATGCAGAACTAACCGAACATCTTGGTTATGAAAAATACTCACCAATTGGAAAAAACACCGGCAATAGCCGAAACGGTAAAACCTACAAGACACTCAAGAATGATAACGGTGAAATAGAACTAACAGTACCAAGAGATCGCAATGGTACATTTGATCCGGTAATAGTTAAAAAGTATGAACGAACACTTGGACCGATTGAAGATAAAATCATCTCTATGTACGCAAAAGGCATGACCACCCGAGACATCCAGTCTCACGTTCAAGAATTTTACGGACTAGATGTAAGTGCTTCTCTGGTCTCTCAGATAACCGATAAAATTATTGATCTGGCTAAACAATGGCACAATCGTCCTCTTGAGCCGGTTTATCCGATAGTGTTTTTTGATGCCATTCATTACAAAGTAACAAGCGAAGGAAAAGTAACAAATAAAGCTGCCTACACGTGTTTGGCTCTTGATATAACTGGAAGAAAAGACTTACTTGGTCTGTGGATCAGTGAAGCCGAAGGAGCTAACTTCTGGCTCGGTGTTTTAACAGAACTCAAGAACCGCGGTGTCAATGATATTTTAATAGCTTGTGTTGATGGACTGAAGGGTTTTCCGGAAGCAATCAACACAGTTTTTCCCGGAACAGAAGTACAGCTGTGCATTATTCACTTAATCAGAAATACTCTCAGATACATTGCAAGCAAAGATCAGAAATCATTTATGAAAGAACTTCGTCAAGTTTATTCAGCCCCCACTGAAGAATCTGCTTTGATTGCTCTTGACAAACTTGAAGAAACCTGGGGTAAAAAATATTCTTTATCAATCAGAACTTGGAGACAGAACTGGGCTCACGCCTCTACTTTTTTTAAGTATCCGGATGAAATCAGAAAAATTATCTACACCACCAACGCAGTTGAGGCTGTGCATCGTCAGTTCCGAAAGGTTACAAAAGCAAAAAGCATTTTTCCTAATGATGATGCTTTGAAAAAAATGCTTTACTTGGCTTACAGAGATATATCAAAAAAATGGACTGTTATGCCTGTACAAAATTGGTCTGTTGCTTTATCTCATTTATCTATTATTTTTGACCAGAGACTTAAAGATGTTCTTTAACATTAAACCCCATTTACACAAATTATTTTACAGACTCTTGATATTTGAAAATGAGTTTATAATTTTTCTTGCACAATTGCGATGAAAATCATTTGAGGGATGGACAATGGATTCCTCGGTTTGTCGAACTGGCCATTGACCATATTCATTACGAAACAATAATACAGTTTCCGCTTCAATAGTTTCCAATTCTATACTTGCATCTTCATCATTAGTACCGTGAAGCTGACGTATACATCCAATCTCAAAAGATCTTGTCTCCTCCACGAATAACCGTGGTAACCGTGCTCACCAATTGCATTCATGCCACCTCTAAATCGGACGTCATCGGTCGTTTGGTAACACCAATATAGATTAAAGGTAAATTCTAATAGCATATAGTTTGGGAATTTTGCTCGTCGCAGGTTTTTTACAAACGTTCTTTATCGTTGGAATATAAACAGAATAACCATCTCCTACAATGTTCAGTTTATAAGTTTGAGGACCTATTAGTTCCATAACAATAACAATGCTACCTAATGGCGTTGTTTTAAACTTGTGCTCCGAACAGTAATGCAACTTCGAAAACGAATGCCGATGATTTATAAAATAATTTTTTATAAAAACCTAGTTCAAAAGAGCAACTAACTTTTACAACTCAACTTTCTGATTACACAAATGCCGCTAAGTTCAAAAGCGGTCGACTTGGAGAACTTGTTGAGTGTTTAACTTATTTTTGAATTTCTGTATCAGATTATAAGATTCATTTTATCTTGCATTTTATTTCAAATGATGAGTTTCAAGAAATAGATTAATGTTAGATGGTTCATAAATATAAATCTCATATCCAGTTGCTCCACTCGGAGCGAAAAGCTTTATCCTTGCAATTTACGTTTTTTCTTGGAATTATTTATTGAATCAATTAAAACTAGACTCATTGCATGAGTAGGTTTTTGTGCTTCGACAGAAAGTTGAAAATTAGCAGAGCCTAACCACATAGATGCGTTGTTTTCTTTACCAAGAATCATTAAAGTATTGGAATCTTTTCCCTTGGTAATAATCCAAGTTCAGAAACAGCAAAGGAATATCCTATCTTTGCTAGAAGCCGAGCAAACGCCCAAATATCTAAGTCCGTAGTTGAACTTATTGCTGTAACATTGAGTTTTTTTGCTAATGTATATGGATTTTAACCAAATTGAATAGTTTCTATGCCTAATACTCTCAAAGTATTTTTAGCATTTCGTCCTACAAAAAATCCGAGGCACTGGAAAATTGGTAAATGTAGTAATCCCTATGTTCATGAGAGACAGTTCAACTGCTTCGTATGTTCCTTCTCTTTCAATTTCAAGGGGGAAGAGTTTTAGGTCGCTCTTTTGGTCTACGCGTTGGTAATCCACCTGTTGTTCGAGCACTTAACATAAATCCACGGTATAATCTTTGTTCGAATGAAGAAGTAATTTTAGCACATTTAACACAACTTGAATCAAGAACAATAGAAGCCGACCACCAAGTGCAAATGGAACAATATGTTCATCAGTTAATTGCTTTACTCATCCACAATAAATACAGCTTCCAATAGGTTTTACTCTGATCGTATCTTGTACTAATAATGTGTTTCTCATTTTTTTAAACCATTTTACTTAACGCCTAACTTTTCATCAATCGGCTTATCCCGTTGTATGTTAGCCAAAACTTAATAAAAACTCTTGTCTGTTTTAAAATAAATCATGATTATTAAAATTACACTAACTCCTCAATCCTAATGTCATTCATTCAGAATCAAATTAAAATTTACTTCAGTTGTCATATCTAAAGTTCACCTTAGCATCACGCCCAAATAGATTCTGAGAAATGCATTAGCATTGTAATAATACTATTTGAAACTTACAGTTAGGTAAATAAAAAATCAAGAAATAATGTGGAGGTATTTAATTAACTGAGTTTTACGGTGTTAAAAATATTTTTAATGATTCTAAGGAATTAATTTTCTAAGTTTAAAAAGACCAATTATAAAGATTTGTTTTAAAAACTTTTAAAGAGCCCAAATTGAAAACCAATATTCTTCTTTTCAAATTAGATATTTACTTATTCGCTTTCCTATTCTTTTACTCACCTAATTTTTACAGTCAAACTTTAACAGCAGAACAGATTTATAAAAAAGTCTCTAATGCGGTGGTTGTTATCCACGCTTATGATTATGATAATGAGTTATCAAAACAAGGTAGCGGTGTTGTCATTAATGATAAGGGTTATGTTGTTACTAATTATCACGTTCTTGCCGGTTGTGATAGGCTTGAAATATTACACAATAAAGAAATTGTTCCTTATGTTGATATAATTGGAATTGATGTAGAGAAGGATATTTTAATTCTAAAAATTGAAGCAAAAAAGTTTCCTGCCATTAAAATCGGAGATTCAAAATCTCTAAATATTGGACAAAGAGTTTATGCTATTGGTAGCCCTTTAGGATTTGAAAACACTATTTCAGAAGGTATAATAAGTGGATTAAGAAGTTATGAAGAATCGAAAAGAATTTTATTCAAATTACAGCGAGCATATCTTCTGGAAGCAGTGGAGGTGCGGTTGTAAATGATAAAGGAGAATTAATCGGTATAAGCACACTTACAGCAAAGGAAGGACAAAACTTAAATTTTGCTATACCAATTGATGCTGTTTTAAGTGTTGAAATTAGTTCATATTCAAAAAATGATACTTATAAAGATTTTGAATTGTTTTATAAAGGAGTTGATGCTTGCAGAAAAGGAAATTATCAAGAAGCTATAAAATATTATTCACAATATATCGATAAATTTCCGAATGATGCAGGCGCATTTTATAATTGTGGTATTGCTAAAGTAGATTAAAGATTACAAAGGAGCAATTCAAGATTACAACAAAGCGATTGAGATTAATCCAGGTTATGCAGATGCATATCATAATCGTGGTGTTGCTAAAGCAGATTTAGAAGATTACGACGGAGCAATTCAAGATTATAGCATAGCAATTGAAATTAATCCGAATCTTGCAGAGGCATATTTTAGTCGAGGTACTGCAAAGGTTCCTTATTAGAAGATTATAGAGGGGCAATTCAAGATTTCAATAAAGCGATTGAGATTAATCCTAATTATGAAGGCGCATACATTAACCGTGGTGTTGCAAAATTAAATTAGAAGATTACAGAGGAGCAATTCAAGATGTCAGCATAGCAATTGAGATTAATCCGATAATAATTCATCAGCATATTTTAACCGAGGTGTTGCAAAAGTAAAATTAGAAGATTTTGGAGGGGCAATTCAAGATTATACCAAAGTAATTGAGATTAGTCCTAATGGTGCAGAAGTATATTATAATCGTGGTGATGCAAAATGTAAATTGAAGATTACAGAGGGGCAATACAAGATTTCACCAAATCAATTGACATTAATCCGAATTATGCAAAAGCATATATCAATCGTGGGTTTGCAAAAGGGAAATTACAAGATTACAATGGAGCGATTCAAGACTATCAACAAAGCAATTGAGATTAATCCGAAACTATGCACGACGCATATTTTAATCGTGGGCATACTAAATATGACTTTAGGAGATTACAGAGGTGCAATTCAGGATTACAGCAAAGCGATTGAGATTAATCCGAGTTATACAGATGGATATAAAAATCGTGGTGCTGCAAAATTTGCTTTAAACGATTACAAAGCTGCAATCCAAGATTTTGACAAAGCGATTGAGATTAATCCGAATGATGCAGAAGCGTATTATAATCGTGGTGTTGTAAAGAGCACATTAGAAGACAACAAAGGGGCAATTC
>CAVOPZ010000015.1:0-18910 GCA_963698205.1 uncultured Ignavibacteriaceae bacterium | reverse complement strand
ATGATGAACTGTACCGGCGCCGCCGATTACTCTCGGCATATTTGCATCTTCAATAATATCAACAAATGACATCTTTGAGCTTTTCCGAAAGAATATCTTTTTATTTTATTTTCTTCGGAAATAAATTCTGCACCCATAATGCCAGCCAGTAATTCTTCTGTTGAAGTAGAATCACTCAAATAAAAAGTTGAACCAAAGAATTTTCTTATTGAATGTTCGGCAGGAATTTCACCGTTAAACCAGCCCATTATTGAATCAGCATTTGGATCAGCTGCAATTTCTATTTTCATTCCATCGGGATCTAACAAGCTGATGTACTCATAACCGAATTTACTTTTGGGACCATCAAAAGGAATTGCAAGTTCAGCAAAACGATTCATCCAGTAGTGCAATGAATTGGAAGGAACACTGAACGAAATGGAGTTTATTTCCCCAGTCCCGCGTTTCCCTCTTCTCGAATTAGGAAATGGGAAGAAAGTTAATACAGTACCGGGTGTTCCTACTTCATCAGCATAATACAGATGATAAACATCTGGAGAATCAAAGTTCACAGTCTTTTTAATGAACCGCATTCCGAGTGTTTGAGCATAAAAATCGTAATTGGCTTGCGGATCGCTTGCCATAACCGTGATATGATGTATTCCATTTATTGCTTTTTCCATTTTATTGTTCCTATCCTCTCATTTTATCCAGTAAATCATTTAACCTCTTTGCTTCTTCGGGAGACAGCTTGCTGAAAACTTTGTCAGCTTCATCATTATGATTATCAATTTCTTCGAGAAGCTTTAATCCTTTTTCAGTAATCACCACCTCAACTTTGCGCCTATCTTCCGGACAAATTTTCCTATCTAAAAAATCTTTTTGAAGCAGTCTTTCCACTAACCTCGAGGCATCAGACATTTTATCAAGCATTCTTTCCTTAAGCAAATTTATTGATGCCGGATTGGGATATTGCCCGCGAAGTATTCTTAGAATATTAAACTGTGCGGGTGTAATTCCGCATTTTTTCAAGAATGCCGATTGATGATTAAGAAGCCAGCCGTGAGTATAAAGTATATTCACGGCAAGCTTGTGATATTCATTCCTGAATTTCTTTTGCTTTATTTCTTCTTCTAATTTCATTTAAGATTTTTTGACAAGCTGCAAATCAATAACCAGCTCAACATCTTTACCGACGACAAGTGAACCGGCTTCAATCGCTTTGTCCCACTTCAAATTGTAATCGAACCTGTCTATTTCACCGGTAATTTTAAACCCGGCTTTAGTATTTCCCCATGGATCTTTTACCATTCCATTATAAGTTACATCAAGTAATTTGTTTGGTTACATCTCGGATAGTGAAATCCCCAGTAAGCTTATATTTCTTATCGCCAACTTTCTTCATGGATTTCCCTTTAAAAGTCATCTGAGGATATTTTTCTGAATTAAAGAAATCATCAGATCGAAGGTGGTCATCTCTTTTTTCATTATCGGTGAAGATGCTGCTTGTATTCACTTTTAGTTCAATATTGGCTGTTGAAAAATCATCGCCGTTGCTTGAAATTTGAGCATCATAATCCTTAAAGAAACCATCAACATCTGTGATGACAAGGTGAGAAACGCTGAACCCAACTTTTGAGTGGGACTTATCAACCGTCCATGTTGTTTGTGAAAAGGTTAGTGTTGATATAGTAATCAACAAAGTAGCGAGAAATTTAAGATTGCGCATGTTATGCTCCTTTTTTTGTTTATGATATTATTTAGTTAGTTTAATTGCTGAATCAAATATATGTTATAACTTCTAATGTTGCAACATATAATTTTATATTTAAGTTCCCGTTAAGTAAAATTTCACAAAAGCTTTATTTTTTCGCTTAAATTAAAGATTTTTAATGTCTGACTTCCTCATCGTCGTCAGTTTTGTTTATCTTTCTCAAAAAGAATATCAGTTTTATGACACAATTAAACATCGAGATAAAAGCTAAATCCAATAACCAAGATTTTGTGAGAGAAGTTCTAAAATCTCTAAACGCAAAATTTATTGGAGTTGATAACCAATTGGACACCTACTTTAAAGCAAGCTCCGGAAGATTAAAACTCAGGGAAGGAAATATCGAGAACTCTCTGGTTCATTATGATCGCGAAGATATCGAGGGTCCTAAAAGATCAAATGTAACTTTTTATAAGTCTGTGGATAAATCTTCATTGAAAGAAATCTTAACCAAAGCATTGGGAATTCTTATTGCTGTTGATAAAACAAGAGAAATTTATTTTATCGAGAATGTGAAATTTCATCTTGATGACGTAAAGAACTTGGGATCTTTTGTGGAAATTGAAGCGATAGACTCAGATGGAAAGATCGGAAAAGACAAGCTCCTTGAACAATGTAATTATTATCTTAATCTTTTTAAGATTAAGCAAGAAGATCTGATTTCTAATTCCTACAGCGATTTGCTGCTTAAAAAATAATTTAAAGAGAAAATTATCATGAAAAACATAATGGATGATTCAATCAAATCGGAAGTGATTAATCGAATTGAAAAAATAAATGCTGCCGCTCCTGCAAAATGGGGAAAGATGAATGCCAATCGAAATGATTTGTCATTGTGCAGATCAGCTTCGGCTTGCAAATGGAACCAAGCAATCCAAGTTTATCGGAAACTTAATGCTGACTACAGTTTTAAATGGTTAATTCTAACTTTTATGAAAGCTCCAAAAGGTAAAATTGAAACTGTGAAAGAACTAAAGCAAGGAGTTGGCGGAACAAAACCTATCAATTTTGAAAATGATAAAAAATCTTTAATCGAATTAGTAAAAAATTTTGATGAAAGCTTTAAGACAAATAAAACAGCATTCATCCCGCTTTTGGAAAGATGAACCACTGGCAGTTTGGGAGATTAGCTTATCTTCATCTCGATCATCACTTAAATCAATTTGGAGTTTAACTAAGAACGGCGTCTCAAATTTTACCTTTGAAGACAAAATAGAGTATTGAGTTAGCACTATTGCTGTGAGTGGCGATAAAGAAATAATTAAGTATATGATAATTATTAAAAGAACAACTTCTGACGATTTAGATTTCCAAGAGCTTGTTGCTCTACTTGATCAAGACTTAGCAATTAGAGATGGAGAAGAACATTCTTTTTATGCCCAATTCAATAAAATTGACAGAATCAGAGAAGTAGTTGTTGCATACAAAGAGGGTATACCCATAGGTTGCGGAGCAATAAAAGGTTATGCGATAAAAATAGCAGAGATTAAAAGAATGTTCATTAAGCCAGAGTATCGCGGGCTAGGTATAGGACATTCTATTTTGAAAGAATTAGAGCTCTGGGCAGCAGAATTAAATTATACCGAATGTATTTTGGAAACCGGAAAGAAACAACCGGAAGCAATTAGCCTTTATCAAAAAGCTGGGTACACATTAATTCCGAATTACGGACAATATGAAAATGTCGAAAACAGTGTCTGTATGAAAAAGATAATCAATTTAAACAGAGAAAGAATAACATGAGTATATCTAAATCTTACAATTCCTGGGCGGAACAATACGACACAAACGAAAACAAAACTCGCGACTTAGACAAAAAAGCAACCATTGAAACTCTAACTAAGTATGACTTTGAAAATGTACTTGAGCTTGGATGCGGAACCGGAAAAAATACCGAGTGGCTGATAACGAAATCAAAATTCATAATCGGTCTTAGATGATAGAGAAACTTTAATTAACTTGGTTAAGAATTTTGATGAGAGCTTTAATAATAATAAAACAGCAGTTCATCCCGCATTCGGAAAGATGAACCACTGGCAGTTTGGAAGATTAGCATATGTTCATCTTGATCATCATCTAAATCAATTTGGAGTTTGATACAAAATGAATTTAAGATCATTGACAAATTTTAGAAATGGTTATTATGAGATAAATCGTGAGGAAAGAAACCTAGCTGCGATTTTCTATCACGCTCTTTTGATTAACGATAATACCAAAAAATTTCTTAATAAAATCTATTGTGAGCTCCCAATAATTGAAAATCAAATCGGAATTTATTTTGAATATGCTTACATCAGAGACTTGTGGAACAGAATTAACCAAGGGAATGAATTCAAACTTCAGCTCACTCTCTATTTACTGCAACCAAACAATAGGCTAGAATTAGAAAAATCCACCGTTTATGATTTCAATAAATATTTTGTTGCTATTCCAACTTTCTCGTCAGATCATCTGCCAGCCCATCAAATTGAGCATTAAACATTATGATAAAAATATCCAAGATAATCAGGAATTTTTGAGGGTGAGCGAATTCAAGTGGTGTTTTAATGCAAAACCAGATATTGTAATACATACGACTCACGATACTGCCATTTGTATTGAAACTAAAATCGAAAGTGGAGAAGGAAAATATCCATCAAACGAATTTGAAAGAGAATTATTTAGAAATAGAGGTTTGTACTTGTTGGGCAATTATCTATTCAAAAAAAGTTAATGGATGAAGTTTTAGGCATAAAATCAGAATACATTTTTTTAGTTCGACAAAAATCAGAAATAGGAACTCATAAAGTTTGGACTTGGAAATAAGTGTTTGCTAGCCTATACACCACAAATTGTCCTTATTTTATTAATGAGTGGCTAAATCGAATTTACAAGAGCAACTAAAACTCCAGAAATATTAGATTTAAATAATTTAGATACGACAATATCATGAGTATAGCTAAATCTTACAATTCCTGGGCAGAACAATATGACACGAATGAAAACAAAACTCGTGACTTAGATAGAAAAGCTACAATTGAAACTCTAACTAAATACGACTTCGACAACGTTTTGGAACTTGGCTGCGGAACAGGAAAGAATTCCGAGTGGCTGATAACAAAAGCAAAATTTGTAATCGGTCTCGACTTCTCAGAAGAAATGCTGAATAAAGCAAAAAGTAAAATCAATTCTGATAAAATAAGATTTCAAAGAGCTGATCTGACAAAGAAATGGGAGATAGAAAATAATTTTGCAGATTTAATAACCTGCAGCTTAACTCTAGAACATATAAAAAATTTAGATTTCATTTTTAATCAAGCTTACCAAAAACTAAAAGCCGGCGGCAAGTTTTTTATTTGCGAGCTTCATCCTGCTCGTCAATATTTGGGCAGCAAAGCAAAATATGAAACTGAAAATGGAATTGAAGAATTGGAAGTTTATACTCATCACATTTCGGAATACCTCAACTCAGGAAAGAATAATTCTTTTAGACTCCTTGAACTTAACGAATGGTTTGATAATCCACCCGAAAACGAAGTCCCACGATTGATTTCATTTGTTTTTGAAAAATAATACCTCAAACAACCTGATGAATTTTAAACTTCAGCCAATTCTTGAAAATGAGCTTGTTAAATTAGTCCCTCTCAAACAGGACGATTTTGATATCCTATATCAAGTTGCTTCAGATCCATTAATTTGGGAACAGCATCCCGATAAATACCGATATAAAAAAGAAGTCTTTGAAAAATATTTTGAGGGCGCAATGAAATCGGGCGGAGCTTTTCTTGTATTGGAAAAAAATTCCGGTGAAGTAATTGGCAGCTCCAGATATTATGATTTTGATAAAGAGAAAAATTCTATCGCAATCGGTTATACTTTTCTCGCTAAAAAATACTGGGGAACTACTTACAACAAAGCGATGAAAAAATTCATGCTTGATCACGCATTTAAGTTTGTAGAAACAGTAATATTTCACATCGGTGCTAAAAACATTCGCTCACAAAAGGCGATTGAAAAATTAGGTGCATCGAAAGTCGGTGAAATTGAAATTAATTATCCCGGTGAGGATGAACGTTTAAACTTTATTTACGAAATGAGCAGAAACACCTGGGCAGAAATTAGTAAGCTTTAAACAGAGAGACTCGAAAATCAGTTGATGAAATTTTAAGGAGATAAACAGAGATGAATTTAGAAGAAATGAAATATCCCATAGGACGGTTTAAGATGCCGGATTTGGCTGCATCAGAAACACTTGGCAAATACATTTCGGACATCGAATTATTCCCGGCAAGATTAAGAGCCGAGGTGGAGAACTTGACTGATGAACAACTTGACACTCCATACCGTCCAGACGGTTGGACAATTCGACAAGTGGTAAACCATTGTGCAGACAGTCATATGAATGGTTTGATTCGACATAAACTTTTATTAACTGAGGATAAGCCAACAATTAAGCCGTACCTGGAAAATCTTTGGGCTGAGTTGAGTGATAGTAAATCAATGCCAATTGAATCAGCCATACAAATTCTTTTCGGAGTGCACAAACGGTGGGCAGTGCTGCTAAAATCATTAAGTAAAGATGATTTGAAAAGAATTTACATTCATCCGGAACATGGGAAAGAGTTTCAGTTGGTGGAGAGCATTGCGCTTTATGCTTGGCATTGCAACCATCATCTTGCACACATAACAGAATTAAAAAAACGTAAAGACTGGAGATAAAAATGAGAAAGATTTTATTTTCGATCTATCTAATTAGTTTGGGATCTTCGCATTTGCTCAAGAAACCGAATACCAACATTATAATCGGACATTCCATACTATAGTGAATTAGTAAATCAATCCGATGAATACATAAAGGAAAAATGTGTTCTAGATGTTTACTATCCTAAGAACATAAAAAACTTTCCTACTATTGTTTGGTTTCATGGGGGAGGATTAACCGGAGGAGAGAAAGAAATACCAGCTGCTCTGAAAGGAAAAGGATTTTGTGTAGTTGCTGTTAACTATCGTTTGTATCCAAAAGTCAAATCTCCAAAGTACATTGAAGATGCCGCGGCTGCAGTTGCATGGGTTTTTAACAATATACAAAATTATGGCGGCGATACTTCTCTGATATTTATTTCAGGATATTCTGCAGGCGGATATCTCACAAACATGATCGGTTTAGATAAGCGACTGGTTAAACAAATATAACATCGATGCAAACAGAATTGCCGGATTAATTCCCTTGAGCGGACAGGCAATAACTCATTTCATAATTCGGGAAGAAAGAGGAATTCCCCGCACACAACCAATTGTAGATGATCTTGCACCGCTTTATCATGTGCGCTCCGATGCACCGCCACTGATTTTAATAACCGGCGACCGTGAATTAGAAATGCTCGGTCGTTATGAAGAAAATGCTTATATGATGCGAATGATGAAAGTTGCAGGGCACACCAAAACTAAGCTTTATGAAATGGACGGCTATGATCACGGCATGACTGAACCCGCATTTCCCCTTCTAATAAAAGAAGTAAGAAAAATTGTGGAAGAGAAGAGAAACATCCAGAAATAAACGTTCTTTATAAAATCTTTACACCCTTCGCTTACCTTTTTACAGCATCTTTATAACTTCTGCACTATATTTTACTCGCAATAATAAAAGTAAATATATGTTTGAAATAATTTCATTAGTCATTTCGTTTGTAGTATTTGTTTACCTGGTTTATTCTCTTTTAAACCGGAAAAGTTTTAAAAGGATTTTCACCGATGAACTATTTATCTGATTTAATTCAATTTAGTTTGTTTATAACCGTGCTTATAATTCTTTCTGTTCTATTAGGAAATTTTTTCTACAAAGGATTGATTGGAGAAAAAAACATTTTAAGTTTCATTCTATCCAGACCTGAAAAGTTTATTTACTCCTTGCTGAAGATTGATGCAAAACATGAAATGAGTTGGAAAGGATATGCTTCTGCTCTGCTCATTTCGAATATGATCGGAATTCTCGTTTTATTGATGATGCAACTAACTCAACAATATTTACCGCTTAATCCACAGCAATTACCAAATGTAGAATTCTTTTTAGCACTGAATACTGCAATAAGTTTTGTAACAAATACTAACTGGCAATCGTACTCAGGAGAAGTAACGCTCAGCAATTTTGTTCAAATGTTTGGATTAGCAGTGCAAAACTTTATCAGCCCGGCTGTTGGAATTGCTGTTCTGTTGGCAGTAATACGAGGTGTGACCAGGAGAAAAGGAAATTCACTTGGGAATTATTGGGTGGATTTAACACGTTCAGTGCTTTACGTTCTTTTACCTTTATCGATTATAGTTTCGGTTCTATTATTATCTCAAGGTGTAGTTCAAACATTTAGTCCTAATGTTATTGCATCAACTATTGAGGGGAGAAAGCAGGTTATTCCATTAGGCCCAGCAGCCTCACAGATTGCAATTAAGCAGCTTGGAACAAACGGCGGCGGATTTTTTGGTGTTAACAGCGCATTTCCTTTTGAGAATCCAACTCCGCTTTCAAATTTCATACAGGTTCTTTCTATTCTTCTTATTCCCGGAGCGCTTGTTTTTACTTTCGGCAGAATGTTGGGTTCAAAAAAACATGCATGGGCATTATTCGGAGTAATGTTATTTATTTTTATCAGCGGTGTGGTCATTTCATATTGGTCTGAAGTTTCATCAAGCACAGCATTCTCCACGAACCAATTAATGGAAGGAAAGGAAACTCGTTTCGGGATTTTCAGCAGTGTACTTTGGTCTACGGCCACAACAGTTGCTTCAAACGGATCTGTGAATGCTATGCATAGTTCGCTCTCGCCAATTGCTGGATTAATAGCTATGCTTAATATGCAGCTGGGTGAGATAATCTTTGGCGGTGTGGGCTCTGGATTATATGGAATGTTTTTATTTATTCTGCTTACGGTTTTCATTGCAGGTTTGATGGTCGGCAGAACTCCTGAATACTTTGGTAAAAAAATAGAGGGTTATGAAATTAAGTGGGCAATAGTTGGTGTTCTGCTGCCGAGTGTAGTAATGCTTTTATTCACAGCAATTGGAGCAACTACAAAAACCGGATTATTGAGTGTTCTTAATAAAGGTCCGCATGGGCTATCGGAGATTCTTTATGCATTTACATCGGGTGCTGCTAATAATGGAAGTGCATTTGCCGGATTAAATACGAATACGAATTTCTATAATATTTTTATTGGATTAGCAATGTTAATTGGGAGATACGGTGTAATAATTCCCGTCTTGGCTATTGCTGGAAATCTTGTCAAGAAAAACATTACCCCGGTTACTACAGGAACTTTTGCTACAGATAATCTGCTGTTTGCTTTCTTACTCTTTTCAATAATCATAATTATAGGAGCGCTCAATTTCTTCCCGGTTTTATCGGTCGGTCCAATTCTAGAACATTTTTTATTACAAAACGGAATTACTTTTTAAGAGATAGCATTTATGAGTACAACGATTTATGAAATATCGTTATTTGATAGAAAAATTTTTCTTACAGCAATAAGAGATTCGTTCAAGAAGCTCAATCCGTTTTATTTAGCCAAGAATCCGGTAATGTTTATTGTCGGTATTGGTGCAGTAATGACCTCTTTTATTTGTATGTCGGATATACTTGAGAATAATTTTCGGCTATTCAATTTTCAAATAACATTATGGCTTTGGTTCACAGTTCTGTTCGCAAATTTTGCTGAAGCAATCGCTGAAGGAAGAGGAAAAGCACAAACTGAAAATCTCAGAAAAACCAGAACAACAACTATAGCTCGAAAATTAATAAACGGTAAGGAAAGCAAAGTGTCGGCTGTTGAATTAAGAGCAGGAGATTTGGTTATCTGTGAAGCGGGGGATTTAATTCCTGCCGATGGTGAAATAATTGAAGGTGTCGCGAGTGTTGATGAGTCTGCGATAACAGGCGAATCGGCTCCAGTTATAAGAGAAAGCGGTGGAGATAGAAGCGCAGTCACAGGCGGAACGAAAGTCTTAAGCGATAAAATAATTATAAAAATCAGCTCTAACCCTGGAGAAACTTACATTGATAGAATGATAGCATTGGTTGAAGGTGCAAAACGAAAAAAAACTCCAAACGAAATTGCTTTATCAATTTTACTTTCCGGATTGACAATTGTTTTTCTTGTTGTTGTAGTAACGCTTAAATATTTCTTTAATTATTTTAACATCACTCTTGCGCAGGATGTTAGTTTTGTATCAATCCCTGTGCTAATCTCATTACTGGTTTGCCTTATTCCAACAACCATAGGTGGCTTGTTAAGTGCTATTGGAATAAGCGGAATGAATCGATTGCTAAAACACAATGTAATTGCAATGAGCGGCAGAGCAGTTGAAGCCGCAGGTGATATAGATGTTCTTCTTCTTGATAAAACAGGAACGATTACTCTCGGAAACAGAATGGCAACAGAATTTATTCCTGCTTATGGCGTTAGTGAAGAATCTTTGGCAGACGCAGCTCAACTAGCATCTCTTTCTGATGAAACACCTGAAGGAAGATCGATTGTAGTGTTAGCAAAAGAAAGTTTTGGAATAAGGGAAAGACATGTTCGTGAACTTAATGCTCAGTTTATTCCCTTCAGTGCAAAAACACAGATGAGCGGCGTGAACATATCGGCAACTGACGGATTACCGGAGAGAGTAATCCGCAAAGGCTCACTCGAGGCAATCAAAAAATATATTTCTCATGAAACCAACATTAATCTTAATTCTCAGGCGGATTTTATTTTCACGCAGATGATGGGAGTAGATATTGCCCTTGCCGGAGGAACTCCCCTTGTAGTTGTGGAGAATAAAAAAATTCTGGGTTTGATTCAGCTTAAGGATGTTGTTAAAGGTGGTATTAAGGAACGTTTTGCACAGCTTAGAAAAATGGGGATTAAAAGCATAATGATCACAGGCGATAATCAACTGACTGCAACTGCAATTGCTGCAGAAGCCGGTGTTGATGATTTTATTGCCGAAGCAAAACCGGAAGATAAATTAAAACGGATTCGTGACGAACAGGCAACGGGTAAAATGATTGGAATGATTGGGGATGGTACAAATGATGCACCCGCACTTGCACAAGCAGATGTGGGAATTGCTATGAACACCGGAACACAAGCTGCACGCGAAGCAGGAAATATGATTGACTTGGATAGCAGCCCAACGAAACTTATAGAAGTCGTGGAAATAGGAAAGCAGCTGTTAATGACTCGCGGCGCTTTAACAACATTCAGTATTGCTAATGATGTCGCAAAATATTTCGCAATTATTCCCGCAATTGCAGTTTCATTATTTGCGACAACACCTTTGAACGGTCCATTGTCTGCCCTTAATATTATGAAATTAGCTTCACCTCAGAGCGCAATTCTAAGTGCTGTAATCTTTAATGCTTTGATAATAATTGCATTAATACCTTTAGCATTAAAAGGAATAAAATATCGCCCTGAGGAAGCTGCAATTGTCCTGAAGAGAAATTTAATGATTTATGGTATAGGCGGTTTGGTTATTCCGTTTGTATTCATAAAGCTTATTGATTTGTTAGTTACTGCAATAGGAATTGTCTGATGCAACTTACAAGAATATTAAAATTGAAATAGCTTTTGGGTAAGTTTAAATGAAAATTTTAAATCAAATAATGCTTTCAATAAAAGTCCTTTTATTATTTACTTTAATAACAGGAATTATTTATCCGCTTCTTATAACACTTGTTGCCCAAGTATTTTTTTATGAAAAAACAAACGGTAGTTTGTATATTGAAAACGGAATCGTTCGGGGATCATTTTTACTTGGACAAAATTTCACTGACAGCACTTACTTCCATTTACGTCCATCTGCCATCGATTATAACCCGATGCCATCAGGAGCAAGTAATCTTGGGTTAACAAGTAAACTTCTTCGTCAGCAGTACAAAGAAAGAAGGGCAAAATTTCTTATTAACCAACATGCTGGATTCTACAAAACAAATTCCGGCTGAAATGCTATTTGCTTCGGCAAGCGGAGTTGATCCACATATTTCAAAGCAAGCAGCTTATCTTCAAGTTCCGAGAATAGCAAAAGCAAGATCACTAAATGAAATTCAAACAAATAAAATTTATAAAATTATTAATTCACTAACTGAATATCCGCAATTTGGATTTTTAGGTAATGAGGTTGTAAACGTTCTTAAGCTCAATATCAAGCTAGACTTGTTAATAGCAGAAAAGTGAGATAAAAAAAATGAACGATCAATCAGAAATAACTCGTCCTGATCCTGACACACTGCTAAATCGCTTGAAACAGGAAGAAATAAAAAGCACTAAAGGAAAGCTTAAAATCTTTTTTGGAATGTGTGCGGGAGTCGGAAAAACTTATGCAATGCTTAAAGCCGCACATAAAGCAAAAGCAGATGGAATTAATGTTGTAATTGGAATTGTTGAAACCCACAAGAGATTGGACACGGAAGAGCTTGTTGAGGGATTAGAAAAAGTTCCGTTGAAAGAACTTACTTACCGGGAAACTGTATTTAAAGAGTTCGATATTGATGCTATTCTAAAACTTAAACCTGCTCTTGTATTGATAGATGAACTGGCACATACAAATATTCCCGGAAGCAGAAATGTTAAAAGATATCAGGATGTTATTGAAATATTGCAGAACGGGATAGATGTTTATACAACTCTAAATGTTCAGCATCTTGAAAGCCGGGCAGAAACCGTTAAGCAAATTACGGGAACAACTATCAGAGAAACTGTTCCTGATTCCATTCTTGATCAAACAGATGAAATAGAACTGGTTGATATAACTCCCGATAAGCTGATTCAACGGCTTGCCGAAGGAAAAGTTTATACCGGCGAAAGCTCAAAACAGGCAATCCAAAACTTCTTTAGAAAAGGAAATCTTACAGCATTACGTGAAATGTCTCTTCGAATTACGGCCGAAAGAGTTGATAAGGATCTGCGAACTTATAAAACCGAAAAGAATATTTATGAGGTATGGAAATCCGGACAAAGATTAATGTGCGCAATTGGACCAAGCCCTTATTCATCAAACTTAATTCGCTGGACGAGGAGATTGGCTTACTCAATGGAATCATCCTGGATAGCTGTCTATGTTGAAACCGATCAAAAGATTTCTGAAAGCAATAAAGAGATTCTCTCGCAAAATTTTAATCTTGTTAAAGAACTTGGCGGTGAATTGGTTGTAACTCAGGACATGAATGTGATTGATGCTGTAATGAGAATAGCCAGAGAAAATAACGTTACACAAATTATAGTTGGTAAATCAAGAAAGTCGAAACTTCAAAATCTTTTTCCTAAAAATGATTTCATTAAAAACCTGCTCAAGAAAAGTGACGATATTGACATTTACGTTTTAGGCGGTGAAAGAATGGAAGGAAAGGAATTGCTGTTCGATGTTAAAGCAGCTTCACATTCAAGCGTTTCAAAATACTTTATTGCTGCAGCAATAATTTATTTAGTTGGCGTAGTCTCCTATTATTTCCAGGATCAGATTGGATATCAAACTGTTTCAATATTGTTCTTACTGGTGGTTGCGATTTTGCCGCTTGCTAATTTCGGAATAGGACCGGTTTTGTTCACAGCATTAATTAGTGCATTAAGCTGGAACTACTTTTTCATTCCCCCGCATTTCACTTTTCATATTTCGAAACCCGAAGATGCCTTAATGTTTATTATGTACTTTATAGTTGCTTCCGTTACCGGGACATTATCATCAAAAATTAGAATACAGCAAAAATTATTACGGCAAAGAGAAGAAAAAACAAACTTGCTTTATAATCTTTCTAAAAAGCTGTCTGCTGCCGGCAATTTGAATGATGTGGCAGATGCGGCAATAAAAGAAATCGAAAATGTTTTTAATGCCGAAGTTGTCTTGATTTTCTTTGAATCCGCGAAAAAGCTAAAAGCAAAACCGCATGCATCAAGCTCATTTATTTTTAATGATGCAGAGTGGGCGTATGCTCAGCATTGCTTTATCAATAAGCAGAAAGTCGGCAGATTCACCAACACGCTTCCAAACGCTGAGGCAACATACTATCCGCTGGATAGTAAAAGCGGTGTTTTAGGTGTAATTGGAGTAAGTGTAGCAAGCGACCTTCCGCCGTCTTTTGATCAGGAAGAACTGTTAAATAATTTCATCTCACAGATTACGAATGCTATTGAAAGAGAATACTTAAATGAATTAGCCAAACAGTCTATGCTGTCAACCGAATCCGAGAAGCTGTATAAAACTCTATTCAATTCAATATCGCATGAATTAAAGACTCCGATCACAACAATAATTGGGGCTGTCAGCTCATTTAAGGATGAAAAAATATTTGAGAATAAAAGTATTCTGCAAAAATTTATGAGTGAGATAAACATTGCCGCCGACAGACTTCATCGCTTGGTAGAAAATCTACTCGATATGGCGCGGCTTGAATCTGGCAATTTAAAACCAAAATCAGATTGGCATTCTGTTTCAGATTTGGTTCATGCTTCAATTGAGCGGCTGAAAGATGAATCTGCCAACCATAAAATTTTAACAAATATAACAGAAGATATTGTATTCAAGTTTGATTATGTTTTGCTTGAACAAGCTCTGATTAATATCATACATAATTCCATTGTATATTCTCCTTCAGGAAGTGAGATAATAATCGAAGCGGTTCAGCAGAATCAGCAATGCGTGATAAACATTTCCGATAACGGCACAGGATTTCCTGATGAAGTTTTGAGTAAATTATTCAATAAATTTTATAGAATTCCCGGAACAAAAACCGGAGGAACGGGATTGGGATTATCAATCAGCAAAGGATTCATAGAAGCTCACGGCGGAACAATTACAGCAATGAACCGAAATACCGGCGGTGCAGTAATCACAATTACACTTCCGATAAAATAGTGAGGGCAAAACGAAATGAGCGTGAAGAACACAATTGTAATAATTGATGATGAAACTCAGATTCGCAAAATTCTTTCCATAGCTCTCGAAGCTGAAGAATATAAGGTTGTTGAAGCTGGGAATGGAAAAGATGGAATTGTCCAGGTTGCAACTTCTCACCCGCAGTTAGTTATACTCGATTTAGGACTGCCTGACAGAGACGGTTTCAGTGTAATAAAAGAATTACGCACATGGACTGCTGTTCCCGTCATCATTCTTTCAGTTAGAAATTCCGAAGAAGATATTGTGAAAGCATTAGATTTGGGTGCAGATGATTATCTCACTAAACCATTTAATACATCGGAGCTGCTTGCAAGAATACGTGCAAATATTCGCCGCACACAGCAGACAGATGATGGAAGCATTTTCACTAACGGAAACCTTTCGATTGATTTTGCCGCGCGCATTGTTACAAAAAACAAAGAAGAAGTTAAACTAACAAACACCGAGTATCTTCTGCTTGTACTGTTAGCAAAGAATGTCGGAAAGGTTCTTACTCACAGTTACATACTAAAAGAAATTTGGGGACCAAGTTCGGTTGAGAACTCTCAGTACTTAAGAGTATTTATTGGACAGCTAAGAAAAAAAATAGAAGATGACGCCACACATCCAAAATATATTGTTACAGACTCTGGTGTCGGTTATAGGATGTTAACTGCGCATAATTAAGCAAATCGCATTTATCTCGTTAAAACCTTAAATGTAATTTCCCTTCAATGTTTTTGAAAAGTGACAAGATTTATCCAGCATCCTGTATCTGGAATCCAGCATCTATTCAATCCAGCCCCGCCTGCTGCAGGATAAACACCTAGAAACCAGCATCTAGCATCCAGCCCACCTAATGCGAATTAGTTTCACTTAACTTTTTTTATCCTTCAGATTTTTTATTCATTCCAAAAAAGACAAAGTAAATTGGTATCGCTATATAAATTGCATACGCCAGGTAAGGATAAATAAAAGCGCAGATAGCTCCGAAAAAATACAAGACCGGCCCAAATACGATTGTGCTGTTTAGCAGCTTCTTGTAGCTTACAAGATCAACAGAATCTTTTAATAGCTCTTTATGGTTGTATAAATATCGCCTTAGCAAGTAGAAAGATATTCCCATAAAGGTCATACATAACCCGAAGAAAAACACTGCGAGCGGCTGATCAAAGTAATCCCCCATAAATGCAGTTGGAAATGGAACGAAAGACATCCAGAAAAGAAGTAATCCGTTTACCCACATTAAACCATTATCGGAATGTTTTATATCATTGAAAATCCGGTGATGATTCACCCACATGATCAATACCATAAAAAAACTTAATGCCCAGCTTAAAAATTTTGGTACAATCCCAAGCAAAGCCGCTCCAATTGTGTAAGGATTTATATCACCTTCTATATGGGGTACTTTCATTTCCAGTACAAGAAGCGTGATGATAATTGCTATCACGCCGTCGCTGAATGCTTCCAGCCGGTTTTTTTCTAAAATTGTTTTGCTCATTTATTCCCTTTATTGTGAGTTTGTGTTTTTATTGATTAAATATTCTCTTCAATCACAATTATCGCCTCGGAAGTTAACATCAAGGTTAGATAAAAAGTTCTGAGGGTCTTCTTTATGAAATTTTACTCAGAAACTTTTTAATTCTACTATTCACAAAAGATGCATTCTCAATTGGCGCCATGTGTCCTGCTCCTGGCACGATTTCAAATTGTGAACCGAGAATTTGTTCTGCCATCAATTCCATAACATCAGGAGGAGTTAAGCGATCATCTTCACCGCATAAAAGTAATGATGGAATTTTAATTTTACTGAGATAATTAGTTGTATCCGTTCTTCCTGCCATCGCAAGCAAGCATCCTTTTACTCCAATTGCATTTGAGTTCAAAGATTTATTCAGCACTTTGGAGTATTCTTCATTTGAATCCGTTATTGATTTAACTGAAAAGCAAATCGGCACAAAATCGGAGACAAACTGCTTAACCCCAACCACATTTATTTTTTTGATGTTATCGGCTCTTTTAATTTTACCTTCATCCGTATCTGCTGAAGAACGAGTGTCGCATAAAATCATTCCGCTGTAATTCGATTCATTCCTTTCAACAGCACGGAGAGAAATATACCCGCCCATTGAAAGTCCGCACAAAACTGGTTTGTGAAGTTCTAATTCAGCAATAATTGTTTCAAGATCATCAACAAATGACTCTATAGTATACTGTCCATCGCCAATTGGGGATTGGCCCAATCCTCGAATATCATAAGTAACACAAAAGTAATTTGATTTCAGCTCATTAATTTGTTTATCCCACATTGTGTGATCATAGGGGAAACCGTGAATAAACACAATCGGTTTTTTATTTGGATCACCTTCTGTAAATATCGATAAATCGGTTTTATTTGATTCCATATCTCTTAGTTCGTTTTTAATTCTGGTTTTAACTTAAAGATTTTAGAGAAAAATAGGAAATTCATTTGTTTGGGAGGGCTGCAGAGCATAACTAAAAATAAAACCACGATCGTATCTAAGGGCGGTTAAGCTTATTATAAGATAATAAGGTTTTATTTCAGGCGGTGTTTTATTACTAAGGTGAGAAAACAGGAGGGCAAAAATCACTACGTGGTTTTTCAATTACAGAATTATGCTGTGACTACCTTTTAATAGGAGTGCTAATTAGGAAAATTTTCTCGATCAATCTAACCTTAGTAATATTAATAAGTTATCATCTTCCGACCTTATTACCTTATTCTAAATCGCTTTTCCCAATATTCAAAACCATAACGAAGCAAAATTAAGCGCTCCATGTAAGGACTAAACTTCTGATCTCAACTAATCACAAATTTAGGTTCGTGTTGCGTCATAATAAAAGGTAACCCTAGGGATATTAGAGAAGTTCGGTGTTGATAATAAGGTTAACCAATTGTTAAAGAGAAAGAACTGGGGTAATAATAATAGTTTTTTTCTTTTTTTGCTACTTTTATTTCAGCCAAAGGCTGATCTGCCTCGGGCATGACTTTCTTTGTTGATAAGTAGATAATTTAAATCTCGTAGAGATTAAGAATGTTTTTGATTTTGTTCTTCATGTTTATTTCGAGCAAGAAAGGATCGAGAGAGTTGAAGATTTGTATCAGCTCTTTCTTTTTAGCAGAGGAGATAGAAGGCGAGTCGATAAGTCTTTGATAAGGAGTTTTAGGCTTGTCAAACCTTTTAATGATTTTAGAACCGTCTCTTTTCTTATCGATGAGTTTGAAAGAAGGGATGAAGAAGTTGAGGTAAAGTCTCCACTCGATAAGGTAGAGTTCATTGAGCATAGCAACTGTTTCAATTTTGTCAAATCTCTGGTAACCAATAAATTGCCGAATATGAGTCCAGTTCTTTTCTTCGACATGAGCATTATCGTTTTTCTTGTATTCTCTGGAGCGAGTGTATTGAACGGGATTTTTTCTATGAGTAAAATATTCTAAAAGCATATAGTTGAGTAATTCACCGCCGTTATCACAATCAAAACCAAGCACCTTAAAGGGAAGATGTTTAGTGATGTTTTTAAGAGCCTCAAAGACACCTCTTTGGCCCTTTCCCCATAAGGCTCTCTGTTCAGTCCACCCGGAAGCGATATCAACAATGTTGAGAGTATAAACAAATTGTCCGGATAAAGAAGAACCGCAGTGAGCAACGGTGTCGGCTTCAATAAAACCGGGCCGTGTTTCATCCCATTGGTTAAGTTTGATCGGAACTTGTTTTTTCAATAATCGACCTGGTTTAGTCGTAGAGAGCCCAAACTTTTTATATTTTGACTTAAGCCGATGAAGTAAGCGATCAATAGTTCTCGGAGACATTTCTTCTATAAGCTTCAAATCTTTTGAGGTTAAACAGTTGTTTTTATGCAAGTGGTAATAAGGTAACCAAAGAGGGATTGCTGCCTTTAATCTCTTTGAGCATGCAAGATTGGTAACAACCCACAGGTCTTTCAAGAAATCGAGTAAGGTTGAGCTATGATATTTTTTAGGTCTCCCTTTTCTTTTATTTACGGGAGTTTCTTTTTTATGAATAAGTCTAATACAATATTTTCTATTGAGATTACATACCGTAGAAAACTCATCGAGGATGAGAGTTTTATCGGCTTTGGTAGCTATAAAATATCTTTTCCTGATCTCTTGAAGGTATTCTTTTTTTGCTGAATTGCTCATAGGTAATCCTTATTTTTTTCGGTTACCTATATTATGGCGCAACGACCTTTTTCTTATTCTCCTTCGGTTACCTTATTTATGGCGCAATG
>CAVOPZ010000014.1:0-74455 GCA_963698205.1 uncultured Ignavibacteriaceae bacterium | reverse complement strand
GCATGATGCTGGATCAAGGAAATGTTGATGCTTTAATCAGCGGATTGACAACACATTATCCGAACACGATTAAACCAGCACTTCAATGTGTTGGCATTAAGGAAGGATTTAAGGTTGTCAGGACTTTATATTGTAATAACTAAGAAAGATGTATATTTCTTCTCGGATTGTACAGTTAATGTTAATCCAACCGCAGAAAAACTTGCGCAAATTGCAATTTCAACCGCAGATACCGTCCAAGAATTTGATATTGTTCCCAAAATAGCAATGCTTTCTTTCAGTAATTTCGGCAGTGCAAAGTATCCGCAATCTGTCAAGGTTAAGGAAGCAGTTCAATTGGTTAAAAGACAGAGACCTAATTTAATTATCGATGGAGAAATGCAAGCAGATACTGCTGTTGTTCCCGAAATTCGTGAAAAACAATTTCCATTTAGTTCACTTCAAGGCAAATCTAATGTGTTAATCTTCCCGAGTCTTGAAGCTGGAAACATTGCCTATAAGCTTATGGCCAGAATTGGTCAAGCTACGGTTATTGGTCCGGTATTGATGGGAATGAAAAAACCAATTCATGTTTTGCAAACCGGTGCAACAGTTGATGATATAATAAATATGACTGCAATTGCAGTTGTAGAAGCAGATAAGAAAAAATAATCTTATCCGATATAAGTCTTATAAAGCGGAAGAATAATCCTTCCGCTTTTTTATTTTATTCATACCGATTAATAATCTCAACTCATCTAAAACATTCTTTAAATTGTTTCACATGAAGAAATACCCTAACCTCTTTTTATAAAAGGTGTTTTGATTTTTCGGCCAGTCTTATTTTGATTCATCAGCATATATAAAAAAGCCTAAAAAGCTAAAAAATCGCACTTATTTCACGGCATATTAGTTGGCTTTAATAAAGGGTCGATTATTATTTCTCACTAACCGAAAAAGAAAATGAAGGGCACAGAAGAATTCATATTAGCAGGAAATAACAAATTATTGCTCGGTGATTACAAAGGCGCCATCTTTGAGTTTACAAAAGCTATCATGGCAAGTCCGTTACTTCCACATGCTTACTCAAGCAGAGGTTATGCTAAACTGGAAATGAGAGATTATGAAGGTGCAATTTACGATTGTCAACAGGCAATAAATCTGCACTACAGAATGGAAACTCTATCTAGAGATATGAAAGGTGAAACAAGAAGTTCGAACAATACTGCAAATCCAACTTACGCACGACTTTATTCTATACTTGGAATTGCAAAACTTCTGCAAGGAAGTAAAGATGAAGCATTGCTGCTTTTGCATAGCGCAAGGTTACTCGGCAGCAACGATGCGGAAGATATTATTAAGTCTTATTACCGCGATTAATCCGGAAAGAATTCAATTAGAAAGATCATTATGAAAACTTTGACACAATCGAATACAATTCAAATCACGACTTCCATTCCAAAATTTACAAAAGTGAATATGTATATTTTAAAACCACTAAAAGCTGGTTTTACTGGATTTGCCACGATATTGATGATTCTCTTTTTCATTAATCTTTTTTATTACATTTCAGGATCTGCAGAAAAATTTGGGATGGATTATTTGGATTTACTTTTAGCCGCAGCTGGATTTCTTCTACAAACTTCTAGCACTTTACTAAAAAGTTTTATTAGATAGTTCATAAATATTTTTATTCTTAAGCAATTTAAATTCATCATTAAATACAAATCATAGAGTATAACTTGAGGTACGGGTTTGTGAATTAACTTGAGTTTTGAAATTTTTACAAGTGACTTATAGAAAGCTTAGTCTATCAATTCTTCTTCCCAAACTTTTATGTCATAATCCCCGAATGCAATTATTTAAAAAGATTTTGCATACCACCGTCAGTAGATCCATTTAACTTAACAGTTATACCTTTAATTGAAATATCCCTAAATTACGTTCGGAACTTCAAAAATTTCTAAAATTTATAACTTTGGGAGAGTGCAAACTCTAAAAAAAGGCCTCACATAAATCCTTTCTCAAAGTAAGAATATGGCTTGATTATTGCTATATTTGAAGCAAATCTGGAAAAATACATGACTCTTTGGGCCGTTGACTCCCACGTCCACTTTCATAACTGTTTTGACAAAGGACTTTTTTTTGAAAGTTGCTTTGAAAACATGTCTAAAATTTCGTACTCCGAAATTAAGACTGGAATGTTATTTCTTACTGAAGGAAGGAATGAAGATTCTTATAATTTACTAAGAACTATCAAGGAAATTAAGAATCCACTTTCGAAAGAAATTTTCCAAATAAGAGATATTCAAAACACAAGTGCGATTGAAGTAAAAACCAATATGAGGGGAATGAGAGCAATTGTTTTTCCCGGATTCCAAATAGTAACGAAAGAAAATTTAGAAGTGCTTTCACTTGGAACTAAAAAGAGATTACCAGACGGTAACTCTATTGAAAATACAATTACTGACGTTTTATCCTTGGGTGGAATTCCGGTTTTACCTTGGGGATTTGGAAAATGGTATGGGAGTCGTGGAAAAAAAGTTAATGAATTGATTATGAAAAGAATTCCAAATTTACTTTTGGGTGATAATGGGGGAAGAACTTCTATTGTTACCAAATCCTACTCAATTTAATTTGGCAGAAGCAAACGGGATGAAAATTCTGCCGGGGAGTGATCCGCTTCCTTTTCCGCAAGAAGCAAAACGCCCAATGTCTTATGGATTTATTGCAAACATTGATTTTGATGAATCAAAGACCATGGGAAAGTGTGAAGCAATCATTACTTGATGAGAGTTTGAAAATAGAAAAATTTGGAAATCTAACTTCTCCATTTACTTTTATTAAAACTCAAATTGCAATGCAGATAAAAAAAAGAAATAAAGCATGAAAGCTCTTGTAGTTGCACCTCAGCCATTTTTCTCGCCGCGAGGAACACCTTTCAGTGTTTACTATCGGACTCTTGTTAGTTCAGAGCTGGGAATCAAAATAGATTTTCTAACCTATGGCGAAGGGCAAGATGTTGATATTCCAAATGTTAACATAATCAGAATACCACGGTTTAAATTTTTAGGCAATGTTAAGATCGGGCCATCTCCATTAAAGCTTTTTCTCGATGTATTTATAATTGTAAAGATGATTTCGCTGCTAATAAGAAATAGATATGATTTTGTTCACGCTCATGAAGAATCTGTTTTTTTCGCACGTTTTATGAAACCGCTTTTCGGTTTCAAGCTGATTTACGATATGCACTCATCACTGCCGCAACAGCTTACAAACTTTAATTTTTCTAAATCGAAAATACTTTTTAACATCTTCAAAGGTTTAGAGGATTCCTGTCTCAGAATTTCAGATGCTGTGATTACAATCTGTCCGGACCTATTCAATTATGTTAATACAATAATTGAAGATAAGAGCAAGCACTTTTTAATTGAGAATTCCATTTTTGAAAAAGTAATGCTGAAAAATGAATCGCCTAATTCTAGTTCAGAAAAAGTGCAGCCGCTTTCTGAGGAAATATTAAAGAAAGATATTGTTGTTTATGCCGGAACCTTGGAAAAGTATCAAGGCATAGAGCTTCTTGTAAAAGGATTTATGCATACAATACAAAAAAATCCAAACGCATATCTTTTTATCGTTGGAGGATCACCTGAACAAGTAAAAGAATATTTAACTCTTGCTCAGGCAAGCGGATTAAATGGAAGCGTTGTGTTCACCGGGAGAGTTGCACAACCAGTTGCAAAGTACTATACAAGCATTGCAAAAGTCCTGGTTTCACCACGAAGTGAGGGAACTAACACTCCGCTTAAAGTTTATGAACAGCTTGCATCTGGAATACCTCTGGTTGCAACAAATATTTACTCGCACACACAAGTTTTAACTCCTGAAGTTGCTTTTCTTGTTGATCCGACTCCGGAAGCAATTGGTAATGGAATTGCGGAAGCATTAATCAATAAATCAGAAGCTGCAAAGAAAATCAATGCCGCAAAAAAAATGTATGAAGAGCAATATTCTCGTGATATATATACAAAGAAATTAAAAAAACTTTTTGAGCATATTAAGTAATGTGTGGAATAACCGGTTACGCCGCTTTTAATGGTTCTAAGGTAATTGATTCAGGTCTTCTTGAGAAGATGGTGAATATTATTTATCATCGCGGACCTGATGAATCCGGTTCGGATATTCGCGGAAATGTTGCTATGGGAATGAGACGGCTCTCAATTATTGATTTGAGCGGCGGCCATCAGCCGATATACAACGAAGATAAATCTGTTTGGACAGTTTTTAATGGCGAGATCTATAACTTCAAAGAATTCCGAAGCCAGCTTCAAGCAAAGGGACACGTTTTCAAAACAAATACGGATACGGAAGTAATTGTCCACGGTTATGAAGAATACGGCAGCGGCTTTTTGAAATATTTAAACGGAATGTTTGCAATAGCAGTTCATGATACCAAGAAAAATAAATTACTGCTTGCACGTGATCATATAGGAATTAAACCGCTTTACTATACATTCAATAATCGCCGAATAATTTTTGGTTCAGAGATTAAATCAATTTTACTAAGCAAAGAAGTTAATACAAATCTCGATGTTGATGCGCTCGGAGAATTTCTTTCGTGGGAATATGTTCCGGGAAGAGCGACCCTCATAAAAGAAATTAAAAAGCTTGAACCAGGATATTTTATAGAGATTGATTTAAACAATCCTATTTGTGAACCTAAAATGTACTGGGATATTCCGTTTTATGAAGTTCAGCATAACCACTCGACTATGGAAGATTGGTTAGAGAGAATAGATGCTCAGTTAAAGAAATCTACTCAAATGCAATTGATAAGCGATGTACCTCTGGGCGCTTTCCTTTCCGGCGGAGTTGATTCTTCTTTAATTGTGTCAGCTATGGGTGAGGCAAAAACTTTCAGCATTGGTTTTGATGACCCGACATACAACGAATTAAAATGGGCAAGAAAAGTTGCCGATCATTTAGGTGTTAATCATAAAGATGAAATAATTAAACCGGATGTTTTGGAATTGTTTCAGCATCTTATGTTTTTCCTAGATGATCCGATTGGCGACTTTTCAATCTTTCCAACCTATCTGGTTTCGAGATTAGCCCGCAAACATGTAACGGTTGCTTTAAGCGGTGATGGCGGCGATGAATTATTCGGCGGTTATGAAACTTATCTTGCACAATCTAAAGCAAAAATATTCAGCCGCATTCCTGCATTCATTCGAAAAGGGGTGATTGAATCAGTCATCAACAATATCAAACCGACCGCAAAGAAAAAGGGATTTATTAATAAAGCAAAAAGATTTATCGAAGGAACTTACCACGATGATGAGCTTTCACATGCTCGCTGGAGAATCTTTGTCGGTGAGGAAATGCGGAAGAATCTTTTTTCAGAAGCGGCGCTGAAGGAAATGATTTCGCCGCCTTCTCAGCATATTGAAAAACTCTTTAAACAAGCTGGCAATCGTGGAGAATTAAACCGCAGCTTATATGTTGATGTTAAGAGTTATCTTTGTGATAATATATTAACAAAAGTCGATCGTATGTCAATGGCTGTATCGCTTGAAGCAAGGGTTCCGTACCTTGATCCTGATCTTGTCTCACTTGCATTTCAAGTTCCGGAAAAATTTAAGGTGACATCAAAGGACACCAAGATTATTCTTAAAAAACTTGCTAGTAAATATGTGCCAGAAGAATGCGTTTACAGACCTAAAGAAGGATTCAGTATTCCCATAAAAAATTGGCTCACAAATGAATTCAGACCATTGATGGAAGATCTGCTTAGCCAAAATAAAATAAAACAGGATGGTATATTTAATCCCATTGCTGTTGAACGACTGAAAAGTGAACATCTCAATGGAACAGCGAATCATAGTCATATTTTATGGGCGATGATTGTTTTTCAAGATTGGAAAAAAAGATGGCTTGAAGGTGAGGCGTTAAAATAAAAATGATAAAAAGAAATTTAGAAGAAGCATCAAAGAAAAAATATGATCATCATAATCATCGGTGGTGGAATTTACGGTGCTTGTTTACTTCTAACAGCATCCCAAGCCGGTAAAAAAGCACTGCTTGTTGAGAAAGATGATTTTGGTGCAGCAACAACATTCAACAATCTTAGAACTGTTCACGGAGGATTACGCTATCTTCAATCGTTAGACTTGAAAAGGATTTTTGAATCAGTTTCTGAGCGACGATGGTTCTTCAGAAATTTTCCTGATCTCGTCAAACCGCTTCCATGTTTAATGCCGCTTTACGGAAAAGGAGTTTATAAACCGGGTATTTTCAGATTTGCTTTATTGCTCAATGACATACTCTCCAGTAATCGTAATGCTGGAGTAGTTGAAAATAAAAAGCTTCCGAATGGAAATATTTTAAGTCAGAGTGAAGTGAAGAAAATATTTCCTCAAGTTGATGAACAGAATCTTAAAGGCGGTGCAGTATGGTTTGATGGAGCAATGCCTGATTCTCAATTAGTTCTGATTGAAATAATTAAATGGGCATGCAGTTTAAATGCTGAAGCGCTTAACTATGTTGAAGCAATTGATCTCCTATCGGATCATGGAAAAGTTACTGGAATTAAAGCCATCGACAAAACAGATAATAAAGTTTATGAATTTTCTTCCGATAAAATTATAAATGCTTCAGGGCCTTGGTGCAGAACGCTTGCTGCCAAATTTGATAAAGATCATCCTGAATTATTTAAAGATTCCTTTGCATGGAATGTCCTTTTTGATCATCCAGCATTATCCACTCATGCACTTGCAGTAACACCCAAAAAAACTAAGTGCGAGAACATATTTTGTTCATCATTGGAAAAGTTTGCTTTTTGCCGGTACTGTTCATTCTCCCTGGAAGGATAAATCCAGAATGCCAATACCGGATAAGGATTCAGTTCAGAATTTTATCAACGAATTAAATAGCACTATAAAGAATTTAAATCTTAAAATGACTGATGTACTTCAGATTTTTCCAGGACTTCTTCCGGCAAAAGAAGAGGGAAGCGATCGGCTTGCGGTTCGGGAAATAATTCTAAATCACTCAGAAAATGGCGGACCTAAAGGTTTATACAGTGTTTCGGGAGTGAAATTTACAACCGCAAGATTGGTAGCCGAGAAAACGCTGCGAAGCATATTTGGCAGCGATTTAGGAAGCTTTCAAGTTGATGGAAGAAAACCCCTAACAGAAAAGGAACTTGAAATATATCGCAATGATTGGTCGAAAACAGAAATAAATGGGTACGGTGAAACACTCAAGGAAATAATAAGTAATGAATCAGTCGTTCATCTTGAGGATTTTATGATTCGAAGAACTACAATTGGAGATAAACCAGATAACGCACTCAAGCATTCAAAAAAAATTTGCGGCCTATTTGGATGGAATGAACGAGAGGCCGAAACTGAGATTATGCGACTTAAATCATTTTATGATGTCCGTGCTCTAATCGGAAAAAAAATTATGGAGAAAAAATAATTGCCTAATGCTTTAGTTACTGGTGCCAATGGATTTACGGCTAGCTATGTTTGCCGTCAGCTGATTGAAAAGGGATACAAAGTCCGAGGATTGATTAGAAAAAATGCAGATATAAAACTCATCGAAGGTGTCCCTGTTGAATTTCATTACGCTGATTTAGCAGTTGATAAGGATTTTTCCTCTGCAATGAAAGGAATAGATGTCGTTTATCATATTGCCGCTGCTTACCGAACAGAGAATGTTCCGAGAAAATATTTTTGGGATGTAAATGTTGAAGGCACACGTAAACTTCTGGAAGCAGCTAAAAAAGCCAGAGTAAAAAAGTTTGTTCATTCAAGTACTGTCGGAGTTCAAGGCGATATAGAAAATCCGCCGGCAAAAGAAGAGTACCGGTATGGTCCTGGGGATTATTATCAGGAATCCAAGGTTGATGGTGAAAAGTTAGTTCTTGAATTTTATCAAAAACAAAAACTGCCCATTTCAATTGTACGTCCGGTTGGAATTTATGGGCCCGGTGACACTCGACTTTTAAAATTGTTTAAGCATATTTACAAGGGCAAATTTAGAATGATAGGAAGTGGCAAGGTTCTTTATCACATGACTTATGTGGAGGACTTGGCACGAGGATTTATACTCGCCGGTGAAAAAGAAGAATCGGTTGGTGAAATATTTACAATTGGCGGTGAAGGATATTTAACACTCGGAGAATTAGTAGAGAAGATTAGTAAAATCTTAAATAAGCCCGTTCCTAAAACAAAGATTCCGGTATGGCCTGTATGGTTTGGCGGACTGCTTTGCGAAATTGCTTGCAAACCCTTTGGAATATCACCGCCCATCTATCGCCGCCGGGTTGACTTCTTTGTTAAGGATAGGGCGTTCGACATTTCTAAAGCTAAAAAAATTCTCGGTTATCAGCCAAGAGTTTCTTTGGAAGAAGGATTGAAGATAACGGCTGAGTGGTATTTGAAGAACAAGTGGCTTTAAGAATTTTTAAAGATAATATTATATGAGTAAGAAGTATTATAAAATCCAGGAATCAATTACTGGAGTACGTAAGTCAAAACTTAGACGCTACCAGGAGCTTGTAATTGGAACAGAGAAGTTTTCTGATTTGATTAAGTATGAATTGGTCATGTTATTATTTTCAAGATTACCTGGTGCCTTAGGAATATTTCTTCGCGGTAAATTTTTTCCAAAACTGCTTGGCAAAACCGGGAGGGGAGTTGTCTTTGGAAATAACATTGTGATCCGCCATCCTAAAAAGATAGTTCTCGGAGATAATGTAATTATAGATGATAATGTACTGCTCGATGCTAAGGGATCTGAAAATAACGGGATAACTTTGAACAATGATGTATTCATTGGGCGGAATTCCATTCTAAGCTGCAAGGGGGGAGAAATAATTCTTGAGGAAAGAGCGAATGTTGGATTTAATTGTGAGATATTTTCGTCTAACAAAGTTGTAATCGGGAAAGATAATTTAATAGCCGCATACACCTACGTTATCGGAGGCGGCAACTACAAATTGGAGCGGACAGATATTCCGATTAATCAGCAGCCGGATTTTGACGGCAAAGGAGGCGTTATAACCGAAGATGATGTGTGGCTTGCAGCGCATGTTGTACTTTTAGATGGTACAAAGGTAGGAAAGGGTTCTGTAATTGCTGCCGGTGCAATTGTATCAGGAGAAATTCCCCCATATTCAATTGCGGGTGGAGTGCCTGCAAAGGTTCTGAGAAATCGTTTAGAGTAATACTTATTTATGTATACAAATTCGAAAATAAAAAGTTTGTAATGGTATATAAACTTTCGAAAAATTTTTAGTTTCTAAATTCACATGAGAGTATAATGCAGAAAAAATCAGTGATAATCGCAGGTATTTTAGGAATTTTATTTTTAGCTGTTGGAGTTATCATTAACCCCGATATTTTAGCTAATTTTAGTTCAACGAATATAATTACCTCTGATTGGACCGTAACTAAAATCCATATTTTTCGTCACTATATAATCATTATTGGTATAATTTTTATTTTAGGCAGCTTGATTATCGGCAAACTTGCAAAAGAAAAGATAAATACGTATTTCATGATTGGAGCTTGCATTGTCGGGATTGTTATTACCATAGCGGGTTATGTTTTTAGCCCATCTTATAGTGTACAAAATTTTAGTCCAACAAAAATTTTAAATCAGGATGTTCTCAGTAGGCTGCTTGATTATCAGATTATTGCGATAACATTTGGGTGCTTACTAACATTTAGTGCACTTATAATTTTAGGCAGGAAACTTGTTAATGCTTCTTTATTATATTCTCTTGTAGTGATTATAATCGGAGTAGCGACATACTTTTTACTTTTTCAGAATACGTACATTAATACTAAGTATCCTTCGAACATTATTTTAAAACCAGGTGAATACAAAAAAGTTGTCGAATTATTGCTTGGTCAAGATATTATATTATCAGATTTTGAACCTCAATCAACTCTTAAGGTGGAACGTAAAAAAATTTACAAAGCAAAGTATCCGGTTATCGATATCAATCTTCATCTAAGTTCTTCATTTCAAACAGAAGAAGATCGGAAAGTTCTATCTCCCGAGAATCTTATTAGATCGATGGATTCTGTAGGAGTAAGAATGGTTTTTAATAGTGATGTTGGCGGAGACTTAGATGAAATATTAAATCGTTATGCAAGAAAATATCCAGATAGATTCAAGAATTTATGGCCAACAGGATTTCCTCCTGGTATCAATACAGACGAAAGACTCGCATCATTGCCAGTCAAACTAGAAAATGCTGTAAAAAGAGGTGTGATTGGAGAAGGGGAGCTTTGGAAGAATTTAGGATTAACAGCTAAAGATGCATCTGGTAAAGTTATTCCTGTTGACGATTCTAGAATTGATTCTTTATGGGTAAAAGCTGGTGAACTTGGCGTTCCAGTTCTTTGGCATATGGGTGATCCAGCACCAATGTTTTTACCTGTAGATAGATTCAACGAAAGATATATCGAATTGCGGCGATATTCAGAATGGAGTTATTATGGGCCTCAATTCCCAAGCCGGGAAACACTCATGAAGGGCAGAGAAAATGTATTAAAAAAACATCCTCAGACTATATTTATTGGCTGTCATATGGGATGGAATACCGACGATTTAAGCTATGCAGGATATTTATTAGACACATTTCCAAACTACTATCTGGATTTGAGTACGACATTATCAGAACTTGGCAGACAACCGTACACCACAAGAAGATTTTTTATTAAGTACCAGGACAGAATTTTATTCGGCACTGATGGCGGTTCTTTGTTCAACGTTAAAGGTTGGACGGTGGAAAAATTTTATCAAGCTTATTTTGAATTTCTTGAAACTGAAAACGAGTACATAGATTATCCAATGAAAGGTGCAATCAATCAAGGAAGTTGGAAAATATATGGTATAAACTTACCTGATTCAGTGCTGCAAAAAATATATTATAAAAACGCGGAAAAAATCTATAAGATAAATATTAACTAAAATATCTTAACGTTCGCTTACAGATTTCTAAATGATTATAATTTAAAACACATGAATCAAAAGAAAATATTAGTATTTATCCTTAAGACATGCATTAGTATTTCACTTCTGACATTCTTATTAGTGAATATAGACTGGAATACTGTTGTAAAAAGTCTTAGAAGTGCAAATATTTTTCTTCTTGTAATTGCTTCATTGTTAAATATAATCGAACGATTCGAGATGACATACAAATGGAATTTACTAATCAAAGTAAGGAATATTGTTGTAAAGTTTGGAAGACTTTTCTGGATAAATTCGATTGGCAGCTTTCTCGGTTTATTCCTTCCTTCAAGCTTAGGTACAGATGTAGTAAGAGGATACTATTTAGTTAAAAACAATTCTGAGAAATCAGTAAGTATATCATCGGTTTTCTTAGATCGTGTACTGGGAATGTTTTCATTGTTATTGTTAGGAGTAATTTCGGTTTTTTTCGCTGGAGATTTGATTGATAAATTTAATTTAAAATTTTATATAGTTGCTATTTTTTTAATGTCAATCATTATTTTCTACCTATTTCAGAGAGATGGAGCAGCTAAATATTTAGATAAAATACTGATTAGAATAAAACATAAAAAGATAGTTGAGAATGTAGTCAAGCTTCATACTTCCATATTAGAATATAAAAAATATCCTAAAACTTTATTGTTATCTTTTTTAATCACATTGTTAGTTCAAGTAACTCGTGTTTTAACTTATTACTTCATTGCTTTGTCGTTTAATATTCAAATCTCAATAGTTTATTTCTTTTTATTTGTTCCTATAATCATGTTAGTTATAATGATTCCAATTTCAATTGGTGGCTTGGGTTTAAGAGAGGGCACATTCGTTGCTTTTTTTACATTGGTTGGAATGTCGATGAATGATGCCGTAATCATATCTTTTATAAATTCGTTCCTTGATACGCTTAATACTTTGATTCTTGGCGGGGGCGGTTATCTATTTTATAAAACTCCGCTAAAAGAAAAGATTATTTTAGAAAATAAAAATGAGATCGCAGATGCAAAGGGATCATAATTTAATAGAAGTTTATATTTTTAATTTCAACGGTAAAAATACAGTTCTCTCGACTATTGGATCATTATACAAAAGTGAAAATGTAAACATCTCGATTTCAGTAATTGATGATCATTCAACTGATGATTCAATCGAAATAATTAAGAAATCTTACCCGGGAGTGAATATTCATGTTTTACCTTATAATACAAAGAAACTTAACTTACTTCGAAATAAAGCATTAAGTCTCGGTACAAGCAAGCTAATATTCATTACGGATAATGATCTAAAATTTGATAAAAATTGTCTTTCTGAATTGCTTAAAGTGATGGAAAGCGATGAAAAAATTGCAACCTGCACACCAAGACTAATGCATTGGGATCAACCTGAAAAAGTATATACTGCTGGAACTAAAGTTCACTACATAGGAGCAGCAATTTCGGAACAAAGGGATAGAATATATCAGAAGAATAATGCAGAACCCTCACTGAATAGCGGGGGGGGAATTTGCCTCATTAAAAGAGAAGCGGCATTGAGTGCGGGCGGATTTGACGAAAAATTATTAATGGGCTGGGGGGATGATGGCGAATTCTATCAAAGATTGTTGAGAGTTGGATACAAATGTCTATATATACCTGCTGCGTTTGCACTCCATGAGAATAAAATTGTTGATACAATAAGAAAGTTCAGAGTAGTTGGTCAGACATATAATAGGTGGATTTTTATTCTTTCGCATTATTCAATTCCACTTATTATTCTTTTAATACCGGTATTCATCATTTACGAAGTTTTTCAGGCTGCGTTTGTTTTAGTGAAAGGTGTTCTTCCGGAATATATGAAAGGAAATTTTTTAGTCTTCAAAAACTTTCGGTTACTATTAGAAAAACGAAAATTTGTTCAAAATCTAAAAATTGTTTCAGATAAGGAAGCATTATTTTCAGGTGAACTTTATGTCGCACCTGCTTTACTTAAAAAGTATGGATTTATTAAAGCAGCTATTTCAGGATTGTCTTCATTCCTGAATATTTACTGGCAACTGATTAAGAATATTATTCCGTAACTAAATTAGTCAAATAGATTTTTTATGAAGCAATCAATAAAAGACCAATTTTCAATTGAATTTAGATCATTATTTTCAGGTTATCCGAATTTTGTTTATCCTAAAAACAAAGATTCGAACTTGGATGGGATTCCAGTTTTTGTTTATCATACAATTGAGCCCAAGTTATTCGAATCTCAACTTCAATTCTTAAGAGAGAATGGGTATAGGACATTATCTATCAAGGAATTCCATGAAGTAATTGTCAATCCCAGAACTTCTTCGAATCGTAAAATCATCTTGCTGACAATTGATGATGCACGTTCCAGTGTTTGGCAGTTTGCATATCCGCTTTTAAAAAAATATCAAATGCATGCTACAGTATTTGTTATTCCAGGTATTACTGAAGATAGTAAATCCTCTCGGAAAAATCTAGACGATGTGTGGAATGGCAAATGTGAATTAAAAGAAATTCAGGATTCCGACATTAACGATAATACTCTTTGCAGCTGGCAAGAAATAAAAGAGATGTATAGTTCTGGATTTATAAATATTGAGAGTCATACTTTATTTCACCGCGAAATATTTAAAAACATCAATATTGCTGACTATATTTCACCAAATATTTCTTTCGTACCATACAACTTCAGAGGTTCTCCTTACCTCACGACCAATGACGTAGGAAAATCTATTTCGGCTTCTGATTTCATTGGGCTGCCGCTTTTTGAATCTGAACCTTTGATGTTAGCTGGTACTAAGTTAAATATTGCGCCGGAGTTTATTTTGAAATGTAAAGAGATTTATAAGGATCATTCAAAAAAGAGTAATGATTGGAAAAGTGCGATAAAATACGTCGTAAATGAACCTGAAAGCAAAAGAAAATATTTCAGCGTAGAATCTGATTCAAAACCAGACGTTCGGGAAGATTTATTGATTGCAAAAGAATTAATCCAGAGTAAGCTAGATAGTAATGCTGGTAATCATTTATGCTTGCCCTGGACAAAAGGCAATAGAACGACAGTGAATATCTGTAAAGAACTTGGAATTAAGAGCTGCTTCTGGGGCATTCTTGAAAATAAAAAAATTAATAAGCCTGGCGATGATCTCCACTATATTTCGCGCTTAAAAAATGATTTTATTTTTCGTCTTCCGGGAATTGGAAGAAAAAGCTTTTATTCTATTTATAAATCTAAAATAATACGAAGAATATCTGGCGAAAAAGTTTTTTAAAAATTTTATAATTCAAAAAAGTTATGTATCAGTTTAAAAATTATCTTATAAATTTATATAAGAAACATCAAGATATCGGTAATATCTTTTTGATGGTTTTCGTAACCATTGTAGTTTTTTACAATAGTATGGGCGCTTATTTTTCAGAAGTTGATGACCTTAATTCCATCCTTCATTCGGATCGAAATTGGGGAAAAATATTTGTTACCAACACTTACGGTTACAATTTAGGAGGTAATTATAGGCCTATAGAAGTAATTTCACATCAGATTGACAAACAGCTATTCGGTGACGATGATATCGTTGGCCGGCATTTTACAAATATTATTGTTCATATTTTCAATCTCATTCTGGTTTATTTTTTAGCCGGACATTTCACCAAGAAGAAGTGGATTGGACTTATGTCCGGATTACTTTTTGCGATCCATATTGTCCATGGTAATTCTTTACCGCCGGTTGCCTGGATATCTGGCAGAGTTGACCCCTTTGTTACTTTCTTTTTATTGCTAACCCTCTTAATGTTTATTAAATTTCTCTCAACGGGTTCAAAGTTATTCTATTTGATTTCGTTTATTACTTTTATCTTCGCATTGTGGTCAAAAGAAATGGCGTTTATTTTCCCACTTGTAATAGTACTATACTTGTATCTTTTTACTAACATTAAGAATGAAGAACAACTAACCACATCTGACACTCTTATTTTGCCATGGATAACTATACTTGGAGGCGTTTTACTCATTTTAATTGCAATTCTGTTCAATCCACATTTTGCGGCAAATTTCTTATCTCCCGATGGAAGTTTGCATGAAGGCACAATAACAAAAATAAATTCTTATAGGCTATTATCATTCATTATAGGTGGATTCGCTTGTGGCATATTTGTATTAATAAAGTTATTCAGAAGAGTATTGAGGGTAATGGTTTCTTTTAAGTATTCTTTCCCATACTTTATTATTTTATTCCTTTTTTTAATGGCGCGAATTGAAATTTTGGGGGGTATAGGTGGAAATTATAATTCAAAAGATGGGAAAAATGTAGTATTCCAATTAGGCATAGATAGTTTTATGAGGGATATATATGCCCTGATAGGTTTGGTCTTGCCTGTTGGAGCCGATTATAATATCAGCATATTTAGATTGCAGGTTCAGCAAACATTCCTCTTTTACTTAATTGGTATTTTGGTATTGATTGCTCTTCTTTCAATATTTATTTGGCTTATCAAAACTAAATCAAATGTACTTGCCTTCTTCTATTTATGGACATTTATTAATTTAATGCCTGTTCATAATTCGCTAATTGCCAGCGGACAATATCAATCAAGATATTTATATTTGTCATCAGTGGGATTTTGTATTTTTATGTCGATTATTTTTTACAAGTTTACTCAATCCAAATATATTCCATCCCGTTTATCCAAAGCAATTATTATTTTCCTGATGATAATTATTCTGACATTTAATTCCTTTTTCATTATAAAAAATAATGAAAAGTTGGTTATGAGTGGGGATATAATGAGTAGTTTTGTGTCAGACATGAAAAGGTATCAACACAAAATTTCAGAGGCAAAAAAACTTTATTTTATTACATTTCCCATTTCTCCAATTAATTCGATGGATGCAGTTTTTTCTTCAATAATGTTAGAAGAGCCCTTAAATTATATAGATATATTCGAAGGATATGGTAAAAGATATAATTATTCAATTCTTTTATACGATCAAAGTGAAGCGGAACGTAAACATAATTTAATTTGGCTTGATGATAGAAATTTTATTGTCGATGGAATTAATTATCAAAGTAGTTATATAATTCCGAAAGAATTAGCTGATCTAGGTAAGCAAATAGAAAAAATTTATAAAGGCAGACCACATGCACGACTAGAATCTTTTTCTTCTATTGGCGAAATAAAAGAAACTAAAAATGACATAGTGAAAGTTTTAGAATTGGTAAAAGAAAATGCCACTACAAAGTTAGCAGTTGAATTTAATGAGCAATTTATTTTCCCAAAAGGGAGCACTCTCTTTTTTCTTTATGCTGAAGGTCACTTTGATTTAGTTAAAGAGATTTATGTCCCTTCAAATTCCCTATAATTATATGAGTAAAATAAAATCTAAAAATCTTTAGAGAAACGGTATATTCAATTGATTAAAAAAAGATACATTTACATACCACTAATTATTTTAGGAATAGGTTTTCACGGCTGTTCTCGGAATTCAACCGATCTGAGACAGAATAAAATATTACTTGTTGTTGAAAGTCGTTTGACAATTCCTCTGGAAGCGAGCATTAAACAGTATGTAAAAGATTTGGAGGATGAGGGTTATCTTGTTGCTATAGAAAATGATATTAGTGGAAATACGTCTCCAATTGATTTAAGAAAAAGGATACAATTGGAATATGAGAAAGACGAGTTTTTAACTGGAGCAGTATTCATAGGTAAGATTGCCGCTCCATTATTCAATGATATAGAAAATCAAGGAGATCCGTATTGGCATGATTACCTTGCCGATTTTTATTATATGGATCTAGATGGTATTTGGGAAGACAGCGATAACAACGGCGTATTAGATGAACACAAGGATACAAACATCGGATTTTGGAATAAGATAAGGAAGAAACTTAATCTGGGAGACAACCGTACTCCGGAAATCTGGGTAAGCCGAATTCGAGCAGACATGCTTACTTCTTTGGGTGATGAAGTTAAATTATTAAAAAAGTATTTCGAGAAGAATCATAATTACAGAACAGGTAAAATAAATCTTCCTACTAAGAAAGCTTTTGTAGTTTCCGCCGGTGTGAATGTACTAAAATCCGAATGGGGTGCAAATCCTAGCAAAATTTATTCTGATATTGATATAGCACAATTCCATCCAAGTTTAGCTGATACACTAAGAAAATTTTTAATGTCCGAACATGGATATGAGTTAGGAATAATTAATGTTTTTTCAGGTCCGAAGATTCATCACTTCAGTCATTTTTATAAAGGTATTAACCCTGATTGGTGGAAATCAAATGAGGGTAAGAAGTTAATAGTTAAGTACTCCGATGAGATTGTAGATTCAAATGATTTCAGCTGGTCAGATATTAAATCCATTCAGCCAAAAGTTTTATTTTATCATCTGCTAACTTCTGAAGTCGGACGACATGATTATCAAGATTATCTCGCAGGGACTTACATTTTTAGTGGATTAGGATTAGCTGCAATTGCCGGAACACAGCACAGCGGTTCGGTTGGTGCGCCGATCTTATACGATGGCTTATCTCAAGGTAAATCAATTGGGGAAGCATGGAAAAACGCTTTATTTTGGCTTACAGAGCATTCCGAAGATAAAATTACGATACGCTATTTCCCTGATGAAAAGGAAATTATTAATGCCGGTAAGAGTAATTATAAAGCTGTCCTGATAGGTGATGGAACGTTAAAATTGCCCAAATGATGATGAAAAATGCTGAAAATATCTAAAATTTCAAGGTTTTCGCAACTTTCATTGAGCGCATAAAAGGCATAATTATTGATTAAAAACAGTTACATTCGCAAATAAAAATTTTCAAATTATACAAGGTATCGGTTTATGTCGCTAAATAACAAGAGTAGGAATTTGCCGCAGAATGAATTTCCTTTAATGGAAACTCAAAAAGGTAACATAGTTCTTTTCCATCCTCATATTGCGCCCTCCAGTTTCCAGGAAATAAGTCAGACTATATCCACCCGTTGGATAGGTCAAGGACCGAAAGTTGAAAAATTTGAGAAAATGTTTCAGCAAAGATTCACCAAAGGAAATCCGGCGATTGCGGTTGGTTCCGGAACAGATGCACTTCATCTCGCATACCTATTGGCTGATATTAAAAAGGACGATGAGATTGTGGTACCGGTTTTTACGTGTACAGCTACTAATATTCCGTTTTTGTACATCGGAGCCAAAGTTAAATTTGCTGATGTTCAGGTTAACACACTGAATATAGATGTTGATCACGTGCGTAAAATTGTGAATGAAAAAACTAAAGCCATAGTCTGTGTGCACTACGCAGGTCTACCATGCGATATGAATGAACTCCATGCAATTGCAAAACAATTCAGCATTCCGGTGATCGAGGACGCTGCTCATGCTCTTGGAGCAACATACAATGGGAATCCAATTGGAGCAGTTTCTGATTTTACCATGTTTTCTTTTCAGGCGATAAAACACATCACAACTGGTGATGGGGGCTTATTAACCTTCAAAGATGAATCACTTCTGGAAAAATCAAAAAGGCTAAGATGGTTTGGAATTGATAGGGCAGCAAAGCAGGGCGGCATATGGGAAAATGATATTTTTGAAGTTGGTTATAAGTATCAAATGACTGATCTCGCAGCATGTTTAGGAATTGCTTCATTAAATGAGTTCGATCAAATTTTAAGTCACCGCCAAAAATTGTTCGAAGAATACGTTAAAGAGTTGAAAAATGTGCCCGGCATAAAGGTAATTGGCACCGACTTGAAAGACAGAACACATGCAGCTTGGTTAATTACTGTATTAGTTGAAAATAGGGTTGACCTAGTTAAAAAACTTCATGATAATAAGATTGAGTCCGCACAGGTTCATTACAGAAATGACAGATACTCTATTTTTGGAGGCAGAAGAGACGATTTACCGAACATGGATTCTGTTGAAGACAAATATTTGGTTCTACCTCTGCATACTAAGTTGAGCATCGAAGATATTCAGCGTGTTTGTAATGTAATTAAAAGCGGCTGGTAAAAAACTCTATATTCTTATTGAGGTCATTTTTTTTGAACAAAAAAGGCCTCGATCAATTTAGCAGAATTTCTCAAATAAATATGAAAGAGTTTATAACTCGTCAATTCTATTCACTCCAGGAAAGATATAGCTTACAAAACAAAACACTCGGTCTTCTGATTGTTATTTTGTTATGCTTGAATTTTTTACTCCTTGGGATTGATGGAATAAATATGGCCTCGAATCCTGAAGCATGGGACACGACCGCATATTTAGGTGAAGCAAATTTTATCAAAAACCAGGGTGGTGTATCAAATTTTTTTAGTTTGTGTATTACGGGTAACTATAAACAAGCCAACCAGCATCCTTTATATATTCTGCTCCTCACTCCTTTTGCTTCTACTGATATTTCTTTTTTTATCAATGCTAAAATTATCAGTACAATTATAGGAGTTGTTTTTCTCTTACTATTTTACTCACTAGCCAAAAAAATGTTTGGTGATTTAATCGCATCTATTTCAGTATTTGCTCTGATATTGAACTTGCTTTTCGTGGAGTGGACAACTTTAGTTGCCTGTGAATCTTTGTTGATCTTGTTCAGCTTCCTTTGTATGTATTTTGTAATTGAGGGTTTTAATAATAATAAGTATTGGATTCATGCTGGGGTGTTTGCCGGTTTAGCTTATCTAACTAAAGGAACAAGTATATTCTTGCTGCCAGGTTTTGGTCTCTCAGCTTTGGTTGTTTATAAGTTCAAAATATTAAAGAACAAATACTTTTGGTCATTTTTTTTCTTGTTCATGCTCATTGCATCACCCCTGTTGATAAGAAATGTAATTGTTTATCAAAATCCGTTTTTCAATGTCAATAATTATATAATCACCTATGGCATAGAAAGTTTAAAGGAAAATCGTTATGTGACATTTGATCCCAATGAAGGTGCAACACTTTGGAAATTCGATAAAAGCGAAATTGATAGTTCAAAAACGAAATCCCAGACGGATAGTTCGAATAAATTTCTTGACCTCGTTCAAAAAATGGGGAAAGGCATGCTTGCCGAAATTGGACCTTTTTTTTACTCATTTAATATCTTTGAGCAGTATTTTTCAGGATATCTGTATGCAATATTTGGGGTAATATTAGTTTTATTTTTTATCGTGGGTTTGCTTAGAAATAAAAATAGAGGGGGGAAGATCTACTTCCTATCAACATTACTATTATTCATGGTTCTTTTATCCTTTAATCCTATTGACAGATATTTCCTTCCGCTTGTTCCGTTTATTTGGATTTACATAGCATTTGGAATTTTGACTATACTGGATTTTATTAATAAGTGGATCTTTTTAAAGGATCAGAAATTTAATTTAATGTCCTACATTCCTCATGTGCTGATACTCGTCCTTCTAATGTATTTAGGTTTTGTAATTGCAAAAAAAACACTTGCAAATCCATTGAACTCGGTTGAGTTTAGCGAGAGTCGTCTCGACCTGTTAAATTGGTTACGGAAAAATCTCCAAGAAGATGAAATGTACACATTAGGTCCAAATTTTAATTGGCAGTTGAAGACGGGGATATGGATTTTGGCTCCTGATAATGTACAAACCGGCAGCTTGTCGAAATTTCAATCATTTTTAAAAAAGCATAATGTAACTTATGTTATTATGGTACCTCAAAGATTAGAAGATATGGCAGGGATCAGAGAAAATTTTGGAGCTGACCCCAATGAAGGACTCACCGAGTTAAAACCAATAACCAACTGGTCCCTTGTCTATAAGGATCCACAAAAGCCAGTTGATTTTTTAGTATATAAATTAACTTTCTAAATAATTTCAATTAACTCAAATACACTTTATTTTGGAAGCAAGAATAATAAGATAATATCTCACTAAAAGAGAATGATATCTCACAATTTGTTTGAAAGGTTATAGATTAAAATGTCCAATACATCAAAACATAATTTTGATAAAAATAATTCAGCAAAATCCAAGCAGTATAAAATTCTAATGATTGCTCCAAGACCATTTTATTTGGATCACGGATTTTCTGTTCAGATTCTCGAAGAATATAGGGGTCTGAGGCAGCAGGGCAATGAGATAATTCTTTGTTGTTATCACGTCGGTCAAAATATTGAAGGCATCAATATTTCTCGAGCTATGCGAGTGCCATGGTATAAAGATCCTCAAAAGAACGTTTCATTTCATTATATATACTTAGATTTTCTGCTTCTGCTGCATTCTTTCAGAATGGCTTTCAAATTTAAACCGGATATTATTCATGCGCATATTCATGAAGGGGGTCTGATAGGCATAATCGTTGGAAAGCTGCTTAAAATTCCCGTAATTATGGATGTACAAGGAAGCATGCTGGGTGAATATAAGGAGAGAGGTTTACCTATTAATTCACTCCTTGAAAAAATCATAGGTTCTATTGAGAAAACCGTAAATCGTAATGTCGATGCTTTAATGGTTGAAGTCGAACATAGAAAAGAAATGATTCTTGAAGATTCAAAAATCAAAAGAGAAAATGTTTTTCTATTTAAACTTGCTATAGATACAGATTTATTTTCACCACAGAACCGAGATATGATGCTTCTAAGATCTTTGAACATTTCGGAGGAAAAGAAAGTGATCGGATATGTTGGTTTATTGACGCCATATCAAGGTATAGATAATTTATTGGAAGCCATGAAATTAATGCTCCAGAAAAGAAAAGATATCCATCTTCTCGTGATGGGCTTTTTAAACTTAGAAACGTATAAAAAGAAGGCTTCAGATTTAGGATTGGATGGTTTTATAACTTTTACGGGTAAAATGCCATATCATAACGCACCGAAGTATTTGTCTTTAAGCGAAATAGCTGTTGGACCAAAAATTTCCCTTCAGGAAACAAATGGGAAATTAATTCCTTACATGTCAATGGGATTACCAACAGTTGCTTTTGATACAGATATGAATAGAGAATACTTGGGTGAGTTGGGAGTCTATGCTAAATATAAAGACTCAGAAGATCTCGCAATATGTATGTCTCGATTATTGGATTCAGAAGAGGAAAAGAAAAGGCTTCGTGAGCAATTAAGAGAAAGAGCAGTTAGTAAATTTGGCTTAGCCGGTATGGCAAAAAATACAATGAACATGTACGAGAGCGTTTTGAAGCAATTTCATCACAACGAACAAAAAAAGTATTTATAAATTTAATCACCGATAAAACAAAAATTCTTAACATTTAATGACCCGAATTAATTTCCTTTCTATCTCAAGCTTAATAAGTTTTATTCGCCAATTAGTCAATTCAGAAAAAGTTGAAGCCAAGGGTAGCAAATACAAAATTATTTGGCGAAAACTTAGAGTATGGATAATGCTGGCTTTTGGGTTGTCGGTTTTTGGAATACTTTTAAGTCAAATTTCCATCAAAGAATTTTTGAATGTTTTTTCAAGTGTCAACATCGGATACTTTGCTATTGCTATTATTGCCGGAATTTCATCTACTGTCTTTAAATCAATTCGATTCGGATATTTCTTTCCTGCGCCAAACCGCCGTGTTAGTCTCTATGCCATTTTTGCGTTTTTACGTGTTCTGTACTATTTACTTCCTTTTAATACCGGTGAGTTAGTTTACTTAAGTGTGCTAAAAAAATATCGATTCTCTCCAACCATCACCGAAACGGCACCGACTTGGTTTTTCTTAAGGTTAACAGACATAATTGCCTTGTCTATTTGGATTATTGTAGTATTATTTTTATCTCCTTTGACTGGCAGTTTGTATGGCAAAATATATTCATTTCGTTGGATCATTATTGGCCTAGCATCGGGATTAATAATTTTCATACTTAGTTTCCCTTTTTGGATTCCACGGATTCCATTAAGTAAATCTGAACATTGGTTTTTCCAACGTATTAGAATATTTAAGTCTGGGTTTACACGCACATTTGGAATTAATACTTTGGTTAAAACCATAGTAATGTCATTAATTATTTGGTGTTTGTTGATTTTGTTTGATACCTTAGCTTTATTGGCATTCAATACTCCGTTAAGTTTTACCGAATGCTTTTTGGCTTCTATTGCGCTCTATTGTATATCTTTGCTACCCATTAATGCCCCAATGAATATCGGAACTGATGAAGCTATTTGGACGGGTCTTTTGATGCTATCCGGAATTGCATCTAGTCAAGCAATTGCAATTGCTCTCAGTATTAGGGTTGTAAGTTTCCTGGTATTAATGATTGAAGGCTTGATTGGTTTTTCACTAATAATCATAGGCCAAAAACGAGACAAGGTTTAAAAAATACATTGAGATGTAGCAATGACTCGCCGTTGAATAAATTCACATTAATGAGATTTTATTTTGTTTTATCACACTTGCATCTTTTTTTAGAGCAGTAAATCTCAACAATTTTTTTCTTTACCCTTCCAATCCTTTTCGTTTAACTAATGAAAATTCCGAATTACTAAAAGAGTTTTATTTTCAATATTTAAATATTAAATATACATTATACACTAACCGCGGACTTTTTTCCCCCGATTACAAACATTGTCTGTTTATTTACATCGAAAAGAGCTAGTCCACTTTTCATTCCTTTGATTGATTAACTTGACGCGCTTTGCTTTATTATTTTAAATATAACTTAAGTAGAAAGTACAAAAAGTCGGGTATTTGGCATATCTCGTAATGAAACTGCAATAATCCAAGAATGAGAAAGGTTTATAATTTAATACATTCTTAAGTAAAGCTTTTGAATAAATTGGGGAGTATTTTAACATATTGTAATAGTGCTCTATGGCGCAAATCTTGCTTTATTATAATGGTTTTTACAAGGTAAAGTCTTGTTAATCTAAAAATGACAATAAAAAATTCGTTGGAGTGAGTACAAAGATTTATGGTATTTAAATTTTTATTCTCATTAGCACCGGTATATGTATGTCCCTTTATATTTACTTAATTAACTATTATGTTTAACTGCAATTTGCGACTGAATTTATGATTAATAGATTGATGCGAAAAAATAAAAATTTTTGGAACATCAGAAGATTTGGCACTATTATATTCTTTGCTTTAGTTAATTTAAATTTTATTTATGCCCAGAGTATTACGGTAACTTTACCAAACGGCGGTGAAACATTAACCGCGGGTACAAATTTTAGTATTACATGGACAAGCAGCGGTGTTTCAAATGTCAGTATAGATGTATCTAATAATGGGGGACTTAACTGGGTAACAATTATTACAAATGTTCCTTCCCCAGGAGGCGGGAGCTATTTATGGACAGTTGATAACACGCCTACAACAAGAGCATTAATAAGAGTAAGGAAAAATAGTACATCTGATGTAAGCAATTCGTTTTTCTTCATTCGATCTCTTAACCAATTCGATCCTAATAATACAATAAAATTATTGCCGATAGGCAATTCGATAACTTTTGACGCTTTCAGAGCCCAGTTCATATTTGCTCAAGATAAAATATCGTATCGATATAATTTGTGGGATTCACTGAGAACAAATAATTACAACATAGATTTTATAGGACATCATCCAGGTGGTTATGCTGTCTTTCCGGATCCTGAAAATGAAGGTGTACCGGGAATAAATGCGTCAGAAACTAAATATCTTTTATCAAATGGATATGATATTGTTGGGGATCAGCAAATTACACCCGGACCTTATTTAAATTATTTTTCTCCTGATATTTTATTAATTCATGTTGGTACAAATGATATTGGAAAAGATATTAATACTACAGTCAATACTATTAGCACTATAATTGACAATATTCAAGCTTATGATGTTAGCCATGGTGATTATAGGTGGATTGTGCTTGCATTAATAATACAAAATTATGATACATTAAATCAGCCCTCGCTTTGGGTTACCAATTTTAATAATGCTCTCAATGCAATGGCTCAACTTAGAATTGCAACTTGGCAAAGAATATTAGTTGTAGATATGGGAAATGCCCTAACTAGCTCTGATTTTGTAGATGGTACGCACCCAAATAATAATGGCAAATTGAAGATGGCTAATATTTGGTATCAGGGTTTGAAATTAATTCTTCCTAACTCTACAGCTTCCGCTCCGAATATTATCTCTGCTCCTGACACTTTGGGATACTTGGGGTTACCATATAGGTACAATGTAAATGCTACCGGCGTTGGTGCACCGAATTATTCCCTGACAACATCGCCAGCGGGTATGGCTATTAACATGAAGACTGGTATTATTGATTGGGTTCCCGCATCAATTGGTACTTTCCCGGTTAGCGTGAAAGCAAAGAATTCCACCGATTCGACATTCCAGGATTTCAACATAACAGTTTTACCTCAACCAACTTTAACTAACAATATTATTTCATATTGGAAGCTGGATGAGACGGGTTCCCCCTCCGCTTTTAAAGATTTACCGGGAGTTAATGATGCAGTTCCAATTTCTGCGCCGACTGCTACAACAGGAATTGTGAATGGCGCTCTAAGTTTTAATGGTTCTACTAAAGTTGATGCCCTTGATGACTCATCATTGTATTTCTATCCATCTGAAAGTTTTTCCATTGAAATGTGGGTCAAAACCACTCAGACAGGTTTTGGGGATAAAATATTTCTTGGTAAGAACGGAGGCGATACTAAATTTTCTTTAGGATTGAGTTCTTCCAATCTGACAAAATTTCAAATTGAAGATAGCACCGGTGCATTAACATTTGTAACAAGGCCAACCATCAGTAATGGAAATTGGCATCATGTTGTAGGTGTACTTGATCGAGCTAATGACAGTTTGAAAATTTATGTTGATAGTGTGGGTTCCAGTATATTCAAATCGTTTCACCCTTCAGGATTCTTGAGCTATGATCCGTTGACTTTTGGTTATTATAAATATACTAATTCCTTTATTGGGCTTTTAGATGAAGTTGCAATTTATAATAGGGCCTTAACTCAACGCTGAAATAGCTGATCACTACGTTAGAGGGAATCTTTACAAAAAAGGTTACTTTGATCCATTTGTATTGGTTAAGACAAAAATATTTTTAGAGGGTCCGTATTTAACCGATGGCGATACAATGTCCATAGCACTGAAAACTAATAATTATATTCCATTAACTTCTCCTTATTCTCAAGATCCAAGGACGGTTAGCAGCATACCAACAGGAGTTGTAGATTGGGTGTTGATTGAACTTAGAAGTTCTGCAGCAGGCGGCGATACGATTGGATATAAAAGTGCGTTTCTTAGGTACGATGGAAAGATTGTTGGTGATGACGGTAACTCTGAACAAATAATTGTTGATGTTCCCCCCGCAAATTATTATATTGTTGTTAGACATCGTAATCATCTTGCCGTGATGAGTAATCTGTCTATTCCTCTAGATGATAATTCAACTACTCCGACTTTATATAATTTCACCACCGGGAGTAGTCAGTTTTATGGTATAGATGGAACTAAAGAACTAGAACCTGGTGTTTGGGGTATGTGGGCAGTGAGATGTGAATAGCGATGGATACTTTGAATTATAATTTAGCTGATATTGATCAAGACTAATTTTATAATAGAATTGAGCTGGATTCGATATCGATTCATCTGTCTAATGGTTATTACGTCAGAATATGTAAACTATGGATGGAACGTATTAAATATAATTGGTAATTAGATAATGACAGATTCAATTATTTAGTTAATATTGGCAGTTCGATTCATTAATGAAATCAAAAATTACTCAAGTACCAAAAAACTGGAAGTTTTTGGGAAATCAGATGGTAAATATGAAACGATATTTTTATTCTTTTATTCTTGTTCTTTTGATTTCCAACAGTATTTCTTGCTTAAACTGATATTCAAGCAGACAGTTTCAATACGCATCAACGCTAGAAGTCGAGCAATATCTGCGATCGGCAATTAACAATTCTAAGTTTTTGATTACAGTTAATTATTACATTAAGTGCTCTGGAGTCTATGATGTTATTTAGGATTAACAGTAGAATTTCCATTCGGATATGATAATAATGGAACCATGGACCGGTTGGCATGGACCACAAATTAGAGACACTACGATTGACTATTGTTGAAGCAGGGTTAATGGCAGCAGGTTTAACAATGGCGTTCTATGATGGACCTGTAACACGAAAGGTAGCGGCGGTGTGAACTAGCTATCACCGGCCTTCTACCAACTTGGTGAGAAAGAAGCGGTATTACTGGTTTTGATTGGTTGAGCATCTATTCAATCCAGATCAACCCTGCCGTTCCTCTCCCTGTTGAACTATCATCTTTTACTGCTTCAACTAATCAAAGCGCTGTCAACTTAAAATGGCAAACTAAAACGGAAGTTGACAATTATGGTTTTGAAGTTGAGAGGACTTTAGTCTAAGACGTCATCCAACCGGAGTTGGCAGAAAATTGGATTTGTTGCGGGGATTGGTAATAGTAATTCACCGAAGGACTATTCATTAATGGATAAAAATCCTTCCGGAGGAAGTAAATTCATTTATCGGCTAAAGCAAATTGATAATGACGGCAAATTCATATATTCGGATGAGGTTGAGATAGCATTAGTACCGAATGAGTTTGCTTTGTATCAGAATTATCCAAATCCCTTTAATCCTGTAACTAATATAAAATTTGCTTTGCCGAAAGATGTGAAAGTCACTTTAATAGTTTATAATCTCTTGGGTGAAAAAGTATCAACCATACTTAATGAAGATAAAGAAGCCGGATTTTACGACGTAAAATTTGATGGAAACAACTATTCAAGCGGGATGTATATTTTCAGATTAACGGCCGGTGATTTTGTTCAAACTAAGAAGATGACTTTAATAAAATAAAGTGTGGTTAATTTTCAAAAGGGCTAATTAAATCATTGTTAATTAGCTTTTTTTATTTTAAATATGTAAGGTTAGTACAAGTTTTTGTATATTTTTTTTCATAATGCTAAAGTCAATATCTATCATTAGCGTTACATAAATTATAGTATAACGCCCTTTCCCGATGTCGCTTTTGATTCAATCATTTAGTGACGTAATATGATAAACATATACAAAACGGTACAATGCATTGTTCAGATTATTCCACTGTGAGGGCAAAATAAGTGGAATAAATATTGCCATTCTTTATTAGATAAAACTATTTTCATGCCCAATAATATTTAAACTAAATGATGATTAATAATTATTAAATGATGATAATAAAAAATTTTCTGATTATATCTTTGTTTAGACTGTTTATTGTTCTGGTTTCGTTCACCTCAATAATAAATACAGTCTATCCCCAAACAGCTACAAAGAAAGGCGGTATTGCTTTCAGGACCTGATGATAATCAACCGATTGCAAATTATTTAGAATATGCCTCATTATTCAATACCTACAATAAAAAATTTACTTTGCCTTAAACTTAGGTAAAAATGAAATAACATCCGACTATCTAAATGGAATAAGACAGATGCAGGCAAACGGTCATGAAATGATGGATCATACACCTATGGCACGATACTAACTGGTTCCAAACTTTTTTGTCAACTGACGTGTACGTGAACCATCCGGGAGTATATAGAGTATTAGGGGCTATAAAGTAGACCTTAAGCATGCTGATGTTGACATTAATTTTGCAAAGAGAAATGGTTTTGTAAATATTAGCGGAGATACTGTAACCAGCTCAAGCGGAATTTTTTCAAGCTATGCAAAATCAGACTGTTATTTATATTTTCCATCTTTAGACACACTGGTTTTTATTGATGAAAAACCGGTTGGATTGATCAATATAGAGTTAAAGTAACTAATTTTTGGGGAAATAGTATTAACCTGGGCTCACATCAAAATATTCAATTTTATAATTTTGATTATTTTAACATTCATCTTAACAATTGATGCATTTAAAGCTTTAGCGGAAGAATCTTTTAGACTTGCAAATTATTATAATTTACAAAGACCATATACATGGATTCAGCCAGGCGGATATTGGCCTCAGGTTCTATAGAGAAGAAGTCAAACAAGCATGCGGTGATGGCCATTGGCTATAAATCAGCCGGTGTTTTTGCAAATCCGAGTTTAAAAGTCTTTAATGAATATAATCCTGGCAATGATAAACAATTTGGAATGAACTTTGGCGATTTTAGAGACAATGTTTGGTCAGCAGACGCTTGTAAGAGAATTAATTGCCGATAGAATAGCAAAACATCATGTTGTATTTGGAGAAAATCATTTTGATTATGGAGGGATTTATTGGGTGGTTGGTCAGGTTTTGTTGATAGAACGTACAGATAGTTTACTTCAGTGGTGTACTGCAAATAAACATTCCTGTGAAAACATATTCCGAATGGGCAGATATTTTATACAATCAAACGCCAAATCCTAATGAAAATATTTTTCCTCCTTTAAATGTTGATTTGGATGCAAATAATCTGTCCGGATGGATATAATTCGGGTGAAGAAGGAACATTGGATAAAACCTGACGGATATCCCTCAAATAGTGATTACAGCTATACAGATTACTAAAGTGGGCAGATATTTGTTCAATTACAAATTTAGGTGGAATTGAGAAAGGCCAATAATCAATTTGAAATATGCGACAAGAGGGAACCTCGGGAGATTATATTGAAGTCACATTTCAAAGTTGGTACGCAAAATTTGGTTTATAAATTTCCATCGCAAATATATCCAGCTGGACAGTGTATAATTTAACACAATTCTACTAATGGAAATACTTCACTTTCTAAATATTCCGGGAGATATATCGCTTATTGATGTAACAATAAGATGTTCGAATTATTCTTCCGGAGATGTGAGAATTAGCGGAATGAAGCTTTTTAAATATTCTTCAACATCATATTTAAATGTTAACCCGACATATGCCAATGTTTCGTCACAATTAGGAAGCTACTACTTTTGATATTTATTCTAACATTAGCTGGTCCATAACTGATGATGCGTCCTGGCTGACTGTTTCAGCTTCGAATTGGTTCGAATAATGGAACAATCACAGCTAACTATACAGAGAACACGACCACAAGTCAACGCGTAGGAGTAATAACAATTACTGGAAGCGGAATAACAAGAACAATTACTATAACGCAAGCTCCGGCTAATAGATTAGATGTAACACCTGCAAATCAATCTACACCAAACACAGCTGGAAATACAACATTTTCGATTAGCTCAAATGTAACCTGGACGGTTAGTGATAACTCAGCCTGGCTGACGATATCTCCAACGAGTGGTTCGAATGACGGAACATTAACGGCTGCCTATTTAAAGAATGAAACAATTAGTCAGAGAGTTGGAACAATAGCTATAACGGGAGGAGGAATAACCAGAACAGTTACAGTAACACAGGCGGCAGGAACATTTACGCTAGACTGTCAACCATATATGATATCTTATTGGAACTTGAATGAGACTAGTCCTACGGGCGATATTTTCATTGATCGCTATAACGGCTATAATGGTCAACACGGTACGAGCGCTCCCACTCCAACACCAACCGGTATAGTCAATGGAGGGCAGAGCTTTAATGGAGCCGATGATGAAATAAATATATTTTCAAATCCGGAATTTGATTTTGGAGCCGGTTCTGGTTTCAGCATTGAATTTTGGATTAGACGTTCGGGATCAATTGGGGATAATGAAGTTGTGATTGGAAGAGATGACCCGGGTTCATCGATGAAATGGTGGGTTGGTCTAAACACTGAAGGTAAAGCTATCTTTCAGTTACGATCAAAAACCGCTGAAAATACAATGTTGGTTGGTACATCTGTTTTAAATGACGGCAACTGGCATCATGTAACTGCCGTTAAGGACCCAATCCTAAATCAATTAAGACTATATGCAGATGGAGAACTTGATGGTACAGCTTCTGCCGCGTATACCGGCAGTTTTGATCCTTTATTAGCTGATCTCAACATTGGTCATATTACCGGCGAATATCATTTTACCGGTTCTATTGATGAAGTTGCAATTTATAATGATGTATTAACTCAAATTGAAATTGAAAATCATCACTATGCCGGATTAGCCGGTGTTGGTTATTGCGATCCAAAAAATACTTTAGCCGTCAAGTTATTCCTTCAAGGTCCTTATTATACAAATGGCGATTCAATGTCAACATCGTTAAAAACAAATAATTATGTTCCATTAACTTCTCCGTATTATCAGAATCCGCGTACAGTTTCTGCTATACCTCAAAATGTTGTTGATTGGGTTTTGCTTGAACTTAGATCGAGCGTTTCCGGACCAGCAGTTATATCAAAGAGTGTGTTCCTGAACAAAAACGGTAACTTAGTGGCTGACGACGGAAGCAGCCAGAATATTTTGTTTTCTGTTACTCCCGGAAATTATTATATCAGTAATCAGACATAGAAATCATCTTGCAATCATGAGTTCAAGTGCATTAGGATTCGATCGGGATGTATTAACGGTTTATGATTTTACTACTGGGGATGGGAGTCAATTTTATCCTGGAAATGGCAGCGGCGCAATATTACTTGAAACTAACCCAATAAATATTTGGGGTATGATTGCTGGTGATGCTAATGGCGATGGTACAGTAAAATATAGTGATCTTAATAATGATAGATTACAAATATTGATTAAACTTGGATTTATCCAAACATCTTCAATCAGTGGTTATCATAGTGAAGATGTCAATATGGATGGCGTAGTTAAATATAGCGATATAGATAATGATAGACTTTTAATTCTAATTAATCTTGGTTTTATTCAAACATCATCAAAAATTACTCAGGTGCCTTAAAGATTTGAGATATATTTATAATCTTAGTTAAAGTATAAAAATGTTTTTCCATATAAATTTTTTTGGAAAAGTAACTTTTCTCAATGAAGTAAAGGAACCCCAGTAATATCATGACAACATTAGACACCAGCGACACCCAAAATAGAAGATAACTAAAAATTACTGCCGGTATCTTTTGTTCAATCTAAGAAAATGACCCTCCTAAAATAAACTTGGAACAATTATTTTTTCAGAGTTCATTAGATCATTTCTGAAATAGCTTTCTTTTATTAATAATAACTAAGTTTGCATTAATTATTTCTGCTTAAGGTACGCTATCTTAGGTTTAAATAGAAAAATGGCTTTCCATATCTGCTCATTTATAATGTGGATAATTTGAAGTAACTAAATTATATTGTAAAGGCCCTTTTTAAGTTGCTTTAAATCTCTTCTGTCAAATAGTGTTGTGCAATAAAAATATAAAAATGTTAGCAATAATTGTCTGAATTGCTGACAAAATGAGGGCGAACTTGGTGAAATATATAGCGAATCTTTATTCGATTAATATAATTATCAAAACCAGACGGTTTTTAAAACTAGATATCAAGAGTAATTAATAAATGATATTTATAAAAAATGGTCTGCATTTAATATCACTTCAGCTATTACTGCTTATTCTTACTTTGTTGTTTGCAATTTCAAGCAGCAGTTATCCCCAAACAACTACAAAGAAAGGTGGTATAGCTTTCAGGACTGATGATAACCAGCCGATTTCAAAATATTTAGAATATGCCTGCATTATTCAATACGTATAATAAAAAATTTAACTTTGCCATAAACTTAGGCAAAGATGAAATAACATCTGATTATCTTAAATGGAGTAAGACAGATGCAGGCAAGCGGCCATGAAATGATGGATCACACGCCATGGCATCATACTTATTGGTTTAAAACTGAATTACCAACAAGCTACTTTCAAAATCATCCCGGTGTTCATTCAATTAATGGGACTAACATAGAACTTAACCATGCTGCTGTTAATATTAATTATTCAAAGAGAAACGGTTATGTAAATATTAGTGGAGATACTGTAACCAGCTCAAGCGGAATCTTTTCAAGCTTTTCTAAATCGGATTGCTATTTATATTTTCCGACCTTGAACAAACTGGTTTTCATAGATGATAAAACCGGTTGGATTAATCAATATAAAGTTAAAGTAACTGATTTTTGGGGTCACAGTATCAATTTGGGTTCTTATCAAAATATACAGTTTTATAATTTTGATTATTTTAATATTCATTTGACAATTGATGCATTAAGAGCATTAGCAGAGGAATCTCTTAGACTAGCAAATTATTATAATTTACAAAGACCATATACGTGGATACAGCCAGGCGGATATTTTCCTCAGGTTCATAGAGATGAAGTAAAACAGGCATGTGGTGATGCTCTTGGGTATACATCAGCAGGCGTTTTCGCAGATCCAAGTTTAAAAGTTTTTAATGAATATAATCCTGGATACGATAAACAATTTGGAATGAACTTTGGCGATTTTAAGGACAATGTCTGGACCTTAGATGAATGCAAGGCTTTAATAGCTGATAGAATCGCAAAACATCATGTAGTATTTGGAGAAAATCATTTTGATTGGGGAGCAGTATTGTTGGGCGGGTGGTCAGGCTTTCTTACACGTACGGAAGGTTTACTTCAGTGGTGTGTCGCAAATAACATTCCGATTAGAACTTACTCAGAATGGAAAGATGTTTTGTACAATCAAACACCAAATCCAAATGAAAATATTTTCCCTCCTTTAAATATTGATTTAGATGCAAATAATATTTCGGATGGCTATGATAAAGGAGGAGAAGGAACATTAAATAAAGACTGATGGTGTTCCGTCGTTAAATGATTATTGCTACTCGATAAACAGAGTTGGGCAGATATGTTCAATAAGTAAATTAGGCGGTATTGAGAAAGGTCTAAATGAGTTTGAGATTTGGACTAAAGGGGCACCGGGAAATTTTATTGAGGTAACTTTCAAAGTTGGTACGCAAAATTTGGTCTATAAATTTCCAGCAGAAAATTCCGCGATGGACAAAATATAGCTTAGCGCAATCGGTAAATGGAAATACTACTTTAAGTATTCCGAATACAATATCACTTGTTGATGTAACAATAAAATGTTCAAATTATTCATCCGACGCAGTTAAAATCGGCGGAATGAAACTTGCCAAATCATTAGGGACTAGTGAATATTTGGATGTCACTCCGTCAAACCAATCAGTAGCTTATGCTGCCGGGAACACAACTTTTTCTGTAACATCAAATACAAACTGGACAGTCAGTGATGATGCATCTTGGCTATCAGCATCACCATCTAGTGGTTCAAATAATGGGACAATCACTGCCACATATACAGATAACACAAATACAACGCAAAGATTAGGAACAATCACAATTACCGGAGGCGGAATAACCAGAACAGTTACAGTAACACAAGCGGCAGTTCCATTTTCACTAACAGTAACACCATCAGACCGGCCTGTATCCTACACAGCGGGAAACACAACTTTTTCTGTAACATCAAATACAAACTGGACAGTCAGTGATGATGCAACTTGGCTATCAGCATCACCATCTAGTGGTTCAAATAATGGGACAATCACTGCTACATATACGGATAACACAAATACAACGCAAAGATTAGGAACAATCACAATTACCGGAGGCGGAATCACCAGGACAGTAACGGTAACACAAGAATCAACGCCATCACTGGCAGTAACACCGTCAGACCAGTATGTAGGATATACGGAAGGCAGTGCAACATTCACAATAACATCAAATAGGAGTTGGACAACAGCAGATGATGCAGACTGGATAACATTAACGCCAACGAGCGGATCAAATGACGGAACAATAACAGCAGCATATTTAGAGAACACGAACACAAATCAGAGAGTAGGTTCAATAACAATTACGGGAGAGGGAATCACCAGGACAGTAACGGTAACACAAGAATCAACGCCATCACTGGCAGTAACACCATCAGACCAGTATGTAGGATATACGGAAGGCAGTGCAACATTCACAATAACATCAAATAGGAGTTGGACAACAGCAGATGATGCAGACTGGATAACATTAACGCCAACGAGCGGATCAAATGACGGAACAATAACAGCAGCATATTTAGAGAACACGAACACAAATCAGAGAGTAGGTTCAATCACAATTACGGGAGAGGGAATCACCAGGACAGTAACGGTAACACAAGAATCAACGCCATCACTGGCAGTAACACCGTCAGACCAGTATGTAGGATATACGGAAGGCAGTGCAACATTCACAATAACATCAAATAGGAGTTGGACAACAGCAGATGATGCAGACTGGATAACATTAACGCCAACGAGCGGATCAAATGACGGAACAATAACAGCAGCATATTTAGAGAACACGAACACAAATCAGAGAGTAGGTTCAATAACAATTACGGGAGAGGGAATCACCAGGACAGTAACGGTAACACAAGAATCAACGCCATCACTGGCAGTAACACCATCAGACCAGTATGTAGGATATACGGAAGGCAGTGCAACATTCACAATAACATCAAATAGGAGTTGGACAACAGCAGATGATGCAGACTGGATAACATTAACGCCAACGAGCGGATCAAATGACGGAACAATAACAGCAGCATATTTAGAGAACACGAACACAATTCAGAGAGTAGGTTCAATCACAATTACGGGAGAGGGAATCACCAGGACAGTAACGGTAACACAAGAATCAACGCCATCACTGGCAGTAACACCATCAGACCAGTATGTAGGATATACGGAAGGCAGTGCAACATTCACAATAACATCAAATAGGAGTTGGACAACAGCAGATGATGCAGACTGGATAACATTAACGCCAACGAGCGGATCAAATGACGGAACAGTAACAGCAGCATATTTAGAGAACACGAACACAAATCAGAGAGTAGGTTCAATCACAATTACGGGAGAGGGAATCACCAGGACAGTAACGGTAACACAAGAATCAACGCCATCACTGGCAGTAACACCGTCAGACCAGTATGTAGGATATACCGAAGGCAGTGCAACATTCACAATAACATCAAATAGGAGTTGGACAGCATCAGATGATGCAGACTGGATAACATTAACACCAACGAGCGGATACAAATGACGGAACAATAACAGCAGCATATTTAGAGAACACGAACACAAATCAGAGAGTAGGTTCAATAACAATTACGGGAGAGGGAATCACCAGGACAGTAACGGTAACACAAGAATCAACGCCATCACTGGCAGTAACACCATCAGACCAGTATGTAGGATATACGGAAGGCAGTGCAACATTCACAATAACATCAAATAGGAGTTGGACAACAGCAGATGATGCAGACTGGATAACATTAACTCCAACGAGCGGATCAAATGACGGAACAGTAACAGCAGCATATTTAGAGAACACGAACACAAATCAGAGATTAGGTTCAATAACCATTACGGGAGAGGGAATCACCAGGACAGTAAAAGTGCAACAAGCAGCAAAAAAATACCTAACCATTTTGCCTGTTAACATAGCATTGTCTGCTGATTCAGGGCTTATTAACCTAAAAATTGATTCAAATGTAAATTGGCAATTACATGAAGAACTAGAGTGGATAAATTTAGGTAAATATATTGGTTCTAATTCTGACACAATAAATGTAACGTACAACTCCAATAAAAAAATTATACCCAGAGAAGGCATAATCACAATTACTGGAGCAAATATCATTCGTGACGTTATAATATATCAACGTGCTCTTGATGCATATTTAAGTATTGTCCCAAATTTTAAAGTCGTTAATGCGGATTCGGGTAAATTCACATTAAATGTTGAATCCAATGCTCCCTGGAAAGTTAATAATAGCATTAACTGGCTGAATATTTCTCCGGATTCCGGGGAAGGAAATAGTATAATTACTATCTCATATAAAGCTAATACCGATTCATTATCAAGAATCGCTAAATTATCTTTCGGCGCAGAAAATTTCACAAATAAATTTGTTCTTGATCAACGAGGATTAGATGTTTTTGATATTATAGCGTACACGGATTCTATAAATTCTGGAACAACTTCAGGTGGAGGCAGATATTTATTCGGTATCCAAGCAAAAATTATTGCTTTTCCCAATCAAGGATGGATATTCAAGAATTGGAAAGAAAATAATTTAATTGTTTCTACTGATTCCATTTACACTTTTGTCGTATCATCTTCTAGAACTCTTTTCGCACAGTTCGAAAAAATATTAACTGAAGTTACGGATGAAAATAAATTAGCAGAAAATTATGAGTTATTTCAAAACTACCCAAATCCTTTTAATCCCGAAACTCATATTAAGTTTTCTGTTCCAGAGGGGAGTATTGTCTTACTAAATGTGTATAATGGTTTTGGAGAAAAGGTTAGAGGATTAATGGCACAATTTTTAGAACCGGGAGTGTATAATATACCCTTTGATGGAAAGGATCTTGCAAGCGGAATTTACTTTTATAGGATGCAGGCATTGAATTTTGTCCAGGTCAAGAAAATGCAGCTAGTCAAATAGTGACAAGATTGCCTTATTTATTGCAGGTAAAACTTTCAACCAAAGTTATTTTTAGTTAAGCTGAGCTTTTTATTTAGTTAGTCATATCTAGCGTTAAGCTGGTTTTTGAAAATGAAATTAAGTGGTCACCTTATTTACTGTGTACTTTCCAGTTTCAAACATTCTGATATCCCTGTTTAATATTTATCAATTGCTTTTACTATATTTTTATTAGAATTATAATTGCTTATTATCTTTGGTCCTTTATTGAGATTCATTACAAAAGTTAGATAAAAAAAGAGGCTTTAAATGAAGTTATTCCTTAAAATTAATGGTGGTATAATAATTGACATCATATTTATTCAAAATAATTTGTTTCAGTTCTAATAAAATGTACTATTGGCTAAATCGATATATCCTGTACATTACTCTTTTAAAAACGCTTTTTTAGAATTAATTTAAATTAAACGAAAAAAACTATGCAATCACTTTCTTTTGTTATCCCTTGTCTTAATGAAGAAAAGACACTTCCCCTTGTCCTTGAAAAGATAAATAAAATTCGAGAATCATCTCTGTCCAATTATAAATCTGAGATAGTAGTATCTGACAATGGGAGTGTTGACCGTTCAATTGATATTGCTAGGAAATTTGGAGCTAGGGTTGTCAATTGCCCCACAAGGGGATACGGCGCTGCCTTAAGATATGGTATAAATAATTCTGCTGGTGATATAATAATATTTGCTGATGCTGACGATACTTATAATTTCCACGAGTCACCAAGTTTAATATCAGAATTAGAGAAGGGATATGACTTAGTAATTGGGGACCGATTAAATGGTAGTATTCAGAAAGGCGCAATGCCGTGGATGCACAGACATATAGGCACACCGGTGCTCACATTTATTATAAACAGATTGTATGCAAAAAAAACCAATAAAATTCATGATTGTAATTCTGGTTTTAGATGCTTTAAAAAGAAAAATTTTCAAGATTGGCAAGTGAAAAGTGATGGTATGGAATTCGCCTCTGAAATGCTCGTAAAAGCAATGACGTCAAATGCCAAAGTTTCTCATGTCCCGATCTCGCTTTCTCCAGATAAGAAAGATCGTCAACCACATTTAAAAACATGGACAGATGGCATGAGACACTTGCTGCAAATATTTTTACCTGCACCTGGGTTTTTTTACAAATCCGGGGCAATATTATTTTTACTAAGTTGGGTGATTATTGCAATCAGTCTGATAAATGGACCAGTTCAGATAGGTATTTTTGGAATTTTTGGTATCCACTCAATGATGTTTGGACTTCTAGGCGGAGTGTTTGGTTTAACAATTTTTGGCATGGGACTCTTCTTGTCAGTCAGTCAGGAAACTCATGTTGGTTTTTATAACTATTTGATAAATCTTGAAGAGAATAAAGTATTCTGGTTTTCAGTAGGGATAGTGTTATTAGGAGGTTATTTATTTTTATCGATTTTCATTAGATGGGGAATATTTGACTTTAAAGACTTAACCATGGAAAGGGAAACCTTAGCTCTCGTTTCTTTCAGTGTTAATCTTATTCAATTTGTATTTATTATAATTACTGCGCATTTAATAAAAAGAACATGATATCCTGAAATTCGAACACCTTAATTCCATAAAATTGGTTTTTCATTAGATAATCTTATTTTAATTTTCCCTTAATCTTAATATTTCAATAGGCGCTATTTATGATTTTTAATCCAACATTTTTTCGAAAAATACTGAAATTTATACATCAAGAATTCGATATTGTATTTCGCATGCATAAACGAAGAAAAACATCGGAAACACTCAATGACCTGAAGCGAAATACTCCGCTCCGTCTTCATTTGGGCTGTGGCAGAGAAAATTGGAAGGGATGGATAAATACAGACTTCAGTGTGAATTCTGCAGCAGATGTTATAATTGATCACAATGAAAATAATAAATTATTTTGAGCAAGAGAGTGTAGAAGAAATAATTATGATACATAATATTAGCTATCTACGCTTTTGGGAAGCAAAATTGTTTTTTCGTGACGCACATCAATTGCTTAAAGCGAATGGAAAATTAAATTCTTGAATTTCCCGATATTGATAAATGTGTGATGGAAATTCTCAATCATAAAAATAGTATCGACCAGTACTTAAGGGCTATTCAAGGCATATATGCCTTTGATATGATACAAATCGCAATGAAAGATAAATTTACTACATATGCGTTTGGCTGGTCAGGTTGGCACATAAGTGAGGAATTGAAACAGGCTGGTTTTTCATCTGTCCAAATTAAAGAGCCGCAAACCCACGACCAATTAACTTGGAGGGATACACGAATTGAAGCTTTTAAGATAATAATTGTAAGTGTATTTAATTGGGATTTATTTGGATTCAATTATATTGATTTAGTAACGTCAGTAGTAGTTTAATATTCTTCTATAGATTGATACAAGACTTATCTATTCGAAATCAATCAGCATAATATTTCTCAACACTATATTTTAATAAAGCCACCGAAAGTGCTTAACTTAATAAAGGTCTTGAATCATAATAGCAATTACATATTGGTGAATCTTGGTGTCGTATGGCTCAAGTTAAAAAACGATTTATAGATACTAGGTAACGCACCTTCTCGTTTAGTAATTAATTCAGTAGTATCCAGTGCTCAAATAAAGAAAACCGATGCGATTTAATTTTTAAGCTATAAGAATTTAATCCTAACATGAATTTCATTTCCCACCCAACATTTAACATGCTCTCCTCATATTTTTATTTCCACTCCTCTTCTCCGGCCTCAAGTTAAAAAATTGCTTTTTTATATTTAATATTGTAATAAGAAAAAAACATAAATTATTTAGCAAGTCGTAAAACCTTAATATATATATATGCATTTTAAGGAAAGGATGTTGAGGGAGGATTGAACGATTATAGACTTTCCCAAGGACATGTACAATCAAAAATAATCTAACTAAGAATTATGCCGAACACACTTGTGCATTTAGGTATTAATGGAATTATAACTCGCGCTTTAATTAAGCAAACCGACTTAATTTTAATATACATCGGTGCGATAATTCCGGATATTCCATGGATTATTCAAAGAGCGGTAATAGCCTTAATACCAAGCATTAATAACTACGATTTACGATTATATTGCGTTGTACTGGCTTCATTTTTTTCTTCAATTATTTTAAGCTCCGCTTTAGCATTTTTATTTAATGAAAGCAAAAAAGTTTTCATAATTTTTACTCTAGGATCTTTAATTCATCTTCTTCTTGACTCTATTGAAATTAAGTGGGCAAACGGAGTTCATTTGTTTGCACCATTCAGTTGGGAATTATTTAATGCTGGCTTATTTTGGCCTGAAAATGTGCCTATTTATATTCTTACTGTTTTTGGCATATTATACATAATATTTCAGTGGAAGCAGACCTTATTGAGTCCTCTAAATTTATCTTTTAAAAATTTGCCAAAACTTGTAGTAACGTTTTCATGTTTAATATTCTATTTATCACTCCCGCTAATATTTTTAGATAATGTTGAGAAAGCCAATAATCATTTCGTCAAAACACTTAGAGATTATGAACATCGCCCCGGAAATTACTTTGAAATTGACAGAGGGAATTATGTCGATAACTTAAAAGGGGATAGATTCATTACTCCTTTTAGTGAAGAATTAAAAGTTGCCAACATTAAATCTTCATACGTCTGAAATTATGTCCCTACGGGCAAAATTTATTTCACCGGATGAAATTCAAATTTTGGATTATCATATACACTCTAACCGTGATGTATATTCCTATATTGGTTTGCTGCTTGTGCTAATACTTTTAATAATCTCATTGCTGAATAATAATAGATCAAAAAATCAATCGATGTAATAGAATGCTATGATTCTGTAAATTACAAATAGTCATAAAAAAGCCGGCTAAGTTTTTAACTTGCCGGCTTTTTATTAGGCCAATAAGCACAATTAGTACTTACTTCATCAAGATCATTCTCTTGGTTGAAGTGAAGTTTGAGCCATTAGCGCCCTGAACTTTAAGCATATAGAAATATACTCCGCTGGAAAGATTGGATGCATTGAAAACAGTTTCATGAATCCCTGCTTCCAAGTCAGCATTAAAAATGGTTGCTACTTCTTGACCTAGAGTGTTATATAAGTTTATGGTAACATCTGCATTGATCGGAAGTGCAAATCTAATAGTAGTTGAAGGATTAAATGGATTCGGGTAATTTTGTTCTAAAGCATAATCCTTCGGTAAACCTAAATCTACTGATACTGATTTTGTCAATGTAACTGAACCATCAAAATCAACTTGCTTTAATCTATAGGAATATTTTCCGGATAAAGCTGATTTATCCGAATAACTATAGGCAGATTGAGTTGTTATCGTACCTTTGCCTTTTATAAAAGCTAGATCTATGAATTTATTATTATCCTTGCTTCTTTGGACTGTGAAACCGGCATTATTAATTTCAGTGGCTGTTTCCCAATCAAGTTGAACTAATCCATTTACAACGTTAGCTGTAAAAGCAGTAAGCTCAACGGGGACTGGTGTGATGACTTGAGCAAGATTACTATAGTTCGATACTACACCTATTTTGAATGCATAAATTCTGTAAGTATACTTGGTTGTATCAGCAACTGACGTATCTTCATAAGAAGTTGTGTTAGCAAGTAATAATGCAATGCTTGTAAATGGTGCTAAACTAAGCGAATCACCAGTTTTCCTTTCTACGGCAAAACCAACTTCATTCGGCGAGTTATCCACCCAAGTTAATTTAACATTATGAGAATCAGCGGGGCTCAGGATAGCTAGCAAGTTAGTGGGTGCAGGAACTGAGAATAAAGCAGTAGTCACCGCAGATACATTGCTATAAGCTGATGTAATGAACTGATTGAATGCTCTCATTCTATAAGTGTAAGTTGTAAATTCAACAACACTAGTATCTACATAAGACACTACGTTAGCTGCTGCCGAGTCAATCACCGAAAATGGAGCTACGCTAGCTGAATCGCCTGTTTTTCTTTCTAAAGCAAATCCTAATTCATTTGTCGAATTATCATTCCAGGTCAGTTTGACATAATGAGTATCTGCAGGATTTTTAACAGCAAATAAGTTGGTAGGTGCAGCTAATGTAGATAAGACAGTGGTTACAGAAGCTAAATTGCTGTAGCCTGATTGAACGAAAGAATTAAATGCCTTCACTCTAAAGGTATAAGTTGTGGTATCAGCAAGAGTTGAATCTACAAATGCCGTTGTGTTTGCATTTAATGAATCAAGTACTGTATAAGGAGCTGCACTAGCAGAATCTCCTGTTTTTCTTTCCACGATAAAACCCAATTCATTTGACGAATTATCCTGCCAGATCAACTGAGCCCGATTAACTATTGTCGAACTTAAAGTACCTGTCAAGTTAGAAGGTGCAGTTATAGGAGATGGAAAACTGGTATCCGATGCAGTATTGCTGTAAGCTGTTTGGACAAATAGATTGTATGCCTTTACTCTATAAGTATAAATCGTATTCTCAGCAACACTAGAATCATTATACGATGTCACATTTGCAGTCACAGAATCGATTATTGAAAAGTTTAACACTCCATGTTTTCTTTCAATTATAAATCCATCCTCGTTATTGGAACTATCCTGCCATGCAAGTGCAATTTTACCGGGTTCTGCTAAGGCAGTAAGATTACCTGGGGCTTTTAAGCTAATTCCCAGAGGGCCGATGGAATAATTATGTGAAATTTCATTCGAATTTAAAGTACGTCTGAAAAATGAAATATAGTTAAAGAAACCAAGCCAAGGTTGATTTGCTTGCCATGCATTAGCTAGCTTTAAATAATAAACCGGATTCCAGTTACTCAGGTTACCTACAAGATAAGTGCTTGATACTTGGTTACCATTAATAAAAAGTTTCGCAAGTTCTTTTCTATTATAGGTAAAGACTATGTGAACCAGACTATCACCAAGCGAATTGATAGGGCTTGCCAACACAGCTCCATCGTCAGGAGTAGAAGTAGTTCGAAGCCAGCTTTGAAGTAAACCACCATTTTGATCAATTCTAAAGTTTATCCTGGAAGGATCACCGCTGTTGCCCAGCGATAAAATTGTTGCAGACGATTGGGTAACATTTGCGGGTTTTACCCAGGCTTCAAAAGTAAATTCTCCACTTCCAATTGCTTCATTAGCGAATTTTGGAGCTGGCCCAGTATTAAAAATCTGTGCTGCAGAATCAACTAATAAACCGTAAGGTTTCCATTCAACAGATTGAAAAGTGCTTATTCTGAAGTCTGCAGGCAAGTACCCAAGAACATCATAAACAAAATCCCCAGTTCCTTCTCTAAAAGTGTAAAGTGCTGTTTGCCCACCATCTACTCTGTCGTTCACAGCTGTGACACGCACTACAGCATTTCTACTTGTATCAGAACCAAAGGAATTACTTACAATGCATGAATACTCATCTTTATCATTTATTGGTGTAACAGAAGGAATTGTATATGTCGAGTTATTGGCACCTAAAATGTCACTACCATTTTTTCTCCACTTAAATGATAAAGAATCTCCAACAGCCTTCACTGCGATTATTGCAGTTTGACCAACAATTAAACCCTGATCATTAGGCTCAATTATTATCACCGGAATATTATCAGTATTAACTCCAATATTATAATTACCTACTACTTCCGGTTGATTAAGGGCTCTGTCATAAACAGAAACTAAATAATAAGTTCCTAACCAGGGTCTTAAGTCATGTAATGAATTCGCTATTTGAAAACGGCGAGATGAATTCCAATTTGAAAAATTACCGCCCGCAACATTCGAAGCGATTTCGACGCCATTTTTGTAAATTTTTCTTTCACCATTACTGTTGCGAGTGAAAACAAAATGAGCAAGACCTTCGGTTGCTGTTCCGGCACTCGTTGAAATAAAGTCCGGATTTATAGCATCAGTTGACCTATGTCTAAAGCTTAAGCTTCCGTTAGTAAAATGTAACACCTCGAAATTAAAACTATTATTTTCATCTGATAAAGTTAATATCCTGGCACCATCTTCTTGAGCAGCAAAAGCCGGATTTATCCAAACTTCAACTGTTAGCTCATCTGTTAACTTGCATGCATCTATTACCTTTGTTAAAGGTGAATTTCCATTGATATATGCAATATCGTTCACGCCCATTCCTTTCGGTGTCCAGGTTACGGCACTCGGATTATCAAACTCTAAATTATAAGGTGAGCCGATGCCTGAGTTATCGTTCACAATAGTACCACTAGCTTCATTAAAGTTGTACAATAATTGAACACCTTCGGTAACTCTGCTTCCGATTGCTGTAACATACAAGGTTGCTTTACTACTTGTATCGCTACCAAATGAATTTGTGACAACACAGTTAAACTTTGATTTATTATCTGACAAAACTGTTACTGGTGTTGTATATGCTGAATCAGTTGCACCAACTACCAGAGTGTCATTTTTAAACCATTGGTATTTTAGACTATCCCCGAGTGCTTGAATAAAAAAAGTAGCGGTTTGTCCTGCAATAACGCCTTTGTTAACAGGTTCTTTCGTAATTACTGGAACCTGAGCAAAATTTACTGCGGAAAAGATGGTTATGATGTAAATTGACACCATAGTAAACATCTTATTCATAATGAACCTCCTTGTTTCTATTAATTTATAAGTTAATTGTAGAATTTCACGATTTTATTCTAATATTTAACAATATCTGTACCATTTCGAAGTAAACCTGTATTGTATTAGAAAGCTAGTACAAAAATACCAATTTGATACAAAAATGCAAAACTTTTTTTTATAAGGTAAAAGTTTTCATTTATGATGTTTATGGCTATCTTTTAAGAGTTCACAAAAGATGATTGATAGTTTATTCATATGTTAAAATTAGTTATCAACGCTGATGACTTTGGTATTTCAGAAAAAATTAACGAAGCAATCCTAAAAAGTTTCCATTTTGGAATTCTTCGGTCCACATCCTTAATGGCAAATGGAGAATCATTTGATAATGCTGTCGGAATTATTAGATCAAATCCTGATTTAGATATTGGACTCCATCTAACACTCGTTGAATCAAAACCACTTCTTAGCGCTGAGAATTTGCACTCACTTATAACTGATGCCGGATATTTTCATAGGCATGCAATTGAATTCACAAAAAAATATTTTTCTGAAAAGATTTCGTTAGAAGAAGTAAGAAATGAATTGACCGCTCAAATTGAAAGGGCTCTTGATCATGGAATTCGAATAAGCCACATTGACAGTCATCAGCATATTCATATTCTCCCAAAAATATTAGATATTATTATTGAACTGGCTAATCGTTACAAAATAAAATATATTCGTTTCCCCCAAGAAAGATTTAGCGGCTATATGTTTCGTGATTTAAAATCGGTCGCTAGAATCTTAGAGATGGTTTCCATTAATCATTTTTGCTCGAGAATAAAAGGAAAACTAATGTACATGACAGATTATTTCGCCGGATTTTATTTTGGAGGAAAATTGAGTAAACAAAATTTGATCACTCTTATCAATAATTTACCGGCAACTGGCGTCTGCGAACTCATGTGCCATCCGGGATTAGAGTCTTTTACAAGTAGTAATAAAACCTCACAATATCGAAAGGTTGAAGAAGTAGAGTCATTAATTGCTCGAGAAGTTGAACAGCTAATAAAAATGAAGAATATTGAAATCATTTCTTTCCAAGACCTAATTCACTAAATCATACTGACCGTTGTATTTTTCCATAAATCATAAATCATAATTGTTACCTATTTTTTTTTATAGTATTTTCTCGTTGTGAGATTATATAATTCATTGTAATAATTTGGCTCAATTTTCAACCATTATTTTAATTTATCTTTTTATTGGCTTGAAAAAATATGTTGGTATAAATTATGTGCTTTTTTAAAGTTGATTTACCTAATAAACGTAAAAACTAACAATAAATATATTTAGATATGGATTTGTCTGTAGTAATTCCTGTTTATAACGAGGAAGAATCAGTAAAATTACTTTATGAAGCTGTAACTAAAGCGCTTTTAGATCTCAACCGTCCGTATGAGATAATCTTAGTTGATGATGGAAGCAAGGATAAAACATACATGAATGCTTTATCTTTGGCGCAAGCAGATCCTAGACTTAAAATTGTAAAACTTAAAAGGAACTACGGTCAAACAACTGCGCTTCATGCAGGGTTTTCAGAATGCAAAAGGTAAGGTAATCGTGACCATGGATGGCGATTTGCAAAATGATCCTGAGGATATTCCAATGATGTTATCAAAAATGGAAGAAGGTTATGATATTGTTCTTGGCTGGAGACATGAACGAAAAGATTTTTTTATTTCGCGTAAACTTCCATCAAAAATTGCAAACTGGCTCATTAGAAAAGTAACAGGAATTCCTGTAAAAGATAATGGGTGTGCAATTCGTGCCTATCGTGCGGAAGTTATTAAAAATTTCCCTATGTATTCCGAAATGCATCGCTTGATGCCGGTTATAACTGCTCTTGTTGGAGCAAAATTTGCACAGATAAAAGTAAAGCATCATCCAAGAAAATTTGGACACTCAAAATATGGTCTCTCGAGAATATATAAAGTTTTACTTGACTTGGTTGCATTGCGAACAATTTTTTCATTCTTCTATATTCCTCTGTTTGGATTCGGATTTCTTGCTTTGGCTGCGGGAATAGTAAGTTTTTTGGTTCTCGGAGTCGGAATGGTATTCTTTTTTATGTATCCGGGACAATCGTTGGTCACATTATTTGGAGCGAGTGCTTTATTTGCTGCTTTGAGCTTATTCCTTTACTTCTTAGGAATTATATGCCACTTGATCTATCGGACTGGAAATTTAAAGATTGAAAATTTATACAGAATAAAATTCAGATAATCAAAAATGATTGGTAAAATGTGTGATGAAAAATCAAATTGATCTCTCAGCTATAATCATCTACTATGAAAAGTATTTGCACGATAATGTGAATGAACTTCATAAAGCCTATAAATCTAGTCTAGAAGCCTCACATCTTAACTATGAATTTGTATATGTCGTTGATGGTCAGCTTCCCTCTGTTATTGATGAGCTGAACAAACTCTATCAAATTAGGGGAGAGAATAAAAGTTGTAAAATTAGGCAAGTGGTTTGGTGACGCTACAGCGCTGCAAGTTGGGTTTGAGCAGTCTTCCGGAGAGCTTATTCTTACTCTTCCTTCTTTCAAACAGGTTGATGAAAAGGATATTCCAAAATTAATTCATGCTGTAAAGAATAAGGATATGATAGTTTCGTGGAGATGGCCAAGACTTGATGGCATCGTAAATAATTTTCAATCTAGAATCTTCAATAAGGTTATCAAATGGATTGTTGGTTCCGATTTCCATGATTTGAAATGTGTTGTTAAAATATTTAGAAGAGACGTACTAGATAAAATTTATATGTACGGAGATCAGGACAGATTTTTACCGCTGATAGCAAGTAAGTATGGATTTAAAGTTGAAGAACTCAAAGTTACACAAGCAAAAAAAGATGCAGTTCAAAAATTTTATCCATTCGCAAATTACATCGCCAGATTTCTTGAGTTAATCTCAATATTTTTCCTTGTTAAGTTTACGAAAAAACCCATTAGATTTTTTGGAAGCACAGGTCTAATAACTTTTACTATTGGATTCATTTTAGCATTTATATTGTTTATCGAAAGAGCCTTCATGGGAGTTGCACTTGCTGACAGACCCATTGTACTTGTCAGCATTCTCTTAATGATTTTTGGTATTCAATCCTTTGCTATTGGTTTAGTGGGAGAGTTAATCATCTTTACTCATGCAAAAGATATCAAGGATTATATTATTGAAACAGTAATTGATTATGAAACGATGAAAATCAAGGAGGAAAATCGAGAAGAGTACCCGCACCATGTTTAAAACTTTCTAATTATAAAATAAATCATCACATTTTCTTGCTTTTGTAATACTTGTGAGCGCATTTTATAGGTAAATAAGTATACATCCTCATTATCGAATTAGTAAAAAACATTCTAAGATAGTCACTTATACTAAGTTAAGTGAATATGAACGGCATCTTCATTTTTATTTATTAGAATAATTCTCTTTTATACCTTAATACATACCAGGTGAAACGAAATACAATCATGCCCAAATTATTTTTTCAATCCTGAAAATTCAAACTTCCAGCATTCATCGTAATTCCAACCATCCATTCTCGAAAAGTAATTTAGGTTTTGCATCATTTTTGTTAAATTTAATCAGTAAAAAAGTGTATGCTATTTTTATTCGAGTACCAAATTAAAAATTAAAAAATAGAAAGGGATTAAAAGTGAAATATTTAATGAAAATGTTATTACCGCTAATTATTTTTTCTTTTATCGGAATCTCATGCAGTACAGTGGCAATCACCGGAAGAAAACAATTGAATATTATTCCTGACTCCGAGATGCTTTCGATGAGTTTTCAGCAGTACGACGAATTTATTCGAACCAATAAGCTAAGTGCGGATGCGAATAATTCAAATATGGTAAAGCGAATCGGATTTAATGTTCAGAATGCTGTACAGAGATATTTTGCGGAAAATAACATGGCAGATCGCTTAAACGGCTATAATTGGGAATTTAATTTAGTTGAAAGTAATGATATTAATGCTTGGTGCATGCCCGGAGGAAAAGTTGTGGTTTATACCGGTATTCTTCCATTAACCCAGGACGAGAGCGGTCTCGCTGTTGTAATGGGCCATGAAATTGCTCATGCAATTGCTGAACACGGTGGCGAAAGAATGAGTCAAATATTACTAACTCAACTAGGGGGAATTGCGCTTTCCGAAGCACTTAGTTCACAGCCCCAGCAAACCCGCGACTTATGGTTAGGTGTTTACGGTTTAGGCGCACAGGTTGGCGTTCTACTTCCCTACAGCAGAACACATGAAAGTGAAGCTGACCGGCTCGGGTTGGTTTTCATGTCGATGGCCGGTTATGATCCGAATGTGGCAGTCAGTTTTTGGGAAAGAATGGCAGCTCAAAAACAAGGACAGGCACCACCAGAATTTTTAAGTACACATCCTTCTGACAAGACAAGAATAGAAGATATCAAAAAGAATTTGCCTGAAGCGATGAAATATTTTACGCGTTGATAACTATAATCTAGAGCTATGTTCTCGGTCATAACATCATTATGTCTTTTTTCGTGTAATTCGAATCATCTATAAGCAAATCTAAATAGTAGCTTGCGGAGCGGATTTCAATAATGGGGATAGGCAACAAAATTCTGGAAAGCGGGCTTTGGTTATTACTTGAAGCAAAAACAATTGAACCTGATATTTGCTTAGTGCAATTAATAGCCATAAATACTTAGGTTTGGACTAAAAATATAAATTAATGCATACACTATTTTTTAACCCCAATCGTAAATTGACTGGGATTCCCAGCGAATAAACATCAATTCGTTTAAAGATGGACAAATTGAGAAATATATTTGTTTAAACTATTGTAGATATTAATGATAATCTGCGTTACGCAAAGGATATAAAGTCGATATCAACTTATTATCTGTTAGGGTCATAAATTTAATCTTTCTTTTTAGAACCAGGTTCGTAGCGCGGCTGCTTTTTAGTATTTGGCCTTCCGGAAAAATATACAAAGTATTATTATTTAGAATAGCATCTCCTCACTAATTATTTAATAATTAATGTTGATTACTAGTAGAATTATAAAAAAAGGAAACACGTCTGCCGAACAGATCAAAAAATAAAATCCTTAATTATCAACTGTATACTTTTACTTAATCAATATGGGATGATAAAGTTCAGTAATTTTCACAATCGGAAGATGCCGAATATTATATGCGGCTTCAATGGATGGTCTGGCCGCTTCAATTCCAAATCCCCTGCCTTGCAAGACTTCTTCGTATATACGTGTATGCAAATTTGTGAATCCCTCGGTAAATTCAATCTCTTCTTTATCAATTATAATGGACCTGTAAGTTGACTTCCCTTTTTTAACCGCTTCGCTAGGAAGGTCATTTCTATCAATTGATAAGAACCATCTGACTTCTGCTTTATCAAGTTCAATGAAACCGGACGACTTAAGATGATCTCTGAGAAAGAGATGATTTTTTTTAATATTCCCGAACAACCATATCAAGAGATCGAAGAAATGAATGCCAATATTTGTTGCAACGCCGCCTGAAATTTCTTCACGTCCCTTCCATGAATATTGATACCACGGTCCACGAGATGTTACGTAAGTCATTACTACCTGGTGTTTTTTGTCTTGCTTTTCTGTTTCAATTTTTCTCTTTAATTCAAGTAGGGCAGGGTGAACACGTAATTGGAGCACTGTAGAAACTTTTTTACCTGTTTCGTTCTCTAATTCTTGTAAATGGTCAAGATTCCATGGATTCAAAACAAGTGGTTTTTCACAGATTGCTTCAGCCCCAATGCGTAATGCAAAACGGATATGCGCATCATGTAAATTATTAGGTGAACAGATTGTTACATAATCGATTTTTGTCCCAGAATTTAGTCTACGAATCTTTTCGATATGCCGATCGAATCTTTCAAACTCAGTAAAGAAACTTGTATCAGGAAAATAACGGTCAAGTATACCAACTGAATCATGAGGGTCGACGGCTGCCACAAGATTATTTCCGGTATCTTTAATTGCTTGTAAATGTCTTGGGGCTATATATCCAGCCACACCGGTTAATGCAAAGTTTTTCATTTTATTTCACCATATAACAGCTTGTTAAAAATATTTCCTAATTAAACTCATGTTCAATAATTTAAACGATCTTAATACTCTTGTCACTTTTGAATAATTTTTTATTCAGATTACAATTAGATAGTGCAATGCTATATATAGCCTGATTCATGAGTGTATTTGTTATCATTATTTAAATTATAATTTAAAATTACTAATCTTTTAATTATACTCAACTAATTTCCGTCTCTAAAGTTAGGTGTAGTTTCCCTATTCTTTTGATAATTAAAAGCAGGCATGTTTGAATTCTTTTTCTTAATTTTCTGATATAAATTTTACGATATGCCAAGTTTAGGCACTAATGTGACTGACGTGGCGAAGCTCTGTTTATCCCAAATCACTAATATCGGCTAAATAACTAAACGAATCTTAAAGCTTTTCTTTCGAAAAAGCTATTTTTACAATCATTAAAATAAATATCATGAGCGAAAAAAATTATTATATAGCTCATCATGCTGTAATTGATAATAATGTGGAAATTGGTGAGGGTACTAAGATTTGGCACTTAGTCTGTTCAATCTGGAACAAAAATTGGTAAAAAGTGCTACTTGGACAAATGTAAACGTTGCAATAATATAACTATCGGAAATTTTGTAAAATACAGAACAATGTTTCTGTTACGAAGGTGTAATTCTTGAAGATTATGTTTTTTGCGGACCTTCAATGGTATTTACAAATATTAAAGACCCAAGATCAAAATATCCGCAGGTAGGAGCGCAGTATTACATTAAAACTCTGGTGAAGGAGGGAGCTTCGCTTGGAGCTAACTCAACAATCGTTTGCGGAATAACTATAGGGCGCTTTGCATTTATTGGTGCGGGTGCTGTTGTAACAAAAGATGTTCCGGATTTTGCACTGGTTGTAGGAAATCCTGCACGAATTAAGGGATGGTTTAGTGAGGCAGGTAAAAAATTAGAGTTCGATAAAAACAGTTTTGCTTACTGTGAAAAGTCAAATAAGAAATATAAATTAGAAAACGGAATAGTTAGAGAGATGTATAGATTTCTCTCCCCGGATGAGGGATTCGAAACTACGGAATCAGATGTCCGTAAAAACAATTATAAACAAATTTTTAAGTATTTGAAATTATTTCAGTAACAAAAACAAGAATTAAAATGATTAAAAAATTAGCGTTTCTCATATTTATTTTGGGAATGGCCGCAGGACAAATATATCCTCAGACACAACAGCAAATTAAGCAAAGGCTTGAGCAGGAAGGCATAAAAACTCAAGCTGATATTCAGAAAGCGCTTAAAGAGAAGAATATGACTGAGGATGATGCGAGAACACTGGCTAAACAGTATGGTGTTAATTATGACCAATTTATTCAGATGTATATAATGGGGGGACGTGAAATTCTGCTGCCTCAAACTTCAACACAACTTCCGCCGGAAGAAGTGACTGCACAACAACCCGAACTAGTTACCGCTGAGCAGAAAGTCGAAGAACTGAATATCATTGCGCAGCCAAAAGAAAAGAAAGGGCTGGAATATTTTGGTTATAATCTTTTCGAAAAAATTCCAACGGCATTTGAACCTTCCGCGGTTGGACCTGTTGATCCGGGTTACTTAATTGGACCCGGCGATGTGCTGCGGCTGTACCTTTGGGGCGCGGTTGAACTTCAATATGAGCTTAATGTAGATAATCAGGGAACGGTATTCATACCAACCGCAGGTCAAATGTTTGTTTCAGGTGTTCAGTATGCTGAATTGAAAAATAAAATGACAAGTTACTTGTCAAAATTTTATGAAGGTTTAACTGCTAATCCTCCGACAGTTTTTCTGGATATATCGTTGTCAAAACTTAAGCCGATTAAAATTTTTGTTATGGGTGAAGTATCAAAGCCCGGCGGTTATACAATAAGCAGCTTTGCAAGCGTATTTAATGCCCTGTATAGTGTCGGCGGACCGCTGACATCAGGAAGCCTGCGTGAAATTAGAGTTATCAGAAATAATAAAGTGATAACAAAAGTTGATTTGTATGATTACCTGCTTAAAGGTCAGCTTATTGGGGATGTTCGTCTTCAAAATAATGATATGGTTTTTATTCCGCCAAGAGGAAAAACTGTTTCCGTTTTAGGTGAAGTGCTGCGGCCGGCAATTTATGAATTAAGAGACGGGGAAAACCTGAAAAAGCTTTTTGAATTTTCCGGTGGTTTAAAAGCGACTGCTTACACAGGAAGAGTGCAGGTTGCCCGCATCAAACCATTTGAACAGAGAAAGAAATTCGAACTTGAAAAAGAGCTTGTTGATGTTGACCTTACCGATCTTTTGCAGAATCCTTCCGCTGATTTTGTCCTCTCGGACGGTGATTTAGTTGCGGTATATCCGATATCGGAAAAGTTTATCAACTACGTAACCATTGAAGGAGCTGTGCTTCGTCCCGGTGCGTACGAAGTATCAAAAGTAAAAAGATTATCTGACCTGATTTATGAAGCCGAGGGTGTACTTCCGGAAGCTTATTTCAGCAAAGCAGATATTATACGAACGCGGCCTGATGAAACTTACCAGTTTATTTCAGTCGATCTTTCGAAAGCGTTGGATGGTGATCCGGTGAACAATATTATGCTTCAGCCGAGAGATTCCGTGAAGATTTATTCTATTTATGAACTTGTTGAGAAAAAAATAGTTTCAATTTCGGGTTACGTTAAAAATCCTGTTTCACTTCCATTTGCGGACAGCTTGACGCTTTACGATATGGTATTCAGAGCAGGCGGATTGCAGGATCCTATTTTCAGAGGCAAAGCTTTTACTCTGCGGGGCGATGTAATTCGAATTAATCCGGACGGACTTACAACCCGCATCATTCCATTTAATCTTGAGAAGCTGCTGCGTGAAAAATCTGTAAACATAGACCTTGAACCGGGAGACAAAATTTATATTTACAAAGGCGATGTCGAAAAAGTTTTAGATAAGATGGTTAGGATTGAAGGTGAAGTGCGCAGCCCGGGACAATTTCCGCTTAGCTCAAACATGACCCCGATGGATCTTATTCTGCAGGCCGGGGGATTCAATGAGAGATCATTACGAACTGAAGTTTATGTGAACAGGGTAAAACCAAGCGGTTACCAGGGCGAAAAGATCAGTGAATCTTTCGTAATTCCAATGTCACCTTCATTTTATAAAAACACAGAGGATGAAGAAGATGTTGATACAACAAATATTAATTCCAATTCCTTTGTTCTGCAGCACAAAGATATAGTTGTAGTGCGCAAAAATCCCAATTACCAGGACCAAAGAGTAGTAACAATTTCCGGAGAAGTAAATAAACCGGGAACTTATGTCTTGGAATCAAAAAATGAAACTCTTTTTGACCTAATGATAAAAGCCGGTGGATCAACATCTGAAGCATTTTTATTCGGTACACAGTTTAACCAGTGACGGTAAAAAGTTAGTTGTTGATGTTGGAAGCTCTTTTCTTGATGATGATGAAAGCGAAAATGTTTTCTTACAAATACGGAGACAAAATATTTATCCCTAAAAAACCAAACACTGTTGTCGTTGATGGGGAAGTTAATAATCCAGGGCTTTACAGATTTATTGACGGATTAAACGTTAAAGATTATGTTGAAAATGCAGGCGGTGTTACTGACAGTGCAAACTATGTTATTTACCGCAAAGCCAACGGTGAATCGAACAGAGTGAACTTTGGCTTCTTACCGGCAATCCTGAAGCTTATGATGGTTCAGTTATAATTGTTACGAAAGAACCGCCACCAAAAGAAGAACCATGTTACATTTGACTTAGGTAAAACAATGTTAGATGTGTTTGCTCTTTTAGCAAGCGTTGTAACAGTTTGGGTGCTGGCAAAACAACTGTGACATATAAGTTCGATGAGATTTGAATTTCTTAATCCCGGAGGGATGATATATTTATAGTTTTAGTAAGAAAAAGTAAATAAGAATGCCGTAGGCATGACATAATAAATTCTATAATTCTTAAATTATACTTGACTTGTTTTCACATCACAATTATGATTCATCCATCGTTTTCATAACATCTTATAAATTAAAATCATGACAGATCAAGAAACTAAAAAAGAAGAAACCGCACAGCCGCAAAAGTTTGAGGATTGGTTTAAAAATCTTAGCTGATAAACTCCGGCCTTATATCATGAAGCTTTGGGATGTGAGAAAAAAGCTCATGATTTTCAATGGTGTGATTGCGGTTTTGGTGTTGGTTTATCTTTACTTAATTGCAAAACCATATTTTGAAAGCACAGTTACTATTCTTCCTGAATTTGGAAGTAAATCAACAACGCTTGCCGGATTCTCGCAATTGGCTACATTAGTTGGAGTCAGATCTGCTGAAGGTGCACCTGCAGAAATATATCAGAATCTCTTAACCAGCGAGATTGTTCTTGAAGATGTAATTTATTCGAAGTATAAAACTAAAAAATTCAAAGACTCGGTTAATCTAATTGAGTACTTTGATGTGGAAGATGAAGAATAACATCAAAGTTAAAAATGAACGCCAAATCTTTCTAAGTATTTACAAAAAATTAGCTAATCATTTAATAAGAACTAACGTTGACAGGTTAACAAAAATTCTTACAGTAACAGTCACAATGCCTGAATCACAGCTTTCTGCAGATGTAGCAAACAAAATTGCCGAATCACTTGATAAATATATTAGAACAAAAAGAAAATCATTTGCATCCGAGCAAAAATTTTATATTGAGAAACGAATTGAACAGCTTAACGATTCACTTACTTTGGCTGAAGAAAATCTAAAGAATTTCAGTGAACAGAACAGAATGATTCTACAATCTCCACAGCTCCTTCTTGAACGAGGAAGATTAATGAGGAATGTGGAGATACTGAATGCAGTATATATTGAATTAAATAAGCAACTTGAAGTCACCAAAATAGACGAGATAAGAGAAACTCCTGTGTTAAATATTAAAGAGTGGGCTAAAGATCCAATTTATAAAGCTGGACCTGCAAGAGTTAACAATTTTATAACGTTTTTATTTCTTTCAATTTTGCTCAGTTCAATTTATTTCTATTTAAAGATCGTTTTAAAAAATACTTTAAGCTGGTTACCGGCAACTAATTGCTTTTTTCGGCAGGCACGGTCGATTCCATGATCTATCAACTCAATTATTGAAAATAATATTCGCTATTGAGTCGTCCATTACAAGTTTGAAATTTAATTATAATTCTGCCCATGACTGAAGTCATAGGCTGCCAGCATATCCAATCAAATTTGAACGTCACCACATCCATAGAGAAACTTAACTATCCTAAAATAGTTCGGGTAGTTTTACCGCTCATTGTTCTGGTTGAAATTGGCAGAACATTTTACCAAGCGAATACTCTCTATATCCTCTCTCGTGTTCTTTTATTTTACTTTTTTATTTTAGCTTATAACGAAGCGAAAAAAAATAAACAGCTTAAAGTTTATATAATTCTTGTACTGCTGTTTGCACTTTGGGCATTGGCTACAACAATTTGGTCTTATGAACCGATGGTTACTTTTCCGCGCGCATTTTATTTCGCTTATGTAGCTATAGCGGCAGCATTTGCCGGTTATTTGTGGTACACACATTTTCCCAAATCATTGCTAAGTTTTCTTCTTCCTGCAAATGTTGCAATTGTATTCATAAGTCTTGTCTCACTTATTACAAATCAACCAGCTGATGCATGGACAGGCGGCTGCGGTATTGGTTTTATGGGTTTTGCACCTCATCAAAATACTTTGGGAATGATGATTCTTTTAACAATCCCCTCTGTTTTGTTCCCTGTATTTTCTTTCTTGTCTCGGCGAAGCTTTGCGGAGCCGGACCTGTCCTCGGCGAAACCCTGTGAAGCCGGACGTTTCCCGTTTAACATTTCACTCCTTGCTTCTCCTACTTAATATCTATCTTCTCATCCTCACTCAATCCCGTGGATCGGTTATTTCAGTTCTTTTAATAGCTAGTTGCTTTTTTTTTGTTTTCATTTAATTGGAAACTCTTAATTGCCACAGGACTTACCTTGGTCATTTTTATTGCCGCACTTTTTTTAGCAAGTCCTCAAATAAAATCATCGGTAACAGATTATATTTATAAAACCGAAAACACAATTGGGGATAGAAGAAGCACACAGCTTGAAGCAACTATTTCAGCCGCAAAACATGGCGGACTGATTGGACTTGGCTACGGCATAAGTGATCCTAAGAATATTATTGAGAGAGATAAAGTTGTGGGACAAAGATACTATAGAGAAAAAATGATAAGTGTGCTTGCGCTTGTTGAAGAAGTTGGAGTGATCGGCTTGATTTTATTCCTGGCAATAATCGGTTATGTATTTTGGTTATTATTCAGAACATTTAATCCTCATTCATCCATTCATTCATTCTCTGTAAAAGGCAGATCTCAATCTGAGGCTGATGTGCCGCTGGAGCAAACATCTGGCGGATTATTTCGGGGTCAACATTCAACCGGTAAATGGAAATCGTCATTTTTGATTGCAGTGCTTGTGGGGCTATGTTTCAATGCACAAATTGAAGGTTGGTGGCTTGGCGCTGGGTCATGGCAGTTCCTTTTATTTTTTACCATTATCGGTTATTCAATTGCGATAACCAGTAATTCAAATAGGTATAATAAAATAAATAATGAAAATGCTTAAAAAATTAATTAATGATTTACTCCGTACTTTCATTACAAATGTAAGTGGTTCTACCGGAAGGAGAATCCGTTATTTATATTATCGCAAAAAGTTTAAAAAGTGTGGAACAAATGTCGCAATTGATGAGGGGGTAGTTATCGAAAATCCTGAATTTATCAGTATTGGAAATAATGTATGGATAGACAAGTACACAATTTTGATTGCCGGGAAGACTGATTTAAGTAAAGGAAGAATTAAGCAAATGGAGAATAACAATTACAAAGCATCAGAAGGTGAACTAATTATTGGCGATGGTGTGCATATCGGTAATTTTAATGTCCTACAAGCGCATGCAGGTGTCGTTATTGGCAGCTTTATTACCACTTCCTCAGGGGTAAAAATTTATTCTCTTTCTAACTATCCTTTTAACGAAGAAATTTCCGAAGAGATTACTTATGCTAATTGTATGGTTGGAGATGATAAAACAGTATCTTATATCTGCTCGCCTATTGTTATTGAAGATGGGGTATGGCTTGCAATGAATTGTTCAGTTGTCGGCGGAACGATAGGCAAAAATTCATTTATTGTCTCCAATTCGGTTGTATTGAAAGATATTCCCGCTAATTCATACGCTTCAGGCAATCCTGCGGTAAAAATCAAAGAAAGATTTAAAACAAAAGTAAAATTATGAAAAAATTTATACCAATATCCGAACCCACAATAACTAAAAAAGAAATTGATTACGTAACCAAGGCAGTTAAATCCGGCTGGGTCTCATCTCTTGGGGAATACATAACTCAATTTGAAAAAGAGTTTGCAGAATTCACGGGTACAAAATATGGTGTGTCATGTTCTAACGGGACAGTTGCTCTTCACCTTGCTATGGTTTCTGCCGGAATAAAACCTGGTGACGAAGTTATAGTTCCTGACCTTACATTTGTAGCAACTGCAAATGCCGTAAGATACATAGGAGCCATCCCGGTATTTGCCGATATTGATCCCGAAACATGGTGCATAGAGTCCCGGATTCGATAAAAAAATTGATCACTTCAAAAACTAAGGCAATTGTGCCTGTACATTTGTACGGGTATCCCGCCGATATGAAGGAAATTAATAAAATTGCCGCCGAGCACGGACTTACGGTTTTTGAGGATGCCGCTGAAGCTCACGGCTCTTCAATAAATAAAAAAAGAGTGGGAAGCTTTGGCAAATGCGGAGTGTTCAGCTTTTATGGCAACAAAATTATTACAACCGGCGAAGGTGGAATGATCACAACCAATGATCAAGTTTTGCATGATCGGGCAAAATATTTAAGAGACCACGCTATGAGTAAAACTAAACGCTATTGGCACACCGAACTCGGCTATAATTACAGGATCACCAATATCCAGGCCGCACTCGGACTTGCGCAGCTTCACAGGATCGACAGCATTATTAAAAAGAAGCTGAAAATATTTTCGTGGTATAAAAAATATTTAGGTGAAAGCGACCTCTTTTCTTTGAACCCTGAGCGAAAAGGAATAACGAATGTTTTCTGGATGGTTTCAATGCTGCTAGTCTGAGAAAGTAAAAATTGATAGAGATGAATTGATGATAAAGCTGAGAGTAAAAAATATTGATACACGACCCTTCTTTTATCCGATTAGTCAGCTGCCAATGTATAACACGGGTGTTATAAATCCTACCGCTTACGATATTTCAAGAAGAGGAATCAATCTTCCAAGCAGCTTTAAACTTAGTGAAGAAAATGTTAAATACATTTCCAGGCAAATACTAAAGCTGCTGAAAGATAAATGATGAAAGTTCTATTTCTGGGTTCTGATGTTTTTGCAAAAGGCGGTATACCGCGGTACGCGATTTATCAAATTAAAGCATTAAAAGAAATTTACGGAGAAGATAACGTTTTTGTTTTTTCTTTAGCTGCCTATGATCCTGGAAATGCTTTCGAAGAAAGAATGAAGACTGATTACATCCAGGGCGGAATTTCTTTTTTTGATAAGCTAGGTTTCACTCTTAAAGCTTTTAGCTTCATTAAGAAAAATAAAATTGATCTTGTCATCACGGATCACATACAACTGTCAATAATAACTTACTTCGTTCAGAAACTTTTTTCAGTAAAATACATAACAAACATTTATGGGATTGAAGTCTGGACAAACCTAAAAAAGCGAGATATTATTGGGCTTAAGAATTCTGATTTGATAATAGGAGATTGTAACTTCGTTCTCAATTACGTTAAAAATCATTTTGGCATTTCTGACTCAAGATTGAAATTGCTTCATGATCCTGTTGATACTAATCGTTTCAAACCAACAGCAAAAGACACAAAACTTTTTAGTAAATATTCAATTCCAGACAATAGGTTTATAGTAATGACAGTCGGGCGATTAGAAAGAAATAAGGGATTTGAATTAATGATCAAAACTATTCAAAACCTTCCCGACGAAATTATTTATGTTATTGTTGGTGATGGCGTTCATCGGGAGCGATTACTGAAAATGGTGAACGAGTTAAATCTTCAGCGAAGAGTTTTTTTTACTTTTCGTGTTCCTGAAAATGATTTGGTGCCGCTTTACAATTTGAGTGATGTTATTATTTTAATCAGTTCTTTTGGACATGGTGAAGGTGAGGGACTTCCGCTGGGATTGATCGAAGCAAGTGCTTGCGGCAAGCCAATCATCGCCGGTAATCAGGATGGCTCTGTTGATGCTGTTGACGAGGGTAAAAACGGTTTTATTATTTCTCCGGATGATAACGAAGCATTGAAACAAAGAATCATGACTATTTATTCCGATAAGAATCTTCAAAAGAACATGGGTGAGCTTGGTATAAAAAAAGTGAACCGTGAATTTGAATTTGAAAATTTCCGGACAACTTTAGAAAAGATATTAGAAAAGTATAAATGATTTAACTTATTGTTCTTTACAAGTGAATAAAAAATTAATAATAGTCGCTGATTACAAATTTAAAGAAAGATGGTTTACAGGTTTGGCTTATTCTTATCTGCGAGCCTTCCGTGCAAAAGAGTTTGATTGCGAATTAATAGAATTTGAAGTTAATCCTTACATCTATCGTCTTCTTGAAAAGTACAATCCTTTAAATTAAAGACTTATTTAAATTCAAAACAGAAGAAAATCATAAATTATATTATCAGCTCCGACTCTGAATATGTTTTTGTAATAAAAGGTTACTATTTACTGCCCGAAACAATCAAACTGCTTCAAGATTCCGGGAAAAAAGTTTTTTGCTTTTATCCGGATAATCCATTAAGTGAAAATAAAGGTTCTTCTAACGATTTTATTAAAAACAGTATTAAGATTTATGACTGCTATTTTACTTGGAATAGAAGATTTAATTGCTTCCATTAATAATGCCGGCTGTAAAAATGTTTTTTATCTTCCGTTCGGAGCTGACACCGATTTACTTCACCCACTAAGATTAGATTCCAATAATGTACAAATGGATGAACAATATGATTTAAGCTTTATAGGTAATTATGACGAGGAAAGAACTGAGTTTATAAATTCTCTTTCATCACATCTCGATGACAATTTTAGCAAAATAGTTTTTGGCAGCGGATGGAAAAATCTTAATGGTTTTAAAGTTAAAGGTGAGGCAGTCGGTGATGAATTCATCAATACTGTAATCAATTCAAAAATAAATTTAAATATTTTGCGCGCCCAGAATAAAAATTCAAATAATATGAGAACTTTCGAAATACCTGCTGTAGGTGGTTTTATGCTGCACGAATACAGTCAAGATGCAGTTGAAATCTTTAGACCGGGTATAGAAGCTGATTACTTCAAGAGTACTGAAGAATGTGCAGATAAAATTAAGTACTATTTAAAAAATAAAATGTTGCGTAAAAAAATTGCCAAATCCGGGCACGAAAAACTTTTCTCGGCAAAGCATTTATACACGGACCGGGCCGATGAAATTTGGCAAAAAATTACTTCCTTATCTTAGATTAATTCTCTTTCAGATTAAGCCCTTACACAGATTATTATTAAACTCATCTCGCTGAATAAAAATCAAGCCATCCGTTAAAATATTTCTTCTACAGAACAGCTCATTAGCAATAAACTTAGGCACACAGTTTATACTTACTACTTTGCTGCCATTACAAGTATTTGGCGTTTTTGCTAAGGTGTATATTGTAAAAGATATATTATTGCCGTTCTTATCTTTCAGTCTTGGAATGTCCGTTATATACAATCAAACGGAAAATAAAAAAGCCCTGGTTGCAACTTCCTCATTCTTATCTGTTATACAAGTGATAATAATTTATATCGGCGGTTTCATTGTCAGTTATATTTTATTAGTCACTGAATATTTTAATTATGATGATTTTATTTTGATCCTAATGCTTATCGGTATTTCGGGATTAAATGTTTTCTATTTGATTTTTTTTTCATTATTCGAAAGAGAAGAAAAATTTATTTTTAATTCCGTGATAAATATTATTGTCGCCGTATTTTCTTCAGCAATAGTCATTCTTACCTCCCTTTTTGTTAAAGATGTTCTTCCTCTTCTTCTAAGAGAATTATTACCGATTTTTCTGCTCTTTGTAATTTATACCATTATCATTCTAAGGGATTATGGAATTAAAAGTTTTGTAAAAAAAAATATTGATAATGGAGTCATTAGGGGAATGGTGGATTATTCACTAAAGATGTACCTAAGCAGGGCAGCGGAAGCATTCTTCTTTAAATTAGATATGCTGATTGTGAGCCGCTTGTTTCCAAAAGAGATCGTTGGTTTATATGAGAGAGCAAGATACTTTGCTTCACTTGGTTGGGCGACAATTTCAAATTACATAAATCGAATACACTTTGTTAAATACATTAAAGCAACCGATCTTAATCTTTTTAAGAAAACTATTTTTTACTCAACAGGGCTAAATCTAATTCTTTTTCTAGCAACTCTCGGAATAATTTATTCTTTTAGTGTGCATACTGAAAAGGAAGTATGGGGGCAGATATTGATATTAATGCCCTTCTTTGGAGGGTATGCCATAGGTAGTATAGTAGAAAACTATAAAACGTATTTTTATGCGAAGGGTGAAGTTATTTATGCAATGATTGCATTGAGAATATTACCCATCATATTCTTCATTGCGCTGATTGTTCTTACCCATTTTAACTACGATCTTAACGTTTATAGTATTGCCCTTATTAGTTCTATCTCTTATGTTACTTCTGTATTTTTTATTAAAATGTTTCCTAATATGTCTAAGCTCATAAAAGAGAAATAAATGCGTTTTTGGGTGTATCTTTTATTTGGTTTGCTTTATCTATTTATTTTATTTCTTGGTAAAATTTACAATGGCGAAGTAATACTCCTCGCTAAATCAATTTTTCTCACCTCCTATGTCGTTCTTGAAATTATAGCATTAAGAATAGAGGATCGAAAAAACTGGATAATAAATCCTGTTGTTCTTGCTTCATTATTCACTTTTATACTAGGATATGGAATAACAAATTTAATTTATTTTTTCCCTGATTCTGAGTCGCGGGATAAGGTCCTGTTAAGATTAGGTGATAGTTCATTTAATCTTTTAAATATTGCAATGGACTCAGTAGTTTTGGGAGCAGTAAGCATGTGGATTGGGTATAGATCTAATCTTGGAGCCTTTTTATTTAAATTTATGACAACAGGCATATTTAATATAAAAAGGTACCTAAAAAACACTTTTAACTTTAATGTTGGTCTAATTTATACATTTGTTGTTGTTAGTGTGCTTGTCAGATTTTATGCGCTCACAATAGGTGCATATGGTTACTCATATGATCCGGAACAACTTTCTGCGGCGGCAGAAATTTCACAATATTTATATTACTTGAGTTTACTATCCCAATTTTCTTTACTTATCGTGTCGCTTGCTTATTTTTCATCATCAAATCAAAAAAAATATCGCACTATCCTAATTACGCTTATAGTTATTGAAGTTATTTTTGGTCTTATGAGTGGCATGAAAGTATTAGTCGTTGTTCCTTTTGTAATACCTTTAGTAGCCTATTTAATACTAAAAAGACGAATAAAAAAAACTTTATTAGCGTTATCAATAGCGGCAATTGTTATTGCTTATATTATAATAGAACCATTTAGGATGCTTAGCCTCTTAGATCCAAATTTTAAAAGTAATCCTAAGTATATTCTTCAAACGCTTTACGATGCATATATATTAAATAAACAGATTGGGATAGTAAAGGAAACCGATACTGAGTTTTTTTTATTAGCTTTTTTCGGCAGGACTAATTATTTGGTTGAAGCTGCAATGGCAATTGAATACAATGACAAAGTTGGCCTAAATGAACATGATCCGGATTTTACAAACAGACTCTTTTTAGCCCCAGTGCATGCTGTTACACCGCGTTTCATTTGGAAAGATAAACCTCTGGAAAACATCGGATTGTGGTTTACTCAGAAAGTGTGGGGCTATGACTTTTATTCGTCAACTGCGGTAACGCCATTTGGTTTTTTATACTTTGCTGGTGGTAATGTATTAATTATTGTTTTTTTCTTCATCTTTGGTATTATGCAAAATGCTCTTCTTCGATTTGTTGACCTAGGAGCTGGAGGTATAATTGTTTTTATAGGTTTACTTTCTAGCGTGGTATCAATAGACCATGTTGTGAATTCAATCTTTGTCTCATGGATTAGATTATATCCGATGCTTGTTTTATTGCAATATTTCACATTTCAAAAATGATGCTTCAACTTTCAAATAACATTTTTTTACATTTCCATATATATTCGCTCACAATGTATATACCTGCTTGGTTTAAATACAGAGTATATCAATAGTACCCATAGCTAAAAAATAATTAAGAATGTTAGATTTCATCTATAAAGTTACTTCATCTGCTGCAAGACTATTTTTAAATGACATTATAATTAGCAAGCCAGTTTCTGGATTCAATAAAAGATTATATTACCAAAAATTGCAGCACTTAACATTTTTTTTAAAGAATAAGATTTCTTATGAAATAAATGTATGGAACAATATTAAATCTTTTATTGGTAATGGAAATTTGATATTCGACATTGGTGCAAATATCGGACAATATGCATTAAGGTTTAGTGAATTGGTGGGAAATGAGGGCAAAGTAGTTTGCTTTGAACCAGATTATAAAAATTATTCTTTTTTATTATTCAACGTTAATATTAATTGCTGTGAAAATGTTATTTGTAAAAAAATTGGACTTGGTTCAAAAGATTTAGTATCAGAGCTCTTTCGTGATACTTTAACGGGAGGCAGAGGAAGTTCGTTTCTTAAAGCGCAGTCACTTAACAAGCACCTGAGCACAGAACATGTTAGAATTGAAACTTATGATTCTATGGTTAAAGGTTTTGGTAAACCAGACTTTGTGAAAATTGATGTGGAAGGATTCGAATTGGAGGTGCTTAAAGGTATTGATAATATATTTAAAGAAACCAAATACTTAGTAGAAATCCGGCAAGATACCAAAGCATCAGTTTTTGAAATTTTCAAAAAAAATTCATTCAAGTGTTTTATTGTTGATTATGCAAACCCATTCTCAGCTAAAGAAATGAGGATATTCCAAATTTTTCAAATCTGTTATTTATGTACCAAGATTAAAATTAGTTAGCCCATTATCAAAAATATAATTCTCAAGAAAGCCTGAATTATTATAGTTAATTCTAATTATAATTACTTTTTCATAATTCTTAAAAGAATGTTTAGCTGATTGATTTAAAATATGGTATATATAATTATTTGTTGTATAGTTTACAAAAGGATAAATGAAAATACTAATACCTATTGGTTCTTTTTACCCGGATCAATCCGGCGGTCCAAGTAATTCCCTCTATTGGTTAGCAAAGCTTTAACGTAAAAAAGGAATAAATGTAGAGATTGTTACAACGAACAAAGGCATTAAAAATCTTCCATTGAATCAATGGCTTAATACTGATTACGGTAATGTAATCTATTGCAAAACCAAGTTTCACTATTTGCCCATGGCTTTTGTTTTGGAACGTTCTTAAATTGATGAGGAAGGTTGATATAGTTCTGTTGACATCTATTTTTTATCCACCATCATGGATTGCTGCAATCATTGCTTCAGCCTATAGAAATAAAATAATCTGGTCTACAAGAGGGGAATTATATGAGGAGGCATTAGGTCTATAGCTCATGGAAAAAAAAACCAATTTTTTTCCTTTTCAAAAATTTATTTTCGCCACAAAATATTTTTTCATTCAACATGTCAAAAAGAATCTGATATTACCCGAAAAATTCTTAGGAATGCCGTAAATCTTATAGAAATTCCAAATATGCTTGAGCTGCCGGTTAAGGAAGATCGAAACAGCAAAGAAAAATATTTCCTATATATTGGAAGAATTGATCCTGATAAGGCTCTAATCAATTTGATTCATGGGTTGACGAAGTCGCAAATTTTTAAGTCATCAAATATTAAATTCAAAATTGCGGGAGATGCTAATAATTCTTATGGACAAATGTTAAAGAAAATAGTCATAGAAAATGGATTAAATCATAAAGTTGAATTCGTAGGTCATGTTGTAGGAAATGAAAAGCAAAAACTTTATGCAAACAGCTATTTTACTTTTTTAGTATCTCATGGTGAGAACTTTGGAAATGTTGTAATTGAATCTTTGGCGCAAGGTACGCCTGTTGTTGCTTCACATGGAATTCCTTGGGAGCAGCTATCTGAAAAAGGAGCAGGGTTCTGGATCAGCAATTCTCCTGAAGAAATTGCAACTGTTATTGATAAAATTATCCATTTAACTGACGATGAGTATTCTGACTATCGAAAAAATGCGTTGTCATTAGTTCAATCAGAATATGACATCAATAAAAATATTGATAGATGGATGGAAGCGCTGAATCTTGTCTACAGTAGTACAGTTCTCACGAATTGAACCCGTGGTAAGATAGTGAATAATGTTACAGTAATAATTTTAACATACAACGAGGCGATTCATATTGCTCGGGCTGTCGATAATGTTATTGGTTGGGCAGAGCATGTGTATATTTTAGATTCGGGTTCCACAGATGATACATGTAAAATAGCTGGAGAACTAGGCGCAAAAATATTCTATAGAAAATTTGACAACTACTCAAGTCAGCGGAATTATGCGATCAAAGAACTTCCTATTTCCACAGATTGGATTTTATTTTTAGATGCGGATGAATATTTAACTCAGGAGCTGAAAGATGAAATATCATTGGGAGCTGTTGAATCCTAAAGCAGATGGGTATTACTTAAAGCGTTTTTTTTACTTTATGGGAAAACAAATCTGCTGGGGAGGTTATTCTCCTATTTGGATATTACGTTTGTTTAAAAAGGAAAAAGGATATTTTCAAAGAGAGATCAATGAACATTTGGTATTAGAAGGAAAATCTGCAAAACTGCACAACTATTTTATAGACGATAATAAAGAATCGTTAAAAGTATGGTGGAATAAACATATTGATTATGCATATAGGGAAGCAATGGATTTGGTAAAGGAGAAATCTCAAAAATATAAAAACTGATTTTTGGGGGAGCCAAGCAGATAGAAAATTGTGGATACGATATAAAATTTGGAATCGGATTCCGTCATACATTCGTCCATTTGTACTTTTCATATACCGATATTTTTTTAGATTAGGATTTTTAGATGGAAGATCTGGGTTTATATATTATTTTTATCACAGTTTTGGTTTACACGATGATGATTGATAGCTTTTATCTTGAATTAAAAAGAAAATAAAAATAGTATGACTTTCCTAAACTTTCCTACAATATAAAATGAATTACCAACTAATATTTTTTTTATCTCATCTTATTTTCAATAGTAAGACTAGAATTTATTTATGAAAGATAAAAGATATCAAATTTGCACTAACTGCATAATGGACACTACCGATCCCAACATCACTTTTGATGAAAAGGGCTGGTGTGACTATTGCCGGAATTATTATGAAAATATTCTGCCCAATTGGCATCCAAATGAAAAAGGGGAAAAGATGCTGGAGCCAATCATCAATAAAATTAAAATGGAAGGAAAGGGACGTGATCATGATTGCTTGATTGGAATTAGCGGCGGTGTTGATAGTTCTTATGTTACATATCTCGCAAAAGAAAAATTTGGTCTTACGTCCGATGCTTTTTCATGTTGATGCCGGTTGGAATTCACAGGAAGCTGTAAATAATATTCAACGACTAGTTGATGGATTAGGACTTGACTTATATACTGAAGTTGTAAATTGGGAAGAGATGAAAGACTTGCAGCTTGCATTTTTCAAAGCTCAAGTTGCACACATTGATACACCGCAGGATCATGCTTTTTTTGCCGCACTATATAACTTTGCCGCAAAAAATAAATATAAATATATTTTAACTGGTGCTAATTATTCAACCGAATGTGTGCGTGAACCGCTTGAATGGCATTATCATGCTTCCGATCTTCGGCAAATAAAAGATATTCACAGGCAGTTTGGTCAGCGTCCCTTAAAAACTTTTCCATTGGCTGATATTTTCAAGTATAAAATATATTATAGGTATGTAAAAGGTGTTCAAGTTGTAAAACCTCTGAATCATGTTCGTTATTTCAAAGATGAAGCAATGCAGGAATTGGTTGACCGGTTCGGCTGGCAGAAATATGCCTACAAACATTACGAATCACGATTCACACGATTTTATGAGGGATATTGGCTGCCTAAAAAGTTCGGATACCAAAAACACCGGGCACATTTTTCCAGCTTAATTTTAACAAAGCAAATGACACGTGAACGAAGCATTGGAGAAAATTGCTCACCCCGCTTATGATGAAGAAACAATTGCACAGGATTTTGAATATATTGCTAAAAAATTAGATCTGACTGTTGAACAATTGCAAGAATTGATGAAAGGGGAGAACAAAACATACCGCGACTATAAGTCAAATGCGTTTTGGATTAATCTTGGCGCAAAAACCTTACGTTTTACGGGAGAACAAAAAGCTATAATCAGATGATTGCAATAATTGATTACGGATTGGGAAATGTTAAAGCTTTTGCACATGTATATAAAAATCTAAATATACCATTTATCATCGCACAAAAACCAGATGATTTATTAAATGCAGCTAAGATAATTTTACCGGGTGTCGGTGCTTTTGATCATGCAATGGAACGGCTTAACGCTTCAGGAATGCGTGAATCGTTAGATGATATAGTACTAAGAAAAAACATGCCTGTTTTAGGTATTTGTGTAGGCATGCAAATGTTAGCCAATTTTAGTGAGGAAGGAAAACTTCCTGGACTTAAGTGGATTGATGGCGAAGTCAAAAAATTTATTTCTCCGGCAGTTAACGATTCGTTTTATATTCCGCACATGGGATGGAATAATATCAGCCCTATTCAAAGTAATAAACTATTGAACGGGCTTGATGAAAATTCGCGGTTTTATTTTTTACATTCATATTATTTTCATTGCAGTTCTCCCGAAACTTCGCTTGCTGTCACAAATTATGGAATAAGATTTTCATGTGTGGTAAATAAAAAAAATATTTATGGTGTGCAATTTCATCCTGAAAAAAGTCATCAGTGGGGTATTCAGCTTCTTAAAAATTTTGCGGAACTTTGAAGGTGAATGGTAAGTGGTGAGATAGTGAATGGTTAATAGTAATTGGATGATTAAATATGGATCATAAAAAGTTAGATATATGGAAATTAGGATATTGAATTGGTAAAATTTATATATCAAAGCACAAATGATTTCCCCAAATCCGAACAATTTAGATTAACCTCACAATTAGAGAGCATCTGTTTCGGTTCCTAGAAACATAGCCGAAGGATGTAGCAGAAAAAGTGATAAAGAAACATTCAATTTTTATATATTGCAGTTGGATCATTTCAGAAATGGAAACTAATTAATTATTTGCGAAAAATTAAATTTTATTAAAGATGTAAATGATAATTTAAGCAGGATCGAACTGATAAAAAGAAAAACTCTATCACTTATAAAGTATCTCGAAATAAAAAATGAAACTTATTCATGCTCATAATTCACGTTTCACATTTCACTATTCACTATTCACAACTCACGTTTCACTATTCACGCTTAACTAAAGATGCTTCGCCCTCGCATAATACCATGTCTTCTTGTTCATAACAAAGGTCTTGTCAAAACAATTAATTTTAAAAATCCTAAATATGTTGGTGATCCAATTAATGCAGTTAGAATTTTTAATGAGAAGGAAGTTGATGAGCTTATTGTACTTGATATAGATGCGACACGTGAAAATAGTGAACCCGATTTTAAGATGATTGAAAACTTAGCTGCAGAATGCCGGATGCCGCTTGTGTTATGGCGGCGGTGTTAAAACGGTCGAGCAGGCTAATATTATACTTGGTCTTAGGTGTTGAAAAAATAGCTATCAGTTCGGCTGCTATCGAAAATCCTTCTTTTGTTTCAGAAGCTGCAGAGTGAGTTGGTAATCAAAGTGTTGTCGTTGTTTTAGATGTTAAGAAAAGTTCAATATTAGGGAAGTACGAAGTTTGGACTCACAATGGGCAGAAGAATACAAAAAAAAATCCCTGTGAGTTTGCTGAGAAATTAGAAAAGCTTGGAGTAGGAGAGATTGTAATAAATTCAATTGATAATGATGGTGTGATGAAAGGTTACGATATTGAATTAGTTGATAAAATTCGAAAATCGGTTAATGTTCCGATCACAGTGCTTGGCGGTGCGGGTAAACTTGAGACTTGGGTCAGTTGATCAGATAAGTATAAAGTTATAGGTGTAGCTGCTGGAAGCTTGTTTGTATTCAAAGGTGTATACAGAGCAGTGCTAATCAATTATCCAAACCGCGCAGAAAAAGATGCACTGATTGAAAATAATTTATAAGTGGCTTCTAAAAACTAAAAAAATGGAAAGCGGAAATCTGCTTAATCTGCGTTTTTCAGCTTTCTATTAAATAAAAAATAGTTTTTAGAAGTGCCCTAAAGTAGAAGTAACTTGATGTAACAATTTATTAAGGTTCAACCATGTTCTCAAATAAAATTATTTTAATCACCGGCGGCACCGGTTCATTTGGCAATGCAGTATTACGCAAGTTCTTAAATACTGATATTAAAGAGATACGAATTTTCAGCCGTGATGAAAAAAAACAAGATGATATGCGTCAGTTTTATAAGAACGATAAGATTAAATATTACATTGGCGATGTAAGGAATAAAAGAAGTGTAGATTATGCAATGAATGGTGTGGATTATGTTTTTCATGCTGCCGCACTTAAAGCAAGTTCCTTCCTGTGAATTTTTCCCTATGGAAGCCGTACAAACAAATGTTATTGGCTGTGAAAATGTTATTGATTCTGCAATTCAACATGGTGTAAAAAAAGTTATTGTACTAAGCACCGATAAAGCTGTTTATCCTATCAATGCAATGGGATTAACAAAAGCACTCAGCGAAAAAGTTATGGTTTCAAAATCACATAATGTTAATGGCAACGGAATTATTTTATGCGGAACAAGATATGGAAATGTAATGGCATCACGGGGTTCGGTAATTCCGCTATTTGTTGATCAAATCAAAAATGGAAAACCGATAACAATTACAGAACCAAATATGACTCGCTATATGATGACGCTTGAAGATGCGGTTGATTTGGTTTTATTTGCATATAAAAATGCAAATCCGGGTGATATTTTTGTTCAGAAATCACCTGCAACTACTATAGAAATTCTTGCACAAGCACTTTTGGATTTATATAAATCAAAAAGCGAAATAAAAATAATTGGAATTAGACATGGTGAAAAAATATATGAAACCTTAGTTAACCGTGAAGAAATGGCTAAAGCAGAAGAGATAGAAAATTATTACAGAATTCCTGCTGATACAAGAGATTTGAATTATAATAAATTCTTTACTGAGGGTGAATCTAAAATATTTCAAACAGAAGAATATACTTCACATAATACTCATCAATTAAATCTTGAAGAAACAAAGAAACTCTTGCTTAAACTCAGTTTTATACGGCAGGATGTTCTTGGCGAAAAATTATGAATCGAGTGTACTCACTATAACTCAGCAGAGATACAAGAAAATTGAAAATTGGAATAACAGGACAAGCCGGGTTTTATTGGCACACATCTTTATAATTATCTCTCCATCTCGAAAAATAAACATGAACTAATCCCCTTTCAAGATGATTATTTTGATGATCCGGAAGTGCTTAAAAATTTTGTGCGAAAGTGTGATTGTGTTGTTCATCTTGCTGCATTGAATAGGCATAATAATCCAGAAAATATTTATTCAACTAATATCGAACTTGTTGACAACTGATTAAAGCTTAGATGAGAACAAACAGCAAAGCACATGTTATTTTTGCATCTTCAATCCAGGAAAAAAGAGAAAATCTATATGGCAAATCAAAAAAAGAAGGACGGTTAAAGCTGCCAACTGGGCTGTTAAGAATAGTGCGGGATTTACCGGATTGGTTATTCCTAATGTATTTGGTCCATTCGGCAGACCTTTTTATAATTCCGCTTTATCAACTTTTTCTTATCAGATAGTCAATGGTGAAAAACCCAAAATAGAAATTGATGCAGAACTAAACTTCATTTATGTTGGTGATCTTGTGGAGTGATTGAGGAAAGTCTTCTAAACAATTATGGGAAAGATAAACGAATATTATTGTTCCTCATTCATCTCCAATAAAGTCAGCAAATATGCTAAACATTATTGGGTTTCGGTGAAGAGTATCTGAAAAACGGCATTATTCCAAGATTAGAAAATAGAAACGAAGTAAATCTTTTTAATACTTTCCGCAGTTATATTGACGCAAGAAAATTTTTCCCTTTCAAATATGTTGTTCATGAGGATGAAAGAGGTAATTTTGTGGAAATTATGAAGTCAAATATTGCCGGTCAAGTATCATTCTCAACAACAAAACCAGGAATAACACGCGGCAATCATTTTCACACAAGAAAAATTGAACGATTTGCAGTTATTAAAGGAGAAGCAATAATTCAGCTAAGGAAAATCGGAACTTATGAAATTATTGAACTTAAACTTTCAGGTAATAAACCATCTTTTGTGGATATGCCAATCTGGTACACGCACAATATTAATAATATCGGTAACGAAGACCTGTATACAATTTTTTGGATAAATGAATCTTATGATGCCAATGATCCGGATACATTCTTTGAAATAGTATAAAGTGAAGACAAAAGATAAAAGAGAAAAGATAAAAGTAGAAAGATAAAAAAATGAATAATGATTTGAATGAAAGACTTTTTAATTTTGCAGTAAGGTGTTTGAAATTTTTACGAATTATACCCGAATACAGCTGAATACAAAGATAATTAAATATCAACTTGCAAAAAGTTCAACTTCAGCCGGTGCAAATTATGAGGAATCTCAAGCTGGTTCATCGAAAGCTGATTTTAATAATAAAGTTAGAATTGCTTTAAGAGAAATGCGAGAATCAAATTACTGGTTAAGAATTATTAAGAAATCAATAAAAGCATTCTTATAAGACAATGAATTAAAATGCTGATTAATGAATCAAATGAATTAAAAAATATTCTTGGAGCAATTGTTCAAAAAACTCAGAACCCATAAAAACTTTTATCTTTTATCTTTATTCTTTTATCTTGATACTTAATCATATACTTTTATCTATGGAATTTATGAAAAAACTAAAAATTCTAACCGTTGTCGGCACCCGCCCCGAAATTATTCGCCTTCTCGCGTTATTGTCAAACTTGATGCATCTGAAAGTATTGATCATATTTTTAGTTCATACCGGACAAAACTATGATTACGAACTTAATCAGATTTTTTTTGATGATCTTGAAATAAGAAAACCGGATTATTTCTTAAATGTGGATACGCATCTCTTGGCAAATCAGTTGGTGATATTATTAAGAAATCAGAAGAAGTTTTAATTAAAGAAAAACCTGATGCTTTATTGGTTTTAGGGGATACTAATTCTTGTCTTACCGCATATATGGCCAAACGAATGCATATTCCGATTTTTCATATGGAAGCAGGTAACAGGTGTTTTGATCAAAGGGTTCCGGAAGAAACTAATCGGAAAATCGTTGATCATATTGCAGATATTAATTTGACTTACAGTGATATTGCAAGGGAATATTTGCTTCGTGAAGGTTTTCCGCCGGATCGCGTTATTAAAACCGGCAGCCCGATGTTTGAAGTGCTGAATTATTATATGCCGAAAATTCAAAAATCTACAAATTCTTTCTGAGTTGAAACTTAAGCAATACAACTATTTTTTGGTTTCTGCTCATAGCGAAGAAAACATTAACAACAACAAAAGCTTCAAAAATTTTATTGATGTATTAAACTCGATAGCTGAAAAATATAAATGCCCGATAATCGTCAGCACCCATCCCCGAACTAAAAAAGTAATCGAAAAGAAAAAAGTTAGTTGAATAAGCTAGTTAAATTGGAGAAGCCCTTTGGATTTAGTGATTATATTTCCCTTCAGCTTAATGCATACGCCGTTTTATCAGATAGCGGAACAATTTCCGAAGAAGTCTTCCATCTTAAATTTACCTGCTTAAATATTAGGGAAGCACATGAACGTCCCGAAGCAATGGAAGAAGCATCCGTTATGTCTAACCGGTTTTAATAAAGAAAGAATAATTCAAGGCATTAGACCAGTTGAAATTCCATAACCGTGAAAAGCGCAATTTTAGAATTGTAAGTGATTATTCAATGCCGAATGTATCTGATAAAGTAGTAAGAATTATTATTTCTTATATAGATTATGTTAAAAGAAATGTATGGAAAATAAGCGGATCCTAATTATTGGCGAGGTATTTTATCCGGAAG
>CAVOPZ010000013.1:0-201436 GCA_963698205.1 uncultured Ignavibacteriaceae bacterium | reverse complement strand
TTTTATTTGAAGGTATTTTTGAAAACAATAAAATTATTTTAACCTGGCAAACTGCATTTGAACTTAATAACAGAGGATTTTATGTTGAAAAATCATTTGATAAAGTAAATTGGCTTAATTTTGGTTTCGTTGAAGGAAATGGTACTACTACTAATTCAAATACTTATACATTTATAGATGATCTTTCTCTAAATCGAAACCCTAATCACACACTCTTCTATCGTTTAAAGCAATTGATTTTGATGGAAGTTTTGAATATTCCAAAGTGATTGAGATAGAAGTTTTGAAATCCTACTGATTTTATCCTTTATCAGAATTTCCCAAATCCCTTTAATCCAACAACTATTATCAAATTTAGTATTCCTTCCGTAGAGACGCATCGCGATGCGTCTTTACTGACCACATTAAAAGTTTATGATATTCTTGGTAATGAAATCACAACATTGGTTAATGAAGAAAAACCGGCTGGTAATTACAAAGTAATATTTGAGCCAGTAGGCTTAGCAAGTGGCGTTTATTTTTACAAATTAGCATCAGGAGGAAATATTCAAACAAGAAAACTAATTTTTATGAAGTAGTTTTAATAAACTGGAGATAGCGCGTGTACGCTACCTCCAGAAAGCAGAATAACAAAACAATTTGCACCGTGATGTTATCCTGCTCCAAATTTAATTAATTATTTATTCATTAAAAATTTTGGAGCAATATTATGAAACATTTCTTGTTTTCAATTTTATTTCTATTTCTCTGCTTTAATGTAGCAGAAGCACAAACCCCTCCGAATATTCCCGGACCGAGAATGTTCTTGTAGTATACAAAGTACCAGTTGATACAACAGATTCATTGGGTATGATTTCTGTCGCTATTAAAAACTACTATGTTAATGCCAGGAATATACCGGTTGAAGTGTCTTGGTTTAGAACTCCCCCGCAGCGTAATAAACTTAGGTGATTGGTCAGGTAATCACGTAGTAAAGCTTGGCTTTGATAACCAAAATATAGTGGATTCAACCTGGGCAAAATGGGATTATACCCATTGTGTTGATACTGCAAAATTTAATGCGTACCAATATTTTATTGAAGAAGTTGCAAATCCAATCAGAACACATTTGATAAACAACGACTGACCTGCCCCTTGTAATGGTACCAATGCATAAGTTAGTAAATCCATCATCAAGCACTGGCATATTGATGAGGAATCATTACCTCCGGTACCGGAGGTCGAAAATTTAACGAACTATGAGGTCTGATTTTATTGTAATGTTTTCTCCATTGTTCTGTAATAACTCTTGCCTCTAAAATATTATCAAATATTTCTCCGTTCAATAGCTCATCCCTTAGTTTTCCATTAAATGATTCTATGTATCCGTTCTCCCCGGGACTTCCTGGTTCAATAAATAATGTCTTTACTCCTAATCTTCCTAACCATCCTCTTACTGACTTTGCACTAAACTCTGATCCGTTATCCGAGCGTATATGATCCGGGACTCCCTTTGTAATAAATAACTCTGAAAGTTTGTAAAGTACTTCCGGTGCTTTTATTCTTCTCTGTGTATGTATGCTTAAACATTCTCTTGTGTACTCATCTATGATCGTCAGCATTCTTATCGGTCTTCCATCACTTGTTCTGTCTGCCACAAAATCGTAGCTCCATACGTGATTTGGATACAGTGGTTTTAATCTTATGCAAGAACCATCGTTTAACCACAGCCTTCTTCTCTTCGGCTGCTTCTGTGGCACCTTTAGTCCTTCTTGTCTCCATATCCTCTCAACTCGTTTATGGTTTACTTTCCATCCCTGATTTCTCAGCAGTGCTGTTATTCTTCTGTAACCATAACGACCATATTCACAAGCTAACTTTACTATCTCTTCCCGAAGGGCTTGTTGATCATCTCTTGTCTTAACTTTTCTACGCTGTGTTGATCTTGGTTGACCAAGTACTGAACATACTCTTCTTTCCGATACTTTCAGTTTCTCTTTTACTTCCTCAACTGCCCGGCGTTTCTTCTCCGGGCTCAGTAGTTTCCCCGGACTGTCTCCTTTAGAATTGCATTATCCAGTGATAGATCTGATACAAGTTTTCTTAGTCTTGTGTTTTCTTGTTCAACTTCTTTTAATCTCTTTGCCTGATCTACCCGCATTCCTCCATATTCTTTTCGCCATTTGTAATATGTGTGGTCCTTTATCCCAAGATGACGACATATTTCTGTTATGCTTTGACCATTTGATTGCAAAACTTCTGCTTCCCGAAGTTTACTGATGATCTCTTCCGATGTGAACTTGCTTTTGCCCATATCTTTTTCTCCTTTGATCCTAATTTAATAATTGGATTCTTTTTTGGAGGCAGGTCAGTAGACTTACTCCGAAATCAGAGTCAAGTTCATAAGCCTGCTTGTAATTCAATTCTGCGGCTATCCAAATATTTGTTGAGCGCCAGTCACCCTGGCATATTGATTCCGTACTATTTTCATTGCAAGGATAATCGTATAAATATAAATCCTGCCACACATTCATATCTCCTATCCTCTTTTTCATTTCTTTCCATGGACTTAATTTATATATGCCGATTGGATCGCCGGGATTATCATAAGCACCACCCCACATACCCATAAGCGGCAGCCAGAGCCTGCTTGGTGAACTTGAGTAGGAATTAAGAATTTCATTTACTTTTTTTATCGGTTCATACTGGTCTATTGAGTTGGGTTCGTCCCTTCCAAGCCAACCAAGGATGCTTGAGTTATACGGTTGCAATTGGTTAAGTTGATTGTGGATATTAGTTGATGCTTGAGAGTTAAGATCCACTATTTGTCTTCCCTTCTCATCCGAGACAGTAATCTTATCAATAGACAGAAGGTAGTTGGGGTTACCAAGCCAGATAACCTTGAACTGTATGTATCTCCTTTGCTTGAGTGCATCAAAGCCATTACTGCTTAGTGCCATATCCCCCGGATTTACCTGCGGGTAGGTTCTCCCGGTGCATTTGACTGACAGGCATCGCTTAATAGTTTGTATCTAATTAAAGAATAATCTTTAAAATAAGATTTTAGTTCACCGAGTGTTATGATTAAGCTGTCAATTGTATAAGTACCAGTAATACGCCACGGATTTACATCAACAGAAGACTGAGTAACCTTGATTATACATATCGGAGTTTCAGGATCATCAGACCAAATAATCGGTTCAGGACAAGACGGTGGATTTTGATTATTTTCAAGTTTCATACTAAATGTTGCTGTGTACTCCGAAAGGGCAAGTGTATCGGCTGAAGTCAGTTCATACACGTACTGTGAATAGTAAGGACCCCACACTAATTCTTTTTCCCCGCATACTGCATTTGGTAATAATCTTATAAATGTTTGTCGCCATCATAGTCTTCTTCCATAACATTAGAATTATGTTGTAAATAGCTCGTATCCCCAAATTCACCTTCTGTTTGCCACTCTGTGTAACGGGCATCTGAATGATCTCTACCCAGTTGTATAGTGTGCTGTTATTTTTATTATAAACAGCCGCAGGAGTTACGTGAAATCCATAATGATTAATTAGCGTATCCATCTGGCTATCTATTGTTCCGCCCCAGGGTTTTCCATCAACCCATCCCAAATCCAGATCTATTCCGTCTACTACTGCTCTCATTTTATTCATTGCACCGGGATACCGAACACTGTCTGTAAACCCCCACCAAATGCCAGATGTAACCGGTATTATTGGAGTATCGATTAACCAACCTCCACCAGATGACTGAGCAAATACTTCCGATTCCTTAAATACAGCAAACAGAAGAACTACTGCGAAGATTTGTACTATTCTTTTCATAATTCTCTCCCTTGTTTAATTATTTTATTATGTTCTGTCTCCAATATTATTAAATACAGGAGAACTATTTTATTAACAACATCTTTCTCATCTCTGAATATACCGGAATATTGCCTTCTCCGATTACTTCAATTCGGTATAAATAAATTCCACTGGCTAAATTGTTGGCAGTAGGTAGTTGGTTGTTGGTTGTAAATTCTACTTCGTAATAGCCGGCGTTTTGTTCTTTGTTTACCAAGACAGAAATAAGTTCTCCCTTTATATCATAAACAATAAGTTTTACATATCCTCTCTGTTTTAGCTGGTAACCTATTTTTGTTGATGGATTGAATGGGTTAGGATAATTCTGATATAGTAAGTAGTTGGTAGTAAGTAGTTGGTAGTCTTCTATACCAGTTATATTGACAACAAGTTCTGCAGACGGTTTTGATTCGTTTTTCTGATTATCCACACAGGTTATTTTATAGTAATACTTTCCAACTTTTACAGGGATTGGCTGGAGAAGGAATGTATCAACAGGTGATGAAATAAGTTTTGTTTTATCTATAGTAAAGTTCGAAACTGTATCGCGATAAACTTTATAAAATGCAGTATCTGCTTCTGTGTTGTGATTCCATTTTAATAATATTTGATTTGTATCAACAACTGCAGAAAGATTTCTTGGAGCAAGAGGAGCTAAATCCTGGTAAGTATAAATTTCACCGAAAGGTCCGCCATACAAACCTATATCCGATCTTGTACTGTCAATATCGAGTATATTCGGATCGCCTTTATCAATCCCAGATGAATATGCCTGCAAGTGATAATCAAAATCAAGTTGTGAATTAGGAATAGTGTCTTTGACTAACATTGGATCAGCCACCCTGTCACTATCTCCATAAGTAAGTCCTTCTAAATCTCTTTCTTTGTTTTTCCAGAATATATTATAATCCGATTTTGTTCGTCCAAAGCTATAAATACCTGTTGAATTATTCTTTAATATTACATTATTTACAATTGTTCTACTTGCCGCTGCATCTATACTTCCAGGTCCATTTGATGCCTGATATAGCAACACATTATTTTTTATAAATGCTGTATCCTGGACATTATTACCTAAAGCTATATGTACTGGGAAAAATCCGCTAATAAGATTGTTATATATGTAAACTTTACCAGGTGCGCCTGTTACTATCCCTTCAGCACTTCCGGTTCCATTTGTGTCTGTTAGTATTATTATATTGTTGGTGATGTGGTAAATACCGTTAGGCGCAAATCCTATTTCTATTCCTTCAGCATTTTCATTATTAAATATGAACAAACAATTTGATACAATATTATTATTACTACCATATAGGCTTAATCCTCTTACTCTTAGATTTTTAAGTATTAAGTTTTCCGCGATTATATCTGCGTCTGCACCAATACCTAATGCTGCTTGCCTGAGTTGACAATTTTTTACTTTAAAAGAATTATTCTGCAATGAAAGAACCCAAGCTATTTCAGCATTTTCGCCTTTTCCATATATATTGAAATTTTCTATACTACCATTTGAATTATATGTGCTTGTAGATATAGTGTAGTTTCCTAATCCAGTTCCATCAATCACGGTACTATCCATACTGCTACCAATTAAACTAATTGCAGTGTTTATTACAAGGGTTTCTTTATAAACGCCGTTAGCCACATAAACAGTATCACCATCAACACAAATGTTTATACACTTTTGTATGCTGTCTGCGGCAGTTTTCCAGTTTGTATAGGGCGGTTGGCTGGTGCCGGTTTTGCTAACATAGCGCACTGTAGCAGTTAAGAATGTAGAATTAAGAATTAAGAATGAAAGACAGAAGAAAAGTAAGAATTTTGGTTTCATTAGATTACCCCGCTTTGTTTTAGTTATAATTTGATAAGAATGACAAGCAATAAACTTTGTTTGAATTTTGGGAGTAAGAGGGGAAAAGCGAACCAAGAAAAAACATTTTTACCTCTGTTTATTTATATCCTGATTTTGCTTAAATAAATGTAAAGAAAGAAATTATTTAATTCAATACAGGAGTAAATGTTTTGGTAAATAATTTTTGTTTAAGCATTATATTAACAACAGCAAGGATTAAACCAGTTTAAATATTTTAATTTTTAAATAAATTTTTGTTGTGCAGGTAAAAATGAAATGTATTTGAGAGAAGAAATGTTTTGTTGTAAAAATATTAAACGATAAAAATGGCGGGCAAAAAAATGAACTGTTAAAAAAATTTATCGCATTATCCACCGTCATCATAATTTTTACACCTTACTTCTGGAAAAATAACTAAGTTTTATCAAACCAGGCACATTTCTATCTAAATTTTAATAAAAGACAGTCTTTTATCACGGCAAGTCTTTTGTAAATAACTTATATTTGTGCCCGATTGAAATTGAATAATATGAATGCAAAAGAATTATTAAAGAAATACAGCAAACCTGAAAATTTTATAAACAGAGACCTAAGCTGGGTTGAGTTTAATAAGCGTGTTTTAGAAGAAGCATTAAATCCGGAATTGCCCCTTCTCGAAAAAGTAAAATTCATTTCCATTTTCTGTTCTAATCTTGATGAATTTTATATGATTAGAATTTCGGGTATAAAGGAACAAATTGCCGCAAATGTTGAAGAGCCCTCTATTGATGGATTAACTCCAATTGAACAGCTTAAAAAAGTTGAGAAGGCTTTGAAACCACTTCTTAAAACCCTGGATAACTATTGGATGGATGAAATTATTCCTGCATTAAAAGAAAATAATATTAATCTTTTAACGTTTGATGAGATAACAGAATCCGACAAAGAAAAACTTACAGAGTACTTTAAAAAAGAAATTTATCCTGTATTAACTCCACTGGCTTTCGATCCGGGCAGACCGTTTCCATATATATCTAATTTAAGTTTAAGTCTCGCAATCCTTATTCGTAAACCAAACGGTGAAAACCATTTTGCCAGGGTAAAAGTGCCAAGCATTTTACCACGTTTACTTCAGATTGATAACATATTAGATCCTAAAAAGTCGTTAGGTGTTAATGGTAATTTTAGTGCAAAATATATTTGGCTTGGCGATCTTATCAAAGCAAATCTGCATTTACTTTTCCCGGGAATGGAAATAGTTGAGGCTCATAGATTTAGAATTACTCGTGATACCGATATTGAACTTCAGGAAGATGAAGCTGATGATCTGTTAAGTGTTATTGAAGAGAATATAAAACAAAGAAGATTCGGCAGTGTTGTAAGATTGGAAGTTGGTCATCCTATGCCGGAATTTATGCTAAATACTTTAATTGAAAATCTTCAAATAACCAATGATGATGTTCATATGTCCGATGGTCCTTTGGGTCTAAGCGATGTAATGGGATTATTTAAACTTCCTTTACACCAGCTAAAGGAAAAACCGTTTTATCCGGTTACACCAAAAGTGTTTGAAGAAGATGAAGACATCTTCTCAATAATCAGACAAAAGGATATACTTCTTCATCATCCGTATCATTCTTTTGCACCGGTTATAGATTTTATAAAAAAAGCTGCGTTGGATCCTGATGTTCTTGCCATCAAACAAACTTTGTATAGAGTTGGTCCTGATTCACCAATCGTAAGATGCTTGATTGAGGCGGCTGAAATGGGCAAGCAGGTTGCAGTACTTGTTGAGTTGAAGGCAAGATTCGATGAAGAGAATAATATCTACTGGGCACGTGCACTGGAAAAAGTTGGTGTGCATGTTGTTTATGGTTTGGTTGGATTGAAAACACACGGAAAGATGACGCTCGTAGTTCGTAAAGAATATGATGGTGTAAAAAGATATGTTCATCTTGCTACAGGAAATTACAACGCAACAACCGCGAAACTTTATACCGATTTAGGATTTTTTACTTCTGATGAAGCTATTTGTAGTGATGTATCTGATATTTTTAATTTCTTAACTGGATATTCAAAACAAAAAGAGTATAAAAAATTATTTGTTTCTCCCGTTAATATGCGTGAAAAATTTCTTGAGCTTATTAATAGAGAGATTGAAAATGCTTCTGCCGGAAAAGATGCAAAGATTGTTATAAAGCTTAACTCTTTGGTTGATCCTGCAATCATAGCTGCTCTTTATGAAGCTTCAAATTCTGGAGTTGAAATTAAATTAATTGTGCGCGGTGTTTGCAGCCTTATTCCCGGTGTAAAAAATCTAAGCGAAAATATTGAAGTGACCAGCATTGTTGGAAGATACCTGGAACACACACGAATATTTTATTTTTATAATGATAATAATGAGGAAGTTTATTTAAGCAGTGCAGATATGATGCAAAGAAATCTGGATAGAAGAGTTGAATTAGCTTTTCCGATAGAAAACCCAAGACTTAAAGACGAAATAATAAAAATACTTATAAAAGTTTCTCTAAAAGATAATGTTAAATCCAGGATTCTCCAGCCTGATGGTTCATATAAATTTACAGAGGTTAAAGATTCAACTAAAAAAGTAAACAGCCAGGAGTGGCTGATGAACCACGCACTGAAAGCAATGGGAGTCAGAACTCAAAAGCCATTTCAAAAATAACTTAAAATTATTTCACCACATTAGAGTTAGATTTAATTCTATGTCATTCAGTTTGTTCAAAAAGAAACAGGAAAGTAAAATGTCCGAGATAACAAAAAGCAGTATAGTAAATTCTATAAAAAACATTAAGCACAAATCATTTAATACTAATTTGCTTACTTTAAATTCCATTAAGAAGTTTGAGCTTGATAACAAAACCTTATCACTCGAAATATCTTTAAACACCGATGCTTCTATCGAAGCTAAGGATTCAATAATTAATCAATTAAAAAAAGATTTTAGTGAATTAAAAAATATCAATCTTACTATCCAGGCTAAATCTTCTTCAAGTATCTCAACTCATAAGGATGGGCGAAAGGATGCAATATTACCCGGAGTTAAAAATACAATTGCTGTTGCAAGCGGTAAAGGCGGTGTTGGGAAAAGTACTGTTGCTGTTAATCTTGCTGTTGCACTTGCCAAAGATGGCGCTAATGTTGGTTTGATTGATGCGGATATTTATGGACCAAGCATTCCAATTATGCTTGGAATGAATGACAAACCAAAAGTCTATCAGGCAGAAAATTCTGTTAAAATGATTCCACTTGAAAATCATGGAATTAAATTTATGTCTATCGGATTATTAGTTGATGATAAAGCACCAATAATTTGGCGTGGACCAATGGCAAGTGGTGCAATCAAACAATTTATGACTGATGTTGATTGGGGTGAACTTGATTATCTAGTTTTTGATCTCCCTCCCGGAACCGGAGATATTCAACTAACATTAGTTCAAACTATCCCGTTAACCGGTGCAGTAATTGTAACAACTCCGCAGGAAGTTTCACTTATAGATGCACGCAAAGCATTAAAGATGTTTGAACGAGTGAACGTACCGATCTTAGGTGTGATAGAAAATATGAGCTACTTCATTGCTCCTGATACAGGCAAGCAGTATGATATTTTTGGATTTGGCGGTGCTGAAAGAATTTGTAAAGAACTTAACGCCACTTTTCTGGGCGGTATTCCTATCGATCCTAGAATAAGAGAAGGCAGCGATAATGGTGTCCCAATGGTTGTTGGAATTCCAGATGCAAATGAAACAAAAGTATTAATCGATATTTCCAGAAAACTTACTGAGCAAGTAAATATCAGAAATTCAATGCCAACAGATAAAATAGAAATTTTGCTTGGGGATGAAGATTAATTTTGCTTTAAATATTTTTTCAAACGATATTAACGAATAAATAAAGTTCGATTTTTCATCTGCTTATACTTTATTATGCTTATAATGAAAAATGAAGTACAAAAAGCGCTTAACAACATCAGACCTTATTTGCAGGCGGATAATGGTGATGTTGAATTAGTTGAAGTTTCTGAAGATGGAATTGTAAAAGTTAGACTCACCGGTGCCTGTGAAATTTGCCCTTTATCTGTATTAACTCTCAGAGCCGGGATCGAAAGAGCGATTATGAAAGAAGTACCTTCGGTTAAAAGAATTGAATCTGTAAGCTAAATTTATACTTCAATTAAGATGGATAGACTAAATAAAAAAACTACACGAATTATTTTAGCAATCATTGCATTTTTTTCTGTCCTTTATTTTGCTTACCTGCTGACTAATATTTTTGTACTTGTTGCTTTATCAGTTTTATTAGGCTTCATATTTGCTCCATTCGTAAGAATTCTTGAAGGACAGGGATTTTCTAGAACAATCTCAACTTTATTAGTATTTACCATCTTTGGTTTTTTGGTTTATCTGGGACTTTCATTCGTCATCCCAAAACTTTTCATTCAAATGGACCAGCTAATCTTAGAGCTAAAAGATTTTTCATTAAATGACGAACTTAATAATATCGAACAAAAGATTCTCAATGTTTTCCCATTATTTCATAAAGGTGAGCTAGCTGCAAAGGTTGAAAATATTATTTCAACTTCCTTTAATGATGCGATAAATCATATTACTATTTATGTTAGCAGCATTGTATCCGTCGCAGCCTTTTTAATCATCGTTCCTTTTATTACTTTCTTTTTATTAAAAGATAGTGCAGCTATTCAAAAAGGATTGATTCACATTGTACCAAACAAATATTTTGAAATGTCATATTGGATTCTCAAAAGAATTAGCCTGCAGCTTGGCAGATTTGTTAGAGGCTGGATTTTTGATGCAACGTTTGTTGGTTTTTTTATAGGATTTGGATTTTATTTTATAGGCTTGCCAAACGCATTACCTCTTGGTGTCATTGCTGGATTAGGGCATCTAATCCCTTACCTTGGTCCAATAATTGGCGGTGTGCCAGCTATTGTTTTATCTGTTATGCAAACAGGAGATTTATCTCAAACTCCGTTGATTGTGTTGATTGTATCGCTCACTTATACTGTCGATAACGGGTTTGTGCAGCCGTATGTTTTTTCTAAAAGTGTAGATATGCACCCAATCATTATCATACTTTTAATTATTACTGGAAGTGAATTGTTTGGATTAATTGGAATGCTGTTAGCAGTTCCTGCTGCGACTGTATTAAAAACGGCTGCAACCGAAATTTATTTTGCTTACAAAAATTATTCAATTGCTAAGCTTTAATTACTTTGACTAAGCCTCAGCTTCAATTCGTTTAATCACATCAACGGAAGAAATTCCTTCGGCCTCAGCACTAAAATTTGTTATAATGCGATGCCGTAAAACCGGCAGTAAAGAATTTTTTATATCATCGATATTTGGTGTAAATCTTCCTTGAATAATAGATCTCGTCTTAGCCGCCATTACGAGGTATTGTGATGCTCTTGGACCGGCACCCCAGGTAACCCAATCTTTAATATATTTTGGTGCGTTTCCATTAATTGGTCGAGTCATATTTGCAATCTTTACGGCAAACTCAATAACATTTGGTGCAACAGGTACTTTTCTGACAAGATCCTGAAAAGAAATAATTTCTTGTCCAGTAACTATTTTATTTAATTCGGGTTTATACTCGCTTGTTGTAGTTTGAACAACCTTAACTTCTTCTTCGGTAGAAGGATAATCCAGCCAAAGATTAAACATAAAACGATCCAATTGAGCTTCGGGTAATGGATATGTTCCTTCTTGTTCAATAGGATTTTGTGTTGCAAGCACAAAAAATGGTTCGGGTAACTGATATGTTTGACCTGCGGCAGTGACTTTGTGCTCCTGCATTGCTTCAAGCAATGCAGCCTGAGTTTTTGGCGGGGTTCGATTAATCTCATCAGCAAGAATAATGTTTGCGAAGATTGGTCCTGATATAAATCTGAAATTTCTCTTTTTAGTTGCCATATCTTCTTCAAGAATTTCTGTGCCTGTAATATCACTTGGCATAAGATCAGGAGTAAATTGAATGCGGCTGAATTTCAAATCTAAAACTTCTGCAAGTGTTTTTATAAGCAGTGTTTTTGCTAAACCAGGTACACCAACAAGTAAACAATGTCCGCGTGATAGAAGTGAAATAATTAATTGATTAATTATTTCATCTTGCCCAACAATAACTTTAGCTATTTCAGATTTTATCTCTTTGACTTTAATATTTAACTGTTCAACAAGTTGAACATCATTTTTATTTGAGCTTAATTCGTTCACTTAAATTCCTGCTGATTAATTAGACCCTTACTTCCCAATAAATTTTCTTTTTAATCGTATCAATCCACTTTTTATATTCAATTTGCTTTTTGTGTTCATCAGCTAATTTCTTTACTTCGGTGTAATCTTCAGTAAGATCAGCTTTATGCTGAGGAGTTCTTGATTGAAGCCAAACAATATGATACCCATAAGTTCCTTGTGCATATTCTAATCTCCTCGGAAAACCAATCTCTCCTTGTTTTAATTTTCCAACAGCATCAAGCAAAGCTTTATCTAGCTGGCTTATATAATAAGTACCCAGTTCACCTCCAAAGGGCGCACTTTCTTTATCCTCACTATATTTTTTTGCGAACTCCTGAAAAGTACCATGTTTCTTTAGAATACTATCTCTGACTCCACTCAAGAAATCAATGGTTTGAAGATCAGCATTCTCATCAGCTTTAATTTTAACCAGGATGTGTCTGGTATTTATCGACTCACCTCTTTTTTCAATCAATTGAATTATGTGATATCCAACAGGAGATTCAATGACACCTGAAAGTTCTCCGACTTTTAATTTGTATGCAGCCTCCTCAAACTCAGGATAGAAAACACCCTTCTTAACAAATCCAAGATCACCGCCTTGTACAGCGCTACCGGGATCATCGGAATATTTTTTTGCAAGTTCTGAGAAATCTCTGCCGGCTTTAATTGAATCTAATAATGCTGCCGTCTTATCGTAAAACTTCTTCTTAAGTTTTTCACTTGCCTTGGGATTTTGGAAGATATGAAAGATTACAACTTTTTCGGGAATCGTACCAATACTGTCTTTGTAAACATTAAAAAAGTCTTCAACTTCTCTTCGCGTAGCCTGAACTTTACCAAAATTCTTTTCCTGCAATCTTTGTGACATTAGACTTTTTCTTACTTCATCCCTCAATTCCCTTTTTATTCTGTCGATACTCATTCCATAAATCTTCTCGATATTTGCAATAGAGCCATATTGTTGTGTAAAAGAATTAATCTGGTAATCAATTCTTTGATTTATTTCATCTTCAGTAACTGTAATCGAATCCAAATCAGCTTGAGCATATAATAATTTTTCTTCAATCATCGAATTAAGAATCTGCTCTTTTAATCCGGGAGTATTCGGATCAATTTGTCTTTGTGAAGCAAAAATTCCGATTTGAAAATCAAGCTCACTTTGTAAAATGATTTCATTATCCACAACAGCAACAATCTTATCAAGTATCTGTTGAGCGTTAATCTGCAATGTAAAAAATAGAATCAGTAGTGCAATATTGATTTTCATTTTCATTTTTTTATCTCAATTTCGTTTTCCGAATAAAGTTTTTTCAAATAGTTTTCAATTACTTTTCTTTTCATTTCTGCTATATATCTTTGCGCAATTTGTGATTTTATAATTTCGAACGGTGGAATAGATTCTTTATCAAAATTAGTCATCTTTTGTACAACAGAATAATATCCAGGTTTTTCAGTAAATACAATACTAATTTCTTCAGGGTAAAGATCTCCAATAATTCTGGATAATTGCACTGGATAAACATTATTTTCTTCAATTAAAACCGCCTTATTATTTCTTATCATTGAAGAATCAGATGAAAAAATACTAAGCGAATTTTCCCAATCGCTTTGCAATGCGAGGGATCGAAATTTTATTGCATTATCCTCTTTATTAAAAGACACTTTGTTAATCAAATATGAATTTATATTTAATCGAAAATAGTTTTTATTTTTCTCATAGTAATTTATAAGATCTTCATCTGAATAATTTATTTCTTCAGATTCTGCAAACTCTTCAATTAACATTGCGCCTGCTAATTCTTTAGATGATTTTTCCAAATAGTTTTTATAGTCTTCACCATTTGTTATCCCTTTATTCTTAGCGATCTGGAATAACATCTCATTGTATACCCAACCTTTTATTAGTTGATCCTTTTGAAATGAATTAAGGTTTGAAGTATCTGCCAGGGAAGCAAATTCTTCCCTGGTCAAATATGTTTCGTTTACGCGAGCAATATAATCTATTTTTTTTGTTTCCTCAGAACAACCTGAAAATACAAGCAATCCTGTCAGCAAAATTGTGTTAGTTACTTTTTTGTTTAAATGCTTTTCGCAATTCATCATAATAAATTACAGGTGAATACTTTTTCTTTAGTGAATCAATATATCCATTTTCTAATCGTTTACTCTCAAATTCCTGAAATGCACCGGACACTTCTGCTTTTGCTTCTTCAAATGTTTTCATTCTTGCCGGTTCTTTTGCATCCAATCTTAAAATTGAAAATCCGCCAGGATTCGTAATTGGTTCAGTATAATCACCAACTTTATTTAATCCATTAACAACTTTAGAAAATTCGGTTGAACCAACAACCTGTAAATCATATTTCCCTTTTTTCTCTTTAACCTGTGTACGTTCTGTTTTGGCAGCTAATGAATCAAAATTTTCTCCTGCCTTTAACAAACTATAGTAGTGTTTAATTACAGAATCCTTTTTAGCATAAATTTCCGTATAACCAACTCGATCTTCCCACTTATACTTCTGCATATTTTGCTTGTAAAAATCCAAAAGTTTAACGCTATCTACCTTTACTTTATTCCAAACTTCTTCTTCCTGAAGTTTAAAAATGAAGATGCCATTTTGATAATCTTTCATTAGGTCGGCAAACTGTACATCTGTTCTATCAAGTATATTGGCTTTTTCCTCAAGAAGGGTCTGTTCGCTGTACTTTTTAATACCTTTATTAAGATAATCGGCAGTAAACTTTTTACCGCTAAATTCAGAATCGGATCTTAATTTTGCATAGAAATCGTTTACTGTTTCAGTGTGATTAGTAAAAGAGAATACAGCTTTTCCGCCAATTTCTTCAGCCCCTTTCATATCAGATCCAATTACTGTGGAATCATTATAACCGATCATTTGCTGAACTACTGTTTCATTGGATGTATAATTAAATTCTTTTTTGTAGTTATTAATTAATTCAGCATACAGATCATTATACCTTGAACGTTTTAATAGATTTTTAAGGTTTTCTCTATCAGCTTCAAAAGTAGGATAAGGTTGTTTTTCAGTTAGTTTAATTATATGAAGTCCAAAATTAGTTTTCACAACATTTGAAACTTGCCCAACTTCCAGATTAAATGCGGCTTCATCAAATTCCTGAACCATCATTCTTCGCTCAAAGAATCCAAGATCACCGCCATTCTCTTTTGTACCAGTATCATCAGAAAATCTTTTTGCAACTGTACCAAAATCTTCACCGGATTTAAGGGCTGCTAAAACACTATCCATGGTAAGAATGGCTGCTGCAGAATCAACAACACCTGCCGGGTTCATATAACTAATCAATATATGGCTCGCTTTAATCTTGGGAACACGGGGTTTTTTGTCTGTTACTTTGATAATATGAAATCCAAAACGAGTTTGAACTACCGAAGGATATACTTGCCCTTTTTCTGTTTTATAACAAGCATCTTCAAATTCAAATGGAAGTTGAGCTGCTGTGAAATAGAAAATGTCGCCTCCTTTTGCCTTTGAAAAAGTATCCTGTGAATATTTTTGAACCATTTCTTCAAAACTTTTACCAGCTTTAATACTATCTATAATTGACTGGCTAAGATTTTTAGCTGCTAATTCTCCCGTCGAATCAGGTCTTATCATCAAATGGCTTGCACGAATCTCAATTTTTCTTTTCTCGTACCAATCTTTAATGTTAGGTTCAATAAGATGTTTTTCGAGTATGTAAGAAGAACCAACTTTTTTCTTGTAATCTAAAAGTTCCTGGGTAAGAGCTGGATCATTCTGGTAACCTCGAACTTTAGCATCCTCTAACTTCATTTTAAAGTTTGTATAAAGGTCTGCAAAGTTTTTATAATTGTTAAAACTATCTTGAGTCGCAGCCTCTATACTGCCCACATTTTTAGCATACGCTTTTTCAAATTCTTCCATAGTAATCTTAGAATCATCGTATTCGGCAACTACTATTTTTGAATGTTCGGGTGAACAAGAATTGATTAAAATAGCTAGGAAGGCAAAGAGTAAAACAGTTATCCGTACAGACATTATTATCTCCTAAATAATTTTATAAATTTAACTTTATATTTTATCGATTGAAGGGCTGAAAATCAAGGTAAAATATGGCTGATCCTTCCACTTTTCTGGAAGATCAGCCTGATAAACTACTTCAGCAATGAAATCTTGATCGTTTGCTGAAATCCCTGAGCAACCATTTTAACAAAGTACATCCCGCTTGCAAGATCAGAACCATTTATTTCAAAATTGTGTATTCCAGCTGCTATTAGATCTTGTTTTACAACTTTTAACTCATTTCCCAGAATATCATAAAGAGCAATCTTTACAAAACTATCTTGCGGAATTGAAATCTTAATAGTCGTTGATGGATTAAATGGATTTGGAAAGTTTTGGAATAATCTAAAATCAGCTAATTCAGTTATATCCACAAAAACTTCATTAGAGTATTCAAATGATCCATCAAAATCTAACTGTTTTAATCTGTAATAATATCGGCTATTAGTTAGATTATTATCCTCAAAAGAATATGTTACTCTATTTGTACTTGTACCATTTCCACTTACAAATCCAATTGCTTGGTATTCAGAATTCTCATTTCGTCTTTGAATTTCAAATCCGTAATTATTTGTTTCAGTGGCAGTAATCCATTCTACACTCACTACACCATTTGCATAAACTGCTTTAAAACTTGTTAATTCAACAGGCACCGAAATTAAATTAATTGCACTGAGAGCATTGATAATTCCCCATCCATAAATATTATCGGGATTATTACTTCGAGTAGCTGTTGATCTTAAAACCTGCAACAGTTCCATTGGGGTTAAGCTCGGATTTGCATCTAAAATCAGTGCACAAACACCGGCAATTAAAGGACAGCTGAAAGAAGTTCCATCACCGGACCAGTATTGATTACCAAAAGAACCTGCATGATAAACGTTTGAACCCATGGCCATTAAATCCGGTTTAATTCTACCATCAGCTGAGGGACCGCATGAACTAAATCCGGTTACACCCCCACTAGAATAAACTGCGCCAGCTGCAATAATACTATCTCCATCAGCAGGTGCACCAAGAGTATTATGACTTGGATTATAGCCACTATTTCCTGCCGAGTTAACAACAACTATCCCTTTGCTAACCGCAAGGTCTCCGGCAATTGTTATGATAGCTGTGTTACCATCCATATCCTGCCAAGTATAACTCGGGTAAGGCGGATCATAAGTAAGATAACCTAAAGAAGTCGATGTCACATCAACACCAATACTGTCTGCCCACTCTAAAGCTGCAACCCAGTTATCTTCTTCAACAGGAGTTTCAGTATCCGTATTTTCAGTTTTAGCTAAAATGAAATTTGCACCGTAAGCTGGACCAATTAATCGTCCTTCTTTAAATCCTCCGATTATCGATAAAGTTGCTGTGCCGTGTGTGCCATCGCCCAGATCGCCTTCATTTGCAACATTTGGATCATGATTTACAAAATCATATGCGGCGATAATGTTCATACTCTGGAATACTTCGTGCGGCAGATTATTAAAGCCGGCATCCATAACACAAATTGTAACTCCAGAACCATTATAGCCAAGATCATGAACCTGTGGAACGCTTATTTGATTAAGTTGAGTAAACGAATTTCCATAATTCAATGAGGTAATTCCATCTGGCTGGTTGGGGCTATCAAAATCTGTTTGAGATGAATTAAATTCAACGTCATCAATTCTTTTAGCAAATGTTCCAACGACATCAATCCTTTTAACAAAAAGATTTAATGCAATCTGGTTGATTTCACTTTGACTTGCGAAGCCACTCACTGCGTTAAACCATTTGGACTTTTGTTTTAATTCAAATCCATATTGCATTAATGCATTAATATAATTTTGGTTTACAGGTAGATCAGAAAAGTCAATTAAACTCGATTGACTTAAAACTTTTGTTCTTCTGTCTAAAGATTTTTGACTAACTACTGATTGTGGGTTTGAGTAGTATCCATCAAGATCATTACCTTTATCTGTAAAGTAAATCCAAACTAAATAATTATCCGATTGTGAATCAGTTTGCATTTTCAGCTGTAGTTTGGGAGAAATTTTTTCGAGTGAATTTTGTGCGAAAGAAGTAATCAATCCAAAGCATACAAAAGCAAGAATAAGTTTTTTCATCTATCTTCCTTAAAATTATTATTTTACTCTAGTTCCATTATTTACAGATTTAGGGACACTGAGAACTTGTAAATCGCCTTCCTCAGTTTCAACAGCCAAAATCATACCCTTTGATTCCAATCCCATTAACTTTGCAGGCTGAAGATTTGCAACTATAACAACTTTTTTACCGATAATAGTTTCCGGGGTATAACTTTTTGCTATACCTGCAATAACCTGTCTTTCTTCATTATCAAGTTTTATTTTTAATTTAAGAAGTTTTTCGCTTTTAGGTACTTTTTCAGCTTCAATTACTTCTGCAGTGCGAAGTTGAATTTTCATAAAATCATCGTAAGAAATTAATTTGATTTCTTCTTTTTCAGGTTCTGATTTTGGAAGCTTATTTACCTGAGCTTCAATTTTTTCGTCTTCAATTTTGGGGAATAGAATTTCGCTTTCGTTCAATTGCTGCCCTTCTTTTAGTTGAGATTTTCCGCAATGTTTCCAATCAACAGGTTTTGTATTTAACATAACAAACAATTTTTCGGTTGAGAATGGAAGGATTGGAGAAAATAATTCCGATAAAGTATAAATAGTTTGCAAACAAATATTTAAAGCTGTGCCGCATCTTTCTTTATTTGATTTAATTGTCTTCCATGGCTCGGAATCATTAAAATATTTATTTCCGTCACGCGCCAGATTCATAATCTCATTGACCCCATCACGTATTTTATATTTTTCAAAAAGTTCTCCAACGCGTTTTGGATATTCAGAAATCTCTTTGAGCATATCTTCATCGACTTTTTCCAGCTTACCAATCGATGGAACTTTGCCATCAAAATGTTTAGACACAAAAGTAAAAGTTCGATTGATAAAATTTCCAAGAATATCAGCAAGCTCACTGTTATTTCTTAACTGAAACTCTTTCCAATAAAAATCTGTGTCGCGGGTTTCGGGCAAATTAGCGGCAAGAGTGTAACGTAATAAATCGGGTTGAAAAAGATCAAGAAATTCATCAACATCAATTCCCCAATTTCTACTTTTTGAAAATTTCTTTCCTTCAAAATTTAGGAATTCATTTGCGGGAATATTTTGAGGAAGACAGTATTGCTCTTTGCCACCCCCGTTCCACGCCATTAAAATTGCCGGGAAAATAATTGCATGAAATACAACGTTATCCTTTCCAATAAAAGCAATATACTTTGTTTTTGGATCCTGCCAGTATTTTTTCCAAAGATCAGGATCATTTTTTATGTTTGATAATTCTTTTGTAGATGAAATGTAACCGAGTACTGCTTCAAACCAAACATAAATTACTTTACCTGCTGCAGAATCGACAGGAACTTTTATTCCCCAATCCAAATCTCTTGTGATTGCACGGTCCTTTAATCCGTCCTTAAACCACCCACGGCAATATTGAAGAACATTATCTTTCCATCCGAACCTTTCATTCATTTCCTCAACATACTTTTCCAAAGCTGGCTGATATTTACCAAGAGGAAAATAATAATGTAATGTTTCTTTTAAAGTTGGCGTTCCACCGGAAATTTTACTTTTAGGATTTTTTAACTCTGATGGATCGTATAAGTGAACCACAATTTTCACATTCATCGCTGCGCGCTTCTTCGTTACCGCATTTTGGGCAAGTGCCCTCAACATATCTATCCGGTAAAAACATATTTGCTTTTTCATCATAAAACTGAAGAGATTTTCTTTCTACAAATAATTTGCGATTATAAAATTCTAAAAAGAATTCTTTCGCAGTTTCGTGATGAATTGGAAGACTCGTGCGGGAATAATTATCGAAACTCATTCCAAATCGTGCAAAAGCTTTTTTATTTGCTTCGTGATAACGATCTATTATCACTTGCGGAGATACTTTTTCTTTATCTGCACTGATAGTTATTGGTACACCGTGTTCATCTGAACCGCAAATATAAATTACATCATCGCCGTTTAATCTTTTATATCGCACATAAATATCCGCCGGTAAATATGCACCGCTAAGATGACCAAGATGAATTGGTCCGTTTGCATAAGGTAGTGCAGATGTTACTAATATCTTTTCTTTAGCCAAGATTTACAACCGAATAAATATTTTATAGATTTTGAGGGAGAAATATAAGGAAATTGAACACTAAAACGGATTTGAAAGTCTTCATAATTTGTGATAAATGTTGAATCAACAAGCAATATTTTTATAGTTTTACATATCAATCTTATAGGAATAAATATGAAAAAGCTTATTTCAATTTCTATTTTCCTGCTCGTATCGAACATATTCATTTTTGCACAGGAAACACCATCATTTATAAGCGATAGCCTCGACAATTATGTAAAACGTGCACTTGAGCACTGGCAAATACCGGGCGCTGCAGTGTTAATTGTAAAAGATGGAAAAGTTGTAATCGAAAAAGGTTTTGGCGTAAAGGAATTAGGTAAAGATGATAAAGTTGATGAAAACACTTTATTTATGATTGGTTCAAACACAAAAGCATTTACAGGAACCGCTATTGCCATTCTTGAAAATGAAGGCAAATGTAAACTTGATGATAAGGTTGTAAAATATCTCCCTGATTTTAAAATGAAGGATGAATGGGTTACAAAAGAATTAAATCTTACTGATATTGTTACTCACAGAATGGGATTGGAAACTTTTCAAGGCGATTTTATGTATTGGACATCAGACCTTACTAGTGATGAAGTGATAGAAAAATTCGGGATGTTAACTCCAAAATTTGATTTTAGAACAAAGTATGGTTATACAAATGCCGGATATGCGATAGCAGGAAAGATCATTGAAAAAGTTTCTGGTTTAACTTGGTCAGAATATCTTAAAGAAAATATTTTTATACCTTTAAAAATGAATCGGACAGTTGCTTTATCAGTGGATTATTTTATTGCAGAGAATATTGCAAAGCCTCACACATACGTTGATGGGAAAATATCTATAATTCCATTTCAAAATATTGATAACTTAGCTCCTTGTGGAAGTATTGGATCTTCAATTAAAGATTTAAGTCATTGGGTTATTGCTCAACTTGACAGCGGAAGATTTGAAGGGGAAACCGTAATTCCTTTTAAAGTTTTGCAAAGGACAAGAAAACCTGAAAGTATTCAAGGCAGAGTAAGACACCCGTTTAACAATGGACATTTTAATTTATATGGTTTAGGCTGGGGAATGATGGATTATGAAGGGACAGAAATTATATCTCATACCGGTGGAGTGAATGGATTCGTAACATCAGTAACTCTTTTGCCGGAAAAAAATCTTGGAATAGTTGTTCTTACAAACACGGATCAAAATGCATTTTTTCAAATGCTAAAATGGGAAATAGTAGATGCTTATCTTGGGCTTCCATATCGAAATTATGATAATTATATTTTCCAGCAAGCGATGAAAGGAAAGGAACGCAGCGATAGTTTGATTGCCGCATGGAGGGACTCCGTTTTAATGGATATAAAATCTGATTTTAAATTGAGTGAACTAACCGGGAAATATGAAAATGAGGTTTATGGTTATGCTGAGATTAATCAACATGAAAATTTTCTTGAGCTAAGTCTTGAGCATCATTCAAAACTAAAAGGTAAGTTGGAATATATTGGGAACAATAGATTTTTATGCACTTATTCAGATCCAACATATGGAATTAAAGTTTTTTCTTTCGATATAGAAAATGGGAAAGTAAAGTCCTTTGATCTTTATGTTGATGATTTTATAGAGTTCTTACCTTATAAATTTGTAAAACAGTAATTCCTATCAGATTTCTATGGAATGGACAAATGTTCATTCCATACATTTCCAAAATTTTCCCTAATTTTGAGTTATAAATTTTTAATATCATTCTATTATGAGAAATGTAAAATGAAAAATAACTCTAAATTAGACTTTCAAACAAAATGTGTTCACTCAGGTATCGATGAATATGAATATGGGGCAGTTGTTCCGCCAATTTATCAAACCTCAACATTTAAATTCAAATCTGCTCAGCATGGAGCTTCACTTTTTGCTGGTGAAGAAAAAGGATACATTTATACAAGGATGTTAAATCCTACCGTACAAGCTATGGAAGATGCAATTGCTGCGCTCGAAGGCGGACATAAAGCTCTTGGTTGCGGTAGCGGAATGGCGGCAGTACATACAATTTTTGCTGCGCTAACTCAAGCTGGAGATCATGTTGTTTGCTCTTCTGCCGTTTATGGACCAACTACAACTCTGCTAAATACGATTATGAAAAAGTATGGAGTCGAAACGACTTTTGTTGATACTTCAATTGTTGAAAATGTTTCTAAGGCAATAAAACCAACCACTAAAATTGTATATATTGAAACCCCCGGAAATCCGACGCTTTGTATTTCTGATTTAATAGAAATTTCTAAAATTGCTCACAAAACTGGAGCTTTAGTTGTAGTGGATAATACTTTTATGAGCCCTGCTTTACAAAATCCAATTGCACTTGGTGCTGATGTTGTAATGCACAGCTTGACGAAATTTTTAAATGGACATGCTGATGTTGTAGGCGGTATCATTGTTGTTAAAGACGAACAAACCTACCTGCATTTCCGTAAAACATTAAATCAACTTGGCGGAGTAATTGATCCATTCAATTCTTTTCTTGTTCACCGCGGATTAAAAACTCTTGCAATCAGAATGGAAAGACATTGCGAGAATGCACAAATTATGGCTGAGTGGTTAGAGAAACATCCATTGGTGGAATCAATTCGTTTTCCAGGTTTAAAATCTCATCCCCATTATCTGGTTGGATTAAAGCAACATAAAGGTCCGGGAGGAATGATAACTATTGAATTGAAAGGCGGAATAGAGGCAGGCAGATTGATGATGAATTCAGTAAAACTATTTCAGCTTGCTGTTAGTTTAGGCGGAGTTGAAAGTTTAATTCAGCATCCTGCAAGTATGACACATTTTTCTATGGGTAAAGATGCAAGATTAGCTGGCGGAGTTACTGATGGTTTGGTTCGTATTTCTGTCGGAATTGAGAATGTTAATGATCTTATCGCTGATCTTGACCAAGCTTTAAAGAAAGTTGAAGAAGCTCATATAAGAGAAGTTGAAGTTCACGTTTAATTTTTATAGCTAATCAAGAATCTTGAAGATCCTTTAAGAACAGTTTTTTATTATTTGTCATTCCCACGAAAGTGGGAATCTATTTTGATTTAGACATTCTGGATTCCCGTTTTCACGGGAATGACATTGCAATACTATCTTTTGATATAGACTCCTTGTTTAGAATCTCCTGGCATAGTAATAGACTTAGTTTTTCTAACTACACCAGGAGAGTGCCATGAAAACTTTATTTCTACTGCTTGTATTCCTCTCATTTTTTTCGTTTACATCAATCGCTCAAAGAAATCCAACAAAAGATAGAGAGAAGACTGGAGATAGGATTGATAGAATAAATGATGAAAATCCGGTGCGAAATCCAGATCATCAGCGTGAACCAATCCAACCGCCATACAGAGAAAAACTTAATCCGCCGATTTTACCCGATCCACCTGAACATGTTGTTATTGAGATTGTTGAGGTATGGCATCCAGGACCGATTATTGATTATCCTCCACCAGACTGTCCACCTCACTATCCACGTACGCCTCCAATAATAGACACTGAACCAAACTTAGAAGATCTTCCACTCACAGAAGTCTATGAACTTGGAATTATTAATCTTGATTCAGAATTATACAATGAAGCAATAAAATGCTTCAACTTACTATTAAAAGATGATCCACTTAATTATGAAGTTTATACTTTAAGAGGAAGAGCTTATCACGGCCTCGAATTGTTTGATCGTGCTAAAAAAGATTTTCAAAAATCAGTTAAGATCAATAAAAGTTATGCCGATGGATATTATTACCTGGGTTTAACCGAGATTAGTTTAGGTAACATTGATGAGGCAATTGTTGATTTTGAACTTGCAGCAGAATTTGGAAATGAGAAAGCAAAAAGCTTATTAAAAAAATATTTTAAGCAATAAGCTTTTTCCTTCCGTTTACCGATAAATACTTTACTTTCGCCGATTTTTACTTTCGGTATCACTATCTTTGTATTACTTTTCCGCCAGAAAACGGTATATCTTTTTAAGGAGCAGAAAATGGAAGAAAATAAAAACAAAGTGGATAAAAGAGTATTGCTTGGAAGCATACTTATTGGATTGGGAGGAATATTTTTTCTTAATTCATTAGATATTTTTGATTTTGACTTTGGAAGAGTGATCTTTTCCTGGCCGTTCTTTTTTATCGTAATCGGTATGTACCTTACACTCAACACTTCGAGAAAAATGGTTGGAGGTATTATTGCCGGTCTTGGATTTATTTTTATACTTCCAAGAATTTTTCCCTCAATTGATTATGATGGATCTGTTGTGGTTTCCATATTCTTGATAGCCTTCGGCAGCTACATAATTCTAAATCAAAAAAAGAAAACTGAAGTAACAGATGAGCTTGGACAAATAACAAAAGATGTTATTGATGATGTGGCAATTTTTGGCGGTGGGACAAAAATTGTGAGTACTGATAATTTTCGCGGAGGTAATATTACTGCTGTTTTTGGCGGCTCGGAAATTATTCTTAAAGGATCTAAACTTGCTGAAGGGACTAATTCAATAGATATTCTTGCAATCTTTGGAGGAACAACTATTGTTGTACCGAATGATTGGAATGTTGTTATGAATGTTACGTCTATCTTTGGCGGATTTTCAAATAAAAGTATAAAAGATCCAAATAGAATTGTTGATTTAAGCAGGACACTTATTGTTAAAGGTTTAGTTGTTTTTGGCGGCGGTGAATTGAAAACATATTTGTAATAATCAGATATGTCTAATAATCCAATATTAAAAAGCCCCAAAAGTATTTTATTTTATGTGCTTTTCGTTATTGCAATAGCGGTCTTATATGTAAATCTAATAACTTTGGAAGGTAAATCTTCCTTTACTGTTTCGACAGTTGATGCAATTGTTTTTAATATACTAATCGCGGCACTTGGTTTAAGTTTCTGGTATTCTTCAGTCTACCTTTCTATTGAACACAATCAAATCACAAAAATTATTTTAACACATTTCGGCGGTGGAATACTTATTGCAATTGTATGGCTTGCTCTTGGATACCTTGTAGTGATAAGCATAATTAGTGATACCGAGATGTTTGGTGATTTTTTTATTAAAACTATTAAATCAAGATTTATAATTGGAATACTTTACTATTTTCTTCTTACTGCATTTTACTATGTTGTAATTTATTATTCGGGATTTCAAGAAAGTGCTTTAAAGGAAACTGAACTAAAAAATCTTGTTACAGAAGCAGAATTAAGATCATTGAAATTTCAAATCAATCCGCATTTTATTTTTAACAGCCTCAATTCAATGAGCGCATTAACTGAGATTGATCCCAGAAAAGCAAAGCAAATGATAATTAAGCTTGCAGAGTTTTTACGTTACACACTTGCAAATAATGACCGCCAAAAAAACACTCTGAATGAAGAGCTTAAAAACATTAAGTTATATCTTGATATTGAGAAGATAAGATTTGAAGATAAGTTTGAATACACAGAAGAACTGCATGAAGAATGCGGTAAGACCGAAATTCCAAGTATGATTTTACAGCCTTTATTTGAGAATGCAATTAAACACGCTGTTTATGAAACTCTGGATACCGTTACAATAAAATTAACCTGTAGTAAACAGGATGATTTTTTAAAGATTTCACTTTGCAATAATTTTGAAGGAGAGTCTCATAAAAAAGGTGCCGGTGTGGGATTAAAGAATATTAAGGATAGATTAACATTAATTTATCAGCAGGATAATTTGATGGAAGTTAAAAAAGAGAATGGTAAATTTACAGTGAACATTTTCATTCCATTACAAAAAGCATTAGCTTAATTCTATGGCAAATAAAATAAGAATAATTATAATAGATGATGAATCTCTCGCAAGACAGATTACCAAAAATTATCTGGTAAACAGAGATGATTGTGAAATACTTGCAGAGTGCTCAAATGGATTTGATGCGATAAAAAAGATTAACGAGCTAAAACCTGATCTAATTTTCCTGGATATTCAAATGCCCAAGTTAAATGGATTTGAGATGCTTGAACTTCTTGAAGATCCGCCAATAATTATCTTTACTACTGCCTATGATCACTATGCAATAAAAGCTTTTGAGGTTAGTGCGGTTGATTATCTTCTAAAGCCATTCTCTGAGGAAAGATTTACAAATGCTTTGCAGAGGGCTATTGCGCAGCTTGGAGATAGATTTCATCAAAATTCCGCAATACAAAATATTATTAAACAACGTGATGAAAAGATTGAATTTCTTGAACGGGTTGTAATTAAAGATGGCGGAAAGATCACAATTATTCCTGTTGAAGAGGTAAAATGGATTGAAGCCCAGGATGATTATGTGTTGATTAACTCGGAAAAAGGAAGATTCTTAAAACAAAAAACAATGAAGTATTTTGAAAATCATTTAAACGAAAATCAATTTGTAAGAATTCACAGGTCTTATATTATCAATCTGGATTTCCTTCAGCATCTTGAACAAACCGATACTGAATCATACCGCTTAGTTTTAAAGAATGGTAAAGAATTGCCGGTTAGTAAAACCGGACTTACAAAATTAAAGTCTACATTATAAAGTATATTGTATCGTTCATCTCACAAAATTTTGAGGAAATTTTTTCATTAGTGCAGGCTGCAATTAGAAAAGCACACTCCTCATAAGAAAACTTACCCGTATTAATTATAAGGTGATAAAGAGTTGGGTCTTCAGGTTCACGGAAAAAATGTGACTTTAAATATTTATGCCGGTTTGCGTCTTCCTTTTTTATATACTCCGTTGCCTCTGCCTTTAGAATATTTAAAAACTTCCTGGACGTGCTTTAGTCTATGTTCAAATGGGGCAATTAACCTTACATGGAAACTATTTGGAAGTCTGGAAGTTATTACATTGCTTCCCCTTCCAACAATTATTGTTTTTCCATAATCGCGCCAGTTGGAGAATTATTTCTGTTGTTTTATGAACTATAGTCCACTCGGATGGTTTTACACCAAGTAGTTCATTCACAGCATCTGAAATAGGGCTGTACTTATCTTCAACAATATAACTGGTAAATGCTCTTGGAAGTTTAAAGTCTTCAATCACTTTCGTGATAAGATCTTTGTTAAAGTATGTCCAGGGGTTTTCAGGATTTTTTGTTTTTTCTTGAAGGATATCGATAAGTTTTCTTGATATTTCGTATGAACCCGAACCGGTTTGCCGGGAAATTGTAATGCAGGGAAAGATTTCTTTCTTTCTTTCAGAATCAGATGAGTGAAGCTTAATGTATTGCTTGCACTTTTCGTAAGCTCCAATTGCTAACATAATCACACCTTCCTTCCATAATAAATTATTTCATCTGGAAATGAGTGTTTACACAGTCTTCAACAAAAATAAAATTTATTCTAACAGATATAATAAAATAATTTCAGTCAAAGTCAATCCACCTTAACTGTTTGATGTTGAGAGATAGCGAACCAGCTTTTTATTTTATCCAATTCGCTTCCATCATCATTTTTATTAAAAAATTCATTTTTCGATTTATCATAAATATAATCATTACTCCAACCATCAATGTTCTCTACTATTTGCGCAATACCATTGATTGCAGTATTTAATTCTGCATCAGTCATAGTTGGATGAATTGACATTCTTACCCAGCCCGGTTTTTCAGAAAGATCACCCTGATCAATTTTATCCGTAATTATTTTTGAGCGATTCGGATCAACGTGCAACAAATAATGTCCGTAAGTTCCCGCACAAGAACATCCGCCTCTTACCTGTACGCCAAAACGGTCATTCAGCAATTTTACAATTAAATTATAATGAATATTTTCAATGTAAAACGAAATTGCACCGAGTCTTTCCTCGATGTTTCCAGCAAGTATGTGAAGAGTTGGAATCTTTTTTAATCCCGCAAATGCAATCTTTACAAGTTCTTCTTCTCTTTTTCGGATATTATCGACACCCATTTCTTCTTTTAGTTTAACACATAGTGCTGCTTTTATCGTTTGAAGAAATGCAGGTGTACCGCCATCTTCCCGCGCTTCAATGTTTGTTATAAATTTATGCTGTCCCCAGGGATTCGTCCAATCAACAGTTCCTCCGCCGGGTAAATCCGGAACTCTGTTGTGATAAAGTTTTGAATCAAAAATCAGGACACCTGGCGATCCTGGACCACCAAGAAATTTATGCGGAGAAAAAAATATTGCATCAAGTTTAGCCTCAGCATCAGCAGGATGCATATCTATTTTAACATACGGAGCAGCACAAGCAAAATCGATAAAAGAATAACCGCCAAATTGATGAATTAGTTTTGATAATTCATAGTAATCGGGTTCAATTCCGGTTACATTTGAAGCCGCAGTGAATGCACCAATTTTAAGTTTTCTGTTTTTATACTTTTCTAATTTTTCTTTAAAGTCATCAATATCAACCAAACCTTCTTCATTCGGGTTTATTACAACTACATCAGCAATAGTTTCTAACCATGTTGTTTGATTTGAATGATGTTCCATATGAGTTATGAACACTATAGGTTTTAGTTCTATGGGAAGTTTTATATAATCAACAAGTTGTTCAGGAATTCTTAATCCAAGCAGTCGTTGGAATTTGCATACTACCGTTGTCATTCCGGAGCCAGCAGTAATTATCACATCATCTTTACCGGCATTAACATGGTCTTTGATAATTTTATGAGCTTCGTGATAAGCCAGGGTCATTGTGGTGCCAGTTATACTTGCTTCAGAATGAGTGTTGCCGACAAGCGGACCAAAAGTTTCGCAAAGTTTTTCTTCGATGGGTTTGTAAAGTCTGCCGCTCGCAATCCAATCGGCATAAATTAATTTTTGCTCACCAAATGGAGTATTAAATGTTTTATCAAATCCGATAATATTTTTGCGAAACCGGGAAAAATATTTTTCTAATTCGCTCATCACTAACCTTAAACTTTGTTATTATAAATATAATAAATTGCTCTGAGCAAAACTTCGATTTTAAAGTCTAATCTTTTTGATTAAATTGTAAATAACAATTCAATTCGAATTATTAAATGAAAAATCGAACAATAATATTGCTTTTAATCATGATATTTACAGCAGGATTATACTGCCAGAATATCGATTATAATTTTCTTGAGGTTGATCACGTAGTTAAAAATGCAATTGAGAACAAAGCCTTTCCCGGTGCTGTCGTTTTAATCTGGAAAGATGGAAAAACTATTTACGAGAAAGCTTTTGGAAATTATACTTATGATCCTGAATCTCAAAGGGTTAATTCTCAAACAATTTATGATCTCGCCTCGTTGACAAAAGTTATCGCAACAACGACTGCCACAATGATTTGTTACGACCGTAATCTATTTTCACTTGATGACAAGATTGTCAGATATATTCCTGAGTTTGGTACGAATGGAAAAGAAAATATTACAATAAAGAATCTTCTTCTTCATAATTCCGGATTACCGGCATGGAAAAAATTTTACGGGAGAAATCTAAGCTCAGATGATGTTATAAAAGAGATTTATTTATCAGAACTTGAATATAAAACCGGAAAAAAAACTGTTTACTCTGATTTAGGTTTTGTCACTCTGGGAAAGATAATTGAAAAAGTAACACGAAAAAGTTTAGATGTTTTTTGTATTGATGAAATTTTTACTCCACTCAAAATGAATTCAACTTTTTTCAATCCAATTGACTCAGAAAAGAAACTTTGCGCTCCAACAGAAACAGATAATTACTGGCGAATGAAACCATTACAAGGTGAAGTCCACGATGAAACTTCTGCAATGTTAAATGGCGTTGCCGGACATGCCGGATTGTTCTCAACTGCCTCAGATATTTCAAAACTTATGTCAGTCCTGATCAACAAAGGCAAGTTTGAACAAAAACAGTTCATCAAACAAAGCACAGTTGAACTTTTTACAAAAAGATATTCAATTGAAAGCACACGTGCATTGGGTTGGGATACAAAATCTGATTCGGGTTCTTCTGCAGGAAAATATTTTTCCAAGAGTTCATTCGGTCATACCGGATTTACAGGAACATCAGTCTGGGCTGACCCGGAAAGAAACTTATTTGTGGTTTTTCTTACAAACCGGGTTTACCCAACAAGAGAAAACACAAAAATATTAAAGGTTCGTCCTCAACTGCATAACACAATAATTAAATGTTTAGAAAAAAACTGATATCAAAAAATCTTTCTGCGAAAGCTAATTTTGGATTTGCAAGTGTAGTTACATTACACTTTTTATTTATGTCCTTCCAAATCTTTAAGAGTGATAATTCCTTTATCCCTAATGAAAATAGTTTTATAAAATCGGTTGATAATATGCCAAATTCATCAAATGTATTTAACTTAAATGCAGAAGATGAGAAATGGATAGAGAAAACTTTAGCATCGATGCCGCTTTACGAAAAATGCACGCAAATTTTTATGCCTGCTGTTTTTGGTAATAGCCTTAATCAGTCTTCTAAAGAATTTAAGTTTGCTTCAGACCTTGTAAAAGTTCATGGTATTGGCGGAATTGTAATTTCAACGGGTAACGTTGAAGAAACTGCATCCATGATAAATGAGCTCCAGAAAAATGCAAATGTACCATTGCTTGTTTCTGCTGATTTTGAAAATGGAATTGGAATGAGAATTAAAGCTGCTAATTTATTCCCGCACAATATGGCGATTGGATCTACTAATAATTCAAATTTTGCTTACCAAACCGGGAAAGCAACCGCAACTGAATCATTATTACTTGGTGTAAATTTAAATTTTGCACCGGTTGCTGATATAAACAATAATCCTAATAACCCGGTAATCAACATAAGATCATATTCTGAAAATAAAAATTTTGTTTCTGAATTCTGTAAATCATTTGTAAGAGGATCGTTGGAAGGCGGGGTGATTGCAACTGCGAAACATTTTCCCGGTCATGGTAATACTCGTGTTGATTCACACAATGACTTGCCCATTATTAGGGGCAGTAAGGAATATCTGTTTAAAAATGAACTTAAACCATTTATCGATCTAATTGAAAACAATATTCAGGCTATAATGATAGGACATTTGAATGTTCCGGCTTTCGATAAAGAAAAAAACTTGCCGGCTTCACTTTCTTATAACATCGTAACAAAACTTTTAAAGGAAAAACTTGGATTTGAAGGATTAATAATCACTGATGCATTAAATATGAAAGCAGTTACAAATTTCTTTAAACCTGGCGAAGAATGTGTTCAGGCATTTAAAGCAGGCAATGATATTCTATTAATGCCGGTAGATATCAGAGCAGGAATAACTGCGATATATAATGCTGTTCAATCAGGTGAAATTTCCGAAAAAAGATTGAATGATAGTGTAAGAAAAATTCTATCTGCAAAAAGATGGTTAAAACTTGATAAATCAAAGTTTAAGAATATTAAGAGCATCCCAAAGCGAATCAGACTACAAGATCATTATCATCTTTCTACAATTATCGCAGAAAATTCTGTAACTGTTGTAAAAATAAATGACAGTCTGTTACCATTAGATTCAACAAAATATATGAAGACACTTTTGATTAATATTTCGAATAGGAAATCGACTACAGACCAGTACTTTAGTAAGATTTATAATGAGCAATTTCCCATCTATAGCGGAATAACACTTACCAGTGCATCTGTTGGTACAGATTATTTATTTGCAAATGATATTGCGAGGGATTGCGATATGATCATCCTTGCTGCATATTTTTCCGTCAGAAATGACATCAATGGTAAATCACTTTCTGATCTTCAAATTAATTTTATAGAAGAATTGCTTAAGCTTAATAAAAAAGTAATTATTATCAGCTTTGAAAATCCATACATCTTATCGTTATTTCCAGAAGCTGAAAACTATATTTGTACGTTTAGTAATTCTAAAGCATCTCAAAGAGCAGCATTGAATTTATTAAACGGATCGATTCAGCCGAAAGGAAGACTTCCAATTTCAATCCCAAAAACTGAATATAAAATTGGATATAAATGGAAACAAAATATTTGATTATTAAATCACTGGAGTTTTTATGAGAATTATTTTAGTAACATTTTCAGTCATTCTAATATTTATATCTTGTAATTCAGATTCAAATAGCCAGTCTGCAATTAAACTTCCACCGGGATTTAAAATAGAAGTCTATGCTTCAAATGTTCCCAATGCACGCTCTATGGTTCTTAGCCCAGGTGGTGTTCTTTATGTTGGAACAAGGTCAGCAGGAAATGTTTATGCTTTGGTTGATAATAATCAAGATTATACAGTTGATGAGGTTATTACAATTGCATCCGGGCTTGATATGCCAAATGGTGTAGATTTAAAAGATGGTGATTTGTATGTCGCTGAAGTAAGTCGCATAATTAAGTTTGAAAATATTGAAAACACTTTTCGAAATAATCCTAACTACTCTGTTGTACGAGACGATTTTCCAACCGATAGAAGTCATGGATGGAAATTTATAAAATTTGGTCCGGACGGGAAGCTTTATGTTCCCATTGGTGCTCCTTGTAATATTTGTTTGAGAGATGAGGATCCACGATATGCCTCGATAACAAGAATGAATGCTGATGGTAGTGAGTTTGAGGTTTATGCAAACGGAATTCGAAACACGGTTGGATTTGATTGGCATCCTGCCACAAATGAAGTGTGGTTTACGGATAACGGAAGAGATATGCTTGGAGATAACATTCCACCCGATGAATTAAATTGTGCACCGATGAAAGGACTGCATTTTGGTTATCCTTTCTTGCATGGTAAAAATATTCTTGATCCTGAATTTGGTTCACAAGGTGACACCTCACTTTATACAAGACCTGTTCAGGAACTTGGACCGCATGTGGCAGCACTTGGAATAGAATTTTATAACGGGCAAATGTTCCCTGCAGAATATCAAAATCAAATATTTATTGCAGAGCACGGAAGCTGGAACAGAAGTGAAAAAATTGGTTACAGAATTTCTTTGGTAAGATTAAACGGAAGTAATGCTGTTAGCTATGAAACATTTGCCGATGGTTGGCTTAATGGAGATACTGTTTCAGGTCGTCCCGTAGATATTGAAATTATGCCCGATGGTTCAATGCTTGTGTCAGATGATTACTCGGATGTTATTTATAGAATTAGTTACGGACAATGATTAACGAATTTAGAATTACGAAGTTATGCTGTCACTTTTATAATTATCCTTTTTTGTTTGATATTCATTTTTCAGACGTGATTTTAATCTATGTTAATACTTTTTAATAAACCGTTTAATGTTCTTTGCCAGTTTACTGATAAAGAAGGAAGAAAAACTTTATCTAATTTCATTCCAATTAAACATGTTTATGCAGCGGGCAGATTAGATTATGATAGTGAAGGATTAGTGATTTTAACAGACGATGGAAAACTTCAGAATATAATTTCAGATCCAAAATTTAAACTGGTAAAAACATATTGGGTTCAAGTTGAAGGAATTCCCAATGAAAAATCTTTAAATAAACTTCGTAATGGAGTACTACTTAAAGATGGTAAAACAAAACCTGCAGAAGTAAAGCTGATTAATGATCCACAAATTTGGCAAAGAATTCCTCCGATAAGAGAACGCATAAATATTCCAACAAGTTGGTTAGAGTTAAAAATATCTGAGGGAAAAAACAGACAAGTCAGGCGAATGACCACTGCCGTTGGTTATCCAACGCTTAGATTGATAAGATATTCCATTGGAGAATGGTGTATTGATAAACTTAAACCAGGTGAATGGAGAAAAACTCTATCTTAATAAAAGAAAATCTGAAAAGCTTAAGATTTTTTCTTCAAGAAAATCCTGTAAAGAAGAAGTAAAATCATAGCTCCAAACACTGCACCGATAAATCCGGCTGTTTCACCCTCCTTATACAATCCTAAAAACTGTCCAAGATATGAAAACACGACCGAGCCGCCAATACCAAGCAGAATTGTAATTATAATTCCACCAGGATCTTTTCCAGGCATAAAGAATTTTGCAACAGCGCCGGCTAATAAACCAATAATAATTTTCCAAACAATATCCATCATTCCTCTGTAAGATTAATTTTTGAATCAGGCTTTTTAATAAATTTTTTATAAAACAAAGTTACTGCCCAGCCGATTATTAGTACTACAATTAAAAGTGCAACAACAGGAATAAATATCGCCAGCAGTGAAAGACCGATGGACGATCCAGCTTCAACAGTTGACACTACAGGATTACCCGCACCGCCTGTTAGAGCAGAAGATTTGAACCTAGCAAAACCAGTTGCCGCCTGAATTGTTCCGGCAACACTTCCTCCGGCAATTACGGCTAAAGCCCATTTTAGAAATGGAGAAAAGTCGGTTATAACTGCACCGGTTAAGACAATTCCTGCAAATATTGCCATTGGATGTTCAATTGTATCTAAAATATTATCAAGCCAGGGTATATAGTAAGCAGTAATTTCCACAAGTGTAGCAACAGAAAAAGCAATCAAGGCTGGAAGTGTTCCGATCCAACTGAAATAAGTTGATAAATCCAAATGCCCGGTGTAAGCCGCAATCGATGTGATGAGAAAAGGAATAAAAATTCTGAAGCCAACTGCAGCAGCTAATCCAATTCCGATGAAGATGCTTAGAATCAAGTCCATAGTAATTCTTTCTATAAAAATTAATAACTCATATTATTAAGTTTAACCTTCCCTCTGAATATCCAATATATACTAATTGTATAAGCCAAAACAAATGGAATACCGATTAGTGCAATTATGAGCATAATATTTAAAGTTTTTTGCGATGAGGCTGAGTTATAAATATTTAAACTGTATTCCGGATTATTCGAAGCTAGAACAAAATTTGGAAATATTCCAAATGCAAATAAAGAAAGTAATGCTGCAATCGATGCACAAGAGGAAAGAAACGCCAAAAATTCTTTTCCTTTGGAAATCTCTCTGGGAATATTTGCAATTGCCAGCATATTCAATACAGCAAGAATAAATAAAGCGGGAAATTCTTTAAAATGTTGGATCATATGTGGGTAATAAATTAATGTAGCCATCGTTGTGGTGATGTAACATATGATAAAAAAGATAATTGTATTGTTAACCCAGCTTCTTAATTTATTTTGAAGTTCTCCTTCCGTTTTCATCACACCGTAAATTGCTCCGTGCATCATAAATAAAGCAACAGTTGTAATACCAACTAATATGGTGTAAGGATTTATCAAACCCCAAAATGTTCCTGTAAATTCTTTATCGAGTCCAATGGGAATCCCAGTAATCAAGTTTCCGATAGTTACTCCTGCAAGAAAAGCAATAAATATACTTGCTATGCAAAATGCAACATCCCACATTTGCCGCCACCATTTCATCGGGCGCTTACTCCTGAATTCAATAGCCACAGCTCTGAAAATTAACATAAATAATAGCATCATCAGTGCAGTGTAAAATCCCGAAAAGACAGTTGCGTAAACATGAGGAAAAGCCGCGAATAAAGCTCCTCCACCTGTAACAAGCCAAACTTCATTACCATCCCAAACAGGTCCGATCGAGTTGATCATTATTCTTCTGTCGAGGTCATCTTTGACAAGAAGATGAAGTGCACCAACCCCCAAATCGAATCCATCAAGTATGGCATAACCAACAAGTAAAATTCCTATTAAGAAAAACCAAACTGTATTTAAATCAAAATTAAATTCCATGTATACCTGATAATGTGATGTCATGCTAACTTGTTTCAGCATCGTTTATTTCAATTCTCAAACTCACTAGATAAGTCCTTCCAGTCATTGTTTGTTGACTCTATCAAATTAATCTTCCATTGACGATGCCAATTCTTAAGCTGCTTTTCTCTTCTAATTGCATCTTCAATTGAGTTAAAAATTTCGAAGTAAACTAATTTTGTTATGTTATATTTTTTTGTGAATCCATCAATCAGTTTATTTTTATGCTCATAAACTCGTCGGGCAAGATTGTTTGTAACTCCAATATAGATTGTCTTTGATTTATTACTCATTATGTAGATATAATAATTATTCAATCTTTATAAATACATTTCTTAAAATTATTTTTCAAACAATCCCAAGATTCCGAAACAAGTTCGGAATGACAGGTAAATTAAGCTTTTGGATGCCCAATTTCAGATGAAATTGAATCAACATCCTCAGGACCGTGCTGAATTTTTTCGTTAAGCAAATAGATAAATAAGATGAACAAACCACTGTATATAAGCGTAAAGAGAATTAATGAGAACCAAACTTGTCCTGCCTGTACAGCTTTTGAAAGTCCTTCAGAAGTTCTAAGTAATCCATAAACAATCCATGGTTGTCTTCCGACTTCTGCTGTTATCCATCCAATCTGATTTGCAATCTGGGGTAGAAATACTGAGAAGACAAATATCCACAACATCCATCTTTGGTTAAACAATGTGCCTCGCCACCAAAAAAATATTCCGAGTAAACTAATTCCAATAAGTAAAAATCCAATAGCCACCATTAAATGATACGCCTGAAAAACAATATTAACCGGTGGTCTGTCTTCCTCTTTAAATGAATTTAATCCTATAACTTTTGTATTAGTATCAAAGCCAATCAAATAACTTAACATTCCGGGAACAGCGATTCCAAAATTCACTTTTTGATTGTCTTCATTAACCCAGCCGAATAAATAAAGAGGAGCATTAGTTGTGTCATTAAAAACTGCTTCCATTGCGGCAAGTTTTGCGGGCTGATTTTTACTTACACCAACAGCACTTCTGTGCCCGGTAAAAAGCTGAAACAACGATGCAATCATCACAACAACCAAAGCAATTTTAATAGAAGCCTTAGCAAAACGTATATGCCTGTTTTTTAATAAATAATACGCACTAACGCTGATAACAAGAAATGCTCCAGCAAGCCATGCACCGGAAAGAACATGAGATAATCTATCAACAGAAGATGGATTAAAAACCATTTCCCAAAAATCTACTATTTCTGCGCGTGCATTTATACCTTCTCCAACGATATGAAATCCAGTTGGAGTTTGCTGCCATGAATTTGCAACTACAATCCAAACAGCACTAAACATCGAACCAAGTGAAACCATAAGGGTTGAGAAGAAATGCATCTTTGGTCCAACTTTATCCCAGCCAAATACCAACACTGCAAGAAAACCTGATTCAAGAAAGAAAGCAAAAATACCTTCCGCAGCTAAAGCACTTCCAAACACATCACCAACGAATCGTGAGTAAGTTGCCCAGTTTGTACCAAACTCAAACTCCATTACAATTCCTGTAGCAACGCCAATCGCAAAAGTTAAAGCAAAAACTTTAACCCAAAATTTTGTCATATTCTCGAAGAATTTATCTTTTGTTTTAAGATACATTCCTTCCATTATCACAAGAATAATTGCGATGCCAATACTTAACGGAGGGTAGATGTAGTGGAACCCAATAGTAAAAGCAAATTGAATACGGGAAAGTATTTCAACATCCATATAAACCTAATATTTTTATTGAATGGCTAAATGAAATTAGCAAAAATGATATTGATTTGAAAAGAAAGATGTCCAGAAATTCCAAAGCTTGCACTTTGCAGACGATAATTTATTAGGATCGCCTGAACGGATATAAATTATTTATTTTCAAACAATTTAATTTTTTTTGAAAACTCCGATGCAAAATCATCAAACATTTTTGCTGTTTCTACATCGCTTGCAGCTTTGCGATACGTATCTCCAAGTTTTAATATCATTTGATAGAAATGAAGATTCATATCTTCAACGAGCATATCTTTTGTCCAAAGATCGATACCCAAAGTAACCTTATCTTCTTTATCCCAGAGTGAAAGCATCATTGTTTTTGCTTCTTTCATTCCCTTGAAATCGGCATCATCAGCCTGCCATTCAATTTTTTCCGGCATTTTCTTTTCATCGAGATGAACAAGAAATTTTATTTCAGATTTTTTAAGCACTAATCCTCCATTAATATTTCTTAAAGACGGCGAATCCATCTTTTACCATCAAATCATTTATGTTAATAAATTTATTTTCGGATTCTTCCAACCAGATTTCACCAAGATATCTTCCGAACTTTTCTTTTTTATCTTTTATAGTTTCTATAAAAACTTCTTTATCGAGGATTAGACTTCTGAGATAATCCCGGCTTTTTAATCCTTTGGTTCTTTCGCTTCCTTTTAATTCAGGAGCGTTAATTCTGTTCAATCGAATCTTTTCGCCTTTAACCCAGGTATGTAAACCAAGGTCTAGATCAACAGTCAGAGTATCGCCATCGTAGACTTCCACAATTTTTGCTTTATAATTATAAAGAGCTTTTTCCATTTTTGTTCCTTTCGTTTTTGGTTGCATCAAACTATTTTAGTTTTAGTAAAATTTAAAGGATAAAACTTGAAAGTAAAAGTTTTAATAATATTTATTTCATTTTTTTCGTTCTCCACATTCGCACAAACTGAGGTTTCAATTGGCGGATATGCTGGCGGTGGTTTATTCAGTGGTAATTCGGTTTCTATCGGTGGATTTACAACAAGTATATTTTTAGAAGCAAATATTCCTCTGTTTGAAGAAGTTTTTCCGAGAGCAAGTTTAATTTTTACAAAAGATTTTAATGCTGTATTACCCAACACGAGAAAAGCATATTATCCCTTATATAATGGGATTAAATTTTAAAGGCGTTACCACTCAATATTTTGACAACAAAATTTTCCTGGAAGAAGGTGTTGGATTACTTGCTTTGAATGATCGGACTTTTATTGATACAGATATTTGGGATTACGGCAGTGGTTATTTCTTTGTCGGCGGGATATGATTTGAGAAATTTTGATCTTAAGGGATTTAAAATTGGTGTCGGTGCTGAATATGGAATAACTTTTTTTAATACACTACCAAAGTATTCATCAATTCATCTGTTTGCTATAATTACAATTTAAATACTGCAAAAAGTAAAACTAAAAGAAAAATTCTTAGATTTTTATTTTAAGACTCCTTTTATTTAAGAAAAATTGTTTTAATGGTTTTTTGATAGCTGCCTGCTATCATTTGAATAAAGTAAACACCTCCTGAAAGATCATTTTCTTTATCGTCTTTCCCATTCCACTGAACCGTATGTTCACCGGATGGAAGATCGTCTTCTAATAGCGTTCTTATTTCTTTCCCTAAAATGTTAAATACTTTAATAGACGTATTACTAACTTGATTAATTTCGAACTTGATTTTGGTTGATGGATTAAAGGGACTTGGAAAATTCTGGTATAATGTTGTTGCATGAGGGATTAAACCATCATTTGGGGAAACAGATGTCGTTGAATCGGGTTGATATATCTTAGTAAATCGTCTCCCTAAAGTTTGACTGCCTTGTTCAATAATATGATCCATAGAAATAAGAATTTCATATTCGCTATCATCCAGCAGATCAGACATTGTTGCACCAAAATAAACGCTATTTTCTCCAGATACAGTAAGTTCATTCTTCTTTATATAATAAACTTCATAAAGTTGGTGATTTTCACTTCCATTGAACTTAAGAATCAGGAAATTGTCATCAATGCAAACAGCAACTTCTTGTGTTCCATCATTATCAACATCGATTGCCTGCATATTGCCTGCATAGAAAGAGAAGATACCTACTAAATCAATCCTGCCTACTGCCTGGTAGCTGTTATCTCCCTCTGTCTCAAAGATGGTTATTCTTGTTGTGCCAATGCCATTATAATAAGCGTCAGCCAAAACCCAGAATTCCGGTTTCCCGTTTTTGTCTACGTCTTTCGTCCAGGTGTGTATGTAGGCATTATTACTTTCAACACTTCCCTGCCAAACAACATCGTATTGGTTATTGCCTTCGTTTTCGATAACAAAAACTTTCCCCCATACTGTGCTGAATACAATATCCGTTTTACCATCAATGTCAAAATCTCCAACTGAATAGCCCCCAACACCAAGATCAATTGGGTCAGGCACTTGAAAATGATAAATAGAATCGAAGTTGTTTATAATGTGATTATATTCAAAGATGTAAATATTTGATGCCTTGTCAAACACTAAATCTGTTTTCTGATCGCCATCAAATTCTCCTAAAGTCGGATCATCGAGTTGGTACGGCAGATCAGGCTTGAAGTTAAAGTTCACTGTTGTTGCCAAAGAACTATCTGAATCTTTAGAGAAAAATCTTTCATCATACTGCAGACTCAATAACTGAATCTCTAATTCACCATCATTATTCACATCATAAATATTTCGGGTGATATATATTGAATCATATTGGTATATTGAATCAAAGCTACTTTGCTCATTTATTTCATAGACTGTTACAGGTTTCAAATCAGACCAAAAGAATTTTCTAAAGCCATATAATTCTGATTTACCGTTATTACTAACATCAGCGATTCTTACATAATCAAAATCACCATTACTTATAGGGAGTTCCTGCCAGAAGCTGTATTTCTGGTAATAAAGTGTAGTATCAATCGTTGTCAGGTCTATTATTGTGCTGTCGTAAGTTTGGGAGTAGGCAGTAGGTTGTTGGTGGTCGGTTGGTTTGTAGTTAGCAATGTTTTTATACAGCACTTTACCATTAGGGTAATCAAGTTTTAGTTGGTTAGGTTCAACCTCTGTTATTTTTATATCACTTCTGCTTTTTAATTGCTGCAGTTTTTCTTCTTTTCCGCCTGTGGCGGATTGTGCTAAAACAAAACTACCTACAACAAACAACAGACAACATACTATTACTTTTTTCATTTCTTTATTACCTTATAAAAAATGTTTCTGCCAAAGATTGCTTAGATAAATAGCGGAAATGAAATTGTATTCATTTCCTCAGTTACGTAAAACCTGTAAAATATCTTTGCCATAATTTACAAAATGACTTATTTAATTTATTTGAAAGGACACAAACAATGTGCCTTGAAAAAGTTAATGTTAGAAGATTAAGATGGGTTTTCCAAATTTCAGTGCGGTATAAAAGTAACATTGGAAAGAAAATCATTCCGATTTTCTCCAACAAGAAAGAGAGTAGATCCGCCAAATCAGAGTACCAGAAGATTCTTCAATTCATCTATTTGGACAATGTACTCTTTAATACGGCATTAAAAGAAAACCCGCAACCTTTTCAGATATGCGGGTCTCATTGAGGAGAGGCACAACAAAATTTTATAAAGCCGCCGTTGTATTTATATTTTCCAAAAATGCATTATAAAGATTTTTGCTCATTCGTTTTACTTTAGCATCCTTATCTAGCAATGAGAGTTCTTTAACTGCTTTCATACCTTCGGTATCTTTAATTTCATAAAGTGAGTAAGCTATTAATAATCTAACCGAAGCTTCATTTTCATTTTCCAGCCTTTCAACTAAGCAGTCAACTAATTCAATTATTTGATACTTTCCAGCAAAATAAATTGCACTTTTTCTAACTCCAATATTTTCAGAATTTATCCCGGCTTTAAGATTATCCAATGCATATTTGTGCTTAGTTAAATCTGAAATTGAATTTGGCTGAGCTGCCACATTTAAGCTTAATAACATTGCCAACAGAACTGTTAATGTTACAACCATTACCGATTTGTTTTTTGATGATTTCATTTTGTACCTCTTGTAAATAATTTTTAATAAAAGTTAATGTCAATTTCTGGTTCAAATCTAAACCGATATTGTGTCATGCGTGTCATTTACAAGTAAAGGAATGTAAAAAAGTGTCATGGTTATTAGTGAAAGAATAAATTGAGGATAGTATCAAACTGTGAGTGTTCATTTTTAGGGCTTACAAAAAAAATCCTCTTCGCATTGAAGAGGATTTTTAATAAACTCTATGAGAGGAAACTATTTTGTAATCCTGCCATTTTTTAATTCATCGCTTAATCTTTCTAATTTGTAGACTTTATCTATTACTTCATACATTCCGCTTGAGTGAAGTGAGACTGTTCTGTTTTCTTCCGTCCTAAAAATAAAATTTCCCGGTAACCCTTGAATATTACCGTCAAACGCCAGACCGACTACCTCAGCATTTTTATTTATTACAGGACTTCCGGAATTTCCACCGATAATATCGTTCGTAGAAACAAAATTAAAAGGCGTTGAAAGATCCAAACCTGCTGGAGGAGTTGCCCATCTTTCCGGTAAACTCCATGGAAATTCTTTCCCCTGACCGTAATAACGATCATACATTCCATAGAATGTTGTGTATGGCTGCGCGTAGGTTCCATTGTATGGAAATCCTTCAACAACACCATCAGCTAATCTTAAAGTAAAAGTAGCGTCAGGTGGAATTGATGTTCCATAAACATCAAACAAGGCAACACCTAATTGCTGTGAGTAAGTTGATTCGACTTCAACTAACTCATTTACTTTTTTAGAGTATTCATCCGCTCTATCTTTTGAGTTCATCATAAAGTAAATAAAAGGATCGTCGCCGCTTAAAACCGCATCGGGTCCATCTTCTAAAAGATCTTTCACATCCTTCAAGCTAGTAACTTTGGAATTTGACAGCACATACTCAACTGCTTCACTTCCCTTTTTTCCACCGGTAAACTTTTTAACTAATGGATCATTAGCTCCGAGATATTTATATAAATTATTTATCTTCTCTTCAAGCAAAAGTTTATTCATGTTTGCATCAAAATCTTCAGGGAATAGAGAGGCTAAAGTGTTTTCAAGTTCATCGCCAACATATAAATCATTGCGTTCACTTTCGGGTAATTTTAAATTCTCAGCTATTGCTATTACTTCATCAGCGATAAAGAAATATTTCGGCGTTGCTAATCTGTTCATTCCCAAAGCAAAATTTTTATTAGATATTTCACTTAACTGTTTACGTGAATCAGCAATTTTATCCCAGAGATGCCCGTACTTTTCTTTCAATTCAGGATCAGCTTCTACTGAAGCACGGAATGTTTTTTCAAAATCTTTTTTACGCTGCATTAATACAGGGCTACGTAATCCTTCAAGAATTCCGCCAATTGCTTTTTTAGAATTTTCAAAACCAAAGATCATATCCTGCAGTTCAGCTTTTCTACCCGGATCTTTTTTCAACATATCATTATAAATATCCGTTAAGCTGTTTAAAAAAGATACGGTTCTTGGATATTGTATATCTCTGGCATATTCTAATTGTGCAACTGTGTTTAATCTATCTGTATTTCCCGGATTACCAACGATAAAAACAGGTTCACCAACAGCAGCTCCGTTTTGACTCCATTTAAAGAAATTTTCAGTCTTTAAAGGATTTCCATTTTCATCATAAACTCTAAAAAAGCTACAATCCAAATTAAATCGTGGATAAGTAAAATTATCCGGATCGCCGCCAAAAAATCCTAACTGATCTTCCGGTGCAAGTACCAATCTTACATCAGTATATCTTTTATATCCATAAAGAGAATACTTTCCACCATTGTAGAGTGGAGTAATTGCTACTTCAAGACCTGTAGCAGTCGTTTCTCTTTCTTCTATTTTAGATATGATATTCTCTTCAAATTGTACACGTTCTTCATCAGTTTTTGCTTCATTAATTGCATCAATCACTTCATCCGTAACGTCTTTAAATAAAACTAATTGATCGACATACAAACCTGGAACAGGTCTTTCATCCTGAAGTGTTTGGGCAATAAAACCGGTTTCGTGAAGATCTTCCCCTTCTTTTGTAACCTGTGTAATACTTTGTCTTGCACAGTGATGATTAGTCATAACCAAACCATCTTCGGATACAAAAGAAGCAGAACAATAATTCGCGAAACGTAAAGCAGACATTCTTATATGCTCAAACCACTTTTCATCCGGCTGAAAATTATACGCCTGACTAAAGTAATCCATTGGCGGATACTCGAAAGTCCACATTTTACCATTATCAAATGTTCCTGCTTTTATTGTATCAAGATTCATCCAATCTACTGATTGGGCAGAAACCCGAAATGAAAACGCCAAACTCAACAGTAAAATATTTAATACTAATCCTTTAGATAAGTTTCCGAACAGTGATCTCATAACTACACCTTATAATGATTTAAAATTATTAGCTAAAAAGCGATGTAAAAAATAAATAAAAAATCCTTTTATACGCCAATCTAATTTTGAATGGTCGTATAAAAGGATAAACTGTTCAACTGATTTTAAAGTTGTATTAAGATCAATTGATCCAGCACTTGCTTGGCTAAATGTATGAGTCCGGTTGATATAAAGGTTCAATTTCCCATTCATCTTCAATAGTTCCGATGCAATGAGAACATTTTGGAACCGTAAATACAACTTTTTCTTCGTTAGGAGCAGCACGAACAAAATTTAACACCGTCCTGCAGCTTGCACATTGAACGATATGTGAAGTTTGTGTTTTTCTGCTGCAATCCGGACAAATGAACCCTAGATCACCCGGATTTTCTTCTGGATGGACTAAGAATATCGAGTTGCATTTTGTATGATTACATTTAGCGAAGTGCCACTTAATAGTATCAGTATTTGCGATAACTATCTCCATTAAATTTGTTAAGCGAATGTAAGTAGCGAAATTCAAAAAGTCCATTGAAAAATGCGTGCCTTTCAAAAAAAATTTTTGGTGTTAAGAGAACTATTTTCTTTAAATTGCCATTGAACTTAAACTTCGTTTTTACATCAAAAAACGTATTTATTTTTCAGGGATTATTTTTTCATTTTATATATAAGGACTTTTTATGGAAAAACTTAACTGTTTTAAAGCTTATGATATCAGAGGAAAGGTTCCTTCAGAGTTAAATCCTGATTTAGCTTATAAAATTGGCAGAGCTTTTGCAAATCATATAAATGCAAAAAAAGTTGTTATTGGATATGATATCAGGAAATCTTCACTTGAAATTTCTGAGGCTTTAATTAAAGGATTAACTGATGCTGGTGCTGATGTTGTAAATATTGGACTATGTGGAACCGAAATGATTTACTTCTCGACTCCATTTCTAAATGCTGATGGCGGAATAATGATAACGGCAAGTCATAATCCACCAGAGTATAACGGAATGAAATTCGTTAAAAAAGATTCTGTTCCGGTTGGATATGATTCCGGTTTAAATGTTGTTGAAGAAATGATCCTGAAAAACGATTTGGGTGAAATAAGTTCAAAGAAAGGAACGGTAGAAAAGTTTGATGTAATGGAAGCATTTATAAACAACTTAAGCAAATTTTATGATCCAAAAAAAATAAAACAATTTAAAGTTGTTGTTAATGCAGGTAACGGATGTGCTGGTCTATCTTTAAATGCTATCGAATCCAGACTGCCAATTAAAATGATAAAAATATTTAATGAGCCTGATTCAGATTTTCCGAACGGCGTACCAAATCCATTGCTAACAGAAAACAGAAAGCCAACTATTGATGCAATCATACAGAGTAACGCAAATTTGGGTGTTGCCTGGGATGGTGATTACGACAGATGTTTTTTCTTTGATGAAAATGGAAGTTTTATTGAAGGCTATTATATAGTTGGATTACTTGCTAAATCCATATTAAAAAAACATCCGGGTGAAAAAATTGTTCACGACCCACGATTAGTTTGGAATACGCTTGATGTTGTCGAACGCAGCAATGGTATTGCGGTACAATCAAAAAGCGGACATGCATTTATCAAACAAAAAATGCGCGAGGTAAACTCCATATATGGCGGTGAAATGTCTGCGCATCATTACTTCAGAGATAATGCTTATTCAGATAGCGGAATGATTCCGTTCTTATTAATTGTTCAGCTAATGTCTGAAGAAGACAAACCACTGAGCGAACTTGTTGAAGAAATGATCGCGAACTATCCTTGTTCAGGCGAAATAAATTCAACTATTAATGATCCTGCAAAAAAAATAAAAGAAATTGAAAAACTTTACGCTGGCGGAAAAGTTGACACAACTGATGGTTTGAGTGTTGAGTATGATGATTGGAGATTTAATTTAAGAATGTCTAACACAGAACCGATAATTAGATTAAATGTTGAATCCAGAGGTGATGTATTGTTGATGGAAGAAAAGACTAAAGAGTTGCTGGGCATTATTCTAGCTGATTAGATTAAATAGTGCAACAATCTTTTTCTGGATTGTTGCACTTAAAGCCTATCATGAATAAAATAAAACCCTACCCTATTTGGCTCATATTCTCACTAATTTCATTAACATTAATTGGAATTATTTCTCTCAAACTTCCATTTCGGGGAGACGAAAGACACATTGTTGAGACCATCCGATTATTTGCTGATAATTTTAACTTCAACACAATTTATGATTATCCTGAAGTTACACCGCCATTTTTCTTTATCTTTTACGCACTATGGGCAAAAGTCTTTGGGTCATCGACGGAAAGTTTAAGATTACTAACACTAATTCTTTCTTTTATAACGTGGCAATTAGTTTTCTTCCTTAACAGCTACTTTATAAAAAAAGGGTTCCACGCTTTATTTCTTTCACTATTAATTATAATCAATCCTTACTTTTTCGGAACAAGTGTTTTTGTTTTTACAGATATGTTAACAATTATGCTTTCTCTTGTTGCTGTCATTTCATTCATAAAGGATAAGATAATTCTATTTGTCATTTTTTCAGCATTAGCAATTCTGTGCAGGCAATATGTCATTATAATTCCTGTAGCAGTTATAATTTTTTCCTTACTCAATTATAATAGCAAAAGATTAAAGAGTAGAAATTACATAGTTGGTTCACTACTCACAGTGTTACCTTTGCTTCTGCTTTTTGGCGTCTGGAAAAATATTTCTCCTGCAAGCGGAATTGAAAAGTGGATTGTGCCAAACTCATCTTTCTACAATCTTGATTATATAAACACCTACATTACTTTTCCGTTGTTTATATTTTTCCTTTAGTCATTGTTTTTGTTAAAAAAATAAAATTAAGGTACTCAAATCTTATAATTTCATTTATGTTTGCCGCAATCTTGTCGTTCTTCCCTATTAAACCATCATTGGCTACTTTAGAGTTCACTGAATACAAAACGGTTGGTTTCGTGCATCAAGTCATTTTTGAAATTTTTGGATATAATAGCTTTGGCTCAAAAGTAATTTTGTTGATATTACTTTTTATAGGATGCTATATAAATGTTGAAGTATTAAAACGACTTTACATCGAAATAAAAGAAAAGATAATGGATATAAAAATTTTATTGTTGTTACTTTGGATTTTGTTCCTTCTTATAATGCCGTTTTCTTATCAAGTTTGGGAAAAATATTTAACCATGATTCTGCCCTTTTTAGTTCTCAGTGTTTATATGATATTATTCTCGACAAACAATAAATCAAATGCTTGGTTATAATTTCACTTCAACTTTAAATGGTACTCTCAATTTCTCCCATTCAAGTCTGATAACCGCAGTAGTATCTGAAGTTTTGGAAATTGTATAAGCCAACCATTCCTGCCAGCTATTTTCTTCAGTTTTAACTTTAACTCGTAGACGCATCTTCAGATTCATTGTATTCGAATGCACCCCATTGATCAGCAACTTTGTTAAAAATTAAAGTCCATTCATTTTTCCCAGGAATAGTAAAAAAGCTATAAGAACCTTTTTTTAATTTTTTCCCTTCAATCGTGACATCAGTCGAGAAAGTAATCTTTGTAGCTTCATTTGCACCGGCACGCCAAACAGCATCGTAAGGAACAAGCTTGCCCCAAATATATCTGCCTTTTACACCGGGTCTGCTGTAAACAATACTTACATCCGTAAATCCAACTGTTTGCATAACTTCTGCTTTAGGACTAATCCTGACTTCTTGCTTACCGCTTTGTGAAAATGTAATACTTGTACAAAGGAAAAAAGAAACAAATAATAGAAATGTCATTCCGAATATAATTTTCATAATTCAACCTTTATTCTTTACTGTAAGATATTCAAATTTTTTGTAATTCATCAACGACGATATCAATCTCTTGAGAAGTATTGTAAAAATGTGGGGCAAATCTTATAAAACCCTCACGAAGTGAACAAATTATTTTTCGTTTGCTCAGTTCTTCAAAAACTTTTGCGAAATTTTCTGGTTTGATTGTTACAATTCCAGCTAGCTCAGCATCCTTACAATTAGATAGAATACAATTCAAACCTATACTCTTTAGTTTTGTAATAAAATATTTTGTATTTGATAATACTTCTGATTCAACCTTATCAATACCAAAATCCTTAAATAATTTTAGGGATGTATTAAAAGCAAAGATGCCAAAAGTGTTTAAAGTTCCACCTTGAAAAACATTTGCAGAAGTTTTTAAATCTAATTTATAATCCAAAAGATTCCAGGCGTTCTCAACAGAAAGCCATCCAATATTTGCAGGAATCATTTTTTTCTGAAGATCTTCATCAACATAAATGAATGCTAATCCTTGCATACCGAGCAGCCACTTTTGTGTACCGCAAGAAAGAAAATCTATTTTACATTTTCGAACATCAATCTGCACTGCACCAACTCCCTGTATTCCATCAACACAAAAGGCAATATTATTATCTCTGCAATGATTCCCAATTTTTTCAAGATCAGCTTTATATCCAGATAAGAACTGCACATAACTTATGGAAACCAATTTTGTTTCCGGTTTTATTGATTGAATAATCTGATCAGCAGTTACGATTCCATTTTCTGATTTTGCAAACTCAACTTCAACTCCGAACCTTTTAAGATTAAGAAATGGATAAACATTTGCCGGGAACTCAATATTATTAAGGAGTATTCTGTCGCCTTTTTTCCAGTCAATACTTTGAGCAAGAATGTTTATTCCATTCGAAGTATTATCAACAAAGGCAATCCGATCAGCATTGCAATTAATCATTTCAGCAAGAATTTTTTTTGTTTCTTCAACAACCTTTAAAAATGAAGTGTAGTCATCAATATTATTTTCGCTTTTTTCTTTGAGAAGATCAGTCAATCGATTTAATACCATTGAAGAAATCGGTCCGCTTGAGGCGTGATTAAAATATATGATTTCATTACTCAGGTATGGGAAATTATTGCGTATATCGGTTATGTTCATCTTTGAAATTCGCTTATAGTTTAATTAGTTTTCAATACAAAAATAAGAATGAATTTTATCTCTTCTAAAACTAAATATTTACAGGCAAATATGACTGCACCAAAACCACCCAAACATAAAGAATTAAAACCAGAAGAACTGAGATGGAAATGCGATCCAAATATTTTTGAGTTTCAATCTACTGAAGATATTGATCCTATTGAAGGAATACTTGGACAAGAGCGTGCATTAAAAGCAATAAGAATGGGTGTAGATTTACGAAGCCCGGGCTACAATATTTATATTGCAGGTTTATCCGGTTCAGGAAAAGCGACAACAGTTAAGCAGATGTTAGAAAAAATCAGTTCGGATTGCCCGCGGTTATATGATTATGCTTATGTAAATAATTTCCGCGATCCTGATCAACCATTACTAATAAAATTTAATAAAGGACAAGCAAAAGAATTTAAACAAGATCTTAATTCTGCAATCGAAGTCCTGAAACAAAGAATTCCAATTACTCTTGATAGTGAACTTTATCTTTCCCGCAAAAAAAATATAGTGGATGAATACAATCAAAAAGAACAGGATTTGATGACCGCTTTTGATGAAGAACTGAGAAAGAAAGGATTTTCCCTTGGACAAATTCGAGTTGGTGAACAGATAAGACCGGATATCATTCCATTAATTGATGGACAACCTGTTCCTGTTTTTCAACTTGAAGAATTAATTAAACAAAACAAATTAACAAAAGAAGCTGCACAGCAAATTGTTAAAGATTATAATGGACAACAGCCAAAACTTCAAATTATTTTTAAGAAAGGATTAAAAATAAGCCAGGAGTTTCAGGAAAAACTTCAGCAACTTGAGAAAGAAAGTGCAGAAGTGATTGTTCTTGGAATTTTTGAAGGGTTAAAAGAAAAGTATAATTCTAATTCTGCATTAGAACATTTAAATACAATAGAAGATAATATTTTGAATAACATTCAAATCTTTAAAGGTACAAGGCCCGAAGGAGAAATGACGCAGGAAGGTTTGATGATCGATTACTTCCGCGAATATGATTTAAATATTATACTTGATAATTCAGAAACCAATGAATGTCCTGTAATTGTTGAGACAAATCCAATCTATACAAACATTTTCGGAACAATAGAAAAAGTAAATGATGGAAAAGGAAATTGGTACAGCGATTTTACAAATATTAAAGCTGGTTCGTTGTTGCGTGCAAATGGCGGATACTTGGTGCTAAACGTTATGCACTTGTTTGAAGAACCCGGAGTTTGGAAATCACTGAAACGCGTTCTTACTTACTCTAAATTAGAAATTCAAGAATCTCCATATCATTTATCAATGTCATCAACTTCGTTGAAGCCACAGCCTATAGACATTGATACCAAAGTAATTTTAATCGGCAGCCAAATGATTTATGCTTATTTGACTGAACGTGAATATGATTTCAAGAAAATGTTTAAAGTAAAAGCTGATTTTGATTATGAAATAAATCGCAGTGATAATGTTGTAGTTGAATATGCTCAAGTAATTAAAAAATTAATTAAACAGGAAAAACTAAAAGAGTTTGATAAATCGGCGATTGCTTATCTATTAGAAATAAGTGCAATTATGGCTGGTAGGCAGAATAAGTTAACACTTCGTTTTTCTCGAATTGCAGATCTGGCTCGTGAGGCAAGTTTTTGGGCAACAGATGATGGATTTGATATTGTATCAGCCGCACATGTAGAAAAAGCTTATCAACTTGCACGCGAAAGACACGGAATGCTTGAGGATAAAGTGACCGAAATGTTTGAGAATAAAACTTTATTGATTGATACAGATGGTGAAGAAGTCGGTCAGATAAATGGACTTGCTGTATATAACGCTGATTTTTATTCCTTTGGAAGACCAACGAGAATTACAGCAACGGTTTCGCTTGGCAGTGGAACAATAATTAATGTTGAGCGTGAAGCCGGAATGAGCGGTAGACATTATAATAAAGGTGTATTAATTATTTCGGGGTACTTTAAAGAAACATTTGGACAGGATCAACCTCTGTCGTTCAATGCTAATCTTGTGTTTGAACAATCTTATGGAATGGTGGATGGTGACAGTGCATCGTGTACTGAAATCTTTGCACTTCTTTCAACTTTATCAGGATTACCTATCAAACAATCAATTGCAGTAACCGGATCACTAAATCAAAAAGGAACTGTTCAGCCAATAGGTGGAGTTAATGAAAAGATTGAAGGCTTTTTTGACATTTGTAAGTTAAATGGATTAACCGGAAATCAAGGTGTTATTATACCAATCCAAAATGTTATTGATCTGATGCTTCGTGAAGATGTAATCGAGGCTGTTAAGAAAAACAAATTTCATATCTATCCAATTGCCCGTGTTGAAGAAGGTATCGAAATACTTACTGGCGTGAAGGCTGGAAATAAAACAGCAAAAGGATATGAAGAAGGAACAGTATTCGATAAAGTTGAGAAAAAAATTCGTGAGTTATATGCTAAATCTCGTGCAGTAAAAACTAAAAATGCTGAGGATGAAAAAAACAAAATCACTCCTGATAAGCGAAGGAAACCTTCAATTAAAAAAAGTGGCAACAAAAAACCAGGCAGAAGTATTAAATGATGATTTCAAATCCTGAATCAGTTGCAAAAACAAAGATACTTGCAACATTGGGACCAGCGACAAAAGAAGTTGAAGCGATCCGAAAATTAATTCTTACAGGAATTGATGGTGTAAGATTAAATCTATCCCATGGTTCATATGATTTTTTCGAAGATGTATTCAATTCTCTGCACACTGCATGTCAAGAAGAAAAAAAACCACTCGCAATTCTGGTTGATGTTCAGGGTCCAAAGATAAGGATTGGAGAATTAGAACAACCGAAGTATAAACCTTAAAACCGGAAATTTGATCGAAATAACTACCGATGAAATTAAAGGCAATGAAAAAATAATTTCAACATCTTACAAACAACTTGTCAATGATGCCGAAATAGGTAATCAGATATTAATAAATGATGGATTGATACGACTAACCATAACTGAGAAAAAGAGTAAATCTCTTGTCTGCAAAATAGTAAATGGCGGAACACTAACTCCCAAGAAAGGGATGAATCTGCCTGGAATGAATTTATCCACTCCATCAATTACTGAGAAAGATTTTAAGGATCTGGATTTTGTATTAAAACACCGAATCGATTACATAGCTTTATCTTTTGTTAGAAGTCCAAAAGATGTTGTTGAATTAAAAAAATGGCTTGTTGAAAGAGGTAAAAATATTCCTGTAATTGCTAAGATTGAAAAGAAAGAGGCGGTTGATAATCTTTTTGAAATAATACTTGCTGCTGATGGAATTATGATTGCCCGCGGAGATTTAGGGGTTGAACTTCCGCCTCAAGAAGTACCGGTAATACAAAAATCTATTATTAAGCAATGCAATGCTTTGGGTAAGTTGGTAATCACGGCAACACAAATGCTTGAATCAATGATCAATTCACCGGTTCCGACACGTGCGGAAGCTTCAGATGTTGCGAATGCAGTTTGGGATGGATCTGATGTTGTGATGTTAAGCGCTGAAACTTCTATTGGAAAATTTCCATTTCAGGCAGTCCAGATAATGAATGATATAATAAAAAATGCCGAACAACACCGGGAGGGTAGAACCAATAATTATTATATCACTCCGAATAGTCTCCAAGAAAATTTATTTGATTCAGTTGGGAAAGCCATTGTTGAAATAAGTAAACAAATAAAGGCTCAGGCAATTGTCGTTTTTACTTTTGAGGGACGGACGGCAAGAATTATTTCTAAATATAGACCCGAATCCAAAATAATAGCTATTTCAAATAGTTTTGAAACTATGAATAATCTTTGTTTACATTGGGGAGTAACATCCGTTTATAGAGAAAAAATAGATAAAGAACATCTTGCAATAGATGATGCAAAAGAATTAATACTCAATTCTAACCTTGCTAATAAAGGCGATCTTATAATCTTTACTGCGGGTGCACCCTATTCAGAAAAAAGCAGAGCTAATTGGTTAAGGTTTGAAGTGATATAAAATGAACACCCAAAATTTAAAAGAAGCTCTGTGGTGGAAGAAAAATGAACGCGATAAAATTTTATGCACTCTTTGTCCACGTTACTGTGAAATTGGAGAGGGACAACCAGGTTTCTGTTACATTCGCCAAAACCTTGATGGAAAACTTTTTACTCTGGGTTATGGTAAACCAACCGGATTCGCTATTGATCCTATCGAAAAAAAACCACTAAATCATTTTTTACCGGGCACCACAATTCTAAGCTTTGGAACTGCAGGTTGCAATCTTGGTTGCAAGTTTTGTCAAAATTGGTCAATTAGTAAAGCTAAACTTGATGACATAAATTCTTTAACTGCATCGCCTGAAGATGTAATCAATTTGGCAAAAAAATATCAAACTCCATCAATCGCATTTACGTACAACGATCCAACAATTTTTGGTGAATATGTAATTGATATTTCAAAAATTGCAAGGGAAGAAAAGATAAAATCTGTAATGGTAACTGCAGGGTATATTGATAAACAAGCCCGCAAAGAAGTTTATAAATACATCGATGCTGCAAACGTAGATTTAAAAGGATTCACAGAAAGATTCTATTACAAAAATACTTTTTCCCATTTAACTGACGTTTTAGATACTCTCGTGTGGTTAAAGAATGAAACAAATGTTTGGATTGAGTTAACCACACTTCTTATTCCGGGTGAAAATGATTCTGATGACGAAATAAAAAATGAATGTGATTGGATTTTGAAAAACCTCGGAGAAAATGTTCCTCTCCATTTTACTGCATTTCATCCAGATTTTAAGATGCTTGATAAAATCCCAACTCCACATTTAACTTTGATCCGTGCAAAAAATATTGCTGAAGCTATTGGAATTAAATATTGCTACGTTGGTAATGTACACGATTCAAGGAATCAATCAACTTATTGTCGTAAATGCAAAGGTATATTGATTAAGAGAGATTGGCATCAGACAAAGATCATTGATCTTAAAAAGAATGTATGTCAAAACTGCGGTGATAGCATTCCAGGGGTTTTTTTATAAAAATCAAAAGGATATAAAATGAATAATCTTGAAGGTAAAGTTGTATTCATTACAGGCGCCTCATCAGGTATTGGCAAAGCCTGTGCGGAAATTTTTGCAAAAGAAAAATCAAACCTAATATTATCAGCCAGAAGAATAGAGAGGTTGAAATCCCTCGCAAATAAATTGGAGAAAGCTCATGGAATGAATGTAAAATGTTTGAAGCTGGATGTAAGAGATTTCGAACAAGTTAAACAAGTTGTCGACTCGCTGGATAATAACTGGAAGAAAATTGATGTGTTGATTAACAATGCCGGACTTTCGAGGGGTTTGGACAAAATTTATGAGGGAAAGAAAGAAGACTGGGATGAAATGATTGATACAAACGTAAAAGGTCTGGCTTACGTTACAAGACACGTTCTTCCTCTAATGGTTAAACGAAAGAAAGGGCATGTTATAAATATTGGTTCTACAGCTGGACATGATGTTTATCCTTTTGGAAATGTTTACGCTGCAACAAAATTTGCAGTCAAAGCTCTTAGCCAGTCTACAAGATATGATGTGCTTGATAGAGGAATTAAAGTAACGAGCGTAGATCCAGGAATGGTTGGAACTGAATTCAGTCTTGTCCGATTTAGAGGAGATAATGAGAGAGCGAAGAATGTTTATACAGGAATAAAACCACTTAGTGCAAATGATGTTGCAGAAACAGTTCTATTTTGTGCGACTCGACCAGCGAATGTTAACATAAACGAAATTATTTTGACACCACTCCAACAAGCTTCGTCAACTCAAATTTACAGAAAATAAAAAAGAAAGAACTTGATTATTTTATTTAAACAAACTAACATCACCCGCACCTTCTCGGATGATTTCCGGTCCATCACCACTTAAATCAATAATGCTTGAGGGTTCAAAACTCACAATTTCTGATGCTAGCATTAAATCTACTCGTGAATTAAATACACTTTTAATTTCTTCTGGATTAATCAAGGGTTCACCAAGTCGTGTTGTAGTACTAGTACTCACTATTGGATTACCTAATTCTCTCACAATATGTAATGTCACAGTATGGTTTGGAACTCTTATTCCTACAGTTTTTCTTTTACTCCAGAGTTTTTTGGGAATTACTTTGGCCGCAGGTAGGATAAATGTATACGGCCCTGGTAAAAGATGTTTCATTGTTCGGTAAGAGTAATCGGATACTTTTGCATACTTAGCAATGTCCTTTAGATCAGAGCAAATAAAACTAAATAGTTTAGTGTCTGTTTCATTTTTGATTGATAAAATCTGTTCAATACCATCTTTATTAAATAAATCACAACCTAGCCCATAGAAAGTATCTGTTGGAAAAATGATTATTCCACCACTCTTTAGAACATCAACAGCTTTATTTATAAACCTTACTTGTGGATTTTTGGGGTGTAGTTTAAAAAATTCCATATAAATTTATAATTTTCAAGGTTTTTAAGATTTATACCAAAATTAAGCTTTCTATGATCAGAGTCAAGCCTGAAGAACAATAAACCATTGACAAGCAAAATTATTAGTTCAAGAATGATTATTCAAAAAAATTATTGTAGAAAATTTTTAGTTTTTTTGATTGATTTACCTATATTTAGGGCTCTAAAATTGAAAAGAATTTATTTATTAAGGAGTTATAGCAATGGCTAGAAGATGCCAAGTAACGGGCGTAAGTCCAGTTGCAGGAAATCATATTTCACATGCACATAATAAAACTAAGACACGTTTCTTACCTAACCTTCAGAAGAAAAGAGTGTGGGTTCAGGAATTAAACAGATTTGTTACTATAAAACTTACGACAAGTGCCATCAAAACCATCAATAAAAAAGGTACTGCACACATCGCTAAAATGATAAGCGAAAATAAAATTAAGGTTAGATAGCATAAGAGTTTGATAACTGAAAAGGGAATCCATTGGGATTCCCTTTTTAATTTTAGAGAACTATCCTACTACTCTCGAACAACCCATACTTTTATTTTTGCACTAACACTTGGATGTAATTTTAAACTAACCCCATAAATTCCAAGTGATTTAATTGGCTCTTCGATTTCAATTTTTCGTTTGTCAATATCGTGACCTTTTTCTTTAAGTGCCTCGGCTATCATTTGCGCAGTTACTGTTCCGAAAATCTTATCCTCTTCACCAACTTGAACGGGTATAGTTACAGAAACAGCCTCTAGTTCAGTAGCAAAAGTTTCAGCAGCTTTAAGTTCTTTCAAGTTGTGTTTTTCGACTGATTTTTTCTCTTCATCGAGGGCTCTGATATTGCCTTTGAGAGCGGCATAAGCAAGACCTCTTGGAAAAAGAAAATTTCTCGCATAACCACCTTTTACATCCACAACTTCACCTATTTTGCCTAAGGATTCAAAGTCTTGTCTTAAAATAACTTTCATTTTTTCTCCAACTTAGTTTAACTATCTAACAGTATCAGAAACATAGGGCAATAACGCCATATGTCTTGCACGCTTAATAGCTAAAGCTAATTCACGCTGATACTTTGAACTGGTTCCGGTTATTCTTTTAGGAATAATCTTTCCTTGCTCGGTGATAAATTTCTGCAAAAGTTTAACATCTTTGTAATCGATATACTTAATACCGTTTTGAGTAAACCTACAGATCTTTTTTGTTTTATTAACTTCTTTCTTCATTTCCATTACCTGATTGTTTAATTAAACTTGATTCTTCATCTGATAAAAACTTATCAAAAGAGTCCTCTGTATAATCGACTGAGTCATCAACAGCAATACTTGGTTCATCTTCTTCAGGTGCACCATTTCCCTCTGATCCAATCAATCTTTTATTAAGAAACTGAATTCTTCTTGCCTTAATTTCTACAATGCTTCTGTTGTGTCCATCTTCTGATTTCCAGCTTCTGCTCTGTAATTCGCCGTCAACTAATACTGCAGAACCTTTTCTTAGTCTATCGCGGCAACTTTCTGCCAGTCTATTCCAGGCAACCACACCCACGTAGCAAACGTCTTCCTGCCACAGATTTGTGCTATCCTTAAATTTTCTGTTTGAAGCAATAGAAAAATTAACAACTGGAGTACCATTAGTTGTTTCTCTAAATATTGGATCCTTTGTCAGATTTCCAGCTACAATAACATAATTAATTTCCGGCATTTTCAAATCAGCCATTTGTAAACCTCCAAACTAAATCATTAAGTAATTAATTATCGTCGTCCACTTTAATAGTTTCAACTTCTTCTGTATCGGTGCTTACCTTTACAGTTTCGGCGATTACTTCTTCCTTCAATGTTGTTGAAAGAGTTTTGTTCTTTTCAAGTTGCTCAAGAGCATCGTTATTGAGTTTAAGCGTAATGTATCTTAAAATCTGTTCATCTAAGGAATATATTCTTTCAAGCTTAGCAACGATATCGCTCGGGCCGTCAAATCTGAATATAACATAATATCCAATTTTATTTTTCTCAACTGTATAGGCAAGACGCTTACGTCCCCAGTTTTCTATTTCCCGGATTTGTCCACCGTTGTTAGTTATAAAATCTTTTATTCTGGAAAGAATTAACTCGATTTGCTGATCATCTAACGTAGCATTTATTAGAACGGTACTCTCGTATACACCTGTTCTCATCTTTGTATCACCTCCCTATGGACTTTATGACCCTTATAATTTAAAATATTATAAGAGTAGGGTTTATAAAATATTTTTTATTCTATGATCAAATTTATTAAAAATTAGGCGCTTGTACAAATAAAGCTTAAAACATATAATAAAGCTTTTAATTCTTTATCCTCATTCTATAAAATGATCTCCACACAAAAACCAAAGCAATTAGAAAAAATATAACTCCCACAGTTGGAGATATTTGTTGAAAATCTTTTGAAATTGCAATTTCCATTGCAAGAAGTCCGAAAAGTGTTGTAAATTTTATTATAGGATTTAAAGCAACAGAAGAAGTATCCTTAAACGGATCACCAACTGTATCTCCAATAACGGTTGCATCATGCAATGGTGTTCCTTTTTCCCTTAAATCGACTTCAACGACTTTTTTTGCATTATCCCAAGCGCTTCCTGCATTGGACATAAATAATGCTTCATATAAACCGAATACAGCTATTGATATTAAGAAACTAATGAAAAAAGCTACAGGACTATTGTTTCCGTTTTGAGGCGCAGATAAAAATGCAAATGCTAAAGCAAAAGAAAAAATTGCGACAAAAATATTGATCATCCCCTTTTGTGCGTACTGTGTGCAAATTTTAACAACTTCTTTTGATTTCTCTGTAGACGCTTTTTTATCAGCATTCTCATCAAGATTAATATTCTTTTTAATATATTCAACCGCACGATATGCACCGGTTGTAACCGCCTGAATTGAGGCTCCGGCAAACCAAAATATGACTGCACCACCTGCAATAAATCCGAGTAATGAATATGGATTAAGGATGCTTAAAATTTCTTCCGGATTAATCCCCAGTGATTCTTTTATTACAAGAATTAAAGAAAAGATCATCGTTGTAGCCCCAACAACGGCTGTACCTATTAAAACAGGTTTAGCGGTTGCCTTAAATGTATTTCCGGCACCATCATTAGCTTCTAAGTAATATTTTGCTTTTTCAAAATCTGGTTTAAAACCAAAATCCTTCTCAATCTCTTTATCGACCCCTTTTATATCTTCAATTAATGAAAGTTCATAAATTGATTGAGCATTATCTGTTACCGGTCCATAGCTATCGACAGCGATTGTAACGGGACCCATCCCTAAAAAACCAAAAGCAACTAAGCCAAAAGCAAAAACTGACGGATAAATCATAAATTCACTTAGTCCCCATAAACTGGCAGAATAAGCAATAAACATTAATACTAGGAACACCATACCATTCCATACTGCGCTAAAATTTCCCGCTACTAACCCTGAAAGAATTGTAAGTGATGGACCGCCCTCACGTGAAGCAGAAACTATTTCTTTAACATGTTTAGAGTGTGGTGACGTAAATATTTTTGTGAATTCAGGAATTAAAGCTGCTCCTAAAGTGCCGCAACTAATAATGATGGAGAGAGTTAACCAGAGGTCATTAGGTAAATTTCCAATCAATATTTTACTAACAGCGAAAGTAACTAATATTGATAGGCCGGAAGTTATCCAAACTAATGCTGTTAATGGTTTTTCAAAATTAATATCATCTTTCTTTGAGTAAAGTGCTTTGCTTAAAACTTTATTTATATAGAATGCTGCAATTGAAGTTATGATCATCATAATACGCATTGAGAAAATCCAGGTGAGCAATACTGTTTGATATTCAATCTTCTTTGCCTCATCAAAATCTACCATGGTTCCAACAGCCAAGACAATAAAACTGATTAAAGCGACACCCGTAACACCGTAGGTCTCAAAACCATCAGCAGTTGGACCAACACTATCGCCAGCATTATCGCCCGTACAATCAGCTATAACACCAGGATTACGTGGGTCGTCCTCTTTAATCTTAAATACGATTTTCATCAAGTCTGAACCGATATCAGCAATTTTTGTAAAAATTCCACCCGCAATTCTTAAAGCACTTGCACCAAGTGATTCACCAATTGCAAATCCAACAAAACTTGCCCCGGCATATTCACGAGGGACAAAAAGTAAAATAAATAACATCATAATTAACTCAAGTGAAATAAGAACTACCCCAATACTCATCCCAGCATCGAGGGGGATGCTTAATAACTTTATTGGTTTTCTTTCTAATGCAGCAAAAGCCATTCTACTATTTGCAAGTGTGTTCATTCTGATTCCAAACCAAGCAACACTGTATGAGCCAAGAATTCCTATAACTGTCCAACCTAGAATTAACATTACTCCACCAAAGGAGTTGTGCAGTAAATAACCATAATAAAAAGAGACACAAGCCGCAATAAAAAGAAAAAGAACTATGAGTAATTTTCCTTGTTGCAACAGATAGGTCTTACAGGTCTCAAAAATAATTTCCGCAATATCAAGCATTGACTTATGGGCGCGCAGTTTTTTTACTTTGAGAAATTGGTATAATCCAAATCCCATCCCCAGAACACATATCAATAAACCCCAAATAAGAATATGACTTTGCGAGTCAGATAATGTTGGGATTTTTAGATTCTGCTCTCCAGCAAAAATTACGCTAGGAGAAAAAAATAAAATTGCAAGTAGAAAAAATTTTTTGACCATAATTCAATTCCTGATTTTTTAACTCTGTGAAAAATTGATTTTACTTTATCTGAATTCAAGTAGATAATTTACTTTAGATATCGGGTATAATGTCCTATCGAAAAATCTTAATTATTCTGATTTACTATTTAATTTTTCTTCCCTTTTTAATCGGCTAAAAGTATTAAGCATTTTATGAAAACCATCTGAAATAAAAGCCTCAATCAATTGAAGGCTGAAATCAAAACATTTATTTAATTTCAAAAAATCATTTTTATCAAAGTCAGACAGCACATAATTGGAGAGACCTCCGACTTTAAAGTCGCTTCCTATTCCAATTCTTAGTCTTGGAAAATCATTGCTGCTTAAGTGATAAATAATAGAACTTAAACCATTATGTCCTCCATCTCCACCTGATTTTCTAATCCGAATTAATCCTGTATCTAAATTGATATCATCCACAACTGGTAATACATCATTGATATTAATTTTATAGTTAGTAATACAATTTAATACCGCAACGCCACTTAAATTCACATAAGTATTAGGCTTAATCAATACGAAAGGTATACCGGAAAGTTCCCCTTCCGAGTAATAATAATCAAATTTTGATGCTCTGAACGATAATGATCTTACCTCAGCAAAAAAATCAAGGAATTGAAATCCAACATTATGCCTGTTGTTTTTGTACAGATTACCAGGATTTCCAATTCCAATAATTGCACGCACAAAAAATTAATCTTCTTTTTCCTGTGGTTTACCTTTAGGGATAACTTCAGGTTCAGCAACAACCTGAGCATCTACAACAGGTGCAACTTCTTTTTCTACCTTAGGATGAGTGACAGTAGCAATGATAGATTCAGGATTATTAAGAAGTGTTAAATTGTCAATTTTAAGATCTGAAACATGAATGGCATTTCCAAGTTTTAAATTAGTTACGTCTATTTCTAATTGTTCAGGAATGTCAGTTGGCAGACATTCAACTTCAACTTTGTGCATAACATGTTGCAGTATTCCCCCTTCTTTGATACCAATTGGGATACCCAATAATTGAACGGGTATTTCAATCTGAATTTTCTCACCTTTTTTAAGTCCGAGCAAATCAAGATGTACAATTGCTTCAGTAGTAGGATCAAATTGAACATCTTTAATAATGCAATCTAATTCTTCAAGACCATCAATTTTTAAAGATATTAAATGCGTTTTAGCTGTAAAAACAAGTGGATGAACAGCTCTTTCAGACAATTCAATCGGAAGAGGATTATGATGTTTTGAATAAAATATGGCAGGCACTTTACCGTCTTTTCGTAAAGAACTTCTTGATGCTTTATCAATCTTTTCACGCTTCTTTGCTTCAATTAATATTTTTTCCATTATAACTCTGGGTCCTTTTAACCTTTATCTATATTAAATAATGAACTTATTGATTCATTGTTGAATGTCCGTTTAATTGCTTCTCCAAAAAGAGGAGCAGCGCTAATTTTTATTATTTTATTGCTTGCGCTCTCATCAAAATTGATTGTGTCGGTAACAAAAATTTTATCTATATCGCCTTCATTCAGCCTATCAAAAGCGGGACCCGAAAATATAGGGTGAGTAACTGCACCAAAAATTTTATTTGCACCCTGATCCTTTAGAGCTTTAGCCGCTCCGACAAAAGTTCCGGCGGTATCTATTAAATCATCTACTAACAAAATGTCTTTACCCTCAACTTCTCCAATTATATGCATTACTTCTGCAAGATTCTGCCTTGGTCTTCTTTTATCAATAACAATTAAACCTGAGTGCAACATCTTTGCATAAGCTCGAGCTATTTTAATTCCTCCCACATCCGGAGACACTATGGCAAGATTGTCTGATAAATTATTCAAATAATTTAATAATATTGAAGACCCATATAAATGATCCACAGGTACATCAAAAAATCCCTGGATCTGAGGGGCATGCAAATCCATCGTCATTACTCTGTCCGCGCCAGCTTCGGTGATAAGATTTGCCATTAATTTTGCCGTTATCGAAACCCGAGGTTGATCTTTTCTATCCTGCCTTGCATATCCAAAATAAGGGATAATAGCAGTTACTCTTTTTGCAGACGCTCTTTTAGCTGCGTCAATCATTATCAATAATTCAATCAAATTTTCTGCAGGAGGATTAGTCGATTGAACTATAAATACTTCTCTTCCTCTTATATTTTCGCTGTATTTAACCCAAATTTCCCCATCACTAAATCGTTTTAATTCAAGTTTACCTAACTCTATACCGATTGATTCTACAATTTTTTCTGCTAATGGAACGTTTGAAGTTCCTGCAAAGACCATAAATTCATTCGATAACATTAGTTCTATGCTCTAATTATTAAATAATAGGAGGCAAATATAGCCATAGAGGTTTGTTAAGTCAATAAAATTAGTAGTTTGAAATTTTAATATTAGATTAATCCTTCTTCTTTCGAACCAAAAAGAAAGCTACGATAAGTAATACCAATCCGGCTAAAATATAAATCCAATAAGGGGTTTCTTTTAATTTAAAAGGCTTGAATGTAACTGAAATGGTTTTACCTCTACCAATTTCGGCTAGTGAATATGACCATATCAAATAATTACCAGACTTATCAGTTGCGTTGTGAGCAATTATATCTCCTCTTATATCATAATTATACGTTACACGATAATTACTCCCATCTATTCCAAATCCCGTTGTTATTGGAGGAATAAACTGAGAAAATACTTTTTGTCCGGCGGCACCATCTTCTAATATAAATCTTGATTGGGAAAATGCATTTACTGTATTAAGTGAATCAACTTGATTGAAACTTAGTTCTATATTTGCATGCACTGTAGAATCTAATGTGTCAGAATAAGTAGTAACATTTAAAATTTTAACAAATGGTGAAGAAAACTCTTTTTTTATAGAGTCGGGATTAAATATTTCTAAACTTAAAATTGTTGATACACTGCTTGTATCAGAAAACTTCATCCAATAATTAATTTGCATTTCGCCGGAGCCATCCGGGTAGATGATCGAACTTTGTACATAGTTTAAGCAGCTTGTTAGAAATAAAAAGGAAAGTGAAGAAATGATTAATAGCTTTTTCAATTTTAATATTACTTCTTTAAGATTATAAATTTTGTTCTACTCAAATTTATAGAACATTCTATTATAATTCATTATCTTAGTCGGTAAAAATTTAGGAGAAGTAATTTGCCAACATACGAATACATATGCTTAAAGTGTGGTCATAAATTTGAAAAATTTCAATCAATGAGGGAAGAGACACTTAAGAATTGTCCAAATTGTAATGGTAAAGTAAAAAGATTAATTGGTGCGGGGGCTGGAACTATTTTTAAAGGTAGCGGTTTTTATCATACTGATTATAAAAATTTATCCAAGACAAAAGATAAAAAAACAGTTGAAAAACCAACAGAAACAAAAAAATCTTCGGAAAGTAAATCGGACTCAAAAGCAACTACTGATAATAAATAATATTATCAGTAGTTAGATTTAATCCTAAAAATCTGCACCAATCGAAAAATAGAATATCGGATGGGCAAATTTATCAAGATTATAAGCCCAGGCCACATCAAATCTTAGTAAGAAGTACAAGAAAAATACTCTTGCCCCAACACCAGTTCCCATCAGCAAATCTTTGGTGATGATATTACCATTCTCATCACGGTTAAATAATTGAAGTGCACTTGTGTTATTCCAGGTAGCTCCTGCATCTATATAAGCTACACCCAAAATATTACTGAATAATATCGGAAGAGGACCTGGTACAAGATATCGGATAAGAGGGAAACGAAGTTCATAATTCATTAGAAAATATTTCGATCCGATTCTTTCAGAATAATTGTAACCTCTTAAAGGAAGAACTGCTGTAAGAAATGCATAATCACTTGTGGACTCAATTGGAATTTCAGAGGTGGCGAATGATCTGTTTATCCAGTTCTCGATTCCACCCAGGAAAAATCTTTGTGCATTTTGACCACCAGAATACCCGCCAGAGAACCTCATCACAAATGAGTAATCAGTCCAGAATCTTAAATAAGTACGATAATCTGCCGCAAGTGTGTAGAAACTTAATTTTGTATTTCCAATTCCAGGATTTCCATAGACTTCAAATCTGTAACGTGTGCCTTGGATTGGAGATGTGTAACCCCACATAACATTATCGTGCACGAATGCTAATGAAGGAATCAAGTACGAGGCTTCATCTAATGGAATGGATAAGTCATCAAGATTTTCACCCCTCACATTAAGCCAGCTTAATCCACTTTCGAATCGATAAAACCTGTTAAGCGGCAAACTTGCTGATAGAGTGGCACCATAACTTCTATATCTGTACAGATTGATATAATCTCCGCGAATCAGATTAACAAATCTTGCGGTATGAAATCCCTGGATGCCATAGTCAATTTTTCCACCAAGATAGTAGTATGCTAAACCATAATCACTATTCTTTAAATCAATTTGCAAACCTGTAACACCTACAAGCCTGTGATCTCCAAGAACATCGCTAAATGAAAGTACAGTTGTGCCTATCAATCCATAAAATGTGCTATACCCAGCATTCGCATAAATCAGATCAGGACCAAAAGTAATTTTGTACTTGCTAACTTTATAGTTTCCAGCTTGATCTAAGTTATCTTTCGGAATAAATAAAGAATCATTTGCATAAACTTTTTCTACCGATGAATCCTGTGCGCCAAAAACGTAATTGGAAAAATCTTTTGTACCGCTTCGATATGATGAATCATTTTCAAGAACATCACCTGTAAATATTATTATTTGTTCAGTATCATCAGAAACCTGAACTATAGTAGAATCTTTACCAGCTACTTGAGGTTGCTCAGATTCTTTCTTTCTTAAGTCTTCAAGCTTTGTAAGATATAGTGTGGGTTTAAGGGTATCTAATTCAATTTTTGTTTCAAATGGATTATCAAGCATGAAAATATTAAACACAGATTCGTATAATGTTGAAAATACTAATTTCTTTGTGTCTTTAGACAGAGATAATTGGTACAATCCGCTTAATGAATTTGTGATTGGTGTAATAGGATTATTAATTACGTTTAGTTCACTTTCCTTTAAAGTGAGAGATTTTGTATAGATATTATTAATTCCATTAAGGTCAGAGATAAAAATTAATCTTTCACCATTCAATTCTTCCCGCGGAGAGGTTTCATCACTAAATGGTAGATCAGTGACTCTAACGACCTTAGCCTCTGGTAAAACAATTTTATAAATATCTTTTTGTGAATAATTATGACTTGAAATCTTAAAATCTTTTCCTAAAACAGATGCATCAACTATATCCCCTCTATCAGAGGAAAAATAAATATCTTTATCGTCATGGACCATGCTGGATCCGAATCACTAAAAATATCATTGGTTAAATTAATTATTTCCTTTGTATCAAAATTATAAGTATAAACATCCGATTGACGGGCATCTTGACCAATAAAAGCAAGGTATTTACCATCATTTGACCAGGTTACACTTTCGATCGCATCAAAATCTAAATTCAAAATTTCGCGATCACCAGACTCTACATCAAAGATATATACTACATCAAATCCACTGCTTTTTGCAGAAAGTGCTATCTTGCTTCCATCAGGTGACCAGGTTAATCCAGGTGTTAAGATATTTAGTTCTTCAAAATCCGGTGTTTGATTGCTCTCAACAATTCTGTCAATAGTTTTGCCAGTTAATGCATCCATTAGATAAAGACCCCAGTAATAATCACGATTTGAAATAAATGCAATTTTATCACCTTGAGGTGAGAGAGTAGGAGAGGTATTATAGAATCCTTTATCTTTTTCCGGATCAGTTAATCTTTTTGCAAAATCTTCAGGATCATCTCTTAGAGAAACATCCGGCCAAAAAGTTTTCTTTATATCTTTTCTCCATCTTTCTCCAAGTTCTTTAACATCTATACCTAATGTTGCCTTTATTCCTTCCTCAACATTTCCTACTCCTTTTATTTTATTAATCAGTTCCCCTATTTTTTCTTTTCCATATTTATTGGCGATGTAATAAAAAACTGATTGCCCGCCGCGATAAGCAAAATATCCACTAAGTTGATTTATTTCCGGAAGATATTCACTAATAGCAGCATCACGTATAAACATATCTGTATCAACATCCCATCCTAATGCTTCATATTCAGCCAAGCCTTCGCTGAACCACAAAGGAAATTGAAGTGAAATATTATTTGAAATAATATTTTGGATAGATCCGCCATAAAACATATCGTTCATAACTGCGTGAACAAGTTCGTGATGTATGAGGTGATCGAATTGTTTGTATGATCCAGTAAACTGAATAACAACTCGGTTCTTAAATAATTCTGTAAACCCCTGTATCCCTTCAGATAAATACTGGTCAATAACGTTAGTTTCTTGAAAAGCATTTTGAGAATTAAAAACAATAATTGTAATTCGATTGTTAACCCTGTAATTGAGCGTACTCTGGATAGACGAGATCGCATTTTCTGCAGAGTTTGCTGCAAACTCAGTTAATGTCTCTCCATCCTGAGAAAAGTAAATATCAAAATGCTTGGTTTGTATATAATACCAATCATAATCTTTGATGTGAATTTTATTCTTTCCGAACTGTGCAAATACAGTTAAAGAACAAAAAATTATTAAGACAAATATCAGTTTTAGTATTTTCATATTTTATTCCTTTGAATCAAGAATAATAAAATCTAACTCCGCTCTTTCTTCATCAACGCGGATAAGTTTTACGTGTATTTTATCGCCCAAACGATATTGTTTTTTAGTTCGCTTTCCTATTATTGAATATTTTTTTTCATCATAAACATAATAATCATCGTCAAGGTCTCTAAGTCGTATCAGTCCTTCTGCAAGTATGTTAGTAATTTTAACAAAAATTCCAAAATTAGTAATACCAGAAATTATTGCCGTAAATTCATTTCCCTGGTGATTTCTTAGATATTCAATCTGTTTTTGTTTTATACTAAATCTTTCTGCTTCAACAGCATTTCTTTCAGATGCAGATATATTGTCGCAAATTTCTTTCAAAAGTTCAAGAGTATAAATTTCTCCACTTTTGGTACTGTTATACTTGAAAAGTAATCTATGAACAATTAAATCACTATATCTTCTTATGGGAGATGTGAAGTGCGTGTAATACTTAAATCCTAATCCATAATGTCCAATATTTTCAGCAGCGTACACAGCTTTAGCCATCGATCGAATTGCAAGCTCATTTACTAATGCTTCCTCTTCTTTACCCTTTACCTGATTCAAAAGATTTTGAAATCCAATTGATTTTAAGGATGCGTTTGGATCGAATGAGTAGCCAAGTGTTTTTACAAAAAGTGCAAACTCTAAAATCTTTTCTTTATCAGGAAGATCATGGACTCTATATATAAAAGGTTTTATAGGTCCTGATTTAGGGGCAGCAATATGCTTTGCCACTATTTTATTTGCAAGCAGCATATATTCTTCAATTAACATATTACTCTGCATTGTCTGCTTGATCAATATATCTATTGGAACACCATTTTCATCAAGTTTAAATTTTACTTCCGGCGATATAAAATCAAAACTCCCTTCGTGCATTCTTTTTTTTCTAAATTGCTGGGCAATTTTATTTAGCAGTAAAATATCATCAGCTAAATCACCTTTACCTTCATCAATAACTCTTTGAGCCTCTTCATAGGTAAATCGTCTTTTACTATTAATGATAGTTTTATTTATTGAGTAATCAATAATCTTACCACGCGGAGTCATTTCAATAATAACTGAATAGGTCAACCTATCTTCATTCGGAACAAGAGAACAAATTTGATTGGATAGTTTTTCCGGCAGCATCGGTATAACTTTTCCAACAAAATAAACACTGTTCCCTCTTATTAATGCTTCTCTATCAAGTGGAGAATCTTTTTTTACATAGTGCGAAACATCAGCGATATGAATTCCGATTGATAAATTTCCATTCTGTAATCTATCAAGTGAGAGTGCATCATCAAAATCTTTTGCATCTTCAGGATCGATGGTAAAAACATTTTTGTCTCTGTAATCTAATCGAGTTTTAATTTCCTCTTTTGAAATGATATTATCAATACGATCTGCTTCTGCATTTACCGGGTTAGGAAATTTATATTGCAGACTAAATTCTCTTGCAATAGAAATAACTTGTGTATCGTGCGAACCGGACTTACCAAGTACATCAATAACTTCACCTTCAGGATTAAGCATTGAAGTTTCCCATAATAAATTCCCAACGACAACCTTATCTCCTGTTTTTGCATTTTTCAATTTTGATTCAGTTATGTAAATGTCACGATGGAGATTTGGATCATCCGGCGAAATAAAATAGAATGATTTCGATTTTTTAATTATGCCAACATATTCTTTACGTTTGCGCTCAACAACACGAACTATCTGTCCTTCAATATTTTTACCTTTTTGCTTTGCAAATAATTCAACTTCAACAATATCACCATCAAAAGCAGCCCCAATGTTCCGAGCAGCAATAAAAATATCACCAAGTCTTTCATTTTTGATACTAACAAACCCAAATCCGTTTCTATTTATTTCGAGTTTACCCTGTAAACGATTTGTATGAGGAAGTTTATTTAATGAAAATCGCTTTCCTGTTCTTATAAGATATGATTCTTCCTCCAACTTATGAAGAGCAGCCTTTAATGATGCATACTCGTGATCAGAGGTAAAACCAAGTTTGACTGCAATATCTTTAGGTTTGTAGCCGCGTCCTTGATTCCTGTTAAAAAATGCTTTTAATTCTCTTTTCATTAAAACTCAAATATATAATTAACGCCGCCTTCAAAAAATAAAGGATTATTGCTTGAAGGGTTTTCATTTTCGGATCTTTTTCTTTCAAATTTTAACTGAAGTCTGCTGGTTAAAGGTAAATCTATTCTGATATTGGCACGGCTTAAATCCTGCAATACTTCAGTTGATCCTCCAATTTCATATTTAAATAGCCAGGCTTTGCCCATTAAATTAAATCGTGTCTCTGATCCAGCTTGACGTAACTCAACTCCTCGAACATAGTCTCCCAAATAATTATTTAAGAAACCGCCAAGAACTGATCCAGCCAGTTCAGTTGATGTAGAAGCTATAAGATTTTGATCTTGTTCACTGGGTTTGTCATCAGGAAATTTTTTTAATATTAGAAAATACATAGCATCAGTGACATTTCTAGATGGATCTTTTTTATCCTCCTGAATATTTTGCCGTCCTATATATACACCAATATTGTTTTCGTCAGTCATAAAATTTCTGTCCAATTCGCTCAAAGGACCTTTCAATTTAATTTTAACTGCAACTTCCTGTTCAGTTGATGGATCATTAGGATCCTTAAACCAATAATCTTTGTAGGTGGATGTAATATTAATAATTGGATCACTAATTTTATCAAATTTAACATTTCCTTTTGCTTCAAAGGATTTAATAAAACTCAATGTCGAACCATCAAGAACTTTTAATTCTCCACCCGATTTTGTTATACCATCTGTGGATTCCAGAAAAAAATTACCATCGAGAATAACAACAAGGTTTTGATCTAATTCTTTAGAGAGCACTACTAAAACTTCAGCTTCAGTTTCCAATTTAATATCCAAAGTATAATTAAGTTTAGATGCGGAAGTAATGATATTCTCCAAGGAGTCTCTTCTTGAAGTTAATTCAATCAAACTATCCAATTCACTTGTTAATTGATCTAAAAAAGTATCTTGATCTGAATATTTATATATAAACCCAGATGTACTCGAATACGCAGATTTACTCAATGGGATAACCAAATCGGCAACAGTTACAGCTATGGGCATATTTAGGTAAGACTTTCCTCTCTTAGATGAATAAACTATGTCTCCTCTTGTTGCTATTGCAAGATCTCCATAAACCATAGGACTTGCCGACTTAGAGATCACATCAAGAACTTTAAGATCGCCATTTACCTTAATATAGGCAGAGTCTAATTTGAATTCATCAAGCTTTACAAAACCGCTGCCATTTAATGTACCACCCTGTCTTGTTCCGAATACATTTTGAAGCAACATACTTTCAATAGTTATTTCTTCATCATCAACCCAGATTTTAGAACTAAGATCATAATCAAGGTTATTGTATTTCAATTTAAACCGGGCATCATTCAGACTGAGATATCCAACAGCGACCGGTTTAGAAATAGTACCTGATAAATAGATATCAGTCTCAAGTTTTCCCTTTTGAAATTGAACGTAAGGGAAAATATCTTTTAAGGAACTTAAATCATATTCGTCCGATTGGACTGTCAAATCAATTAATTTTGATGACTTTATTGAAGAATCTTTTTGTGATGTAAGATTAATTGGAATCATTCCGGTTACCAGCAGTGCCGGGGAATCATAATTTTGCGTTGAATCCAGAAATCTGATATCAGTAATAAGTGAATTATCAGAATAGCTGAATGTCGAAAGCAAAGAACCAAAATTGCCAGCACCATATCGAATATTCTTGGCCGAAGCGACAACTTCAAATTTCGGGTAGCTAAAATTACCGTGAAGTTTTGCATTCATGGTGATATCAGCTTTAAATTCTTTTTCCCCAAGATTACCCATAATATCTTTAACAGTTCGGCTTCCACTTAAAGAGTCCAATGTAATAGTTGCATTATGTTCACCTGTTGCTCCAAAAGATCCCGAGGCAATTAGAGTTCCGTCAGCAATTTGAAGTACGAAATCATCAAAGTTTATAGACTGGTTTGCGTAAGAAAGCAACAAGTTTTTTTTGTTGTGGATATTTAACTCGTTATAGACTAGATTAAATTTATCCACAATAACATCAAGCCTTTCTCCGGCAAATACAGCAGATGCATTCAATGATGTTTGAATGTTTTCTTCATATTGTGCTTCCATTGAAAATTTTAAATCATCATTTTCTAAACTAATTGCAGACGTAACATTATAAATATTTCCCCCTGCATAAATTCTATCAGCATTAAAATTAATAACTGCTGCCAGGTTACCTGTGTATCCATCAGCAAGATGATTAGAAAGATCACACGTCAATTTTGAGTTTACAATAAAGTAAACATCTTTTTCATTCCAGTATTTTAAATAATCAAAGTTTGAATTTAAGTTAACAGTTAAGCTGTCATTTAGAGATTTCATTTTTCCATCGATCTGTCCATCTAACGCAATTTGATCTTTACCAAGATTGATTTTCATGGCATCTTTAAAGTCCAATAAATACTCTAAAGAAAAATCTTTTACTGGAATGTACTCTTCTTCAGCCAGGTTTTGCTGATTAAGACTATCTGATAAGTCCGGGGAGAACACAGGATTTAATTTTTCAGACATCGCAGCTCGAATTATTTCACCTTCTCTAGCCAAAACTTTTCCAAGAGAGGTAATCTGATAATCGCCGCTGATTGTGAGATCTGCAATATCCGAAATAACGTTAATGATTTTTTTGCCATTATCGTTTCGGCGAATATCCACAATAAGCCTGGTACTGTCTATGTCAAAATCAAAGATGTTTGAATTTTGAATATCAGTAACAAGAAATAAATCCATACTATCAGGATTGAAACCCTGGCCACTGGCATCAATTGTAAGATTTAAATTTGAATTCAATGTTTCAATATTTAGCAGACTTGCAAGATCAATTCCGCTAAGACTGCCTTTAACTTCATAGGAAGGATCATTTAGATTTTTAAAATCAATGTTGGCAAGAATATTTGCATTAGTTGAATCAGAACTGATATTCAGAGTTGTTTTCGTAGTTCCATTTTCTGTAAAAGTATTTACATTAATATTTTTTAAATATTTTTCGCCAAACCTGGATGCTGTTGCATCAATGGAAAGATCTAATTTCATTTTCTGGGGATCAAATCCAACACCACTCATATTGATTTCAGAATTCATATCTGTTGGAATTGAAATGAATGAAGCAAGATCAAGATTTTTGGTGAAGAGTTTTGCGTCATATATCATTTCTTCGGGACGCAAATCAATGGATGCATTCCCGTTCAAACTTCCTTTATCAGTACGAAAAGAAAATGAAGTTTTAAAGTCTAACGGTCCGCCTCTGTAATTCAATGTATCTACCCTGAGAACACCGAATTCTTTGTATTCCGGTAATCCCAAATTTCTTAATAATTTATTCGGATCAGATGGATCAATATATGAATCCGTAATACTAAAATCGAAATTCATTTTATCCGCATCAAGTAAATTATTTAGTTTAGCTTTTGCTTTAAGTAATGTGTTGTTGTAATTAATATTTAGCTTTTTAATAAATAACTCATCAAAGGTTCCTGATGCTTCTAATTCCGTAGCAATTGTGCCATTAAGCATCTCCATAGGCGGTACGTAAGTAGTTATGTCATCAAAATTCAATTTTGGCGCAGTAAGAGTTAATCGCATTGGTGCTGTTGAAAGTTTTTCCATTGAAAAATCTTTTAAAAAGTCCATACCCAAAATTGCAGCACTCAATTCAATATCAGATTCTCTTGTTTTTATATGAAGCTTGTTTATTCCAGCTAATTGCGGACTGAGTAAAATATTGCCGCTCAAATGCTGCAATTGAAAAAAATTAAAGTTTGGACTGAAAGAAATATTATTAATAGAAAGTCGATATGCATACTTATTCAAATCTGCAAATGCATTGAATGAAACATTTAGATCATTAATACGCAAATCATCTGTGTTTATATTTTTATAATACTCATTGCCGCCAACTTTATCATATCGCTGCAAAGAAAAATCAACATTGGTAAGGGCGAAATCAGCAACCTCAATTGTAAATGGAAATTCTGATGTTGTTGTATCTTCAGGTTCATCTGATGGCGGAAATATTTTAAGAAGATTTAACTCCCCATCGCTTTCAGTTACAAGTTTTATCTTAGCATCCTTTAATTCGAATTTTCTTACATAGATATTTTTAAACAGAATTTTTAAAGGACTGGTTCTTAATTCAATATTCCCTGCCTGGATTACAGTGTCCTTTTCAAGTGAAGTAAGTGTAACATTTTTAATTAACAAGGATGTAAAGATTGTACCGTCAATTTCTTCAATAGATAATTTTCCGTTTATCTCATCATTAACCATTTCAACAACAGTATCACGAAGCCAATTCTTAAAAAAAGAAGTTTGAGAAATACCGAAGAAAATCATCAAAAGCATAAAGATGCTTACGAAAGTGTAAACGAAAATATTTACACCATATCGTAAAGCTTTTCTGCCTTTACCAATAATTTTCTTAACCGGTTCCTGAACCTTATTTTCGTCCACTAATCTTTAAATCGATCTTTAATAATTTTAATAATGTTTGAAGTGGATTGGTCGTTTACAAATTGTATTGTTTGTACTTCACCGCCATTAACTTCAACAACTTGTCTTCCAACAATTTTATCGATTGCCCAATCAGCGCCTTTTACTAAAACATCGGGAATCAAATCGTTAATAATTTCTGCGGGGGTATCTTCTTCAAAAAAAGTTACATAATCAACCGGCTTGAGATTGGAAAGAATAAACGCACGTTCATCCTGTTTTAAAATTGGACGTTTATCTCCTTTAATTCTTTTTACGGATGAATCAGTATTTAAACCAAGTATCAAAACATCACCCATTTCTTTTGCTTTAATCAAATAATCAACGTGACCGGAATGAATTAAATCAAAGCAGCCATTTGTAAAAACGACTTTTTTTCCTTCTCTTTTTAACTGTGTTCTGATTTCTTTTATTTCTTTTCGTGATTTTATATTACTCATTTGTTCTCTCTGATTACAGTATCAAAAAGCTTTTCAATTTCGATTGGGACTATACCAACTTCTTCACAAACTAAACCGCCTGCATAATTAGCGAGATAAGATGCTTCATAAATATCAGCACCTGCAGCGAGTGCCATTGTTAAAGTTGAAATAACAGTGTCGCCAGCACCTGAAACATCCGCAACTTTTCTTGCCTTTGTGGGCATGCGTTTTTCCGGTTTGCCTTTTTCAAAAACTGCTATTCCTCCTTCACCAAGTGTTAATAAAATATTTATTGCATTTAGTTTTTTAAGTAATGTATTTCCAATAAAAGAAACATCAGCATCTGATTTAATTTTCATTCCGAGAATTGCTTCGGCTTCATTACGGTTTGGTTTGAATACAGTTACATTTTTGTATTCGTAAAAGTTATTGAACTTAGGATCAACTGTTATAAGCTTTTTATTTTTATTGGCTAACTCAATAACCTGGGAAATAAGCGAAGACGAAAGAACCCCTTTGTTATAATCCTGTAAAATTATTCCATCTAAATCTTTAATAATTTTTTTAACATAATTAAAAATTTGATTCTGAATATTTTTGTTTATCGTTTCTTTGCTTTCCTTATCAATTCTTACAATATGCTGGCTGTCGGCAATTACACGAGTCTTGGCTGTTGTTGGTCTTGTATCATCCTCAATAATCCCGTGATGCGAAATATTTTGCTCAGATAGGAGTGAATTAAATATAGTACCATAACTATCATATCCAATTATTCCAACTGGTTCTGCAATGCCTCCAAGAGTTGCAATATTTAACGCACAATTTGCTGCACCGCCAAAACGATAAAATTCATTTTCAACTTCCAGTACAGGAACAGGAGCTTCGGGTGAAATTCGTTTAACATCGCCCCAGTAATAAATATCAAGCATCATATCGCCAATTATTGCGATTCGTTTTCCTTTAAAATTCTTTTTTAGCTGTAATAATCTTTTTTCAGAGATTTTTATCATTGATAAACCAGATTAGTTAATAAATTTGAGTGAAAAATAACTATAAATAATGAGGGTAAAAAGTGGAGAAAAGAGAGGATGGTTGATGGTTGAGGGACGATCGTTTAGTGAAATTACTTTTTTATATGTGCTAATTCATTACCCACTTTTAATCTTACTAATCCTTCGGATGTTCCAATCCATAGATTAATTCCATCAAAGAAAAGTGAGAGAATATTTGAGGTTGGGATTTTTAATTCGCTAAGATCTATTGGTGTAACTTTTTTTGTTATGCGATTAATTAAATATAATCCTTTGCCGTATTCTTCCTTATCATTTTTCTTAAATTCATAAACGCCAGCCCAGATAAAATTTCCGGTTCGTGCTAAACAATAAATCCCGTTACCGCCAAGTCCATTTGCTTTTGAGATTCTATTCCATTTTAGTTTTCTATCCCAAACATAAATGCCGCCCGGATTATACTCGGGCTGTTCCTTGGTTACAAACTCATCTGTACCGAACCAAATTTCTTTTTTTGTAAATGCAAACTCTGAAACCGAAACCGAGTTACCTTCACCATTAAAATATCTGCCGGCGTTTGTATAATAATTCCACGCTGTTTGATCATCAAGGTTTTTCTTTGCAAGGAATTTATGAATACCCGATTCAGCACCGAACCATACAACGCTGTCACTTTCAAATGCTATTGAATTAAAATTGTTGGTCTTTTCATCGCCATTTTGGACACGGTTATAATCTGTAAATTTATTTGCCTTAACATCAAGTACAGTTATGTTTCTAAATCTTCCGATCCACAACCTGTTTTTCTTTTCATCAAATTGTAAGCTCCTAATCCAGTTACCAAACTCGCCGCCTTGTGCAAATTTTCTTTTCGTCCACTTCTTAGTTTTTTTAGAGTAGATAAACAAGCCTTCATTTGCACCTGCCCAGATAAAATCTTTACTTGCAGCCACGCAATGGAATAAATCATTATCTAAGGAAGAGCTTTTACTGGAATAGTTTGTCCACTTACCATCTTTCATTGTGTATTGATATATACCCTGTCCGTAAGTAGCAACCCAGAGTGATGTACCTTCCTGTTTTATATCCGTTACACGTGCGCCTTCAAGAAATAGCTGGGCTTCGACCTGACTGAACGTGACAGTTGAAATGAAAATAATATTTGCAAAAAAAATATTTAACTTAGTAGACATTGAGTGCATCGATAATTATAAATTACTATAGGAAATTATACTGAGTTAAGCTCAAACGAGGATTGTTCTATCTTTTCAAAAATGGTATTAAAATGTTCTTCAAATCCTGCAAGTAAAGATGAATTTAGTTTGCCATAATCGATATCATAATTCAGAGCAGTCTTCAAATCAATCGTGGTTTGTGCAATTTCATCATAGATTTCTTTTTTCTTTTCCACATTGATTTTAAGATAATCAATAATCTTCATATGATAATCGCCACAAAGTATTGAACCGTGCTGCAAAATTACATTACCCATTTTTCTTTGCGCACTGCCTACTAACTTTTTCCCTCTAAAATTTAATTCGCTTTTAGCTGATACAGCAAAACAAATTGCACCAATTTCTTTTTTGTATAACTCTTTAAAATCCGGTTGAACATGTTCCAGATCAATCTCTTCAAGTTTTGAATCATATTTAATCAATCCTTTCCTTAACGCAAGATTGATGTCGTTATAAATATCTTTTACAGAAATATGAGATTCTATCGGATAAATTACAGAGTAAGTAAGTTCCTGTGAATGAAGAATTGCTCTTCCTCCAGTTGGTCTTTTAACAACATCGATTTGATTGTATTGTGTTTTGTTCAGATCAATTTCATCAAATGATTGATTTGCACCAAGAGAAATGCAATAAGGATCCCATCGGTAAAGTCTGAATATTGCAGTGTTTTTCTTAAAGTTCTCAGCGAGAAAAACATCAAAGTCCATATTGAACTTACCGGTGTTAACACCTGAGTCTAAGAATTTCCAATTCATTTACCGATAATTCCACGTTTACTGGAACGGATAAATGAAATGATATCTTGAACATAAGAATTATTACTAAATTCTGATTCTGCTTTTGCAACCCCTTGAGAAACATTTAGCCCAGAATTATAAATGAGGTGATAAGTTTTTTTAATAATTTCAATATCTTCATTTTTAAAACCGCGTCTCCGCAATCCAATATTATTTAATCCTTCATACTTTGTCGGAAATCTGCCGCATAAAATAAATGGGGGTACATCTTTAACTGGAACAGTGTTTGCCCCTACCATTGAATGTTTACCGATTTTACAAAATTGATGAATTGCACTTGTACCACCAACAATGACCCAATCTTCAATATGTACGTGCCCTGCAAGGTGAACACTATTTGCAAAAATCACATTATCACCAACGACACAATCATGAGCAACATGGCAATATGCCATCAATAAACAATTTTTTCCAACACGTGAAAAACCTGTTTCTTTTGTGCCCCTATGCAGAGTTACAAACTCATGAATAACTGTATCATCACCCACAAAAAATAAAGTTGATTCATTCCCAAATTTTAGATCTTGTGGTTTGTTTGCTATAGATGCAGCTTGTTTAATCTTAACACGATTACCAATGCGCGCACCATTGTACAATACGGCACTTGGTCCAATCTGGCAATCATTACCAATTTCAACATCGTCTTCGATGATTACAAAAGGACTAATAATATTATTATCACCAATTTTAGCTTTACTGCTTACAATTGCAGTTGGATGAATTGTGTTCATAATTACTCTTCAACCTGTTTTGGTCTGTCAACAACACCGGCCATAAAATCAGCCTCCGCAACAAGAATATTATCAACATATACTTTGCCAGCCATAGTAAAAATTTTAGCTTTCTTCTGTAAAAATTCTACTTCAATAAAAAGTTGATCACCTGGAACAACAGTTTTTCTAAATTTAGCATTATTGATTTGCATGAAGTATACAAGTTTTTCTTTGTAATCGGGTAGTGAATTCAACAAAAGTATTCCGCCTGTTTGTGCCATTGCTTCAAGAATCAAAACTCCGGGCATAACGGGCTGTCCGGGAAAATGTCCCTGGAAAAATGGTTCATTATATGTAACAGACTTAACACCGATCACTTTCTTTTCCATTTCAAGATGAATTATTTTATCCACAAGTAAGAAGGGATAACGGTGCGGAAGTATCCTTTCAATTGCATTTATATCAAATACTACTCCCTCTTTTTTTACAAACTGAAATTTTTTAACAAACTTTTTTTGCTGATAAAGTTTTCTAACTTGTTTAGCAAACTCAACATTTGCCTTGTGTCCGGGTCTTGCTGCAAGTATTTGTGCCTTGATCGGTGCTCCGATTAATGCAAGGTCACCGATCAGATCAAGTAACTTATGTCTTACAGGTTCATTTTTAAATCGTAATTTTTTATTATTCAGAATCCCATCATCACCAAGAACAAATTTTTCTTTGATACCTATTCTGCTCCCCAAATTATCTAACTGCTCCTGATCTAGTTGGTGATCAACAATAACAACAGCATTATCAAGATCGCCTCCTTTAATCAGACCTTGATCTGCTAAATCTTCAACTTCACTTAAAAAACAAAATGTTCTTGATGTTGCAAATTCACTAACAAACTCTTTATCCATATCAAACAACCCTGTGTGCTGGCTTCCAAGTGCCGGATTTTGATAATCGACCATTACTGTTAGCCTGTATTTATCTAATGGAAGTGCCACAATATCAACCTGACGCGAATCATCTGAGTACGCTACAGTTTCATCAATAATCAAATAATCTTTAGGTGCATCCTGCTGTTCAATTCCAGCCTCCAACAAAGCATTTACATAAGAAATTGCACTGCCATCACCAATTGGTGGTTCTATTCCGTCCAGCTCAACGTTAATATTATCAATCTGTAATCCAGCGATAGCGGCAAGTACATGCTCAACAGTATGAACTCTTGCTTCACCAATTCCAAGAGTTGTTCCGCGAGAAACATCAACCACATTATCAGCAATTGCAGGAATTTCCGGACTACCTCCAAGATCAACTCTTATAAATTTTATTCCGGAGTTTATTGGCGCCGGTTTGAATGTCATAATGCATTCTGTGCCGGTATGAAGCCCAATTCCACTTAATGTTGCGGTTTTAGATATAGTTCTTTGAAGTTCTATCATTATGGTTCCAATCTTTAATAAAATCGCTGAAAAAATAGTAAGATGATGGACTAAATACAATTAACAGTGGGAAATGAACATAGACATGTTTGCTGAGCTACTTTAATTTTTCTTTTAATTTATTTATCTCTTCTTCAAGCTCGGATATTTTTTTAGCATACTCAGGTAGATTATGTAAATGTACACCAATCTTTTGTGCGGTTTTAATTTCTCTTGCAGGTGAACCCATATAATAACCAGGCTTAAGAATTGATTTTGAAACGCCGGATTGAGCAGTAATCACTACATTATTGCCTAATTCTATATGCCCAACTAATCCGGCTTGCCCGGCAAGTATACAATGATCACCAACTTTTGTGCTTCCTGAAACCCCGGTTTGTGAAGAGATAACCGTATGTTCACCAAGTATTACATTATGAGCAATTTGAACCAGATTATCGATCTTACATCCACGCTTAATAATTGTTGAGCCGATTGCAGCACGATCAATAGAAACATTAGAGCCAAGTTCAACATCATCTTCAATAATTACATTGCCAATCTGTGGTATTTTTTCGTACTCTCCTTTATCATTTGTGCTGTATCCAAATCCATCGCTGCCAACAACAGTACCCGAATGAATAATAACATTGTTACCAATTTTACTGTCTTCTCTTATGCTAACATTAGAATGGATGAGGCAATTACTGCCGATGGAAACATTTTGTGCGAGTGTGGTGTTATGAAAAATTTTTGTATTCGCTTCAATATTACATCCAGCCGAAATAATAACATTTTTTCCTATTGCAGCATTGGAGGCAATCTTTGCTGTTGAATGTATAAATGCTGATGGGTCAATTCCAACAAGAGGAAACTTCGGAGAAAAATAATTTCTTACTATTGTAAAAAAAGCTTTTTCAGGAAAATCGGTTTCTACGTAAGTAATATCACTTCTTGATTTATTAAATCCGGTTTTAACGATAATTGCAGAAGCCTTTGTTGTTGGAAAATACTTGTCATAAGAGGAGAGGTAAAGGAATGTTAACTCACCGGAATTGGCATCTTCAATTTTTGCAACATTGGAAATTTCAAGAGCATCATCCCCAGAAATTTTTCCGTTAATTAAAGATGCAATCTCACGGATTCCAATTTTCATTTAGATAATGCCTATTTAAGCTTTAACTTTTCAAGAACTTGTGAAGTTAAATCATACTTTTCTTTTGCAAAGAGAATCATGATATCACCACTTCTGTCAAAAACGAAATCATAATCATCCTGCTCTGCAATTTCTTTTAGTGCAGTAAAGATTTTATTCTGAACAGGTTTCATAAGTTCGTCTTGCTTTTGAAACAGCTCACCATTAGTTCCAAACTTCTTTTCGCGATACTGAGCAATTTGTGTTTCTAATTGAACAAGCGCTGCTTCGGTTTCAGATCTTGTTTGGTCAGTCATTATAAGTTTTCGTTTTTCATAATCATCATATTTTGTTTTCCATTCGTTTTCCATTTTGGTTAACTCAGTTTGCCATTCCTGGATTAGAGCATCAAGCTTTTGTCTCGAGTCCTGAATATCAGGAAGGTTATCCATAATAGCATCGGAATCTATATAGCCGATTTTTAATTGCGCAAATGAAAATGATGATGTGATAAAAAGAATTGAAAGGATAATTAACTTTTTCATTGGAAAACCTATAGTTTAATTTTACTTAATCATAAAATCATAAATAAAAAAATAAAGTTCTCCCCAAAAAATAATGGGGAGAACCTTACTAAAACGAAATATTATTAGTTTCCTCTTTTTAAACGATCTAAAACTTTAAATGTAATATCAAAAGCTGAATCAGCATAAAGAAGAAGAATATCGCCGCTTTTATCAAATACAAATTGCATAGTTTCTTCCTTAGCAACTTTATCGATAGCCGCATAAATCTTCGCTTTTATCGGAGCAAATAGTTCTTCTTGTTTCTTATATACTTCTCCTGTGCCTTGTGTAAACTTAGCTCTTCTGAATTCCATTATATCCTGTTCCATCTTTACAATTTTCTGCTGTGCTTCAGTCTTCTTAACATCGGTCATTGTTTCAGCTTGTTTCTGATAATCAGCGATTGATTGCTGATAAGCTAAAGTCATTGAGTCTAACTGAGCAGACCATTTATTTGTAACGGCATCAAGATCACCCTGAGCTTTAATGGATTCGGAGAATTGAGTTAAAATAACTTCAGAATCAACATAACCAATTTTTAATGGCGTTTGTCCAAATGAAGTAAAACCTAAAACTAAAAATGCTAACACTAAGATGTAACTTTTCACTACTATTCCTCGTTCTTTATGATTGTACAATTTGTTTAAAAACCTCTGCCAAACTGGAAGTGGAACAACCAGGCTGGATCTTCACCATCTGTAATTTTTCGATCAAAACCATAACCGATATCGAAACCTATTAAGCCAATAGGATTGATAAGTAACCTGGCACCAAACCCAACTGATCTTCGAAGATCAAAAATATCTGTTTTTTGAAAATTTTCAAAAACATTTCCAGCTTCTGCAAAAGCTAAAAGATAAAGTGGTATTGGTTCTAGGGTTACAGCTAATCGTAATTCTGCTCCAAATTTTGCCATTACTCTGCCGCCAACAACCTGACCGGTTGAAGGATTTTTAGGTCCGACCGTTCTGTCATCGTATCCCCTTAAGGACGTGGTTGCGATAATCAAACCATTTCCACCCATATAAAAATATTCAAACGGTTGAATATTTGTACCGAGTACAATCTCATCAAGATAACCAACATCAGCTATTGTATATAGAGCTATTCTGTTTGAATTAAATAACCTTCTATACCATTCGGCAGTAAAACCTATTTTAAGATAATCAACATCACCCGGTAATAAGGCCCCGCCTGTTAACTCAACATCTAACTGCAAGGATGAACCTGTTGACGGGAAAATTGGATTATCAATATTTTTTCTCGATAGAAGGGCTCCCACAGAAAACTGGTTGCTCACGCCTTCTTTATAATAATTCTGTCCTTCAATTACATTGTTGTACTGATATTTAAATCTACCTTGTATATAGAAAAAGTCATCAGGCCATTTTAATCTTCTGCCAACTCTAACGGTTCCACCGGACTGACGTAAATCATAGACATACTGCTGACGGGTATCAAAAACCTCTACACCAACTGAAGTGGGTGTATTAAACATCCAAGGTTCAGTAAATCCTAAAGTAAAAGTACGATACAAGCTGCCAACGCCAAACTGCCAGTTAAAACTTAGCACTTGTCCGCCGCCTAGTCGAAATGGTTCAGCCATTGAAAAGTTTGTTAGCGTAACACCAACTGAACCGCTAAAACCAAAACTTCCGCTATAACCAACCGAAGCATTTAAGTAGTCGCTGGATTTTTCCTCAACATTAAATCCAACATCAACCGTACTATCGCTTGAAAGTTTTGTATTTATTCCCTCAGGACCATAAAGCTTTTCAACACTAAAGTATTGGAGGTTGGCAAGATTTTGAACACTCCTAAAAAGTAGACCCCGGTTAAAGTAATCTCCCGGGATAGTATAGAGTTCTCTTCTTATTACTTTTTCTTTCGTTTTATCATTTCCAAAAATGTCAACTCTGCCAATTTTAAACTGATTTCTTTCCTCTACTCTGATTGCTACATCAATGGAATCTTCACCAACTTTAGTTTCTTTTGTTTGAAGATTAAACGTTAAATAGCCGTTATCAAGATAAAGCGCTGAAACATCACTTTGTTTTTCATTGCCACGTAAATTTTGCTCAAATTTTTCCAGATCATAAACATCACCGGGAGCAAAATCTAATCTTTCATCCAATACAAATGATGGATATACAGTATTTCCTTCCCAATTGATGTTCCTCAATTTGTATTGAGGTCCCTCATAAACGTCCATAACAATTTTCAGGTCTTTTTTATCCTCAGAATAAATAAGAGAATCAGAAAGAATTTCTGCGTCTCTGTAACCATTTTTCTTATAAAACTTTTCAATTAGTTCTTTGTCTTCTTTATATTTTTTGGGATCAAATTTTCCTCCACCCCAAAATTTCCACCATTTTGCTTCTGAGGTTTCGTCCATTTCTCCACTTAAGTCACCATCATCAAATGCTAGATTATTATTAAAAGCTATTTCTCTTACTTTAACTTCTTCACCCTCACTAATTAACAATTTAAGTAAAAGCCTGTCTTTTATTTTATTGATAAGATTGGAGGAACGGAATTCACTCTCTGCATATTCAACTTCATACTCGTCAGCAAGATCGGTAGTGTTTCTCCATCTCACATAGATTTTCTCATCAATTGTATCCGCAGAAAAATAATTATAATACTTAGTATTTATTTCCGTGTTAAAATATCCTTCTTCTTCATACAGGCCATTTATTCTTTGTATAAGTTTAGCAACTTCCTGCGGTTTTAATATCGAGCCGCGCAAAAACGTGATCTTCTTTTCAATATCATCAGTATCAACTTCATCATTACCCTCAATTACAACTCTTTCGAGCCTTGAGTATTCCTGAACTTTAATTAATAAAAAAACACCTTCACCAATTTCTTTATCCTTTAAAATTTGAACATCAGAAAAAATATTTAATGCCCAAAGATTTTTTATTGCATTTATAGTCTTATCTCCAGGGACCTGAACTTCATCACCAATTTTTAATCCGGTTGAAACTATAATTGTATTAGCATCGGATGACTTGTTACCTTCAACTGCTAAACCAAGTATTTTATATGTGGTTCTTTGCTGGGAAAAGATTGCTGTGGAAGAAACCAAAATGAAAAATATTAAAAAATATTTAAGCAATCTCATGGGGGAGGAAATGAACATTCTCCGAACCTTTATCCTTTTTATGCATCTTTATTTGTTCACTTACTTTGCCAAATCTTCTTTCTCTCTTTTGAAATACTTTTATAGCATCGTATAAATCGTATTTTGAAAAATCCGGCCAAAGTGTTTCTGTAATTATAAATTCAGAATAGGCAATTTGCCATAGCAAAAAATTACTCACTCTGAACTCTCCGCTTGTTCTTATTACCAAATCAGGATCAGGGATTCCCTTTGTGGTTAAAAATGAAGAAATTAATTTCTCATCAATATCTTCTGAACTAATTTTACCTTCATCAGCTTTATTAACAATTTCTTTAATAGCCTCAAGCAACTCCCATCTTCCGCTATAGCTTAAAGCTAAATTAAGCACCATCTTCTTATTGTTTTTAGTTCTTTCAATTCCCGAATATAGTTGCTTCTGAACTTCCTCCGGGAGAGACTCAGTATTTCCAATTGTTGTAAGACGTATATCATTGTCATATAGTTCATTTACACGATCTCTTAAACTTCGCAGTAAAAGCCTCATTAGAGTCGAAACTTCATCTTTAGGTCGCTTCCAATTTTCTGTAGAAAATGTATAAAGGGTAAGAAATTTAACTCCTACTTCAGCGCATGCCTCTACAATTTCCTTAACCGTATCTACGCCACGCTTATGACCTGCAACTCTGGGTAATCCCCTTTTTTTTGCCCATCGACCATTTCCATCCATTATTATGGCGATATGAGTAGGAATTGCACCCGACTTCTTTAATGCTTCCTTAATCTGTTCATCGGATGCGGAGCTTTTTTTGTTCAAAATCCATTCCTGTTATTGATTAAGCGTCCAAAGTTAATTTTACATTGAACGAATGTCAAGGTAACTAAATCTTACTTAATTCATTTGGGATTTATAAAATAAGGTAAAGAAGATCTCTTCAGACCGATAAAATATCGGTCTGAAGATAATGCTTTAAGAGAAAAGTATTTTTTCCGGTTTAGATTTAATATGGAGTGAAAGCTCTGGTTTTTCAGAAATCTGGAAAAGTTTGATATTCTTTTTTGTTTCAGGATCAAGTTCATCCAATAAAGTTTTTGCATATTTATAGTTGAGCAAAGACACGCCTACAAAAAGCTGCACTTTTTTATTTGACGCCCTTGTTTGTCTTTGTGCAAGATAGGACAATTTATTTTTTACGCTTGTTGGATCATTAAAGTCCTGTTCAGTTAAAGTTATTCCAATCGCAAAATTATCTTTCAACTTTGCAATTACATCAACTTCAAACTCGCCAATCTTAGAAGGCTCAGGAAGATAGGTACCATATTTTCTGAACAGAGTCAGATAACCTTTCTTCCAAAATTCTTCGATCAACAAATCAATGTCTCTTCTTCTATCAGTATTCATTTTAGCCTCCTTATGAAGCCATAGGGATAATCGGAATTACCGGTGAAAATTTTTTCTTTTCTAATACTTTAATGTTTGCAATCTTATTATAATTAAACTTCTTTATTTCACTGGATTGAAACATCTTTCCATAGATTACCTTAGAACCATTTTTTTCTATTGTTATATAATAGGGTTCAATCAAGATTTCATTTAAACCATATAAAAATCTTAATCGGTTTCTATTTTTTATTGCAGATTTAAATATTTCAGTTTTCATTTTTAGCTCCTTTTAATTTAACCATCTTAAAACACCAGTTACTTTACCCACAATTGAAAATTCATTTGTACTTTTGATAACAATTGGCTCGAACATTTTGTTCCGTGGAATCAATTTTATCTGCTGGTTTTTATTCTCATAAACTTTTACAGTCACTTCATCATCTACACGGGCAACAATAATATCACCATTTACTGCAAATGCTTTTGGAGAAATTATTACAAGATCATCTTCAAAAATTCCTGCTTCAATCATACTATCGCCTTTAACTTTAAGCGCAAATGAATCCGCATCTTTTTTCAAAAAACCGGGATCAATAACAATCGATCCTTCAATATTTTCTTCTGCAAGTATAGGAGAACCTGCAGCTACTCTACCTATTATTGGAATTTTATTGAGAGTGTTAATTTCTGTGAAGCTAATTGCTTTAGTGGTTTCAAAATCCTCCCGGTTTATACTAATACCTCTACTAGCGTTACTGAGAATATTTACATAGCCTTTTTTAGTTAAAGCTTCTAAATGTCTCTTAACGCCAAAAGTTGAGGAAATGCCAAATTGCTTTCCAATTTCTCTTAAAGTTGGGGGATAACCACTTTCCTGCTGATATTGCTGGATAAATATAAATATCTCTTCCTGTCGTTCTGTTAATTGTTTTTTCATATTTTACACCTTTATAAGTAGTGCTCATTTGTTCACCTCAAATATAGTGTACAAGTGTTCACGTGTCAATAGCTTTGACAAATTTTTTTTAGAAATATGTTAGGTGTTGTATCTCTTGGAAATTTTTCCCAATAACTAATGTTTTCTTTTATTTATTATATATATGTTAACAATCCTCGAAAGGGCGAATTATGAAAACTACATTTACTATAATATTTGTCGTGTTATTCATTTCGAATGAAATCTTATCTCAAGTGGTTATTGGAAAATTGGTTGATGAAAATGGCGCTGGGCTTGCAGAAGTGCAACTACAACTTTATACTCCCACAAATGTATATGAAGCAACTTCAAGTTCTGATGGAACTTTTTCTTTTAATATAATCACCGATGTTGTAGATAACCAGCTACCAACCGGATATTTGGTTTCAGATAACTTTCCAAATCCGTTTAATCCGCGAACAAGAATTGGTATTACATTGCCAAGTAGAGAAAATGTTAAGGTCGAAATATTTAATCTGCTTGGTCAATCAGCAGCTGATATAATCGAACAGACATTTGATGCTGGTACAAATTATATAGATATAGAATTAAATGGATTGCCAAATGGTTTTTACATTTCAAGAATAACGATCAGTGATAAATATACAGTTGTTAAAAAATTAATGTTGATTTATGGAAGCCAGCATTTAATAACAAGTGGAAGTACAATTAATACCCAATTAAACAAACCCAACAATACTTACCTTGAAACAAATTTAGATAGTCTTGTAGCAACAAACTCAATAATTGGCAGAAAAACTTTTTCAGGTCTTCCGAATTTCGTTAGTGGTACACTTGACTTAGGTAATTTAACAATAGAAAGATATTGTCCGGGAACACCAACTGTTCTTTATGAAGGCAAAACATACAACACGATACAGATAGGGACACAAGGCTGGCTAAGAGAAAACCTTGATGTTGGGACGATGATACAAGGAAGTCAGAACCAAACCAACAATGGAGTAGTGGAAAAATATTGTTATGACAATGATACGAATAATTGTAATACTTACGGCGGTTTATACCAGTGGAATGAAGCAATGCAATACACCACAACTCCGAGTACACAAGGAATTTGTCCAGATGGATGGCATTTACCAACTTTAGCTGAATTTGAAACATTAAAAGCTTTGGTTAATAATGATGGAAATTCATTGAAAGCAATAGGGCAAGGCACAGGTGGTGCAGCCGGTACAAATACAAGTGGATTTTCCGCCTTGTTGTCTGGTCTTCTTAACAACAGCGGTACCTTCTTCGGTTTAGGGAGTTACGCTCCTTATTGGAGTTCTACGGAGGACAATGCAGATGACTCCTACTACTTTGGAGTTAGTAACAATGGCAGTAATATCCCTATCAGCACCGGTAACAAGGGAGGTGGGTTTTGTTTGCGTTGTATTAAAGATTAGACTATTTAGCTTAGAAAAGAGGTTTGGTAAGAATTAAAATTTATAGTTAGGATCGAGTAGGTAGAAAAGTTTTTGCCCGATGTGATTAATATTCATAATTCCGCCAAAAAGTTCTCCTCCCGGACCAAAAGTAAAAATCCCAACAGGTGAAGGCGTATGCCCAGCATTTGTATAGGATAGTTCCAGATCTTTAGCATCTTTACTTCCTTTAATGATTGACATTCCACCGGTTTCGTGATCTGAGGTTACAAGAATAAGAGTGTTCCCATCTTTTTTGGCAAATTCCAAAGCTTCTTTAATAGCAGAGGAAAAATCATTCATCTCCTCCAATAACTCTTTTGATTTATGATCATGTCCTGCCCAATCGATTTGAGAACCCTCAATCATAAGCATAAATCCATCAACATCATTATTTAGGTGTTCAATTGCAACTCTTGTTAAATCACCTAATGAATAATCTCTTTTAGATGATTCTGGCAAGCCATCCATTTCAAACAAGGCGTAAATCTGATTTATAGAATCTGGAATTGTTTTTAGATCAGAATAATTTTTTGAATAAGTATAGTTTTTATTAATAAGCTCTTTTGTAAGATCACGATTATCTTCTCTTTCACCAGAATCACTTTTAGGAACGAAATATTTTAATCCTCCGCCAATAACCACATCAACTCCTTGATCAACCATTTGCGAAGCTATTAAAACCTGCTCATTACGATCGTTTGTATGTGCAACAAATGCACCTGGAGTTGCGTGGGAAACAGAAGAGGTTACAACTATTCCGGTTGATAATCCCAATTTTTCTGCGTGTTCAAATAAAGTATATAATGGATTTCCTAAAGTATCCACGGAAACGTATTTATTATTTGTGAGATATCCGGTTGCTATAGCAGTAGCACCTGCAGCAGAATCAGTAATCAATTTATCTGCAGAACATGTAATTGATAACCCGATAGTTGTAAATTCTTTGAATGGGGAGGTTGAGTTTTGTAATACAGAGGCACCAACATAGTTGATGCCCATTCCATCTCCGATTAGAATAATAATATTTTTAGGTTTTAAATATTGAGCATTTAAGCAGTTTACTGCTATCAGAAATAATACGACTAATGAACGAAGCATAATTAACTTACTTCAACCGCCTTTTTTTCAACCTTAAGTAACCAATTATGGGTATCTTCCTTTTCACCGCGATGGATCGCTGTAAGTTCATTAAATAATTTCAAATCAAGTTCGCCCGGTTCTCCGTTATTGAAGGACATATTTTTATTTTTATAAGTTAACCATCCAACAGATGAAATTATTGCCGCAGTTCCTGTTCCAAATAATCCAACAAGATTTCCTTTATCATAAGCTGATGTAACTTCATCAATTGAAATAGTTCTTTCAGTAACATTCATTCCCCATTCTTTTAAGATTTGGATAACTGATCTTCTTGTTACCCCGGGTAATATTGAGCCGCTTAGTTTTGGGGTCGCAATTTCATTTTTAAAGTGTACGAAAATATTCATCGTACCGACTTCTTCTAAATATTTTTGTTCGATACCATCAAGCCAAAGTACTTGTGTAAACCCCTGTTTGTTTGCTACTTGTGCTGCCAACAAACTTGCGGCATAATTTGCTGAAGTTTTACATTCTCCTAATCCTTTTCTAACAGCACGAACATAATCATCTTGAACCAAAATCTTTACAGGTTTAAATCCTTCCGGGTAGTAAGCCCCAACGGGTGAAAGTAATATTATTAGTTTATAATTGCTAGATGGTCTTACTCCCAAAGCTGGTTCGCTTCCAAACATAAATGGTCTTATATATAAGGCTTCACTTTTGTTTGTAGGAATCCAATCGCTATCAATCGCTACAAGCTCTTTTAAAGCTTCCAGAACTAATTCAACATTTATTTCGGGCATGCAAATTCTTTTAGCCGAATTATTCAATCGCTGCATATGAACATCAGGACGAAAGATAACAACTTCATCGGTGACAGTTTTGAAAGCCTTCAAGCCTTCAAAAATTGACTGCCCATAATGAATAAAAGAAGTTGCCGGATGCATTTGAAGGGTTTCAAGAGGTCTAATTGTTGGATTGTGCCAGTCTTTTTCTTTGGTATAATCCATTTCAAAAACGTGATCAGTAAAAATCTGACCAAAGCCTAAATTTTTAGGAAAGATAATTTTTTCTGTTCTTTCCTTGATGATGTATTTAATCTGTTCCATTTTTCTTTCCTTCCTTTAATTGAAGGTAGTTCTGATTTTTAATTATTTGAATTGTAATATATATTTTATAAAGTAAGTACTAATTATAAATTATCAAAATCGTTATAGTTTTTTATTAAAATATCAACATCCAGAGAACATAATCTAATATTAAAATTAATGCTGCAGATAGAACAAAAGATCTTAAAGTTGCTAATCCAACACCTTCAGCTCCGCCTTCGGTTCTAAATCCTATATGACATCCTAGTAAAGAAGTAACACCACCAAAAAAGATTGTTTTAATTAATCCGGATATAAGATCAGACATATCAAAAAATCTATTTACCGAATTAAAGAAAACTGCGAATGATACGCCAAGAAAATAATTTGAAACTATGTAAGCTCCTATTATTGCAATTGAATTTGCAAATATTACCAGAATTGGCATCATTATTATAGCTGCTAAAAATCTTGGCATCGCTAAATATCTAACAGGATTAATTGCCATAGATTCCAAAGCATCAATTTGCTCCGTAACTTTCATCGTTCCAAGCTCTGCAGCTATTGATGCGCCAACTCTTCCCGCAATTACAATGCCTGTTAAAACCGGCCCAAGTTCAGTAATTATAGCACGAGATGTTGCTCCACCTAAAAAGGATAACGGGGCAACCCCTTTAAGCTGATATGCTGCCTGCCAGGCTGAAACCGCTCCAGTGAAAACAGCTATTATAAGCACGAGTGGTAATGAATTAACACCGATATGTTCCATTTGAAATAAGATAAGCCTTTTGCTTTTGGGTATTTGTGTAAAGCTTTTAACAATTCCGAAAAAAAGTTTAGAGATTTGCCCAAATTCCTGAAGAAAGTCTAATGTTCTGCCGCCAAGTTTTTGAATTGCTAAAGTTATCAATCTTATTTTCTTAAATCTTGTGCTACAAACTTAAAGAAAAAAGTCTGAATTAATGTTTCAATTAATTAAGAATTATTTACTGAAAAGACTTAAACTGTAATATTATATATTTCTTTTATATCAATACATTTATTCAAAACGAGACATAATCAGCTATGGCGATTCCAATGAATCTCATTGATTCATTGATATTTTTAATGAAAACAAAGCATTAAGTGGCACTATACTTAATGAGAAATAAACGGAATTTTTTTGTAATGACAATACTCTTTTGTAGTTAATTATTCTTCTATCGTTCTAAAACATATTTAAAATTGTTTGGAATATTGAAAAACTTGGAAAATAATACTTTAAATCTTTTAGATAGTGCGCCTATAGCCATTCTGACTTTTAATCGGAATGGTGAAATTGACTATGCTAATAAATCCTTTAGTGAGTTGGAATTACTTTATGGATTTGAGTATCCACCTAATTTATTTGGTTCCAACATTTTTGGAAAAGAGCTTTTCCCGAAGTTTACAATTACAAGCGAGTTAAATGATATCTTAAAAGGTATTCCGTTTGAGAAAGAGCTAAATTTTGTTGAAACCAAATCGCAAGGGTTGATTAACTTAATAATAAAAGGTGCACCCATTTATGATGGTGATGATATTACTGGGGGTATCATCATAATCGAAGATCTTAAAATTCTTACTAAAACAAAAAAAGAATTTGCAATTAGACATGACTTTGTTGATAATGCAATTCATAATGTTTCTGATTTTTTTCTTGTTGTAGATAAATTAGAGCGTATACAATTCTTTTCTAAAAATATTTTGCACTACCTGAATGTTCCCGCCAATCTTTTACAAAACGTTTCAATCGGAAGCTTATTCGATTCTGAAACATCCAGGTTGGTTAAAGAATATATTGATCACTCGAAGAAAAACCGTTTAGTATTAAATGAAAAAATATCGTACGAAGTAAGAGGAAATAAAAAAGTTTTTGATTGCCGTTTTGTACCTCAGGAAAATTATCGTAAAGAAATAACTTTTATTTATTTGTTTTTCAAAGATGTAACTGCACAAGACCGTGAGATTGATAATCTCTACAATAATTTTGGAAAACTTGAGTTTTATAAAGCTATCTCTTCAAAATCCAGCGAAGCAGTTTTTGTAATAAATAATGAAAACCTAATTGAATACTGGGATGATTGCTCTGAAAAACTTTTTGAAGTCTCCAAAGAAGAAGCAATTGGAGTGCTTGCACGAAATGTTATCAGCATTCTCTCAGACAATTTTCTTGACACCTTACGTTTAAAATTAAAGGATAAGGATATTTATAAGATTGCACTTTCTTATTTAGATAAAAATAGAGAAAAAAAAACTTATGAATCTTATTTTGCTTTTCTTGATGAAAAAAGAAATCAAATAATTGTTAAGTGCACTGATATCACTGATAAAATTCATTTTGAAGAGGGATTAAAATCATCCCTAAAAAGTCTTAGAGAAATTCTGATTAAATCACCATCGTTAATTTGTAACATTGACCCTGATGGACAAGTATTGTTTGTAAACTCTTCTTTTCAGGAGGTTTTAGAGCTAAGTGAAGAAGAACTGCTGGCAAAAAATTTTTATGAGTTAATTGACAGTGCTTTTCTTAAAAATAATATTTTTGATCTAAAAAAATTTTTAAGTGATGAAGCCAAACAAATCGTTCTTCCCTTAAAAACAAAAAGTGAAAAGTTAGTAATATTAAATGGTTCATTTTATCCTGGTAAAGACGCTGATGGCAGGATTCAATACTTTAGCTGTTTCTTTACCAAAAAAGAAGATCACCAAAACAACTTTGAATCATCAAACCTATTTCATTCTTTAGTTGAATCTGCATACGATGGTATTGCATTAGGTTGTGAAGGAAAAATAATTACCGCTAACCAATCATTTGCAGACATCTTCGGGTATAACGACAGCCGCGAATTAATAAATATATCATTCATCGAACTGGCTTCAAACGATGATATTATAAAAGTAGCGGAATATTTCAGGATGCTTGAAAGAAAAAAAGAAATCCCTGCCAGGTTTGATTTTCTTGGAAAGAAAAAAGACGGAAGTAACATTCATACTGAGCTTTCTATCGGTTCTTTTGAGTATGATACAAAAAATTATGTTGTTATGATTGCACGAGATATTACCGAACGAATTAGAACTCAACGAGCAATAAGAGAATCTGAAGAAAAGTACAGAAACATTACGGAAAATATTGATGATTTTCTTTTTACATTTGAAAGAACAGGTTTAGTTTTAAGACCTATCTTTTGTACTTCGTCAATTCAAAAAGTTACAGGTTATACTCAAGCCGAGTTTTTAACTGATTCCAAATTATTTTTGAAGTCAGTTCATCCCAGCGATTTTGCCCAAATAAAACCAAAATTAATTAACCTTTTAAAAAGCCGCATCCAGCTTTCAGGTGAGTTTGAATTCAGGATTATTAATAAGCAAGGAAATATTGTCTGGGTAAGAACAAAAATTAATCTGGTTAGATCCGGAACAGGAAGAATTCAAAAAATATTTGGTCTTGTAAGCGATGTTAGTTTTAGAAAACGTGCCGAAGAAGAACTTAAAAAATCAACACAAAATCTTATCAAGCTTAACGAAACTAAGGATCGTTTTATTTCAATTATATCTCACGATTTACGAACTCCATTTAGCTCAATACTTGGTTTTACAGATTTGCTTGCAAACGATGAAGAGCTAACTGAGGATGAACGCAAACAATATGTAAAATATATCCAGGAATCTTCTCGCTCAATGCTTGCACTTGTTAATTCACTTTTGGATTGGACTAGGTTGCAAACAGGACGAATAAAATTTGAGCCTCAAAAAATTGATATTTCAAAAGTAGTTTTGGATTCTGTTAACGCACTTTCCGGTACAGCAATACAAAAAGGGATTGAAGTCATTTCCTTATTAAAGCAATCACTTTATCTTTTTGTAGATAAGAATTTAATCACACAAGTATTTAATAATCTCATTTCTAATGCAATAAAGTTCACCAATAAAGGTGGATTCATAATCATTTCGTCTGAAGCAATTATTAATTCACGCTTTGTAAAATTCAGTGTGAAAGATACAGGTGTGGGAATGAAAGAAGATGACCTCGCAAAACTTTTCAGCGTGGATGCCAAGTTTACTTCAGAAGGTACTGCCGGAGAAAAAGGAAGCGGACTCGGTTTATCATTAGTTAAAGAAATTATAGAAAAACATGGTGGTACAATTTCCGTTGAAAGTGAATACGGCAGAGGGACTGAATTTATTTTCACTTTGCCAATAGCTTCTTCCAACATTTTAATCGTTGATGATAATAAAACTGACCGACTGCTTTATTCAAAGATTTTAAAAAACATTACACCTGATTACAATGTTGAAGTTGCATCAAATGGAAAGGAAGCAATAGAAAAGATTTTATCCTCACCACCAGCACTTGTAATAACAGATCACTTAATGCCTGTTATGAACGGCTATGAATTTGTAGTCGAATTAAAGAGGATGGATATAAAAGGCAAACCGCCCGTAATTGTATTATGCAGCGATATTGATCGAGCAACAATTAATGATTACACAGAACTTGGAATTGAATTCGTTTTTCAAAAGCCAGTTAACATCGGCAGCTTTAAACTCGCTATCGAAAAAACTCTCCAAAAAGGATTGAGTGAAGACTAGGTTTGAAAACCTTCGAGGTTTCTGTTTTGCAACCTCGAAGGTTTATTGAATTATTTTTTCTTTAACACAAATCCTGTAGAAGTTGGAATTGTGATTATTCCACTTACAGTCTCAATAGATTTTGTTCCGGCTTTATCTTTATTTACAAGAACTTCCCACTTCCCTTTTGGCAGTTCATATACAACATCATTTAGTGGATGAGCATTAAATAAAACCACAAAATTTTCATTTTCGTGTTTTAATTCATAACCAAGAGCAAAATCATTATCGTGTACAGAAATAAATTTAATATCATCATATTCAGCTCTTCGGAATGATTTAAATTCTTTTCTCAGTTCAATCAACCCTTTATAATAATCCAACAAATCCTGATTCATCTTTGCGTGATTGTAATTGATATAGTTTACATCATTATCTTTATCGTAAGTATTGTGGTCTATCACTCCAGCATGCGGATCATTTTGGTTCGTTAATGGAATCACTTTACTGCGAGCAAATTCCTGTCCGCTATGTATCATTGTAATTCCGCGAGAAGTGAACAAGAAAAGTGCACCAAGTTTATTAAGTTTTAATTGTGTTGCAGTAAGCTTTGCATTCTTATCAACATCTTTAATTACTTCATCAGATTTTACATCGCCTAAACCAATTCTAATAAAATCTCCAAAGGTGTAGCCATCGTGGGATTCGAGATAATTTACAGAGTGCTCAGGTTTTTGAAATAATCCAAGTGAGTCTTTAGTAATTGTTCCTGTTACATAACTTTTAATTCTCTTGGGCGAATTATTTCCATACCAGTTACCGAAAATCCAGCCATGCCCATTTTTAGGATTTTCTCCTTTTATTCCATTTCGTATTTGGTCATTCCAGGAACCCCATCCGCGTAAAGAAAATCCTTGTGGATCGTATCCGCCGCCCCAGGGTTCACATACAAAAACAACATCTGGATTTATTTTTTTTGCTTCATAGATTATTGTCTCAATAGTTTCCCAGTCAAGTAATTTTCCAAGATCAAATCTAAAACCATCAACGTGATATTCTTTCATCCAGTACAGAACACTTTCAACGATTAACCTTCTTAACATTGGCGCTTCAGTTCTTAAATCATTTCCACAGCCGCTAACGGCACAATAACTTCCATCTGGATTCAATCTAAAGTAATATTCTCTATCTATTTCTTTTAAGTTTCCAAATTCATATTCAGAAAGATGATTATAAACAACATCCATAATTACGGCAATATCTTCTTTGTGAAATGCTTTAACCATATCCTTAAAGTCATTTACTGCTTTTGTATCAGAGCCATTCCATTTATTGAATTCTATCTCGCGAACATTTTCAGAAAAGTAGGATTCGGGCGCAAAGAAAGCAGCCGTCATATATCCCCAATGATTTCTTTCATAAGGATTCCACGTATTAAATTTTCCTCGTAAAGTATCTTTAAATGGGATTTCTATGTTTGCAAATTCCTGTGCAGGTAAAAGTTCGATTGTGTTAACACCAAGATTTTTTATATAATCAATTCCACCTGTTTTACCTTTTTCAACTAATCCTTTGTAAGTACCTCTTTCCTTAACGCCGGATGAAGAATGTTCTGTCATATCACGAATATGCATTTCGTAAACAATAATATCGCGCCAATCTCTTTGTATCCAATTATCAGATTGCCAATCGTAATCATTTTCTTTAACGACAATACCTTTTCGGGGTGTGAAATATGTGTTATAGCTTGCAACAGCTTTAGCATAAGGATCGAGACATAAAACTGATTCTTTATCTTTATGCTTAACATTAAATCCGTAGTACTTCCCATATAATTCACCATCAAGTGATGTTTCCCAAACTGCATTTTCATCTCTGCTCATTTCATATTCTTTTCCATTTTTATCATCAACTTTATTAAAGATGATGAGAGAAACCTTTTCAGCATTTGGTGTAAAGAGCCTAAAAAATGTTTTGCCATTTTCAACAAACGAACCTAGTTTTTTATCGGAGTAAATTTTATCAAGTTCATCTTGCCTTAATTGAAACTCACTTTTTTTCTTAAGCTGATGTTGGGATTTATCTGTAATGTACAAGGTACTTCCTGTAAATGTTATTGTAATTACTATTATTATCGATTTAATTATAAAACTGTTCATAGCTAATCCTGATTTTTCTATAAATTATTCTGAATAAATTTTACCGTCAACAACCGGTGTTACACATATTAATGGATTTTCTGCCACACCAAATTTCTGGAAGATATCTTCAAACAGTTGAAAATGCATCCCGCGTTTTTCAAGCTTATGGAATTTTTTATAGCTCATAAATTTTCCATTCTCATCTGAAGGAGCATCAAATACGATTGCTTTGGGATAATCCTCTTTGGCTTGAGTTTTCAAGAAATCGATCTTTCTATCATCGCCGCCTTCCATTTCATAAGAGACAACTCTGAATTCTTCAACAAGCCCGTTATTTATTATTAAATAAATATTTAAAATAATTTCGTTCATCTTTAAAAGGTGAATTATATAAACAGACAAAACTTAAAATAATTGCATACACAAATGCAAACTTGCACATTATGCTTTCGATTGATGAAATTATTGAATAATTACCCGCTACAAAAATTAATGTAAACCCTAATAATGAAGGAAGGCTTATAAAGATCGCACCAAATAATAAAACTTTAGAGATTATCTTTGTTTTTTTGTCATCCGCTTTTGGAATAAATCTTATCAATAGGATAATTGAAATTAAAATCGGTAAATAATAAAACGCTCCAAATAAATCTCCCAACGGATAATGATAACTTGCATAAAGTACTGTGCACTTTACAACTACAAACTTTGGGATCACAAACAAATAGTAAACCGAGAATGCAATTGCGGGAATAAAAATCAATGTTGCTTTTTTACCAAGATTAGAATTATTAGTAAAAGTAAGAGCAAGCAATAAATTTAATGGCGGAAGAAAACTTATAATCACGAAAGAAAGAAATGTAAAGAATGGATTTTGTAATCCAACCTGGCACATTAAAAATTCCATAGATTGATATGCAGCCAGCAATGCAATCATTATCATTGCAATGATATTTATCTTATTCTTCTCAATAAACACTAGCAAGTTGAAGAGAAGCAAAAACTCGATGCAGGCAAGAAGCAGCGATACTATTCCATTCCAATTATCCAAAACTCATTCCTGATTTTTGAAGCTAAAAATAATGATTTCCTCTGGCAATAATGCTATAATTATTACCCTAATATAACGGCACTCTTAATTTTTTATAGTCATTTGTACAGTTATGTTAAGTTCAACAATTAATAAGGACATTCAGATGAAAAAAATTTTCTTGGTTCCCTTTGTTTTTGCAATGCTTTTCTTTCCTGGTTTACTAAACACAATTTTTGCTCAGAATGAACCGGTTCTCTACTTCTGTGAGAAATATGATTCCAAAAAAGGCGAGATTGGTGTTAGTGACAGATTTACAACAGGTTATTTAACAGTTATGGTTAAGTCGGATAACGCTCTCGGTCTTGAAGATGTTCATATCCAATTTGATAAATTAAATGAACGAAACAATAAATTTGAATATTACAAAAAGTTCGATTACGTAATTGAATCAGATATGAGCTATGTTTTCTTTGCTAAAAATTCGGATAGCGATTTGAAATTTGAAGAACCTGGTTTTTACCGCGTATTCTTATTAGATGATAGGGACAAAACGGTGGCAAGCGCACTAATTGAAATTATTCCTAAGTAATTCTTTATTATTTAATTTGAACAAAACGGCAGCAGATAGACTGCCGTTTTTACTTTCACTGAATAACAGGTTATTTCAAAAAAATCATTTTTTTAACATCTGTAAAATCTTCGGTTATAATCCTATAGAAATAAATCCCACTTGTTAACTGTTTCGGTTCATATCTTATTTTATAGCTGCCTGCGGGTTTATAATCTTCGATAAGATTTTCGATTTCCCTTCCATTCAAATCATAGATTTTAAGAACAACATACGATTCCTTTACAAGATCAAACTTTATATTAGTTGTAGGATTGAATGGATTAGGAAAATTCTGTTCTAAAGAAAATTTTGATGGTGGATTTATTTCCACTTCAATAGTTTTTGAGTATTCAAACGTTCCATTAAAATCAATTTGTTTAAGTCTGTACTGATATTTTCCTACAGAAATATTTTCATCTACAAAAGAATAATTTTGTGGTTCAGTGGTAGTTCCATTTCCGTTTACAATACCAATGGTTTGCCATTCAAGATTTCTCCCTTTGGTCGAAATGACGCTTCGCTCAACATTAAATTCGGAATTATTAGTCTCAGTTGATGTTGTCCAATTTAATGTAACATAATTATCAACAACCTCTGAAGAAAAGGAGAGAAGTTCTACAGGAACGGGATAAACGATTGAAAAAGAACTGTCAGAAACATCGAAAAAACTAGGATAATCGCCGATTCTCACTAAACAGTTATCAGATATTATGTTTGAAACAGTCCAGTCATAAACACCTGTGTTCGGATATGATGAAACAACTGTATTCCAACTTGCACCATTGTTGTAGCTGTACTCAATATTAACATAATTGTTTTCTGAACTATACCAAATTATTTGTTTTGTTGAACCGGTTTCCCATTGTTCACCACCATTGGGGCTTATAATTTGAATATTGCTGGTTGGCTGAGTATAATGATATTTCATAAATGTACCAGATAAGCCAACGCAATATCCAACAGAATCTATAAAAAATATTTCTCTGAGTTCTTTATCTGTTTGAAGTGTTTCTCGAATCCACGAAATACCGCCATTAGTTGTTTTAAGCATAACCCCATTAAACCCACAAACCCATCCTTCAAGATCATTAATAAAGTAAAGACCATTCATTAACTGATCTTGAAAAGTTTCGCGAATTTTAGTCCAGGAATTTCCTCCATCAATTGATTTTAAAATAATATCGCTGTTTGTGTTACCACCAAGAGTAAAGCCAACATTAGGAGTTGAGAAAAAGATTCCAAATAGCCAATATGATGTATTAGCATCTATATTGCTCCAATTATTACCACCGTTAGTTGTTTTATATATCACACCATTTGATCCACATATCCACCCGGTGTACTTATCTAAAAAATATATATCAATAAGCCCGTGAGAATTATCAAATAGTGCTACTGTCCAGGTTTCACCACCATTTGTAGTCTTTAAAATCCTTCCGGAATAAGGATATGGGTAACTATTCCAATCTCCTGTTATCGCAAAGCCATCAGATGCACTTAAGAAATAAAGGGAGTTAATATGTTCAACAACACCTGAAGGTTTTTGTACCCAGGTAGTTCCACCATTCGTGGTCTTAAGTAATGTGCCCCCTTCTCCACAAATCCAACCAAATAAAGAATCAATAAACTGAATTGAATAAAGTTCAACACTCAAATTAGATTGTTGAATTGACCAATAAACTCCACCATTTGTTGTTTTCAATATCGTTCCCTCACTGCCAACCACCCATCCCAGATCTTTAGTTACAAAATATAAATCGTATAAATGTGAAGACGTTCCAATTGGCATTTCAGTCCACTGAGCATAAGTGAATGAGTGAAATAACATAAAAAAATAAGAAACAAGCTTAAATATTTTCATAACAGGCCCCTGCCTATTAAATTATAAAAAAATATCATTTATTTTGAACAACAAATTATCCATCTCACTTTTCCGGTCCAACCATCTTTTCTGGTCTAACAACTTCATCAAATTTTTCTGGAGTTAGAAGTCCAAGTTCTACTGCAACTTCTTTAAGTGTTTTATTTTCTTTGTGAGCTTTCTTTGCAACTTTTGCTGCATTATCATAACCGATATGTGGATTAAGAGAAGTAACAAGCATTAAAGAATTCTCAAGATGTTTTTGGATATTAACTTTGTTCGCTTCAATACCAACTACGCAATGATCTGTAAAACTTTCGCAGGCATCGGAAATTAACCTTATTGAATTGAGAACGTTAAAGATTATTACGGGTTTAAAAACGTTAAGCTCAAAATTTCCCATCGCACCGCCAAAATTGACTGCAACATCATTACCAAAAACCTGAGCACAAACCATTGTCATTGCTTCACTTTGGGTTGGATTTACTTTGCCCGGCATAATCGAACTTCCAGGTTCATTTTCTGGTAGATTTAATTCACCTAAACCGCAGCGAGGACCTGAACCAAGCCAGCGAACGTCATTTGCGATTTTCATTAACGATGCGGCAAGAGTTTTTAAAACACCGCTAAACTCAACAAGTGCATCATGAGTTGCCAAAGCTTCAAATTTATTTGGAGCGGTTACAAATTTCTTTCCAGTTAGTTTTGCAATATGTTCAGCAGATTTAACAGCAAACTCCGGATGGGTATTTAACCCTGTTCCAACGGCTGTTCCGCCAAGTGCTAATTCATACAATCTTGGCAATGCAGCATTAATTCTATCCAATCCATTACTGAGCATTTGAACATATCCGCCAAATTCCTGACCAAGCGTAAGTGGAACTGCATCCATTAAATGAGTTCTGCCAATTTTTATGATGTTTTTAAATTCTTTTTCCTTAACTGTTAATGCATCACGAAGTTTAATAACCATTGGAATTAATTTCCGGTGAATTTCTTCAACAGCGGCAATATGCATTGCAGTTGGAAAAGTGTCGTTTGATGATTGTGCTTTATTAACATCATCATTTGGATGGATTGGTTTTTTGCTTCCCATTTCTCCACCGGCAATCTCAATCGCACGATTAGAAATTACTTCATTAGCATTCATATTTGTTTGAGTACCACTTCCGGTTTGCCAGACTACCAGTGGAAAATGTTCATCAAGTTTGCCTTCAATCACTTCATCAGCAGCTTTAATAATAAGATCAGCTTTATCTGCTGGAAGCGTTCCAAGTTCTTTGTTTGTAAGTGCAGCAGCTTTCTTCAAAATTCCAAGCGCACGAATTAGTTCACGTGGAAATCTGTCCCCGCCAATTTTAAAATTCATTAAAGATCTTGCCGTTTGAGCACCATAGTACTTATCGGTTGGTACTTCGATTTCACCCATTGTATCTTTTTCAATCCGGTAGTTCATTTCAAATCTCCCTGAATAATTAAGAATAAAAATTATTGTTATCTATTGATATAAAAATAATACAATTTTATTTGAGATGAACTTTAATAGAAGGATAAACTTAATTAAGAATTGCATATGAATTTGTATCCTCTAAGTTTTCCGATGGTCTGTGATCAATTCTCAAATGACAGAAATTATAAAACTACAAGTGAAATGTTAGATCCTTGATCCAGAAAAATCTAAATGTATGCCAATCAAAATCGGAATTATTTTCTATTAATAATGAGAAAAAAAGTCATACTTGTTTTTGCTAAACCAAAACCATATTTAAGATTTTAATGCGCTATAAAATCATTTTGGAGGTTCATATGTCTTAAAAGATATAGAACCGCATTTAAAAATGTCTTAAACAAAGAATTGGCAGAACTTGAGATAGCTTTTATAATACGATTATAATGGGTATAAGTTTTTCAGTAGTTTTTTAACATAAAACAAATATATTAACCGATGTAATTTCAAAGGCATAATAATTGAAAGGATTAACCGGAGCATTTTTACAATTCTATAATTATTTTACAGGTTGAAATGAATATTCCACTCATTGACCGAAGTAACTATCTAAAAGGACTTTTTATCACTGCGAAACTTGATAAAGAGTTAAGCCAAAAAGAAAAAGACATATTAAAAAAAATTTCGGACAAGCTCGGGTTTGCATCTGATTTTTATGATGAAACTGTCCGAAGCTTATTAATAAACAAATATATTAAAGATGAACCAATCACATTTTCTGATAAAGAAATAGCGAGCTCTTTTTTATGTGATGCAGTTAAGCTTGCCTGTGCAAATGATTTTGTAACCGAAGCCGAAGTTAGTTTTCTTAAAAACACTGCTTCTGCAAATGGTATTAATCAAGAACTTATTGACAAAGAATTAAAATCATATAAAGATTCTCCAAAGTACTTTTTTAGTAAAGATTTTGCACTCTTCTCAATAATCTGACAAAATACTCCAGCTTAAAAAGCTGCGTTTATTTCTTTGTCGTTTATCCCCTTATTTCTAATTTTGATTAGAACATTTTATAAAATTATAGTTTTTAAATAATGTATTTACTTTTCTAAAGGAACTTGCCATGAAAAAAATGAAAGCTCTCGTAAAAAAATATGCAAAGCCCGGAATCTGGATGGATGAAGTTCCTGTTCCTGAATACGGACCAAATGATGTACTTATTAAAATTAAAAAAACTGCTATTTGCGGAACAGATATTCACATATACAACTGGGATGAATGGGCACAAAAAACTATTCCGGTTCCTATGCACGTAGGTCACGAGTATGTTGGAACAATTGAGGCTTTCGGATCTAATGTACATGATGTAAAAGTTGGTGAACTTGTTAGCGGTGAGGGTCATATTGTATGCGGTACTTGCAGAAATTGTAGAGCCGGACGAGGACACCTTTGTCCAAATACAAAAGGCGTCGGTGTTAATCGACCGGGATGTTTTGCAGAATATTTGGTTATTCCTGTTCAAAATCTCTGGCATTGCGACCCAAAAATTTCAACAGATATTTTTTCAGTATTTGATCCATTTGGAAATGCAGTACACACAGCACTTAGTTTCGATTTACTTGGTGAGGATGTATTAATAACAGGTGCTGGCCCAATCGGAATTATGGCTGCAGCGGTTGCTCTTCATGCTGGTGCAAGAAATACTGTAATTACAGATATGAATCCATATCGTTTAGAACTTGCAAGAAAAATTGGTGTTACACGAGCTGTAGATGTAACCAAAGAAAAACTTCCCGATGTTGTTAAAGAACTTGGAATGAAAGAAGGATTTGATGTTGGTTTAGAAATGAGTGGAAGTATTCACGCTTTTAATAGTATGATCGAAGTTATGTTTCATGGTGGCAACATTGCACTGCTTGGTATTCTTCCATCAAATGCCGGAGTTGATTGGACAAAAATTATTTTTAATGGATTAAACATTCGTGGCATCTACGGTAGAAAAATGTTTGAAACCTGGTACAAAATGCAGGCAATGGTTCAAAGCGGATTAGATATTACTCCAATCATCACACACAAATTTAAAATAGATGATTATAAAGAAGGATTTGAAATAATGAAATCCGGAAACTCAGGAAAAGTTATACTGGATTGGGAGTGATTCTAGATACTGGATACTTGATACTGGATATTAAATCTAATTCGTAAAATGATATGAGTTACAGAAATTTAGAAATATGGCAACTTTCAAGAGAAGTCGTTATTGAAATTCATAAGATGACTTTAACTCTCCCGAAATTTGAAATGTACGAGGAAGGCAGTCAAATCAGAAGATCATCAAAATCTGTTAAGTCAACTATTGTTGAAGGATATGGAAGAAGAAATTATAAAAGTGATTATGAACGATACATCACAATATCTTTAGCTTCAAATGATGAAACTATTGACCATCTTGAAAATCTATTTGAAACAGGTTCATTAACAGATGAAAAACTTTATAAGGAACTACATTCTAAATTGGAAACATTAGGAAAAAAGATAAATCGCTTTCTTCAATCAGTTCAAAATGAACACATCAGTGATAAATAATTATACCTACCAGCATAAGATCTTGAATCCAGTATCCAGTATCTAGCATCCAGCATCAAGCAGATAACTTTGTGCTTCCTTCCCACCTTCTCAAACGAATTTATACAAGCATCCAGATTTTCTTTTGAATGAGCTGCGGAAATCTGCACGCGAATTCTTGCTTGTCCCTTCTGGACAACGGGGTATGAGAATCCCACGACATAAATTCCTTCATCATAAAGATCTTTTGACATTTGTTGTGCAAGCTTAGCATCGTTATCAAACTTTCTGAACAAGACTGGGATTATTGGATGAACACTTTCAATCAAATCAAATCCCAGTGATGTCATTTTTTCCCGAAAATATTTTGTGTTCTCCCTTAACTTTTCACGCAGGTCGTTTGATTTTTCAAGAAGATCAAATGCTGCAATAGAAGCTCCTACGATTGCAGGTGCAAGTGTGTTGGAAAATAAATACGGACGTGATCTTTGTCTGAGCATATCAACAATTTCTTTTTTAGATGCAGTAAATCCTCCGGAAGCCCCGCCCATTGCTTTACCTAAAGTTGAAGTAATGATATCAACTTTGCCAATTGCATTGCAATATTCGACTGCACCTCTTCCTGTTTTGCCGAAGAAACCTGTTGCGTGTGAGTCATCAACCATAACAAGTGCATCGTACTTATTTCCAAGTTTAATAATCTCATCAATCTTAGCAATGTCACCATCCATCGAGAAAACACCATCTGTTGCAATCAAAATGTTTTTAGCGGGATGAGGTTCTTGAGCTAGTCCTGTGTGTTCCCAGATATCTGCACCTTCACGTGAAAGAACTAATTTCTGTTCCAGTGATTTCATATCTGAGTGTTCATAAATTAATCTTCTGGCTTTGCATAATCTTATTCCATCAATAATGCTTGCGTGGTTTAACTGATCTGTTATTATTACATCATCCTGTCCGAGAATACTTTCAAACAATCCGCCGTTTGCATCAAAGCAAGATGAATAAAGAATTGCATCCTCCATCTGATAGAAATCTGCAATTCGTTTTTCAAGCTCTTTGTGAATATCCTGAGTACCGCAAATAAATCTAACTGAAGACAAACCAAATCCGTGTGTATCCAGAGTTTTTTTTGCAGCTTTAATTATATCAGGATGGTTTGCTAATCCAAGGTAATTATTCGAGCAGAAGTTAAGAACCTCTTTTGGTTTTGAGTCTGCCGGATAAGAAACTTTTATTTTTGCTTTCTGGTCTGAGAGAATTATTCTCTCATCCTTGTAAAGGTTTGCTTCTTTGATTGATGTTAATTCCTGTTTTAAGTCGTATTTGGTTCTGCGGTACATAGTATCACTTATGAATTGTTATTAAAAATTATTGGCGGTTCAAAAATATTGAAATTGGAGGATAAGTGAAATTGGAAGAAATAGAAAAAGGTCAGAGTTGTCAGTCATCACCTCTGACCTTAAAAATTAAATTGAATTATCACATCCCGTACTTATCAATAATCTCCTGCTTTGTCTTTCCGAGGATATCGTACTTCTTCCCAACTTTAATAAAAGCAGCGAGAGCTTTTTCAAGATGATGTCTTTCGTGAGCAGCAGATAACTGCGTTCTTATTCTCGCCTGTCCTTTTGGCACTACCGGGAAGAAGAAACCGACAGCATAAATTCCTTCAGCATAAAGATCACGTGCAACATCCTGCGAGAGCTTTGCATTGAAAAGCATAACGGGAACAATTGCAGTTTCACCTTCTTTAATTATAAAGCCGGCATCGGTTAAACCTTTTCTCCAGAACTTTGAGTTCTCTTCAAGCTTGTCGCGTCTTTCAGTCGATCTGGAAATAATATCGAGAACTCGCAAAGCACCTTCAACAATTACCGGTGCAACAGTGTTTGAGAAAAGATAAGGACGAGCTTTCTGTCTGCACATTTCAACAATTTCTTTTCTTCCGGAAACACATCCGCCGCTTGCACCGCCGAGAGCTTTTCCCAAAGTTGTTGTGATGATATCAATCTTGCCGAGAACTCCGCAATGTTCCTGCGTTCCTCTTCCTGTTCTTCCGATGTAACCGCTTGCGTGCGAGTCATCAATAAAAACCATCGCATTATATTTTTCTGCAAGCTCAACAATTTTATCCAGTTTTGCTAAATCACCATCCATTGAAAATGCACCATCGGTAATCACCATTCTCAATCTTTTATTCTGATGAAGCTGAAGCTTTTCTTCAAGATGAGCCATATCAGAATGTTTGTAATGAATCATTCTGCGCTTTGCATAAACGCATTCCGTCAATTATCGAAGCGTGAACAAGTCGGTCAGCAATCATCACATCCTGATCAGTTAATATTGCTTCGAAGACTCCGGCGTTTGCATCCATACAGGAAGGGAAAAGAATTGTATCTTCAGTTCCAAGAAACTCGGTGAGTTTTCTTTCAAGCTCTTTGTGAATATCCTGAGTTCCGCAAATAAATCTAACGGAAGACATTCCGTAACCTCTTACATCGAGTCCATCGTGTGCAGCTTTTACAACTTCGGGATGAGATGAAAGTCCGAGATAATTATTTGCACACATATTAATTACTTTTTTCTTTTCCGAACCGATCGGGAATTCAACTTCGATCGCGGAATCCTGCGGAGAGCAAATTGCTCTTTCCTCTTTAAAGATGCCCTGTGATTTCAAATCTTCAAGCTGATCGGAATAAACTTTTCTAACTTCTGTATTGTATGACATTTTATCCTCCTACTTTACATTTCCGCCAGAGGCGGATCCGTCTTCGACGGAAATTCTTTAAGAAGATTAACTATGTTGTTTACGCTGTCGAATGCTTCCGGCGAAGCTTTTGCATCTGGAATCTGGATGTTGTAATTGGTTTCAAGAAAAACTTTTAACGAAACCATCGAGAAAGAATCAACTATTCCTCCTGAAATGAGTGGTGTATCGTAATTGATTTCCCTGTCGTCATCTGTTTCCAGGTATTCGTTTTTTACGTATTGAAGAACTGTGTCTTTGATTGATGCCATAATTTTTAACTCCGATTATATTGTTATTAATTTCAAATAAAAAATTGTTTATTGTTCTATTGCTTCATTGTTAATTTCATTAAAGCAATCAAACAATCTAACAATGAAGTTCTCACATATCATTTTCCAAAGTTGAAATATCTCCAATCTCTTCACCCCATTCTTTTGCGCGAAGAACACGTCGCATAATTTTCCCGCTTCGTGTTTTGGGAAGTGAATCTACAAACTCAATTTCTTGGGGCATTGCAAGAGCAGAGAGTTTCTTCCTTACAAAATTCATAATCTCAAGCTCAAGCATTTTTGTTTTTTCATTTCCGGGCTTCAGTGCAATGAATGCTTTCACAACTTCCATATTCATAGGATCTGGTTTCCCGACAACAGCAGACTCAGCCACTGCAGGATGTTCAAGCAATGCAGATTCAATTTCAAAGGGACCAACGAGATGTCCTGCTGTGTTTATTACGTCATCATCTCTTCCAACAAACCAGAAATAACCCTCTTCATCGATGCTTGCTCTGTCGCCGCAAAGATACCAGCCATTGGCAAATTTCTTTTTATAAACTTCTTCATTGTTCCAATAGCCTCTTAACATTGCAGGCCAGCCGGGTTTGAGTGCAATCATTCCAACAATTCCTCTTTTCTCAATCGGCTGATGTGTCTTCAAATCAACAACCGTTGCAGTTACTCCCGGGAAAGCTTTTCCCATTGAGCCGGGTTTTATTTTCATTCCCGGATAATTGCTGATAACAATGCTGCCTGTTTCCGTCTGCCAGTAAGAATCGAGGAATGGAAGTCCAAAAACTTCTTTCGACCAGATAACTGCTTCTGCATTCAATGGTTCCCCAACACTTGCCAGATGACGCAAGCGATGAAAGATCAAACTTTTTAATTATTTCATTTCCTTCTTTCATCAAAGCACGGATTGCAGTTGGCGCAGAATACCAAACTGTAATTTTATGTTTCTCGATAAACTTATACCACGATTCAGCTTTGAATCCGGCATCGAGCACACACTGAGTTGCAGCATTTGCCCACGCACCGATAATTCCATACGAAGTTCCTGTTACCCAGCCGGGATCTGCTGTGCACCAGTAAATATCTTCATCTTTAATATCGAGAACATATTTTGCAGTTATGTATTGAGAGATCAACGAATAATGAACGTGCTGAGCACCTTTTGGTTTTCCTGTTGTTCCGGAAGTGTAATGAAGAACAGATGGAGTTTCAGCTTTTGATGGATAAATTTTAAATTCATTTACTCTTTCTGCTTTATCCATATGAAAGGCGATTTCTTTTTCTCGAAGCGGTTTGCTTCCGTCATCATCAACAACAATAATATTTTTTAATGATGGAAGCTGTTCAACTATGTTTCTTACTTTGGCGAGATGTTTTTTCTGAGTGAAAATTGCTGATGTCTGTGCATCTTCGAGTCTTGTTAAAAGTGATTCGGAACCGAATGCTGAAAATAACGGCTGCGCAATTGCACCCATTTTAAGAATTCCAAGAAATCCTAAATATAGTTCAGGAACTTTATCCATGAACAAACAAACTCTTTCACCGGGATTTATTCCAAGCTTTTGTAAAAATACTGCGATCGTATTTGTAAGCATCCGCATATCATCAAACGTGTATCTTTTTTCTTCACCATCAAAACCTTCCCAGATGAGTGCAAGCTTTTTTGCTTTTCCCATTCGGCAGATTCTGTCGGCACAGTATTCACCGATGTTGATTACGTCTCCATCTTTGTAACCAAGTTCATTGCGGGAAATTTGCCATGAAAAGTTTTTATATTCATCTTCGTAGGATTTCATGTTGGGCTGGTTATCGGGCATAGAGTTTTTCTCCCTGTATTGTCTTTCAGAATTAAAGAAAACTAAAAATTAACGATTCAAATTTAAGCAATATATATTAACAATTTTAATACAGATTGATGGTTTTTATTCATTTTAAAGCAGCACTAAAATTATAAATGGAACTCCTTGATAATTACTTTTTAGAAGAATTAATTTATATAATTTCGTACCAAAAATGCAGGATTATATTGTTTATTATAAATAGGAATTGGATTCTGTTGTTCAAATATTTGCTTGAGTAAAAATAAATATTAATTATCAAAAGGAGTATTTGTGAATAAAATTAAAATAGTTGGTGTTTTAGCAGTTGTATCATTTATCATGATTATTATAACGTCTTGTTCAAGCGAAAAAGAATATAAAACTCCCGAAGAGCTGATTAAAGCAAATGCTGCATTTATGAATGAAGAAGATTTGGAAGCGGTAATGACAACAGTACATTCTAAAAGTCCAAATTATCCTGCAACTGAAATTATGGCAAAGCAGATTTTTGAACGATACGATTTAAACTATAAAATTGAAAATATTAAAGTTCTTGAGCAAAATGATAAAGAAGCCAAGGTTGAATTCACACAAATTACTACTAAAATAAAAGGCAAGGATTTCAAGAATAATAAAACAACAGGTATCCATACACTTAGAAAAGAAGGCGATTCCTGGAAAGTTTACTCAACAGAAATGACAAATGTTGAATTCTTAGACAAAGATGACTTCCATAATTGAGATTATAAAAAGTAATATTACTAAGCTTAAGGTTGATGCAATAGTTAATGCTGCAAACACAACTTTATTAGGCGGCGGCGGGGTTGATGGGGCAATTCACCAAGCTGCCGGACCTGATCTTCTTGAAGAATGTAAAAAACTTAACGGCTGCTTAACAGGCGAAGCAAAAATAACAAGAGGTTATAATCTTCCTGCAAAATATGTGATTCATACAGTTGGTCCTATTTGGAAAGGCGGCAATTATAATGAAGCGGAACTACTCGCAAGTTGTTATCACAATTCGTTAAAACTTGCTGTTGATAACAAAATTAAAACTATTGCTTTCCCTGCTATCTCAACTGGTGTCTATCGTTTTCCTTTAGAAAGAGCAACAGAGATTGCAATTACAGAAGCAAAAAAGTTTTTAGAGAAGAATGAATCAATCGAGAAAATAATTTTTGTTTGCTTTGATGATGCTGTCTTAAATGTATATAAGAAGATTTTTAGAGGTATGAGAATTTAGGATCAAGCATATTTATCTTAAAAATATTAATGCTACTCCCGCAACTGCTATAAAGGCACCTGTTATTGCTCTCCAGGATAACTTATCTTTATAAATATACTTCACCATCGGAAGCATAATTATCGGCATCGTTGACATCAACGTGGCTGCTATTCCAACTTTGGTGTTTTCAACTGCAATTAGACTAAATGTAATTCCTAAAAACGGACCGAGAATAGTTCCAATTAAAGTTATACCTAAAGCGGATTTATTTGTACTAAATAATTTATATGGATTTCTATATTTTTTTAATATCATCATTATTGGAAGAAAAATAATCACTGAAGAAAATACTCGAATAAATGTTGCAATAAATCCTGTAATGTGTCCTTCATTAAATGCAAACTTTGCAAAAATTAAACCTCCGGCTTGACCCATTGCACCAAGAATTCCATAAACAATTCCTAAAGTTGTAATCTGATATTTTGAATTTACATTTCGCTCAAGTACAACCAATGCTATTCCGGAAAGCGTAACCAATATTCCAATAATTCCAAGTAATGAAATTGTTTCATTTAGAAAAATAAAAGCAAGAATTGCAGACATTGCCGGAGATAGTGCCATCAAAAGCATACTGATTCTTGCACCAATCATTTGATAACTTTTAAACAGAAATGAATCGCCAATTACTAAACCAATGATGCCGCTTATTATAAGATTTGTAAATTGCGAATTGGACAAATCAAAATCATAACCCATTATAAAAATTGTGGAGATTAAGAACAAAGAAGCAAATATCATTCTGTTAATATTAAGCTGAAGTGATCCGATTTTTTCAGCTGCGGATGAAAAGGCTATAGATGTTCCTGACCAAAGAACAGCAGTTAACAAAGCACTTATTTCACCTAGATAATCCATAACGTGGATTGGTAAGTTAGAAAATGTTAATAAATGATTATTATTTATTGTAAAAGATATAGGAAAGTGTTTAATACAAAAAGTATTATAAATCAATTTTAGAAAATTGATCTATCCATATTAAAATAATTACTAAAATCTACAAGAGTAAATACACTTCCTGATTTGACAAAATAATAGAAAATAGTTTAGATCTGACTTATTTATACTTATGTTAGCGACAATATTTTTAACAATTATTTTTTTATGTACCTTAATAATACTTTTGACTCACAGGATTTCATTATCTCTATTTCTAATGGAATACCAGTGCTTAAATTTAATATGCTTCGGGCAACTTTAAAAGAAACTCAAGCATTCAAGCTGCACCTTGCCAGTTTAACATCTGCAAATCATAGATTTATTATTTTAGATTTTACTGATTGTGCCTTTATTGATTCTGCAATTGCAGGTGTAATGGTTACTATGGCTAAGGAACTCAGAAATAAGAACGGTGATTTACTTGCTATTGTTCCTTCCGGTACCATAAATAAAATGTTTATTCAAACTGGTTTTGACCGAATTATAAAGAAATTCTCAGATTTATCTTCTGCCCTCGCAAGTATAAATATTTAATATTTCGCAGTTTTGTGAAAAAACAAAATGAATTTCTCACTCTAAAATCTATTTGGTTTTGGTTATACTACTTTTAAACTGGATAGATGATTATCGGAAGAAACCTCTTAACTCATATTCAAATAACACGTAAAGCCTCACTTTGTATTGCATCAACGTTTCCATTATAACTTTTTCAAGTGTTTGTCATTAGTAGTGAAATGATAAAGCAAACACCGTAAAAGCTATCCCAAGAATACTAACAAAAGTGATTCCTACAAGTAAGATGGTATTGCCAGTATCTATATTTTCTACTGAGATATTGTTTATATCCTTATAACTAATATTTGCCGTGTCTTTATTAATAATCGATACTTCTTCTTTTCCAATGTATTCTCTGTAAACTTTTTGAGTAGTTAAAGTAATCACTCCGATGTTTTGTTTTATTACCCAATCATCTGAAAAATAAATATCAGGATTGTGGAGGATCTCTCCAATGCTAATTTCTCTCTTTAAATAGTATAAAGTAGAGTCTTTTGTAGTCAGTATAGCTTTATCGGAATTTTGCAATTCCTCTAAGGATATTTCTCTTGAAGAATAGCAGCCAAATAGCTGTAAGAATAAGCAAGGGATAAAAATTGCTGAAATATATTTTTTCATTTTTTACTCCTATAGTTTTCTATTTATACTTAAATTCTCCAAAGTGCTCTGGGTCAGACAGATATCCAATAAGTAAAATTATTCCGAAAATACTTATCAAACCCAGACAAGTATAACCAATACTTATGCTCTCAGTTGAAATACTACTTATATCATTATAACTAATCTCTGCTTTATCTTTATCAATTCTGTAATTAGTTAATTCTTGCCCACTTTCCCTACAAGACTTTTGCCTTACTAGCGATATTTTCTCACTATCGGGTAATACAATCCAAACGTTAGAAAAATAGGCTCTAGGATTATTTAACATTTCCTTTTCACTCAATAGCCTGTTTGTCAAGTAATAAATAGCTGAGTCCTTAGTAATTATTATTGCCTCATTAAAATTTGGCAATTCATCTAAGGATATTTCTCTTGAAGAATAACAGCCAAATATCTGTAAAAGTAAACAAGGGACTAAAATTGCAGAAATATATCTTTTCATTTTACACCTCTCTTATTAATCAAACTGTAATTTTACAAACCACTTGGCAACAAACTATTTTCTCTTAGTATTCTCCTTGCTTCAGGATCCATTATATCATATCCAACCGGTATTTTAATAATGTAACCAACACCCAAACCAATAAGACTTCCTATAATGCCTCCAATTACTCCTCCACCTAATTCCCGAAAATCTAACATCCCTTCATCTCGTTCCATTAAAACAGGTCCTAATAATACTCCTAAACCAATCCCAGCTCCAATTCCAACTGCTGTTGAAAGTAAAATAACACCAGTATCATTTTCATAAGTTGTTACAGTTTTAATCTCGGAATAATATATTGTAGGTATGTAATCTTCTATTATATCATCAGCTTTTAACTCTGTAAATCCTGCTTTTATAAATTTGATCTTTCCATCAAAAGATGAATAAATATTTCCCCTATATAGCAGGTTATTTTCTATTGTTAACCCTAACTCTTCAACCTTTTTATCTTTAATATCCTTTATAAGTTTTTCGTTTATTCTGTTTCTTAGTTTTAATAATGTGCTTTTGTCCTTGTAAGTAGCAGTTGTATCGATGAGCCTATTATTCCACATATATTTGATATTTGTTGATAGTGTGCTGTCAGGTTTTAAATAAAAAGTAGCTTCCTGAAAATCTCTAAAGGTAGGAAAAAACTCGAAATAGTTTGCTTCAATTTTATCAAGCTTCTCATCAATAAAAGGACTTATGATGAATGGTTTTTGTGATTCCTGACCATTTAGCAAACTTATATTGAATAATAGAAGTAATAAACAAATGATTAAAGTTTTCATTATTAATCTCCTTTTAATTCCTAATACTATTTTAGGTTATTGACAATTCAGAGTTGTCACAGAATTGTAAAAAATGAAGCGATTTTCTTTATATATCTTATAATTAAAATTTGAAACTGAAGAATAATTTTTATTCAGTTTGTTTGCTAAGAGTAAAATAATATTGGGGTGTTTATAAAATTCTGATTGTCTTTTGCAGTTTAATAGATTAAATTTAATCAGTTTATTTATACAGAGCGAGTAAAATAAAAAATATCTCAACTCTCTTTTATTCAATGTCTTAAAAGGTTGATTTATATAATAGTACTAATTTATAATTACTTTTTATTAATGCTATAACACTCCGCATCGGGAGAATAATAGCTATTCCATTAAAATTCATTCTCAATGAAGAAGCTACCCACATAAATCATATTAAAGATAATTAATTGGAGATTGCTATGAACAAAAAATTACTCTTTCTATTGCTTCCCTTTTTTTTCCTCAGCTTTTCAACAAGCTCTGCCCAAATACTAAATGAAGGTTTTGAGGACGCAAGTTTTCCTCCAACAGGCTGGCATACTAAAAATATACTTGGCGGAGTTGCCTGGATGAGAGCCAATGGAGGTCATACTGGTTTACATAGTGCAATAATTGGATGGGAAGTTACAGGTGGCGAAGATTGGTTAGTAACGCCGCAGTTGAATATTTCATCCGGTGATTCATTAAAATTCTGGGCCAGAAAATTCTTTAATAGTAATTATCCCCCGGATTCATTACATATTCTAGTTTCAACTACCGATACAGCAGTGACAAGTTTTACAACATTATTGGCCGCTTATAATGTTAACGCTTTCCCATATGGCTGGACTACACAGTATGCAGTTAATTTAACTTCGTTTGCCGGAATGAATGTTTATATCGCATTCAAACACTTCGATGTAAATGGAAATGGGATGCTTCTTGATGATATTACGATTGATGAACAAATACCAGTTGAACTTACAAGCTTTACAGCATTGGTTAATGAAAGTGATATAACACTTAACTGGATGACTGCAACTGAAATTAACAATAGTGGATTTTATGTTGAAAGAAGAAATGGTATCGAAAGTTGGAATAATCTTGGATTTATTGAAGGCCACGGAACCACTACAGAAAAGCAGAGCTATAACTTTGTAGACAAAAATCTTGTTTCAGGAATTTATTATTACCGACTAAAACAAATTGACAATGATGGAAGCTTTGAATACTCGAATGTGATTGAGGTAGATTTAGAGCTGCTTTTGGAATTTAGTTTAAGTCAGAATCACCCAAATCCTTTTAATCCTTGAACAAAAATAAAATACTCAATACCAGAAAGGTCTAATGTTAGTCTAAAAGTTTTTGATTTGTTAGGTAGTGAAGTTGCGGAATTAGTAAAAGGTGAAATAGAGGCAGGCAGATATGATATTACTTTCAATGCTTCTAATCTTCCAAGTGGAATTTATTTCTACAGGTTGCGGGCTGGAGATTTTGTGCAGACGAGAAAAATGATTTTATTGAAGTAAGTTCATCTTTGTTTTTTTCAAGAGGCCCCTATCAATGAAAGTTGGTGGGGGTTTGTTGTTAATTAACCACACTTGCCAATCGTGTAATTTTATTTTCTTGACAATGATAAATAATTGATGGATTTTATATCTACATAAATTCTCTCTACTCCGAGAGGGCTAAACTTTAGAGCCGTTTTATTGTTCAGTCCTGAGATGACATCTCGATAACTCTCCCGAAGCAGAAGTTTTGAAATTAACTCTTTCAACTTCTAATAGGAGGTACGCTATGTTGAGTCTTTCGAAATCCCGATTTACGGGGAAAACTCTAAAGCACACCTTGTTTTTCTTTTTGTTTGTATCACAAATAAGTTTTGCACAACTTGAATTTTATAGGAATGAACAGCCGCAAAAAATATCTTCTGGACAACTTACAAATGCTCTTAGTGTAAACCTCGATTCTTTAATGCTTGATTCGCTAATCATTGCCTATAAGAATTCACAATCAATTCCCGGTATCGCAACTATTATTGTAAAGGATAATGAGGTAATCTGGAATAAAAACTACGGATATAGAAATCTTCAGAATCAACTATCTGTTGAAGACTCAACTATCTTCCTAATGGCATCAATTTCAAAGCCAATTTTAGCAACAGCAGTAATGCAGCTTTGGGAAAATGGAATGATAAATCTTGAAAATAATATCAATAATTATCTGCCGCTTGGTTTTACAGTAAAAAATCCTTTATACCCAAATGACACAATTACAGTTAAAATGCTTCTGGTTCATACTTCTAGTATTCAGGACAATTGGAATATTCTTGGTACCCTTAATTGTTTGTGGGGATTCACCAATGAGACTAGATAGTTTTCTTGTAAATCACTTAATGCCTGGGGGCACATATTACAGTCCAGGTAATTTCTACAATTATCATCCGGGTCAGCAATGGAACTACTCAAATGTGGGAGCGAGCTTATTAGCAATAATGATTGAGCATTTAACTGGTAAATCTTTTATGAATATTGTAGAGATAGTATTTTTATTCCATTGTCTATGAATTCTACATCTTGGTTTCTTGAAGGATTAGACCCTAATCAAATTGCAACACCATACGATGTCTCTTCTCCTCTTTGTCACCAGGGATGGGTTCTTTATCCTGCAGGATTTTTACGAACAAATAAAATTGATTTATCAAAATTTCTTTTGGCTTATATAAATAATGGAGTTTATAATAATTTTAGAATGCTCGATAGTACAACTATTTCATATATGCTATCAGACCAACTCAGCTATAATATTGTTTGGGAAGCACCTTGGTGGAAATGGAAACAAGGCTTAATATGGTGGAATGTTTTTCCAATTAAGAAGAATTCGTGGGGACATGTTGGTTCCTGGCCTGGTTGCTTAACTTATATGAGTTATGATCCAATTGAAAAGTGGGGAACTATTTGGTTTCAAAATTGGCGTCTAAGTGACAATATTTTCACAAGGTTAGGAGAAATTAATTATCCCCTTACGAACTATGCACATTTATATGGGAATATATATGCGCAAAATCCCAATGTTGAAAAACGCTATGCAAAAATTAGTATTGATTCTGTTTTATTTAAAACAAGATTTTCAAACATTTACAATCATCAGTTTACAACCCATCTCATTTATGTTAATTCAGATAGTACATTATTGGACTCTCTCTACACTTTTTGATGACGGATTGCACGGCGATTCACTTTCAAATGACGGAATTTATGGTGGATACATTCCACCACAACAGACTGAAGATTTTTACTATTTAGGTGTTAGTACAATTGATAACACAACTAATAAATATTTCAACACGCCGGATTATTTGCAGATTTACAACTGCAGGGCCGATTGTAATTGACTCTTTAAAAGTTACCTACAATCCTGTTCCTAAAACCTACACGGTAAATCCTTATGTAAAAAATAATGGCCAATCTTTGGCAGTCGAAAACTTATCGATTAATATGACTTCAGATGATAGCGCAGTGACCTACATTTCCAGTCCTTTGAGTATTAACAGCATAGCACCCGGAGTAACAGTATTACCTTCCGGTAATTATACGGTTAGGGTTAATACAAATTTTTCGGGTTTGTTAAGTTTTAATTTTGAAATCAAGAGTGGTGGTTGGTCGTACTGGAAAGATTCAAAGCAAGTAGTTGTCGGGGTTGAGGAAGAGCTTAATGAACTACCAACAGAGTATTTGCTTTCGCAGAACTATCCTAATCCGTTTAATAGTTCTTCAATTATAAAATATTCGATTCCAAAATCTTCTCACATAACGCTTAAAATATTTAACATACTTGGTAAAGAAATTACAACACTAGTTAATGAAGAAAAATTTGTTGGTACCTATGAAGTTAACTGGAACGCAGAGAATTTAACAAGCGGTGTATACTTCTATAAGTTACAAGCTGGGGAATTTGTGCAGACTAGGAAAATGATTTTGTTGAAGTAAAACTATCTTATTTTTTTATTAAGTCCCTATCAATAAAACTGGTAGGGACTTAAAATTTTATGAGTTTTCTTATTGTTGGCTAAATCTTTACAAATTAAAGTACATTTTATATTCAAAAGGATGAGAAGCAGTTAGAATTTCCAATCTAATTCAATTAAAAATCCTTCAAACTTCTTACAAGGTATCTTAAAACGCTCACAAATATTTGGAATCCTTGCACCATTATCTTTATAATCTTCTTCTGTAATTACGGTACCCTTTTCTTTCCAGGCTTTTGCAATAATAAAAGGATCAGCAAAATATCCTCCTGATAAAATCTTTTTCTTATCTAAATTTTGCTGAAAATGCGTAATAGAATAAATCTGTGTTATAAAACTTAGTTCTTCAGAAGTTGGATTAGAGAAAAAATCTTTATTGTATTTCAATAACAAGTCTATTGTATCATTCTCAAATTTACTGGTCAGTTCGTTTCGTACCTCACGAACAGAAATTAAATTTTCATTTTTAACAATAGCATCAAACTTTTCCCAGAAAGATGGGAAGCGATCAGGATAATAATGATTAAGAATATTTGAAAGTGAACTGTTATCAAAAACATAAATCATCTTCTTTTTCCCCCTTCCATCACAAGATATTCAAAAGCTGGAAGGTTCTTCACTTTTACATTAAAATATTCTGCAACGTTATCTAATGTTATCTTGTTTTGATAGTATTTTCCATAAACAAGGCTTATATATCTCTCACCGAGATATGCTTTCTTATTATAATAGTAGCTTCCCCCTTCACCTTCTTTTTGCTCTTTAGCTTGTTCAATCCACTTGGCTGCCATTTGTTCATAATAGCTTTGACTCACTAATCCGCGTTCAAGATAATTGCGCAAAATTACTTCACGGCTTACTGAAAAATGGTTCGCAAGTTTCTGAAATTGTGATTCAGAAATAGTTAATTGAATTGAATCAAAAACATCCTGGGGTATAAGAAATTCATTTGCAAACCTGTTGCAGGTTGCTTCTATATTTTGGTAATAACCTTTGAATGATCTGGTATACTCTCGGCTTCTGAAATTAATGCCACCGGATCTAAAGAGTAAATGAGCTAATTCGTGAAAAAGTGTAAAAATCTGTCTCGTGTCAGACATACTGTTATTAATATATATCAGCGGATATTTTTTATCATATAAGCAGAATCCGGAGTAAGCATCGTTTTTAAAAGCAGCTTTGAAAACGAATATTCCGTTTGACTCAAAAACTGTGCGCCAGTTTTTGAATGCTATTTCAGTTGAAGGCCATTTTGTTTGTTCATCAATTGAAACATTAATTTCTTTCCTTATTTCTTGAGTTAATTTTGTAATATTAGTTTCATCAGTAATTGAGAACTTATCTAGCAATGATTTTTCTATCGGATTTTGCTCATCAAGTAACTCCTCAAGATAAAGTTGATAGAGTTTGGCATTTCTATAAAGTTTAACGATTTCTGGTGGCAACTCATTGATAACCGTGTCGGGCAATGTTCGGAATTCAGTTTTAGGAGTGTCCTCTTCGGGCACATGAGGAAAGAAGAAAATAGCCAATGGCCTTTTATAAATTTCAAAAGCTAGCCGCTCTAGTTGTGAGAATGTAGGAGATGTTATGCCCTCCTCCCATTCATCGATATCTTTTGTTGATTTTGTGAATTTGTTTGCAACATCTTCAACAGATAAGCCAATTGAAGTTCTAGCTGAAATTAATATGTCCTTATTTATAGGGAGTTTTTCTTTCATAATAAACCAGCCGGTCGTTAAGTTAAACAAAACTTTATGAGTTTAACTTTGTCAGGATTTTGCTATGAGTTAATGAGTATATCTACTAGTATCAATTATAGTATTTGAAATATAAAAATTCTCTGAACAATTCTCCAATATTACCCGTTAAATCATTCAATTGTAGATAAATAAAAATCCCATTGTCATCACAAATTAAAATACATTTTGTACTCAAAAGGATGAGGCATTGTACCGATTGAATGAATTTCTTCGTTCTTTATCGATACCCATTGCTCTAATAATTCATCAGTAAATATTCCACCGCGTTTTAAGAAATCATTATCCGCAGCTAAAGCATCCAAAGCTTCTGCAAGATTTCTCGGGAGAAAATGAATTTTGTCAATATCATTTCCTTCCAAAAAGTTTTTATCGTAGGGACCATAACCTTCCTTCACGGGATCAATCTTATTTATAACTCCATCTATCCCGGCAAGAAGCATTGATACCAAACATAAATATGGATTTGCAGTTGCATCGGGTGGACGATATTCGAATCTTGTTTCATCAGGATTGGAAACATACTTAGGAATACGAATTGCAGAAGCACGATTCCCCTGTCCATAAGTTAATGCAACAGGTGCTTCAAATCCTGGGACTAATCTTTTGTAAGAATTTGTGCTTGGATTTGTAAATGCCGAAAGTGCAGGGCCGTGTTTTAACATTCCGCCAATAAAATATCTGCCCAACTGATTAATATTTCCATACTCGCCTTTTTTATAGAAAAGATTTTTTCCATTCTTTGTTAAGTAAAGATGCAAGTGCATACCGTTGCCTGCCTGCTGATACATTGGTTTTGGCATGAATGTGATGAACAATCCCTTTTGCTTTAGCAAAGTTGAAAAGGATGTATTTGGCTGTTATAATGTTATCAGCAGTATCCAGCAAATCACTAAAGTAAGTTTCAATTTCCTGCTGCCCTCTTTCACCAACTTCGTGATGATGATATTTAACATTTATTCCCTGAGCCTTTAAAAGCTTACAGGCTTCGTCACGAAAATCATCATACTCATCAAAAGGATTTGCAGCATGATATGCCTTTTTATAAAACTCCTCTGCGTGTTCTACACGATAAAATGATGATGCAGTACGAGTATCGTATTCAACTTTTGAAAAAATGTAGAATTCAAATTCCGGTCCCCATAAAGATTTATCTGCACCTGTGGTTTTCTTTAATAATTCCTCTGCTTTTTTCGCAAGATATCTTCCATCCTGATTAAATGGACTTCTCTTTTCATCAGTAAGAACGATGTGAGAATAAAAAGTTAATGTTGGTGCATCACGAAATGGATCAAGTTTTGCAGTAGCAAGATCAGGGATGAGAATCATGTCACTGTTTTCAACCTTTCGGAAACCGTAACTCGATCCATCAAACCCAACACCCTCATTTATTAGTTTTTCAAGTATGTTTGAATAATAAGGAAGTGTAATATGATGCAATCTTCCTGTAAGATCATTTGCTTTTAAATCTATGAACTCAATTTTATTTTTTTGGATTAGTGATTTACAATTCTCAATGTGATTGTTTTTCATTTTAATCTCTTTGTTGTTAAGATTTATTAATCTGATTAGAGACAAAAATGCCCGACTGAAAAACCAACCGGGCAAATATTTAATTAACCGTTATAATTTAATGCTGCCACACCAGGAAAGATTGAAGTGGTATCAAGTTCCTCTTCAATTCTTAAGAGCTGGTTGTATTTTGCAATACGATCTGTTCTTGATGCAGAACCGGTTTTAATCTGTCCCGCATTTGTTGCAACAGCTATATCGGCAATTGTTGTATCTTCAGTTTCACCGCTGCGATGGCTGATAACACTTGTATAACCGTTAATCTTTGCAAGTTCAATTGCATCAAGTGTTTCTGTTAATGTACCGATTTGATTTACTTTAATTAAAATGGAATTTGCAACTCCAAGATCAATTCCTTTTGTTAGTCTGTTGGTGTTGGTTACAAAAAGATCATCACCAACAAGCTGAATTTTTCCGCCAAGTTTTTCTGTCATTAATTTCCATCCATCCCAATCATCTTCAGCTAAACCATCTTCAATTGAAACGATTGGATATTGTTTTGCCCAGCCTGCCCAATAATCAACCATTTTTTCGATACTGATTTCTTTGTTTGGTGCAGATTTGAAAAGATGATAAGCATTTTTTTCTTTGATGAAGAATTCACTTGCTGCAGGATCAAGTGCTATTCCGATATCTGTTCCAACTTTATAACCTGCTTTAGTAATTGCTTCAAGAATTAATTCAATTGCTTCCTCATTTGATTTTAAGTTTGGTGCAAATCCACCTTCATCACCTACTGCTGTGTTGTAGCCTTTTTTGGAGAGAACAGATTTTAATGCGTGAAATGTTTCTGTTCCCATTCTTAAGGCTTCTCTAAAACTAGTTGCTCCAATTGGCATAACCATAAATTCCTGGAAATCAACATTGTTATCAGCATGTTTTCCACCATTAAGAATATTCATCATTGGAACAGGAAGTGTGCGGGCGTTAACTCCGCCAATGTAACGGTAAAGCGGTAATCCAAAAAATTCCGCGGATGCTTTTGCACAGGCAAGAGAAACACCGAGCATAGCGTTTGCACCAAGATTACCTTTATTCTCGGTACCGTCTAATTCAATTAACAGATTATCAATTTCAACTTGTTCGGTAGCATCTAAATCAATAATCTCATCTGCAATTTTTTCATTTACATTTTCAACTGCTTTAAGTACTCCCTTTCCATTATAACGATTTTTATCTCCGTCTCTTAGTTCAACTGCTTCGTGTTCGCCGGTTGAAGCACCGCTTGGCACTGCAGCTCTCCCCATTACTCCGCCCTCAAGATAAACTTCAACTTCCAAAGTTGGATTACCTCTTGAATCCAAAATTTCTCGTCCAAATACATCAACTATTGTGGTCATTTTTATAACTCCTGATTTTTCAAATGTGATTCAATGTTTTGTTTAATTTACTTTTCAAAATTAGCTAAATGGCAGATAGAAGTGAAATAGTTAGTATTGAAAATCATTTTAATCTCGTCAAATTATAGTTAGAGATTACCACGATTTGATAAAAATTAAGATAATCAGAATATCTATAAATTATAATTTGGTGGGACTATTTTGGTTAATCGTTTTATAGAGTTTTTCTATAAACTTAGATAGAAGTGATTCCTCCTTATCAGAATGTTTTGAGCTGTAACTTCTTATCGCAGAATAAATCCCAACATCTTCACCATTCTCCAAACTAAGGTAATATTTATGGGCCATTATATCCGTGTACAGCTTTAAAGAATTTGTGTTTTGAAAATATTCAAAGATTTTAAGTTTATTAAATTCCTTTATAATCGGGTTATAAATTTTCTCAACCCATTCATTTGCAGCAAAAGACATTTCAACCTCAGTGCCACTTTTTTCACTCAGATACCATTTGTGCTCCTCAATTTGTTTAAGAATTGAATCAATTGAGTATTGATCAGTTATCTTAAAAAAATGTTTTCGTATCTCAAGTCCCGTCGTCTGTTCAAATTGAAAAGTTTTATTCAACAATTCAGAGTAAGATTTATATTCTAGTTTGAAATAATTTTTATCTTCACTTAAATCAACTTTGTCTTTACCTTTTTCATCTTCAGGAAATTCTTTACTTATTTCCATCATTGAATCATAGAATCGCTTTATATCTTTCCTGATAAGATCATCAGAAATTTTCTTCAATACTGTTATTGTTTCAGAATCGGAAAGAAAAGCTTTTAATTCTGTACGTGATTTACCCTGTTCATCCTTTACTTTAATAAACTTGATAAGAATATTTGAAAGTGAAGCATCACCCCAATAAATGTTGTTGAAATGAAGATTGGCCAATAATTCAGCAGCCGCTTTGTAAATTGCTTTTCTACTCGTGTCTGAAAAATCCCATTTAAAAAGAATAGAGTGTGGAATCGATTTTGCTTCAAGAATTGTAATTATAAATGCAAGACTTTCATTCTCATCAGAATTTATCTCAAACAAATTCTTTTTATAATAAATATATCCCGCAGGAATTAATGTGTGAACTCCTTTTTGCAGCAGCTTTGCAAACGTTTCACTTTCAAAATAGGCGCTAATTGGACTAGTCTGTTTAATCGCGAACGCAAAATCTTTTGTCTTTATAAATCTAACCGTGTGTTTAGAAATCCCTTTTCTAAAATCAAGAAATTTTACTTTTTTGTCGTTCCAATCGTTTAATGGTGTATCCCAAGGTAAACTTTCCAAATCGGCACGGTATTCCGGTTCTATATTTAATACTAGGTATTTCTTGTCCATTTTTTTAATTGTAACTGTTAGTCTCAAATGCAATATAATTTATTTGAATCGAATGAAAAACTATCCATTATTATTAAAACATTAACAGTTTCCTATATCAGAATAATTTATTCTAAACATTCTTTTCATTACTTTCGCAGGTAGAAATCAACTCGTATTCTTAAAAGTAAATCATTCTATTTTAATACTTTTATGTTAATTGCTTCTGCACATAATGATATTTTAGTTTTCCTAATTCAAGTTTTTGTTTTGCTGTTATTTGCAAGAGTATTTGGAGAATTATTTCAGAGATTTGGACAGCCAACAGTGGTTGGAGAAATTTTAGCTGGAATAATTCTGGGTCCATCTTTGCTTGGCAGTCTTCCATTTCTTTCTGATTTTATTATTGCCAAAAATCAAACCGGTACAAATCTTTTAGATGTTATCAGTTTAATTGGGGCAATGCTTCTATTATTAATTACAGGACTTGAAACAGATTTAGCACTAATTAAACATCATTCAAGAAACGCTTTTGCAACTGCAATTGGCGGATTGATTTTACCACTAATTCTTGGATTCGGTTTTGCTTACTTTTTACCCGACTCTTTACTTGTTGATCCATCAAAAAAAATAATCTTTTCATTATTTATCGCCACCGCCATTTCGGTTTCTGCAATTCCGGTTATTGCCAAGGTTTTAATTGATCTTAATCTTATAAGAAGAGATATAGGACAAATCACTATTGCAGCTGGAATGATTGATGATACTGCTGCCTGGATTTTGTTATCTATTGTTTTGGGACTGATTGAAGTTGGTATTGTAACTGCTGAAAATGTTTTTATTTCCGTAGGAAAAGTTCTGGCCTTTCTTGGAATCAGTTTTTTTGCCGGTAAATGGATTGCAGCAAAATTAGTAAACTTTGCAAAAGATAAAATTCAAAGCAGGTACAAATTTTTAACTATATTAATTTTATTCAGCATTGGCCTTGGTGCAATTGCTCAATCACTAAGATTAGAAGCAGTACTTGGCGCTTTTGTTGCAGGAATAATCTTTTCACGCATTCCATCAATACCAAAAGAAGCAATTGAAAGAATAGAAAGTATTACGTTTGGCATTTTTGCACCAATATTTTTTGCTGCTGCAGGATTAAAAGTTAATCTTGCTCCATTATTAAATCCGGAATTACTTTTTATCGGAGTTGGATTTATCATAATTGCAACAATTAGCAAAGTTGCCGGCGCTTACATTGGTGCAAGATATTTTGGTAATAGCGATCATTGGACAGCTTTAAGTTTTGGCGCGGGATTAAACGCTCGCGGTGCGATACAAATAATTATTGCAACGATTGGATTGTCCTTTAGTGTTATATCTCAAGAAATTTTTTCTCTGATTGTAATTATGGCTGTTGTAACTTCAATTATGGCTCCGTTTATGCTTCGCTACACTCTAAAAAAAGTTAAACCAAAAGATGCTGAAATTGAAAGACTTAAACAGGAAGAATTACTAAAAAATAATATAATGTCTTCTATCCACAGAATTTTGCTTCCCGTCAGAAAACGTGATGATTTTGAAAAGAAAATGATCGAAGCAAAAATCATAAAAAAACTTGCAATTAAAAGAGAACTAAACCTCACTTTGCTAACGATAACAAATTTGCAAAATAAAAATGAATGTATAGAATTTTTGGATCAGCTTGGTAAATTGTTTAATGGAATTACAATTACGAAAAAGGTTTTGATTTCTGAAAATCCTGTTGAAAGTATTTTAGATGAAGCAAGCAAGAGTTATGATTTGATATTAATTGGTGCCACGGAAAAAGATAAAAAATCTGGCCGGGTATTCAATCCTATAGTTGATGATATTGTTCGACTTTCACCATCAATCAGTATTGTTGTACAAAGCGGTTCGCATCACGAAAACTGGGAACCAAAAAAAATCCTTGTCCCAACAAACGGCAGTTTAGCAGCAAGAAGAGCTGCACAAGTTGCATTTACTCTTGCTTCGGATAGATCTCAGGAAGTTCACATTCTAAAGGTAATCGAGGATAAAAAAGATATCTATCACTTGGATGTTGAGGGAAATATAAAAGAAAGACAATTTATGTTTGCCTTTCAAATAATTGAAGATCTCAAAATTCTTGGCGAATCATTATCAGTAAATACATTTGCAGAAGTTGAAGTTGGAGTAGATGCCGAGACATCAATTCTGGAAATTGCTAAAGAAAGAAACTTTGACCTGATTGTTCTTGGTACTGATATCAGACCTGGTTCAGAAAAACTTTACATTGGTCCTCGTGTTGAAAGAGTTTTAAATAATGCTCCCTGCCCTGTTTTGATTGTAAACTCACAGTAATTTCATTTCCATTTGGAAACTTTTGTTTTACTTATTTCATCAAACAAATTAAAATTTTGGCGATTTATGGAAGCAAAAGAAATTTTTAGCAAAGCATTAAACACAAATTATCTTATAATTAAAGAAGAAGAACTCCAAGCAGTTTTAGATAATTCTGAGCTAATCAGAATTGAAGACACTCATTTATCTGATTTTATTAGATTAATCAAATTTGATGGAATACTCTTTATTCAGGAACTCTCTTTAAAAGAGTGAAATTATTCTAAGAAAAATTAATTCTTTAGCGGATGCTGATAAATTTATTCAAGAGAGATTGGATTTTTACGAACGAAAATGGGATGGTTGTGGTTGCAAGATTGATTATTATGAGTAGAGTCTAGTTCCGAACTTGTTTCAGCTTCTTTTAACAAAAGAGATTCTCGAAACAAGTTCGGGATGACTAAATATTAATCTTCATCCTCAAATTCGTGTGTTTGGGTGTTGTGCTCAACACTAAATAAAAATTTTGCTTTTGGATTTTTTTCCTGTGCACTTGCTATTGAATATTGAGACTCGGCTAAAAACACAAGTTTGCTATGCTTATCCAAAAATAAATTGTGCGATCTAATTCTCATCAACTCGCTTATATCTTCCTCTTTATCATAAATAACCCAGCAAGCTTTATAAAAATTTAAAGGTCTAAATCTGCATTGTGCACCATATTCATTCAGCAATCTGTATTCGAGTACATCAAATTGAAGATTACCAACAGTACCTACAACTTTTCTGCTTCCGTTATTCTGGATAAAGACTTGTGCAAGTCCTTCATCAGTAAGCTGCAGAATACCTTTATTAAGCTGTTTGGATTTAAATGGATCTTCAAGATGCAGTTCTTTAAATATTTCCGGCGAAAAAGTCGGGATTCCTTTGTACATAAAATTTTCACCTTCGGTAATCGTATCACCAATTTTAAAATTTCCAACATCATACAGTCCAATTACATCACCGGGAAAAGCTTCATCAATAGTTGTTTTATCCTGAGCCATAAACGATGCTGGATTTGGGAACTTAATATCGCGATTAAGTCTTACGTGATGATAAAATTTATTTCTTTCAAACTTTCCCGAACATACACGAAGGAATGCAATTCTATTACGATGTTTAGGGTCTAAGTTTGCGTGAATCTTAAATATGAATCCTGAGAACTGTTCGGTTTCTGGTTCAATCAGTCCCTTTGTGGTTTCTCTTGGTAGTGGCTGAGGAGCAATCTTAACAAAACTATCAAGCAATTCTTTTATCCCAAAATTATTTACAGCACTTCCAAAGAAAACAGGAGCTGTTGTTCCATTCAAATAATCATTTATAGAAAAAGATTCATACGCACCGTGAATAAGTTCTATGTCATCCTTAAGTTTTAATGCATCATCTCCGAAATATTCAATCAATTTCGGATCATCAACACCATTAAATTTTTCTATTTCGTCTTCAATTCTTTGTTTGTTTGCTTTGAAAAAGGAAAAAGAATTTTCATAAAGATTATATACTCCTCTAAAGCTAACTCCAATTCCCATTGGATAACTTAATGGACGAACTTTAATATTAAGCTTTGCTTCGATCTCATCAAGCAGTTCAATCGGATTTCTACCTTCACGATCAAGTTTGTTTATGAACACAATAACAGGGGTGTTACGCATTCTGCAAACATTCATAAGTTTTTCAGTTTGCTCTTCAACACCTTTCACACAATCGATTACAAGAATAACACTATCAACGGCGGTTAATGTACGATAAGTATCTTCAGCAAAATCTTTATGACCCGGAGTATCAAGAAGATTTATGTTTATTCCATTGTATTTAAAACTTAGTACTGATGTTGAAACAGAAATACCTCGCTGCTTTTCAATTTCCTGAAAATCTGAAGTGGCAGTTTTTCTTATCTTGTTTGATTTTACAGCACCTGCGATTTGTATCGCACCGCTGAACAGAAGAAGTTTTTCTGTTAATGTGGTTTTACCAGCATCAGGGTGACTGATAATTGCAAAAGTTTTTCTATTCTTAATTTCTTTAATAATACTCATTGTAATTTTCTTTTAATTTCAATTCCGTTGGGATAAATAAAATCGGCTTGCTAAAAAGCCTCAATGAAGCGAAAAGACGAGCTAATAATTTTTATTTTTAAACATGATGATTCAAATATAATGAAATTGATTTTGAGATTATATTTAGCTCAAAAATTCTTTTTACTAACTTTTAAGAGAGTTACGAAAAGTTGTAATGCTGGTTATTTACTTCAAAGTATTCTGAAGTTCTGCACTTGACAAATAAAAATCTTCAGGAGATACCTGGTAAAAAGCACTTAGTTGATGAATCATTTTTTGAAGTTCTTTACAATCTGGTAATAAAGAAGATTCTGAGATCATTTCAACTGGCATTTTTTTAACAAGACTATCATATAGGTCTTCAACTTCATCCTGAGCAAGCTGCAGTGATAACCCAACATTATCATAAAGTTCCTGTCTAAGCTTACTAAATTCAATGTAACAACTAAGATGACTAATTATCGCTTCACTAAAGATTTTCAATGTCCCGCATAATACTTGTGGTTCAAAACCTTCGGCAAATCTTCTGATTGCGATATCATCAATATATTTTAGAAGCAAACTTCTATCACTGCTTCGTATTGTTGCCAATAATAGATGATATAATGAACTTATATAACGTTGAAAATCATTAAGGGGCATTTCTTTGTATTTGCTAAATACACCTTCCGGATTTTCATTGATGATTATTTCATTAATTTTTGTGACTAGTACATCTTTTTGTTCAATCATTTTTTCATAAATCATCAGATTTGTTCTGCGTACAATTCGCTTTAAAGTTGCTTCATTTATTAAATGCCACTCGTCCGGATGACTTTTCATTTTTTCGAGTAGGAATAACAACCTTCTAGTTAAATTATACCTTGGTGTTGGCTGCCATCCAAGTGCTGTCTGTGTAAAAGACGAATTCACATCAAGTTTCTTATCAATATATTTGATCATCCAGAATCGCTCAAAAGGTTCTTCAACTGTAAGATGAAATAATTTAAGTATTTTTCTTAAAAGTAAAGCAGGATAAGCCAATAATGAAGGAAGATAAAATGGTTTAATAGCTTCGCCAAAAAAATAATTAGTTGAAATCTCAAATATTTGTTTATGCGAAGTAGAACCATTTGGGCTGGCATTATAAACTTCAAAGCTTGGTAGTTCCGATGTCTTTTCAATAATAATTTTAATCAGCTGGCATAAATCTCTGATATGAATATAAGGTATGGCAGAATCACCTTTGCCGGCTACTATTCGAGATTCTATTTTTCTTGATAGCCAACTTGATAAAAATTTGTATAGAGGTGCAAACTCACACCAATCACTAAAAACTGCAGCAAACCTTAGCACAGTACATGGTAATTGCTCTGAATATTTCTTAACTAATTCTTCACCATTTTTTTTGCTAATTGCATAATGATAATTAGCATCGGGTAAGGTTTTTTCATTGATGAAATTCCCATTAGATGGAAACTTGCAAGCAGCAATTGAACTTGCAAAAATGAATCTTTGGGCACCAACTCTGGTAGAAAATTCCAATATGTTTTTTGTACCGTCTACATTAACAATTCTATATGCAGGATTGTCTTTATAAGTAAAATCATAAAATGCTGCAAGGTGGATTATAAAATTTGCACCTCCCTGTTCATTGATATAATCTGCTGCCTTACTTAGAGTTGACCAATTTGAAATATCGCACTGAAGCCAATGAAGATTTGGATGATAAGGAATATTAGCTTCTTTTCTGGATCGTCTTGCTATTGCAAAAATTTGGAATTCTTCTTTGATATAATCAATTAAGTAACTTCCAATAAATCCGCTAGCACCGGTTATAACAATAGAAGGTAGTTGTTTCATTGAACATCCCCGTTATAAATTAATTTTTGATCGAGTTTTTTATATAAAAACAAAATAACTAAACCCATCACAAAATCTGAACTACCTGATAAAACTATGAGCAATTGTGAACTTAAAATTATAAAGTAGAGGAGAAGAAAAATTGTTGCAATAAATTTTACTATAATAGAAAAAACTATAAGCTGCTTAAAGCGCTTCAAATCATAGGCAGCCATTGCATAACCTATAGCCATAGCTATATGAAATACACCACCTTGTGTTGAAAAAAATCTATCGAAAGTTGATTTAAATCCTAAAAGTTCGAATGTAGATGAACTTAAAACAATTAAACCGATTCCGACAAGAAAGGAGTGAATAGCAACTAACCACAAAAAAAGCGAAAGTACTTTTTCTACTTTTAGTTTCATTGTAATTTTGCCAATTTAACTAACTCTTTAAATCAAAAGTACCGTTTAGATAAATTGCGGTCAAGCATCTGTGTACTTTTGGAAAATTTGAGAATTGGCAGATAAAATTTGTAGATAATTCTAATAGAATAATTTTTAAATGTAAACTATATTCCGGTTAAATGTAGCAAATAGATTCCGCCAATTATAACCAGAACACCACAAGTTCTTTTCATCCACAGAATTGTTTTTGACTCTTCTGACCAGTTTAAGTATTGTTGAACCTTTTTTGTTAGTGTTCCTGCCCCAACTATTACAGCACAATGTCCAACTCCGAATGCTAAAAGCAGAATTGCAGCAGAGGCAAAATTTGTTTGCGCTGTTTGAAATACTATGCCAAGTACAGGAGCCATATATGCAAACGTACAAGGTCCAAGGGCAATTCCAAATAATAATCCAAGAATTAATGCAGCTAATAAACCTTTAGATTTTGTTTTTCTGAGTGCTGAGTTGTTCCAATCAAACTTTATAATATCTAAAAGATAAAGTCCAACAAGAAAGAAAATTCCTGCAACAAGATAATTACCTGTTGAACCAATATCACCCATCAATCTTCCAAGAGATGCTGTTATGATACCGATGGCGGCTATAGTAATTAAGATACCGACCGAAAAGACAAGTGAGATATAAAATGTTCTGCTAAGTGTTATTTTACCCTGAGAACTTATGTACCCAACAACAAGTGGAATGCATGATAAATGGCAAGGGGATAAAAGAATTGATAATACTCCCCAACCGAAAGATGCGAGTAGTGCAATCCAATAGTTTTCGTACAGTGCTGTGCTTAGTATAGTGAAAATTTCTTCAATCATTTTTGATTTTCTTCTCCGTTTTACTCTGTGCCTTCTCCGCGGTTCTCTGTGTAACTAATTATAATTACACAGAGGAACACAGAGTATTCACTGAGGACCACTGAGTTTATTATTTTTTAATTGTTAATCCTTTGCCTTGCAAAATTTTATCGATTTCTGCTTCTGGATAAAATCCTTCGTGTCGGTGAAACTCTTTCCCGTTTGAATCAAGAAAAACCTGTGTTGGAATTAATTTTATTCCATATTGTTTTGAATATTTTTTCTGATCCTCTTTCCAGACATCATAAAAAATCACTTTAACCTGGTCACCGTATTTTTCTTCAATTGCTTTCATAACTGGTTGCATTTGCTTACATGGAATGCAATTGACTGATCCAAGTTCAACAAAAGTAACTTTTGAACTAACATTATTCTGTGGCAATACATTAATTGATAAAGCTAATACAAAGATTAGAATGAAATATTTATACATTTTAGTTTTCCTTTAACCAGTTTAATATTTGATCATCTTTAGGAATTATCCCAAAGCTTTTAACTTTTTCATTTATAATAAGTCCGGGCGTCATCATTATTCCGTAGTTCACCATTTCCTGAATGTCTGTTACTTTTTCTACAGTTGCATCTATATTATTTGATGATACAAGTTCTCTTACTTTATTTTCAAGATTCTGGCATTTTTTACAACCAGTGCCAAGTACTTTTACTGAAACCATATTCTTATCCTTTTAATTTTGTTTTAATAAACTCACTTAGTTTAAGAAGTAAGTTATCATCATATTCAATTTTAAGTAGTACTTCATTTCTTTCATCAAAAACAACAACTGCTGGTGAAAATAATGTTTCATATTTAATCTGTAATTCATTGTGTTCGTATGAATCAATAATCCAATAGTCCAGATTTTTTTCTTTAGCTAGATTCAAGATTTCAATTGTTTGTTTTTTACACATTTCAAGTGTGCAATGGCAGGACATTGATGTACTGAAGAAAAGTAATTTTGTTTTGTTCGAGGAAAAAAAATTTTCATCAGCATAGTTGTAAAAAATATTTGAGAAGTGAAGATACCATTGATTGAATAGAACTAAAGTAGAATCCTTGGAAACGTTTTTTATTGTTGATTCGTATACATTAAAATGATTTATTAAACTATCATAATTGCTTATTGAGGTTTGATATTTATTCTCAAGTTCAGCTTTGTCATAATTCTGAAAAAGCAAATCTTTAAGCTCGATTAAATCATTATCAGCATCCGAGCTTTTATTAGAAAGACTAATAAAATACTGTGCCGCTGCTTTCTCAATTGATTCAAATACTTGAGAAGCAGCATTAACCGAAACTGTAATTATTAAGAAAACAACTAAATAAAACTTCAACAACATAAAATCTCCCCTAAGAGATTATTAGCTTAATTTATTATTTACGGACAAATATCAGGTGCTTTAACTGTTCCTTCTTCAACCTTTCCAAAATATTTTTTTTGCAACCAAAGAGAAACATTAACAAGAGCAATTAAAACAGGTACCTCTACAAGCGGCCCAATTACTGCTGCGAATGCTTCACCACTATTGATTCCAAATACAGATATGGCAACAGCAATTGCAAGTTCAAAATTATTACTGGCAGCAGTAAATGATAATGTTGCAGTTTTACTGTAATCAGCGCCTATTTTTTTGCCCATATAAAATGAAACAAAAAACATTATCACAAAATAAAAGAGTAATGGAATTGCAATTCTTACAACATCCAATGGAAGTTGAACAATATATTCTCCTTTTAATGAGAACATAACCACAATCGTAAAGAGCAAAGCTATAAGAGTTATTGGGCTGATTCTAGGAATGAATTTCTTTTCGTACCATTCTTTTGATTTTATTTTTAGTGCTACAAATCGTGTTATCATTCCAGCAAGGAATGGAATTCCGAGATAGATAAAAACACTCTCTGCAATTTGTCCGATTGTTATATCAACAGCAAAAGTTTTTAATCCAAGCCACGAAGGTAGAACAGTTAGAAAAACGTAAGCATAAATTGAAAAGAATAAAACCTGAAATATAGAATTGAATGCTACCAAACCTGCGGCATATTCAGTATCACCTTTTGCAAGTTCATTCCAGACTATAACCATTGCAATACAGCGCGCAAGACCAATCATTATTAGCCCAGCCATGTATTCTGGATAATCCTGTAAAAAGATTATTGCCAGAATAAACATTAGTATAGGACCGATAATCCAGTTCTGCACAAGAGAAAGTGTAAGTACTTTAACATTTCTAAAAACATCAGGCAATTCTTCATACTTAACTTTTGCAAGCGGCGGATACATCATTAAGATTAAACCAATTGCAATAGGAATATTTGTTGTGCCTGATTGAAATGAATTCCAAAAATCAACTACTGATGGAAAAAGATATCCTGAAAACACTCCGATGAACATTGCAAGAAAAATCCACAACGTTAAGTAGCGATCTAAGAATGAAAGTTTTTTTGTTAACGTGCTCATATTCTTTAAGCAAAGATAAAATTAAATAAATAACCCACTATTATAATTCCAAATCCAACAATGCCAATAAAAATTCCTATCAATTGGATCTTTAGTACTTTTTTTAGAATTATTGTTTCAGGCAAAGATAATCCGATAACACTCATCATAAATGCTAGAACTGTTCCTAACGAAGCTCCTTTTTCCAAAAGTGCTTGCACGATTGGAATTATTCCAGCTGCGTTTGAGTACATTGGAATACCAATCAAAACAGAAAGAGGAACTGACCACCATGCAGATTTGCCCATAAGCGAAGCCATAAAATTTTCTGGCACATATCCGTGAATTCCTGCACCAACTGCTATACCTATAACAATGTAAATCCAAACTTTTGCAACAATTTCTTTTACTGCTGTTATTCCGGATTCAATTCTTTCTTCGAATGGAATTTTTTCTTCTACAAATTCTACTTGCTTAACTTTAGTTTCATAAACCCAACCTTCAACAAATCTTTCAAGCTTAAGTTTTCCAATTACATATCCAGCAGCAATTGCAATCAGCAATCCTGTTGATGCATATAATAAAGCAGTCTTCCATCCGAACAATCCAAATAGCAAAACAAGTGCAACTTCGTTTATCATTGGAGCCGCAATTAAAAATGAAAATGTAACTCCAAGTGGTACTCCGCTTTGTACAAATCCAAGAAATAATGGGATTGCTGAACACGAACAAAAAGGTGTAACTATACCAAGTGAACTTGCTAAAACATTTCCTGTAAATAATGATTTTCCGCCAAGCATTTTTCTTGTTCGTTCTGGTGAGAAGTATGAACGAATAATTCCAACAGCAAAAACAATTAATACTAACAGCAGTAATACTTTAGGGACTTCAAAAATGAAAAACCAAATAGCATTTGTTAGATGCGTATCTTTTTCTAATCCTATAATTGAATAAACTATAAAATCTGTTATTTCATTTAGCTTAAGATAAAGCAATAACCAAAGCAGCAGAAAAGATGATAGCACTAATATTTTATTTTTCATTTTGCATTCTAGAGCATAATAGAAAATATTTAGTTGATATTTTCCTGAATCCAATGAATTAAAGTTGATTTAGTTGGAAGCTTTCCGCTCGAAATCATTTTACCATTTATCTCAAGTCCAGGTGTTGATAAAATCCCTGTTTTCATTATTTCCTGAATATCACTTACCTTCTCAACTGAAGCATCGATCTGTAATTCCTGAAGTACATTATAACACATTTGCTCTAGTTTTTTGCAATTCTCACAACCACTTCCATAAACTTTAATAATATTTTCTTTGCTTATTAAGTTTTTAAGATAGAAATCATAAAAATCTTTTTTTATTTCATCGCGCACTCTTCGATAAACAGGCATAATTTCTTCTTCAGTTCCTACTGCATCAGCCGGATCATCAAATCCGATATGTAATCGATGTTTAACAGAACCAATAAAAACGGGACAAGTTTCTTTTGCATTATCACAAACTGTAATTACAAAATCAAAAGATTCATTAATATATTTATCAACATTTTCCGCTATTCCATCGCTAATATCAATTCCAATTTCGTGCATTGCTTTTACTGCAAACGGATTTACTTTTTCTGCAGGTTTTGTACCAGCAGAAAATACTTCCAGATTTTTATCAAAAGATTTCAGAAATCCTTCGGCCATTTGGCTTCTGCAGGAATTACCTGTACAGAGAATTAATATTCTTTTAGTTTTTGCAGCAACTGTCATCACAACATCCTTTCACTTGATCGATTGGTTTTTCTGCAACAACTGTGATGCTAAAAATTCCAACACCACTCGATTTATAATCTTGCAATTGAGTTTTGTCCAGATACTGGAGTAAAACGTCATCCGGAAGTTCAATTATTTTTGTTTTTTTAATTTCAGTATTTATAAATCCTGCATCTTTAATCATATTCAAATAATCTTGCTGCTGTATAGCACCGGCAACACATCCCGCATACATCTCTGCAGATTTTTTTAATTCTGGATGCAATTCACCTTTTATAACAATATCCGAAACACAGAAATGTGCACCAGGTTTTAGTGTACGATAAATTTCGCTAAATGCTTTTTGCTTATCAGGCACAAGATTCAAAACACAATTACTTACTATTACATCCGCCAGATTATTTGCAATTGGTAAGTCTTCAATATCGCCAAACCGAAATTCAACATTCTTATAACCAAGTTTAGAATTATTCTGTTCTGCTTTTGCAATCATCTCTTTTGTCATATCAACACCAATAACTTTTCCTCCCTCACCGACAATAGCTCTTGCGACAAATACATCGTTACCTGCACCGGAGCCTAAGTCAATTACTGTATCACCTTTTTTAATTCCTGCAAACTCGGTTGGCAAACCACAACCCAAGCTTAAATCTGCATCGGCGACATAACCTTCTAAATGAGTGTATTCATCGTTCATAACGGTATATCCAACAATTTCATTCGTTGAACCGCAGCAACTGGATGGCCCGCAACAAGATGAAGATGATTTTGCAATTTCACCATATTTTTCTTTTACAAGTTCTTTCAAATCTTTTTGATCGTTCATTTTAATTCTCCTTTTTTAACACGCACAAACTTGATTAAATAATTTATCTAATTCTTTTTTTGCTTTTTGAAGTGTTTTATTATTAACACAATAACAAACTTTTGGTCCATCAATATCTCCTTGAATCAAATCAACACGTTTTAGCTCCTTTAGATGCTGTGAAACTGTTGATTGCGATAACGGAAGAAGGTCAACGATATCGCCGCACATACAAACGTCCATTTCCGTTAGAATTTTTAGGATTCTTATTCGCGCTGGATGTGATAATGCTTTTGCAATATCAGCTAGCCAAATGTCTTCTGTTTTAAATTCTTCTTTTTTTGAAGCTGCCATTTAAATAATTCCTTTATCGTTCATCGTAAATATACGATAGGAGAAATTTAAAAGTCAAGTTTTGTAATAAATATTTTTTGTTTGGAACAAATCAATGATGAATCCACTTACGCATTTGAATTTATCTTATAGTAAGAATTTCAAATCGGATTGGTTGCTTTATAATCCTTTATGTTGGGAATTATTTTAGGATTTTTTAATAGGAAGTAATTTATCTAAGCCCTGTAAACATCTTTTCTGTGTGCAATTTTTATTATATAAACAATCAATATCTGATCTTTAATTTCATAAAGGATTCGATAATCGCCAACTCTTATCCGGTAGCGTTCACTAGCTGACAATTTTTTTGAATTGATTGGACGTGGGTTTTCAATTAGATGATTAATAGAGTTAAGAATCTTTTTTATTTCTTTATTTGGTAAAGAGTTTAGCTCCTTTGTTGCTGATTTTTTAAATTCGATACTATATTTTGCCATCGCGCTTCAATTGAGCTAAAACTTTTTCATAAGAAATTGTAGGTTCTTTTGCTCTATCTTGGAATACTTTTAAATCTTCCTCATCTTCAGCTAACTCTTTCCTTAAAGCCTCATCAATAATTTGAGAAATCGACACAGAAGTTTCTGCAGCTTTCAACTTTAGAACTTTATGTAACTGTGGATCAAGATAGACAGTCGCTCTTTTGCTTAATGTTGCCATAATTATTCCTTTCTTATTTACAATATAACGCTGTAACGTTCTAACGTCAAGACGTTAATTTGTTATACAAGGAAATTCTCTAAAGAACTTTTTACATTGCTTCCCAAATCAATTGTAATAACTTTTCTTTTATTATCAACTAATGCTTGTCTATCACCCAGAGCTTGTGCTTTTATTAATATCCCAAATGTTATTGATGTTTTTTCTTCTCCAGGGTTTTCTGGAATTGGTAAATCTTCTTCGATACTTGAAGTAAACTGAATGAATAAACCATTCCCAGCATCACCTTTGTGGAGCTGACCTGTTGAATGCAAGAATCTTGGGCCAAAACCAAGTGTGGTAGCAACTTTGTATTTTTTCTGAATTAATGTTCTAAGTCTTTGTAAAGCTTCAGTAGTTTCTTTAGTAGGATTCAAGTATGCTTGAATTGCAACATAACTTTTTCCACTATTACAATCAGACAAAAATGATTCTAAAACTTTATCAATTGAATTTGATTTTAAATTACCATATATCTTAATGCCTTTTTCTTCAAATGCCGGAATAAGTTCCGGAAGTTTCCCTTTCTCCTGATAAGCATTCATCATCTGTCGCGCAACAATTTTAGCTTGCTCTACATTTGGCTGATCGTAAGGTTGAATTTGCATTACCCAACCAGCAACAGCGGTTACAAATTCCCAGAGAAAGTATTGCTTGCCGAGATCATAAATTGAATCAAGCTCAAGTTCAAGAATTGGAAAGCCAACTGATTTTAACTTTTCAACTTTCTCATCATTAGTTGAATCATTTTTCAGTTTTAGATAAACAAATAATCTATCTTTGGAATAATATTCGGGCGATTCAATTGATTCCAAATCAACAGGAAGAATTCCCTTTCCAATTTTGCCTGTACTTTCAGCAATAAGTTGTTCAATCCAAGCACCAATAAACCTAAATTCGGGTGAAATGATATAAGTTAGTTTATCAATTCCCTTTTTACCTAAAGTACCAATTATTGCTCCAGATATCGCTGCTACATTTTCTGAGATTTCCTTACCAGATTTTTTACAATTTAAAGTTTCCTCTTTTGCAAGCGATAAAAACTTTTCAACATCAACTCCAACTAATGCTGCAGGAACAATTCCAAATAGAGACAATGCAGAAAATCTTCCTCCAATGTTTGGATCGTTTAGAAATATTTTCCTAAACTTTAATTCTTCTGCAACTTTTTGTAATCCGCTGCCTAGATCTGTAATTGCAACAAAATGTTTGCCTACTTCATCTTTTCCAAGAACATGTAAAACATAGTTATAAAAGAATTTCATAAATGAAAATGTTTCAACTGTTCCACCGGATTTTGTTGAAACAATATATAAAGTCGTAGCTGGATTAAATTTCTTTGCATAATCCATAATAACTTGCGGATGAGTTGAATCAATCACAGCTAAATCTAAATATCCTTCCTTAACACCAAATGTCATTCTAAAAACTTCGGGAGCTAATGATGAGCCGCCCATTCCCATTAATAATGCGTGTGTAAATCCTGCTGCTCTAACTTCATCAACAAACTCATTAATTTCTTTTACTGATTTACCAGTTACATCAACACTATCGAGCCAGCCGAGTCTGTTTGATATTTCTGTTGGGTCACTGCTCCAAACAGTGTGATCTTTTTTCCAGATTCTTTTGATTACATTTTCATCATTAAGTTTTTTTATTGTTTCATCAACCAACTTTGAATTTTCAACAATTGAATATTTAAATGACATTCTTCAACCTTTCGTATAAAAATATTTATCCGCAAGAAATATAATCACATAATCTTTTATGAAATAATTTTGATTAGCTGTTTTGTGCCTCATTCATTAAATTATTACAAACTTTAATAGAATTTTTTGAAAAAAATATCAAATAAAACCACAGCTTATTATTTTATACTTGTATGGATTGTAACTGCCTTCCTTCTGGAATCAAGTGATTTATGGATTTCTATAAATCTGTATAATCCTAATTCAGGTTGGGCAATTTTTCTTGAGAAGTTCGGTGAGATTCCCGGTTTACTTGTTGCGCTGATTGGAATTCATATTTATATCGTAACCATCAAAGCTTCATCAAACATAAAAACTATTTTACTTAATGGATCACTTTTAACCGCTGGATCTTTAACAACTATTTACATCTTATGGTTATTATCTTTAGCGTTTTCAAGCAGTACAACTTTTTTTAATGCAAATAGAAATTATTTTTTTCTAGCAGCAATTGTTTTGAACATTTTAGTTTCATTGTTATTCCGCAAAAGATATAAATTTTCAAAGAAATCAATTTTATTTTCAAGAATATCCTTTAAGATGTTTTTTTATGGAAATTTACTTTTTGTTTATTTAGTAAAAATAGTTTGGGGAAGAGTCAGATTCAGAGATCTTTTGGAATATTATTCTGATTTTACACCATGGTATTTAGCACAAGGAATTACAGGGAACCAATCTTTCCCTTCTGGTCATGCCGCGATGGGATTTATGATGATTGCATTATTTGTGTTTTTTGCAGATAAACCTTTTTATAAAAGAATTATTGTTAAAGGATTAATTGTTACTTGGGGATTAGCAGTTTGTACAAGCAGAGTTGTAATTGGAGCTCATTTTACTTCTGATGTTTTATTCGGCGCAATGATAATGATAGTTACCTATCTATTTTTGATTAACAATGCAAATAAAATGTTAAAAGCTGAAGCAGATTAAAATTACTTTTTACCAAGATATTTGTTGTAGTTGCTTTGTTTAATCAATCCAATTGGCCCGTCATAAATTCCACCATTTTTAAATCCATCATAAACTCGAACTACAATTGTATTTATTTCCCCGTACTTCAATAATTTTCTTGGAACCGAATAAACTCTGTTTATTCTATATTCTTCGTTACTATCAAAATCGGTAGGCACATCTGTAAAATTCCATTTTCCTGTAGAACCGACAAGAATTCCATTTACAAATGTTTGATCAATATCATCAATCTTACCTAAAAGTAAAATCATGCTTTCGCTGTTAAGTTCTTTTGGCAAATAAAAAGTTTTCTTGTACCAGCCAAAACCATCATAATCCTGGTAACCCTGAACATCCCAATGAGCAGGAACCATAAGCTTATCGATATTAGAATCAATAGTATTATTTTTTAGAAACGATGAGTCATCACCAATTTTGAAATCCCATATTCCGCTTAAATTTACATCAGGCTCAAACCCACCTTCATAAGTATACAACCCAATTCTTCCGCTCAGTATTCCGCCGTCAAGTTCAGCATCATAAATTCTTACAGCAATAATGTTTGCACCATCTTTATTTAAATATTCTTTTGGGATGTAATATTTTCTAAATGCATTATAAGCTGTTCTGTAGTTGTTGGGAAAGCCGCCTGATACACCAATTAAATTTCCATTTATGTAAGTCTGATCAACATCATCAACGTATCCAAGAATCAAATAAACATCTTTATTTTCCATTTCAGATTTTAATGTGAATGAAGTTCTGTACCAGGCATAGCCATCGTAACCAGGAAATCCTTGATTTTCCCAGGATGAAGGAACCTTTACTTTTTCCCAATTTGTATCGTTGAACTTTTGATCTTTCCAACTCATATCATCACCAAGACTAAATTTCCAACGTCCAGATAAATCAAGTACCAATTTTTCTTTTTCACCATTATGCTGCGGTGAATTGTTTTTCTCAAAACATCCAACTAATAATAAAATGGTCAGGGATAAGAATGTTATGTTAATAAGATATTTCATATTCTATTTTGATCAGTTTTCTTGTGTCAAACCTATGTTAAAAAATCATAAAGAGTATCATTACAAGGTAAACAATTGTAAAAAATTGTCATGGTTTTGATTTGAGAGATACTCCAAAATAGCTATTTTCTTAATGAATTATATCAATATTCTAAAAGAGTCCAAATGAAAAAACTTATATCACTGCTTCTGTTCATTTGTTTTATCGGAACTGTTATTCCACAGACTGAATATCAAACATTTGATTCATTAATTTTTCATAAAGCTGAACAACTCTGCAAGGATTTTATAATTGCCGATACTCATATTGATTTGCCTGATTGGCTTTACGATGAATGGTTTGATGTTACACAACTTAGCAAAGGAGAGATTGATTTTCCACGGGCAATAAAAGGCGGACTTGATTTAGCATTTATGTCAATCTATACCTCTCCAAGTTTGGAAGGAACAGGTAAATCAAAAATAAAAGCTGATTCAATGATGAATCTAGTTCATAAAATGGTGACAACCTGGCCGGATAATTTTGCTTTTATTAATTCTACTTCCGAAATAACGGATAATCTTAACAAAAATAAAATTTTGTTAACAATGGGATTGGAAAATGGATCGCCGATAGAAAATAATTTGGGCAATCTTAAGGAATTTTATGATAAAGGAGTTCGTTACATAACATTAGCTCACTATAAATGGAATCATATATGCGACTCTGCAAATGATACAATTAGAAAATGGAATGGGTTGAGTCCATTCGGTGAAGAAGTTGTAAAAGAAATGAACCGTTTGGGAATAATGGTTGATATTTCTCATATAAGCGACAGTACTTTTTACGATGTAATTAAGTTGAGTACGGCTCCTGTAATTGCTTCACATTCATGCTGCAGATTTTTTACTCCCGGGTATGAAAGAAATATGAGCGATGAAATGATAAAGTTATTGGCAAAGAACGACGGAGTAATCCAAATTGCGTTTGCAAGTTTCTTTTTGCGAAATGATATTTATGAGCAATACACAAATGGCGAAGAAAATATTAAAGAATATTTAAAACAGAACAACATCAGTTCAGGAACAGAACCCGCCTGGCAATATGAAGCAAATTATTGGGAAGAAAATCCTCTTCCTTTAGCTACAGTGAAAGATGTTGCTAACCAGATTGATCACGTTAAAAATTTAGTTGGAATTGATTACATCGGACTTGGTTCTGATTTTAATGGAACCGGTGGATTACTTCCTACAGATTTTAAATGATGTTTCAAAATATCCAAATCTTGTTTATGAACTATTAGTTCGTGGTTACAATGATGAAGAAATTCAGAAAATTCTTGGCGGAAATCTATTACGAGTTTGGAAAAAAGTTGAAGAAGTTGCTGAGAGAACAAGATAAAATAGGCTTTTCTGAGTTATACAAAAGTCATCCTGAGCGAAGTCGAAGGATGACCGAAAACCTAGTATTAGAAAAAGTCACACTTCGACTTCGCTCAGTGTGACTGGAATAATTATTTTTATTAAAATTTTTCATTACTCAACATCTGCTGTTCTGTTGGAATTTGTAACAAGATATTCGTTATAAATTGCCTGGCTCATTCTTCTTACTCTCGGATTTGAATCTTTCTTTGTGAGCATTTGCAATTCATTCATACCTTTTTCACTATTCATTCTAAAAAGAGCTAAGCCAATTAAAACCTTTATATCAGAATCTTTTTCAACTTTAAGCTGTTCTATTAAAGCATCTTCAGTATCGATAAATCTGTATTGACCGGCAAGGTAGATCGAACTTTCTCTTACACCTTCATTTTCGGAGTGTATTCCTGTAACCAGATTTTGCAAAGCAAATTTGTGTTTTGATACTTCAGAAATTTTCTGATTTTGACCAAAAGAATCTGTAACCAAGAAAAAGAAAAGTATTGCTACTAATGCAAAATATAACTTTTCTGAACTGTGTAATAATGTTGTTTTCATTTTGTACCTCTTGTAAATAAATAATAAATATATCTAAGCTTCTGGTACAAACGTACTCCAAGTATTTGTAAGCGGTGTCACGAAAGTGTATTGAGTTGTAAAAAATTGTCACGGAAAGAGGATTATTTAGGAGAGTTAAATCATTTGAGTTTTTGGTAAAAATAAATTTTTATTAAATGGTTTTATCCCAGAATGATAAGTCCTATTAAAGGTATCGTTAATATTATTGCAGAAATTATCCACCAGAAGGAATTTTTGTCATTGCATAACTTGGTTTTTAAACCAGTGATTACTGCTACAAATGCAAGAAACATACTTAAAATCACAATTATAAGTGCAATTAAACCTCTTGTAAAGCATCCCAATACCTCAACAGGCATAAATCCATTTATAAAAAATAAAATTGTAATTATGAATGGAATTATGATATGAACAACTATATGCTTCATATAACTTTGAGTTAAATTAGAATTATCACTTTCAAAATCAAATAGATTCTAAATCACCAACTTATAACCAATACCATGTACAGTTAATATTACCTGCGGATGATTCGAATCAATTTCAACTTTTTGTCTCAACTTCAAAATAAAATTATCTACTGTACGTGTTGAAGGATTTTCATCGTAACCCCAAACCTCGGTTAATAAATCATCACGACTTACAGTTGAGTTTCTATGCTTCCATAAAAAGTGAAGTATCTCAAATTCTTTGTGGGACATCTGCACATCTTTATTTTTTGATGTTGCTTTATATCCATCAAAGTTTATTTCAAGCTTGCCAATTTTAACTTCACGGGCAGATTCATTCATTACAAGATTTTCACCTCTGCGTAAAATTGCTTTTACTCTGGCAAGCATTCCCGTAAGACTAAATGGTTTTGTCACATAGTCATCTGCGCCAATTTCTAATCCCACAACTTTATCAATCTCCTCACCTTTTGCAGTAAGTAAAATAACCGGAGTTGTAATTCCTGCTTTGCGAACTTCTTTGCAAACATCAAAGCCTGATTTTTTAGGCATCATCACATCAAGAATAATTAAGTTGTAACTGTTATCAAGAATTTTTTTTAATCCTTGTTCGCCATCGTTTGCAGTTTCTACATCGTAACCTTCAAATTCAAGATTATCTTTTAATCCGGTTCTCATATTTTGTTCGTCATCTACAACTAAAATTTTAGGCATTTTTCTCTCCGGTATTTAATTGAGAATTTTGGGGAAATAATAATTTAAAACTGCTTCCTTCACCAAGTTTACTTTTCAAATCAATCTCACCTTTGTGTGCATCCATAATCTGTTTTACTAATGAAAGTCCAAGTCCTGTACCTTTAGTTGTATGCACCAGTCCTGAAGAAACACGATAAAATTTATCAAAAACTTTTTTCTGGTCTTCTTCAGTAATTCCAATTCCTTTATCCTGAATTTCAATAAAAACAAAATCATTCTCGCAAGCAATTACCATTTTGATAAACTTCGTTTCATTGCTGTACTTAACTGCATTGTCTAATAAGTTAACAATCGCTTCTGAAACTGCTTCTCTGTCGATCACAACTTTGGGGATATCGATTCCGGGCTCATACTCAAAATCAAATCCCTTGTTATAAAGATGGTAGCTGTAATTTTGATAAACCTGCACAACAACTTCATTCAGATCTTCTTCAGCAAAATTAAACTTGCGTTTTCCGGCTTCCATCTTTGAAAAGTTTAAAATTGAGTTTACAATTCTTCCAAGACGATTCGATTCGTGGCTAATGATTGTATAATATTCTTTTTTCTTCTCTTCAGTTTTTACTCTATCCATTTCAAGAGTTTCGGCAAACATACTTATCAAAGCTAGCGGAGTCCGCAGCTCGTGTGATACATTAGAAACGAAATCAGCTTTTGCCTGTGAAAGTTCCAATTCCTTTTTAACGGATCGATAAACAAACCACACTGCAGCAGATAAGAACTAACAAGCAAAATTCCAATCAGTATTAAATTATTCATCGCACGTTCTTTAACTAAGTTCTTCAATTGATTTTCCAACTAAAGAAATCCCAAGATTATAATCAGGAAAAATCCATAGAGCTTTTTGCGCTTGTATCGGTCGTTTATCAAAATCTTTTGTAGAGTTGTACTGAAAACCTGTTTTAGCATTTATTACAGAGATTACAAACTCTTCTTTTGCAACTTGCTGCAAGCGTGATGATAAAACAGTTGTAATAAATTCCTGCGGATTTATTACTGCACCGTATATTTTTTTTGATTGTGTGTTTAACCCGGTAAACACCAGCAGTGATTGAATGTTTGAGTTAGGAAGTACAACGGGCTCAATTTTATTATATCCTATATCCCGATAACCGTAAAGCTTATTAATTTTATTTGCATTATTTGCAATAACCTCTTTAAAGTATTGTTCAAGTGAGTCAAGATTTGTTACGCCACTATTTCTCTTAAAATAAAATGTTATCCTTTGAGGATTCAAGCTATCAATTGTAAAAAGAAATGTTACTAATTTATTTTCATTTAAAAGATTATTAAATGTCTCTGCTCTACCCGGTGAATTATTAATGGATTCAAGGTCATCAATTATGCTATTGGCACTGTTACTAACAATATCTTCCGAATACTGGTTTACAGAAAATAAAATTGCCTGAAGCTGATCATTATAGATTTGTTCAAGAACCTGTTCGTTCTCGTTTAACTTTCCAAGTTCATTGATTAAAAGGAATGCAATAGGCAGTATGATTATGAGTATAAGTATTAAGCCTATTTTTTTCATAGAGCAAAAATATTCTATTTAGTATTTAGGACCTGTTATTCACACGAAAATGGGAATCCATTTTGTTATATGCAATTAGATTCCCGTCTTTGCGGGAATGAAAAAATAATTTACTTCTTAATCAACTTTTCAGAAACCTTAGTTTGCACAATTTCCTTTAAAAGAATCGTAAGAATGATTTTCCGGCATAATCGGCTTTAAAAATTTTACATTTATTTTTTTCCAGGGCTTTGGGAAAACAGTTCCCCGCGGGAATGCGTCATAAGCACCATCAATTGCAACGGGAACGACAGGAACATTTAACTCACGACTAAGTATTGCAAATGTTTTTTTAAAGTCACCAATCTTTCCGTTTTGGGTTCTTGTCCCTTCAGGAAATATTATAATGTTTCTTCCACGCTTTAGTACCTCTGCCATTTTTTGTAATGATGTTTTAAGATCAGTCAAATCCATTACGATAACATTATTTTTAGCTGCAATAAATTTTAATAATTTATTTTTTACATGTTTTTCTTTCGCATAGAAAAAAGTCTGCTTCATCAATTTATTTTTCAGAAATACTGCCACAAACAATCCATCAAAAAAACTTTGATGATTTGGTGCAAGAATGAATGGGGCTTCGGGAAGATTTTCCAATCCTTCCCCTTTCAATCGAAAATATAACTTTAAAAAAACTTTAGCACCATTTTTCATGATATTATGTGTAAACCAGCTTTTGGGAAGATCAAGATCAAGCTGCTCTTTAAATATCTTTCCCCAATCGATTGCCTCAACACTTAACTTTGTTTTTTTATCTCTGATATTTTCTGCCAGTTTAACAACATTTGGAAAACCAATTAATTCTGGTTCTGTAAGTTTAACACCAAAATTAGATTCCAGGTAAACGCCTAAATTTACTTTATCCAAAGAATCAAGAGCTAAGTCTATTTCCAGATGATCGGATGGATGTACTGTCGTTTCTTTTTGCTGCTGTAAAAATTCTTTTATTAATGTGTATTCCTGAAATGCAGGTTCAATGATGCTTTCCAACTTTTCTTTTGAAATCAGTTCAAGCTGTGGTAATAGAAATCTTTTAAGTTTTAATAACCTTGTCCGAGGCAAAGGTTCTTTCACCAGACTAAACTTCATAACTTTTTTATAAGGGGTAACGCTCTGATTATATTTATCAATCACCTGCCATTTCAACATCTCTTCAACATTTTCAATCCCAAGTAGTTTTGCTTTCTGATAATCTGGATAAATTACTGCGTGAAGCATGTCTGATTTTTCAAAAACACCAATCTCTGTTATCACTTCTGTCAATTTAATTATTTTATTTTCAATCTCTTCGGGATTAATATTTTTTCCGTTTGATAAGACTATAATCTCTTTTTTTCTGCCTGTAATAAAAATTCTATTATCATCATCCAGATAACCAAGATCGCCTGTATAAAGCCAGTCATCTTTAAGTATCGCCGATGTTTCTTCCGGACGATTGTAATAACCCTGCATTACATTTCTGCCGCGATTAACAATTTCGCCATCAATAACTTTTACTTCATTTGTTTTTAGCGGCTGACCAGCGGATCCAGGCAAAACTTTTCCAGGACGAGTAAAAGTAATCATGGGAGCGCATTCTGTCATTCCGAATCCTTCAAGAATTTCGAAGCCAAGTGTTAAATAATCTTTGGCAACTTCTTTATCCAAAGCTGCGCCGCCGCTAACCATATATTTAATTTTACCGCCAAATTTTCTCTGAACAGATCCAAATATCTTTCTTGAAAAAGTTAAAGAGTTTTTCTTTTCGGCTATTCTGAAAAGAAGTTTTGCCATTCCACTTTTATTAATTTTATCTCTAATTCCCTTTCTTATAAGATTGTATAAACGAGGAACACCTATTATGATGGTAATACCATGCTGCAGTGTTGCCATAATATCTTCAGAAGCCATTGAAGGAGAAAAAACAATTGTACCACCTACACTTAATGGCGCAACCATAGTTCCGACCAAGGGGAAAATATGATGCAATGGCAATAATATCATAACACGATCTTCTTTTGTATAAATGTTTACATCCGAAGTTACCGCTTCGATGTTAACTAATAGATTATCATATGAAAGCATAACGCCTTTTGGTAAACCTGTAGTGCCAGAGGTATAGATTATTACCGCTGTTTCATTTGGATCTGGTTCCGGAAAAGCAGCGTTATCATTTGATTCTTTTATTTTTATTTCATCAAGATTTATTTTTACAATTTGATAATTCAATTGTCCCGTTGCGTTTTCACAAACTTCTTTTGTTCCATTTGAATAAAAAATAACTTCAGGCCTGCAATCATTTAATATAAATGACACATCTTCAGCAGAAGACATAAAATCAATCGGAACCGCAACAGCTTTTTTCGTCCAAACAGAATAAAAAGCATAAACCCATTCAAATCTGTTTTCAGAAAATATTGCAACTTTAGAAAGATTTTCAAAGGCGAAAAGCTTTGAGAAAGCATTTACGTTATTGATTAGGTGATTGTAATCAATCTTTTGATCCTTAAGGATCATTGCGGTTTTATTGAAATCTTTTAAAAACAATTTATGCCTTTAGTTGGTTAAGTATTACTTCAAAAATATCAAAATAAATTGTTAAATACTTAAACCATAACACATAGCGGATAATAACATTACCTTGGAAATTATATCTAGATTTAGAGTCTATATTTTATTGAAAGAATAATTTTTTGCTATTTAATTGTATTCTTCACAAATTTTTCTTAAGTATTGCCAGCATTATTTGAGAAAATTATGGAATATTCGCGCGAACAGCTGATTGAACAAAAGAAATTACAACTTAAAATTATTGATTTAGCATTAGGTATTTTGGTAGGAATGCTGTACGGATATGCCATCGATAATTTGTTATTAGGACTTTTTATTGGCATTGGTGTCGGTTTATTTAAATGGATAAACAGTATTCCCTTTTGGGGAGTTTTTATTCTCACCATTGTTTATTGGTTTATGATAATTTTTATAAAATAATTTTAAGAAATGTTATGAGTGAAAAACAGAAACCCGAAATCGGCTCCATCACCTGGTGTGATTTAACAGTACCGAATGCTATAAAAGTAAAAGATTTTTATGCAAAAGTTGTTGGCTGGATGCCTGAAGGATTGTCTATGGGTGATTATGAAGACTTTACTATGATTGCACCTGAAAGCGGTAAAGTTGCTGCAGGTGTTTGCCATGCTCGCGGATCAAATGCAAAACTTCCAGCACAATGGTTAATATATATAACTGTTGAAGATGTTGATAAAAGTGCAGAATCCTGTCTTCAGCTCGGCGGCAAACTTATCGTTGATCCTAAGAATATGCCCGGTTATGGTAGATTTTGTGTTATACAAGATCCGGCTGGCGCAGTTTGTGCATTGTTTAAACCAGAATGATTGACCTGGTGCTACAAACCCAGTTTTTAAACAGAACTGGGTTTGTTATGAAAAACTTATTTCACTAACCCAACTTCATTCAAGCATTTTTTTATTCGTTTGTATGTTTTTTTAATATCATTGTCTAAACCGATAGAAATCCTAACAAGTCCTTCACTTAATCCCATTGCTTTTCGTTCTTCTTCTGGAATTTCTGATGAAGTGCTGTGTCCTGGTGATGAAAATAAAGTTTTAAAATAACCAAGACTAACAGCAAGATATCCAACTTTTTCATTTTGCATTTTTGCCATAAGCTCGTTTGCTTTTTCAGTTGTGCCAGCATCTATAGCCAGCATACCGCTAAAACCAAAACCTTCATTCATAATTTTTTTAATGCGATTATATCCGCTGTGTGATTTAAGTCCGGGATAAAAAACTTTACAGCCCAGCTTTTCCAAATTCTCTGATAAGTACTGGGCGTTTTCACTATGCTTTTTCATTCTTATATGTAGTGAGTGAATATTTTTTAATATCGATGCAGCCCGATAGCTGTCAAGAACCGGTCCTAGAAGCATTGATGCTCCGGAATTTATATCCGTTAATTGTGAAATAAAATCATGACTGCTGCAAACACATCCAGCAACACAATCACTTGTGCCGTTAATATACTTTGTTAGACTATGCACAACAATGTGTGCCCCTAATCGAATCGGAGAAATTATAATTGGACTAAAAGTATTATCAACCATTAACTTTATAATATGCTGATTGGCTAACTTAGAAAGTTTTGAAATATCCGCGATTTCCAATAGGGGATTACTTATCGATTCGCAGTAAATAACTTTTGTTTTTTTTGTGATCGCTGTTTTTACAGCTTTCAGATCTTGAGTATTAACAAACTTAACTGTAATACCATACTTGGGTAAAAAGTTTTTGAAGAATGCATAAGTGCCGCCATAAATTGTTCTGCTCGAAACTATTTCATCACCAGAGCCACACAATTGTAAAATTGCACAACTTATTGCGCCCATTCCGGAGGCTGTTACAATTGCAGCTTCAGAATCTTCAAGTTTTGCAAGAGCTTGAGCAAGATATTTATTTGTCGGATTCCAATGTCTTGAGTAAAGAAAACATCCTTCAATCTCATGATCAAATAAATCATTCATAGTTTGAGGATTAAGAAATGTATAAGTAGATGAATCCGTAATTGAAGGATTAACATCTCCGTATTCACCAAAAACTAAATAATCCTGTATCTCACTGCTTGGATCGTAATGATGCATAATATTACCTCGTTTTTTTTATTCTAAATTTTTTGTTTGTCTGAATAAATTTAATTTTTCTATTACTAAATTACGATTAGTTAAAGATTTAATTCATAAAATAATCCCCAAAATTAAAATGAACGAAAAACAACTTGCCGCAGAAAAATCTATTGAATTTATCAAAGATGGAATGACACTTGGACTTGGGACCGGTTCAACAGTTTATTTTCTTGTTAATAAACTTGCAGAATTGGTAAATCAAGGATTAAATATTGCTTGTGTTTCAACATCAAATCAAACAAGCGAACTTGCAAAAAGTTTAGGGATAAAAATTTTAAATCTAAACGAAGTTGATAAAATTAATTTAACCATTGACGGTGCCGACGAAGTTGATAAAAACCTAAATGGAATTAAGGGCGGAGGTGGTGCTTTACTTTTTGAAAAAATCGTTGCTGCTGCATCCGAAAAAGTCATTTGGATAGTTGATTCATCAAAGTTTGTTCAAAAGTTAGGTAAGTTTCCCTTGCCTGTTGAAGTAATACCATTAGGTTCAAATCATATTATGAAAAGATTCCAGAAAAGTGGTTTTAATCCAACAATCAGAATGAATGGAAGTAAGATTTATATTACAGATTCAGGAAATGAAATTATAGATTTGCATTTATACAAAATTGAAGATTCTATAAATCTTGAACGAGAGATTAAACTGATGCCCGGAGTTGTTGAAGTTGGGTTATTCAACAACATAGTAGATAAGGTTATTGTAGGAAAAGAAAATTCAACTGAGATTATCAGCAGAATTTTAGATTAAAAACCAGTTGCAGATAAATTATTTATCTGCACCTAATTTCTTTAATTCCTGTGATACTTTTCTTGAATTAACAAATCCAAAAGCTAAAAGTGCAACTAAAAAGAGAACCACACCAATTTCTGTAAAGCCCATTAGAAATAGTCCTTTCTATTGAAAAATTTTATAGAATAAAATCACAAGCTTAATGCCACTGAAATTATCGTAAAAACGACTGAAAAGGTTTAGTTAATTGTTAAAAGAGAGGAAATATTTTTTTTACAGGTAATTATTACTCGCAAAATTTTATGAAAACATAATTGATTATATTCTATTCGGCCTTTCCTTCTTTATGATTATTCAACTTCGGCAAAAATTTGGATCTACTTATTACGGGTTTCTGCTAATTTTTTTTGTATTACAAAATGTTCTTCGTTTGATATCATTTAATTATTAGTCTTGTACAAAACCCATTTTTCTTTCTTTAATTTTTCGAAATGGCTCTGGTAATTCTCTAAATCAGTTTGGCATTTCAGACAATTACATTTCTGCTTTTCTAACTCATCAATTCTAAAAAGAAACTCAGCATAAACTTTAATCCAATAGTCCGAATCATCTTCGGAAATTGTTTTTCTAAATAATTGAGAGTAAAAGACTTTCTTTTTCATACCATACAAATGTATGGAGTAATAAGGAGAAAGTAAAAGTCTTAATTAGTTCTGGTGAGTGTTTCTTAACAAATCATTAATTTCTTTTACAGGATTAAATGTGCTTATTGGCACTTCAACAAAAATCGTAATCCAATCAGCCATGCTGCCATTCCAAAGACCGGGCAATTCCAATACTTTTATTTCAATTCCGTCTTTGGATTTTTTTGTAATGATTCCACTTCGATGGTCAACAAAATTGCACAGATCAAAATTACTGCCTTTACAATCTTTAACACCACAAACCAAATCAACTGGATTGAAGTGAGTTGATTGCATAAAAATCTTTTTCTGATTTTCATCATTTACATCAATCTGCGCCTGATCAACAATTTGGAGAGTAACACTTCCATCATAGGACTTAACCCAAAACGGACTGCCGCCAGGTTCTCCTTCGTTTTTTACCATTCCACAAATTCTAATAGGACGATTTAATTGTTGATAAAGAATTTTCTTTTTTTGTGTTAAGTTCTGTTCATTAAATTTTTCAGATTGAGTAATACTTAACTTATTCTTTGCAAAGAAAAGTATTTCATCTGTCTCTTCATTACTCAGGTTATTTTTCCCAAGTTGGTCCAAGAAATGAAAAACTTGCTTCTGAATGTTAATAAGAAAACCTATCAACAATTTTTTGTATAGTATAGTATCAGCCCATAAACCTTCCACAGAAAGATTATCAATGTTTTTAATAACAACTATATCAGCCTTTAGGTCATTAAGGTTTTCAAGTAAAGCACCGTGTCCGCCGGGTCTAAGAATTAGATTACCGCTTGTATCAAAAAGCAGCTTATTATTTTTATCAACTGCAATTGTATTAGTGGATTTTTTCTGGTAAGAATAAGTCACGTCAATTTTCGATTTTGTTTTGCTTAGTTTTGATTTTAACTCATCAATAATATCAATAAACAAACTCGTGTGTTCTTCAGAGATCGTAAAATGGATTTTTACATTTTTGTTTTTACCAGTGATATAACTCAGTGTTTCGTAAATCTGTTCTTCAAAAGCCGTCCGGCATTCATTGTTGTAACGATGGAATTTTATTGCTCCTTTGGGTTTTGATGAATAATTCAATCCACTTTCAAACAAAACAGCTTTAATAATTTCGGTTGGTGATTCATTTATCAATTTTTGAATTTTTGTATCATCAGCATTTAATACTGTCTTTTAAATCATCGTAAAAAGCAAAACTTGAGATGTTTATCAAAAATTCATAAACAATTTTACACTCTTTATCTATCTCAGATTTTATTTTTAGATCCGTAAAAGATAAATTTTGAAAACGATTAAGCACAGATTGAAACTTTTGAAACATTCTTGACGCGGCACCTGAAGCAGGAACAAATTTTATCAATCTACCGGCATTATCGGCTATATCAAACGCAGATATAAGTTCAGAATATTCATTTTCATTTATCTGAATTATCCCATCATTAACTAAGCATGGTCTTACCAATTCTTGAGTTTTGACTCCATTTATAAAAAAGGATAGTTGCTGCTCAATTGATTGAATTGGAAGAGGAAATGTTTTACCATCATTCAAATAGTTTTTAACGATTTTTAATTGCTGTTTGATAAGATCCATTTATAATTTTTCTTCATGAAATTGTTACGCTTATACCAGGAATTAAACCAAGAATTATGTCAATACTTTTTAATTTCATCTGTCCCACTTTTACTGTTTCAGCAAAATCACTTGCCTTAAATAAACTCTTCAGCATAATCGTTGCAAGTTTACTTTCTGATGCCCGCGAGAATATATCTTCTCTCTTAGCTTTATCTACAGCACCAAGGAATGTAAAAGTCATCGAAATATCCGGTGGGATACTTAAAGATGCACTCATACTATGTATGTCGTACCCGGCTTCTGTAAATAAAGATTTATACTTATTTATTGTTTCTACAACTTCATTTAATTTGCCCTCGGCTTTTTCTTTAAACTGATTAATAATTTCAGATTTTTCATCATCCCAAAGATTTTCTTTAAGATTGCTTATTTTTTCTGTCACTGAAACTTTAGCGGCTTTTGCTTTTTCAAAGAGATTTTCACTCATTTTTTATAATCCTTTATTAATTTAATGAAAAAAAATAGCGCAGAATAAATTTCACTCTGCGCTTAAAATTAATAATAAAAAATAATTTACTTTGATTTACCCCAAAGAAAACTATAAATAAATCCCGCCAATATCGAACCAATAATCGGCGCTAACCAGAAAAGCCACAGTTGAGAAATTGCCCATCCGCCAACAAATATTGCCGGACCTGTACTTCTTGCAGGATTTACAGATGTATTTGTAACCGGAATACTTATAAGGTGAATGAGTGTTAAGCCCAAACCAATTGCAATTGGTGCAAAACCTTTCGGTGCTCTTTCATCCGTACTGCCAAGAATGATTAACAAAAACATAAAGGTCATTACAACTTCTGTAACAAATCCGGAAGTTAATGAGTATGCGCCTGGAGAATGTTCGCTGTAACCATTAGAGGCGAGTCCGCCATTTATATCAAAACCGACCTGACCGCTTGCAATTAAGTACAAAACTCCGGCACCTGCGATACCACCAAGAACTTGTGAAACGATATAAGGAAGTATTTCTGATGCTTTAAATCTTCCGCCCGCCCATAAACCTATCGTAACGGCAGGATTAAGATGACATCCCGATATATGCCCAATGGCATAAGCCATTGTGAGCACAGTTAATCCGAATGCTAACGCAACTCCAATGAAACCAATTCCCAGTCCTGGAAAATTAGCTGCAAGAACAGCGCTTCCACAGCCGCCTAGAACAAGCCAGAATGTTCCGAAAAATTCTGCGAACATTTTTTTAGAATCCATTTGCCCTCCTGTCTGTGTTTAGAAATAATTTTTAGAAACAGATGTACTGTAATAATACTCACACTTAATTAAAATATCCACAGGTATTGAATCAAGTTTTATTGTTAGTCTTAGTAATCATTGAATTACTTGCCAAAATTAACTCTATTTTAATAAACCCTTTCGATCTTAGCTCCTAGTAAATTTAGTCTTGTATCTATTTCTTCGTAACCACGGTTAATTTGTTCAATATTATATATTGTGCTCATCCCTTCAGCAGATAGTGCAGCGATAAGTAATGCTACTCCGGCTCGTATATCAGGAGAACTCATACTTATAGGGCGCAATGATGATTTATGATCTAATCCAATAACTGTAGCCCTGTGAGGATCACAAAGAATTATTTGTGCGCCCATATCAATCAGCTTATCAACAAAAAACAAACGGCTTTCAAACATCTTTTGATGTACAAGAACTGTTCCTTTTGCCTGTATAGCTGCAACAATTATTATGCTTATGAGATCAGGTGAAAACATTGGCCAGGGACCATCATAAATAGTTAATATAGATCCATCAATTGATTTTGTAATTTCGTAATGTGATTGTGCTTTAATTAGCAAATCATTTTCAAGAATATTGATGTTAATTCCAAGCTTATTAAAGGTAGTTGGAATCAATCCCAACGTATGAGGATGACAATTTTTAATTAATATATCAGAACCGGTAAGTGCTGCTAATCCAATGAAGCTTCCAATCTCAATCATATCCGGCAAAATTTGGTGAGTCGCTCCAGCAAGTTTTTTAACACCCTCAATACAAATAAAATTTGTACCGGCTCCCGTTATAATGGCGCCCATATTATTAAGCATCACACAAAGCTGCTGAATGTATGGTTCACAAGCTGCATTGTAAATTGTAGTCTTTCCTTCTGCCAGCACAGCCGCCATTATTATATTTGCCGTGCCAGTTACTGATGGTTCTTCAAGAAGAATAGCTGTGCCTTTAAGTACTTTGACTTTAACTTCGTAAACATAGGAGGAATTATTGTAGTTAAATTCTGCCCCAAGTTTATTTAATCCTATAAAGTGAGTGTCTAATCTTCTTCTGCCAATTTTATCGCCACCAGGCGTAGGAAGACGAGCCCATCCAAACCTGCTAAGTAATGGTCCAACTATCATTAATGAACCCCGAAGACTGCCTCCCATCTTGTTAAAATCGGGTGAAGTGAGGTAATCAAGATTTACGCTATCTGCTTTAAACGTATAACTTCCCTTTGAAAGTTTATCAACCTTTACATTTAATCCTTTAAGCAGATCAATCAGTTTGAGTACATCAAGAATTTCCGGAATATTATTAATAATTACTTCTTCATTAGTAAGAAGCGTGGCGCAAATTACCTGTAGTGCCTCATTCTTTGCCCCTTGCGGAATTATTTCTCCGGAAAGTTTATGTCCGCCTTCAATTGAAAATGCAATCGGTTTATTCATTTTTTTATGATAGATTATTTTAGTTGATTTAAATATTACGATTATTTCTGTTATTTGTTATTATTATAGTAAATATAAAAAACGAAAATTAAATGATTTCAAAAAATATATCGCTTTTAAAATACAATACTATGGGGATCGATGTTTATGCGGATACTTTTTTAACTATCCGTGAGAATCCAGATCTTGACAAATACTTCAGCAAGATCCCTAATAACAGTATTTTAATCCTGGGCGGTGGCAGTAATATTCTATTCACAAAAAATTTTACCGGATGTATTATAAAAAATGAAATTGCCGGAATAGAAGTAATTGATGAAGATAAAGACAATGTAAAAATAAAAGCAGGTGCAGGAGTTAACTGGCACAGTTTCGTAAATTTTACTGTAGATAATAAGTGGTCAGGAATAGAAAGTCTTATTTTAATTCCAGGAACTGTTGGGGCGTCTCCTGTTCAGAACATAGGTGCCTACGGACAGGAAGTAAAGGATACTATATTCAGCTTAGAAGCATTTGATATTGAAAATTTGAAACACATCACTTTCTTAAATTCAGATTGTAGGTTTTCATACAGAAATAGTATTTTCAAACAAGAATTTAAGAATAAGATTATAATAACCTCAGTTACATTTGGACTGAAAAAAACTTTTGAACCAAATCTTTCTTTCCCATCTGTTGCTAATGTTTTAGCAGAAAAGAAAGTTACCAATCCTACAATCAGGCAATATGCTGATACAATAATTGAAATTAGAAATAAAAAACTGCCCGACTATAATTCCTTAAGCAATTGTGGGAGTTTCTTCACAAATCCCTTTCTTAATAAAAATGATTTTGAAGAGTTCAAAAAGAGAAACCCAAATTCACCTTTTTTTCAATATGAATCAGGTTATAAATTATCTGCTGGATGGCTGATAGAGGAATGTGGTTGGAAAGGAAAAAGAATTGGCAACGTCGGATGTTATAAGGATCACTCATTGGTTATTGTTAATTACGGAACTGCAACAGGTAAAGAAGTTTTGCACTTTGCAAATACAATTAAACAATCTGTACTGGATAGGTTTGGTGTTTTGCTTGAGTACGAAGTGAACGTTATCTAACTTCTTATTAAAATTGTACCCACGGCAGGAATCGAACCTGCGACCTGCGGTTTAGGAAACCGTCGCTCTATCCCCTGAGCTACGTGGGCATAATTTTTTAAATTACTTCATAAAATACTCAGATTAGATCTGACTGAAAAGACTATCTTCAACTTTACTTAACTATATCGTAGATAGAATCTAATTGGTAAGTTGGAATTATAAGTTCGTTTCCATTAATAAAATTCTTTACTCCAGTTGAAACTAATGCCGTATCAATTCCTAGGTTTAATCCCATAAGAATATCAGTCTCAAGTCTGTCACCTATTAAAATAGTCTTTGAAAGATCCCCATTTAGTTTGGATTTAATTTCCTTCATCATAAAATCAGATGGTTTGCCAAAATGAAGTTCTAATTTTTTGTGTGTTCTTTTCTCCAATGCGGAAATGGTAGATCCGGCATCAAGCACTTCACCGCCATCAACGGGACAAGTGTCATCTATGTTGGCTGCAAAAAATCTTGCGCCGTTTTCCAGAGCTTTAGCTGCAATTTCCAGTTTTTCATAATTCAATGTTCTATCCAATGTTATAAGTAATACTTCTATCTCCTTTGGATCATTAGAAAACTGCAGACCGCAAGAAGTCAATTCATCAATAAAAACCTTCTCACCAATCGCATAGAACTTTTTTGCCGGATGATTTTCAAGAAGATAATTTTTTACAACGATTGTTGAGTTTATAATTTCATCTTCTTCAATATTCAATCCAAAGCTTTTTAAAAAAATATAATAATCTTTTACAGTTCCAGTTGTTTTGTTAGAGATGAAAATAACTTTTTTACCAAGTTGTTTTAGTAAGTTAATAGTTTTATCGGCATTAGGAATAATGCTTTCACCCCGGTAAACCGTGCCGTCTAAATCAAAAATAAATGAATTGTACTTGTCAATCATAATTTATTTTGTATTAAAAATTCCAAATGATCCAGAAGGAATAATAATTAATTCATTTGGATTATAGATTTTTGAATAATCTTTTTCATCTTCAAAATCATTACTTAAAATGTATAACTTAGTTAATGGAAAATCAAATGTCATTGAGAATTCAGTCTCACTTAAATTAAAAACGCAAATTGTTTTTTGATCAGCAAGAACACTTTCAAAAGCAAATGCTTGTTTCTCATTATCAGAGTGAATGAATTTGATTGTTCCGGTTTTTAATTGTTCATTTTTGTTTTTGATATCAATAATATCTTTATATAGCTCTAACAATCCTTTATTTTGTTCAACAGTGTAAGTGCCAAAACCAGTTTGGAATCCGGAGTTTGCATCAATAATTTCATTTTCATAAACAAAATCATTCCAAATCATTGGTTTTCGGTCGTGAGGATCATCAGCACCCCACATCCCAATTTCATCACCGTAATAAATCATTGGAGCGCCACGATACAATATTTGAAAAGCTGCAATAAGTTTTTGTTTTTCATAAACTTCTTTAGTTGGTTTTCCGGCATTATAATTTACGTTTCCATCATTTGCATCGCGGTCGTATCCTCTATCAGGATTTTGGATTAATGATGATAATCTTTCCGTATCGTGACTAGATAAGAGATTTTGAAGTACAAATAAATTTTCAACAGGATAAGTTTCATCTATTTGCTTAAGCTTTTCAATAAACTCATCCACAGAAATTTTATTTTTATCAGCAATAATAAAATCATTAACTGCGAATGCAAAATTGTAATTCATTAAGGCATCAAACGCGCCATCATCAGAAATAAAATCAGGCGATAATTCCCACAACTCACCAACTATCAGTGATTGATTATTAATTGTTTTAACAACTTTTCGCCATTGCTTCCAAAAACCAATCGGAACTTCTCTTGCAACATCCAAGCGCCATCCATCAATTCCATCTGATGGATCACCATCGCCATCTGGATCCATCCATTTTTCGGTTGAGTGAAACACATAATTTTTTGGTCCGTCAGCCAAATCTTCTTTTGTTCGATTAAACTCCGGCAAAGACTTAGTATTCCACCAACCTTTATAATCAAATTCATTTTCAATTGTTGTTGGATCATCAAATGAATGAACGATAAACCAATCTTTGTATTTAGATTCACTTTGGTTTTTAACGATATCCTGAAAAGCCCAAAACTGTACTCCTGTATGATTAAATACTCCATCAATAATAATTTTCATTCCGCGCTTGTGAACTTCATCTATTAATTTCAGAAACAATTTATCCGCTTCTGTCCATTTCCAGGTACCAGCATTATCGGGAATTTCGGAAGCCATTAATTTTCTATCACCATCAGGATCAGGTCCAAAATTAACATCAATATGATGATAGGATGAACCATCATATTTATGAAGTGAAACAGCTTCAAAAACAGGATTGAGATAAATTGCACCAACGCCCAGCTCTTTTATGTAATCAAGTCTGTTAATAATTCCCTGAATATCACCGCCATACCTTCTTTCATAAAGATGATTGCGAACATCACCGCCAAGATTTTTTTCCCATTCACTTTTTTCAAACCAGCTTGATGTCCAATCTGTAACTTTCCATCCCTCCGGAATTTTTTTTGAATTAATAAAAACCTTTTCAGCAACAGGATCATTTTTTAAATCACCATTTGCAAATCTTTCAGGAAATATTTGATACCAAACAACTCCTTTTGCCCAATGTGGTAATTTATTTTGTGAAAATATTAACGAGGAAATTATTACTAGCAATAAAATGATTTTCGTTTTCATAATCCTAATTCTGCTTTCATCAGTTCTAAAGTTTGAATTATTGTATGTGGTTTATACCCAAGCTCACTTTGGGCTTTGATGGTGATTAGCCCTGATTTGAGAGGCCTGCGTGCAGGTTGATTTAATTCTTCGGTTTTGACTTTACTGATCAAACTTTTATCAAGTTTAAAGAAATTCTGCTATCTGTAATGTGAAATCAAATCGGGATAAAAATTCACTGCCGCCAATATTATAAATTCCTTCTTTTCTGAGTTCAATTACAAGGTTAATTGCTTGAACAAGATCATCAATGAATGTTGGATTATTTATTTGATCATCCACAATTCTAATCTGCTTTTTAGATCTTAAAGAATCAACTACCCATTTAACAAAATCAGGGCGACTAAATTTTGCAGTTCCGTACAAAACATTAGTTCTTAAAATTGTGTTCCTGCTTCCGCTTATTTTTAGTACATTTTCACTTGCAAGTTTTGTGCGGGCATAATAGCCAAGCGGATTAGGAATATCATTTTCAGAATATGGACCGTTCTTACCATCAAAAATATAATCTGTAGAAATATGTATAAGATGTGAATCCAAAATTCTTGCTGCTTCAGAAAGATGTTCAACACCTTTTACATTTATTTTCCACGCAAGTTCACGTTCGGTCTCACTAAGATCAACATTTGTAAAAGCGGCAGCGTTGATTATATAGTCAGGATAAAAATCGTAAATTATTTTTTTGATTTCGTTGCGGTTTGATATATCGCTCTGAATATATTCAATTCCCTCAAATACCAATTTATCTTCAACTGATGTCGCAAGTAATTCAACATCATTTAATGCTTTGTAAAATTCCACTGATCGTTGTCCGAGCATTCCGTTTGCACCAACTATAAGTATTCTTCGTTTTATCAGGTCTATGGGCGACATAAGAATTAAAATAATTTATTTTCTACAAAAAGTTCAGCTGTTGATACAGCATAGGATAATGAATCCATTTCATTTTTATTTCTAATATAGCTATAAAAGAAAGATGCCCCAAAAACATCACCGCAGCCTATGATATTTGGATTATTGATTTTTCTTGCGGCAATAAAGTAGGAAATTATTTCACTTGAATTTATAAAATAAACTTTCGCACCAAGATCACCTTTTGTAACACAAACCATTTTTACTCCGGAATTAAACATCTCTTCAACAATTTGAATTTCGTTTTTATTCCGATAGAGAGTAAACAGCTCTCTTTGATTTACCTGAATAATATCTAGACACTTTGCCCATTTATCAAAATCTGGAATTAGTCTAAAGTTTCTTTTGTAGCCCTCATCTAATCCGCGAGATAGAGTATGAACATCTATAAATATTAGGCCTTTATAATCTTTTCTAATCTCAATAAGTTGATTCAGAGTAATATCAAATCCAGTAATCATATTAATCAGGATTCCATCAAACTGATTAAGATTATGGAAATCAGTCAAGAGATTGTTTGTAATGTTCTCATATTTTTCGTGCCGTTCTTTATCTTTAAATAAGTTAAGATGAACTTTTGGAATTGCGTCAACTCTTACAAGATAATTATTATTTATCTGTTCGAATTCAGATTTAAAATATTGATACGTTTCATCATCATATTGTGAACAAAGAAATATCTTATCTTGATCTGATTTTAATCTGTTCAGCAAAGATATGGTATAATAAATTCCGCCTGCACTTATTTTTAAAGTTTCATCAGATTGGATGAAATCTAAAACTGAATGTCCGATTATAAGTAATTTCATTTCAATTGTATTTTGCTTTTCAAAGTTAATATTGATTTAACAACTATCTAAATCACAAAACAGCAATTAAGCAAGTTCAAATCTTCATTATTCATTTAAATTCATATATATTTGAGCGTAATTTAAAAATGAAAAGTTGACATGAAAATCGGAATAACCTGTTATCCTACTTATGGCGGAAGCGGAGTAATTGCTACAGAATTAGGAAAAGAACTTGCATTGCGCGGACACGAGGTTCACTTTATAAGCTATGCACTTCCGTTCAGGCTTACAAAATACATTGAGAATATATTCTTTCACGAAGTTGAAACAACCTCTTACCCATTATTTGAATTTCCACTTTATAGCCTTTCGTTGGCAAGTAAAATGATTGAGGTTGCAGAGTTTGAAAATCTTGATTTACTGCATGTTCACTATGCAATTCCACACGCAACATCTGCATTTCTGGCAAAACAAATTGTTAAGAATAAAAAATTAAAAATTACTACAACTCTTCATGGAACAGATATAACATTGGTAGGATTGGAACCATCTTTTCTACCTCTGGTAAAATTCAGTATCGAACAGAGTGATGGAGTAACTGCAGTATCAAGATTTTTAAAAGGAAAAAACTTTAACAAATTATTCAATCGAAAAAGAAATAAATGTAATTCCAAATTTTGTTGATACAGAAGTTTTTAAAAGAGCTTCAATAAATGATTGTGCATTTAGAAAACACATTGCACCAAACGGAGAAAAAGTATTAGTTCACACTTCAAATTTCCGACCTGTAAAACGTGTGACTGATGCAATAAAAGTTTTTAATATTGTACAGAAAGAAGTACCGTCAAAACTTTTACTCGTAGGGGATGGACCTGATAGATCCGAATGTGAAAGACTGGTAAGAGAACTTGGTCTTTCAGATAACGTTAAATTTTTGGGTAAGCAGGATGGATTGGTTGAAATTTTAAGTTCATCCGATATTTTTCTGATTCCATCTCAATCAGAAAGTTTTGGCTTAGCAGCTTTGGAAGCGATGTCCTGCGGATTGCCTGTTATCAGTTCAAGCGTTGGCGGTTTACCTGAATTAGTTAAGCACAATGAATGCGGCTTTATTGCAGAGATCGGTGACGTTGAGCGAATGGCAAAATATACACTCGATCTTTTTACTAACGAAAAAAAATACGAGATTTTTTCTCAAAACGCACGCAATCGAACGTTAACACATTTTGATAAATCAATCATCGTTCCGATGTACGAAGAACATTATAATAATATCTTAAATAAATAAAATGATTATATACTGCGCCGGACCAATAAAGGGAAATACAACATATCAAGAAAATTATTCTGAAATCGTAAGGATAGTCGAATCTCTTGGTCATACAGCTTTATCAGAAAGAAGTTCAAAATTTAGTTCATCAATTCCACTAAATAGCAAACAAATATATACTCGCGATATTAAATGGATTGATGGAAGTAAAATTATGATTGCTGAAGTTTCCGGTCCAAGCCTTGGGGTAGGATTTGAAATTGCTTATGCATTATTCGAAAGGAAAATTCCAGTACTGGCTGTTTATCAGGGAAATGTTGCACAAATCTCTTCAATGATTTCAGGTTGCAATAATAAAAATCTGCAACTAAAAAATATTTCAAGCATTGATGACCTTACACAGATTGTTAAAAACTTTATTGCTAATTTCGGCGGTAAGTGAGCAGCCAAGTAATCCCCTCCAAGTTTGATAAATACTGCAGGCAAATGGTTTAATTTATTCAATTTGTATTCAACATTGTTTGAACTTTTTCATCACACATTTTATTATCACCGGCAATTCAGTTAGTCAATACACTTAGTGATAGTAAATATTTAGGATAAAAAATTGGCAACGGAAGTATCATTAAAAATATACGATTACTTTTCATCACTGTATGGAAAAGATTCTGCGGATAAATATTTAGAGTTTATTGATCGCGAACCCGCCCAGTACATTAGAGTTAATACCGCAAAGGTATCAAGAGATGATTTAGCTATTCTTTTACAAACAAAGTATCAAATAAGCACCCAGCCAATACCTGAATTCGAAAAGGTATTAAAAATAATTGAGGGCAATGATCGAATCGGAAAAACCATTGAACACGTTTTAGGTTTTTATTACATCCAATCATTTTCCTCAATGATGCCGCCTCTTTTACTTAATCCAACCAATGATGATACGGTTATGGATCTTTGCGGTGCACCAGGGTCTAAAGCTACACAGCTTGTGGAAATGATGAATAATCGCGGAACTTTGCTTATTAACGAAATCGATAATGAACGTATCAAATCATTAGTATTTAATTTAGAACGAATGAACGTTATCAATGCTTCAGTCATTCATTCAAAAGGCGAAGTACTGAGTAAAATTTATAATAATCACTTCACAAAGATTCTTGTTGATGCACCATGCAGCGGACTTGGAATAATCCAAAAGAAAGGTGAAGTCAGCAATTGGTGGTCATTAGATCACGTTGACAGGTTACAGCATCTTCAATTGAAACTGCTGATTGCAGCAATTAAAATGGCTAAAGTTGGTGCAGAAATTGTTTACTCAACTTGCACACTTTCCATTGAGGAAAATGAATTAGTGATTGATAAAATTTTGGAAAAATATCCTGTTGAACTGCTGGAAATAAAGCTACCTATCCATTCGCATCATGCTTTTACCGAATATCAAGGAAAAAAATTAAATCCTGAATTAAGAAAAGCAATTAGAATTTTACCTTGGGAAATTGATTCCGATGGTTTCTTTTTAGTAAAGATGAGGAAGATAGATGAAACAGAATCACCCGAAAGAGAAGACAAAAGAGATACTGAGGTAAGATTAGTCAGGAGTAATCATAAAGAAATTCAACCGTATTTAAATTATATATCAGAACATTTTGGGATCGAAAGAAAAGTTTTAGACGATTATAAATATATTTTTAGAGGGAAAGATATTTTCTTTGTAATAAAAGATTGGAATGATGATAACATTGGTTTGTTCAATCGTATAGGTTTAAAGTTGGGTACACTTGATAAAAAAGACAGAATCACATTCAATTCACAAGCCGCACAAGTTTTAGAAAAACATATCACAAAGTTTATATATGATATAAAGAATGAAGAGGAATTGAAAAATTATTTAACCGGATGGATGATTAAAGATCTGAACATTCCAACCGGACAGTATGTTGTCAAATATAACAATTGGGTTTTAGGTTCAGCTATAAAAATTAAAGACGGATTAAAAAGCAGATTTCCTCGAACAAAACGAACACAAAAGTTTAATTTCTAATTCTTTATTTGAGAAGAATCATCTTTTTAGTTTCAAAATATCTTCCAGCCTTAAGCTGATAATAATAAATCCCGCTTGAAAGTTTACTTCCATCGAGATCTACTTCATTCATTCCTGCTGTTTTGAATTCATCAACAAGAGATGCCACTTCATTACCGAGAACATCATAAATTTTCAGAGATTGCCAACTGCTGACTGGTGACTGCCAACTGATTTTGGTGTATGGATTAAATGGATTTGGATAATTCTGAAATAACTGAAACTCTTCTGCATTTATAAAGTCATCATCTATCGATGTGGAAGTAACAGGGCTTAGTTTTAAAATTCCTCTATCAGGTATAACTTTAGTAAGAACTACTCTTCCGCTGTCTGTTAGAATCGTAGTCAGTGTATCAATATTCCCATTTTGTTCTGTTCGAACATAATTCCATTCATTTGGAATTTTTACATAAGCACTTAGGGGATAATTATAAATTTCATTATCCAAATCATCCATTACATTAATTTCTATTAACTGATCGGCTGCAGAAATTATTTGATAAGTAGAATTATCTTTTTCTTTTATATAACGGGTGATGTTTCCTACAGTTTCAACCCATACTTCTTTGTTAGAGGCTCTAACAACTAGCCAATCACACAACCAGCCAAGCCACTCAGTTGTGATAGGCTCATAAACACCTTGATTTAAAAGTTCTTGTAGTTGACTAAATGGAACAACATCATGAATAATTATCATTCCCCATTTATGGTTATTAATTGAATTTTGCAGCCAGTTTAAAAATGTATAAAGTTCATCGAGGTCTGATTCTACTGAATCTCTTGACAATCCGAATTCTACAATCTTGGCTTTTAATCCATACCATTCCTGTTCAGAAAATGATGAGTCGTTTGGAACCTGTCCAAGTGTTCTCCCGTTTTCGTAAAACAAACTTGCAGCAGAATCCACAATAGAGTTATGAAGTGTATATGGATAATTAAGAGAGATACATTTTTCTGAAGGTACTTTTTGTTCTATAAATATTTTAGATTGATATAATTCGTAAAGCAAAGTGCTGTCATCATCAATGCTTCCCCATTGAAGCGAGGTCAAATCGAAATGACGCATTGTGTGGGACCCAATTTCGTTTCCTTCGGCAGCCATAGTTTGAAAGGCAGGCCATGTTCCGTATCTCCAAATTCCCGGTAATGATTCTGTTAAATATGGAGGCAGTACATAAAACGTTCCTTTAAATCCATATTGATTTAAGATTGGCCGCACATTTTCAGATTGAGATAATAGCCCATCGTCAAAAGTAAAACTAAACGCACTTTTCCTATCATCCGCATAATTAGTTATACGCATTGACCCATAATTTTGTGATAAACCAAAATTTGCAAAAACTATTATAGTAAATACAATCTGTTTAATCATCATTTATTAGATTATTATATAAAAGATATTCTTTTTCAATTAAATATTTTCACTAAAAATAATTCACCTCAATCTTCATAAAATTATTTAAGATAGTTGATCAAATATTTTCCTGTCCATGAATTTTCATTTTCAGAGATTTCTTCAGGAGTTCCGGTTGCAACTATTTCTCCACCTTTATCTCCTGCGTCCGGACCAAGATCAATAATATAATCTGCACATTTAATAACATCTAAATTATGTTCAATAATCACTACAGAATTATTTCTTTCAATAAGAAGCTGAAAACATTTTAATAATTTTGAAATATCATGGAAGTGAAGTCCGGTCGTAGGCTCATCAAAAATAAAAAGTATATGTCTTCTGTCTCGCTGTGCAGTCAAATATGAAGCAAGCTTTATTCTCTGTGCTTCTCCGCCGGATAAAGTGTTTGAGGGCTGACCCAGTTTAATATACCCCAATCCCACTTCGCCAAGCACCTGCAGCAATTTTATTATCCTATCATTGCCATTGAAAAACACTAATGATTCGTCAACAGTCATATCAAGAACATCAACAAGATTTTTTCCGCGATAAGTTATTTCACGAATTTCTTTTTTGTATCTGGTACCATTGCAATCATCACATTCAAGATAAAGATCGGCAAGAAACTGCATTTCAACTTTAATAAATCCATCACCCTGGCAAGTTTCGCATCTTCCACCGGGAACATTGAACGAAAAGAATCCTGGTTTATAACCTCGTGCTCTAGCTTGATGCGTTGCTGCAAACAAATCACGGATTAATTCAAAGGCTTTAATATAGCTTATTGGATTTGATCTTGGTGATTTACCAATCGGTGATTGATCAACAATTACAACATCATCAAGATATTCGCCCCCTTTTATGTCATCGTATTTACCTATGAATGAAGGAGCATTGCCAAGATATTTTGCAAGTCCTGCATAAAATACATCGTGTATAAGTGTACTTTTTCCTGAACCGCTAACTCCGGTTATAACTACAAATTTATTTAATGGAATTTCTACAGTTAGATTTTTAAGATTATTTTCTTTTGCTCCAATAATTTTTACCGTTTTAGATTTTCTTTCATTTCTCTTTTCCGGAAGTGGTATAGCTAACTCACCGGAAAGATATTTACCTGTTAAGGAGTTTTTATTTTTTTTGATTTCGGAGTAAGTACCGATTGCAACAATTTCTCCTCCTTCAATTCCTGCTTTCGGCCCCATATCAAAAATAAGGTCTGATTCTTTCATCATATCAGCATCATGTTCAACAACCAAAACAGAATTGCCAATATCTCTTAAATTCTTGAGTATGTTTATCAGTTTTGCATTATCACGCGGATGCAAGCCAATACTTGGTTCATCCAAAACGTAAAGAGTGCCAACCAAAGCAGATCCAAGTGAAGTTGCAAGATTTATTCTTTGTGTTTCGCCTCCAGAAAGTGTATTGCTGTACCGATCCAAAGTTAAATAGCCTATGCCAACATTATTTAGAAAGGTTAAGCGTTTAATTATTTCTTTGAGAATTCTTTCAGCCACATTGTAATCATAATCCGAGAGTTTTAGTTCTTCGAAAATCTTTAAAAGAATATTCGATTGGCAGCTGTACAATTTCATGAATTGATTTGTTATCAATCTTAACCTGCAATGATTCTCTTCGTAAACGTGAACCTTTACAAGCTGGACATGTTGTGTAACCACGATACCGGCTAAGCATAACCCGGACGTGAATTTTGTAAGTTTTTCTTTCGAGTTCAGAAAAGAAATGATCAAGCCCTTTGTACTTACCAAATCCTTTTCTGACAAGAGAAATTTGTTCTTCGGTTAATTGTTTGTACGGAACGTGAATTGGAAATTTATAGTCCCTTGCATTCTGGATAAGATCACGAAGATAAGTGCTGTATTTAGCCCCGTGAAATGGGGCAATTGCTCCATCGGAAATTGTAAGATTTGGGTTTGGGATTACAAGATTCATATCCACGCCAATTATTTTGCTAAATCCCTGGCAGACAGGACATGCACCAAAAGGATTGTTGAATGAAAAAAATCTTGGTTCAGGTTCTTCGTATCTTACTCCGCAGCATTCATAAAACTTATTAAACTCTTGCTGCTCATTTGTATCTGCATTGATAAGAACAATTCTGTTTTCACCTTCTTTAAATGTGACTTCGATTGAATCAGAAAGTTTCTCCCGAACTTCATTTTTACTTACCTTAAATCTATCTACAACAACTTTAACATCTTTTTTATTTTTTGGTAACTTTACTTCATCTTCATTTAGATCGTAGAAATTATCTTTAAAATAAATTCTGAAGAAACCACGTTTTTTTAGAAGTTCTATTTCTTCTTTTACAGTATGTCCTTCATGTCCGTGCAGTGGAAATGCAAGATAGAATCTTGAACCTTCTTTTTGTTCTTCAAGCCAATCGGCAACAGTCCCGGTTGTGGCTTTCTTAACTTCTTTACCGCATTGAAAACAAATTGTTTTTCCAATTCTTGCATAAAGTAAACGAAGATAGTCATAAACTTCTGTTGTAGTTCCAACTGTTGAACGGGAATTACGTGAACCGGTTTTTTGTTCTATTGCAACTGCAGGAGAAATTCCTTGAATAAGATCAACATCGGGTTTATTCATTCTCTCAAGAAATTGGCGTGCGTATGAAGAAAGACTTTCAACATATCTTCGCTGTCCTTCAGCATAGATCGTATCAAAAACCAATGATGATTTACCGCTGCCGCTTACACCTGTGAAAACAACAAGTTTATTACGCGGAATCTCAAAACTTAAGTTTTTAAGATTATGCTCACGTGCACCTTTAACAATTATCTTTTTTTCTTTTTTCTCTTTTTCTTTAGCCATATATGATTTGAAACGTGGAAGTGAAAGTTAACACTATTTAATGAAGTGATGCTGTCTTAAAAGTCAAAAACACATGATTGTCATTCCCACGAAAGTGGGAATCCATTTTGTTTTAGATTTTATGGATTCCCGTTTTCACGGGAATGACAGATAAAACTCGACATATGAGATAACCTCATAAATTTATCATCTCGAGTCCTATCGATTCCCGTTTTCACGGGAATGACAGATAAAACTCGACATATGAGATAACCTCATAAAAATATGTTATTTGCTTTTGCTTTCGAGAGACTTTAACTCCAATATCTTTTCATCCAGCAATTTTATTTTATCATTCAACTCAATGATTTTTGAATCAATTTGATTTTGAAATTCTTCTTTGTCCCAATAACCGCGTTCCTCAAAATAACTTTTAAATAACCAGTTATGTTTTAAGGCTTCCATATTTTCTGAGAGCCGGGATGCAGATGTTTTTGCTTCCTCAGTAACCACAACAAGATTGTCCAATATCTGGTTTAATGTTTTTCCTTCTTTACCTTTTTCGGAAACAAGAGAACCGAGTAAGCCTTTTCCTTCAGATACTCCCTGTAAAACTGTATCTATTCGGGTAACTATTTTGTTGACATTTGCAACTACATCTTCAACTCCCTTACCAAGATTATCAAATAAAGCAATTACATCCTTCATATCGCTGGAAATGGAATTTAAATTTTTATCTGCCGTTAAAGTAAGGTTAGTTGCAGCATTATAAAGCTTATCATCATTTATTATTCTGCCGATTGTCCCTTCGCCTTTGTTAACTTTTACAACAATTTCTGCAAGATTTTTTGTCATATCTTTTGTATAAGCCATTATTCCTTGTGTTTCTTCAATAATATCTGCAAAACTTAATGGCTCTTTCGATAATATCCATCCCCCATCAGAAATTTCATCAGCACCATTTGAGCCCATCGTTATCATAACAACTTTGTTGCCTACCAATCCTTCAGTTTCAATGCTTGCACGTGAATCTTTTTTGATAAATCTTCTCACTTCTTCCTTAACCCGCATTGAGACTTCAACTCTTCCTGTTGTGTCATTAAGAATTTGAATTCCTTTTACAGCACCAATATCAATTCCACCAAATCTAACGGAAGCTCCGCTTCGCAATCCTTCTGTATTTTGAAAGTATGCTTTTACTGTAATCGTTGAAGCAAATAACTGATCTTTATTTCCAAGAAGAAAAATTAAAACTACCAGAAGTGTACTTCCGAGAAAAATAAAAATTCCAAGTTTGGCATTTCCAAGATTTTTAAACATTAAATTCTCCTGTTTTGCTCTTCAATAATTTCGTGGCTAAAGAAATTTCTCAAAAATGGATCTCTTGAAGTTGTCAGTTCAGTTATTGTTCCTGAGTGTTGAACTGCTCCTTCATTTAAAACGATTGCTCTGTCAGCAATTATTTCTGCGCAAAGTAAATCATGCGTTACAACAATAGATGTCATCTTTAAAGATTTTTGTAATTCTAGTATCAATGAACTTATCTCTTTTGAGGTAATTGGATCAAGCCCTGTTGTTGGCTCATCGTAAAGCATAAGTTTAGGTTCTGCAATTATGGAACGCGCAAGACCGATCCTTTTTTTCATTCCACCAGAAAGTTCTGACGGCATTTTATTAATAGCTTCTTCCAAAGAAACTTTTTCTAAAACTGATTTTACTTTTTCTTCTCTTTCTTTTGGAGTAAAATTAAAATGCCTGATCAAGGGAAATTCCAGATTTTCTTTTACACTCATTGAATCGTACAATGCAGCTCCCTGGAACAGAAATCCTAATTGTTTTCTGATTTCATTTAACTCCTTTATCTGAAGCTTAAGTACATCAGTACCTTCAATAAATATTTCGCCTGAATCAGGCTCAAGTAATCTGACTATACATTTTAATAAAACACTTTTTCCGGTTCCACTTTGACCGAATACAACCATGTTTTCACCGACTTCAACTTTGAGGGAAACATTATCAAGCACCACATGGGAGCCGAAAGATTTAGAAACTCCAATTATTTCAACAACATTATTCATAGTAGATAAATCAAATAGTCGGCCATAACCATAGGGTTACTTTAACAAGAACCATATCAAAAATTAAAATCATAAGTGATGAAACGACTACTGCAGTTGTAGCCGCTCTACCCACACCTTCAGTTCCATTTGTGGCGGTATATCCTTTATATGTCCCTACGATACCTACAATAAATCCGAATACAAAAGTTTTTAAGATTCCGGGTATAGCATCACCAAATTCAACTGAAGCAACAACTGAATCAATGTAATAGGAATAATTCATATTTTGTACAAGCACAACCGCCAGATAAGATCCCACAAATGCTATAAAGATGACGTACACGGTTAATATGGGAAGGATAAATGTGCAAGCAAATATTCTGGTAACGACTAAATACTTAAATGGATTGACTCCTGATACCTCCATCGCATCAATCTGTTCTGTAACGCGCATTGAACCAAGCTCTGCACCAATACCGGAACTTACTCTTCCCGCAAATATCAATGCAGTTATAACTGGTGCTAACTCTCTAACTATTGAAATCCCTACCGAACCGGGCAAAAATGCCTCCGCACCAAATCTTACCATAACAGGATGCATTTGCATTGTGATAACAAGCCCGATGATAAATCCGGTTACGCTGACAATCGGTAAAGTTTTTATCCCAAGTTCATCCATATGTTTACGGATTTGCTCAACTTCGTATGGCGGAATAAAAGTTTGTTTGAAAAACTGAAGCTGGAATTCCCAAAGTCCGGCAATCATTATGAAAAATTCGTTTAAACGTTTCTCTAATGAAGTAGGTTTAAGTTCAGTTGTATTAGAATTTTTCATTATAGAAGAATAATTTTTTGATAAGTTTTTTATTTGTTGATTTCAAACTAAGAAATTTTTAAGAAACATTTTAGAACTATTTCCTCTGATGTGAATTATATCAAATTATTAATCACATAAACGCATTTTCGTAATGGTTTATTTTCGGATTTGTTTCATCATCAAGTAAAACTGCAACAACATCGAAGCGGCAATCAGCTTCTTCTATTTCCTTATCAAACAAGTAAAGCTCGGCTACTTTCTTTATTTGTTTTATTTTTTTTGGATTGATCGCATATTCAGGTTCACCAAATTCAAGATTCAATCTTGTTTTAACTTCAACAAAAACCAGCCATCCTTTATCCTTTGCAACAATATCAATTTCACCATGACTGTAGTGATAATTTCTTTCGATGATCTCAAATCCTTTTTTGGTAAGATATTTTGCAGCAATTTCTTCTCCTTCTTTACCAATATCACGTTTATTTTTTTCACTCATAGGTTATACCACGTCATTAAAAGAAAATTCAGTTTGGTTTGCTCGCTCATAGATTTTATTAAGAAAAGTTTTTCTATGGATTGAACAAATTCCATATTCTAAAATTGCAGTAATGTGTTCCTTGGTTGGATAACCCTTATTTCTGTCCCAACCATAATTCGGATATTCTTTTGCACGTTTTAACATAATTCTATCCCGTATCACTTTAGCAATTATCGAGGCAGAGGCGATGGATAACGATTTAGCATCACCTTTAACAATAGGAATTACTTCTGCATCATAACTAAAAGTTTTATTTCCATCAACCAGAATTATTTCGGGTTGAATTTTTAATTTCTCCAGAGACTTTTTCATGGCAAGTAAAGATGCATTGAGAATATTTATTTTATCAATTTTTGTGTGAGAAATCGATGCATAAGCGTAGGTTACCGCGTTTTTACAAATCACTTTAAAGAGTTCCTCACGCAGAGACGCGGATAATTTTTTGGAATCGTTAATTCTTTCATCATAAAAATCTTGGGGTAGTATTACCGCTGCAGCTATAACAGGACCGGCAAGCGGTCCGCGTCCAGCTTCATCAGTTCCGGCAAGATATTTTTTCCCGTTTGTTAAATATTTTTTATCAAAGTTCTTCATTTGCCAAGAAAGATTGCAATCAATCCTAGTAACATATTAAACTTTAATAAACCGCTTATAATTTTCAAATTAGTTTGTTTACTTTTATTAAAAAGGAATTTGATACACAAAATCAAAATCGGATTTACTAAAACCATCACTAAAATAAAGTATTCGATCTTATAAATATTCTGAATGAACGGGTAAAGTGTAAACAAAATCAAAATAATTGTGATTATAACTACTAAGTATTTTGATGAGTCTATCCCAAATCGGATAGCAAAAGTTTTAAAGTTTAATTTCAGATCACCGTCAATATCTTGAATATCTTTTACGATTTCTCTTATCAAGTTGATTAAGAATGCAAACACTGCTGGAATAATCGAGGCTTTAGGATTCTCGACAACATAACCGCCATAAATGAATGCTAATCCTGTTACCAATGCAATTATAATATTTCCAATCAAAGGTAATCTTTTTAGAAAAGCAGAATAGATAAAGAGCAGAAATATTGTCAGCAAAACAATTATTAAAAGAATTGGAGACAGGTAAATGGCAAGAAAAACTGACACAGAATTAAAAATCAAATATTCTATCCAGGCTTCCTTTACTGATAAAGATTCTAAAACTAAAATTCTGTTCGGATGAGAGATTCTATCTGTCTCGATATCATAAATATCATTAACAATATTTCCTGCCGCAGCGGTAAAAGCAGCTGCAAGTGGAGCTAATATTAATACAATCGGTTCTGTTTGTTCTTTCTCTGAAATCAGAATTGCTACAATAACTACAAGGAATGTTATCACAACATTGATAGGACGTGTAATTTTTATAAAAGCTAATATTTTTTTTGAGAAGTTCATCTTTAAACTAAAAATGCTCCCTCAAAATAATTGAAGCAGCATTTAATATGAAACTATAAATAATATTTAAGTAGTCTATTTCATCAATATAAATTTCATTGTTTTGCCAAGTTTATCTTCAACTAAATTTCCATCTTCATTACTAAATTTTATTTGATAAAAATATACCCCGCTGGAAAGTCCAACCAAATTATACGTGATGCTGTGTTTACCCGCCAGTAAATTACCATCAAAGATTTTATCAACCTCTTGACCAAGTACATCATAAACAGTTAAAGTAACATATGCATCTTTAGGCTGCTCAAATCTAAAAGTTGTAGTTGAATTAAATGGATTTGGATAATTCTGATAAAGTACATAATTAGACGGATAAACAATTGTATCAGGATTTTCGATTTGCGGGGATATAACAATTCCCTTCGTTAACGATTCAACAAAAAAATCATAAAACAATTTCGCCATTCCCGCATTATACTTTAAATGACTAATGCTTGAACGATTATTCAATCCGATTCCACCAACTAAAGCAGTAACTACTTCTATCGTATCACCAATGTGCATATTAACCGGACCAGACATTAACATCATTCTTCTATCGCCCGGTACATCTGTAATTCCATCTATCAAACCAGTTCTATAAATCGGATCACCAGGAAGCATGTAAGTTCCATATCCGATAAATTCAATTCCCAATTGTTGAGATGGGTATCGAGGAATAGGTAAATAACCTTCCATCATATTATAAAATTCTAATGTACCATTATAATTAAAACCTGGGTCACTAAAGTAATCACCCGTGCGATGCAATATCGCAACTGTTAATGGTTTATCATTAAAATATTTATATCCTTTTCTCCACTTAAAATTGACTACTGCACTATCGGAAACATTTCCAGAAAAGTAAGCACTTCCCTGAAGATAACTGTTACCAACTGCAGGAGGTTTCATACCAATTTTTTCATACTCCTGATCTGAATTATTAGAATTATAAGTGTAACCAAGATTAATAGTCGTGTCACAACCTATAAAATCATCAGCGGAATATCCTAAATCAGTATCGGACCAAAGACATAAATACATGCTATCAATAAGGGAATTTGGGAGTGATGCGGATGTTCCTTTATAAATCAAAGTTGCTTTTCTAAAGATTACGTTTTCCAAATCTGTATTTAGTGCATAAGCCCAATATGTTTCCTGAATTTCCAATCCAATTGGAATTGAACCATAATTGCTTTCAGATATACTATCATTATAATCTATCCATATCGTTTGATTTGAACCGGGTACTCCAGGTATATCAACTTCAGAATCAAAATCTCCGTCATTATTTTTGTCATAATAAGGAGCTCCTAAATTTCCAGGCCATTCATTCCAATCTTTTTGATATTGCTGCTTGATTACTTCTAAGTCTTCAAAGGTTACCAAATTAATATCCTTATTAAAAAAACTTGCTGCATCCGATCTCAAATTTACATTTTGATAATCAGATCTAACTCTAAATAATCTTGTATTTGGTAAACAACCTGTACCATAGGTATTACCATTCACTCTAACTTTTTGAGATTGCCCATCATAAACAAGCCCACCCCAACATAATCCTTCTGAAAATATTACTCCAACATTTTTTCCTTTTGGATAAGCTCCATTCCAATGATTTTCTCCAACAATCCAATTATGAAAACCGTGATCGCTAATCCAGGATGTTATCTTTCCAACATTTATTAAACTCAGTTTTGGGTTTTGACTTCGTAAAGGAGTGTTTAAAAGCAGTGCAATTAAAATAATTGAGATAAAAAACACAAGAGAAAAATATTGATTCTTCATTGTTTTTTCTCCGAGTCAAATAGTTAGGATAAAATCAAATCTACTGGGTAATCAGAGTTGATTTACTTTCAGTATTAATTTATAAAATAAAAGTATAAGATGCTATCTATCAAACTCTACAGATTTGTGAGTACCATCGCAGTAAGGTTTGTTTTTTGAACCGCCGCAACGGCAAAGAAAGACTTTCCCTTCTTTTAATGTTTCGTTCCCGTCTCTATCTACGATTGTGCAAGTTCCTTCCAACATCAATGGTCCGCCTTTTAAAACTTGAACCTTAGCTTTTTGTTGTGCAGCTTCTACTTTTTCTGACATATCATTATTCCTCTTAAATGTTAAAGCACCTGATGGACAGTTATTTACAGTCTTTATTATTTCATTTGTAGATGCTGAGTGCATTTTGATCCAGGGTCGATCTTTAGGATTAAATACTTTACCCAAACCACTCACGCAATTACCAGAATGGATACAAACTCCAGGTTTCCAGATTACGGTTATTTCGCCATTAGTATATTCTTTTACTTTTTCCATAGATCTTTAACACTTTCAAAATGATTTAAGTTCAATTAATTAAAACTCATTTAAAATTCCAAAATGGATTTTACCCTCACTAAATGTATCTCCTTGACCAAGAGCATAGCTTACTCTTAAAACGCCCAATCCTGTTTCCAGATTCAATCCTAATCCAAAACCATAAAGAAAATCCTCGGACTTGGAAATATTTTTTTCAGCTATCTGCTGGTCTTAAATAATAACCTGTATCAAAAAATACAAAGCCATAAGATCTTCGTGTAAACAAAGCCCGGTATTCTAAATTAGACCAAAATATTCTTGAGCCCAAAAATTGTTCTTCCCTGTAACCGCGTAAAGAATTTGTTCCGCCTAAACGATAGAGATCACTGTTCTCAAATGCTGATCCACGTAATTCTCTTGCATTAACTCCAATTGCAACTACTTGTCGTAAGAATAATTCATAAAAAAAGTTAAAGCTAACAGAAAACCTCTGAAGATTTATTGATGTTTCTAAAGTCGGGGTTATATATTCAGCCGGACCGTTAATAGATTTTTTAGTAAATGCATATGAATTTATAAATAATATCCCTTCGGTCGGAGAATAAGGATCGTCACGGGTATCAATTTTTAAATTTAATCCTGTGGTAATGTATGATGAATTATAAACTGTGAATACAGGATTTGTTCTAACCGTTGGAACGACTGTTTCCGTTGCAACCATAACACTTCCGGAAATATCTTCGGTAGCTAGATATTCCAGGGCACCTTCCAGTTTTCGCTGTACATAAGTAGTATCCTGTACCCGTTGATTTAGCGAAAGATTAATATTAACCGGAAAACCAAGAAACCATGGTTCCAGATACTTTAAATCTAACTCCTGCGAATTTCTATTGTACTTATTCCATTTAATTGCCGCTGCTCTGCCTGTGCCGAAAAGATTTCTTAAAGAAATATTTACCAATCCAGTTACATAACCACTATTTTCATTTTTACCTGGAGGCACATAACCGATGATCCCATCAAAGTTGTTTGTATTTTTTTCCTTTATTTCAATAACTAAAATGCCTTCACTTTTTGAATTGATATAAAACTGAGGAAGTGCAACCGGTTCAAAAAATCTTAACCGATTTAATCTTTTGGGGAATTCTTCAATTTGTTTTTGTACATAAGGTTCGCCTGTTTCAAAACGGAGTTCACGTAATATCACATTATCCTTAGTGGAAGTGCTACCACGAATTTCAATTTTATCAATTCTGTTTTCTTTTCCGCTTTCTATTTTCAGATAAAGATCAGCAAGATTTTCATCTTTGATTGAATCTATGTAAACATCAACTGAAGTTATTATCACTTTCGCAAAAGGATAACCTGAGTTTTCGTAACCAATAAGTAATTGCTCAATGTTGTATTCAATTTCATTCTTATTAAATACTTGCCCTTTTAAGAACTCAAACTGATTGACTAGAGATTGATTTGTTGTTGAATCTACTCCGGAAAAAATAATTTTTTCGATAATAACCGGATTGTTTTCATCAACGTTCAAAATGATTTGGAATGTTGTTGAATCAACAGGACATAATCAAATCTGCATTTAAATACTTGTAAAAATAATAACCTGATAACAAAATATTTCTACGCAATTCTATGCTTTGACTGAATCCAGAATTCCCGGAAAAATATTTTGATTTATTCGAACTTCAGTCCATTTAAGATACTGTTCATCATCAAAATTAATATTTCCATTAACTTCAAATGAACTGAGTTTTTGAGAAAAAGAAATTGATGAGATTGAAATCAGAAGTATGAGACTATATTTCGTGAGGCGAATCATCAATTGTTTTCGTTTTTTTTCCAACAGGTAAAATTTCTACTTTATCTATTAATTTAATAACGTCTTCCGGATTTACATTCGACACATCAAAAGTTGCAGCGTTTAATCCTGCAACCGCAGTTGAAAACTTCAATGAATCCTCAAATACATCTGATTTGATCCAGCCATTGATTATTCCGGCTACAAAACTATCACCACTGCCTGTCGAATCTATATCCGGAATTTTTAATGGCTTAATTTTATAAATGTAATTGAAATTAGAAGCGTAAAAATAATTACTGCCATCAGTTAAAAAAGCACGCTTAATATTCTTTGCGTAGAGATGATTCAGGAATTCAAGAATAGAAGGCTCAGTATCTAGATTTATACCAAGTGAGGATTTTATTTCTGAAAGATTATTGTGCATCATCGTGGGTGCTGCATCAATGCAGCTTTGTAAATGCTTACCGTAGGTATCGCAAACAGAAACTTTATCGTATTTATTTGCTAATTCGATTCCATAAGGAATTATTTCATCAGTCTCATCGCAAGAAGAACTGCCAGAGAAAGCAACGACTTCACAATTCTGAATCATCTTATCTAACTTCGATTTAAACTCATCAACTTCACTTTGCAATATTTTTGGATCTTCAGAAAAATATGAGGTTATTACTTTATCATTATCTGAAATTACTACTGCCGCTTGTCTTGTTTCGGATTTTGTTGATACAAATGTAAATTCTAACCCTTCTTCCTTCAATGATTCTCGAAATAATTTTCCATTTGTTCCGCCAGAAAAAAAATAATTAAACGATTTAACCCCAAACTTTTTAAGCTGTCGGCTAACGTTTATTCCTTTACCGCCAGCAGCAGTAACTGTATTAGGATTTCTGTTTACCCGTCCTATCTTAATTTGTTGGTATGTAAATCTATTTTCTAAAAGCGGGTTTAGTGTGATGATTAAAATCATTATTGTGTTTCTGAAAAAGTTTGTATTAACTTTATATCATTAACATCTATTTTAAAACAATGAAAAATCATTGCGAGACAATTAGATCAATTCGCTTTGCCTGTAAGGACAAAAAGATTTTTGAGAATCAATATCTATATCTGTACAGATCACCTGTTAATGGAGTAATTAACCTGTAATCACCAAAACCAGTTTGATCAATAAAAACAAAACTTTTATTCAAATCATAATATTCCCAAACTTCATAGGGTTTAGAATCGTACTCAAATGGATGGCGATCAATATTATTTGGAGCACCAAGAATTGTATAAACCATTCCCCTGTCGGATCTCCAACCTTCTGAATAGTTTGAAAAATTTTCATTTGAATAAGAAACTCTTCTAAAGTATTCGTCAAAGATTTCATTTTCCTCATTATTAGGTGAAGGATCTTTCTTTTTCCAGAATTCTAAAAATCTTTTAGTTTTTTCTTGTACGGTTTCTCCATCTTCCATCAGAGTTAATTCTTCGGGTGAAGCAATGTAAACTGTTTGCGCAATTGCTTTATCAATATCTGTGATTGCAGATGGTAAACCTTTCCAATGTGAATAAAAGGATTTACTTGAAGCAATAATTAATTTTCCTGTTGAATCAACCAGTGATACATTTAGAGTATAAGTTCCAAGATCAAATGGAAATTCGGTAAGTGAATATAAAATCTGGTTACTTCCCGGTTTTACATTTCTATCTTCAACTTCTTTATGAATTATTTTATTTTCAGAATTTGCCACAGTGTATTCGAAAGCTTGTCTGTTTTCAAGAGAATCTTTTAGATAAACTTCAACATAAAACTTTACTTTGCTTTTAGATGATGGAAAATTCCTGCTGATGTTGGGAATAATTTCGTTTTTACCTTGGATATTATCTGATTTTGAAATCAATAGAATATCGCTCAACGAAATTATTGCATCAAATGCTTTTACTGAGAAAATGTTTTCACCAATTGCTTCCTGTTTTGAATCTTTATCTTGAAGCATCGTTCTGATAAAATAAGTCCCGGGGGCAAGTTCAAATGAACGTTTACTTAGATTATAATTTTCTTTAGATGTTGCAATATTAAAATCGATTACATCAATTTTTTCATTCCATGTTTTTTCAACAATCAATTTTTTCTTGCTGCTGTCAAATACAGAAGTTGTCATTGAATATTTTGCAGTAAAACCCTCATTAGATTTTACGAATTGGACATTTTTATAAGGCACCTGTACAAAAACATCAACCCTTGAAATGCCAGCCTTGTCAGAAGCAAAGCTTAAAAAATCCTGGTAGTAAATTGCATCTTTAATGTTTTTCTTCGGAAATACTGAAGGATATTCCTGTGCAACGCTTCCATTAATAATTACCAATGATGCTAATAAAATTTTTATGATTTTCATTTCTCTTTCCTTTCTGTTGACAAAACATCGCCAAATAAATCATACTCATCGTAATCATTAATTACAATATCGTAAAAATTGCTGATTTTGACTTTGTTATTTTTCTTGCTTATTAATATTTCCCCATCAACTTCTGGTGCATCTCTATACGATCGTCCAATATAGAAATCCCCTTCGACTGCTTCAACTAAGACTTTTAGTTTTTTTCCAACAAAGGATTCATTTTTTTTGAGAGAAATATCTTTCTGTATTTCCATTAGAATATCTTTTCGTCTTTCTTTTTCCTCTTCAGGAATAGGGTCACCAAGAATAAAGCTTGGTGTATTTTCTTCAACACTAAATGTAAAAGTACCAATTCTATCAAACTTTATTTCGCGAATAAAATCACAGAGTTCCTCAAAATCTTTTTCGGTTTCGTTCGGATATCCAATAATAAAAGTTGTTCTGATTGTAATATCCGGAATTTCTTTTCGAAGCTTGTGCAACAATTTCCTCGTTCGTTCAGCTGTTACTCCTCTTCGCATAGATTTTAATACATCATCAGAAATATGCTGTAACGGGATATCTACGTAATTGCAAACTTTTGGATTTGTTTTTATTTCCTCAATCAAATCATCCGGAAACTTTGAGGGATAAGCATACATTAATCTTATCCATTCAATTCCTTTTATTTCACTTAACTTTCTTAATAGCTTAGAGATATTTGTTTTATTGTCAAGATCTTTTCCATAATCAGTAGTGTCCTGAGCTATCAATACTAATTCTTTTGTGTTATTTGCCGCTAGAAATTCTGCTTCACGAATTAACTCATTCATCGGTTTTGATTTATGCAATCCGCGCATTAATGGAATCGCACAAAATGAACAGGGATGATCACATCCTTCAGAAACTTTTAAATAAGCTGTATGAGATGGTGTCGTTAATAATCGCTCACCAAGTAATTCTTTTTTTAAATTGCCGCCAAGTTCTTTAATTATGCCTTCATAATTTTCAGTTCCAAAGTAAACGTCCACTTCAGGAATCTCTCTTACGAGATCATCTTTGTATCTTTCCGATAAGCATCCTGCAACAATAACTTTTTTTATCTTACCACTGTTCTTCATAGATACCGCTTCAAGAATTGTACTAATTGATTCTTCTTTTGCAGCTTCGATAAATCCGCAGGTATTAATAATTATTGTTTCTGCTTTGTTTGGATCATCAACCATTCCAATCTTATTCAACTGGATTTGTTTCATCAGCCTTTCAGAATCGACTGTATTTTTTGAACAACCAAGAGTAATTACAGAAACTTTTCCACTCATAATTTTTTTTTCTAAATCACCACGCTAAATATGATAAGTACAAATAAATAATTGGAGATGAATACAATAACGAATCAAAGCGATCAAAAATTCCTCCATGACCAGGAATAATTTGTGACGAATCTTTAACTCCGGCATCACGCTTAAGTAATGATTCAACTAAATCACCAATTTGCCCAAATGTTCCGATGATAAATCCTATTACAATCGCATCTTTAAGTGAAAGAAAATCAAGTACAAAATTCTTTGCTAATATCATAGTAAGGATAGCAAATACAAATCCAAAAATTGCACCTTCCCAGCTTTTCTTTGGACTGATACGGAGAAATAATTTGTGTTTACCCAGAGCTGTTCCTCCAAAGAATGCTGCCGAATCACAAATCCAGATTGTTGCAAGGATAGAAATGATTAAGTATCCGCCGTGAAAATATAATCCATCAATGTTTGGATAAAATTCTCTAATGCCAATAAGTGTGCTTCCAAAAATTCCGAGATAAAAAACGCCGAGTAATGTTGCACCAAGATTTTGTATCGCCGAGCCATTGTTTCTAAAAAGTTCAAAGATTAAAAGCACAATAAAAAACGCTATTAGAAAATGAAACTGACTAAAGAAAAATTTGTACTGATTCAAAATCAAAAAAATTACTGCGATCAATCCAAGGTTGACATTTACATTTGCACCTTTGGCTTTTGCCATTACTGAAAATTCATAAAAAGAAATTCCCGCTATGATGAGGACAAAACTTAAAAAATATACTCCGCCAAAGTATGCCAGTAATACTAAAACCGGAATTGCAAAAACAGAAACTAAAACACGAACAGCAGTATTTCCCAACGACATTATTCCTCTTCTTCCGGTTTCGTATTCTTAAACTCATTAATAAAATTTAAAGCTGAGGATGCATCTTCAGTTTTAACTAAAAGTTTTATCACTGCCAGATCACCTGTAATTGGAAAGCTGCTGTCCTTTTGGGATAAAATATTTGACTCAATTTCTGCACTCTCAAGTTCATCTTTCATCATTTGAACATCATACAATTGATCTGATGTGTAAACGACAACCCATTCGTGATCTATTAGTTCTTTAACTAATGTTGTTCCGCAATCAGGACATACTTCAATTCCCTCAATATACTCGTATGTACAATTTGGACAGAATGGCATAATTATTCCTCCTTTGCTAATTTTTTAGAAGTGTAGTACTTATTTATTAATAGAATCAAACCAAAGAACAGAACTGATAAAGCTAAAAACATCATAACATAAGATGAAAGTTCATTTGGATTAACTGATACATCTGATTTAATAAGCTCATCATCACCGATTACATAGTATAGAATTACCGCAGAAAAGTTATTAAAAAAATGTAAAATCATCGGTATGATAAGAGTTTTACTTTTGTATGCTGCAAATCCAAAAAAAGCACCAAGAATAAACAATGGAATTAATCCATAAGGATTAAAATGGTATAAACTAAAAAATAAAGCGGTGATAATTGCTGCAAGATATTTTTTATACTTTAATTCAAAACTTCGCTGGATAAAACCCCTGAACATAGTTTCTTCCGATAAAGCAGGAACAACAGCAACGACTACCACAACAAGTATAAGTTCAAATACATTTGATGCTGAGAGAAGATTGCCGTAAGTTTTTTCAACCATTTCATTCAACGAATCAAAAAAACCTTTTGCGGAATTTATAAATGAAGAGTTCTTAGCCCAGATCTCTAAATAATAATTTTGGATGTATAAATAACTTTGTAGCAATGGAGAAAGAACAACAATTCCAACTGTAAACAAAACTAATTCTTTTAAATCAGGTATACGTATGCGGATTATTTTTCCAACATCAGAATAAATCCATTTTGCAAATAAAAGTGCTGGAAGCAGAATAAACAATATTTGTCCCGCCATCGTCAACAGACGAAGACTATCAACAGGAACAGATTCCAGGTTTATCCCAAATATTAAAATCGTAAGCAATGAGCCTACAATCTGGTAAAGAAAAAATCCTCCGGCTAATCCAATAAATGCAGCCGCTACAGGCGAGATTTGAAAAATCAGGTCATCATCAGGATCATAACCAGGTTGATCTTCTTTTCTAATAAAAAGTATTTCTTTTTGTTCCTGATCTTCCTGATTTATCGGATTATTTTCGTCTTTGAATTCATTCATCAGTATAAAATATGAGTTGAATAATTATGGCTAAAATTACTGATATATGAAGTGACACTCAAATTTAAAGAAGTAACAAAGATCTAATTGAATTAATATATAAAATGAAAAAGGCTCAATTTCTTGAGCCTTAATTCTTAATTTTTAATTGTTAATTCTTAATTATTTAAGCAAAGTCATCTTACGAGTCTGTGTAAACGAACCGGATTCCAGCTTGTAAATGTAAAGTCCGCTGTTTAGATCACTTGCATTAAAGTTTATTGAGTGAACACCCGATTCTTTGAATTCGTTAATAAGTGTTTTTATTTCCTGACCAAGAATATTATAGAGTATTAGTTTAACATTCCCTGCTTCCGGAAGACTAAAGCGTATCGTAGTTGCCGGGTTAAACGGATTAGGATAATTCTGACTTAACTCAAATTCCTTTGATCCGCCAAGATCAACTTCAATTACTTTTGAGTATTCAAACTTACCATCGTTATCAATTTGTTTTAGTCTGTAAGAATACTTTCCTTTAGAAATTTTATCATCAACAAAAGAATAACTCTTTGGAGAGTTTGAATTTCCATTACCGTTTACAAAATCTATTTTCTCAAAATTGCCAACTGTGGACTGAAGACTGCCAACTTTGCGCTCCACTTCAAATCCATAATTATTAACTTCCGTGGCTGTTGCCCAGGTTAGCTTAACTGTTGAACCTATTATTGAAGCTGAGAATGATGTTAGTTCTACTGGTAATGGACCGGTATATATTGAACCATCAACATAAAAATTCTTGCCATTTGTGTTTAAATATCCTGGCGGAGTATAGCTAAACGCCTTTACTCCCAGATCAGAAAGCAGGGTTACACCAGCTGGATTAGTTATGCGAAAATCCCATAAAGTTTTGTTCGTATTTGCTGGTGCTGCACTAGTAATCGTTTGAGGAGTTGTACCATTAAAAATATAAATTCCGGATGTGACGTTTAGATTAGTATTTTCATTAACAAAATTACCAGCAATTTTTATAGTTTCATTTGCGTTAATTTTTGGATTGCCAGCACTGCTAATCTTAAAATTATAAAACTGTACGTTTCCTGTATAATCAGCCCCTGCACCAGCATTTCCTGTAAAATTTACAGTTCCGCCAGTTGCTGCAAATGTAGATCCGGCAGGCACCTTTAAATCATGATCAATTTGAACCTCTCCACCAAACTGATTATAAGTACCATTATTTTTAAGTTCCAAATTGTCGGTTTTAACTAATGAACCTGCATATTGATTAAATATACCACGGGTTGCTGTGCTTCCATCAATTATTAATTTTTTACCAGCAGTAGCTAAATCTAAACTACCAGAACTGACTGACATAATGCCATAATTAGTTGCATCATTTTGTGATGCTACAGCGGCGCCTCCAATGGTGAAATCACCAGAAGCATTATTAGTTATATTGCCGGCTATATTGACTGATCCGCCGTTTAATGTTGCAGTACCTGAGTTTGTTAGGTCCCCAGTGATATTTGATGTACTACCGCTGAAAGTCAGATTCCCTGCCGCTAATGGTGTTGCAGCAGAATTAATAGTTAAATTTCTTATGGTAACAGCACCGCCGGTTTGATTTAAGTTACCGCCGGCAAAAACAGTCAGATCATTATTATTAGTTGCAAGATTTAAAGTTCCTGAACTTACCGTAATTGTTCCATAATTTTCATTAGCAGCTGCTCCTCTAACTATAAGAGTTCCCCCGTTTACCAATAAATTGCCTCCTGTTTGAATAATCAACAAACCGTTAAGCGTCGGTGTACCGGAACTTGCAGTCACAGTTCCATAATTAGTGAATGTACCATTAAAAGTGGACGCGCCGGTACTAAAATTTACATTACTAGAGGCGTTGATGATCAGATTGCTGGATTCGAGAATGCCGCCGGTTTGGTTAATTGTTCCGCCCGTAAGATTCGTAATATTTCTACCATTAAAATTTAAAGTTCCGGAAGAAACACTAATCGTTCCTGAGTTGGTTGAACCATTTGTGCTGACTGTAACAGTACCTCCCGAGGTGTTAAAATTAGCTCCCGCGTTGTTTGTAACTGTGCCGCCAACTTTTAATTGCCCGCTGCTTGTAGTTATCAAACCAGCATTAGTTAAATTTCCAGAAGTATTTTTTATGTCTAATGTTCCACCGTTTATAAGTATGGTCCCAGCATTATTAACTTCACCTCCATTAACAGTAGCTGTATTTGCCGTGAAAGTAATTGATCCGCCAAAGTTGATTGTGAGTGAATTCATTGTCCAATTTGTGGTTACAAATGGATAATTAACGCAACCGGAAGGGATTATAATATCATCGGTATTTAATGGAAGTGTTCCGCCGCTCCAATTGGTTGCAGTACCCCAGACTTCACTTACGCTTCCAATCCAGGTTTTTGTTGCAGCTTCTGTACTTGCTATTGTGAATAACAAAATTACAGCGAATATTAAAAGATTAAATATTCTAGTGTTTGTAAAAGTTGATTTCATTTTATTTCCTTGTGATCTTATTATTAACGATTTCATTTACTGTGTATAAGTAAAATTCTGTACCAGAAATTTTAAAATGCCATAAAAATTTTAAGTAAAATTTACTTTTAGACTTATTACTTAGTTAAAGATTCTCTACTCCCTTTGTAAAAAGTGGTTACAACGACAATTTTGGACGTAAACTTTACCTAAATCACCTAAAGCATTATTGTATATAAATTTGAGAATCATTATCCTTTTGGAACATTTTTTTTTGAATCCCTAATCAGATTTAAATTCTTATTTAATTTTTTCATTAGAAGAATCTATTAATATAAACTCTCCAATTATTCAATTATTTAAAATTGATAATTGTATTTCCTAAAAATTTTTGTTTTGCTAAATCGTGTATTACTATTAGCTTTAAAATGAATTGCAAAAAGTTGAAAAATATTCTCTATACGCAATAAATTCGTCATTACTTTTCAAATATTATGCAAAAGCTGGTAGGAAGTTATTATCCCCTGTTTTAATCAAAAAATGAAGTTTTCAGAATCAAAAGATGGAAAATTTACTGCTTTTGGTGTGTAAAAATGTAGTTGATAATAATAAAAAAACCCCGCATAAAGCGGGGCTAAAAAATAACATTTTTGTTAAATCTACTTAATAAAAGTCATCTTTCGGGTCTGTGTAAATAAACCAGATTCTAATTTGTAAATGTACATTCCGCTATTAAGATTGCCTGCATTAAAATTAACTGTATATGTACCTGCTTCTTTGTATTCATTTACTAAAGTTTTTAATTCCTGCCCAAGTAAATCATAAATTTTAAGTTTTACATTTCCAGCATCAGGAATGGTAAAGCTAATTGTTGTTGATGGGTTAAACGGGTTTGGATAATTTTGTTCTAAACTAAACTCGGTTGGTTCCAAAACCGAAACTTCAACTACGTATGAGTATTCAAATGTTCCATCATTATCAATTTGTTTAAGTCTGTATAAATATTTACCTGCAGTAACATTTTCATCATTGAAAGAATAAATCTGCGGTTCAGTTGTCGTCCCGGCTCCAATTACAAATCCAATTTTTTCCCAGGCTCGGACGGGCGAAGCTGAAAGCGAAGCCCTCTCAACCTCAAATCCATAGTTATTCAACTCTGTTGCAGTAATCCAATTCAATACGACTGAATTATCAATCACTGAAGAGGTAAAACTTGTCAGCTCAACCGGTACTGGTGGAATGACTGAAAGTGTGGCGGTCTTCAAAATAATATCATTTGATGGATCAAAAATTATATTATTTGGCTGCCTGTTAAAACTCCAGATAAACATTTGGTTGTTTGAGTCATTCATAACTCTTATGGTAGTATCTGCACCGGTGGTAAAAGATAATTTTATTTCTATCGGCATTTTATGAAATGCAGAATTAGTTTGTGTTTGCCGGGCAACAAATCCTACTTGCCAATTTGTAACGGATATATTCTGGAACCAGTACTGATTCTGATATGTTGGATGATTAGGCTGATAAATCCATGCATCAAAAAACCAGGATAAATCTTCACCATAAGCTGTGCTCATATGATTTTTAAAATCAGATATAACTGCGCTTTTATATTTTAAATTGGGATCATTTGCATAACTGTATAAACCATCAAAGAAATCAGCATCTCCCATCACGTATCTCAAAAGATGAAGCACACATGCGCCCTTCATATATGTAATTGCATAGTTAAAAAGTGTATTTACATCCGGAGTAACAATTGCCCAGCTTGGAACTGATATTGCCCAACCGGGATTATTTGAGATATAATATGATGCATCATTAAGAATATCATTTTTGTATGATGAATATCCATACAGATGTTCCAACCATAAAGCTTCTGTATAAGTTGCAAAACCTTCATTCAACCAAATATCGGCCCAGGTTGCACAGGTTATCATATCACCAAACCACTGATGTGCAAACTCGTGAGAAATCAATCCTTCGTCCCAGCAGTTTGGACAAAGACTGGTAAGAGTTTGATTCTCCATTCCACCCCAGACAAACTGATTATTTAATGTTGCAAAACCATTTTTTTCAAATGGATGTTCACCGAATAATTCTGAATAAGTTGTCATCATCTGAGGAACTTTAATTTTCATAGTATTTAATGATCCAACATTTTCTCCCTGGTTCCAATAAAATCGTATTGGGACTAATATATTTGGATCAGATATCTTAGGCCAGTAAACAATATCCAAATTGTAATTTACTTTGCCGGTTATAACCATAAGATAGGTTGCAACATTATCGTTGCTAATCCAGTTATAATAGATTGTATCAACATTTCGAGTTGAATCTGCAAGGCGACCATTTGAACCAAGTTTTACTGTAGCAGGAACACGAACAGTCAAATCAAATGTAGCTTTGTCTGAAGGTTTGTCCCAGCAAGGAAACCATTTTCTTGCACCTTCCGGTTCGCAATCAGTGAAGAAAAATCCGTTACTTACATACACTGCACCATCAGAAACATTATTATGCCTGTAATAAATTTTAACCTGCGCAGTTTCGCCAACATTATAAGTCCTGTTTAGGTTTACGGTAAGTATGTTTGATGAATGAGTAAATGAAACTCCTGCTAATCTAACCGAATCAATTATAAGTGATGTGTTAACTGCATTAAGTTTAATTAAGTTTAAAGTGGAGTCAACCTGGAAGGTTAAAATTACGGAACCTTTAAAACTTTTCGGGTACGGAGATATAAAACAATTGTAAATATCCAAATTTAATTTATAATCTATTGCATCGAATGAATGCTGAATATCTGCTGTAATACTAAAAGATGGATCAATATTTAAAGAATGGATTTTATTTTGGAAACAATAGTCTGATCCTTTTACAGGTGTGTTAGAATCCTGAGCAAATAAAATTTGTGAAGAGAGCAGCAAAGACAGAACAACCATTAAAAAATTTTTCATATCAGTCCCTTTTATCAAAAAAGAAAGTTATTTGTGGATTAAAGTTATGATTGTTTATCGATAATACGAATAGTGAAGTTAATTAGTAAAAGGGATAAGGGATAAGGAATAAATTTACAGCAGAATAATGCAACAAAAGAGGCTATCCGAAAATTGGTGTCTTAAAGTCTTGGGCATTAAGTTTACTTTTTCGGATAACCTCTTAATAAAAAATTATTACTTACGTGTATATTTAATTTCCATAGATTTCATTTCACCGGTACCCATATCCATAAACATCTCGAATTTTGAATGATCTTTATCAATTACGGTAACAACCTCTCTTATTTTCATTTTATTTCCCATTGGGTCCACGGTTTCTCCGGTATAATTGCAGGTATTAGAAGTCTTATCGTAAGTTCCTTCAACATACATTACACCTGTACCCATATTATCATACCAGCTTGAAAAGAAAACTTTTTTAACATTATCATAACCGCTAACTTCCATTCCATTAAAAGGCATACCCATCATATTACCGCTGAATTTGCCGACAATATATCTGCCGTCAAAAATAGATTCATATTTAACCGTACCTTTGGAAGTTTCGGGCGGTTTGCTTGGATCCATCCACATAGTAATATCTCCGTCCCATTCTCCAACCATTTTGGAAAGCATTTCGTGCTCAGGACCCGGCGTCATAGCTTTTTGCCACTCTTTCATCATAGCATCCTGATCCTGCGCGAAGGCAGTAAATGAGAATAAAACAACGGCGAACATTAAAACGAACTTAGAGAAATATTGCATAGAACCTCCTGTAAAAAAAATTTATTATGATTTTATTTTCTAATAACTGAATACACAGAAAAGGTAGGAGTTAATTAGTTATTCGATTGGAACATAATCCGCAGAATATCAATTGTCAATAGTCCTTAAATATTTAATTTTAATTTAAATAGATAAAATTTTATGATGTTGAAGTGGGCAATGGAAATACAAGGAAATTTGAAACAAAAATTGTAAGCAAAAGGGATTTGTATTTATAGGTATAGCTTAGTGTAAACAAATAAGCAGTTTCAACCCGGTTTATGTAAATTCAAATTCTTAAAATACCCGAACTAAAATGACAGCTTTTTCGTCTCTGACAAATGTTTTGAGACGCATATTAATAGCCTTACTTCACAACTTTATTCTTCAGGCATTCCTTTTTGTTCAATTGATTGTTTTAACAAAGTCAAGATAGTTCCAGTGTCATCATAAGCAGATATAGATTTCTCAAATTCATTATAAGATAAAATCTTTCCGTAAAAAGTTTTGTATAGATTGTGAAGAAAAGACAACCATTTTTCGTTACCCATTTTTTTTACAATTCTGTTTATTATAAACGGACCTTTTCCGTATAAAATAATACTTTTTTCCTTTGAGTCAGGGGAATCGATATTTATTATTGGGATATCATTTTCTGTTCCGGCAAATTCTTTGTACTTAACAAGTGGTTCTTGTAAAGATTCAAGAAACGATTCATCTCCTTTAGTTTGATGTATATACATAAGGCGCAGATAATGTGGTAATGATAAAGCTAAAAACCAAAAGCCGGGTGATCCATACCTGGCAAATACACCGGAACCAATCCATTGTTGTGCTATCGTTAAATCCAATCCATCATAATATCCTTGCTTTATCAAATCTATTGATTGAGAGCCAATCATTATCAGACCGCTTGCTGTATTTATTCCTCCCCATTGAGTCACTTCAAAAAATGTTAATTTTTTATATGAATAGCTGCCAATATTTTTGGAATAATAGTTAATGCAATTAACAGCTTCTTTATTAATCTTCGCTGCATCACCGGCATTTGCAGTCACATAATAAAAATCGATGCTAATGCCCAATGAATCAAATTCTAATCTTTTAAATTTGGCTGGATTAAAAATGATTAATGGAATTTTAAATACTGCTGATTTACTTTCCCAAATAAATATTGTACTGTCTTCATACTTATTTGCTGATATTAGGTCACCTGATGATAAAACGGAATATTCTTTGGGAACATCACAAGTTAGTTTACACGTAGCAATCTTATCGAGTATAAGCGGATAATATCTATGTCCCCTGTCAATTATTACGAGTGAGTCATTGAGGATATTAGTTGGAAAAGAATATTGAAATTTCAATTTGTATTCATTAGCCGGAAGAATTTTGTCATCAAAAAGTAACAACAAAGAATCTTTTCCATTAAAATTGTGCGGAACGCTGAACCAGGTATCATCTACCAAGTATTCAACTGAACGGATATTGGATTCTGAATTGAAAATAAATTGAATGTTAGAAACAGAATCGGATGTTTGAATTAGACATAATGTGGTAAACTCAATATCTGCAGAATTTAACTTAACACTTGCTTTAATATCATATGATTTAATGCTTACTACAGAAGTTTGACTTAAAGCAGTTTTGTTAAAAACTAAACTCAACAGTAAAAATAAAATCAGGTTTTTCATAGGGCATCTCTACCATTTTTGAATTTTTAAACTACAAAAATTTAGTAATTAAATTAACACTAACCAGGTTACCATAACAAGTAAAGCAAGCAAAACCTGCCGCAGGCAGACATAACTGTCAAAGAATAAATAATTAGTTAATTAAATATTTCCAGCACTTCGAGGTTTGGGTTGTTTTACTTTATAAGATTATTTTAATCATAATGATAACTGTCTAACTTGTGCTTTTTTCATTAATAATCGTTTCAAATTTGTGTTAACATTTACTGAGTGGAGTTGTACGGCAGAGATATATATAGTTTTCCGAGATCAGAGAGTTCGCCATCATTCTGAGTGAATAAGTAAGTAAAATGATTATCCGGCAATGTTCCCCGGCCGTAAAACCAGGCATACCGGAAAACATCAGTCCTGTTTTCACAGATTGCAACCATTTCCGACATTTGTACAGCTTGTTTTGAGTAAGAATTAATTTGCGGATTCCAGTTTGCCATTTCGGTAATCCAAATCTTTTTGCCGTATTTATTTAGTCTGTCAAGCTGAGAGCTTAATCCGTAATCGTACCAATGAAAAGCAAGGTAATCTATTTTAGGTGGTCTTCCATTGTTTGCAGATTTATACTTCACATAAAATGAATCCAGCCAAACAACAGGATCTGAATAATTAGGCATCGTTCCCCAGGTCATTGCAGGTCCAACAAGATAAACGGTTCTGCCGCTTGCAGCAAGATCACTTATTACCTGTTCATATTTTATCCAATCTGATGCTGCCTGAACCGGAGTACGGTTTGCTTGATCGATTAGGTTTGGTTCATTCATAACCAAAAGATATTGTATTTCAGGGTGAGCAAGAATAAAACTTTTTACTAACGTCATATCATTTGCACTTGTATTTCCACCCCAAAGCATCGGTATAAAATCCATACCGTAAGTATTGTAATAATCAGCAGGTGTATTTTGATTTGCGACAAAATACCAGTTGTACCACCAGGAAATTCCTGGAGAAATGGCTTTAAAGTCGTTAACTGAAGCCATATCAAATGCTATCCCGCGTTTTTTACTTTTTTTAATTGTGGGATTTGTGTCATTAGCAGTGGGCCCTGAATCATCTTTGCAGCTAAAAGTTATAAGTGTTAAAACAATCAGAAACAATAAAGGTTTAAATAATTTCATAGTGTAGTGTGATTACAATTAGTTATAAAAATGAAATTGAATTACAGATTCTATACAAACATAAAAATAAATCTTTACCAATAAAAAAGGCTCAGTTACCTGAGCCTTAATTGTTAATTGTTCATTTTTAATTGATATCTACTTAACAAGAGTCATCTTCCTTGTTTGTGTAAATGATCCAGCTTCTATTTTGTAAATGTACATTCCGCTATTAAGATCGCTTGCATTAAAGTTTGTTATGTGTACACCGGATTCTTTAAACTCATTTACAAGTGTTCTTATTTCCTGGCCAAGTAAGTTATAAAGTGTAATCTTTACATTTCCTGCTTCAGGAAGATTGAAACGTATTGTAGTTGCAGGGTTAAAAGGATTTGGATAATTCTGACTTAATTCAAATTTCTTTGGTGAATTAAAATCAACTTCAATTGCTTTTGAGTATTCAAATTGCCCATCGTTATCAATTTGTTTTAATCTGTAAGAATATTTACCTGCAGAAATATTTTTATCTTCGTAAGAATAACTCTTTGGTGAATTAGAACTACCACTACCATTTACAAATCCTATTTTTTCCCACGTCTCGCCTCTTGCGTCTAACTTCTTACTTCTTTCAACTTCAAATCCATAATTATTAACTTCTGTAGCAGTCTGCCAATTTAACTTTACAGTTGAACCGATTGTTGTTGCGGAGAAGGATGTTAGTTCGACAGGGAGAGGTGCTTGTGACCATGAGTTCTATTGGTATAGTCATCTGAATAGTTAATCTGCCGAAGCTGCGACTTCCACTTGATCACCGCAATCAAACTTAATCTATTGCATCTGCTGTATCATTTCCAGAAGCTCCGTACTAAGATCGTCATCCACTTAAGTCAGTTAATCAATAGATAAGCAGCATCTGTAGTTATTACAGACTGAATGTGTCTGTTACGATATCCAAATAAGTTGTGGATAATTACTCCCAACTGATACCAGGCTATGTAGCGATAGCAGCTATGCAACTTCTACTTTGATAAACAAATGCACATCATTAATCACTATCCTATGTTATAAAAATTGGACAGGAGTACATATTGAATTAGCAGAAGCTGGTATCCGATGAAAGGTCACCAATTGTATTAGAGATAGATACACTAACCACGAAAAAGTCCACGCGTTCCTGTCCCACCTGTAAATTTGATGCTGAATTTGCAACTAAATAGTACCTAAGTTAATTGTTCAGTATTATCGAACTACCTGACCATTAGTGACACAACTAATGACATCAGTCAACGAATGTTGATCACACTAAATTACCAACGATTCTGCGACATACTGTGACCTGTCCAACCATAATCAGTATCAGTTAATAACCTAACTGTAACTAGAATCTTCAATCAGTAATTGTGCATGTGAGTAAACTAGTAAACATCAAAAAAATATTAAAATAGTAACCCAAATTTTTTCATAGAATTCCCTCTTGAAAAAAATATTTTGAAATAGTTAATTAAAAACCGATGTAAAAAATAAGAAGGTTTTACGCAGTGTATAGACTGTAAAACCAAATTCCCGCGCACAAAGTAACCAAAGAGATTTTAAGAATCCACATTTGGCAAATTAATTTTTTGTAACAAATAAATACTGTTGCGCCGTGGCAAATAACTGTTGCAGCCTACTCCGCAGTGTCGAATCATTTCCTGCTTATAATATCATTTCATCAATATCATTTTTTTTGTGATGAATGAATTACCTGTTTGCAAAGTATAAAAGTAAATGCCGCTTGATAGTCTGGAAGCATCAAAATCTATTTGATAATAACCTGCATCTTTTTCTTCGTTAATAAGAGTTGAAATTTCATTGCCGAGCATATCAAAAATCTTCAAAGAAACAGAAGATTTATGTGGTATTTCATATTTTATTAGTGTAACTGGATTAAAAGGATTTGGATAATTTTGTTCCAAATTGAATTTTGTCGGAAGATCAATATCAACTTCAATCACATTAGAGTACTCGAAGCTGCCGTCGTAATCTATCTGTTTTAATCTATAGAATAATTTTGAGGCTTTCAGATTTTCAATATTATCATTGAAGAAATAATGTTTGGCTTCGGTTGTAGTTCCATTTCCCTGAATGAAAGTAATTTTATTCCATTCTCCAGTTTCAGTTTTTCGTTCAACATCAAAACCAGAGTTGTTTAGTTCAGTTGCCGTAATCCAGGAAAGATTAACATTGCCGGAATTATAATCTGCAGAAAATGAAACTAGTTCTACAGGAATAGGTGGACCTCCTCCATTTTCGGTAGTCAAAACTAAGCCATTATCACCAGCAACCCAGCCAATATCTTGATTATAAAAACTTACCCCAAAAAGGTCGTTACCTGTGTTACTGTTTTGCAAAAACCAATTTGTTCCACCATTAGTTGTATGTAAAATTATTCCGCCTAATCCAACAATCCAACCATCATTTTCGTTTTTAAATTCTACATCATTCAACTCCTGCGAAACATAACTGTTTTGGTGTATCCATGTTTCTCCGCCGTTTGTGGTTTTTATAATATGCCCATATTGTCCGACAGCCCAACCAACATTTTCATTTAGAAAATCTATATCCATCATACGTGAGTAAGATGGAACTGATTTGTATTCCCAAGAATATCCGCCATCTGTAGTCTTTCTAATATACCCGGCAAAACCAACTCCTACCCAACCCAGGTTTGGATTAATAAATTCAACGCTCCATGACCAGTCCGCAGAAAGAAAATCTTCCTGCCAGGTTGCGCCGCCATTTACAGTTCTTAAAAAAATGCCGCTGCTGCCAACTGCCCAGCCAAAGTATTGATCATAAAAATATACATTATGGAGTGTTATACCATCAATTTGGTACTGTATATCCCAGGTAAATCCGCCATCAGTTGTGGCCACTATATAACCTGCTCTATCTGGATTAAAACTATATAGAGCAGCCCAGCCTTTTAATGAATCTACAAAAGTAACTGCATGAACTGTGTATCTTGTACCAATTGAGATGTACATCCAATCAATTCCACCGTTTGTTGTTTTTAAAATGCTACCATCGTTACCTCCAGCCCAACCTTGATTCTCATTTAGAAAATAAACAGTTAAAAGCCTTCTTGGAGAATTGGAGTTTTGTGGAACCCATTGAGAAAATGATATTGAGGAAAGTAAAAAGATCAGGCAGAATAACCTTAAAAAATATATCATAATAATTCTCCCGCTGAAATACTATTAAAATTTAAAAGAATAAATATCTTTTAGCATTTGCTTAATTATTCTAATTGAAAACTTAAGATAATTAGAATCCACTATCAAGGATTATTCTACAGAATAGGCTATTTTTAAATCAAAATTATCAAGAATTATTTTATAACAATTTGAATAAATTACTACAAGTTTTATCGCTCCCTTATCTGCTTATCAAACGAAATTTTTTTTGGTCAAAAACCGATAAAGATAATTTGACAGGAAAAACTTTCTTTGAATTTGGAAAATCAATTGGTAAAAAACTTCTTCAAAAAGGGATTATCTCACCAAAACTTATGCTTAATCCTGTTTCTATTGTAAGATATTTTGAATTTGATTTTGCATTAAATGATTTTATTAAATACCATTCATCTAACAATAAAATCTTAGATGTTTCTTCACCATATTTATTCGGTTATTATATTGCATCTCAATTCCAAGGTGAATACAAATATGTAAATCCGGATAAGAATGATTTAGCTGTAGTGAAAAAATATTCATCAAAATTAAAGTTTGGGATGAAGTATTTTACAGAAACTGCTGATGCCACTAAACTTTTATTTTCTGATAATTCATTCTCACATATTGTATCAATAAGTGTAATCGAACATATTAATGGAAACGGGGATGGTGATGCCATCAAAGAAATGTGGAGAGTTTTAGAACAAAACGGATTATTAATCCTTACTTTTCCAGTTGCAAAAAGCTTTACAGAAGAATTTTCTGATAAAAACACTTATGGATTAAGTGTTGATCAGATAAAAGAAAAATTTTTCTTTCAGCGAGTTTATGATGAAGCTTCGATTAAAGAACGACTATTAGATAAAATCACAGACTTTACTATTTTGAGTATGGAAATATTTGGCGAAAGTGAATCAGGTTTTTACAAATCTTACACAAACCGATGGGAGAAAAAAGGTTTAAGTGAAACTGTAAAAGATCCTTATTACATTTCTAAATACTTTAAGAAAATAAAATCTTTTAATGAAATTAAAGATTCGGCAGTTATTGGTTTAACACTTAGGAAAGATAAATGAGCTATAAATATCCCGTGTATCAGCCTTCACTTGGGAAAAAAGAAAAAGAAAATGTTCTTGAGTGCTTAGACTCAACCTGGATTTCATCCAAAGGAAAGTTCATAACTCAATTTGAAAATTCTTTTTCAGAATTTATTGGAGTAAAACATTCTGCGGCAGTTTGTAATGGTACAGTTGCAATTCATGTTGCGCTATTAGCATTGGGAATTGGTGAAGGTGATGAAGTAATTGTTCCATCTTTTACTTATATAGCCTCGGTTAATGCAATAAAATATACAGGCGCTAAACCAGTATTTGTGGATTCTGATTTAAACACCTGGCAAATTGATTCAACAAAAATTGAGGATAGAATTACAAAGAATACAAAGGCGATTCTTGTGGTTCATCTTTATGGCCAGCCTTGCGAAATGGATGCAATTTTATCAATCGCAAAAAAACATAAACTTTATATAGTTGAAGATTGTGCGGAAGCGTTTGGAAGTCTTTACAAAGGAAAGCACGTTGGAACTTTTGGTGATGTTTCCACTTTTAGTTTTTTTGGCAATAAAACAATTACCACCGGTGAAGGTGGAATGGTTGTAACTAATGATCTAACTTTACACGAAAAAGTGGTACATCTAAAAGGACAGGGTTTAGCAAAAGATCGTGAGTATTATCATGATATTGTAGGTTATAATTACAGAATGACTAACATTTGTGCCGCAATTGGTTGTGCACAGCTTGAGCGGGCAAATGAACTGATTGAGAAAAAAATCTTAATTGCAAAATGGTATGAAGAAAAATTAAAAGACTTGCCAGTTGTCTTTCATTCCCAGGTTGGAAATGTTAAACATACTTTCTGGATGATTTCAATTTTACTTAACGATTCTGAGGAAAGAAATAAAATTCGTTTACACCTTAAAGAAAATGGAATAGAAACCCGTCCCGCATTTCATCCGGTTCATTTAATGCCAATGTATTTTAAGGAAGGATTTGCGCTTCCCGTTGCAGAAAATCTTGGCAGCAGAGGAATAAATCTTCCAAGTTATCCAGAACTTTCAGAAACAGATGTAGACTATATTTGTAATCAAATAAAAACTTTTTATAAATGATCCCATTATCATTAGAAATAAGAAAACTTACTGTAAACCAATCCGAAGAGTTAGCAAATCTTTTGCAAAGTTCAGAGAAAGAATACACACAATACTTTATTCCCTTTACATTTGAGATTGAAACAATTTCCGGAATACTTTCTAAAGCAATCAAAGATCAGTTCTATGGTATTTATTTGGATAATAATTTAGCCGGATTTTATATGCTTCGCGGATTTGATGATGGATTTGAAATCCCATCATATGGTGTTTGGATTGCAAAGGAGTTTTCAGCTAAAGGAATATCAAAACTAACACTTCATCATGCAATTACTTTTTGTAAAACAAATAACATTAAAAAATTGATGTTAAAAGTTCATCCGGATAACCTGATTGCAAAAAAGATTTATGAGGATTTTGGATTTACTTATGAAGGAGTCGATAAGCGAATTGGTCATCTTATTTATTTCAAAAGCATTTAGATAATGAAAATTGGTTTTTATATACACCACACTATGCTTAAAGCTGGTGGGATTTTTACCTACTCGGTTGGAATATTAAAATTACTGATCAGGCAACCGGAGATAGAAAAACTTGTTATCATTACAACTGCTGAAGTTAAGCAATCATTACTCGAGACGGTGGACAATTCAAAAGTAGAATTTAAATTATTAGAGCGCGATTCCGTTATAAATAAAATCAGACTTTTCCTTTCTTTCTTTTTTTATGACACAAGTATCATTTATCAGCATTACTTCCCCAAAAGTAAATTTTTAATTAGACTTAAAAACATTTCTAACTTCATCAATCCTTATCAAGGAGTTATAAAAAGAAGTAACATAAAATTACTTCACGTCCCGATACAATATTCGCCTATTTACAGAACAACTGTGCCTGTAGTTACAACAATGCATGATGTACAGGAATTTCACTTCCCTGAATTTTTCAGTGCTTCAGAAAGATTACACCGTGCAATAAATAATCTTAAATCAGTTTCAGAATCTGATCACATAATTGTTTCATTCGAACATATTAAAAATGATTTAATAAAATACTACTCTATTTCCGAGGAAAAAGTTTCAGTATGCCCTCCGCCATTTGCAGATGATTGGTTTGCTGCAAAAAAAGAAACCGACTGGAAAATTCTTGAATCCAAATATTCAATCTCAAAAAAATATTTACTTTATCCGGCAGCAACATGGCCGCACAAAAACCATATATTATTGATTGAGGCGCTGGCAAAAATGAAAAATGTAGTGGCAGATATTAGTTTGGTTTGTACAGGTAACAAAACTGAATATTTTTCTTTAATAGATAAAAAGATTGTTGAACTTGGATTGCAGAACTCAATTAAATTCTTGGGAATTATTCCTGAAGAAGATCTTATAGGTTTATATAAAAATGCTGAACTTGTTGTAATCCCAACTTTATACGAAGCCGGAAGCGGACCATTGTATGAAGCGATGAGATATAAAGTGCCGGTAATTTGTTCAGATACAACTTCTCTGCCGGAAACAATCAATAACCCTAAGTATATTTTCAATCCAAAAGATGTTGAGCAGTTAAGTATGCTTATTACCAAAATGCTAACTGATGAAAATGAAAAGAGAGAGAATGTTTTAAATTCCGAAAAACGGATGAGGGAGTTGGGAGAAAAAAATTATTTTGGGAGTTTTAAAGAGGTATATTTTTTAGTTGATAGATAATTAAAAGCATTAATATAACCAGTTATCACCGTTTGTAAGTTTATTTCTTCCTTAATAATCGATTCGGAATTTTTTCCAAATTCAATAATTTTGCCATCGTCAGAAATCAGTTCAACAATTTTTGATTTGAGTGATTCAAGATCACCGTTTTTAAAAATGTATCCGTTATAACCATCCCTGACTAATTTTTTCTCAGTGCCATCACAGATCGAACAAATAATTGGCTTTCCAAATGCCATAGCCTCATTAATCGATAATCCTCCCATACCACCAAGAACATAAACACCGGTAGAATTAAAGTATCTAGCAATTTCAATGGAATCATAAATTGCACCTACAAATAATACCTTTGAAAAAATTCCAAGTTTTTCAGCTAATAATTTTAATGAATTTAATTCCGGTCCATTCCCAATGATTAATAATTCTAAACTCTCAAAGGATTTTGATAAATCTGCTACTGCGTGAAGAAGTAAATCAACTCGTTTCCACTTAACAAGTCTTCCTATATGAATCAATCTATGTGCATTATAAGAGAGAATAGGAGTTAATTCGGCAGCTTTTTGTCTTGCTCTAAATAATGAATCTGTATCTGGTGAATTGTAGCAAATAAATATACTGTCCTTTTTAACACCAAAGGTTTTTAATAATTCATAAGAATTTTCAATATAATTGATACTAGCGTCAACAAAGGAATAATAATATCTTCTGATCAATGCCGTAAATAAAAAATTAATTTTTGTTAGAATGTTTTTATCTAAACTATTTAGATTTTCATCCACGAAGCCGGAATTTTTGAATTTAAGTGCATTATAGAAAGGTTGAACTTGAAATGGAATTTCTTTGAACAAAATTTTTATTTTAGAAATTTTTAAAAAGATTAACAAGAAAGGATTAAACACAAGCTCCAAAATGAATGGCCATCCCAATATAATTACATCGACTGACTCCTTTTTTAATAAGGGCTTAAAC
>CAVOPZ010000012.1:0-269292 GCA_963698205.1 uncultured Ignavibacteriaceae bacterium | reverse complement strand
TGAAAGAAGATTGATTGATGCAATGTTTCTTGAAGATCTGACTCGCGTTACTCCAATGTTTGATAAAGCAAAGTTTGATCTTGCAACACATTATGGCGGTGTTACACAACAGTACTTCGTTATATGGAAATGTATAATTTAATGGGCGATCCTTCTATGCCGGTTGTGCGTCAGATTCCTCCTGATACTACTCCGCCTGATGCAATTACAGATTTAGCAGTTGGTGATGCAACATCAAATTCGCTAACATTAAATTGGACTGCACCGTATGATTCTACTGTGGGTGGAGTTACATCTTATGATTTAAGATATTCTGTTAATCCAATTACAAACGATGTTGATTTTAATAATGCATCGCAAAAAATGTTTACCGGAGTTTCTGATACTCTTGGTGCTCCAAGATCATTTAATATTGATGGATTAAATTTTAATACTACATATTACTTTGCTGCAAAAGCTTTGGATATGTGGAATAATAAATCAGTTATGTCTAATGTGCCAACAGGATTAACATTATTTCCACCGGTTGCAGCACTTAGTGTTGACTCAATGCATTGTGTTTCAGTTCCTGATACAACATTTACAGAATATCTTTTATTATCAAATACATCAACACAAAACTCTACGCTTGATTATTCAATTGAACTTACCAACAGCACTTTCCCGGATAATGTGCAGATAGTATTAACAGGTGTCAATCAGAATCTTGAAGGAAAAAAAGATTACAAAAAAGATTTTCCACCAACATACAATGGATACAGGTTTAAAGGTTCAGGTGGGCCGGATACATTTGGATACAAATGGAAAGACAGTAACGATCCAAATGGTCCAGCTTACGTTTGGACAGATATTGCAGCAAATCCAAGTGCTGTACAAGTTACAACCTGGAATGGTACTCTTGATGATGGTTATACAAATGCAATTCCTGTTGGATTTGATTTCAAATTTTATGGCACCAGTTATACAAACTTTTATTTAAGCACAAATGGATTTTTAAGTTTTAGTGCATTAACATCTTCATATTATTCTAATTATGGGATTCCTGATTCTGATGCTCCAAATAATATCATTGCGCCTTTCTGGGATGATCTTGATGGAAGAACACAGGGAACGGTTCATTACTTAAGAGAAGCAGATAAGTTAACTATTCAGTTTACCAACTGGCAAAAATATTCCGGAACAGGTTCACTTACATTTCAGATTGTATTAAAATCAAATGATAGGATAATGTTCTATTATAACAATCTTAATGCAACGTTAACAAGTGCTACTGTTGGAATTGAGAATGGTGCTGGTAGTGATGGACTTCAAATAGCTTATGATGCGGCTTATCTTGCAAATAACTTAGCAGTTCAAATTGCTGCTGATCCGGAATGGTTAACACTTAATAATTATAGTGGAACAATTTATAGCGGAAACTCTGTAAATGTTGGATTATTAATAAATACAGATGGAATTGATCTTGGTGATTATTCAATGGATATGGAAATAACAACTAACGATCCTGTTCATCCATTAATGGTTGTTCCTATTTCAATGACAGTTTCCAGCGAAGTTCCTGTTGAACTCGTTTCATTTAATGCAGAAATGGTTGATGGAAATGTTGTTCTTAACTGGAGCACAGCAACTGAAACAAATAACAATGGATTCCAAATTGAAAAACGTGAAAAGTCGAACGTCAAAGGTCAAACGGCAATTTAATTCTATGGGTTTTGTTTCTGGTAAAGGAACAACAACTGAAAAATCATTCTATTCATATTCTGATAAGAATGAAAAACCAGGAACATATTTATACAGATTAAAGCAAATCGATTTTGATGGAACATTCAGTTACAGCAATGAAATAGAAGTTGAAGTAACCGGACCAAAAGATTTTGCTTTGTATCAAAACTATCCAAATCCGTTTAACCCAAGCACAACAATTAAGTTTGCATTACCAGTTAAAACAAACTTAAGCTTAAGTGTTTACAACACACTTGGTGAAAAAGTTGCAGAAATATTTAACGGTGAACTTGAAGAAGGCTATCACGAAATGATGTTTAATGCTTCAGGACTTTCATCCGGAATATATTTCTATAAGATAGAAAGTGAAAATTATTCAGCTACAAAAAAATTAATGTTGTTGAAGTAATTATTCTATAGCCTTCCCTTAGGGAAGGTTTGGATGGGCTTTTTAAAAGGCACGAGCAATCGTGCCTTTTTTATTTATGTAAATTATTTTTTAATTCTGCATTTTATAACCAGATAGATAATATTATTTTACCTCCGAAAATTGTTTGGCTTTGAATTTGTTTTTTTTACAGCATATAATTGGATTAATACTAATTGTACAGAAAGATAAAATGAGTACAATAAAAATTTTCTTCGCGGGAAAATATTACTCAATTTTTAGAATTTGTTTGGGAATTCTTTCCATTGCATTGCTATTTCTATTCTTTGTTTCTTGTGATGTAGTTGATAATAATAAAAAATATGATCCGCCAATAATCGACCCAATCGGTGGTATGCCAGCACCATATCTGGATGTTTCTGTTTCAGCCGACGGACAAAAACTTATCTTCTTTAGAACAAAATATACTTATGTTTCCAAAGATGGGCTGAATATTCAATACGATCCTGATTCTACCGGAATATGGATTTGTAATATTGATGGCACAGAAATGAAACTTATTTATAAGAACAATCGCGATTTTATAGGGCGACCGCAATTTATTCCGAATTCAAATTACATTTTATTTAACCTCAATAACCAAATTGTAAAAGCGCCCTATTATGGTAGTTTAATCGATAGTAGTGAGATAGAGTTTTTAACTACATCAGGAAATAACTTTTTCCCATCAGTAAATTTTAACGGTAGTTTAATTACATATGATTCTAATAGTGATAGTCCTAATGGAATGAACTTTATTTGGAGGATGAAAATTGATGGAAGTCAAAAAATTAGAATTGCCTATGAACCAAAAGAAGGTGAAATCAGAATGCCTTATTTTTCACCTGTATCTAATAAAATTACTCACATTAGATGGGTAGGAGTTGGATTCCCGGAAATCTTTTTAATAGATAAGGATGGGAATAATAAAGTTAGAATTACTAATAATTCATATGAAGATTATGAACCACGTTTAAACTATTTGGAAAATCGACTTATACTCTTAAGAAATGGCTCTTTGATTATTACAGACATTAGTATTAAATAATGAAACTGTTTTAATACAGAAAAGTGCTCAATCAGCCATTTGGAATGCTGGTAATAAAATTATTTTTATTTGGCTTCTTGGTTATTATCAAAATAACGGAACCATCTGGATAATGAATGAGGATGGTTCTGATAAAAAACAAATAACATATAACTATGGTTTAGTTTTAGAAGGAGGTGGGTAATTATATGTATGGTGAAATAAAACACCGTCAATATGTTGGCGCATATTGACGGCTTATATCTTACAAAAAATAATGACCAGCCAATCGTTCTACTCAAACAAGCATTACAATAACTATCCAAATCCATTTAACCCAAGTACAACTATTAAGTTTGCATTACCGGTTAAAACAAACTTAAGTTTAAGTGTTTACAACACACTTGGCGAAAAAGTTGCAGAAATATTTAACGGTGAACTTGAAGCAGGCTATCACGAAATGATGTTTAATGCATCTGGACTATCATCAGGAATATATTTCTATAAAATAGAAAGTGAAAATTATTCAGCAACAAAGAAATTGATGTTGTTGAAATAATTGATTTGTCACAGCTGTCCGCTTGGGAAGGTTTGGAATGTGCTCTTATTAAAAGGCACGAGCAATCGTGCCTTTTTTATTTTTGTGCAAATAAAATTAAATCAGTTTGAAGTTTTTGCATCAAATGGTTTCTTATCTAATCCACCAAACAATTCTATTTTCTTAAATCCAGCTTCTTTAAAAACTTTTTTTAATTCTTTTGATGTGTATGGAAATATTTTTGTTGAGATTAATTCTTTCTTGTGAAGTTTGATCAGCATTAAACTTTAAAATGTTAAAGGTTAAATCTTTCTTTCCAAAATCATAAAAGCGAATGAAGTATTCATCATCCTTTTTTGTGATGTTAACTATTCGCTCTTTTTCTCTAAGAATCTTTTCGTAATTAAGAATTTGAATTAGAACTCTTCCATCTTTCTTTAATAGCTTAAATAACTTTGCAACTGATTTTTCAATCTTAGTAAAAGGAATATTTGCAAATGTATTTCCAAGCGAAACAACTAAATCAAACTTGTTATAAAATGTTTTTGGAATTTCATTCGCGCTAAAGTTGTGGAAATCAATTTTACAATTATGTTTTTCAGAATTAGTTCTTGCAGTGTTTATCATTTCTAGTGATGGATCGAAGGAAGTAACATTTAATCCAAGCTGCGAAAGTGAAATTGAATCAACTCCCGGTTCCGCATCCAACATCTGCAACTGATTTTATTTTTTCATCAATAAAATTTGATAAAAGAATTTTGCGCTTCTGCAATGCAGAATCAAAATCAATCATCTTATCGTAATAAACTGATGCTGAATTGTAAAAGTTGTTATTTGATTTCATATTTTTTATTGCTCCTTTATTATAATATCAAAATAGTTATTTAAATAATAATTTCTAATCAGCTAAAGTTTTTAATTCTCAATTATTCTCTTTTAATTCCCTTCCTATTTGTCATCTTTTCGCAATTAGCAAAAGCTAACAAACAGCATATCTTATTTGAGAAGTAAAACTTCTTAGGATTAAGAAAAATCAAACAAAAAAATGTTTAACCCTCGCACTAATTGAATTAAAATAATTATTTGGTGTAAAGTAATATGGCACTTAACATGTTAATTGATGAATACTTGAAAACTCTTAATTAACTACATATTCCATAAATTTATCTTTAGGGGATAAACAATGGCCAAAATAGCAATCATAGACGACGATCCGGATATTGTTGATGCCAGCAGTTTGGTATTAACTTCAAAAGGATACGACGTTATCACCGCTTCTAATCCTGATGATGGTTACAAAATCGTTATGGATCAAAACCCGGATCTAATAATTCTTGATGTGATGATGAATGAACCTGATGATGGTTTTTTCCTCGCACAAAAATTCCGCAAAATGAATATTGATACACCCATCATAATGTACACTTCTGTTTCAAAATCTTTGGGTATGGAATTCGGGGCAAGTGAAATGGTACCCGTAGATGAGTTTGTTGAAAAACCAATCTCACCGGAAACACTGGTAGAAAAAGTAGAGAAACTTTTAGCAATTCATTTTAAGGAGTGAGCAAATGCTTGTTGTAGAAAAAAATGCTCTCTCTGAAGAGATTGAGAGCTACGTACTAAAATACGGTAAAGACAGATCATCTCTTTTGCCGGTGCTTCAGGCAATACAAAGGAAGCACAGTTATGTAAGTGATTTTGCTCAGCAGGAAGTTGCACGTTTACTTGATATTCATCCTGTTGAAGTATTTAGTGTTATATCTTTTTATTCTTTCCTTCATTCAAAACCGACGGGAAGAAATATTGTAAGATTATGCCAGACTATCTCCTGCGATATGGCGAACAAAAGTAAAGTTGTTCAGGCTATTGAAAGAGAACTTGGAATAAAGTTTGGTGAAACAACAAAAGATAATCGCATTACTCTTGAATACACAAACTGTGTTGGTATGTGTGATCAGGGACCTGCAATGATAATTAACGATCGTGTTTACACAAAGCTCGATCCCGAAAAAGCTGTTAACATTCTTAACGAAATCAAGTAGGGAGGCAAAATGAAAACACAAACTAAAATTGATGCAGTAAAAACTGAAAGAACAGGTCCGGTTCTTTTCTCAGTTTATAAAAGGGGAGAAGGAATTAAGAAAGCTTTAAAAGATAAAAGAGAAGATATTCTTTTTGAGATTAAAGATTCAGGATTAAAAGGAAGAGGCGGCGCAGGATTTCCAACATCTACAAAATGGATGTTAACTGCTGCTGCAAAAGCTGATAAAAAATTTATTGTTTGCAACGCTGATGAAGGTGAACCAGGTACATTTAAAGATAGAGTGCTATTAATGGAATATCCTGCACTCGTTTTTGAGGGAATGGTCATTGGCGGATATACTGTTGGAGCAAAAGTTGGTATCGTTTATCTGCGTGCTGAATATGAGTATATGCTTGAACAGTTAGAAAATTATCTTTCAAATATGAGAGAAGATAATTTGCTCGGAGAAGGAATTCTCGGAACAGATTTTTCTTTTGATATCTCTATTCGTCTTGGTTCAGGTGCTTATGTGTGCGGTGAAGAAACTGCACTTATAGAATCACTTGAAGGCAACAGAGGTGAGCCGCGTAATCGTCCTCCATTTCCTGTCAACACAGGCTATATGGGATATCCAACTTCTGTAAATAATGTTGAAACACTTGCAGCCGTCCCTCATATAATTACTAAAGGCGGAAGCTGGTTTAAAAAGCATGGAACTGATAAATCAACAGGTTCCAAATTATTTTCCGTTTCAGGTGATTGTGAAAAGCCGGGTGTTTATGAATTACCATGGGGAATTACAATTAATGAATTACTTGAATTAGTTGGTGCAAAAAATACAAAAGCTGTTCAGGTTGGCGGTGCATCAGGAACATGTATTCCAAAATCGCAATTCGATCGCAAATTTGGTTATGAAGATATACCAACCGGAGGCTCAGTAATTATTTTTAATGAATCAAGAAATATGCTTCACGTTCTTAAAAACTTTATGGAGTTTTTTGTTGAAGAATCCTGCGGGCAATGTACGCCTTGCAGAATCGGAAATGTAAAACTTCTTGAAGGAATTAAGATGATTGAACGCGGAGAATTCACTTTCAAATATATAAACACATTAAAAGAACTTGGAAAAACAATGCAGGTAGCTTCTAAATGCGGATTAGGTCAATCAAGTCCGAATGCATTCATATCTATTCTGGAAAATTTTAAAGATGAAATCTTTCACACAGTTGGAAATGATGGATTTAACGGAAAGGCAGGTAAGTGATGAAAGAAAAATCAAGAACCCCAATGTCTCAGCAGCCGCTTACGATTGAAAAACCAACTTTAGAAGATGGAATCGGAAGTAAGGTAACTGTTGAAATTAATGAAAAGAAAGTACAAGTATTTTTTGGACAAACAATTCTTGATGCTTGTAAAGAAAATCAAATTCACGTTCCTACACTTTGTCATCATCCTGATCTTTGCATTGCAGGCACTTGCCGTATCTGCGTTGTGGAAATTGAAGGAATGAGAACACTTCAAACAGCCTGTTCATTTCCTATAACTGCTCCGATAAAAATTAAAACATCAAGCAGTATGGTTCGTAAAGCAAGAAGACACATTATAGATCTTACTTCTTAGCGAACATTACGGTGAATGTTATTCATGCGTAAGAAATAATAACTGCGAACTTCAAACACTTGCAAAAGAATATGGAGTTGATTCATATACATTTGGACATGTTACAGAACCATTATTTGAACAGGATTTATCATCGTACTCAGTAGTTCGTGATATGAACAAATGTGTTAACTGCAGAAGATGCGTAAGAACTTGTATTGATCTTCAGGAAGTTGGAGTACTGGAAGCAATTGATCGCGGAGATAAAACACACATCGGAACATTTTTAGAAAAACCTTTAGCTGATGTTGTTTGTATTAACTGCGGACAATGTATCAATCGCTGCCCAACTGGTGCATTAAAAGCTAATGATCCTTCGGATGTAATCTGGGATGCAATTGATGATCCAACAAAACATGTTGTAATTCAAACAGCTCCATCTCCACGTGCGGCAATTGGTGAAGTGTTTGGTTTAGAACCAGGTAAATCTTTTACTGGTGAAATGAACACTGCATTACGCAGAATAGGATTTGATGTTGTGTTCGATACTAACTTTACTGCAGATCTTACAATTATGGAAGAAGGAACAGAATTAATTTTAAGACTTTACAAAGCATTGGTAAAGAAAGAACAAGTTGCAATTCCGCAATTTACTTCGTGCTCACCAGGCTGGGTAAAATATCTTGAACATTTTTATCCTGAGTACATTGATAACTTAAGCTCTGCAAAATCACCGCAGCAAATGTTTGGTGCACTTAATAAAAACATTCTACGCAGAAAAGAAAGGCATTGATCCAAAAGATATAGTATCTGTTGCTGTTATGCCATGTGCTGCTAAAAAGTTTGAATGTAATCGTCCTGAAATGAATGACTCAGGTTTTAAAGATGTTGATTTCGGATTAACCACACGCGAACTTGGGCAAATGATTAAGGAAGCAGGAATTTATTTACCTGAAATGCCTCCATCACATTTTGATGATCCGTTTGGTGATGCTTCCGGTGCAGGATTAATTTTTGGTGCAACAGGTGGAGTTATGGAAGCCGCTCTCCGTACAGTTATTGAATTAGTAACAGGAAAGAAAGTTGAAGATATTTTTGCTAATGCAGATATAATTCCATTACGCGGATTTGAAGGAATAAAATATGCTGAACTTCCAATTACGGAAGTTGGTCCTGTTCCTAAAATCTTCAGCATCTTGTTCCTGATTGGAACTGGTTAAAAGGCGCAACACTAAAAGTTGCAGTTGCACACGGAACAGCAAATGCCAAAAAAATTATGGATGATATAAAAGCAGGCGGAAAATTCAGCGAATGTCATTTCATTGAGTTTATGGCTTGTCCCGGTGGTTGTCTTAGGCGGCGGCGGTCAGCCAATCCCTACAAATGAAGAAATCAGAAAGATGCGTGCAAAAGCTATTTATGATGAAGATAATTCTTTACCATTAAGAAAATCTCATGAGAATAGACATGTTACAGATATCTATGCTGTGTTTTTAACTGATGGACCATGCGGACATATTTCTCATAAACTTCTTCACACACATTATGTGAAGAGAGGAAAATATATAGCGTAATTTCCTTTTTCCTTTAGGCAGATGTTCGTAATTGGCATCTGCCTTTTTTATTTTTACAGTGATTAAAAAGAGATTGTAATGTTTAATCTTGTTCCTGCTTGGGCAAAACACTACGAGGAATTTTGGCTTACCATACGGAGAAGAAATCTCTGGTTTATAAAAATGCGTTATGCCGCAGTTGTAATGCTTCTCTTCTTTATAATATTTCCTAAATACTTTTTAGAAATTAACTTTACTGATGAACAGCAATACGCACTTTTAATAATTACATTTTCAATTCTAGCCTATAATTTTGCTTTTCATTACATCCGGCAATTTGTTAAACTCGATGCGGATAAATTTAATCCACTGCATTTGTCAATTCTTCAGATGATATTTGATTTGACTGCATTAATGCTTATTGTGTACTTTACCGGGAGTGTTGAATCACCTTTACTTTTATTCTTTGTGATTCATATGATTGTTGGTAGTTTAGTCTTACCAGGATTTGTTATCTATACTTTTGCGGTTGTAATTGTGCTTACATTTTGGGGCATTACAGTAGGTGAATATTATTCAATATTACCACATCATCATGTATCAGGTTTTCTTTCATTTCCTCTTCATCAGCAATTTAATTATGTGCTTGCAATAAATGTCAGTTTTGCATTTTTGGTGGATATGATTGTGCTAATAGCAAATAGAATGGCAAATCAACTTTATATCAGAGAACAGCAATTGTTAGAATCGATAGATAAAATAAATGCAGCAGAAAAAGAAAAGCAAAAATATATTTCAGGTATTGTACACGAGATTAAAACACCACTTGCCGCAGTGCATTCTTATTTGGATTTAGTTCTGCAAAAATTTCTTGGTCCGTTAGATGAAGTTGTTGAAGAAAAACTAACCCGAGCAAGAAGAAGATCTGATGAAGCTATAGAATTGATTAACAATGTATTAAAAATTTCTAAACTTAGAATTGAAGATTCATTTATTAAAGAAGAAGTTGATATCGCATCGATTCTAGCAAGAGCAATTAAAAGTGCAAGAGTAAATGCAGAAGCAAAAGGCGTTAAGCTTTCACTTATAAATCATAGAAAAGAAAAACACACAATTGAAGGCGATCCGCTCTTAATACAAATTGCTTTATCAAATATAATTAGTAATGCAATAAAGTATAATTTTATGGATGGCATAGTTGAGATACAGGTTGATGAGGATAAAGATAATTTAATTATTAAAGTAAGTGATAACGGTGTTGGAATTCCAAAAGAAGAAACTGAAAAAATATTTAATGACTTTTACAGGGCAAGTAATATCAAACACGGCAGCGTTGAAGGATCTGGATTAGGGTTATCTGTTGTAAAACAAATTGTAGAAAGACACAATGGAACAATCAATGTTCAAAGTCCATCGCATCTTTCTACAAATAAATATCCGGGAACTAGTATTAAGATTACTTTGCCTTTTTTGAAGAACCGGCTTAATAACTTTCTTTTCTTTTATTACTTTCAAATCTACAAGTTTGGAAGAAACACCCTTTGATTAAAGAAACTTTTCTTGCAAGCTCATCCATTTTTTTTCTATCACCAGCAAGTTCAAGAATCAATAATCCCTGGTCGCTGCAATTTTCCATAACACCATCGTGAATACCTAATCTTGTTTTAATCATGCATCCCCAACCTGTTAAAACTTTTTGTACTTGAACCGCAGCTTCTTTTCTTTGACCGACAAGAATTAATAAAACAGTTTTCATAAATCTCCCGTTGTAAATGTGATTAAATGACATTGTAAAATTAAATTTTAAACTTCTTAAGTAAGAATATTGATTTAAAATTCTCGACCATTTAGTCGTATTTCACTGTGTTGGTCGAGTATCAGCTATTTTGAATGTTTGCTTTTCATTGAGCCATATGCCAATATTTTTAATGGCATTTATATTGCTTTAAATCACGTAGAGGTTTATATGAAAACAATAAAAATAACAACACTATTACTTTCAGCTGGATTGATTTACGGTCAGACGATTTCCGATTCGACTCAGATTAAAAAAAAGAATCAGGAACGCGAACAGGTTCAAAATCAAAACTCTGAAATGAATCAATTTCAGAAAAAGATAGGACCTAATGGTAATCCGCAAAATGATGTGAAACAAAATCGTAAAAAGAAAGATGTTTTTATTGATAAAGATGGTGATGGCATTTGTGATTCCAGACAAAGCGGAATGAGTTTTAATAAAATGAGAAAAAGAATCGGAAGCGGAAAAAATGGTCCTGGCGGTCCGACATGGAAGCGGGAATGGTGGAAATACAAATGGCAATGGTTACGGCGGTGGACAATAATTCTTCCAGAAATATTTATGAAAAAATTTCTTATCACAACATTTATCTTCCATTTTTATTTTTAGAATCTGCATATGCTCAGTTTAATCTCTACACTTATTATCAAGGTGTTTATGATGATAACATTTTTAACACCAGCGATAACATTTCTGATTTTATAAACAGTTTTTCAGGTGGTACTGCTTACAATTTCGAATCAGAGTTCAACAACGTTCAACTTTATTATGAAGGAAGTTTAAACTTTTTTCAAACAACCACTTCAAAATCATTTAATACTCATAGAATTGGTGTAGTAGAAACACATCTGTTTTCAATTGATGACAATCCATTAAACGCAGGAATCAATTATTCATTCCGAAATAATCAGGATGAATTTGAAGTTTATAATTTTAACCAGATATCTGCGTATATAAATTATCGTCACTCTGTGAGTGAAAGCGATTTTATAATACCAGGTTATATTTTTAATTGGAATGATTATAAAAACTTCACATTGTTTTCACACAATGAACACAGATTATTTTTAACATGGATTTCAAGTTTTGAGACCCAGACATCGCTATCATTAAATGCTGAATACTTAATTAAGCAATATTTCGAGGAATATAATTTTGAGGGCTATCTTAATCAGGCATCACAATTAAAATTTAGAGCTAATGTGGGACAATCAATAAGTGATCTAACTGGAATAAGCGGTTACGCCATCTATCGTAAAAATCTTTCTGATGGAAGCAGATATTTGGTTAGTGATTCATTGCTTTATTATGAAGAAGAAATTTTTAATGATATTTATTCTTATGATGGAATTGAAACGGGAATAGGATTCAAACATTTTTTTAATGAAAAGGTCGAGCTAAATCTTGAAGCAAAGTATTTGATTAGAAATTATTCTTCACTTCCGGCAGTTGATAAAAATGGGGTTGAATTAAGTACAATGCGTGAGGATAAACAGTTCGGATTTGGGGCTGGATTGACTTATGATTTAAGTGATATAATAAATGGGATCTCTATATCAGCAAACTGGAATTATTTTAAAAACACTTCAAACGATTATTATTACAAATATTCTAACCAGATTCTCTCTTTTTCTTTAGATTATGATTTTTAATGTTTGAAATGTCATTGCGAGTGAAACGAAGCAATCTTTTATGTAACAGATTGCTTCATCCCGTCGGGATTCGCAATGACTAAAAAATATCATCCAAATTTTTTAATGCCGTACTTCTGCATTTTGTAGCGAAGATTTCTTTCAGTCAATCCTAACGTTCTTCCAGCTTGAGATTGGTTTCCGTTTGTTTTGCTTAATGCATCGTAAATTAGTTTTTTCTCAAGTGCTTCAACTTGCTCTATTAAACTTGCTTCATCATTAACGGGAAATTCCTTTTCAGCTTTAAAACCTTTTACCACATTTGGTAAATCATTTGCTGTTATTACTTCACTTCTGCCAAGTACTACTGCTCGTTCTATAATATTTTCAAGTTCGCGTACATTGCCGGGAAAATTATATTTAATTAATAAATCAACGGCTTCTTTTGATAAACCAAGACTTTTTTTACCGTTTTCTTTGGAATACTTTTCAGTAAAATTCTCAGTAAGCGGAAGAATATCTTCTCTTCGTTCACGTAAAGGAGGAATGTTAAGAGATACTATATTCAGTCTGTAATACAAATCTTCTCTGAAACTTCCATCTTTAATTTTTTCCTCAAGATTTTGATGAGTCGCTGCTATTATTCTAACATCAATGTTTATATTTTCTGTTGAACCCAATCTTTCAATCTGATGCTCTTGAAGAACACGTAATAATTTAACTTGCAGATTTATTGGAATATCACCAATTTCATCTAAGAAAATTGTTCCGCCATCGGCGAGTTCAAATCTACCTTTCTTGGCTTTATCAGCGCCTGTAAATGCGCCTTTTTCGTGTCCGAATAATTCGCTCTCCAATAATGTTTCTGGTAAAGCTGGAATGTTAACAGCAATAAATGGTTTTTCTTTTCTTGGACTTACATAATGAATTGACTTTGCTAGAACTTCTTTTCCTGTTCCGCTTTCACCGGTAATTAAAATAGTTGCTTTGCTGTCGGCTGCTCTTGCGGCAACACTTAATACCTCATCCATTTTAGCAGAATGTGAAATAAAAGAATCAATCTTAAATTTTTCTTTAAGCTGATTTTTTAAGATCTGAATTTCAGATTTGAGATTTTTATGCTCAATAATTCTTTCAATCATTAAGTCAAGCTCATCCAGATCCACAGGTTTAGAAATGTAATCAAATGCTCCAAGCCTCATTGCTTTAACTGCATCTTCAATTGTGCCGTAAGCGGTTAGGATAACAAAACTAATTTCGGGATTTATCTTTTTAACTTCTTCTAAAACCTCTAATCCTGTTTTATCCGGCATCTTGAAATCAGATAAAACAATATCTATAAGATTGTTTTGAACGGTTTTTATTCCTTCTGTGCCTGATGAAGCTGAATATATTTTGTAACCTTTTTTTTCGAGATATCCTTTAAGAATACTTCGTTGTGCATCTTCATCATCAACGATTAATATTGAGTAATCTTTCATAGTATTGGTAAAATAATTTTAATTGTAGTTCCGTTATTAACTATGCTCGAAACAGAAATTGATCCGTTATGCTGAGAAATAATTTTTTGCGATATGCTTAGTCCCAAACCATTACCATCTTTTTTTGTGGTAAAATATAAATCAAAAATCTTTTTCTGTTGTTCTGGATAAATTCCAATTCCATTGTCTGAAACCTGAATAATAAAATCTTTTTTTGATTTATAATATTGGAGTATTACTTCTCCACCATTATTAACTGCATCAAATGAGTTTTGTATAATATTCAATAATGTTTGTTTTATTAAATCCGGATCAAACTTAATATTTAAAGAATCATCTTTTTGTAAGATGAACTTAATAGCTTTTTGTTTCGCCTGATCTTCAAATAAATGAAAGACTTCTTCAAAGTATGGTTTAAGCTCAACTGGTTTTAGATTTAACTCAATCGGTTTAGCGTAATTTAAAAATTGAGTAATAATTTTATTAACTCTATTAACTTCAGTTCTTAAAAGCTGGGTAATATCATTATATTCTGTTTGGCTGGAAGTTGGAATAAATTCTTTATTCAGTCTCTGTGCAATCATACCAATTGCATTAATTGGGTTTCTAATTTCATGCGCAACTCCAGATGCAAGCTCACCCATTGCAGAAAGTTTTTCATTTTTCTTAGCCTCGTCCTCAAGTCGTTTTGTATCAGTTAAATCTTTGATAACAACCGTAATCTTTGCCTGATTAGTATCAGGATCAAGTAATTGTGAAATACTAAATGAAAGATGTTTTGACTCACCGATTAAAATAATTTCCTTCTCAAAGGTGGGGGTAATATTGACTGAAGTACTGCTTTCAAGAAAACCCAAAGCTCCTTCAGCAATAGAATTGATTTTGTTATTCAAAACATCATCAGAATTTATCTTAAACAATTCTTCAGCAGACTTGTTGAATAAAGTTATTCTATTATCGCTATCCAAGACAATAACTGCTTCGCTCATATTTTCTAAAACAGAAGAAGTTAGAGTTTTAAACTTTTCATATTCTTTAGAAATTGTCTTAAGATTTTGTGTTGTAAATATTATGCTTAAAACAATAATTGAAATAGCAGCAAGAATTAATGATATAATAATTAATCTTCTCAACATTCTATCTTCAACATTTTTAATATCCTCAAGTGAAACACCAAGTCTGTATATTCCTATAATCTCATTATCCAAAGAAAATCTCTTTGTAACTTCATATACGTCATGTCCAATATAATTCGTAGTCCTTGAGAAAACGGAATCAGAAGCTAAAGCAGGAATTAAAAAATCTGAATCGTTAATTGCTTCAACAGTATCAATCTTTTCACTTGCTGCAAGTATTCCAATTGTATCCTGCAAAATTATGTATTCAATTCCATGATGCTTAGACATTTGCTGAAGTATAACGCCAATTCCAATTTTCTTTCTGAACTCCAGAAACTCTTTAGCATCCATATTAACAACAATTGCCCCTTTGCTGTTCGATCGAGCAACAGCAACTGCAAATCTTTCTTCCTCTGCAAACTCTGCAGTCTTTAATCCAATTATTAGTTCTTCAACATCTCCATTAAGAACCGGCTCAAGTTCTTCAAAACGATTTATATTTTCTTCCCCATGAATATGACCAGGTTCGGGAACCCTGTTCGATAAAATTCTATCACCCTTAGAATTAAAAATGTTTATTCTATAAAGATTATTTTCCTTTGCTATTCGTATCAGTTCATTTTTGCTTAAAGTTTTCTCAGCATCCAATCTTTTTATCATTCTTGCATTATCCAGCAATCTATCTGCAATTAAATTCTCAATCTCATAACTGGAGTTTAATGTGTTTTTACTGCTTTGGATTACTGATTCCAAAAGTGTTGATGAGTGTTCATAGAGCAGTTGAAAGATTTCTTTTTTACTTTGATTAAGCTCAATGTATGATGAGACAAGCATTACCGCTGCAATCAGTAATGTAATGGAAATAACAGCCTTAGGTGAAAGTTTAAATCTTAATCTCATACCGCAAATTACTTTTTAATTTTTTAGATGAAAAGAATTATTTATTAAATACAATAAATAAGATTACTCTTCGTCGAACAAGTCGCAGCACTTCGCCGTGATAGTCGAATTGCAATTAAAACTTTGCATATCAATTGAAAATCACAAGAATTATTTCGGCACAACCTTTGGGTAATTATACTCAACAAACAAACACAAACACATAAAAGGAGTTCTCAAATGAAAAAGAAAAATCTTATAAGCATCCTCTCAATCGTAGTGCTTATGGCAGTGCTGTTCTCATCTACAATTATTGCCCAGGATGAACCAAAGCAGGAAAAAAATCAAATCAAGAATCAGGTTAAAAGTGAATTAAAAACTCAAACCAAAGAGCACGGTAATCAATTTGTTGATGTAAATGCTGATGGTTACAACGATAACGCACCTGATATTGATAAAGATGGAATTCCAAATGGAAGAGATGAAGATTACACCGGTGTAAAGAACAGAAAAAATGGTAAAGGTTTTGTTGATTTGAATGGTGACGGACTTAACGACAATGCCTTTGACGCAGATGGTGATGGTATTCCAAACGGACAGGATCCTGATTTTATAAGACCGCAGGATGGAACTGGTCAGCAAAACAGACATGGAAAGAACACACAAACCAAATTTGGTGGAAATAAATATGGTCCTGGGAATGGCAATGGTAATAATGGAGTTGGACCAAAAGACGGAACAGGTAATGGATCAGGTAAAGGAACCGGAACATGTGATGGTACTGGTCCAAAAGGAAGAGGCGGAAGAAGATAATTGAATAATTAACTACAGCGATGTTCATGGTGAACATCGCTTTTTTACTAAAATCAAATATAGAGGATAAAATGAAAAAGTTAACAGCAAGAATCTTTGTTTTAGTATTTTTTGCTTTTTTGTTAGCGGGATGTAACACAAACACAGATGTTGTTTCTCCAGAATCTGAATTATCAAAATCCGGCAATAGTATTGAATCTCCTGATGGTGGTAATTATCCTATTACCCAAGAAGAAATTGATGGATTAATTCACATGAGAATAGAAGAAAAACTTGCCCGCGATGTTTACACAGTTATGGGCGCAACTTATAACGCAAAGGTTTTTTTAAATATAAAAATCAGTGAACAGGCACATATGGATGCAGTAAAAAGAATGTTAGATAAATACAGCATACCTGATCCTTTAACTACAGATGAAATTGGTGTATTTCCTGATCCTGTTTTTCAGGCATTATACGATCAGTACATAGCCCAGGGAAATGTTTCTTTATATGAAGCCTTGTTGGCTGGAAAGGCAATTGAGGAACTTGATATTGCAGATCTTGAAGCACAATTAGCATTTGTAACCAATCCGGGAATAGTAAAACTTTATACAAATCTTAAAGCTGCTTCAGTAAATCACTTAGCCGCATTTAATAAAAATTTGGTTGGCTGTATACCACCAAATACGAATAATTAAAGATTGACAACTACCCTCTTAGTGTATTTTTTCCATTTGCCAGGAAGACGGTAATTAAAAACCCGTCTTCCATTTATTATTAGATGACATTCAAAAAAATATTGTTTAATTTTGAAATACTCTTAAGGGAGTAATAAATGTTTTCTGTTTCTAGTTCGACAAAAAATACACTGCATACTTTTTTGCTGTTAATAAAAATCCACATACATCCAATTTCTATATCCATCAAATTCGATATTCAAACACATTCATATTCAAAATCAAATTTCGAGGCTTTCTATGAAAATAATTAAACTAATTTCAGTCTCATTACTATTTGTTTTTATTTCTGCCGCAAATCTATTTTCTCAAACAATAGCTGGTGCAGATGCACTTGGCTCCAGAAAGTATGATGAATATAAAACACCTCAATTTTGCGGGTCATCCTGCCACGTTGATTTTTATCAACAGTGGAAACAGGCAATGATGTCTCAAGCCTATACTCATCACTGGGATGAGATTGAATATTTTGAACTTGCTGTTCCCCATGCAGAAAAAGATCCGCTTGTTGCAGAAGTTAAAGCAGGATGCAACGGCTGCCACGCTCCAATTTCTTTTTTAGTCGGGGATGTTCCTCCGCCAAAACCAGAAATGAATTCTAGAGCAAATGAATCAGTATCCTGCGATGTGTGTCATACGGTTTCAGGATTTGAAGGAGAGACACCGCATAATTTTAATTTTGTTTCTAATCCAACAGACGGCAAAACTAAGTATGGCCCAAGAGGAACCGGAAATTCCCCTGAGCATAAAATCATAAAGTCAGATTTTCTAAAGTCAGCGGATTTTTGCGGAACATGTCATAATGAAATGTCACCATTTGGTGTTTGGGTAAAATCAACTCATCTTGAATGGAAAGAAGGGCCCTATTCTAAAGAAGGTGTTCAGTGCCAGAATTGCCATATGACCCAGGCAGAAGGTTATACGGCGGCAATGGGAAATAAATATCCTGATGCTTGGCAGCATTTATTTCACGGAGCACATGATCCTGGAAAAGTCAAAGGAACAATTGAATTAAGAATTCATCCAGACATTCGTGAAGCTGAACCAGGAGAAACTGTTAAGTTTACAGTTGCACTTTTTAATCAAAAAACAGGACACAAATTTCCTACTGGTTCTGTTGAAGACAGAATTGTTTGGATGCATGTAGAAGCAGTTGATGCAAAAGGAAATGTTTATCATTTACCTGTGAACAAAAAAGGATTTGATGGTGAAGAATATACAATTGGTGCAGATGTTTTAGCATATCAGGATATGGGAATCGCAAAGAATGATCCAAACTTTAAAGGTGTACAGCGTGATGGAATTCCAATCGGAGATAGAATTTTTAGAATGGCGTATTTTGATCCTCAAGGGCGAATGACAATTCAACAATGGAATACAAAATCACTTGGTGTTGATTACAGACTTGGACCACGCGAAACAAAATTGGAATATTTTACATTCAATCTGCCGGATAATGTTGCGCCGGGTGAGTTAAAAGTTACAGCAGTACTCAACTATCAAAAATTAGTTAAACCTGTTGCGGATTTTCTTAATGTTCCTGATGAGGAAGAAGAAATAATTAAAGTTAATGAACACTCAACTTTTGTAACAGTATTACCATAAATAACTGATTGTCATTGCGATCCGCCGATTCATCGGGGAGAAGCAATCTAATAATTAAATAGATTGCTTCGTCAAGGACTCCTCGCAATGACGTCATAAAAATTAGAGGATTAAAATGAAAAAAATATTTACTCTTTCAATTTTAACTTTCATAATTACTTCAATTCATTGCAATCGATATTTTTGCTATACCTGCATTTGCAAGAAAATATAATATGACTTGTAAAACATGTCACTCACCATTTCCCAAACTAAAAGCTTATGGCGATGAATTTGCAGGAAATGGATTTCAACTTAAAGATCAGGATGCACCAAGATATTATGTAGAGACTGGAGATCCGGAACTTTCACTTATTCGTGATCTTCCTCTTGCATTAAGATTGGAAGGATATGTTACATACAATCAAAGCAACACTGAAAAATCAGATTTTACAACTCCGATTTGTTTAAACTTTTACAGGCGGGGCTATTACAAAAGATGTTTCATACTATGTTTATTACATTCTTGAAAACGGTGAAGCTGGAAAAATTGAAGATGCATGGTTAATGTTTAACAATGTATTTGAAAGTGAACTCGATTTAACAATTGGACAATTTCAGGTTTGCGATCCATTGTTTAAAAGAGAATTAAGATTAACAAGAGATGATTATTATATCTACAAAGTAAGACCAGGTGCATCAAATGTTGATCTCACTTACGATAGAGGAATTATGCTTACTTATGGATTTGAAAGTGGAACCGATCTTGCACTTACAAATTGTAAACGGCAGCGGAATTGGCGAAGGATTTTTAGATGGTAATTTTGATAATGATAAATATAAAAATGTTATGGGAAGAATTTCGCAGGATGTTGGTGAGCATTTAAGAATCGGTGCGATGGGTTATTATGGGAGAGAATTTCAAGAGTATTCGGATGGGACGGAGGAATTTTGGTTGGATAATAAATTATGGATGATTGGTGGTGATGCAACTATTTCATTTGAACCGCTGGAGTTAAATTTGCAATATGTAGAACGAAATGATAATGATCCTCTTTTCTATAGTCATACCAGAATTGGACATATTACAGATATTGCTACCCGTGGTGCATTTGCAGAAATGATTTATCGTCCAAATGGAGATGACAGCAAATGGTATGCGGTTGGTTTGTTTAACTGGATTGAATCTGATTTTTCAGATTTGAATTACAAAACACTTTCCGGTCATCTTGGATATGTATTTAAAAGAAATATTAGAATGGTTGTTGAAGCCAACTACGACTTTGAACAGGAATATGCAAAGTTTGGTGTTGGTTTTGTAACTGCATTTTAATTATGAATTTCGTAGCACAGACCTGCCTGCGGTAGGCAGGCTTAATCTATTTAACAATAACTTTAATCACTCAGACTAATCCTCAGCTGCGTCTGAGTTACGGAAACTATTTGGAGAGAAATCATATTTATGAAAAACTTACTGTTTTTTTCTAGTCTTATTAGTATTTAACACTAAATGCTCAAAACTGCGGACAAAAAAATAATTCAAATAAAAACTGCAAAGGTGGAAAAGGGAATTGTGTTCAAGCCATCGATTCAATTAAATACGATCTATCCTCACAGGAAAGAGATGGATTGATTTATATGAGATTGGAAGAAAAACTTGCTCGTGATGTTTATTTAACTCTTGGGAAAAACCTACAAACAAAAAATGTTTGTAAACATTCCGGAAAGTGAACAAAGACATATGGATGCAGTAAAAGCTTTGCTTGATAAATATGAAATTGCTGATCCTGTTACAGATAATGAAATTGGTTCATTTACCAATGCTGATTTTAAAAAATTGTATGATGATCTTGTTGCAAAAGGACAAACATCATTTAAAGATGCAATGCTTGTTGGAAAAGAAATTGAAGAAATGGATATAAAAGATCTTATATGAAAGAATTGAACAAACAGATAATCCTGATATTAAATCTGTTTATGAAAATCTTAAACGCGGATCAGAAAATCATTTAAGAGCATTTACAAAGCACTTGTAGTTCAAGTTGATTCTCAATTGGGAATACAGATGATTCCGAAAGTGAAGCAATCTGTTTTGTATGAAATATTTTGAGATTGCGTTTTCCGGGTAATGACATCGAAATGACAAATTTTCGATACCTTTGATGAATATTAAAATTACGCATCTCTTAGTTTTAACTCGTGATGACATTCGATTGCAATAACATCTCAATTAATTTTATCGTAATTTTGTTTTAGTCAAAGTGTCAAATAAATAAAGGCAACTTAAAATGACTTCTGCAAAAAAAGATTTTCAGTTTTCAACTACACCTGAGCCGCACAAAGAAAGAACGCGCGCAATTCTTAAAGCGCATCCTGAAGTGCGTGAACATATTGGAAGAAATCCGGTTAGCTTTTTAATTATACTGTTTGTTGTCGGACTGCAGCTCACAATTGCTTTCTTCCTTTCATCACAGCCCTGGTGGTTAGCACTTATTGTTGCTTTTCTTGTTGGTGCTTTTGCAAACCATGCTTGTTATGTTTTAATTCACGAAGCGGCGCATAATCTTATCTTTAAAAACAGACCGATGAATTATATCTCCGGAATTCTCGCAGATATTCCAAATGTACTTCCAAGTTCTGTTTCTTTTAGAAGTTATCACTTAAAGCATCATTCCTTTCAAGGTGATTATTATCTTGATGCTGATCTTGCAAGCAAATGGGAAGCAAAAATAATTGGTAATTCCTTTTTGGGAAAAGCACTTTGGGAAATTTTATTCCCGGTATTTCAGGCAATCAGAACTCCACGTTTAAAAGAAATTCAGTTTATGAATATGTGGACAATTATTAATTGGATTGTTGTTTTTGGAATTGATGCGCTTGTAATAATTTTCTTTGGCTGGAATTCATTTTTATATCTTGTTTTCTCTTTCTTCTTCTCAATAGGATTTCATCCGCTTGGTGCAAGATGGATACAGGAACATTTTCTTATTGCACCGCCGCAGGAAACTTATAGCTATTATGGACCATTAAATACTGTTGCACTAAATGTTGGATATCATAACGAACATCATGATTTTCCTTCCATTCCATGGAGTAATCTTCCTAAAGTAAAAGCAGCAGCCCCTGAGTTTTACGATAATCTTGTTTATCATAAATCGTGGACAAAACTTTGGCTTAAATTTTTATTTGATCCTAAACTTTCTCTTTACTCAAGAATGGTTCGTGATAACAGAGGCGGATTGTCGGTTGAATCATAAATGATGAAAGCTATAGTTCTATTTACTATGATTTTAGTTTTATTGTTTCATCCGAAAACCATCGCTCAGCAAAATGATAGTGTTCGATTTTATAATGGAGTTTATATTGAGTACAGTACTTTAATATTATTTGCTCATGATTTTAAATTATACTCTGATTTTAAATATTTGTCTCAAAATAAATTACAGCTAATTATTCAACCGGGTGCAGAGATGTTATATAGTATTCCGGGAGCTAAGACCTTATATGGTGGGCCATATATTGAATTAAGTTTACTTAATGTCATTAATTTATTTCCAAATTATGGTATTTCAATAAAACCATTCTTTGGGGTAAGTTATTTGATTAATAATAGTCTAAACAATAATGAAACTTCAAATTCTAATTTTAGATATGGTGCTACATTGCAGTTGAATTTATCTGAACAATTTAAGCTTATTGGGAAAATTATGAATGTCCCAAAATATGCAAACGAAGGAGTGCAAGTTTTCATTGGCTTTGGGATTATATATAAAATTAATTAGATACTTTATACTATTTCCACGATGCTTGTAAAATAAAGTCAGATTTTATATTCAATATCAAGCATCTAGTATCAAGTATCAAGCATCCAGCAAACAGGAGGAACAATGCCCGAAAAACTTTTGTGTGATTTTTGCGGAACAGAAGTATCAAACGATTCAGAGTTTTGTACCAAATGCGGAACAATTTTTATTGATGATGTAAGCTGCTTTAATCATTCCGATGATGATGCTAAAGGCGTATGTGCTATTTGCCATCAGGCTTACTGCAAAAGATGCGGACTGCGTGTAAACAGTATATTTTTATGCAACGAACATTCTGATTATGAAATTTATGAAGGTATGGCTCGTGTTTTTGGTTCATCTGATGAACAGCAAGTAAATCATTTAAAATCTGTTTTGGAAGAAAATAATCTTCATCCATTTTTATATTCACGGAAAGCATCACCTATTTATTTGGGTGGTGCTGATTATACTCTCTTCCGTGCAAGCTGGTGATCCAGACGGAAATATTAGTTAATGAGATTAAGTTAATGGTTCCTTGTTCAGAAGTTCTTCAGGCAGAAAAAATTATTGATGAAATTGATCAATCAACCATTGAGTGAATCCTCACTTGTCATCCTGAGCGAAGACGAAGGATGACTTACCAATTATTAAGCGAAGGTCACACTTCGACTACGCTCAGTGTGACAGTTAGAATGTAAAAGTATTTATATGATATACAGAAACTTTGGAAATACAGAATTAAAAATATCCGCACTTGGTTTTGGTGCCGGAGAAATTGGTGATTATGCAGTTTCAGAAAATGACTCTGAAAAAATTCTTAATACCGTTTTGGATTTAGGAATTAATCTTATCGATACTGCACGCGGATATTACGCAAGTGAAGAACGAATTGGTAAATATATTTCCTACAGAAGAAAAGAATTTATCCTTTCCACAAAAGTGGGATATGGTATTGAAGGCTATGCTGATTGGAGTTATGATATTATTCTTGCCGGAGTTGATAACGCTTTAAGATTAATGAAAACTGATTACATTGATATTGTTCATCTGCATTCCTGTGATTTAAATACTTTGCGGCGCGGAGAAGTAATCGAAGCACTTCACAAAACAATTGAGCAGGGAAAAGTTAGAGTTGCAGCTTATTCCGGTGAAAATGAAGAATTAAAATTTGCTGTTGATTCAAATTCATTCGGCAGTGTTCAAACATCAATAAACATTTGTGATCAGATTGATCTTGATGGTTGTATTAAACTTGCTAAAGAAAAGGGAATGGGAGTAATTGCAAAACGTCCTATTGCAAATGCACCGTGGAGATTTTCTGAAAGACCTGTTGGACATTACTGCGAAGAATACTGGCATCGCTGGAAAACTATGAATTTGCCGGAACAAAAAAACTGGCTGGATACTTTTTTGCGATTTACAGTTTTTGCAAATGGAGTTGATACAGCAATTGTCGGAACAACAAACATTGAGCATTTAAAATCCAACATAAAAATTATTGAACAAGGCCCGCTTGATGATGAACTTAATAATTTGATTGTAGAAAGTTTTAAAACACACAATCAAAACTGGCGTGGAGAAGTTTAGATAATTGCCCATTGTCATCCTGAGCGAAGTCGAAGGATGACTTTTAAATACTATTAAAGATAAGTCACACTTCGATGGAGTTTATCCCGATTCATATCGGGCTCAGTGTGACAGATGTGTTTTTTTTCTTTTGAAGTAACTAATGCCCGTCACTTAGATGGCACTTAAGAAATTGTTGTCACGGAATGGTCCGTGACAACTGAATCCCTCAAAATCCTTCAATAATTGCTAACTAACAAAACCTTCTCACAAATAGGAATAGCCCTTCTTTTAGCCTTCCTAAATCTGATAATTAAACCCCCAAAAACAGCTTTAAATCGATTTAAGTGATAATAGCCAATGGCACTAAGATTGAGATTTTGGTAATAATTAAAAGCATTCTCACATCCAAAAGAGAGATAAAAATGATCAAAGGTACTATTAAAGTTGATGGCAAAATTTGTAAAGGCTGTGAACTTTGCATCGTTGCCTGCCCGCAGGATGCTCTTGCACTCTCAGCAAATTTTAATGATAAAGGTTACCGCTTTGTGGAATTGATAAATAATGTTTGTACAGGCTGTGCCAACTGTGCGCTTGTTTGTCCCGAAGCTGCAATAGAAGTTTATCGCGAACCAAAGCCTGCTAAAAAAGTTCAGGCTTAAGTTTAATTAATTACAAAAAGGTTTTTATGGAAAATAAAGAAAAACGAACTGGTGAAGCAAAGTTAATGAAAGGTAACGAAGCATTTGCAGAAGCTGCAATTCGTGCAGATATAGATGCATACTTCGGTTATCCAATTACTCCGCAATCAGAAGTGCTGGAATATCTTGAAAGAGAAATTCCTGGCAGGCACGGTTTAGTTTTGCAGGCGGAAAGTGAAATAGCCTCAATCAATATGATATACGGTGCAGCAGGTGCCGGCGCAAGAGTAATGACTTCATCTTCATCACCGGGAATAAGTTTAATGCAGGAAGGAATTTCATACATTGCGGCAGCACAGCTTCCTTGCTTAATTGCTAATATAGTTCGTGGTGGTCCGGGATTAGGAACCATCCAGCCTTCTCAGGGTGATTATTTTCAGGCTACAAAGGGAGGTGGTCATGGTGATTATCACCTTATTGTTTTAGCTCCGTCTTCCGTTCAGGAAATGGCGGATTTTGTTTTTGATGGTTTTAGATTAGCAGAAAAATACCGCACGCCGGTTATGATTCTTTCTGATGGCGCACTTGGCCAGATGATGGAAAAAGTTATTTTGCCTGAAGAAGGATCACTTCCTAAAACTGTGCCTGCCTGGGCAACAACCGGTAAAACAAAAAACAGGGAACACAATGTTATAACTTCTTTGTTTATGCAGCCGGAAGAAATGGAACAGGTAAATCTTCGTATGCAGGAAAAATATAAATCCATGCAGAAAGAAGTTAGATACGAAGAGATACAAGTTGAAGATGCAGAATTTTTATTAGTTGCGTTTGGATTGTCATCACGCATCTGCCAGAAGACTGTTGATCTTGCAAGAGAAAAGGGAATAAAGGTTGGATTGCTAAGACCGATTACTCTTTATCCATATCCTTATGATAGATTAAAAGAATTATCAAGTCAAGTTGAGTTTATGTTAACTGTTGAAATGAATGCAGGACAAATGGTTGAAGATGTTCGTCTTGCTGTTGAAGGAAAAGTACCTGTTCATTTTATCGGTAGAATGGGCGGAATGCTTTTATCTCCTGAAGATATTCTTCATAAGATTGAATCAATTCACGAATCACTTAATGCAGTTAATGTATAGGAGAAATTGAAATGAACGAAAAATTATATTTAGAAGACGAAGAAAATTTAGGAACGAAAGTAGAAGAAGGCTACGAACAGGTTTATTGCAGACCTGATACATTAACTGATGTTCCTTTTCACTATTGCCCGGGATGCGGACACAGTGTTGTTCATAAAGTTTTGATGGAAGTGATTGATGAACTCGGCATACAGGAAGAAACTATCGGCGTTGCTCCTGTTGGATGTTCAGTTTTTGCTTATCACTATATGAATATTGATATGCAGGAAGCTGCACACGGAAGAGCAACTGCTGTAGCAACCGGAATAAAAAGAGTTCTGCCTGATAAATATGTTTTCTCATATCAGGGTGATGGTGATCTTGCCGCGATTGGTACAGCAGAAACGATCCACACGGTAAACCGCGGTGAAAATATTTTAATGCTCTTTATCAACAATGGAATTTACGGAATGACCGGCGGGCAAATGGCTCCGACAAGTTTGATCGGGCAGGTTACTTCAACATCTCCTTATGGAAGAGAAGCAGCACAGGTTGGTAACCCGATTAAGATTGCTGACATGCTTTGTCTGTTACCCGGTGCGTATTATGTAACAAGGCAGATTGTTCATAATCCAAACGGAGTTAGAAAACTTAAGAAAGCATTAATAAAAGCATTTGAATATCAGAAACAGAAAAAAGGAACTTGTTTTGTTGAAGTTGTTTCCAACTGTCCATCCGGCTGGAAGATGACACCTGTAGAAACAATAAAATATCTTGAGGAAAAAATGCTGCCAATGTATCCCTTGGTGATTTAAAAGTTCCACAAAATTAATTCTGAATTTTAAGATAAAGGATTTTTGAAATGACAAAAGAACACGAAATAATTTTTGCAGGATTCGGCGGACAGGGTGTGCTTTCAATGGGAAAATTAATTGCGTATGCAGGAATGATTGAAGGAAAAGAAGTCAGCTGGATGCCATCTTACGGACCTGAAATGAGAGGCGGCACCGCAAACTGTATAGTAATTGTTTCTGATTCAAGAATCAGTTCACCTATCGTAACAAAGTTTGATACTGCAATACTTCTTAATCAGCCGTCTATAGATAAGTTTGAAAAAACAATTAAACCCGGCGGATTATTAATCTATGAACAGTCAACAGCAGTTCATCCGCCTACAAGAACTGATATTGATATTGTTTGCATTGCAGGAAACGAAGAAGCAACAAAATTAAATGCAAAGCAAGTTGCAAATATGTTTATGGTTGGTGCGTTTTTAGAAAAACGTCCGATAATAAAAGTTGAAACTTTAATCGAAGCACTTAAAAAAGCATTACCGCCGCGCAGACACAATTTAATTCCTATGAATGAACAAGCACTTACACGCGGTAAAGAATTAGTAAAACTTGCTGATCAATGTATCAGCATAATAAATCATTATAACCTGAGGAAACCATGGCTGAGTTAGAAATAAAATGTCAGCACGCCTGTAAAAATACCTGTGCAACTTTAAACGAAGCTTTGCGCAGAGAAACAGCAATGGTAAGATTTTATGAAAGCGTTCTGGATGAATGCAATATGCCCGATGTAAGTTCTTACATGACGGGATTGGTTGAAGACAAAAGAAAAGTTATTCTAAGTCTTATCCAGAAACTAAATGAAATTCACGTTCGTTCGCAGGCATTGGATGGAATTGCATCCAGTTTTAACAACACTGATGGTTAGACAATAGCTAATTTGCAAACGCAAGGCTGTTTGACTATATTTGCCCACGAAATTTTGAAAAGAAAACAGCGTTTATCGCTTAAAAAATAGAAATTACATCGCGGGGTGGAGCAATTGGTAGCTCGTCGGGCTCATAACCCGAAGGTTGTAGGTTCAAGTCCTGCCCCCGCTACTAAAAACAAAAAACACCAGCCATCAGGCTGGTTTTTTGTTTTTAAATAGTAACCGAACAGGAATTGTTTTAAGTTGAACGAACGAAGTGAAGTGAAATCCCGATGGAAATCGGGATCCTGCCCCCGCTACTAGAATAAAAATTACCTTTTCGAGCAAAGTTCATCCACTTACTTTCTAGTTTCACTTATTTATCTTATATATAACCGGCATTCTAAACTTCCAGGTATTCCATAGTTTTTCATTCAACAATAACTCTACCATAAAATGAGCTACATTTATTCTGCTTGTTTTTCCCGCATCGAAAACAGGACTCCTCTTGATTGATTCAACTATTTCATACTCGCTTACTTTCTCTTCATTTATCAATGTATCGGGTCTTACTGCTACCCACTCTATTGTGGAATTATTTTCTCCAATAACATTTGATAAATAAGATGCAGCTTCCACATTGTCTTTATGAGGCGGAAGTAAAAGTTGTAAAAGTGAAAGCACAAATCGATCTTTAGAAGAATAATTCTCTTGTAATTTTCTATTCATATTAGCAGTTGTGTTCATTAAGATAAGTTTTACTTTATCCTTTTTACTTTTTCTCAATTGCTTTACAAATATTTTTTATAGAATCACTTACAAGCATTCTTGGTTTTCCAAATAATCCCTTGAATGAAATATTGTGTCCGAGGCAAGAAATAACTGCATCGCAATCATTTATCAACTCAGTATTTTTTATCAAATCAAATTCGGAGATATTTCCAACCACCACTTCAATAAGTTCATTATCCATTAAATCATTTAGTTTATTGTTTCCGGATCTAACAACAACTTTAACATTTACATTATTATTAATAAGCTGTCTTACTACTAAATTGCCTGTGGCGCCTGAAGCACCAAGAACTAAAACTTTCATAAATATTCCTTAAACTTTTTTTTGTTTGTTTAATGTTAATCTGTTATAGCATTGCCAAAACATATTATCTAAAGGCCAGTAAGTTTATAAGTTGCTATAACCATAAGTTGACAAATAATACTTACCGTATAGAAGTAACCAACATGTTTTAAATCTATCTTGAGTTTGTAACTTGCTCGTATAACAATTAGAACCAAAATTAATAGAACTATTATTGCTGCTGTATATGTACCTATTCCCATAAGTCTGGATATTCCTGCTTCATCCTGTTGACTAAATCCTCCGAAGACAAGAGAAAAAAAACGGATTACAAATTGAAAGAATAAAACCGGGTAAGCATATACTGATGAATATTTTTCCAAAAAAAACAGGGAGAACAAAGCCAACAATATTGTAAATGCCGGTCCGCCAATACTAACGTATAAATCATGACTTTCATTTATATAGTGTCCCGATTTAGGCCAAACATAATTCAGACTATAAAACATGTCATTCCCTAAAATCTCTCCTACACTCCAATGTCCGAATTCGTGAAAAAGATAAGAAAAGAAAGCAATCGGAATTAAGAGCAAGTAAAGTCTAACCAATATTTTATTTTCTACTACCATAATTTTATTCTATCCTAATTTAAACTTTTTCTTTATTCCGCTTACCAACTTTAGTGAATGACTAACCTGATCTCCATTAATTGTAACTATCTGCTAAGATTACTACTACATTTCCTTTTTTATGTCCCTGCTCAACATAGTAATGGGCATCTTTAACTTTATCTAATGTGTATGTTCTATCAATCACAGGTTTAAGTTTACCTTTTTCAATAAGTTCATTGATTAACTGCATGTACTCAACTTTTTCTTTTGTAGGATATTTTACAGATAGGAAGTGTCCATTTTTCTTTAATACTTTTTTACAGGATGATTTAGTTATCTTACCAACTGCATCAAATACAACATCATAAATTATTTTACTTTTTCTAAAATCTTCATTGTGATAATCAATTGCATTCTGAACACCTAAAGATTTTATCATCTCCAGATTATTAGTGCTGCAAACTCCTGTAACTTCTGCACCAAAATATTTTGCAAGCTGAACAGCATAAGTTCCAACGGATCCGGAAGCTCCATAAATAAGAACCTTCTGATCTTTTTGAATACTTGCTTTTCTTAAAATATGAAGTGCTGTCATTCCACCAACCGGAATTACCGCTGCATCCATAAAAGAAATGTTGTCCGGCTTTTTAACTATTACACCTTTTTTTGATTTTTCCGGCACACAAACATATTCAGCATTTCCGCCATACTCTAATCCGGTTGTTGTTCCGTAAACGTGATCACCTTTATTAAACTGCTTTACATCTGAACCAATAGCTTCAACAACACCGGCAAATTCAACTCCTGTTACTTTCATTGGCTTGAAACCAAATAAAAATCCAATAGGAACTAAAATGATACGGGGAATCTTCCTTAGATTAACATCACCTCTTGTTACTGAAGAGGCTTTTACTTTAACCAGGATTTCATTCTGCTTGGGTATTGGTCTTTCCAATTCTACAAGGTTTAGAACCTCAGGAGAGCCGGATTTTGTGCAAACAATTGCCTTCATTTCAATCCTATAAATTTTTCGTTTGAAGTTTATTTATATATGCAAAAAGAGTTCCGCCTAAAGCTGATAGCAAAACAATTGGCGCCAGGACTTTTATGGCGTAAGGTGTTCCAAAGAAATAATACATTGGGAAAATTAGTTCTGCAATTAAACTGACAATCAAAAAATAAACTACTAATCCCAAAGTATACAGTATAATTTTTATAAAGTTAATTTTAAACAAGAGCTTTGGAGTTAAACAGAAGAATGACCAATAAAAGACCGGAATTGATCCTAATAATGACACGACAATTACATCAATATTAGTTTTAGCAATTTCTAAAAAACTTTCTGATTCTGGTCCGGGCAGTCCGGGTAAAGATGATGTGTCTTGTGCTGCCCACTTTAGATACAATATTAGCAATGGGATTGTTATACAAAATAAAATGAGTAATCCTGTTTTATTAATCGCTTTCATATAATCTTTCACTTTAATAGTTATTCTAGTGTTTGCTTTAATTTCATTTTAACACGAGCATTTTCTTTTGATCACAAAAAGTATTGGTCTTTAATACGTAAAAATAAATTCCACTTGAAATATTTTCTGCATTAAATTCAGACTCATAACTTCCGGCAGGTTTAAACTCGTCCACTAAAGTCACAACTTCCTTGCCCAGAACATTAAAAACTTTAAGCGTTTGCCAACTGCTAACTGGAGACTGCCAACTGATCTTAGTAGTTGGGTTAAATGGATTGGGATAATTCTGGAACAGCTTATAATCATTTAAGCTTTGTTGATCATCTTCAATAGATGTTAAAGGGTTTTCAATCTTGAGATTGAATATACAGAAAGCTTTGGCATTGGCAGTATCAGTTGCCGTTACTTTTAGGAAATAGTTTCCTGTGGATGTTGGTGTTCCCGAGAAAGTTCTGGTTGAAGGATCAAAGCTCAACCAGGATGGAAGCGGACTGCCATTATTTAAAGTCGCAGAATAGGTTAATGTGTTGTTTCCGTCATCATCAATAAATGTAGTATCCGGGAAAGTGTAATTGTAACTATAACCAACTGAATCAGTTTGATTTGGAATTTTACAGTTTATATAAGGAATAAAATTTGTTTGCATTAAACTGTCAATCAGGCTATCAATGCGTACCCAATGGACGCGCGTATCGGAATAATTCGGATTAGTTCCTGTTGTATAAAACAGATATTTTTTATCAGATGTTACGAACGGTCCCCACATACCAAGTCCGAAGTTAATCTGTGATCCTAAATTTTTAGGGTTTGTCCATCTATTATTTTTATTAAAACTTACGCTTAAACCAGCTGGACTAGTTGTTATTATAAACGACTCATCTCTGGCAATGTAAAAATCTAGATTATCACCGCTAGTACATACTGGTACCCCTAGACTTATAACAGAAGTATCGGAATTGCTCATAGTTAAATTACACCAGTCTGATGCACCTAAACTTGGATTTGAAATTGAAGAAATAAAATGATTCCCCTTATTTGTAACTTGAAAATAGTGTGCTGAGTTAAGATTATATAGAATTCTTTGCGGATTGCTCCAGCTTGAACCGTTTCTTACCGAGTACAATGTCTGATATGGTACAATATTATTTTGAAAGTACAGTGTATCCCCAGTAATAGATAATCCGGGAGCGAGATAACCATTAAATTGATTGAAGGGGCCTGTCCACTTATCACCGGAATATTTGAAATACTTTATTGTATCTCCGACAATCGGGTAATAATTTCGCACTACCGAGTAATAAATTTCCTTACCGTCATTTGAAATAGCAATCCTTTCAGCAGTAAATGAGCCTGTACTTACCGGTAATGAAAAAACTTTGGGAATATTTCCGGGAGGTGTCTGTCCTAAGTATAAACTGTCTGGCGGAATTTCTTGCGCAAATAAAGTTGATGAAATAATAATCAACATTGATAAAAATAATGTGAACGATCTTATCATAGTTTTCTCCTTTTCCAAACTAAATTTTAATCTTGTTTAATTTCAATTAACAAAACATTAATTAAAGTCGACTGAAAAATAATCGATATTACAAGGCTTGAGTAGAAATTCCTTGTGAAGAGCACCAGGAGTTTGTGAAATGCACTTGCTCTGAGAAATAAGAATTATTTTAGTTGGGATTGTTAAATTGATTAAGAAGGGAAAAACAATAAAAATTATCTAAATCATTGTGGTCAATGAATAGATCATTAAATTCAGTTAGAAAGTGCGAAAGTAAAAACACTATCAATTTTAACTACAAGTTATTTGCCGTTACCCGATTAATTATTAGACAGGTATTAATTTAGATTTTGTTTTAGCATTTGATTAATCATTCCAGTCACATAATTTTTAGTTTCAATTTCGTCTTTAAATATCTTGATGCTTGCAAATTCATTTTTCAATTGAGCTGCTACTTTATTGTATTCATCAATTTCATCGTGATGAATGTGCATTAATACAATGTGTTTAGCGTTGATATAATTTTTTACTAATTCAATTCCTTTGCAATTAGATTCCCAAATAAAGCCCCTTCCTAAAAAAGCAATATCTATATTTTCCTTATCAAGCCTAAAGTGTTCGTATTCTGCAATTCCATCTTCATTTGAGTCTCCGCTATGAAATATTTTTACTCCATCTATATTAAATAAAAACCCAACATTTTGAACATTTTGATGTCTGTTAATTTTTTCCCCTGTGAGTGAGTCCTCTGTATAATATGGTCCGTGTGCAAGTCGATAAACCCTAACACCAATTCCATTAATTGTTGTGTCTATGATCGAAAGAAAATTAGGCGTTATTTCAACTAATTTATTATTCACCATCGCATAGTTTTCTTGCTTTTTCAGAGCATCCATAGTTTGTTTACAGGATATAAATTGCCCGTTTGAATTATTAATTAGATGTTCAATTACAAATGGCGGATAGAAAGTGATCGACATGTGCGTGAGTTGTTGCTATTAAATCTATATCCTTAAAATTATTTTCATTTTTTAAAATTGAATTCATTATTGCTTCAGTTGGAATATCACAGAATCCATAATCTCTATCTCCGAACAATGCATCAATTAATATTTTTTTGTCACCGACTTTTATTAAAAAGCCTTCATTCGCTATATAAGTAACTTCAACGTTTTTCATTTTGTTTTCATTGTTACCAGAATAGCAAATTTGAATTGAAATCAAAATGATAATTAATACTGCAATCTTTTTCATAATTTAATTCTTTCTAAAAATTCTATTATTCTTTTGAATTGATTAAGCTTACAACTCTTTCATATTCTTCACTAAACTCTTTATTCTCAGAATATTTCTGGTACACTTCAACACATTTCTTTAAATAATTTATAGCGTCTACTATTTTTATAGCATATCCATTATTTCTTAATACCCAAATGATCCAATATAAATGCAAGCTGAAATGCTCGTTGCCGAACAGGCTCATAACGATCAGAAGAATTTAAATGCCCGCTTGATAGATCACATTGCAGTAAAACTACATTATTATCGGTTTTCAATGCTCTCAATTTGGCAACCCATTTTGCCGGTTCCCAGAAAAAGACTCTGGAATCATTCAAACCACATGTTGTGAGTATTGCGGGGTAATCCTGGCTGATCACATTGTCATATGGCGAATATGATTTCATATAATAGTAAACCTCTTTATCTTCAGGATTACCAATATGTGTATGCTCAGACATTGTTCCAGGAAGGGATTTATCAAACATGTCATTCAAAACATCTACCCATGCAACTCTTGCGAGTACGGCTTTAAATAGACGAGGACGCATATTGATCACTGCTCCCATCAATAAACCACCGGCGCTTCCCCCTTCAATTGCGAACTTTTCACTGCAGGTATATTTTTCATTTATCAAATGTTCCGCACAAGCTATAAAATCGTAGAAGCTGTTTTTCTTATTCAACATTTTCCCCTGATTGTACCACTCTTGACCAAGGTCGCCGCCTCCGCGTATGTGCGCTATAGCCCAGATGAAACCCCGGTCAAGAAGACTGATCATTTCGGAAGAAAAATAGGGATCCATGATACCACCGTATGCGCCGTAACCATACATCAGTGCGGGGTTTTTTCCATCGCGTACTAATCCTTTTTTATAAACTAGTGAAATAGGGATTTGGGTGCCGTCATAGCTTTTGGCGAAAATTCTTTCGGTCTTGTAATCCTCTTTATTATAACCGCCGGATATCTCCTGCATTTTCACAATTTTGCTTGTTCTATTTTTGAGATCATAATCAAAAATAGTTTCAGGAGTTGTTAATGAAAGGTATGTGTAACGGTATGTTTCACTATTGTATTCTTTATTCAAAGTGCCGAATACAGTATAACTTGGTTCATCAAAATTGATATAGTAAGTTTCGCCACTACCCATATCAAGTATTTGAATTCTAGCCAATCCCTCCTCACGAAGTTTGATAACAGCATATCCTTTTAAATACTCCACATTTTGAATCAACACTTTATCTCTGTGCGGTATTAATACTTTTTTGTTTGCCATTACAGGATTGGATACTGGAAGCGTGAAGACTTCGTAGTTATTTCCGACCTCATTGCTTCTTATTGAAAATTTGTCTTCAAAATGCTCTGCATAATATTTAACTCCTTCATTACGAGGAATGAGAATCTTGAATTCAGCGCCGGATGTTTCGGAATTAACATATCTTATCTCCCTGGTATCGTTAGCGTCTGATAAAGCAAAAATATATTTTTGATCTTTACTTTTATATAAGAATAAATCGTACGCTTCGTCCTTTTCGTGATATAATAATTTATCATCTGATAAATCCGTGCCAAGTACATGACGATAAACTTTATATATCCTGTTTGCGTCATCCCTTGTTGTATAAATAATTGTATTGTTATCATTGAACCATGCAAGGCCGTATGTATTTGTAATTTCATCATCAAGAATTTTACCGGTACGCAAATCCTTAAACTTGATTATATATTTTTCGGCACCTGTTGTATCAAATGAAAAGGCAAGCAAGTTGTGATCATAACTAACCTCATATTCCCCCAGACCGAAATATTTTTTACCGAAAGCAAATTTATTTTCATCTAAAACAACCTCTTCGGTTGATTCGAGACTTCCCATCCTCCTGCACCGTATACTGTATGATTTCCCTTCTTCATTCCGTGAATAGTAATAGTAACCGCCAAATTTGTATGGAAGAGATTCATTTTCCGCGGGCATTCTACCCTTCATTTCTTCAAACAATTTATTCTGTAACGGTTGGGTTAAGGACATAATACTTTCAGTATATTTATTTTCCGCTTGCAAATATTTCATTACTTCGGGATTATCTTTGTTTCTAAGCCATGCGTATGGATCCAACCGAACATCACCGTGAGCCGTATCCGCTTTTAGAATTATTTTCGCTATAGGCGGGCTGATTGTTTCCTGTGCCAAAATAATTCCGGCATTTGTCGCTAATGCCATAGTTAAAATGATAAACTTCGTTTTTGATTTCATTATCGCTCCTAAGTTTTTATCCTTACTTTCATAATTTTATAGTTACCATAACTTCATTACTTCAACAGCGATTATTTATACTCTAACTAATCGACTGCAAATTTAACCCAATCTTTTACAGATATATCCAAATTGAAATGTTATTTCCTATAAATATCTTCTAACGGTGTTTTTATAAGACTTAAAAACATCACCAAATCGATCTGATAAGTATTTCTCTTCACCGAGAATAATTAAATGATAAATAATTATACTATAGATGCCTAAAAATAATATTACAATATTCAGCGTGTAAATGATTGAAGATACTGTGAGAAGATTGAATCCCAAGTACATAGGATTTCTACTTAGACGATAAATTCCATTAGTTTTTAGCTCAGTATTATCTGTAGGTAAACCTAAGCGGGTTGAGCTGCCCAAATACATCAGGCTAATAATAAATGTAATTAATCCTAAAGCTAAGGTTATTAATGCTATATATTCATTGTATACAAGTGAGTAAACTTTAATAACATTGATATTCAAAAATAGTAGCACCAGAATTATCCACGTAACGTACCCAGATATCTTACCGGAGTAAAATAAGAAAGGGTTGATTGTTGTTCTGCCAATTAGCTCCATTTACATTCTCCAATTTTTCATTTTTAAAAAACGAGTTACTAATATTTCCTCTAAATAAACTTACTAGAGGCTTATTAGTAAATCCTATCATTTAACTTTAATGTTCATCACTTTATTTTCATTTTTATTTGAATATCGTCTTTGAATTGCATTCAATATGATTATTAATACTGTATTCCTTCTCATAATTTATTCTACACAAGTATTTATCAATTTGTTTTTTAAGATTCTGTCATTCTTTCAGATTTATTATACTTTGTGCTTTCTTGTATTCTTCACTAAACTCTTTTAGCTCAGAATTATTGTTATACAAATCAACGCATTTCCTTAAATAATTTATTGCCTCTTCATTTTTATTATCGTTCAATAATTTTCCGAAAGAATAATTTAACATGAATGAATTTGGATACTCATGAATCGCTAGTTCATAAATCTTATAGGACTCATTTTTTAATCCGTAATTATTATACAGTTCTTTCCCAAGTTGATTGAATTCAATATCATCAATAAAATAATTTTTGTTTTCCCTAAGTGTGTAATACTTTTTAATTGCTGCATCAATACCTTCTTGACCGGTTATGTAACCTAAATCTTTTGCAAGAGACTTTTTTGGTAATGAATATTCTTTACCATAAAGTATGTCAATGATTTTATTTGTAATTGCATAATCAAATTTGACACCAAGTTCAGTTCGATAATAATTGTTTTGACAGAGAATTATATCAACGGAATCTTCAACGATTCTGGTTAAATATGCTTTATACCCATCTGTACTTCCGCCGTGACTTATAAGTGTTAAAGAATCACCATTAATATTTTTATTGGTAATCCACCATCCATAACCATAATATTGCCAATCCTTTATATACGGCGTAAACATTTTATTGTAGAGCTCTTTTGATAAAAGTTTTTGAGTATTAAAACATTCATTACTAAATTTTGATACATCTTCAACACTTGATAGGATACCTCCCGAACCTTTAACATGGCACATTTCAATGTAAGAAGGGTTCATATAACCTTCCAATAAATGATACTCATAACCGTTAGCCCGCTTTGTGTCGATATCGAGATTTTTATCATGTTTCGTGTCGTTCATTTCAAGCGGTATAAAAATTCTCTCTTTTAATAGATCGCCAAAATCTTTGTGTGTTACTTTCTCACAAATAATTGCAAGCAGGTTATATGCAATTCCACTATACTCAAAACCTTTTCCGGGTTCAAATTTTAATTCAATGTTCTGAATTAATTCTAAATATTGGTCTGTATCATAGATCCAACGAACAAGTTTTTTAGATAAGTTAGGTATAGCTCCATGATTTGGAATACCGGATGTATGCGTTAACATCTGATGAATAGTCGCTTTATTTTTACCTGGACCAGAATAATCAGGAATGTATTTGTTTATCGTAGCATTTAAATCTATTAATCCATCGTTTACTAATATCAATGTCATCAAAGCAGTAAAAGGTTTTCCAATAGAACCGATTAAAAATTTTGTATCGAATGTATTTGGTATATCCCATTCACGATTTGCTAATCCAAAGGCATTCTTATAAATAATGTTATCGCCTTTTTTTACGAGTATTGTTCCATAAAATTGTCCGTTATCTGCATAGGCATTCATCAACTCGTTGATTTTGTATTCTGTGCTTTGAGAGAACAAATTCAGGCTATTTAATATTGCGATAAGAATAGCTATAGATAATAGTTTCATTTTAAAAACCTTATACCTGTCTGCTAAATGGCGTTATACTTAGTTCGTATTTTGTTATTTATTTTGTATTGTCTTTTATCTTCCAATCTTTATAAATCATTTCAAACCCGGCACATATACTTTTAAATCCAAGTGAGTTATGGGTTTCACTTTTATAATGGATATAATCCCAATACAATCCTTCCGGTGCATATTTTTCAAGGACTTCAATAAAAGAGAAAACGCCCATCTCCTTTTCATTTGATAATGAAATAAAGATTGATTTTTTAATATCCTTATTATTTTTAAGAAATTCAGGCATCTCCTTGATGCAGGATTGATCATTGTACCATAAACTAGGATCAATGCATATAAATGAGTTGAATAATTCAGGTTGATTTTCCAATGCATAAATAGCAAATAATCCTCCTGCAGAATGCCCAATAATACAACGGTCTGAATTTGCCGGGTAAGTTGAGTCAATTAATGTTACCAGTTCTGAATTAATAAAACGAAGGAATTTATCTGCCCCTCCACCGGTTGGTTGTTCTTGCGAAGGTGTGGGCAAATAATCTCTTTCTCTATCGTTGGAGACAATACCCACGATTATCATTCGGGGCATAATTTTCAACATATCTGAATAATAATTCACAATTCCGAATGTGGCAAAAAGATTATTTCCTGGATCTAAAACGTAAACTACAGGAAATTTTTCATCCGGTTTGTCTTTGTAATTATAAGGTGGAATGACAACTATAGTTCTTCGTTCGTTAAGAACTTTTGAATCAAAACTTATTTTATCTCCAATGACAAAATCACTCTTTTTTTGTTGAGCGAAACAGATGCTAAATTGTGTCAGAATTTAATAAAATTAAAATCTTCATCTTTGTATTTATCTTCACTTTCTCCAGAATTCCTTTTGACTTTTTGTGTGTGTTCATTTTTTTTCCTTAAATGACTGATTCTATTTATTACTACGTTCCCTTTTTTGTGTCCCAGCTCTACATATCTATGTGCTTCGATAATTTGTTCGAATGGATAACATCTATCAATAATTGGAGTGATTTTATTTGCTTCGATCAGCTTACTGATTTTGTTAAGACGTTCTGAGCTACATAGTAAAGGACTATCATCAATAGAAAAATATTTACCATTTTTAGTTAAATGATGATTTACATGCCTCCTTAAGCTTAGAGGATTTTCTTTTTCCAACAGAGTCTAAGATTACATCATAAACTTCTAGTTTGGAAATTGAGTCTTCCCTTGAGTAATCTAGCATTTTATCTGCCCCTAAGGATTTTATAAAATCTATATTCTTTGTACTGCAAACGCCGGTAACTTCTGCGCCAAGGTGTTTTGCATATTGGACTGCTATTGTACCAGAAGTACCGGAGGCACCATAAATAAGTACTTTGTGATTCGGCTGAATATTTCCTTTTTCAAGGAATTGAAAGGCAAGCAGCCCGCCATAAGCCGCTGCTGTTGCTTCTTCAAAACTTATGTTAGGTGGTTTAATTGCAATGCACCCATTTTTTGAATCTATTTCTTTCATGCATTTGTATTCCGCATATGCACCTAAAGACATTCCGGTCAGGCCATATACTTGATCACCAGCTTTGAATTTTTTTATCCCGGCTCTGGTTTTTTCTATAACACCTGAAAACACTTCACCAAGAATCTCGTTTCTCGGTCTCAATAAACCAATCATCAATCTAAAAGGAATAAGCATACGGATAGGAACATCTGAGCTGCGTATAAAAATATCACTGTTTGTTACAGATGTTGCATAAATCCTAATAAGCACTTCATCATCTTTGGGTGTAGGATTTTTATACTCGACGATTTCTAAATTTTCGGCGGGACCATATTTCTTACAAACAATTGCTTTCATTTAATTTCTTTAATCACAATAAATTATTTAGTCATTTCATAAAAATTGTTTTTGCAAAATTAAGGCTCATAAATATTTTTTTCGGGCTTTTATTTCCATCGGTAAAATACAATGATAAATAAACTCATTAACCGGTGTATCAACACCATATTTTATACCTAATTTAACAACAGTCCCGTTTTGGTAATCAATCTCTGATGGTTTCCCCTCCCATATATCTCTTGTTAATGAAGATGTTGAATCGAATGGGTAAGTATCAATGAAGGCAATAGTTTTTTCAACAATATCGGGAATTAATATTATTCCAGCCTTTTGTGAAACGGTATAAATTTCTGTGATAAGAGTTTTCATCAAATTTCTTGTTTCCTTTAGTTCCCTTACAACACCATAGGTTGAACGGGTAACAGCAAGAAGACCGCTAACACATATGGCCATAAATTTTATCCATAATTCAGCTATAATGTCATCTGCAATTCTAGAATTAATTCCGGAATTATTGAGCATTTCATTTATATCAATAATCCTTTTTGATGCTGTACTTTTAAATTCTCCAATCACAATAATAGGTTCTATACCAGAATGGTTGATTACTCCTGGGGATTCAATTTTACTAATAATTTTACAAAGTCCACCAATAATATTTTTAGGATTTATTTCAGCAGATAATTCTTCTGCAGCTAAAATTCCATTTTGTAATGGTACTACAACAGTATTGCTTTGAATAATTGATTTTAATCCCTTCGGCAATCTCTTTAACCTGCCAGGCTTTTACACAAACTAGAATCAAATCAGCACTCTCTAAATTTTCAAATTTATCGGTTGCATTAATTTTATTGATTTTAAAATCTCCATTTATACTTTTAACGGTGAGCCCATTTGTTTGTAATGCTTTTAACTGTTCACCACGGCAAAAGAAAGTGGTGTCATAACCGGCATTTGCAATTTTACCACCAAAATAGCCACCAACTCCGCCCGCACCTATTATTGCAATTCTCATTTTTTTATCCTAATCTTCTTTCTGAGTAAACAATTATTAACTAGATCTCTAATTTGAATTCGTGATAATTTCAATTCCTTTTTCTAAAATTCTATCAATTCCATTTGCAGAGTCAACGACTGTTGTTAGTATCGGTACATCCGGAAAAATTCCGACACCTTCCATAATGCGACCTTGAGCGTCTGCAGTTATTGCTGTTGATAGCCGATACGTCCATCCGTTTAATAATTCTCTGTTTATAGGATTGCCGACTCCACCGGCGGTTGTATCGCCAACAATGGTAACCTGCGGTAGATTTTGCATAGCCATCACGAACATTTCCGCTGAACTCATAGTGGCGCGACTCGTTAGAACGACAACAGGTTTAAGAAATTGATACGATCCTTTAGGTTCAATGGATCTACTTTTCCATGCGGAAAAATTATCTTTTCCGGGTCCATTTTTCTGGCACTGATACAAAAACTCTCGCGATTGATCGGCAAAACGGTCTGCTACTGTTTCGGCATTGATACCGTTACCACCGCTATTCCAGCGAACGTCAATAATTATCCCTTTCATATTCTTCCATTGAGAAAGTATATCATCAATTGCTAAATATCGTGGATCAGTCATTGATAATCCTTCACCCTGTCCTTCGAATGTGCGAATGATTATATAACCGATGCTGGGATCTTGACAAGTTCTATATTCGAAAACGGAATTTTGCGGAGCGCCGGTTCGAATATACTTGGCGGCATTAATAATTCTTCTGCTGGGATAAGAAGCAGGAATCATAGGTGTCCAATACACGTCGCCCATCGGGGTGTACAAAGTAACGTGCATATCATTGATACCATAAACAATATCTGAGAAAATATTAAAGAGCTGACGATCGGAAGTTGTTGGCGTAATCTGCGGACGGTATAATGTATAAACCGAATCCCAGTCGATGTGCCGCAAAGAAAACTGCGCGTAGTACATATCAAAATCTTTCCAGAATATTTCGAAGTTGTTTTCTGGGGTATTTTCCGGATCGGTTCCAACCATCATTTCATCACATCCATAAAAAACTAAAAGGAAAATGAGAAAACCGAGAGAACGATTTATCTTGCTCATAGTTTCACCATCATACCAATTAAAAACTGATTGTTTAAAACTTTTGAGTGCAACTGCGATTCATGCTGTTCAAAGGAGTAATACTGAAAACGATATCGTAAATCAAAACCAATATGGTTGCTTACAAAAATATTATAGGAAATGTCTGCTTGGATTTCGAAGAGTTTATTAAAGCTAATAAAGTTGCCTTTTTTAAATAGCTGCCACAAAATATTTTTATCAACGTCAATATCATTAAACTCCTCGCTTACATTAGCATTGTAGCGGTTATTTAAAAGTGCATAAGAAATAAATGGAATATTAATCTCCCCTCGTAAAAAATTATTTGATTCTTTCTGAAAAAAACTCTCTGTTAGAAAGTAAATTCCAAGACTTGTCATTTGTTCTGCGGACTCATGACTCATGCTTTGACTAAAATAGTGGTTTCTCATGTTAAGCATGCTGGAAAATCTGGCGCCAAGAAAACAAGTGGTATTAAAATCCTCAAACGTTTTAACTTTTGTTGCAAATGAATATTCAATATTCAGATTTAAATTATTGATGTAATGCGATACCGCAGCATCATCAACGGCTTTAGTGATTGAAGAACTCAATTCGGTGTTGTCATAATAGAATAAAACAGTATGACGGTTCGATACACCATGGAAACGATATGAAAATTCAAGTGGAATCTGTGTGCCTCTATACATAAGTGGTGACATCAGTTCATCGCGGACAGTATGCAAACTCATTCCAGAGCAAAGGGTAAGGAGGTGCTGAGTTTCGAATGATTTAACAGTTGAATCTTCTTGAGAAAAAGAAATACCGCAGCCAAAAACTATAATGACAAGTAAAATGTTTACTATGATTTTCATTTTTTATTTTTTGTTCAGATCAAATTTCCAGATACAATTTGTCCAGGTGCTGTCAGGTTCAACGTATTTCAATGTTACAGGGAAATCCGGAGAAATACACATGGATGATATTATCAACTTACCGTCTTTGATATAATTTGCGGTTGGATCCATAATTCGTTGGTTTGATCCTCCACCATATGTTGAATATTCGATATTCTTCAGTGTTTTGTCCATAGTTAATATTACAAGATCCATTCCACCATCTATGGATTTATATAGAGCGTCTTGGGTAACAGGGAAATCTATTGATGAGGATGTGCCAACCAACACATATTTTTGATTATCGGTTTTTGCAATATATTTTAATCGATCGGTTTTTGAACCGCCTATGAAAGATGAATAAACCGGCTTATTAGATTTTAAATTAAATTCCATGATAAATCCATCAGCATTCCCTCCTACATATTTTCCATTTATAGCATCAGATGTGATTGGAAAATCAGGTGACTTCGTTTCTCCGACAATAATAATATTATCTTGCATTCTCAACGAAAATAGAATTTGCCTGATCAGTTGAATCCCCTCCGATATAAGTTGAGTAATCAATCTTAGAAAGATTTTTATTGATGATTGTTAAAAATCCATCTTGCTCTCCAACCATAGATTTTTTATAAGCATTTTTTGTTGACAGGGATAATTATCGGAATAAGTTGCGCCAACAAGAATAATTTTTCCATCTAAATCAAAAGAATATGATCTAATATAGTCCAAAGATTTTCCGCCTAAATAAGTAGAGTACGAAATTTTATCAAGATTTAAAGATAAAGCTGTAATTGTAATGTCACCGGACATCCACGGTTGGCTGGTATCAGGCGGTGCAGAATTATCATACTCTCTTTGAATAGCTTTTGGAGTTGTAGGAAAATCAATCGACTTGGTTTTACCAAATAAATACAGAGCACTATTGTGGATTGCAAGTGTTGTCCAGTGATCGCCACCTGAACCTCCGAGATAAGTAGAAGCAATATACTTGCAATCATTACTGAATTTTATAATGTAATGATCATTTTCACCTTTAATTGATTTTTGATAAGCATTATTTGAAACCGGTAAATCCAGCGATTCTGTTGTAAAGCCTACATACACATTGCCAAAATCATCAAGTGCAACTTTTAAACAGTAGTTTTCGGACATGGAACCACCGATATAAGTTGAGTAAATTATTTCTCCCGTAGGAGACAATTTCATTAAAAACGCGTCACCTCCGGTAACATCTTCATCGGTATGCCCTTTATAGTTTTTTTGCAAAGCATCATCTGTCACTTTTAATCCTTCTCTTGTACCACCGGCAACAAAAATATTTCCATTTTTATCAACAACAGAAGGAGTAGAAGTGTGTACTCCGCCGCTTGAAGCTAAATAGCTTGAGAAATCTAATTTCTGTGCTAAAGTGTTGGTTATGATTCCAATAAAAAGTAAAACGGAAATAATCAATTTGTTTTTCATAGTTTTTAACTCTCTTTAAAGTTGATGTTTGTTTTTCCTCTGCCTAATAACCAGGCTGCTACTGCTGATGCAATTGTCATTACTGTAACACTGCAAGCATAATCAATGAATACACTTGTTGTGGAAAAAAAGTTTGATGATGCATATAATCCAAAGTTTACTGAACCCCAAAAAAGTAATGAGAATACAGATCCATACTTTAGACCGGAAACAAATGTGTTTGCACCAGACCATTTCATTACTATTGTTATTAGAAAGCCCATTGATAGTGATGTAACAACCATCGCCCACACTATTAATTGATCAAGCGGGCGACTCAGTTGTTTCCTAAATTCTTCCGATACAGCAGGATACGAATGATAGACCTCTTTTAAAATAAATATATAAGCAGCTGTATGAAGCAAAAGGTTAACGACAGTGGTAATTACACCCGATATAAGAAATTTTTTGTTCATATTATATTTCATTTCATTATCAAAAACATTTTTTATCATGTAACCGAGTTGTCAACAAAGCATTACGCCCAGCAACAATGCCGGTATTAAAATCTATCTTAAACCCCAGTGTAATTTTTTTGCTTAATAAGTTTTATCCCATAGGGTACAAGTGCAATCGCCATTAAAATTGCTGCTGAGAGATTAATAATCTCAACACCATCAGGAGTGCCGATGAATAACACTCCGATTAAAAATAAGATGCTTTGCCATGTTGCCAGACTCCTGGATTTAAGTAATCCTACGGTTTGAATAGCAAAGCCAATGGGCAATAGGACTAATCCCCAAATTAAAATTAACCATCCTTCTTTATTAAACATTGCAAGTAATCCGGGCATCATTTTTACAAATTCATTTTCTGGCACAGTATCAAGAGCACTCATTGTTAAACATAAAGCACCTTTATCAGCAGCTAACATTAACGCTCCAAGAATTGCGATCACGCCACCAATAAAACCTGGCCACGTGCTCGATGTATTTTTTAATAGATTCATGAAATGGATTGCTACAACTACAAGTAAGCCTGTGCAAAGCGTTACCAATGCATGCCCAAAATGGAGGAGATAATTATTATGTGCTCTTTGAATTAGTTCTGCTGGTTCCAAGAAATGAGGATTCAAAAGATTAGGATGTCCGGCGAATGCGAAGATAAAGATCAACGGGAAAATTATGAAAGATAAACCAACACCTATCCGTTTTGTATTATTTATACTGCTATTTTGATTATTCATTTGTTTGTCTCCTCTGTCTAATGAATTTTATAAAACGTATTTTTGTAGTATTCAAAGTTATACAATTGTTAAATTCGAACTTCAATTATTCTTAATCCATCTTTTAGTTATCACTTCTTAATACGATTAAATGTTGTTTAAACATTATTATTCTTATTAAGGGTGGGGTTATCCATATCACACCAGTTGTCCTGAATTCCAAATTAGTTTCATTCGCTTTCATTTATTTTAGTTAAGAATTCTTCCGATCGAACAAATTTTGAGTCTATTCTTAATGATTCTTTCAAACTTTCAATGGCTGATTGCATATCTCCCTTTTTATAATAAGTATGTCCTAAGGCGTAATAGTACATTGCTGAATTTTTGATTCAAATTTTCGATACTTTCGTATAGAAACACTATCCTGCGCTGTAAGATTGATCGGAATAAAACAAATCAAATGGAACAATATCATAATTTTTTTCATTCGGGTCTCATTTATTATTTAATAGTGTTTTCAATATCATTTTTTTAAACTAAATCGTGTTATTCCTACCGAAGAAGCACCATTTTGCGTACAAGGTTTGCATCATTGCCTGTCAATCGATAAATGTACATTCCGCTCGACAACCCTGTTGCGTTGAAGAATTCTTTGTGGTATCCCGTTTCATATTCTCTATTTGAAATTTCTTTTACAAGTTCACCAAGAGTGTTGAATAAACTCAGGGAATATCTTCCAGTTTTTGCAATACCAAATTCTATTGTTGTTGTTGGATTAAATGGATTGGGATAATTTTGATACAGGTTCATACTTTCTGGTAACTGTTCTTTGTTATCATCTATTCCAGTAACAATTACATTGATAGCAAATGTACACGAAACACTTATGTTGGCACTATCTTTTGCTGTTACTTTAACATTTATGTTTCCAGAAGCGGATGGTGTACCGGTGAATGTTTTTGTAACAGGATCAAACGACAACCAGACAGGTAATGGATTTCCATTACTTAAAGTTGCTGTATAAGTTAAAGTACTATTTCCGTCGTCATCAATAAAAGTGGTGTCAGGTACTGTGAAAGTGAATAATTGATTTGTTAAACCAGACTGATTTGGAATCTGAGAATATAAATAAGGCGCAAAGTTGGTTAATCTTAAACTATCAATGAAATTATCTATCTTAATCCAGTATGTATAGTATGAAGACATACTGCTTCCTCCACTGGTAAAAAATAAATACTTATTATCATTAGAAACAAATTGTCCATATTCCCAAAAAGCACCTGGTTTATTTATCGGCGCGCCAAGGTTTTTAGGATTAGTCCACTTGCCATTATCTTTTTTGAAACTCAAATAAATATCACCCGCTCCACCAGTAGCATTCCTGCTAAAAAAGATATATGATTCATCAGGCGCGATGTAAAAATCATTTTCCTGTGCTGAACTATTTAAAGGAATTCCTAAACTTTGTAATACAGTATCCTGGTTTACAACTATTACCCTGGAAATATTTCCATCCGTTGGAGAACCTTCGTAGTAAGATGATGCAAAAGAGTTATTCAGATTTGTCCTCTGAAAATAATGCATACGTTGGTTGCTGGAAAGAAGTTTTTTAGGCATACTCCAGCCCGAATCAGTTCGTATAGAGTAGTAAGTGTAAAAGATATTATTTTGCATATATATAATGCTATCATTAATCGATAAACTTGGTGCAATATATCCTTCAAAAACATTAAAAGGTCCCTGCCATTTATTATCCTGGTATTTATAACATCTTATCCTGTAACTGGTAGGTGTATAGCCATTTAGTTCACCATAATATATTTCTTCACCATCAGAGGTAATCGCTATTCTTTCGCAAGCACGATGCCCGCTTGTTACGGGCAAATTAAATATTTGGGGAATATTTCCTGGAGGCGTTTGTCCTAAATATAAACTGTCTGGTGGAATCTCTTGAGCAAATAAAGATATCGAAGAGATGACTATTATTGATAATAAAATTATATAGTCTGTTCATTGTGATCTTCCTTTCATAAACTTAAACTTTATTGTTGTTTACATTCAATTAACAAAAACGTTAATTAAACACGACTGAAAAATAGTTGAAGATAAAAGGCATTGTTAGAAATACCTTGTGAAATGCACCAGGAGTTTGTGAAGTGCACTAATGAAAAGAAGAAGTGAAAATAATTGGTAAGAGAGGGCTCAACAAAAAATCAATTAAGGTTTCAGAAATAGTAAATTCTAAACGCCAATATTTTTTAATAAGTTAATTTTATGGCGGCTAACCGGCAAACATTCTCCGCTCTTTAAGATAACTCGATATTTTCCGCCGCCAAGTGATTGAATGGACTCAATATTATCTCGATCAACGATATAAGACTTATGAATGCGATAATAATTAGAGGGTAATAATGGTATAAGCTGTTTAATAGATTTGTCATAAATAATTATTTGATCATTTTGTAAATGAAGTTCTACATAAATGTTAGCAGATTTAAAATATCTTATTTCTTCAAGAGGAATTACTTTTATTTCAAATCCTTTTTTTACAGAAAGATATTTTATTGAATGCCCATCCAAAGCGTGACTTGATTGCAGTCTTTGAAAAGCTGCTTTCAATCGTTCAATATTGTATGGCTTAGGAATAAAATCTAAAACTCCGATATTCAAATGCCTCTATTGCTCTGTTGATATTTGCAGAAATAACAATTGTATGGAATGACTGACTTACGACTTGTTTCAGTAACTGAAATCCATCTTTTGCATTCAAGTTCAAATCCAATAGTAAAACATCAATTGGTTTTTCTTTTAGATAAAACATTGCGCTGTCCAGGGTAGTTTCTATATGTATGGAAGTAATTTCTTTATTGAGAATTTGCTCAACAAGTAATTTTATATCTTCAGCAGTAGGTCGTTCATCTTCAACTATTAATATTCGCATTAGCTGTTCCTTATTTCAACTATTGATTCCCAGCCATCATCAGACTTGCTTGATGTAAAATCCCATTTGCCCGGATAACTTTCTTCCAATCTGCCTTTAATATACTTTGCACCAAAACCAGTTGATCCCTTGGACTCCTCAGGATTAAAATCTCCATCGTTTGTAAGAACATATTTAGTGCTATTTGAATTCTTTATCCTTTGTAATTTAAAAGTACCAGCAATTTTATTTTCATATCCATGCGTTATACCATTTTCAACAAGCGTGTGAAATATCATTGGCGGAATAGTATCCTTTTCATCAATATCAATTGTTTCCAGTTTATAATCAGCACCTTTTCTATAACTCATAATTTTAAGATGCGCCCTGCACAGATCAATTTCCTGACCAATAGGAATTTGCTTTAAAGTAGAAATTTGATTTATCATTCTAAACTCTTCAGCCAGAGCTTCAATAAGTTTAATAGCTGAACCTGAATCTTTTCTAAGCCACGCGATTATTGATGTTAAAGTATTTAATACAAAATGCGGATTTATATTCTTCTTTAACAATTCATTTTCTAAACGTGCAGATTTGAGTTGCGCTTCTCTTTCAGCTTTTTCATTTCTGGCAAACTGCCTTGCTATAGAAAAGCTTGTGCAAATAACCATAGTTGTTGCCAATCCCGCAAAAGCAATATTGAAATAATATGCTGCCCAGGCTGCAATAATCCCTATAAAAATAATAATGCTTTCTTCCCGGCGTTTGTATAACGCCCACATTGTTATTATACTGCTGATAATAAGAACGGTTAAAGTCATTGTGTTAAAGAGGTTTTCGATGTTCGTAAAAAACAAAAAGATGAAAAGAGTTGTTATTACAATAACCCCAATAATCTTTTTAGGAAAAGAAAACAGGTAAATGAAAAAAACAGGGAAAAGAGAAGTAAATAAAAGTGTAATCGCTTGATAAACATAATATTGCCAATATATAAAAGTAGTCTTAGTATCCATTAATATTGGAACTAAATAGGTTACAGAATCCAAGATTACAATAAAACAAATTATGCTAAATAATAAATGCTCAACCTTTCGTTTCCTTGCAATGTAAAGAAAAAGATTAAAAAGGAATGGAATAAACAAAATACCTGTAATAAAAAATGCCTGATAGTATAGTTGAGCTATTCTTTTTAATAAAGAATCATACTTGCCGATAACCATATAACCATAGAACCATTTCCATGATGAATAATTGTTATAATTTGATATTCTAAAAACTAGAGTATGCTCACCACTCGTTACAAGATTAGGAGAAAGTGCGAGACTAAAATTATATGAACCTGCCTTTTCATCAGTTTTGTTGATTCCGATTCTTCCGTTTTGTGCAATCTTAATCCCATCCCAATAGATTTCATAGGCAGTTACAAAATTTAATGGAAAGAGTCCCGGAATAACATTATTACTTACCGAATCCTTAATAACAATTTTAGTTCTTATTAGCCAGTTGCCTTCTGTGTATCTATCATCATCTAATGATGGCTGAAATGATTGCCACGAAGAATCCGGAAAGTTCGGAAGGGTAAGTTTTGGATCTGTATCTTCTACTATTTGCCAATAATCCAGGTAGATAGATTTATTTAAAGATGTGATGATATTGGCCGGTGATTCTGTTGCAGTAATTTCAATATTTATTATTGCAAGAAGAAGAATAATAAACGGAATAACAGAAAGAAGATTTATTTTTTTCACAATACTTTAATTAGCAATTGTAGAAAAAGAAATATAATTACATTAGCAAAATAAGAAACATCTTTTAATTTCCGGAATAAGAAAAATTTATTATGAAAAGTAAGGGCATTCTTTAGTTAGCTTTTTAAACCCTCGTTATCAAAGGAAAGTATCCGGTTTTCATTGAGCCCATTATTTTTAAAATGTATTACCTATTAGTAGTTAGTGATGGCTATGTAAGGATAGTGATTATTACAATAATGCAGGATAAATACATTTCGACCTATTTATTAAGTTTATTTTTTATTATTGTACAGTAGAAGAAATTAAAATCTAAACAAAAAGGAGAATGTTATGAGCAAAGGACTGGTTACTAAGAAAAATACAAAGAAAGAAGCAACCAAAACTATGAAGGAAAAAAAAGCTGCCAAGAGAGAAAAGAAAAATCAAAAAAATAATCCTGGGTATCTTAATAAGTAGAGAGAAAATCTAATCTGGCAAATTGTTTCTCCATCATAATAAAATCTCTATTTTTGCTTGAGTCATTTTCTTATTTCAGGAGTATGATGTGAAACATTTAATCGTCTTTTTTGTTGCTATTTTATCAACAAGTCATTTTCCACAAAACTGGTTAAAGGTTGATTCAATATTTGCTGTTTCAGGTGTAACTGTTAAAAGTTTTTCTGCACCAGAATTTTCAGATCTCAATAATGACGGCAATCCGGATTTAATTCTCGGGAATATAGACGATGCTGCGGATTTCTTCTGGAATAATTCACATTCGTTTCCAACAACATTCAGTAAAGACACATCAGTTCTTTATCATATTTATAACAGCGGACAAACAAATACCAATTCTGATTATCCAACTTTTATTGATTTAGATGGTGATTTGGATTTAGATCTTGTTATTGGCGGATACAACGGTTTGCGCTATTATGAAAACATCGGAACAACTTCCTCTCCAAATTTTACTGCTTTGGATACAATTTTTACCGATGTTAATTCACAAATAGGAAGCGATGCGCAGCCGGCTTTTATTGATATTGATGATGATGGTGATCTTGATCTGTATGCAGGAATTGGTGAATCATTACTTGGCGGACCTACACCGGGAATTACAATTGGATTTAGAAATACTGGAACTGCAAATGCTCCGGTGTTTACATTAGATAATACTTTAGTAACAGGAATACCGGATATAGGTTTAAACTCATATCCAACTTTTGTTGATCTGGATAATGACGAAGATTATGATTTAGTTTTTGGAAGAGATTTACAAACTCTGGTTTACTACAGAAATACCGGATCAAAACAGAGTCCTGTATGGACACAAAACACAACAACTTTTTCAGGAGTGGAAACAGGTACATACTGGAAGAATCCAACTTTTTCCGATTTAGATTATGACGGAGATTATGATCTTGTTTACGGAACAGACGGCGGTGTACTTTATGTTTACAGAAACACAGGAACAGTAACAACACCATCATTTCAATACTATCCTGATTACTTTAAAATTGTAAAGTTAAGCGGAGGAAGTGCAACTGTCTCGCTTAAAGATTATGATGGAGATGGTGATAACGATTTGTTAAGCGGAGACTGGCTTGGGAAATTTAATTACTTTAGAAATGACGGCACACCATTAAAGCCGGTCTTTAACCAGGTTACAACTTCATTTTCAAACTTAACAGTAAACTCTTACAGTTCACCTGTGTTTGTTGATATAGATAAAGACAACGATTATGATATTGTTTCTGGTGCGCTTAATGGACAAGTATTTCTTTACATAAACAATAACGGAACTTTTACCCAGAACACAACAATGTTTAGTACAATCGATGTTGGATGGACGAGTATTCCTTCATTTGCGGATCTTGATGGAGATGGTGATCTTGATTTACTTGTTGGCGGAGAAACCGGATCTGAAACAAAGTATTATACAAATGACGGAAGTAATGTCTTTACTGTTAACACAACAACTTTTTCAGGTGTAATTTTTCCGAGTTATGGGAGGCCGACTTTAGCAGACATTGATAACGATGATGACTATGATTTAATAATTGGTGATGGCTGGGGTGAAGTTTTTTATTACAGGAATGACGGCAGTGTAACTGCACCAAGTTGGGTTAGAGCAGATGCAATGTTTGCCGGAATTGAAGTAGATCAAAATGCTCATCCTGGTTTTGCAGATCTTGATGGCGATGCAAGAAAAGATATGATTATTGGTGAGTATAATGGAAACTTTACATACTATAAAAATCTTTTCTCTCCGCTTACTGATGTTGACAATGAAAATGTTTTAAGTGTGCCTGATGGTTTTGTATTGTATCAAAATTATCCGAATCCATTTAATCCAACTACCAGTATACAGTATGCAATAAGCAGTACGCAATTTGTGATGTTAAAAATCTATGATATTCTTGGAAAAGAAGTTGCAACTTTGGTTAATGAAGAAAAACCTGCTGGCATATATGAAGTAAATTTTGATGCATCCGGTTTATCAAGCGGTGTTTATATCTACACATTAAAAGTAAATGGAGTATCATTTTCAAAAAGCATGATGCTTATTAAATAAAAATAAAAACTATTATCTAAGCAGCTTTAATATTTATTCAGCCGGTGAATTAAAATCTTTAACCGGCTTTTTATTTTTCCTTTTATCAAAAACTCTTTCCTTAGCATGATGTCTCTGGAATATTGAAAGTTTAAAGTAGATAACAGATCCTAAAACAGTTTTAAGTAAATATTCTTTTACAGATCCATCAAATGTCTGCATTGAAATAAACTTCCACCATCTCTTTAAAATATTTTTCCAGGAATAGAATATCTTAATTACTTTTTCGTAGTAGTAATAAATCTGTTCTTCAGTTAAATGTTTATGTCTGAATAAAACGTGATCACCCTCGTAATGAGTTATATCGTTGTCAACTATTCGGTTTTCATTAACCATCTTTTTGTGTAATGGTGTGCCATAAATAGGAATTGAAATAGATGGTAGAATAACATTAACTCCAACTTCTTCTAACTTTTGAGGCAATGTTTCGTAATACTCTGGTGTATCCTCATCAAGAGCAAACATAAATCCTGTAAAAGTTAAAATGCCTTTCTTATTTAGTTTGTGGAAGAACTCTTTGTACTCTGCGACCTTGTTTTGTTTTTTCTCAACATCCCGCAAACTTTCTTCGTTTAGTGATTCCATTCCAAGAAAAGACATTCTGCAGTTAGCCTTGCCAAGCAACTCTACATATTCGTCATCACGTAAACATTCAATGCTGTATTGAGCACCGATTGCCCAGAATTTTAATTTTGCAATTTCTCTTAAAAGATTTTTTGCATTTGTTAAACTTCCGCCCAAATTATTATCAAGAATCATTGCGGTTTTTCTTTTAATGAACGGCAGCCCTTTTGTGTTATTTAAATCTCTTATCACATCATCAACAGGACGCGTTCTGTAAGGTGCGCGTTTAATATTTAACTGGCAATATGTGCAAGGATGAGGACAACCTCTTGATGCTTCTGTGACAATTGGTGTAAAATATTTTGATTCAACAAGATCATATCTTGGCGCAGGAATATCATTTAAATCAGGAGCTAAATCTGCTTCGTATCTTTTTTTAAGTTTGCCGGCTAATAAATCGTTAACCATTTGTGCCCAGACTTTGTGAGCTTCACCGACGCAGATTGAATCAAAATATGGTTCTACTTCATCAGGAAAAGTTGATGCAAACTTACCGCCTCCAATTACAACTTTGCCCATCGCTCTGAACTTTGATGCAGCTTCGTAAGCGTGCGGTGATAAATAATCCATAAAACTAATGGCAATAAAATCTGCATCAGTATCATAATTAATTGGACGAACCATTTCATGAAGAACTTCAACTTCTACATCAGGCGGAGTTAAAGCTGCAAGTAAAATCCCTGGTAACGGCGGAGCTGGATTTTTTGCATAATAAGGTTCTTCATCCAAAAGATTTTGAAACAAAACTATAATTAAGAGTTTTGGTTTAGGCTTAATTTGCTTTTTCATTTTCTCATTCAACCTTTCTTTGCTTTGCTCACATTGCTCTCAAAACTGATGATTCGGGTCTATTGGTTTCATATTCAGTCCATATTTCTTCAACAACTTCGACAAGTTTATTTATATCTTCTTTTGTATGGGTTGCTGTTATACTTATACGGAATCGTTGCTGCGATACCGGTACTGCGGGATATTCAATTGAGTTTATAAATATTCCGCGTTCATGGAATTTATAAGCAGCATCCCTAATGTTCATTTCCATAGGAACACGCAATGGAATAATCGGTGTTTCACTTGCAACATTAAACCCAATGTTATTTAATAATTTAGCCGCATATTTAACATTGCTTCTTAATGTGTTTAAAATTGATGGATCATTTTCTAATAAATCTAATCCGGCTAGAACAGAAGCAATTGTTATTGGTGATATAGAAGCTGAGAACATATAAGATCTTGCAAAGAATCGCAGGTAATCAACAATTGGTTTTGCAGCAGCAACAAATCCGCCTGTTACAGCAAAAGATTTACTGAATGTTCCCATAACAATATCAACTTCGCCATCTAATCCAAAATATTCACTTGAGCCTCCACCATGTTGTCCGATGGTTCCGGTTCCGTGTGCGTCATCAACTAAAAGAATTGCATCATATTGCTTGCAAATAGAAATTATTTCATCGAGAGGAGCAATATCTCCATCCATCGAATAAACACCCTCAACTCCAACGTAAATATTTCTAGGATTTATTTTTCTTGCATCTTCCAATTTTGCTTTTAAGTTTTCTACATCGTTATGAAGAAAATGGATTCCGCGTGCGTTGCACATTTTTAATCCGTCATAAAATGATGCGTGGCTGTATTGATCATAAACAACGTAATCATCCGGGCCAACTAATGCTGAAACTAAACCAACATTAGCACCATAACCGCTTGAAAAAATTAATGCATCTTCTGCTCCCTTTAATGATGCAAGTCTTTCTTCTAATTCTTTGTGGATTTTTGTATAACCATTTAGAAGCGGAGGTCCGCCAATTCCAATTCCATATTTCTCAATAGTACTTTTTACATATTCTTTTATGTAAGGATGATTTGCGAATCCTAAATAATTGTTTGATCCGAACATTAACATTTTTCTCGTAATGCCTAAGTATTCGTCATAAACATCAACTTCACGATCAGACGGACTGGAGATACATCTTAAATGAAGCATCTGTTTGTTGCTTGATAGACTTTCAAGAAATTCTCCAAAGAAATTTACTCTATCCGTTAGAGGCATCCTTCTTCCCCTCAAAAGAATATCTCTTAAATCAAAATTTTCACCGCCTAAGTATTCTTGCTTTTCTAACACTTTATTTGCTCACTTTCTCTCATTGTTTTAATTACCTGATTTCTGGGAGAAAACTAATATGGTTTTGAAGGGAAGATGTCAGTAAGTTCTAATAGAATTGTAAAAAAGTTGTCATGCTTTTTTTAACAATGTGTCGATTTCAAGAAGTTTTTGAAGATATTTTGATGGAGTGAAGTCTTTTTCAAAACCCAGGTTTCTTATTTTTTCTGAATCTATTATTTGCTCTTTTTCATATAGTTCCATTCTAATACTCTGTTCTGATTTAGCTTCTGCCAGATAAATAGGATTAAGATTTAGTCGGTCAGCAGCATCTAAAAATTCACTTTCCTTTTCCTGTGGAATCGAGAACAGTAATTCAAATTCTCCATGTTCACCAGCAAGAAGAAGCCACAAAGGTAAATTATGTTTTGCAAACAAGTATTTTGATGACGGATCTAGTGTCTCATTCCAATCATTTCTAAATCTAAATCCAATATTGTTCAATCTCATTAACTGATCAAGAGAGGAAAGTATTCCATCACTTGTATCAATACAACTTGATGAATATTTATGCAGGGTATTTCTCCATTCCAATTTTGCCTCTGGATAAAATTCAATTTCTCTGCCGCTAAAATTGTCATTCCCGCGAAGGCGGGAATCTACTTTTTCACTTTGAAGTAATAACTTCTGTGCGGCAAACGCATTCCCGTTTCCAACTTTTCCTGTAACATAAATTTTATCTCTCACTTTACATCCGATTCTTTTTAAATACTTTTCTTTTTCAACTGTGCCGACTGCACAGCCTGAAATGATTAATTCATCACCAAAATTTGTATCACCTCCAAGAACAAATGTTCTGCATTTTTTGCAAGCATCATTTATCCCTTTCTGGATTTTATCTAGATATTCATTAGGAATTTTTTTTGGTAGGATTTGTGAGATAACAATTCCAAGTGGAAAAGCACCAACGGCAGCAAGATCGCTCATATTAACCATTACACTCATCCATCCGATTTGATAAGGATCAGAATATAGACCGGTTTTTATTTCCTCAGAAATTGTATCGATTGTAATCGCTAAATCATAAGGCGAATTGTCAATTTGGATAATCTCAGCATCCGCTTCGTGAACTTTATTCAATTGCTTAGGTGAGCGTAAAAAAGATTTTGTAAGATCATTTATAATTTTGTTTTCAATTATGTCTTTTAGCTGGTACATACATTTAAATATTTATTTAAGATTGAAAATTCGGCATAATTAGTTTTAATAACTTCTCCATCAAACTCAATTAAAAAGTTATTCTCTGCTGTCACTTTTATTTTTGATGTTCTACAATACTTGGTTTTTTCGTTTTTAGGAAAAGCTTTTTTGCTTAAAAGAAATAAAAGTTTTATCAAATCGAACTTGTTCATAGAATTAGCAAGATAAATTTCATATAAACCATTTTGATAATCCGGGTCAGATGGATATGAAAGATCACCGGATATATTTGGATTTTTTATTATAGACAGATTTGAAATCTGGAACAAATAGGCTTCATTAGAATTAAAAATAATTTTGGCTTCAATATTTTTATACAAGAAAATAGTTTTAAATGCTGAATATAGAATGGCTGCCCCAGTAAAGTATTTTTTCAGGAATCTTAAAACCAGATCAGGGTTGTTAAATAAATTGTTCGCTTCAGCAGTAACACCGATGCTTGCATTAAGTAAGAAATATTTATGTAAAATTTCTGATCCTGATTTATACTTAATCATACCAACATCTCTTAGCTCATAATCGTTAAAATTTATTTTAGCTGGAATTTCATTTATTTGGTTTTCCATTATTATTGGTTTATGAAAATCATTGCTGGAACCAATGCCAATAGCTCCGATTTTAATGCTTTTAAGATTTTCTTTGTCTACAATGTCGATTAACCTATTAATAAATTTATTAAGTGTTCCATCCCCACCGGCGATTATAAATTTTTTATTGTCGGTTTCTATTGCTTTTTTAATAGCATTTTCCAATTCGGTATGATTTTGAATATCAAAAACCTTCAGCATCTCAAACCTTTTGCATATAACGGTTTTAATCTGTTCCCACTTCCTTTTAGCGCTTCCGCCACCGGCATATTTATTTAATATAAGATGCATTTTATTAAATTTGATTTTTAGCTGGTCTGAATATCATTGTTAAATTGAATAATGCGTAAAAAATAATCATAGGGATAATCCATTCATTCTTATTTAAAATTATTATTGAAGTAAGCAACAAAATGTAAGCGTGTACAGACAAACTAATTGCTTTACTGGATTCATTATCTTTTTTAATTAAATGAACATAAGCCTGGCATAGAAACATCACTATAATTCCCATGACTAATATTATTACTGCATATATATTTTGCGAAAGCACTACAGTGATTGGGAGTGAATATGTAAAGAGTAAAACAGTAAATACAATTGTCAATAATCCAAATACATTAGAAATAACCGAGGATACTCTTCTCCCAAAAACGACCGGCAGTGTATTGTAACATGTTATTCTGTCAGCTTCAACATCTTTGAAATATCCCACAAGAACAAAATTAGCATATCCGAAAAAAACTGCGATGAGGGTATAAATTACTTTTGGATTTTGAGTTAACAGATTAATATCTGATCCACAAAGGAAAGCCATTAAAAATAAAACACTAACAATCCACGCATTATAAAAGGGTCCTGCCCAGTATTTCCTTTTGAAGTAAGTATAAGTTGCCAATCCAAATCCCGATATAGATCCTAACAAAAGATTAACAGGATTGAAGATTGAATAAATGCTTATGCAAAAGATCAATCCTATAATGCTGATTGATAAAACCTGTGATTTGGAAATAACCCCTCTCGTTAAAGGACGATATGGCGATGAGATAGAATCAGTATCGGTTTGAAAACAATCAGTGAGTGCTTGTCCAAATCCATACGAAAGAAAAGATGCAAGAAAAATTAAAATAGATTTTGAAATTGATAACTCATTTATAAAAGACATTCCGCAAATTCCGGTTACTCCGGAAACGAAGAGGAGATAAAGCCTCATAGTTACGAGATAATCTTTAGCAAATTCTATGGAAAATGTTTTATGATATTTGTTTGGTATTAAAGTTTCCAACTTCTCTTCCTTTGCCTGATTAATATTTATGTTTGATTCAGCTCGAAATCAAATCAAGCTTCGTTGTAAACTTGTCAGTATTAAAACTTAGAGTTGTCAAAAATTTGTCAAAAAATACGCGCACTTAACAATTTGTTAATGTTATCTTAATTATGGCTTAACATCTAAGAAAGCTTTGATTTCTATTTTAACATCACAAAATGATGTTAAAAATATATGGAGCAGTTATGAGAACATTAATCTTTTTTGCAGCAATTCAGGCAATGGCGGTTTTCTTAGGTTCAAATGATACCGCAACAATTAGCTTTATAGTTTTAGTATTTGCAGTTGCAGTATTTGTATCAGCTTACTTATCCGCTTTTAGAAAGGATAAGCGAAATAAAAAAAGCTTAGTAACAGCTGTATTCGAAGTTCAGTAAAACTTAAACACTAAAATTCATTTGTGTTAATTGCAGAATACAATCAATATTTATTCTTTGTTCGGAATCTTAATGTCGGTTGTAAGTCCTATAAAAGAAGTGCGAATTAAAACAACATATCCTGTAACAATTAAAAAAATTCCCAACCAAAAAACTTCCCATAAAAATTCTACAGGCGAAGGCATATTCAATCGGTTTTGGAAATTCCACATAAAACTGAATAAGATTAACAACACTCCCAAAACCATAAGAATATTAGCAAGAAAGTTTTTCTTTATACTTATAGCTTTCAACTGAAATACCAGTAGAGTAATCGACATTACAATAAAAATAATTGATACGATTATTGGCGCAAGCACAGGCGAAATCCAAGGTACAGGTATTAAAAACAGCAAATCATCTGTAAACAATGAATCTGGCCAGTTGATGAAGAGTTTAAGCCACACATAATAAAAGATATCCCATACACCGAATGCAAACAAGAAATATGCAAACCTTTCTACAAATCTAATACTGATTAAATAGCTTATTGATGCAAGCATAAAGATAGTTGCAAGTTCTCTACCGAATTCTATCAAAAATATTTCATCTGGAATGATTTTAATTGGAAAGATAAAACCTTCAGGATAGTAAAGCAGTCGCAGGTAAACCACTATAGCGGATTCAAGATACGCCATTGCGATACTAAAAATTAAAACCGCAAATATTTTGTTTGATAATTTCATAATGGCTTGAGTGATTCATTTAATTATTAATTATTGCAGGATTATTTTAAAAGAAATTTGAATAAAATAACAGTCAATAAAATTATTGAAACTATTGTTTTAATAGCTTAATTTCGTAGTGAAATTAGTTTCAATATTTCAGAAAAGCTTATGAAAGATTTATTCAGCGTTCAGGAAGTTGCAAAACTTTTAAATATGAGTCATTCCGGAGTTTTGTACCACGTAAAAAACGGGACATTAAAATCCACGCAGGTAGGTAAAATCTATATAATCACCAAAGAAGATTTTGCTGATTTTCTTAAAAAACAGAAGAAGGAAAAGAAGACAAAGAAAAAACCGGAAGAGCCTTTACTTTTTTAAATCCCAATTACAAAAATTTACTAACTTTTCTTTATAAAATTTTAACTCATCAGAATTATAGCCAGCCAGTTTTTTAATATTATAACAATAAGCCCCTATAACAGGAATTATCAGATTTTCTTTACTCTTATAAAACTCATCAATCATTATTTCAATTGTTTCAAGTTCAATTGTAGCTGATGAATTTGATTCAAGTAATTTATCTACATCATCTTTACAATCTAATGGAAAGGAAACTTCTCTTTGAATATCAGTTTTGAACTTTTTGTAAAATAACATTTCAGAAAGTGATTCGCCTTTAGCATAAGCAACTTTACTTGCTGAAGGTGGAGCAGTCCAGGCAAAACCGTTGGCCAAACCTTTGGTATAAAACTTGTCTTGTGGAAGAATGGTTAAAGCAAAAAAAGATAAAACAATTATTAAGATAATTTTCATTTTAGAGTATCTATTTAAAATAGCTTATTCAATTTACTAAATTGATTTTTAAAAAGATTAAATTGCAATACAAAATTATTGCAGATTGGATTTTCTAATGGGTTCACATCTTCTTAGCAAATCTTCTTTCATTCGCGGAGTGCAATGCGAAAAGCATCTTTACCTTTATAAATATCACTACAATGAAATGGATCAGCTTTCTGAAATGCAGAAAGCAATATTTAAACGCGGTACTGATGTTGGAAAACTTGCACAGCAGCTTTATTCGGGTGGAATTGATGCATCACCAAGAACACAATTTGAATATGATAAAGCAGTTAAACTTACAAAAGAACTTCTGGAGAAAAAGCAAAAAGTAATTTATGAAGCATCATTCAAATACAGTGATGTTCTTGCTGTTGCAGATATTGTGGTTAATGAAAAATCGGGATTAAAAGTTTATGAAGTAAAAAGTTCAACATCAATTTCTGAAACATACATCCGTGATGCAGCTTTACAGTATTGGGTAATTTCAAATTGCGGATATAAGCTTAAAGATTTTTCTATAATATATATAAATAACCAATATGCAAGAAAAGGTAAACTTGATTTAGATGAACTCTTTATCACAGAATCAGTTTTAAAACTAATTCTTCCGTTACAGAAATGGGTAGAGGAAAATGTCACACGATTTAAAAAAGTTTTAGCAAGGAGATCAATTCCTGTAATTGATATCGGTGAGCATTGTTATGATCCTTACACCTGCGGCTTTTACGAATATTGCCGGAAACACATTCCTGAAAATTCAATCTTTGATCTTTCAGGAATTCATCTTAATAAAAAATATGATTTATACCGAAGTGGGATTATAAAGTTAGAAGATATTCCCGATGATGTTAATCTTTCTAAAAATGCAAAACTTCAGCTTGATGTTTATAAAAGCAAAAAGGATTTGATTGATAAAAAAGCGATAAGAGAATTTTTATCTGATTTGAATTATCCGATTTACTTTATGGATTTTGAAACTTTTCAGCCTGCCGTTCCGATGTTTGATAATTCAAAACCATATATGCAGATTCCATTTCAGTATTCACTTCACTATAAGAAAAGTAAAAAAAGTAAAATAGAACATTTTGATTTCCTGGCTGAAACTGGAATTGATCCCAGAATTAAGTTTATAGAAAATCTTTTACGTGATACAAAAAAAGAAGGAGATATTCTTACTTATAATAAATCTTTTGAAGTATTACGATTAAAAGAAATAGCAGAAGCATTTCCAAAATATAAAAAAGAGATTGAAGAAAGCATAAGTCGAGTTAAGGATTTGATGATTCCATTCCAGAAAAAATATTACTACACTTATAAAATGCAGGGTTCTTATTCAATTAAATATGTTTTACCTGCATTGATTCCTGAATTAAGTTATAAAGATTTGGAAATTAACGAAGGCGGACTTGCATCTGTTGCATTTGAAAGTCTTTACTTTGAAACAGATTTAATGCGAATTGCAGAGATCAGGAATAACCTACTTGAGTATTGTAAGCTCGATACTTTTGCAATGGTTAAACTACTAGAAAAATTAGAATCAATATAGAGTTTAAGAATCTCTTCGGCTTTGCGTCTCTGCGAGAGAAACAAAAAATTTCACGCAAAGGCGCAAAGGCGCAAAGTTTTTATAATCACATTTAAACGTTGAAGGATCATTTTATTATGAAAAATATATTTGGTTTGTTTTTAGTATTGTTATTTTTTCCAAATACTTTTGCTCAATCAGAAAACATTACAGTAATGACATACAACATCCGATGTGGATTTTGTGAAGACTCAAGCAGTATTAATAACTGGAGTAACAGAAAATATCTTGTTGCATATCTTATCAAATCTCATAAACCTGATTTGATTGGATTACAGGAAGCTGAAATGTTTCAGGTGAACGAATTATTGAAATGCTTGATGAATATGACTGGTATGGTGTTAGTCGGGAAGATGGAAAAGAAAAAGGAGAATCAACTGCGATACTTTATAAGAAAAAAAGATTTGAGCCTTTGATCAAACAAACATTATGGCTTTCAGAAACTCCCGAACTTGTATCAAAAGGCTGGGATGCGGCATTAAACAGAACTGTTACAATTATTAAGTTTAAAGAAAAACAATCCGACAGACTATTTTATTATGCAAATACTCACTTCGATCATATTGGTAAAAAAGCACGAACAGAAAGTTCAAGACTGATTGTTAATGAGTTAAGTAAATACTGTAACGATTATCCTGTTATATTTTCCGGAGATTTGAATTACACTTCAAACTCTGATGGTTATAAAATATTATCGGCAAAACTGTTTGATGCGAAAACGATCTCTGAAAAAGAAAGCGGCAGTAACATAACTTTTAATGGATTTGGTAAGGACATTCAACCCGAGAATAAAATAGATTTTATTTTTGTAAATGATAAAGTTGAAGTAATAGATCATATTGTTGATACAACAACTTTTAATGGATTGTATCCATCAGATCATTATCCGGTTATTTCTGAAATTAGGATAAAATAATCTCAGCGTTATTTAGTCTCTAAGATAAATCGTGCTTAACCGCTGAGACGCAGAGAAAAAATAAAGGATGAATGATAGTTTTAAAAATATCTTCTGCTGATTGTAGTATTATTAATAACAATCAGCACCCAAACATTTTCACAAGTAAGATTTGCTGCAATTGGTGATTACGGACTTGCGGGTGAAAATGAATTAGCCGTTGCAAATCTTGTTAAAAGCTGGAGTCCTGATTTTATTATAACGCTTGGTGATAATAATTACGAAGTTGGTTCTGGTTCTACAATTGATGCAAACATCGGGCAGTATTATCATCAATTTATTTATCCCTATCACGGTTCTTATGGTGATGGCAGTTTTGAGAATAAATTTTTTCCTGCTTTAGGAAACCACGATTTAGCTACCAACTTTGCTCAACCTTATTTTGATTATTTTGAATTGCCCGGTAATGAGCGATACTATGATTTTATTCAGGGTAATGTTCACTGCTTTGTTATCAATAGTGATTCGAGTGAAATAGATGGGATGGATGAAAATTCAATTCAGGCAAACTGGTTAAAAAACGCACTGCAAAATTCTTCACCGCAAATGTGGAAAGTGGTTTACTTCCATCATCCGCCATATTCTTCAGGTCCACGCGGATCAATCATTTATATGCAGTGGCCATTTAGGGAATGGGGTGCACATATAGTTCTTTCGGGCCACGAACATAATTATGAAAGACTATTTGCAGACAGTATAACTTATTTTATAAATGGATTAGGCGGTAAGAGTATTTATACTTTCCTAGAGCCAATTCCGGAAAGCATAGTTAGATACTGTGATAATTACGGTGCGATGCTGATTGAATCGTTTCAAACAGAATTGATCTGCAAGTTTATTAATGTAGATGGAGTATTAATTGATTCAATCTCAATCTCAGATAAAAGTTTGGAGCCGCCGATAACAGAATATCTTTTACAACAAAACTATCCTAATCCATTCAACACTTTAACTACAATTAATTATGAAATTCCATTTCAGGCAAATGTAACATTAAAGTTATATGATATTCTTGGGAGGGAAGTTTCAATATTGGTAAATGAACAAAAACAAGCAGGACGGTACGAAGCAAGATTCACAGATAATAATTTAACCAGCGGCATTTATTTCTACACTTTACGTGCGGGAAATTATACCCAAACTAAAAAAATGATTTTACTAAAATAAGCTCCGCGTCATTGCGCCTCTGGGGTTAAAACTTCTTCACCGCAGAGACGCTGAGTCGCAGGGAATTACTATTCCTTCCAATCAGGAACTGTTCTGCCCGGAGTCCAGGGAGCTCCGTACTTTTCCATTTCACTTTCAAGATTTTTAATATCAACTTCCTGAAGAGTTTTCAATTGCTGAAGCAGCGGCTTGAATTCTTCTTTCGCAACATCATAACCGTCTCTAAGAGATTGAGTTGGCGCAGATGTCGAACTCCACATTCCCCAAACAACCTCCGAAACATGTTCTGCAACAGACGGATGAACAGGTTCATTTCTTTTAGTTAAAGTTCTATCATTTACTAAAAGTCTGTTTACTTCTTTATTCTTATCAGCAATCATATTAGCCTTGTCAATCAAATCTACTGGAGCGCCGGGCGTTTGCTTTATTGCAGTTTTTATTAATTCTATTCTGTTCGATAAATCGTTAGATACTTCTACCGCTGCCATTACAGCTCTGTTAAGCTCTGCTACTTTTTTCTGGAATGCAACCAATTCATTTCTATCACTTGCCGGCAATGTAACATTGTTTAATACTTTTGCTTCAAACTCTGCGGGTCCCGCAACCTGACTTAATTTTCCATCTTTATAAATAGACATTGCAACACTGTACTTACCCGGTAGAACAGGAATTCCACCCGGATTATCTGATGATGCTTTTTTAACAGGATCAGTAGATGGATATCTTAGATCCCAGTTTATTCTGTTAATTCCTGACTTAACATCTGATTTTAAGTTTCTTACAACACGTCCAGAATCATCGATAGATTGTAAAAAGTACAAAAGGAGTCTCTTCATTATCCTCTTTTCTTAAATCTTCCCACGATGGATAATAAGTTGGTTCATTCTTTTTAATTAACTCTTTTTCTTTTTCCTGTCTTTGTTGTTTTAAAGTCTTTGGTGTTTCCTTTATGTAATATGTAATCGTTGCCCCAAATGGCGGATTGTCTGCTTTATAAAGAGTATTGCCCTGTGATTCAAAAGTTGCAGTTTTTTTTATGAACATTAAAGCATCTTTAACAGGAAATAATTTGTAATCAGTTTCATTCAATGTGTTCTCAGAAAGTTCTCGCAAAGGAGTCAGATTATCAAGAATGTAAATTCCTCTTCCAAAAGTTCCGATAACCAAATCATTCTCTCGGTCTTGTATATGCATATCTCTAACTGCTGTTGTTGGAAGTCCGCTCTTAAGTTGAATCCAGTTATTACCTTCATTAATTGAAAAATAAATACCGTACTCTGTTCCGACAAATAATAGATTAGCTTTTACATCATCCTGAACTAGTGAATATACAATCTGCCCATCCTTTAAATCACCTGTTATTGATTTCCAGCTTTTACCTCTGTCTTTACTAACAAGTACATAAGGTTTAAAGTCAGCCATCTTATGATTATCAAATGTTGCATATACAGTATTGGCATCATGCTCAGAAGCAAATAAGCAGGAAACGTAGCTCAGCTCCGGTACATCCGGAAAGCTTTCAATCTTTCTCCAATTTTTTCCGTCGTCTTCTGTAACCTGAATTAGCCCGTCATCAGTTCCGGCATAAATTAATCCTTCTACAATTGGTGATTCAGAAAGAGAAACAACAGTTCCATAAAACGAAGTTGAAGCATTTTTTGCAACCGCATCAACACTCCATACTCTATCCATAATTTCCAGTTTGTTACGGTCAAGCTGTTTAGAAAGATCAGGACTGATTACTTCCCAATTGTCACCTCTGTCATCACTTTTAAATACTTTGTTGGCTGCATAATAAAGTCTGGTAGATTTATGCGGACTAATTATTAATGGTGAATCCCAATGCCTTCTGTAAGGTTCTTCACCTAACTTTTCCATCATATGAATATGTGTTAGCTCGCCGCTTTTCTTATCATATCTGTGCAATTCGCCATACTGATATTGTGTATATATTATGTTAGGATCAGTTGGATCAACTTGCGGTTCAAATCCATCACCGCCAAGAGTTGGTATCCAATCAGCATTCATAATCCCTTCTTCATTAATTGTTTGCGAAGGCGCACCAAGACTATTGTTATCCTGTGTCCCTCCATAAACCCAATAGAACGGCTCCGAGTTGTCAACAGCAATTCTGTAAAATTGAGTTATCGGCAGATTAGATTTAAATAACCACTGTTTTCCGGCATCAAATGTTTCATATATACCGCCGTCCCCACCGATTAAATAATGATTTGTGTTTTTTGGATTTATCCACAAAGCGTGATCATCAACATGTCTTTTGTTTGTACTGATGCGTTCAAAAGTTTTTCCGCCATCAGTTGTAATTGCTGAGAATGTATCGAGAATGTAAACTTTGTTTAAATCAATAGGATCACAAAATATTTCGGAATAATATTGTGCGCTTACATTTTTATAATCACTCATCTTTTCCCAGCTTGCACCGCGATTAGTTGTTTTGTAAAATCCGCTTCCATCATTTGCAGCTTCAACAATTGCATAAACATAATCAGGATTAACTGAGGAAATTGCTAAACCGATTCTTCCAACATCTCCGGCAGGTAAACCGCTTGATAACTTATTCCAGGTTTTACCGCCATCTGTGGATTTATGAATAGCACCTTCTGGTCCGCCATTTATCAAAGTCCAGACGTGCCTTCTTCTTTGATATGATGCTGCATAAAGCACATCAGGATTTCTTGGATCCATCACCAAATCTGTAACTCCTGTGTTAGGGCTAATGTAAAGAACAGAATCCCACGTTGCACCATAGTTTGTGGATTTATATAAACCTCGTTGTCCTCCGGGTCCCCATAACGGTCCTTGAGCTGCAACATATATTACTTTGCTGTCTCTCGGATCAATTAATATTTTTGCGATATGTTCTGATTTTTTTAATCCGATATTTGTAAAACTTTTTCCGCCATCTTCGCTTCTGTAAAGTCCATCGCCCCAGCTTACACTGCGCTGAGAATTGTTTTCGCCCGTTCCCACATAAACAACATGAGAATTGTTCGGATCTAGAGTTACACAGCCGATTGAGTGTGAACCATAATTATCAAAAATTGGATCCCACGTAGTACCTGAGTTTGTTGTCTTCCAAACATTTCCGCAGGCAACAGCTGCATAATACTCACTTATATTATGTGGATTAACTGCAAAATCAACTACTCTGCCTGATGTTACAGCCGGACCAATTAATCTAAATTTTAATCCGTTGAATGTTTCTGACTTATATGGGTTTTTATCTTCCTTTTTATCTTTGTCCTGTGCAATAGCTAAACAAGATAATACTATAATTAAAGCTGAAATAAGAATTCTGAGGTACATATCAACTCCCTGCGGTTAATTTGAAGTGAAGTTTTGAAATAAAATTTATCATCATTTTAAAATTAGATAAATGAGTTTTTCAAACCAATCAATTCATCATTTCTAATAACATTTTATAATAAGCGTTTTAGCTTTATTTGATCATTATAACCAGTCAAGCAATTGAACAATTCATTCATTTCACTTAAGTTTGATTCAAGTTTTGCTTAAAAATTTTGGGTCAAATCTATATGAATCTTGCAGACGGTATACTCTGGTACATAGTTTTTTTATTTTCAACTGTTTTTCACGAGGCGGCTCACGCTTTTACTTCCCACAAAATGGGTGATAGCACAGCACATTCAATCGGTCAGGTAAGTTTAAATCCTGTTCCGCATATAAAAAGGGAACCAATCGGAACGGTTATTGTTCCAATACTTTCTTTTGTTGCTGCAGGATGGATGATTGGATGGGCAAGTACACCCTACAATCCGCAATGGGCGCACGATTATCCAAAGAAAGCTGCTGCTATGGCTGCTGCCGGACCAATATCTAATTTTATTTTACTCATCATTTCAATTGCAATTATTCATTTAGGAATTGCACTTGGAATTTTTTATCAACCGGATAGTATTACAATTTCCGGAATTGTTGCAGGTATAAGTGCTGGCTGGACTGAAATTCTTGCAAAGATTGTAAGTGTAATGTTCTCACTAAACCTAATACTTTTTATTTTTAATTTAATTCCTTTCCCTCCTTTGGATGGAAGTGCAATTCCTCCAATGTATTTAAGTGAAGAGGTTGGAAGAAAATATATAAGCTTTGTTCGTAGTCCGGTATTTGCTATTGCAGGATTATTTATCGCCTGGAAAATCTTTGATCTCATCTATCTTAAAATTCATTTAATAGCAATTAATCTTCTCTACCCGGGGAGTAATTATCATTAATTCTTTCCTCATTTCTTCTTAACTTTGCAATAAAAAAGAGGCGCAAATGAAAATTAACAACCTAACAGTTCTTGAATGTTAGAAATCTAATAAATAACTTTATATATGAAAATTTATCTGGATACCTGTAGTCTTCAAAGACCATTTGATGCTAAGAATCAAGTAAGAATTCTATTAGAGTCTGAAGCTGTTTTAGGAATTCTATCATATGTAGAACATAAAAAAGTAACGTTAATTAGTTCAGATGCATTAGTATATGAAATAGAAAATATTCCTAGTGCGTTAAGGAGATATAATTCAAAAAGCATATTAAATCTCGCCAATATTTATGTAAAGGTTAACGCCAAGATTGAAAAAAGAGCAGTTCAATTAGTTGCTTTTGGGATAATGCCATTAGACGCTCTTCATTTGAGTATGGCAGAGAGTTCCAATGCAGATTATTTCTGTACCTGCGATGATAAATTGATTTCCAAAACAAAAAAGCTTATAAAGAAAACTAAAATAGTAACACCAATAGAATTGATTGGAGAAATTGAAAAATGAGAACTATTGAAAAACCACTTAACGAAATAAACGAAGAAGCAATCATATTATTGAGTAAAAAAATTGGATTGTCCAATACTTTTAGATTCATTAACCAATTTGCTAAAGGGCAAAATAATTATACGGAACAAAGAAAGAGTCTGTATAAGAATAAGTCTTTAACTGAAATATTGGATGAAATAAAAATAAGAAAATCCAGAAGAAAATAATTTAGATCTAAGACAGAGACATTATTAGCCCTTCAAACTTCTTTCCAGACACTTATTTAAAGAGGCACAGATGATAATTAAAGACTCAACATTTCTTGTTACCGGCGGCAGTGCAGGAATCGGTAAAGCAACTACAAAACTTTTAACAGATAAAGGCGGTAAAGTTGCAATCACAGGCAGAGATAAATCCAAGCTGGAAAAAATTGCAAAAGAAATTAATGCATTCCCAATTCACGCAGATGTTTCTGTAGAAAATGATGTACACAAAACTTATGAATTATTTCGAATACAATTTGGCAAACTTGATTGCCTGATTAACAATGCAGGTATTGGTGATAGCTGGAATGAATTAACCGAACTTGATATGAAAGCATTTCATCGCGTATATGATGTAAATGTTTTTGGTGCTGCACTAATGGCCAGTGAAGCTGCTAAACTTTTTAAGAAACAGAAATCTGGTAATATTATTAACGTTGCATCAACAGCGGCAACAAAAGGTTTTGCAAACGGAACTGTTTATGCTTCATCCAAATTTGCTTTACGCGGAATGACACAATGCTGGCAGGCTGAGTTAAGAAAATATAATGTTCGTGTTATTCTTGTTAACCCAAGTGAAGTAACAACTGCATTTGGAGATAGTGAGCGAAATGAAAAGCCAGAAGTAAAAAATAAATTACGTCCTTTAGAAATTGCATATACAATAGTTTCAACTTTAGAAATGGATGACAGAGGTTTTATTCCCGAAGTTACGGTGTGGGCAACAAATCCGTTTTAGCTTAGTGAAACTCTGTGCTCTTAGTTCTTAGTGGTGGAAAAACAATTTACCACTAAGGCACTTAGTACACTAAGAAACACTTAGAAAGAATAATATGAAAGAAAATAATTCAAAATTAAAGTGGCTTGAGATAGCGAGGGAGATGCAGCAGCTTGCACAAACAGGTGCAGCATTTGCAGTTACCGATTATGAAAAGCAGCGTTATAAAAGATTGACTGAAATAACTGCCGAAATAATTGAACATCACACGGATTTGGAGAAAGAAGCAATTGCAAAAAGTTCTGATGGATCATCCCGGTTATGCAACACCTAAGATTGATGTTCGTGCTGCTGTAATTAAAGATGGAAAAATTTTACTTGTGCAGGAATCCACAGATAATTGCTGGGCAATGCCAGGCGGATGGGCTGATGTTGGAGATGTCCCCTCGGAAGTTGCAATACGAGAGTGCAAAGAGGAAAGCGGATTTGATGTTAAACCGATAAAAGTAATTGGAGTATTTGATGCAAACAGAGTTGGTGGAAAATTGGAATTTTTTCACGCATTCAAAATAATTTTTCTTTGTGAGTTAGTTGGCGGAGAAGCTAAACCAAGTGATGAAACTATTGATGTTCGTTTTTTTGACTTCAAAAATCTTCCTGCATTATCTTTAAATCGTACAAATGAAACACATATCAGCGAAATTAAGCTTCACTTAAAAAATCCAGAACGAAAAACTTTTTTTGATTGATTCATGAAACCCATAAAAGATTTAGCTTATATAAATGCTCACGCTGAATTAAAAGCAGGGCAAGAAGCTAAAAAAATTGGTAACATTGGTAAGGCACGAGTTTGTGCAAGGCGTGGCTGCGGAATAGCAATTGAATTTTGGCTGGAATTTCATCCAAACAGAAATTATGGCGCATCAGCAATAACAATGTTAACAAAACTTCAGGAAGATCATACGATCCCAAAGGATATTAGAGATGCTGCTGAAAGATTAACAAAAAGAGTTGATCAGAGTTTTGAAACCGGAATTGAAGAAGATCCGCTTAAAGATGGTGAAACTATTATTGAATATTTTCTTGATCCCAAAAATTTAAAAAAATAATTATTTATTCGAAGGCGATGGCTTATCTCTTTTCCCGGAATCCTTTCCATCGTTGTTTTCTAAGTTTGATCTTTTATTCTTATTCACGTCATTCGTCTCCTTATCATCAATAACATTGTATTTAAAATCAATTTTCATTTTATCAGAATCAATGTCATCAAGATACCACAAACTTAAATCATTCATTGTAGGATCAATATCACCAATTTCCCAATCAGGATAGGTTGTTTCAACAAAATAATAATTCTTACCATTGAATGATTTAAAATTACCGCGTGCATTAATTCCTACTCCAAGCATTGCATGCTTATACTGAAAACTCCAAAACATCACACAATCAACACCTGCTTTTTCTAAAATAATGTAAAGTAAAAGCGATTTTGTATCGCAATCACCAAATCTTGTCGCAAGTGTTCCGAGTGGTGGAAGCAAATCAAGTTCACCGCCCGGTCTTTTGTACTCAATATTCTGTACGAACGAAATGATAAAATATACTTTGTCACGGTCATTCATTTTTTCAGTATTAAAGACCTCATTAAATCCCTTTAAAATATCGTTAAACTTATCGTAAGACTGCCAATAAATACGTCTATATATTTCATGCCACATGAGTTTTGTATAATACACCTGATCGCTTTTATATCGGGGATCGACGTTCAGATCACGTGCACTAAGTTTTGAAATCTCATCCATATAAGCCAAAGCTTTTTTCACCTCTATTTCTAAAAGTTGAAATGATAAATTATAATTTCTTCTGCCAAGTGATGATGAGGTAAATTTCCATTTAAAATCAGAAGTGATAATCGGTTGATTGCCAAGTGTATCAACTTTAAAAGTGTAGTCGCCATTTGATTCTTCAAATGCATCAAAACTAAAATCAAGTTCTGAAATAAAATCTATAATGATAATTGCAAATAGAAGTATTACGATTATTCCGGAGCAGCCAATACTTGCTGCACATCCTTTTTTCATTATGATTTATGATCCAATATCTTTTAAGGAAATTGATGGAAATGGAATCAGAGCATCCAGTATGGATTTGATGCCTTGCTGCATAAGAAGTGAAATTGAAATAATAACTATTCCGAGAACAATGCTTACAGCAATGTTGTTGTTTTTTATTTCACCAAGCTCATCAATATCCTTTGTTAAATAAGTGTACAAATTTATAGCAAGATATATAGAAATGTAGGCAATCAATCCTGCAACTATAATTTGAACCAACATTATTCCCGCCATTTGAAGAAATGAAATAAAAGTTGCATTGGGATTTCTAAGTGTCATACTGAAGACGGTAATAGCTGGTTCAATTGCATTCTTAACCATAATAACCAAAGCAAGAATTATTGACGCATTAAGGATTGCGACTGCAATATTATTCTTCTTAAGCTCTTCGATTTCATTTATCGCTTTAATTCTGCTGTGAAAGAATTTGAATCCAACATAAATAAAAACAATACCGACTGCTAAAGAAAGAACTAATTGTAAAACTCCCGAAACCAAAAGTGTTAAATCCATAAAAATCCCTGTTTGTTTTAATGGAAATTAATAATAATTAGTTAAAGAATTTATTGTATTAAAGTTAATTTGTAAATTAAAATTGTAAATCAATAACTAATCTTATTTAAGATGACTTTAAAAAAGAAACTAACTTATTTATTTATTGGCAACCTATTAATAGGTTGTTCAAGTTCTATACAATTACAGGAATATAATTCCGCGATAAAAGCATACAAAGAAGGTAAATATCAAACCGCGATTACTTATATAGATCGTGCAATAGAAATAAACAAAGATGAATACGAGTTTTATATTTTACGAGCCAAAGCTAATTACAAGATTGGAAATAAAATCTATGCAATGGATGATATTAATAAATCTATTGAACTTGAAGATAATTTTTCGGCATTTCACTTACGCGGTAAACTATTTCTTGAAACCGGCGAACTTGATAAAGCTAAACGAGATTTGCGTAATGCATACGAGTTAAATCCTGAATCAGCGGAATTACTTTTTGATTTGGGTTATCTGGAATACTTAAATGGTGAAAACCAACTTGCCTTAGATTATTATATCAAATCTGCAAAGTATGATTTAAGAAATCCAAACACTTATGTGAATATTGGTAATATATATGCAATGATAGGTGACAGTAAAACTGCAATTGATAATTACTCCAAAGCTTTAGTGCTAGATACAACAGATGGAATAGCATTCTATAATCGTGCAAATGAAAAAATGCTTCTCGGGGATTTTAACGGTGCGATAGAAGATTATGAAAGTTCGTTGTTGATTGATTCACTGAATATTAATACAATATTTGTACTTGCTGAGGCTAAAACAAAACTTAGTAATTCTCAGGAAGCTTACGATAGCTATAATCGTATCATAAATATCGATTCAACATCTGCAAAAGCATTCTTTTTAAGAGCAAAATGTGAAATCGCATTGGAGGAATATGATAAGGCGTGTAGGGATTTTAAAAAAGCTGGTGAACTGGGTTACTTTGATGCGTATGAAATGATTAAAAAATATTGTGATCCAAAAAAGAAACCCCAAAAGAAGAAAGATCAAAAAAAATCAAAGCGCTGATGGTTTAGATTAATTAATATTTTAAAACAAAAAAGGGAGCTTACCGCTCCCTTAAAAAGGTTAGAAAAATTATCTTCCAACTTTATCTAAATGTTCTTTCTTAGCCATAAGTTGTTCTTTTGTTTCAACTCTTTCTGGATCCATAATTATTGCTTCTGTAGGACAAGCAGGTATGCACTGTGGTGTATCATAAAAGCCAATACATTCAGTGCATTTATCAGGTGCGATATATGTGCGATCTGCGTTTAATGCATCGTTTGATTTACCGCCAAGAATCCAAGGGTCTCCTGCGTTGTAAATTGCATTGTTTGGGCATTCAACTTCGCAGGCGTTACAAGAAATACATTCTTCCGTTATAAGAACTGCCATATAAGATCCCCTTATATTTTTTGATTAATGATATTATTTGTTGGTTGAAAAATAATAAAATACTCTGAATAATTAGTACATTATTTTAATATCACTGGATTTTTTGCGAAGGGAATACCATTTATTTCAAGAATTTCAGTAATATTTCTAAATCGCGGTATCCAGGGAAGATATACACCCACAACTTTAACCTTATATGTGCTGCCGGGATAAATGATATCGTTTATTTCGGCAGCATTTTCTTTGTTTTGATAATAATCGTTGGAATTGTAAAAAACTTCCTCTTCTGTAAATACAAAATATTTTCCGGCTTCATTTCCAAACTGTGATTTATTCAAAACCTTAATTGTTATCTTTTCTTCTGTGATATATGGTTCAAAAAAAAGATAACCAAATACAATTATCAGAATAATAATAAAAAATCCAACTATAGTTGAGAATCGGAAAAATCCTTCACTTAACATCATAATTCCATCTCTCCTTTCGGATTATCCTTTTGAGTATTAATATTAAAGGTAACTTTAATAAATTAACACTACAATAATTAAAATTATTACAACAATATAACATTCAATAATGACTTTTTTTATCAAAAATTGTGCAAATATTGTTTTGTTTCTTTCATTATCATTCTCACACTACAAATGTAATATTAACAGGCAAGAATCTCCAATCCACACAAATCTTGTCCTGCAAAAAATGACGCCGATTAAAGTTCCTGAGCCTTCAGGCTTAGCAATGTCTTTTGATTGTAATTACTTGTGGACAATAAGCGATGAGGATAGTAAGGTTTATAAGATTGATAAACAAGGAAAGGTTATAAGATTCTTCACAGTTAATGGAGAAGATCTTGAGGGAATAACGGTAATTGATTCAACAAGACTTGCAGTAATACTTGAAAGATCAAGAGAAGTTGTGGTTATTGACACTTTAGGTAAAGAACTTAAAAGAAAAAGATTTAACTTGAAGGGAAAATTGAACGAGGGTTTAGAAGGAATCTGTTTTGATACTAATAAAAAAGATTTCTATTTCGTAAATGAAAAACTTCCTGGATTGTTGATAAAAACTGATAGCAATTTTGCTGAAATTTTTAAAAAAGAATTAAAGATTGCCAAAGATTATTCTGATATCTCCTTTGCTGAAGATGACAGTACACTTTGGTTGTTAAGTGATGAGTCAAAAAAAATAATTCAAACTGATCTTAGTGGAAAGAAGATTATTGAATATTCTATTAAAGTTGAACAGCCCGAAGGTTTAGCTGTTGATTATAAAAACAAAAAAGTATTTGTAGTATCTGATAAGAAAGAAAAGCTTTATGAATTTAATCTTCCGTAACCGGAAAGTTAAACACCTTTTGTATCTCCTTTTATCATTTGCCAGATTGTCATCAAAATAATTTGAAGATCAAGGCTCATCGTCCAGTTTTCAATATACCATAAATCGTATTTCATTCGCATTAAAGTTCTGCGATTGTTTTCTTCTCTATCTTCAACATCGCCTCTCAAACCATTTACCTGTGCCCAGCCAGTTAAACCGGGGCGAACATTATGCCGCATTTTTATTTCTTCAAATAATCTGCCATACAAATCCTGATATGGAATAGCGTAGGGACGAGGACCAACAACCGACATATCACCCATTAAAACATTAAAAAACTGTGGCAGTTCATCAATGTTTGATTTCCGTAAAAACTTTCCAATAGTGGTTACTCTCTTATCACCAAACACAACAGGTATAAATGCTTCAGTCTGCTTAGATGATTCTGAAGTTAGTGTTCTAAATTTATAACAATCAAACATTTCATTTTTAGCTCCTACCCGTTTTTGAATAAAGAGAACTTTTCCTTTACTGTTTAATTTTATCAGTAAAGCAATAATTGGATAGAGCCAGCTAAGCAACAATAGTATAATCATAATTGAAAAAATTATATCAAAAGATCTTTTAAAAATCTACGATTTGCTTCTTCAAGTGGTTCTTGTCTTGCGGTAATTATTGGAAAGTTACCAATGTTACTTATTTGAAATCTGTTTGATAAAAATCGGAAATAGTCTGGGATTAGATGGATTCTTACAGCATTTATGTTACAGGTTCTGATGATTTTATCTAATACTTCTGACGGTTCACTGGAAAGAACAATTACAACTTCATCTATATTATGTTTTTTTAATTTCTCATCAAGTTCGGTGGTTTTACCAATTATGTCATCGTTGCTTTGATTGTCATCAATAAAACCGATAAACCGATATCCAATATCAGGATTAATATTTATCATATCTCTAAAATTTTTTCCAACTTCGCTTGCCCCTATTATCAATAGATTCCTAATGTTTTTTCCTTTTCTTCGGAGCGAAACAAGTATTTCTTTAAATATTACTGTTCGTATGCTAACGGAGGCTGCTAAAATAAATCCAAAAAATACTATAAAGTTACGAGTGAATAAATCTTCCTTGGTTAGAAAAATAAAGAACACGGTAATGGCAACCTGGATAAGGCTGCTTTTTAGAATATTGAAAAACTGGAAAGCAAATGATCTTTGGAAAAAGTCTAAATAAAAACCAGAAAGATTTGCGCTTATGAACCAAACTATGTTTAATAAAAGTAAAAGTGTGAACATGTAATTTCTATCAAGCAAGACACTAAAAGGCTGCGCAAGAATAGCTGATAACATAAATGATAAATTAAGTAAAATCAGATCCGCAATAAGTCTGGATGTATATATAGATTTTTTGTTAACGATCATTTTTTGTTTTTTGCTTTAGATTGGAGATGGAGTTTGTATTTGTTATCCACGAAATTTTTGATGTTTTCTTCAAAGGTTTTTCTACTGAACTTTTCAGCGTGTTTTCTAATTCCGGAATAATCAATAGATCCAGAAATAGGATCAAAGTTTTTTACGGCTTCAATTACTGATTCAATGGTTTGTTCCGGGAATAATATTCCTGTCTTACTATTAATTACAGATTCGGCAGCCCCACCTTTATTTAAAGCAATAACAGGAGTTCCGCAGGCCATTGCTTCAACAACTATAATACCGAAGTCTTCTTCAGCTGCAAAAACAAATGCTTTTGCTTTTTGCATATAAGTTTTAAGACTTTCAAAATCCTGATATCCCACAACATCTACGTTTGGTGTTGCTTTAGAAAGAATTTTTTCTTTGTCCGGTCCGCTGCCGATAACAACAAGTTTTTTATCGAGCATATTTGCAAAGGCATCAACGATTAAATCAATTCTTTTATAAGGAACTAACCTTGATGCAGTTAAATAGAAATCATCCTTTTCTGTAACTAGAGAGAATTTTTGAGTATCAACAGGCGGATAAATTACATCTGCATCCCGATTATAAATTCGCTTTATTTTTTTTGCAATATGATTAGAATTTGCTATAAAATAATTAACATTGTTTGCGGATTTAAGATCCCAATTACGTAAGTACTTTAAAACTGCTTTAGAAATAAATCCTTTTAATCCCGATGTTAAACCAGCTTCATGCAAATAATAATCAGCTTCATCCCATACATAACGCATTGGTGAATGGCAATAACAGATATGCAATTGATCTTTTCTTGTTCTGACACCTTTTGCAACTGCATGTGAACTTGAAAAAATTAAATCATAATTTTTAAGATTAAATGATTCAATTGCCATTGGGAATAATGGAAGATACTTTCGATGTTGTGTTTTAGCATAAGGTAAATGCTTGATAAAAGAAGAATGAGCGTGCTTCCCTTTTAAAATGATATTTCTTAAATCATCATCCAGAAAATCGACTAAAGAATAAACATCAGCATCTTTCCAAATGTTGGTAAAAGACTCAACACATTTTTCTGAACCGGCATAATTAACAAGCCATTCATGAACTATTGCTATATTTTTTTCTTTCATATTTCCAATTTCATTTTAAAATTTTGGAATAAATTTCCTTTATACTTGTAATCATAGCTTCCAATGTAAAATTTTTCTCAAATTTTATGCGGCCATTTTCAGCTAATTTTTTAGCTTTGCTGTCATCTTCACTCAATTCAAGTATCTGAGTTTTGGCTTGTTCAATATTCCCAAGATCAAATAATAATCCATTGATTCCATCTATTAAAATTTCATTGTGCCCTAAAACGTTACTGGCTATTACAGGAAGACCGATCATTTGGGATTCAATAATTGAATATCCTAACGCTTCTCCCAATGAAGTAGAAATATAAATATCACTTGCAACCATATAATCCAGAGCATTTTCTTTTAAATCCCGCAAAATAAATGTTATTAAGATTCAGTAGCTTTGCTTTATTTTGTAATTTATCTCGCTCTTCACCATCTCCAATAAGCAAAAAAAGAAAATTTTTATTTGTTTGAAGTCTTTCTGCAATATCCAAAATCATCGATAAATTTTTATGAGGATCAAATCGATTAACTGATACGATTATAATCTTATCAGAATCTAATGATAATTTTTTTCTTAGCTCTGATTTACTGATTTTAATATTACAGTTCTCTTCAACACCGTTATAAATAATAACAGAGTTATTTGGGCTGATGATTTTATAATTTAAACAAAGTCTTCTTTCACCATTGGAAACATTGATAAATAAATCAGTAAAACGACCAAAGATTCTTTCAAAACCTATATAAATTTTATTACTGACTTTATTTGTATAGGGATGGAATCCATGAAACGTGTGAATTACTTTCATAGAGTTATTAAGAAGCTTTAATAATCTGGAATATACTCCCGCCCCTTTCCCATGCGAATGTACCAATTCTATTTTATTTTGTCTAACAAAACGACTTAAACTAAAAACTTTCTTAATAGAGAAATAGCGATGAGGTAGTTCAAAAAAATTATCTTGTCCAAGTATCGATCGCCAATTTTCACCAAAAGGTTTATCGATTGGAGAAGCGCAATACAAATCAAATGAATTGTTAAGTTTATCTATTAATTGGTTTACATGAAGCGAGCCGCCGCCTAAGTCTGATCTTAATATTATGTAAAGAATTTTTCTCTTTTGAGTAGAGTTCATGTTTTATTGAAAGTAATCTGCATTCATTAATGATTAAGTTATAAATTTAGGATATTTTAGCAATCATAAAGAATTTATAAAATGTTTAAATGAAGATTTCCCTTATTACACCTACTTACAATTCCTCCCAAAGCATACATAAATGTATTGAATCTGTCATAAGTCAGTCTGTTTTAGATTTTGAGCACATTATTATTGATAACCAAAGTTCGGACAATACTATTGAAAAAGTCAAAAACATATTTTCTACTAATAATTTACAATCAAATTTACATATTATTTCAGAGAAAGATAATGGAATTGCTGAAGCATTTAATAAAGGGATTACCAAATGTAGCGGAGAAATTATTGGTATTCTTAACAGTGATGATTTCTACCATAATAATAGAGTATTTGAAAATGTATTAAGTGCATTTGAAGATGAATATATACAGTTTGTGCACGGGGATATATTATTTATAGATGAAGTTTATGGAACAAATCGCCGAAAACCTTTGCGTTGCAATATAAGAAAAGCTATGCCGTACAATCACCCCACTATGTTCCTTCGAAAAAAAGTTTACGCTGAGGTTGGAGTTTATAATACATCCTACAAGTATGCAATGGACTATGATTTTATTTGCAGAATGATTAAAATATACGGTAATTTGGATACGATTTCATTGTATTTATCTAAGGAACCCTTTGTTGTTATGAATTCCGGAGGTGCATCCTGGAATTATGAGAAGCAAACATTATATGAGACACGTATAGCTCAAATTAAAAACGAAATATGGAATCTTAAGTCACATTTTTACTATTTGATTCGTTTACTGAGAATAAATCTAAAAGCAGTTTTATCTTATCTAAAACTTACTTCTCTTATAAAACTATGGCGAAAATTAAAGTGGATTTAATTGCTGTTAATAAATACAAATCTCCTTCATTACAACTAACATTCCTACATTAATGGTAGTCATGCTCAAAGTTATAATAATAATTCTGAATTATGACGAAAAAAAATCTTCGAGGATTCATCAGATTATTTTAAAACAGTTCTGTAAAGATTTTAACTTTATGAAAGTTAATGATGAATATTTTACGTTTTGTGAAGTTGTTTATATGAGTTTAAGAGTAGGATTTAAAGGATTCATCTTTGTTAATACTAATAATTCACCTGTTCATCATTTGGGAGGTTTCTTAATACTTTGTTTTGGCTATATTTTTATAGTGTACGAAAAAAAACAATAGAGTTCTATCATAAGAAATGACTATCGGGAAGTTTGCACCAGAATGCTATACAATCTCTTTAAAAATGGAGTTTGTTCTTGAATAAGTTCATAGATTTATCTTTCTTAAAAGATATTTTCAACTTCAAAGATTCAACTCGTTCTGATAAAGCTAAAAAGAATATAATAATCCTCTTTGTACTCCACGTTTTTAATTTCTTTTCAATTATGGCTCTTGTACCGGTAACAATTGATTACCTTGGAAAAGTTGAATATGGTATCTGGTTAACTCTTGCATCAATTCTTAGCTGGCTTATTAATCTTGATTTTGGGATTGGCAACGGGCTAAGAAATAAGCTTGCGGAAGCATTAGCTCTTGATGATATAAAATTAGCACGAATATATATTAGCACGGCCTATGCTGTTTTTGCTCTTGGAATTTTTATAGCGCTGCTGGTTTTCTTTTTTATTCATGGAATGCTCAATTGGACAAACATACTTAAAGCCCCGCTAGAATACGTCGAATTACTTAATACTCTTGTACTATGGGTTATTATTTTATTTCTTGTTCAATTTTTATTAAAAATTATTACTTCAATTATTAATGCTGATCAAAGACCAGCATTAAATGGTGCGCTCAGTTTGATGGTTAATCTTTTAACTTTAGTTGTTGTGTTTACATTATCAAAGTTGGAAGTTAAATCCTTTTTAACTTTTGCACTGGTTTCAAGTTCAATACCAGTAATAGTTTTTTTTATTGCTTCTATGATTTTATTTTCAAGTCACTATAAAAATATTTCTCCATCATTCAACTTTATAAACTTAAATTATTCATCAAATCTTGTAAAACTTGGATTGCAGTTTTTTATAATTCAAATTGCAAGTTTAATAGTTTTTACGACCGGTAATATTATTATTGCACAGTTATATGGACCAGAATCTGTTGTGGTCTACAATGTTGCATACAAATACTTTTACATGGTTCCATTAGTTTTTAATGTTGTTCTCGCTCCTTTCTGGTCTGCGTTTACTGAGTCTTTTGTTAAGCAGGAATATGATTGGATAAAAAATTCCATTAGAAAGTTAGTTTTTATTTGGACTATTCTTTCAATAGTTACTTTTCTAATGATTTTATTTTCCGACTTCGTTTACAAAATATGGATTGGCCCGGAAATGAAGGTTCCGTTTATTCTATCATTATTTACAGGTCTATTTGTAATAATTGCAAACTGGAATAATATATTCGGATATTTTATAAACGGTGTAGCTAAGGTGCGTATAACTTTATATTACTCTTTATTCACTGCGCTGCTTAATATTCCGCTGTCTATTTTTCTTGCAGAAAATGCGGGAATGGGAATAACGGGCATTATGGTTTCTACCGATATTTGTTTGATAATTGGATCGATATGGATGCCAATACAGTATTTAAAAATAATTAATCATAAAGCCACTGGAGTGTGGAACAAATGAATTGTTATGTTTTATCCGTGCACTAAACTTTCTTTTGCAAAAAGATTGAAGTAATAATGGAACTAGATTGATAACGAAAATAAAATCACTTAAAAGCGACGAAGGTTTTGTGAAGTATTTCAAGAATACCTCGTGGCTTTTAGCTGAAAAAATATTCCGAATAATTGTTGGGCTTTTTGTCGGAGTCTGGGTAGCAAGGTATTTAGGCCCCGATCAGTTTGGCCTGCTTAGTTATGCTCAAAGTTTTGTTGGACTTTTCACTGCCATTGCTACACTTGGGCTTGATGGAATAATAGTAAGGGAACTCGTTAAAGATGAAAGTAAAAGAGATAAACTATTAGGAACATCCTTTAGACTAAAACTAATAGGTGGAATTACTGCCATTTTGTTTTTGGCTGTTGCTGTAAACTTTACCTCAAACGATGCCTATACAAATTTGCTTGTTTTTATAATTGCTTCCGCAACCATATTTCAAAGTTTTAATGTTATAGATTTTTACTTTCAGGCCAAAGTTTTAAGCAAGTATGTCGTTCTTGCAAATATAATTTCTCTATTTCTATCAAGCATTGTCAAAATTATTCTAATACTATATGAAGCTCCTCTTATCACATTTGCCTGGGCGGTTCTATTTGATAGTGTGGTATTAGCCATAGGCTTTGTGCATTTTTACTCACAAAATCATTTATCATTTAAAGATTGGAAATTTGAAAATAGAACAGCAATTAATCTTGTAAAAGATAGCTGGCCTCTGATATTAAGCGGTATTGTTGTAATGATCCAGGCAAGAATTGATCAGGTAATGCTAAAAGAAATGGTAGATACAAAAGAAGTCGGCTACTACAGTGTTGCACTAAGACTTATTGAAGTCTTTGGATTTATTCCTATCATATTAAATAATTCATTATTTCCTGCACTTGCAAACGCTAAAAATATATCGGAAGAGACATACAAATACAGATTTTTAAATTATTACCGCTTAAGTTTTTTACTATTTATCATAACTGCAATTCCAATTTTTATATTTGCAGAACAAGTAACAATTCTGCTGTATGGTATTGAATATCAACCAGCAGGGGCACTTTTATCCCTTATGGCAATTAGGCTCTTCTTTACCAATACAGGTGTTGCAAGAGGGAGCTTTATAAATATCGAAAATCTTTTCCGCTTCTCTTTGATTACTATGACATTTGGCACAATTGTTAACGTAGTATTAAATTACATTTTGATTCCTCACTATCAAAGTCATGGTGCAATTATAGCATCTATAATTTCTTTCTTTATAACAACGTTTTTAATTGATATCATTTACCAAAAGACAAGGGGAAATGTGTTTCTTCAGCTCAAAGGAATGTTAACATTTTACAAAATAAACCCCAGTACCAAAATTGTTTAAACCACTTAAAAAAAATAGATTCTTGCGAAGTATTTATTTTGTGTTCATTGGACTAAAAGAATTTTTCAAGTTCAAACCATTTTTATTAGTAAAACAATATTTCTGGTTTTTTAATCAATTAAAAAAATTCAACAAATTAAAAAACAATCAAAGCAATAGCACAATAGAGCTATACCCTTGTTTGTTTGATAACATAACATTTACACCGATTGAACCTATTTATTTCTTTCAAGATACTTGGGCGGCAAAAAAAATATTTGAATTGAATCCAACTCATCATTATGATATTGGAAGCTCAGCTAAAACTATCGGGATATTATCTCAGTTTGTACCGATTACGATGATAGATATCAGACCGTTAGAGGTAGAATTAGAAAATTTGTATTTCAGAAAAGGTTCAATTTTAGAACTACCATTTGAAGATAATTCAATCGATAGTTTATCTTCCTTATGTGTAGTTGAGCATATAGGACTTGGAAGATATGGGGACGAAATAAATCCACTCGGTAGTGAAAAAGCTATTAAAGAAATTAAAAGAGTACTCAAAATTGGAGGAATTATATTATTTAGCGTTCCGGTAAATTTTGAAAATAAAATTTATTTCAATGCCCATCGAGCATTTACAAGAGAATATATTTTAGAACTATTTAAAGGATTTAGACTTTTGGAGGAGAAATATATCTATGGAACAAAAATGTTTGACAGTTATGATATTGATAAAGGATTTGGAACCGGTCTATACATGTTTAAAAAAGCACTATAATGTTTTAAAATTTCTTACAGATAAAAATGAAAAGCACTAAGTATCCAAATTATTCAGCCGTTTAAGAAAAGGTTATATAAGTGATTTTTTTTATAGCAGATGGTAAACTTGGCAATCAGATATTCCAATATGCATTTTTAAAAACCATTAAAAAGGGTAACGAATCCTTAATTGCCGCGGGCTTTGATGAATTAAAAGAAGTATTGGAGTTAGAACATATTATTGTTTTAAATACTAAAAGCAGATTAGTAAAATCCTTTTTTTTACGAATCGCATCTCCAGTATTTAACTTTTTAAGTAATAAAAAATTTATTTCCTCAATATCGGTAAAACAGGAAAAAGTATTAGAAGTTTTTACAAGGGAATCAACCACTTATACAAAAAATAAAGGCATATTAAGTTATTTTACTTTTGTAAAGCTGGGATTTTTTCAAAGTGAATCTTTTTTTCAAAAAGATTTTGCAGAGAAATTAATGATAAAAGAAAAATTTCTAATACAAGCCGATGAATTATTAAACAAAGTTCCTCTAAATTCTCACAAAGTATTTGTTCATTTTCGAAGAGGGGACTACAATGATTTCACTGTATATGGTAAAAATACTCTTTTGCCTATCCATTATTTTAAAGATCAGATTGATTGGTTTTTAAAAAACAGGGCAAATAGTTTTTTTGTATTTCTTAGTGATGAACCAAAACTTGTAGAAAATGAATTCGGCTACCTAGAAAATAAAATTATTTCTAGTAATAATGGTTTTGGCACTGATATGGCGATAATGACCAAATGTAACAGTGCTATACTTAGTCCCAGCAGTTTTGGATGGTGGGGTGCTTACCTGATGAAAAATCGAGATACGGTTTTTGCTCCTGAATTTTGGTTGGGATTTAATAGTGGGTGCGAATTTCAGGGCAAGTGTATTGCAGAATTTATGACGAAGGTTAAAGTGCAATCAAATTAGATATTTGTTGTACCAGTTATATTATTAATCAGTTAGAAATTGATTTTCAATCAATAGAAAATGTATTTATAAAAACAAAGTTAGATGGAAGATAGTAAGCAAATATTCGTTCCGCCGCATCCACTTAAAACAGCGGTGCTTTTTTTAGTGTTTAATAGGCTTGATACTACAAAACAGGTGTTTGAAGCGATACAAAAAGCAAAACCACCAAAACTTTATATCGCGGCTGATGGTGCGAGAAATAACAAGGATGGTGAATCAGAAAAAGTAAAAGAAGTACGAGATTTTATTCTTAACAATATTAACTGGCAATGCGAAATTAAAACTCTCTTTCGTGAAAAAAACTTAGGTTGTAAGTATGCAGTTAGCAGTGCCATAACCTGGTTTTTTGAACAGGAGGAAATGGGCATAGTGCTTGAAGATGACTGCTTACCTACTCAAAGTTTTTTTTGGTTTTGTGAGGAATTGCTCAATCGTTATAAAGATGATATGAGAATCTGGCATATTGGCGGAATAAATCTGCAAAATGGAATAGTCCGTGGAGATGGCGACTATTTTTTTTCCAAATACAGTCATATTTGGGGCTGGGCTAGCTGGGCAAGCAGATGGCAATTTTATGATGTCGAGATTTCGAATATCAAAGATTCAAATTTTATCCGAAGAACTTTCAAAAGTAAATCTATGCAGCAATTTTGGATAAAGAACTTAAAAAAAATCAAAGAGAATAAAATAGATACCTGGGATTTTCAGTGGATATTTACAATATGGTCCAATGATGGTTTGGCGATACTGCCGAATGCAAATTTGATTTTAAATATAGGATTCGGAGAGGAATCACTTCACACACAGGGGGAAAGTCCAACTATAACCTCATCTGAATTGACAATAAAAAAACATCCATCGAAAGTGGTTTATAACGAAGACGCTGATTTTTATCACTATCAGAATTATAATAAACCCGACCCGATTTTTATTCGTATTAAAAATAAACTCAAGAAAATATTTTCTAAAATTTTTTAGACAGAAGAAATTTTACATCTTATTAGCTCAAACTCAATTGCATTATATGTTTAATAAATGATAAAAACTTTTTTTACAAAATTAGCCAACATCTATCGTTTTTTGATTTTCAAGATTATTGACTTTGTAATTTCATTTCAATCAGCCAATATCCACAACGGCACAATTCTAATAATAAGATTAGATTCAATCGGTGATTATATCCTTGTCCGAAACTTCATTCAATATATTAAGCAGAGTAAAAAATATAAAAATTTTAAAGTAACATTATGCGGCAATGTAGTTTGGAAAGATATAGCTGAAACTTTTGACAAAAATGCTGTTGAAAGTTTTATATGGATAAACCGAAAAAAATTTAACAATAATCCTTTTTATAAATTCAAGCTGTTAAAAAATATATATCAATCTGGATTTGAAGTTGTTGTTGATACAACATTTTCCCGTGAAATTTTGTTTGGAGATTCTATTGTTAAAGTTAGTAGAGCAAAAGTAAGGATTGGAAGCGCAGGCGCTCAGGATGCTTACGTAAAATGGAAAAGGGACCTTCTATCGGATAAATACTATACAAATCTTATTGTACAATCAGCTGAAAACCATTTTGAATTTTATCGCAATAAAGAGTTCTTTGAAAAAATCTTAAAGGAAAATATCGACATCACCAAGCCAGAATTAAATGCTTCAACGGTAAACATTTCACTTCCGACTCAAAAAGATTTTGCAGTTATCTTTCCTGGCGCTCAGGAAGAAAAAAGAAGATGGACATCTTCAAATTTTGAAATAATTATTGAACATCTAATTGTAAAGCATAATTTGAATATAATAATTGCGGGCTCTTCGGCAGATTCTATAATATCGAGGAAAATGATTAAGTGTTACACTTCCAAAGTGTGTTTTGATATGACAGGTAAAACAACGATACCGCAATTAGCTAAATTAATTTCAATATCAAAAATTCTTATATCCAATGAAACCAGTGCTGTGCATTTTGCCGCCGCCGTTGGAACCCCTTTTGTTTGTATTTCAAATGGACAGCGGTTTGGAAGATTTATGCCATATCCAAAAGAAACTAAAGTAAATGGAAAATATGTTTACCCGATGGAGATAGAAAATAATTTAAACAATATAGATTATCTTACAAAAAAATATCAGTTCGATTCAGATTTGGATATTAATGCAATAAAAACAGAAAAAGTGTTAGCGGCTCTCGATGAAATTATTAAGATTAAAACTTTATAATAATTATGATTAATCAATGTTAGGGAATTAGATGCTTGCTCAATTTTTAATAGATAGAATAATCAAAAAAAGAAGGGAAGGATTATCCGGCAAAATTCTTACTAAAATATTTTTTATGTTAAGGAAAATTTATCTATGGATTAATAGCTCAGCCTTAATTGCATATAATTTAGAAGGAGTAGACATTTTTTTACCTTTGCGCCATGATCTACCGATTGTAAGAAAGTATTTTCCCTATTATGATTCAAACATTGGCAGAATAGCAAAGTATTTAGCCAAAAAATACACAAACTTTCAAGCTATTGATATAGGTGCAAATGTTGGTGATACTGCAATCATTATTAAATCACAGCTGGAGATTCCAATTCTATGTATAGAAGCGGATGACCTTTATTTTAAACTGCTAAAGAAAAATACCGTGGGTCTGAAAAATTTTGAGTATGAACAAAGTTTTGTTGGTGAATCAGGTACAAACAATTTTCAATTAATTAGTTATAAAGGCAGTGCAAGACTGACACAAATTACGGATTCTAAAAATCTCATTGAGTTTAAATCACTGACTGAAATAACTGGAAAACATTCTCAGTTCAATAACGTTAAATTCCTTAAGATCGATACCGATGGATTTGATTGCAAAATTATTCGTTCGAATCTAGATTATTTAAAACTTAATAAGCCAGTAATCTTTTTTGAGTATGACCCTTATTTCCTAAATCTAATGGGTGATGATGGATTGAGTGTATTTAGTTCATTGAATGAAATTGGATATGAAAAATTAATTATCTATGATAACACAGGTGTGTTCAAAATGTTGTTGAATATCCTGGATCAAAAAACGTTGGAGGAACTGCACCAATATTATTCCGGCAGACAAAGTGAAATGTATATGGATATTTGTGCCTTTCATCGTGATGATAGTGAACTAGCTGATTCATTCTCGGAATCAGAGGTCAATCTTTTTAGAAATTCAAAAATCCCCAGCAATAAAAATTCGTTATTGTAAGTCGGATTTGATTAATTTTTCTAGACAGAAAATTGTAATTTGGATACACACAAAAACAGTTTTGAGAAAAATATGTTAATAGGAATTATAGCTAATATCACAAAGGAAAATGTTTTTGAAGTCGTCTCATCTTTCATTTCCAAACTTAAAAAAAACAAACTTGATTATGTTCTAACCAAATCACTATCCGAAGATAGAAACAAACTCAAAATAGAAATCTTTGACGATTTTATTACCGACGACAAAGAACTTTATGAAAAAGCCGATCTCATCATTTCTATTGGAGGTGATGGAACGATGCTGGCAACAGCGTTCAACGCACAATTTTATGATAAGCCGGTACTTGGTGTTAATCTTGGCAAGCTGGGATTTCTTGTTGAAGCAAATATTGATGAGATGGATAAAATCATCAAAGAACTTAAAGAAGGCAAGTACAGCATTGAAGAACGAATGGTAATCAGCGCCTTAGCTTTGGGACACAAGGCCGAAAAACTTTACGCAATAAACGATATTGTAATTGATAAAGGCGGCTGGCCTAAAATGATAGAGCTTACTGTTTGGGTCGACGGTGAGTATGTTACAACTTTTTCGGCGGATGGATTAATCGTTGCAACTCCTACCGGTTCAACTGGATATTCAATTTCAGTAGGAGGACCAATTGTTTCACCTAAAACAGATGTGATAACTCTATCACCAATTTCTCCTCATAGTTTAACAGTTCGTCCCTTAGTGCTTCCAAGTACGCAGGAAATTTTGATTAAAGCAGATTCACCTTATAAAGAAGTACAGGTAAGCTGTGATGGACAAAGGGTTTTTGATTTTCCTCCACCAACAGAAATTAAAATTTGTAAAAGTGATCGTCCGTTAAAATTAGTTCATACATCCCTAACAACTTATTTTGAAACGCTAAGAAACAAACTGCTGTGGGGAATTGATTTGAGAATTAAAAAAGATTAGAGACCCAATATCACACTGAGCGTATCATCCCGAGCGAAGTCGAGGGACGAAGTGTGACTTATTTATTGCCACGAGCTTTAGCTCGTGGAAGAATTAAAGTATATAAAGAGGCTTTAGCCAAAAAGATTTCACTTGTTGTTGGACTAAAGTCCAGCGATTGTTATTGCAATATAATCCACGACTTAAAAGTCGTGGCAATATAAAAGTAGAGAAAAACATATGCTCAAATATCTCATTCCACTTGCAATCATAATTACCACAATCCAAATAAATTCCCAGGATTACAAAATCATTCCCGATGAAAAAAACGGTGAACCACTAATCCTCGGTTACTGTCCTGCAAGCATAATCATCGATTCTCTTTTTAAAGATACCTGGACAACAGAATACAACAACTACCAACCCGATTTTGAAACTCTTGATAGCTTAGAAGGAAAACTTGAAGATATAACTATCAAAATAGTTTTCCGTTCTACCTGCAGCGATAGCAGGGAACAACTGCCAAGATTATTTAAAATACTAAACGAACTTAACTACGATGTAAACTCAATTACTCTAATTGGAGTTAACAGGGAAAAGCAAGGGTTATCCAACGAAACAGAAGGACTTGAAATAGAATTAGTCCCAACAATTATTTTTTACAAAGACGGAAGCGAAATTGGAAGAATAGTTGAAACTCCAGCAGAAAGTTTGGAAAAAGATATATTACAAATTATGGAAAAATAGTTTTGTGAATGTTTAATAATAAAAGGACAATAGAATAATTAAAGCAATATTACAAAAAGCAATTCAGCAAAACATACAAATAACATAAAAGAATTTGTTTAATAATTTTAAGTTAAGAAATTAAAATATGATGAAGGGTTTCCACTATGAGGTATTGGATAGTTTTTGAGATTTTGTTCTTAGTTTTAGTATTCTCTTATGGCTGTGAAGAAAATATGGTAAGCGATGACTCTAATGATGATATTTACACCTATCTGCCTTTAAATATAGGAAATTATTGGATATATGACTGGGCTTATAAATTAGATTCAACTTTAACAAAAAATGTTTATAAGCAGGAAATTAAAAATAAATTAATTCATCAAGATGGGTCCCTGATTTATGGATATACAATTAATCAAGTTGGGATCATTCCCAATCCAAACGAGCCAATGCTAGGGTATTACTGTGCAAAGAATTATGCTATTTATTATTACTCAGATGCAAAGGACACAGTAATGCCGGGAACACCAGTTTTATGCCATAAAATCCCATTGATTAAATCACCGCTGACTATCGGTGAGTCTTGGATTGTTAGCAATGACACATTTAAAATTGTATCATTTCCTTCTATTGAAGTGAATGGGATTAATTATAAAAAAACAGTTTTAGTACTGACTAGAAGAGATAATTTTATCGATTCTACTTGGTTTGCAAAGGATATAGGAATAGTTAAACTAAGTTCTTCTGGGTTAAATTCACGTATTGAATGGAATGAATGGAATCTGAAATCATACTCGATAAAGTAAATCAAATCAGCAAAAAACACTATTGAACCTAAAAAAAACCCCGACTCACATCGGGGTTTTCTTTTTAATTTTCTATCTCAGAGAGTTCGGGAAGTTTAATCTTCTTCGGCTTCATATCATCTTTCTTTCCTTTGCCGTTTCCGTTGCCATTTCCATTACTTCCGTTCTTGCCATTCTTACCGTTGGTTTTGTTTTTGCTTCCAAATCCTTCAGGATTATTTGCATCTTCATAATTCTTGTAGGTGTAAATCTTATTCTGGAAATTTCTAAGAATTATTCTTTCTTCATCTTTATGAAGTACGTAATTAGGTATAATCGGAATCTTTCCTCCGCCGCCCGGTGCATCAATTACAAAATGAGGAATTGCCAGTCCGCTTGTATGTCCGCGTAAACCCTCAAGTATATTCAATCCCGTTTCAATTGAAGTTCTGAAATGATTTGCACCCTTGGTTTCATCAGCCATATACATATAGTAAGGACGAACTCTTATCTTAAGAAGTTTCTGCAGTAATTCTTTTACTACAGCAGGATCGTCATTAACACCTTTCATAATAACCATCTGGTTACCCATCAGGTATTCCAGCATCAGCCATCATCTCGCAGGCTTTAGAACTTTCAGGAGTAATTTCCCACGGATGATTAAAATGTGTGTTGCAATAAATCGGGTGATACTTCTTTAACATATTAACCAGCTTTGGCGTAATACGCTGCGGAAGTACGCAAGGCATTTTAGATCCAAGTCTAATTATTTCGATATGAGGAATTGCTCTTATGCGCTGAAGAATTTTTTCAAGCATTGCATCCGTTAACATCAAAGGATCGCCGCCTGATAGAATTACATCACGGATTTCCGTATGCTCTTCGAGATATTTGAAAGCGCTTTCAAGTCCTTTCATCGATATCTTTTCATAATCGCCAACTTTTCTTTTTCTTGTACAGAAGCGGCAATACAATCCGCATTGGCTGGTTACAAGAAACAGTGCGCGATCCGGATAACGATGAGTAATGTTTGGTACAGGACTCATTGCGTCTTCCATCAGCGGATCTTCTGCTGCATCAAAATCTTCCAGTTCAGCTTTATCCGGAACACATTGACGCCAGATGGGATCTCCGGGAGTACGAATTAAGCTCAAATAATATGGATTGATACGTGCCTGAAAAAATTCATCAAGATCTTCCGCTATTTTGCGGTCGATCCCGAATTTTTCGACGAGCTGGTCAACAGTGTGGACACTGTCGCGTACCATTTGCTGCCAAAGTTCCATAACGTTTCCTCAGTGATTCTTATTGTTGAAATACTTTCCAAATACCAGCAGGTCGTCACCTACTGAGTAAAAATCTCTTATCTCTGAAATAATCGAATAATTATTTCTAAGATAAAAGTTTTGCGTGGAAGCATAACTTTCTTTTGAAGAAGTTTCTGCCAGCAGCCATCTGCCGTTATTACTTCTTACAAACTCTTCAGCATGTTCTAAAAGCTGCTTACCAATTCCTTTACCTGAGGCTTCAGGATCGGAAGCAATCCAGTAAAGATCATAAACACCATCTGTTAACGGACGTTTTCCAGTACAATGATATCCAAAAATCTTGCCATCATTTTCATAAACGTATAAATGATAGTCTGTCTGATCCGGATTCATTACCGAAATATTCACAAGCTCCATTGCAACTTTAATTTCTGCTTCATTAAAGTTTGGAATCCTCGTCAGCATATTTTCAATTGCAACTTCGTCAGACGGCTTTATTCTTCGTATCATTATACTTTCGCTGTAATGCAAAATTCGTTATAGCAAATAAAAGCTCACTGTAAGATTTTCCTGATGCAGCGGCTGCTCTTGCAAAACCGGAATCACTTGATACATCAGGATTGGGATTTATTTCAATCACATAAGGTGTTCCCTCGTTTGACAGTCGAACATCAACCCGTGCATAATCTCTGCATCCTAAAACGCCGTAAGCTCGCACTGCAAGTTCTTCAACTTTCTTTTTTACATCAGGATCAATCTTAGCAGGACAAATTGGTTTTGTATAATTATAATATGTGCTGCCTTCAATCCATTTGCCGTCGTATGTAACTATTTTCGGTAATCCTTCCGGTAGCCCTGTAAAATCAATCTCAGATAAGGGAAGAACTTTACCACCAAGTACTGCGCAGTTTATCTCTCTTCCAATAATGTATTCTTCAACAATCAGATTTTTATTATAAGTCTCGGTTAAAAAAGTATAGTGCTTCTTTAATTCTCTATAATTGTTAACGACAGAATTTTCGGAAATACCAATGCTTGCGTCTTCATCAACCAATTTTAAGATAAGTGGATAAGTAAGATTGACATACTTCTTTGTAAATTTTTCCTTTGGTGATAATGTGATCGCTCTAGGAGTTTTAATTCCGTTAGAATATAAAATCTCTTTAGCTCTATTCTTGTTTAAACAGTTTCCAAGTGTTTGAGGAACGCTTCCTGTGTATTGATAACCGAGTAGTTCATACAATCCGGCTATACAATATTCATAATAGGTGATGCCTTCAACAGATTCAACAAAATTTAAAATTGCATCAGGATTGTAAAACGTAATCTCCTCAATCGTGCGATTAACATTTTTATCTATTGGTAATGATTTAACATCAGTAAAAAATGTTTTAAGATGATTCTCAATCTCTATCATATTAGATGCAAAAGAATGTTCTGATAAATCTTTGCTGTCCGAACTTTCATCTGCCGGTTTTCCATTATAAATAGAAAAAATGCTAACAGGCGAATTATAACAGATTAATATTTTAGCTTCGGTTTTCATATAAGATTGTATCTCTTAACTGCTGATGCTAAAACTGTATTTATCATATCATTATAATCTATTCCCGCGGCTCTTGCTGCTTTTGGAAAACTTGAGTTCTCGGTTGGATCAGGCATTATTCCGGGTAAAGGATTTATCTCAATAATACTTGGTTCGCCATATTTATCCAATCGTAAATCTATTCTGCTCCAATCACGGCATTTTAAAACTCTATAAGTATCCAGGCAAACTTTATTTATTTTTCTTTCCAGCTCAGCATCAATCTTTGCCGGACAATCAAAAACATCAAAATCACTTTCCTTTGTATCAAGTATCCATTTGGCTTCGTAAGAATAAAGTGGTTTTACTCCAGCGGGATATTTATCAAATCTAATTTCTATAGCAGGCAAAATTTTTGCATCGCCATTATTTCCAAGAATAGCAACTGTAAACTCTCTTCCTGATAAAAATTCCTCAACCAAAGCTGATTGATTGTACTCGGAAGTAATTCTTTTTATTTCTTTCTTAAGTTCTTCTCTGTTGTTTACAAAGGATGAGGCAAAAATTCCTTTGCCGGAACCCTCGCTAACCGGTTTTACCATTAATGGGAATTCAAGATTCTGATTCTCAGTATCTTCAACTTTATCGGCAACAAAAAATTTAGCAGTAGGAACTTTATAATAACTTAAAATTTCTTTTGTGCGTGCTTTGTCTAAACATATTGCAAGTGTCAATGCATCAGAACCGGTGTAAGGAATTTGTAACATATCGAGCATTGCCGGAATTTGTGCTTCGCGGCTTACACCAAACTCACCTTCAGCAATATTAAAGACAATATCAGGTTTAACTTCACGGAGTTTATTGTAGGCATCTTCGTTGGCTTCAATCAAAGTAACATTATTATGTAAAGCAATTGCATCTTTAACTGCATTAATTGTTTCCCAGGTATCCCACTCAGCATAGGTATCCAATTGAGGCTCTAAGTTTTGAGAACGATTGTTAACAATTGAAGGCACGGCTGCGGGGAAAGAATCACTTTCAGGTTTCACATTATATGCTAATGCAACGTTCAGCTTCTTGTTAAAGAAGGAAAATAAAATATTTTCTCCATAATAATTTTTACGATAGCAAATATAACGTTTATAAAATTTTTGTCAACAAGTTTTTAAAATCTCGGAAAATATTTTTTTTCTTGGCATCATTGTAGATATGAACATTTTTTAAAAAGATTTTTTAGAAAAAACTTTTTAGAGTAAAGCAGATTAGTTAAGTACGATGGCTGTTTATAGTATCGAAAGCAATGTTAGTAATTTTTAACTAAGCAATTTTTGCATAAGAAAGGTTTTCTGAGTAGTGCTTGATAAGATTTTTGCGGATAACGGCTGAAAAATTTTTTTCTAATTTCGGGTCAACTTCTATTAATTTGAATGCACTTTGCTTCGCTTCAAGGATTAATTCTGTGTCTTCGACAATGTTTGTATACTTTAATTCCGGAAAGCCACTTTGCCTTGTTCCAAAAATATCTCCGGGTCCACGAAGCTTTAAATCTATTTCTGCAATCTTAAATCCATCTAAATATTTTACCATCGATTGCAATCTTACAGATGATTTATACTTTTCTAACTGAATGGAAGACAAATAATCAAGTTCAAGTTCGTTGGCATTTTGCTTTGCAGCAATTTCATCTTTAGTAATTAAAATACAGTAAGCCTGCTTGTTGCTTCTTCCAACTCTTCCGCGCAGCTGATGTAGTTGTGATAAACCAAATCGGTGTGCATCATTAATTAAAATTATGTTTGCATCAGGAATATCAATTCCAACTTCGATCACGGTTGTTGAAACAAGCACATCAAACATCTTTTTTTGGAACATCAGCATCACTTCTTCTTTTTCCTGCCAGATCATTCTGCCATGAATCAATCCAAGCTTAAGATTTTTAAGATGATTTTCTTTTAAATCCTCATAAAAAGTAATTGCCGCCTTCAAATCAAGTTTTTCAGAATCTTCAACCAACGGATAAACTAAAAATGTTTGATAACCCTCTTTTGCTTTATCGATTATAAAGTTATAGATCTCTGGAAGTTTCTTCTCTCCGCGTAAAACAGTTTTAATGGGAATTCTATTCTTAGGCATCTCATTTATGATTGATAAGTCAAGATCACCATAAACTGTCATCGAGAGGGTTCTGGGGAATTGGAGTTGCACTCATTACAAGCACATCAGGAGTTTTGCCTTTACTTTGCAGCAACGCTCGTTGCTTTACACCAAACCGATGCTGTTCATCAATAACAATCAAACCAAGATTGTTGAACTTAACTTTTTCCTCAAAGATTGCGTGAGTACCGATTATGATATCGGCTTCCTGCAACTCAATATCAGAAAGTTTTTGATTTCGAACAGATTTCTTTTGTCCGCCAAGCAGTAAACTAACTTTAATTTCTTTTCCTTTATGAATAGAGGCAAGTTTGCCCATCATTGCAGAAATATTTTTTGCATGCTGATCGGCTAAAATTTCTGTTGGCGCCATAAGCGCAGTTTGAAATCCATTATCTACCGCAATCAACATTGAAATTAACGCAACGATTGTTTTTCCGCTTCCAACATCACCTTGCAAAAGTCTGTTCATCGGTTTTTCGGAAAGCATATCTTTCTTGATTTCACCGAGAACATTTAACTGTGAATGAGTTAACTCAAATGGAAGTGTTTTAATGAAATCCGAAACAAGTTTGGATTTAATTTCCATCTTGTTGCCGATTAGCTTTGTCTGATAATTATTTTTCTTGATTGCGACAAGCAATTCAAGATAAAACATTTCTTCAAACTTAAATCTGCGCTTTGCCTGCTCAAACAATTCTTTACTTTGCGGATAATGATAATTTTTAACCGCGGTTATTAAATCAATCAGTTTGTGTTGTGCAATTATTTCCTGCGGCAGAGTTTCTTCAAGATTATCAACATAAGTTTCAACTGCAGTATTTATAATTCGGCGTAGACTTAAATCACCAATGTTTCTTTGCTTAAGTTCTTTAGGAATTCTGTAAAACGGAATAATCTTTCCAGTATTAAGAAAGCTTTGAGATTCTTCTTCCGTTATCTTATCAAAATCGGGGTGAACGATTTGAAGTTTGTTATAATTTATTTCCGGTTTGCCGGAGATTGCAAAATAATCGCTTTCATTAAAAACAGAATGAAAATATTTTACTCCATGAAACCAAACACATTCTATAAAACCTGATGAATCTCTAAACTGAACTTTCAGAATTTCTTTTCTTCCAAGATTTCTTTTTTCTTTGTCAACAACTTTTGCAATGATAGTTATTTCACCATCATAGCCATTTATTGCATAACCATAAGCACGTGATACTGTTAAAACTGTTGTGCGATCAAGATGGCGGGAAGGGAGGTAGAATATTAAATCACGAATTGTGCTGATACCGATTTTAGAAAAAGATTCCGCACGTTTTGGTCCAACAGATTTGATGTACTGAACTGAAGACTCAAGAATATTTTCTTTATCAGATTTCATTGCCCGAAAAATAGATGCTTAGCAAGGCAAACTCAAATTTGATTTAACGAATAAGCATTATTTTATTTAACTTTCAACATAACGAAATAAAGGAATTTACTTTGGATTGGAAATTACTTTTATCAGATGAGCGTCTTGGGATTGAAAAAAGTCAATTATCAAAAAAAGATGGACGCAGTCAGTTTCAAAAAGATTTTGATCGAATAGTTTTTTCTCCGGCTTTCAGAAGACTGCAGGATAAGACTCAGGTTTTTCCTTTACCTGAAAGTGATTTTGTTCATACAAGATTAACTCACAGTCTTGAAGTTTCGGTTGTCGGAAGATCGCTTGGTAATCTTGTTGGAGAAAGAATAATTGCTCGGCATCCTAAATTGAAAAAAGATTTTACTCAATTCCATTTTGGAGAAATTGTTGCAGCAGCCTGTCTCGCGCACGATATTGGAAATCCTCCGTTTGGGCATTCCGGTGAAGATGCCATTGCGGAATATTTTAAGAACGGGAATGGTAAAAAGTTTAACGAAGAAATAAATGATGAAAAAAAATGGAATGACCTAATCCGATTTGAGGGTAATGCACAGGGATTTAGAATTATTACCAAAGCTTCTTAATCAGGATGTAAAAGGAGGATTACAATTAACTTATGCAACACTTTCTGCACTTAAATAAATATCCTAAAGAATCTTTGACGGATTTAGAAATTAAACACGCTAATGGATACAAAAACATTTATAAAAAGTTTGGATTCTTCCAATCAGAGAAAAACATTTTTCATCACGTTGCGGAAAAAACGGGGTTGGCCAAACTTAATAATGAAGAAAAATATTTATGGAGCCGTCATCCGCTCTCATTTCTTGTTGGAGCTGCAGACGATATCTGTTACAGTATTATGGATCTGGAAGATGGTTTCCGTTTGGGATTACTTTCATTTAAAGAAACAGAAAGTCTGTTGGTACCTTTAATACATAAAAAAGATTTAACCGGTTATAAAAATCGTGATGGCAATGAAAAAGTCGGATACTTACGCGCAAAAGCAATTAACGATTTAGTGAACGATATAGCTGTCGCATTTATAGAGAATGAGAAAGAAATTCTTACCGGAAATTTTGATAAGGAATTAGTAACTATAATCAGTAAATCGAACTTCTTAAAGAAAATTGAAAAAGCTTCTATTTTAAAAATCTATCGCCACAGAAGTGTTGTTGAAAGAGAAACCGCGGGATATGAAGTTCTTGGTGGATTACTCGATACATTTATAACTGCCTTTAATGAATACTCAGAAAAAAGCCTCTCACCAAAGAATCGCTCAATCATTAATCTTCTTCCGAAAAGAATATTTTATGGTGAGAAAGATAATCCCGAACTATATCAGCGCTTGTTAAGGATAATTGATTTTGTGTCAGGAATGACAGACTCTTATGCAGTTTCAATCTTCAGAAAAATAAAAGGAATTTCTTTGCCTGGCGGACGAGTAACTGAGTAGTTCCTAGATTGTCATTGCGAACGATCCCGACTCTATGGCAAGAGTGAAGCAATCTGTTTTACGATTAGGAAAAAATTTATTGGCAGGAAATCCTGTAGATTGCTTCGTCCTTATGGGACTCGCAATGACGTAGAAAAAAATGTTAGTGTCTTTCAGTTTTCATATCGCGGGTCATAAGGTCTGTTGTTGCTTTAACTGGATCTTTATCTTCAAACAAAATCTTATAAACTTCTGTTGTAATAGGGGTTTCAACATTATTTTTTTCAGCAAGCTTAGAGGCAGATCTGCTTGTCTCAACTCCTTCAGCAACCATATCCATACCCTTTAAAACTTCTTTAAGAGTTTTACCTTTTCCAATTTGTTCTCCAACATAACGATTACGACTATGCTTACTCATACAAGTAACAATCAAATCACCCATACCGGAAAGTCCCGCAAAAGTTTCGGGTCGTGCGCCCATTGCCATTCCAAGACGAGAAATTTCAGCGACACCACGAGTCATAATTGCGGCTTTTGTGTTATCACCAAAACCTGCTCCATCAATAATTCCTGCACCGATAGCAATTACATTTTTAAAAGCACCACCAAGTTCAACACCAAGAATATCTGTTGAAGAATAAACTCTGAAATAAGAATTCATAAAAGCAGCTTGAATAGATTTTGAAGTTTCATGTTCTGTTGATGCAGCGACTACAGCAGTTGGGATTCTTTTACAAACTTCTTCTGCGTGTGATGGGCCTGATAAAACACCTATTTGTTCATCACTTAAATTTGGATGAACATCTTTTAACATCTGACTCATCGTCATCAATCGTTTGTTCTCTATTCCTTTAGCAACACTAACAAGAATAGAATTTTTAATATCAGAATAATTTACATCCTCAATAACAGAACGTAAAAATTGTGAAGGAACAGCAAGTACAATTAAGTTTTTCTGGTCTACTGATTCATTAAGATCGTGAGTTATAAGTATTTCTTTAGGAATTTAACACCGGGAAGGTAAACAGAGTTAATTCTTTTCTTGATTAACTCCTTAACATATTTTTTTTGATATTCCCAGAGAGTGACTTGATGACCGTTGTAATGGAGAAGAATACCGAGAGTAGTTCCCCAGCCGCCAGCACCCAGCACAGCGATTTTCATTTTTTCTTTTTCTTAAAACTTAATTTACTTTCTGTTCCGTTAAGCAAACGTATAACATTTTTACGATGTGTGAAAACAACAAGCAAAGAAACGGCAGCAACAAAAGGAAGTAATGTTCCGTAGCTCTGGATATGATCATTTAGAATGTTTTCTCTAAAAACAAGTGTAAGCGGAACTGATAATGCAGCCAATATTGAACCAAGAGAAATGTAACGCGAAATTGTAACAACAATTATAAAAATTCCAAGTGCAACAAGCATATCAACAGTAACAATCATAATTAACATACCAAGAGCAGTTGCAATACCTTTACCACCGCGAAAACCAGCGAAGACAGTCCATATATGACCAATCACTGCAGCAATACCTGCAATAATTTGAACTAAAGTAAAATCATCAAAGGGAGAAATATTTTGGAATGGTAATCCGCCGTAATGTAATCTTGCAATAACAACAACTGCAAAGGCACCTTTAAGGGCATCAAGTATTATAACAAGAAGTCCCTGTTTCCACCCCAAAATCCTCATAACATTGGAGCCACCGGCGTTACCACTGCCGTGTTCACGAATGTCAATCCCGCTTGTGAGTTTACTAATGATTATACTTGTTGGTATTGAACCGACTAAATATGAAAGAACTATGATCGTTGCGAGTAAAAACATTATAAATCCAAAAATTTGTAATAAAACCTAAACAATAAATTCTAAATAAACAATGAAAAGAAATATTTGATAAATAGAAAATTTTTGTTACTTCCTCTAATTAGATACTTTTTATTGTCATTCGGTTCAGATAATTATAGAAAAGATGAGCCATTACTGTGCCAAAAATCAGCATATTCTTTAATAAACTCACTTTTAATGGATTTTTGCACATCCTCAACATAATTCACATTTCTCATTCCCACTAAAGTTGATGAAACCTGCGGCACACTATTAATTAATAGTATAGCCTTCTGGGAAAGTGATAATTTTTGCTGTTCACTATTGGCAAATTTATCAATTGCTGTATGGAAATTCTCATTTTCGAGTTTCTTAATTTTAGCCAGATTACTTAAAATTGAATCCAGCAAAATGTTTACTGTAACCGCATAATTTCTCAAAGACCTCATTACTACTTCCTCATCGGGATAATTTTTCCCGATTTCACTTACAGCAAAATTCGCGCGGGGAATTAAATAACTTTGTTTTATTTCACGAAATTCAGAAATGCTATTAAACTTTCTATAATTTGATTTCAATATTTCTGCAATAGAAATGCAATCAACTACATTTTGCTTTTCACTTGTACTTGCCTCGATGTAATTGACATATTTTTCTATAAGATATTCTTCTTGTCTTCTTAAGTCGTTTATCAAGCTAAATATTTCATCGTCCGAGCGATTTTCAGTAACAGGATAATCAGCTAATCTTATAATTTTATTTTTACTTATTGCATTTAATGGACGGTTAACTAAAACTCCAATATTATTATCTGAGGCTAACTGAAGAAATGATTTAGATTGGTTTTGTTGATTTAAATTATTAATCCCACCAGATTCAATAAGATTCATAGGGAATTGAACTACAGCCAAATGATTATTGGTCGATATTTCATCGGATATTTCAATTACCTTTTCAAGGGATGTAAAATTTGATTTATTTTCTTTTTCACCAAATGTGTTTGATGAAATTCCATAATAAGAAATTCTCCCGCGTTTAACTTCTCCTTCGAGATGAATAAATGCATCTTTAATCCGTCTGTAGTATTCTCTTTCCCTTCTTTCAGGATCAGAAATTAGTGAGTATGTAAGAAAATATTCCGGATTATGAAGAAGATATACATCTATCGTTTCTAAATTTAATTTTTGCAGTGATAGTGTAATTTGGTTTTCAAGAAAATCAGGACTTATACAATGCCACAAATCCGGGCTGCATTTTACAACTTCATTAAAAGATTTACCCGATTTTTCTCTTTCCATTCCAAGATTAAGATTTGAACCTTGAAGATACCCGCCTTTAGAGACAACAATAATATTCTCTCTATTAATTTTTTTTTCTGAAAAAAATTTATTTAAGACCTTCCCAATAAGAATTTCACTTCCGCCATCAGAATAGTTTGATGATGTATCAATAATATTTATACCTGATAGAATTGCTTTTTCCAAAGCTTTCTGATGCTGTGGAATTCCATCGTCAATTCTGTAACAGCCAAATCCACAAATGGATGCATGGAATCCCGTTTTACCTAACACCTTGGATTTAATATCAGGGAAATTAGAAATGTAGTTTTGCGTACCTTCGATTGTTGCCATAATTCCAAGAAAATAAAAAATTAAAGCCACAAACTAAGAAAAAATGAAAGATTCACAAGTTAAATTCTACAATTAGAAGTTCTAAAAAGTAATCTTTTCTTTAAAACTTTAATGCCATATATTTACACCTCAAAATTATAGGATTATAAAGATGGCAAAAGTTCAGAGTTTTGCAGATAAAGCAAAAGGCAAGAAAAAAGTTGAAGGTGTGACGGTAAAAGTTATTAAAAGTATGAAGACCGATTCCGGTTCATATAAGTTCAATGAAAAATTTGTTAAACTTGCTGATATCAGTAAAGTAACAGATATAAAATAATTTTAATGGCTTATAGCCGCTTCTGATACAATTAGTCAAACAATTCCGGATTTAATGCTCCTTCTAAATGAAGGAGTTTTTCTTTTATATCTAATCCACCTGCATAACCTATTAAACTTCCATCCGATCCAATTACACGATGGCAAGGAATTATTATAGGGATGGGATTTTGTCCATTTGCTTTTCCCACAGCACGAATCGCCTTCACATCTCCAAGTTTTTCTGATAATGTTTTGTAGCTGATTGTTTTTCCATAAGGAATATTTTGTAGCTCTTGCCAAACTTCTTTCTGAAATTCAGTTCCTTCAATATCAAGAGGAACATCAAATTCTTTTCTTGTTCCAGCAAAGTATTCTTTAAGTTGATTGAAGATGTCGAACAGATATGGATCATCATTTCTAAGTTTTGTAGCTGAAGATAATTCGCTTATTACTTTTGTAGGATTAAGAAATATTTTTTTAATTCCCCTGGATGAAACAAGCACTGCTATTTTAATTCCGGAGATTATTTCTTCTGAATAATAATTTGTAGCTGACATTTTCTGATTCCATAAAATAAAAAAGGCTGCCAAACATAGCAGCCTTGTAAAGTCTCTAAAAATTTATCTAAGCAGGAACTACATTTATTGCAGGATTAACATCACGTTTTAATAATCCCTCAATTGCAGTAAATGTTCCACTTATGGAGCTTGGACAACTTCCGCAAGCACCCTGATATCTTATTTTAACAGTATAACCATCCAATCCTAAAACTTCTAAACCACCGCCATCACCTGCAAGTGCTGGTCTAACTTTCTGATCAAGCAAATTGTTAATTTGTTTAAGCAGCTCGTTTGATTCTTCATCACTAACTGTAATTTCTTTTTCTACAGGAATTAAATTTTTATCAAAGCTCTTTAAGAAGTTTATGAACGGTCTTTGTATTTGTCCCCAATTACTTTCCGCCGATTTTTCAATTGTTACAAACTTATCCATATAAAAAACGGATACAACACCCTCAATATCAAAAATACCTTTTACAAAAGGATCGCTCTGAGCCGATTGCTTATTTGGAAATTGTCTTGTTTCTAAGTTTAATAATTTTTCATTTAAAATAAATTTTAATGCATGCGGATTCGGAGTCAAATCTACATCTTCGATCATTAACATAATTACACCTTTCTTGTTTATACTCGTACGAAAAATAATCTTTCATAATTTACTCTGCAAGTCAGTTTAGTGTAGTAGTGATTAATCCAATAGAATTCTTTTAAGAATTGCCGTTAAAAGCTATTTTTGTGCACTAAAAATCTGAGAAATAAATGAAAAAAATATTAATTGTATTTACTGGCGGCACTTTTTCTATGATGATAGATGAAAAAACCGGTGGTGCTATCCCAAGATATTCCGGGAATGAATTGCTAGGTATGATTCCTGAAGCAAAATCTTTAGCTGAAATTGAGTGTTTTGATTTTGGTAAATATCCCGGTCCGCACGTTACACCAGAATTGATGCTGGACTTATCAAAAAAAATAAATGCAAGATTAAAAGCAAATAAATATGATGGTGTGGTTGTGACACACGGAACTGACACACTTGAAGAAACAGCTTACTTTTTGGATTTAACGATTGAGACCGAAATTCCAATTGTTGTCATTGGTGCTATGAAAAATAGTTCAGAGCCGGATTGGGATGGACCAAAAAATCTTATTGATGCACTGCACATCTGTTTAAATGAAAACTCGAAAAATCTTGGTGTACTTGTTTGCTTAAATGGAGAGATAAATGCTGCAAGCGAGGTAACAAAAATTTATTCTGATTCCGTTGAATCATTTAAGAGTTTGGATTTTGGCGCACTCGGCTTTGTGCAAAACGGGCGAGTAATTTTTAATCGTTTGCCCAGGCATTTGGAAACAATCCAAACAAAAAAAATCAATACTAACGTCGATTTGTTAACTGTTTATGCAGGAATGAATGAAAAGTTTTTTAAGTTTTCTGCCGATAGCAGAGTTGACGGAATTGTTGTAGAGGCGCTGGGTGTAGGTAATGTTCCGCCTCCCGCATTTGAGGGCATAAAATACGCTGTGGAAAAATCCATTCCAGTTGTGCTTACATCACGCTGCCCTGCGGGTGAAACAGATTATATTTATAGTTATCCCGGAGCCGGAAAACATTTACACAATCTTGGAGTAATCTTTTCAGATTATCTTAACGGACAAAAAGCCAGAATTAAATTGATGATTGTTCTTGGATTGACTAATAAGTTGGATGAGATAAGAAAATATTTTGAATAATAATTTGTTTATAACTCAACATCCAAATTGTTTTAAGTGATGATCAAGATGAATATAACATAATCTTGCCCATTGATCCGTTGAAAGTTTTCCAAAAGCAGCATGAACCTGATTTGGATTTTTTTCTATTCTGTTCTGAAAATTTTGAATAAAATCAAGTAAAGTTTTTTTATCAGTATCAAATGATATTGGCTTGGTTCCGCCAACTCCTTGTTTTAATTCGGGAAGTGTTTCAACTTTGCCCTTTGGTGCAGGCATTCCCCAAAGAATTAAATGCTTTAAAACAGTTTTTAATAAAAAATTACTAACATCTTTACTCGGTAGTTCTCCAAAGGCTAATTTTAATTGATCCGAACAATGGCAAACCATTTGATGAACATTCATCTTCCCCCATAAGCGATGTGAACTTTCATTCAAAGAGTTAATTCGCTTTTCGATTTCTTTACGTGCGGTTATATCTAAAATGTTTTTCATATTAAACCTTATGAAACTCTTCAATATCCACTTTAACAACTTCGTTTATTGACCTGCCAAGAAATAATTCTGCAACTTGTTTAAAAGTTGTAGGAATATCGCTTACATAAACATCTAAATTACCGGGTACGGCTGAGTTTGTTTCTAATCCTATTCTACTAATTTCATTTCTTACAACTTCTGCTGCTGCAATTCCGGAATCAATAAGCTTTACATCTTTACCAATAACTTCCTGGATTATATCTGCAAGTATTGGATAATGCGTACAGCCAAGCACTAATGTATCAATATCTTTTTCTCTTAATTCTTTTAGATATTCTTCAGCAATTTCATAGGTGGCTCTATGATGTATCCAGCCTTCTTCTGCAATCGGAACAAACAGCGGACAGGCTTTTTCAAAAACCTCAATGTTATTGCCAATTTCTTTAATTGCGTTAGAATAGGCTGCGTTACTTATTGTTGCACGAGTTCCAATCACTCCAATTCTTCCATTCCTGGTTTCTTTGTAAGCCATATCTGCGCCGGGCAGAATTACACCGATTATAGGTACAGTAAATTTTTTTCTAAGTTCAGGTATCGCTATGGAAGATGCAGTGTTGCAGGCAACTACAACAGCTTTAACATTTTTATGGAGTAAAAAATTTGTATTCTGTATTGAGTAATCAATAACGGTGGCGTTTGATTTCGAGCCATATGGAACACGAGCAGTATCTCCAAAATAAACTATGCTTTCTCTCGGCAGCGCCGATGATAATCTTTTTACAACAGTTAAACCGCCAATACCGGAATCAAAAACTCCGATTGGCATTTCTTTTTCCATGAAATTCAAATGTGCACCTATAATATTTGTGTAATAGTATCTGTCAGTTCTGATATGATAAACTGGTAATCATTCTGGGAAACTTTGTTTCCGTTTCTGTCCAGCACATAAAATGAATCCACAATATCATCACCTTTGGTAGAGATTCGTGCAAAGTAAATTATCAATCCAAGTTCATTCATTTTTTTTGTTACATTGTATAAAAATCCCAGTCTATCAGGCGATTGAACATCTAAAATTGTATAGCGGTCGTGGTTTTCAAAAGTGATTTTTATTTGCCCTGTTCGTTTGAATAGTTTATTTTCGATCCGCCACCAGCGTGATTTTAACTTTGCAACTTCATTATGCAATTGCATAAATCCATTTATTACAGAATGAAAATCCTCAGTCATTTTGGAATACTTTGATGGGTCGATTGTTTTATGAGATCTGAAATCAGTTACCAAAAAGGTATCGATCACAATTCCATCTTTGCGTGTAAAGATTTTTGCCGAGTGAATATTAGCATCATTTATTGCTAATACTCCGCAAAGCTTGGATAACAATGAAGGAAAATCTTTTGTTATAATTGTTACATTAGTAAAATCACTTAATTCTTTGAATAGGACAGAAATGCTGTCACCTTTTTCAATCTCTTCTACATGTAAAGCAATTTCTTCATCAGAAAAATGATTTACATACCCCACATCATCATTAAGCGAATCAAAATGTTCCTGTACATGATTTTCGGTAATCTTATCAGATAGTTTTGAAATATCTTTAGGCACTGAATAGATAGTTGAATAAAGAAGCTCTTCGCCGGAAATTTTATCCTGGATCATCGCTTTACTTTTTCTATAAAGTTCAGAAAGAAGTTCAGATTTCCACGAAGTCCACACAGCCGGGTTAACAGCAGAAAGATCAGCATAGGTAATAAGGTAAAGTAGATCAAGTTCTTCAAGTGAATTAAACTTTGAGGTAAAGTTATTAAGTGTTTCGGGATCATTAAGATTTCTTCGGAATGCAACCTGTTCCATCATCAAATGATTCTTAACAAGAAAACATACTTTGTCTATCTCACTTTCATCATACCCAAGCCGCATCATTATTGATGAAGCCATTTCTGCCCCGATAATTTCATGACCGGAGAGATCAATTGGCTTTGCAATATCGTGCAATAGCAGAGCAAGATTTAATATTTCTTTATCCTTAATAGAATTATAGAGTTTACCGAATACAGAATTTTCGTTATAGAGTTTTTCAAGATTTTTAATCGTAATTAATGTGTGTTCATCTGCGGTATAGCAATGATAAACACCATGCTGCATAAATCCGTTAAGATCACCAAACTCGGGCATAAAAGCCCCAAGCACACCAAGTTCATTCATTATGGATAATGTTGAGCCGACATTACGTGGGAATTTTAAGATTTCGCGAAAAAAGACAGACGAAACAGGCTGCGACCAATTATTTTCTTCTGCATTTTCTGTTGCATCAATAATAACAGTACGTAACTGATCATCGAATCCTGCATTATGATAGGCCCTATAATAAAATACTCTAAAAATATCTGATAAGGTTAACTGATCCTTATTCTTTAAGAAGATGACTTTGTTCTTTATATAAAAATCCTCATCAAGATCATAAGAAAGAGAATCAGGAACAGGATTAATATACTCAACTTTGAATTTTTTAATAATTGAATGGCTTACTCTGAAAATAATATTAGCTGCAGTAAAATAATTCTTTACAAATTTCATCAATTCAGAATCTGTGTACCCATAATACGGAGCTAACTTCATTTGCCCGGCAAATTCGAATCTATCTGTTTTTGATTTTGTGGTTATATGAAGCAGGTGACGAATGGAAAGAATTAATTTATAACTTTCAAGAAGCCGCCTACACTCAATTGGGCTTGTTAATTTATTTCTCTTTAGATGATTGATAAAAATTTCTGCCTGTGTCATTTCGTGTTGTGAATTGAGAAGCTTTTTGTTACTAAGCATCATCATCCACTCAATGGATTGAAAATCTCTAAGCCCGCCAGCGGACATTTTTACGTTTGGTTCTAGCATTTTAGGCGAGTCGCCATATTTTTCGTGCCTCTGTCTTATATCCTCAATGAAGTTAGTTATTAATAAGATCTTAGATTTCTCGTTTATAGAATTGAGCAACTCTATATTCAATTTATTATAAAGCTCTGAGTTGCCGGCAATAAAGCGAGTTTCAAAAAATTGAGTAAAAGTATGTAGCTCTGTTGACAAATATTTTTGTACATCGGATAGCTCCCGTACAGTGTGAGACGCCTCAATACCGCCATCCCACAAATTAGTAATGAGTTTAGTAACATCCTCGCTATCTCTTTCTATTGATTCGGTAATTATCATTAAATCGATATCAGAGTATGGCGAAAGTTCGCGTCTGCTAAAACTTCCGGCAGAGGCTAATGCAAACGAAAATTTCTGATCACCGATAATTATTCTGATTGTATCTTCAATAAGTACACTATAGTCTTTACTAAAATCAAAAGCATCTGATTTACCATCGAATTTAGCAAACAGATTTTCTTTGTCCTGAAGAAATCTTTTTTTTATTTCTAATAAGTGTTGCATTTTTTAATAATTAATTAAGTAAATCATCCATCTTCAAAATTATAAAAGTCTTCGTTTTCATACTCTGCCTCTATTACCGAAGAAATTCCACCGCGGGTGTTAAACTCTGCCTTAATTTTCATATATCTTGGCTGAGTAACTTCGACAAGATCATCAAGAATCTTATTTGTAACGCTCTCAAAAAAAATTCCTTCATTGCGGTATGAGTTTAAGTAAAACTTTAAAGATTTTAGTTCAACACAAAGTTTATCCGGTATGTACTCAAGAGTAATTGTGGCAAAATCCGGCTGCCCGGTTTTTGGACAAAGTGATGTAAACTCCGGCGCAATGTGAGTAACTGTATAATCTCTATCTGGATATTTGTTTTCGAAAGTTTCTAAAAGATTTGTTTTGTCGTTCATTAATTTCTCTTATTATTTTTCAATCAATACTTTGGTCTAACTTTATACTTTATTGGATCCTCAAATCCAGCCTGCTGAAAGCCGCGTAAACGTAATGCGCAGCTATCACAGACTCCGCACGCTTCATCTTCATTTTGATAACAGCTCCATGTTAAGTGAAGCGGTGCATCAAGTTCAATTCCTTTCTTAACAATTTCTGCTTTAGATAAGTTTATAATCGGAGTAACAATTTTAATTTTTGTTTCCGGTTTTGTTCCAAGATCAATCATTTTTTCAAAAGCTTTAAAAAAATCTGGTCTGCAATCAGGATAACCTGATGAATCTTCATAAACTGCTCCAATGAAAACAGCATTTGCATTCAAAACTTCAGCCCAGCTAACGCAAGCAGATAGTATATTTGCATTCCTAAACGGAACATAAGAGGAAGGAATTTCCAGGTTACTCAAATCAGCTTTTGTTACTTCAATGTTTTTATCTGTTAGAGAAGAACCACCAATTTTTGTAAGATGTGTATAATCAATTACTAATCTTTCTTTTACTCTATAATGATCAGCGATTTCAGTAAATGCTTTTAACTCCCGTTTTTCTGTTCTTTGTCCGTAATTAAAATGTGCGAAGGCAAGGTTGTAATCCAGATTTGCTATTGCAGTCGTTACACAGCTGTCCATTCCGCCGCTTAAAGCAATAACAGCTATATTTTTTTTGGTTGATTGCATAATTAAGATTATTCTCCAAAAACCAAGTAGCAAGTAGGCATTCTTTTAAATCTTTTTGCTAAAAATAACAAAAAGACATTTAACTTTTGGGGTGTAAATTGGTTAAAGATTTAAGTCCAAACCCTTTTATGGGCTTTCAATTAGATTATTATGGAATGCAACTTGATCACAATTCAATTAAAATATCAGAATTCACTATTTGGTATAAATCGAAATGATATTCGTTTTACTGAAATATCGATTATTAGGAAATTTTAAGAATACTGTGTTTTAGCTTGATGCCCATGCTTCAACATCTGCAACTTCTTTTGGAATTGGTCTGCCGAGAACCTTATTCCCGTTTTGTGTAACAAGAATATTGTCTTCAATCCTAATTCCACCAAAGTTACGATAGGCTTCAACCTTATCATAATCAATAAAGTTTTTAAACTTCTTCTTAGCTTTCCACTGGTCAATTAATTCCGGAATAAAGTAAATCCCGGGTTCACAAGTTAAAACATATCCCGGTTTTAGTTCTTTTGCAAATCTTAAATAAGCCAATCCAAATTGATCGCTGCGTTTTGTCTTTTCATCATATCCCACAAATGCTTCACCAAGACTTTCCATATCGTGAACATCAAGTCCCATCATATGTCCGAGTCCGTGTGGAAAGAAAAGTGCGTGTGCACCGGCTTTTACGGCAGCGTTTAAATCACCTTTCATAATCCCAATTTGTGATAAACCTGCAGCGATAATTTTTGCCACGGTTAAATGGACATCAATATGCTTTACTCCGGGCTTAATCATATTTATGGCATTCTTTTGTGCTGTAAGAACAATTTCATAAATCTCTCGTTGTTGGTAAGAAAATTTTCCACCGACAGGTGTCGTGCGTGTGATATCGCTGGCATAATGAAGAAGAGATTCAGCCCCTGCATCGCAAACTAGTAAATCACCTTCCTTTAAAACATTTCCATGAAAATGATTGTGCAGAGTTTGTCCGTTTTTAGAAACGATTGCCTCAAAAGAAACACCATTGCCAAGAGAAAGAGCAATTCCTTCAATTGCACCCGCAATGTCGTGTTCTATTACACCCGGTTTTGCCATCCGCATTGCTGTAGTGTGCATCTGGTATGCGATCTCCATTGCGTATTCAATTTCAGCAACCTCTTCTTCACCTTTAACAGAGCGTTGAGCAACGACTGCTTCGATTAACTTTTTGGAAAATTTATTTTTTAGTTTGTACGGATTTTCATCAAGCAAGTCTGCAAGCTTAAGCGTTTGATCACCGCGGTAAGTTGGAAGAAAATGAATTTTAACTTGCTTACTGTTTTTCGCTTTTAAATATTTTTTCAACTTATACACTGACTCAGATTGTTCAACACCAATTTGCTCCGCAAGTTGTGCAAGCTTTAGTTGTGGTCCCATCCATACAATATCTTCGAGAGTAAATTCATATCCGAAAAGAGTTTCTTTGTTCTCATCGATATCAATTATTCCAACCATATTTGGTAAGTCAACTCCAAAGTAATAAAGGAATGAACTGTCTTGTCTGAATTTATAGGTGTTGCCAGGATAGTTTAAAGCAGATTCGTCATTACCTAGAAACAGAAGAATTCCGGTTTAAAATTCTTCTTTAATTCGGTCCTTCGATCAATATACACTTGCTTATCAAACATAAACACTCCTAAAAGAATGGATGTAATTAACGCAGTGTAAATTTATAGAATAATTATATGGATTTCCAGAAACTGGAAAAGAAATGGGATATAATCTTATAACTTAGAAGTAGTGGAAAATTGAAACAGTGGAATTAAAAAATATGCGTTGATACAATCTTTTTAAATTTTGGATTTGATTTTCTTTTCCGGAAGGTCTTCCTTTTTTCTGTACATAAAATATAATCCACCGATTACGAAAGGGATACTTAAAAGTTGACCCATATCTAAAACCATTCCCTTTTCAAAAGGAGATTGTTCAACTTTTAGGAACTCAACAAAAAATCTGAATCCAAAAATCAGTATAAGAAATAATCCAAAGATATAACCCTGCTTATATTTTCTTTCCGTTTTGTAATAAACAAAATATAAAATAATAAATGAAATGAGATAGAATATCGCCTCATATAATTGTGCTGGATGGCGTGGAACATCATCAACTCTTGCAAATATAAATGCCCACGGAACATCAGTTGCTTTACCAATAATTTCTGAGTTAAATAAATTTCCTAATCGAATTAGAACAGCTGCCAATGCAACTACAATCACAACGCGATCAAGAATCCAAAGCATTGTTTTATCTTTTTGTTTTTTTGTTAAAAGATAAATTGCAGTGATGATACCAATTGCTGCACCGTGACTTGCAAGTCCGCCTTCCCAAACTTTAAGCATCTCAAATGGATTTGCCAAATAATAAACAGGATCGTAAAACAAACAATGTCCTAATCGTGCCCCGATTACGGTGCCAAGTATTACATAAATCGAAAGTTGTTCAAGATCTGCCTTTGGTTTCTTTTCAAGTTTGTAAACTTTAGTAAGAATCAAATATCCCAATACAAAGCCAGAAGCAAATAGTAATCCATACCAACGAAGAGAAATTGGTCCAAGTTTTATTATTTCAGGACTAACATTCCAGTAGATATATGAGAGAATCATTGTGGTTTTATAATAGTTTTATATTTAATTGTAAATATAGTGTGATGTATAAAGTGATGCAAAGAGATAAAAATTGCATTTGACACTAAGTGTCAATCTGAGCTTGTCGAAGACTGATGTCACACTTCGACTTTGCCAGTGTGACACTGGTTGTAAACTTAATATAAAATCAAAATTCTATTCAGATTTTTTCTTCCTAAAGGTTCTTTTTTTACCTTTGGATTCAACCGCATTTTTAGCAAGTTCTACACATTCTTCAAAAGTAAAAGAAATTGGTTCACGATCTTTAGGAAGCTTAACATTTTTCTTACCGGCCTTCAGATATGGTCCCCATCTGCCGTTAAGAATTTGATAAGTTGGATCTTGATCAAAAACTTTGACAAACTTTTCATTGTCAGCAACACGTTTTGCCTCTATAATAATTATTGCATCTTCTACTGAAACTGTATGTGGATCATATTCCTTTTTGAGCGAATAAAATTTCCCTTCATGTCTTAAGTAAGGACCAAATCTTCCAATTGCTGCAACAATTTCTTTATCTTCAAACAATCCAACAACTCTCGGCAGTTTGAATAATTCTAACGCTTCTTCCAATGTTATCAATTCCATTTTTTGATCTCTTCTTATTCCTGCGTATTCCGGTTTTGCTTCAGGATCATTTGAATCCGTTAACTGTGCAACAGGACCGAACCGCGCCATTCGAACTGAAACTGTTTTTTTTGTTTTTGGATCAACGCCAAGAATTCTTTCACCGGATGCTCGTTCACTTGTTTCTGTTGTATGTTCAACTATATCGTGAAACGGAAAATAGAATTCTTTAAGCATCTTGCTGTAACTCAGTTTTCCCATAGCGATTTCATCAAGCTCTTCCTCAACGAAAGCAGTGAACTTGTAATCCATTATCTGCGGGAAGTGCTGATTTAAAAAATCAGTTACGATCATTGCAATATCAGCAGGAAATAGTTTTCCCTTATCTGCACCGGTAATTTCTGTTTTTGTCTCTCTATGGATTTCCTTTTTCTTATTTAAACTAAGAACTTTGAACTCACGCTCAGTTCCCATTCGCTCTTCTTTGTGGACATAGCCGCGTTTCTGAATAGTGCTGATAGTTGGGGCATAAGTAGAAGGTCTTCCAATCCCAAGCTCCTCTAATTTTTTTACAAGACTCGCTTCTGTGAATCGGGCTGAAGGGCGGGTAAACCTTTCGGTTGCAACAATTTCTTTCATCTCAAGTTTTTGCCCGGCCTTTAACGGCGGAAGAATTGCATCATCACCATTTTCACTATTCTCGTCATCGGTATCTTCAAGATAAACTTTCAAAAATCCATCAAAATTAATTACTTCACCTTTAGCCGTGAGAACATCTTTGTTTCCGGTTATTTTTATTTTAGCTATTGTACGCTCAATTTCCGCATCACTCATTTGAGATGCGATAGCGCGTTTCCATATTAATTCGTACAAAACTTTTTCATCTTTGGGGCCCTCTACAGTTTCCATATTGAAATCGGTTGGACGAATTGCTTCGTGTGCTTCCTGTGCAGTAGATGATTTGGTTTTAAATTGTCTTCTTTGAAGATATTGTTTTCCAAAATCATGTTTTATTGCTTGTTCGGCAGCATCAAGAGCAAAGTCAGAAAGGTTTACAGAATCAGTACGCATATAAGTTATTTTACCAGCTTCATAAAGCCTTTGTGCAAGAAGCATTGTTCGGGAAACTGAATAGCGCAGCTTTCTTGCAGCTTCCTGCTGAAGTGTGGAAGTTGTAAACGGAGCGGCAGGAGAACGTTTAACTGGCTTCTTTTCAACATCTTCAACAATAAAATCTGAAGTTGAGCAGCTCTTTAAAAATTCTTCAACATCTTTTTCGTCTTTTAAATATCGGGCAAGCTCCGCTTTAAGATTTGTTTTGTTTCCTTTATCATCAGTTACGATAAAGTTAGCAACAACTTTAAAACGGGATTCAGTAACAAAAGAATCTATTTCACGCTCACGTTCAACAATTAATCTTACCGCAACAGATTGGACTCTGCCCGCAGATAGTTTTGATCTTACTTTTCTCCACAGGATTCCGGAAACTTCAAATCCAACCAAACGATCTAAAATTCTTCTTGCCTGTTGTGCATCAACAAGGTGGTAATCGATTTTTCTTGGATTTTTAACTGCATTAAGAATTGCAGTTTTTGTTATCTCATCAAAAACAATCCGCTTTATTTTATTATCATCAAGTTCCAGAGCTTCTTTAAGATGCCACGAAATGGCTTCACCTTCACGGTCCTCGTCAGTTGCAAGCCAAACTGTTTCTGCCTTTTTAGCAAGTTTTTTTAACTCAGTAACAACTTTCTTCTTCTCCTCGGAAATCTTATAAAGAGGTTTGAAATTATTTTCAATATCAACTCCTTTATTTTTCTTTTCAAGGTCGCGGATATGTCCGTAACTTGATGTAACAAGGAAATCTTTCCCTAAATATCCTTCAATTGTTTTCGCTTTTGCAGGTGATTCCACTATAACTAAATTTTTTGTCATTATAACTTCTTTAATTTGAAAAAAAACGCTTGCAAATAAACCGATAAAAAAAACAAAATTCAAAGTTAATTTAGTGAGCATACTCATTTAATTACTAATTAGTTCGTTTTTATGATAAAAAATTTGATAATATTTGATGGGTAAATCACAATTATTGATAAATGTCCTTAAAAGAAGCATATAAATTTTTAATTAATATATTAGCAGTGCCATTCATTCTGCTCATAAAAATTTATCAACTGTTAATATCTCCATTGTTTCCGTCATCTTGCAGATACAATCCAACCTGTTCATATTATATGCTTGGAGCATTAAAAAAGTACGGGTTATTAAAAGGAGGATGGTTAGGTATAAAAAGAATTTCAAGATGTCATCCCTGGGGCCGAAGCGGTTATGATCCGGTACCGTAAGTAAAAATCCTATGACAAAAAAAAACTCAGTAAAAGAAATATCATTTGGGAAAAGAATACTTAGCTTCTTTAAATGGATTTTAAAATTTGCAATTCTCTTTTTCATCTCTACAGTTTTGATTGTATTTGCTATGAGATGGATAAATCCCGTCACAAGTTCGATAATGATTCAAAGACAAATTTCAGGTTTGTTTGATGGTGAATTCGAAATAATAAAATATCACTGGGTTGACTATGACGATATTTCTAAGTTTATGCCAATTGCAATTGTAGCAGCAGAAGATCAGAACTTTCCTAAACATTTCGGATTCGATTTTAAACAGATTGAAAAAGCGTTAAAGGAAAACAAAAGAGGGAGACGTGTTAGAGGTGCAAGTACAATTACTCAGCAGGTTGCAAAGAATCTATTTCTGTGGGAAGGTAAAAGTTTTGTTAGAAAAGGGATTGAAGCATACTTTACCTTATTAATAGAACTGTTGTGGGATAAAAAAAGAATTCTTGAAGTTCATATGAACATTGCTGAAATGGGAGATAAAATTTTTGGTGTTGGAACTGCTAGCGTTGCATACTTTAAAATTCCTGCAGCTAAATTATCAATAAGACAAGCTGCACTGCTGGCCGCAGTATTACCAAGTCCTAAAAAATATTCTGCTGTTAAACCAAGTGGTTATGTTAGAGGAAGACAAAGTTGGATAATCAGACAAATAAACTCACTTGGCGGTGCAGATTATTTGAAGGGGTTGTGATGAACAAAGCACGTTCTTAAAATACTTTTAATGTTTTTCTCTTTAAGTGCAATCGCATTAAACATTTTTTGAATTCAACAGGATAAAAAGACAGGCTGAGTAAATAAATTATATTTACCTTTTCACTTTGTTAGCCCTTGGTTAGATTGTCAAAAAATGGCTATTTTTATTGCAACATTTTGATTATTAGAAACATTGAATATGCAGACATTTTTAAAATACCTTATCATCATAATACTTCCTTTAGAATTTCTAAAAGCTAGTGTATTTATTAATCAGGCTGGATATCTATCCAACCTTTCTAAAATATTTTACACAGAAACTTTTGCCGATAGTTTTTATGTAATTGAAGCATCAACCGGTAATATTGCATTTAAAGACGGACTTTTCTTTTCTGTTTCTAATGATCCCGCAACCGGACTTACTCTTTATGGAGGTGAGTTTTCATCTTTAGAAACTAATGGAAGTTATTTCATTCGTTTAAGCAATGGAGATTCATCTTTTATCTTTTCAATTTCTCCAAATGTTTTTGACGATCCATTTAAAAAGCTTTAAAGGGATATTATTTTCAGCGATGTGGAACGACTCTTTTGCAGACTAATGCAGGGGTTTATTATCATGCATCCTGTCATCCTGCAGATGGATTTTATCATTCATCAACCGGCCAATCAGGATTTCGTTTAACTACAGGTGGCTGGCACGATGCAGGTGATTATGGAAAGTATGTTGTTAATTCAGGCATCACTGTTGGGACATTACTTTTAGCTTATGAAAATTTCCCCGAAAAATTTAGTCGAGATGATCTAAATAATCCGGAAAGCGGAAATGGAGTTCCGGATTTACTTGATGAAGTTAGATATGAAATTGAATGGTTGCTGAAAATGCAAAATTCCAATGGAGGAATTTACTTTAAGATTACAAAAGAACAGTTCGAATCTTTTATTATGCCGCAAAACGATTCAGGCATTAGATACATTTATACTCTATCAAGTACTGCGACAGGAAATTTTGCTGCAATGATGGCACGGGCAGCAAGGATTTATCAATCTATAGATACAGTTTTTGCAAATCAATGTTTAACCGCCGCAACATTAGCATGGAATTTCTTATTAGCCAATCCGTCGATAGTTCCGGTAGGTGGATTTGTAAATCCAAGTGGAACATTTACTGGTGGGTATGGCGACACAAACGATTCCGATGAAAGACTATGGGCAGCCGCGGAATTATTTGAGACAACCGGATTGGCCGAATATAATAATTACATTATTGCAAATTATTCTTCCGGCGGTATTATTTCCGGGGCAATGTCCTGGCAAAATGTTAAAAATCTTGCCTTACTAACTTATCTTTATAGTTTGCAGTCAACCTCATCCCAGACAATAAAGAACCAGATTAAAAATAGCTTGATCAGTCACTGCAATACGCTTCTTTCCAGGGCAGGCTCAAATGGATTTGGAGTAGCTATAAATTCAGGTGAATATTATTGGGGTTGTAATTCGGATGTGTTAAACAAAGCACTGATGCTTATTAACGGTTATAGACAAACAAATAATATTGCTTACTACGAAACAGCCCTGATGCAATTAAATTATATACTTGGAACCAATGCACATAATTTTTCTTTTATAACGGGAGTGGGGACAAATTCTGTTATGCATCCGCATCATCGTCCATCAGCTTCTGATGGAGTTGTGAATCCGGTTCCCGGTTTATTAGCTGGTGGACCAGATCAATATTTAGACGATCCTGTTTTGCAATCTCACTTTAATAGTTCTACCCCGCCCGCACTTTGTTATATTGATGATGTAGGAAGTTATGCATCAAATGAAATAGCAATTAATTGGAATGCTCCGCTGGTTTATGTATTAGGTTTTTTTAATGGAGAGGGATTGACTGGTATGGATGATCAAGGGTTTAATTCAGTTCCTGAAAATTTTAATCTTGAACAAAATTATCCAAACCCATTTAATCCAGTTACAAAGATTAAATATTCTTTGCCGGCAACTAACACAAACTTTACAAACACTACTTTGGTTCAATTGAAGATTTATGACATTCTAGGGAAAGAAATTGCAACTCTTGTTAACGAAGAAAAACCAGCAGGAGAATATGAAGTTGAATTCGATGGATCGGATAAAACGAGTGGGATATATTTTTATCAGTTGAAAACAGGCGATTACATCGAAATAAAAAAGATGGTGATGATAAAATGAAATATTTAAGAATTATTATTTGTCTCGTAATTTATACCTCTTATTCTTCTGCACAATTTTTTGATGACTTCGAAGATTATGTCGCGGGTCAGCAGCTAGTTTGTCAAAATTCTATAGATTGGATTTCCGTTCCGTGTGATCCTATGCTTGATCCATTTATATCCTCAAATTATGCTTTAAGCGGGACAAACTCTGTTGTTATGGTACAGAATAACGATGTTGTTAAACTTCTTGGAAATCAAAATTCCGGTCTAAGGTATATAAACTTCAATATTTATATCCCTAACGGGAAAGCAGGTTACTTTAATATATGGTCTGGCTATCCTCCTGACCCAATCGAGTTAGCTCTTGAATGTTACTTGGATGTAGGTGGTGTTGGGCATTTAATGAATGTCCCTGGTGCACCAATTCAGTTTGTTTATCAGAATAATTCCTGGTTCCGGCTTGAACTTATAGTAGACTTAAACCTTGATCAGTCAGAATTATGGATTGACAATGTTCTTATATTAAGCTGGCAGTGGACACAGGGTGGAACAAATACACTTCGATTAGCTGCTAACGAATTCTTTGGAGTAACAGCAAATAATGAAATGTATATAGACGACTACTGGTTTGCAGATTCTCCGGTTCCAGTTGAACTAACATCGTTTACTGCAACAACAAATAATGGCGTTGTTAAGCTGAACTGGGAAACAGCTACAGAAGTAAACAACCGTATGTTTGAAATCCACAGAAAATCCAAAGGAAGTGAGTTCTTCACAATTGGATTTGTATACGGACACGGAACTACAACTGAACCTCAGTTTTATTCCTTCACTGATGAATCACTTCAACACGGGAAATATCAGTACCGGTTAAAGCAAATTGATTTCGATGGAACGTTTGAGTACTCAAATACAATTGAAGTTGAGATTACTGCTCCAACAAAGTTTTCTTTAGAACAAAACTATCCAAACCCGTTTAATCCATTGACTAATCTTAAATTTAGTATTCCATCTTTAGAGACGCATCGCGATGCGTCTCTACTAATCACGTTAAGAGTTTACGATGTACTTGGAAAAGAAGTTGTTACTCTTGTTAGCGAAGAGAAACCAGCAGGGAGTTATGAAGTTTATTTCGATGCTCGTAATCTGGCAAGTGGAATATATTATTACCAACTAAGAGCAGGAGATTTTGTTGAGACGAAAAAAATGGTATTCATGAAGTAATTTTACAATATTACGGAAGCAGCTTTTGTTTAACCTCATTATTTATCCATCCTGAAAATGGAGTAGTTAAAGGCACGCCGGCAATTCTTCCTCCAAAACCCATAAGTCTATGAACGAACATAGGAATCTTTGATGTTTGTATTTTATCAACAACATCATTAAATATTTTTACATCATTCTGGACAGCAAGATTTGATGTAATTCTTGTTAACCGTTCATTTAATTTATTAAATCGTAAATCATTTCGTAGCTGATCTTTAACTAAATCAAATGAAAGTTTCAACGAATCATTACTTTCCTGTCTTTCAGTAACCTGCATTATTGTATATGCGTCGTTTCTTTTAATGGGTCCATAAACCTCATTCAATTTTAAATCTGAAGCGACTTTGCCAACATAACCAAGCAGCAGAACAGGTTTTAATCCAGTCTCACCATCATTGTTCACTAAAGAATCAGTGCGTCCATAGTTTTTAATAATGTCCCCAAAATCTTTTTCTTGTTTTAATAATTCAAAAATATTTGATACTTCATCGAGATCTTTAATTGAAATTAGTCTGAGGTTTATCAATTGAATGTTTGAAGTGTTGACCAAATTTTCAAGATAATATTTGTAAACTTCTTTATCAGTTATCCTGATTGAATCAAGATTATTATTAAAATATAATTGAGCTAAATAATTTTCTTTCCATATTCTCAAATCGTTCTGAACTTGAGGAATCAATTGCAAACCACGTTTATAAGCTTCCTCAGTGATCATTTGTTCTTCGACGTATCGTTTTACTCTTTGATTTAGCTTTTGAAGCACTATTACTGAATCAAGTTGAGTAACACTAAATCCATTAAAAGCTAAATTGCTTAAAAAGTTTTCTATAGATATTTCTTTTTCGGATAGTTTAAAAATCTGTTTTTTAAGATTTGATAGTCCAAGTGAAGAATGAATTTTATTAAAATCAGATTCTGAAAGTTCAAAATATTTTGAAGCATCGTAAACTAAAAATTTACTTTTAATCGTTTCCCAAATTTTTGAAAAAGTAAGCTTAAAAGATTCAGGATCTATATTAATCGTAATTCCGGCAAGTAATTCATTTAAATATTCACGAAATCTTTTTTCAATGCGTCTATCGAGAATTATTTTTTTCGTATTATCAATTGCTTGCTTATCATTCAGGTCAATAGGAGTGAAAATTTTATTCTTAATCTTAAGAATCACCCAGCCAACTTCACTTAATATGGGTGATGTAAATTCATTTACGTCAAGTGAATAAAGTGAATCCTCAATCTCTTCATCTTTAAGTGTTCCCAGTAAAATATCAACATCTTTAGTTAATAGATTGATGGAAGTTGAAAGCAAGGAATCAAAATTAGTGCTTGAATTAAGATGATTGTAAAAGTTGTAAACATTTGATGAATCATTCGAGGTAATAATTTGTGTGACGAGTTTTGCCTGCGACTTTATGATAGCTCTATTAATGTCATCTGCGGATAACAAAACTTTATCATCAACTTCAATTTTGAAAAGCGCATCCCTTACGAACATTTCTTCAAGAGGTTTGAAAAGAAAAGCAAACTTTTCTGTTTCTGTGATCCCAAGATCTTCTGCATCTTTTGCCCACAATTTTTCTGCAATTAAGGAATAAAGAAAATCGTACTTAATCGAATCAGGATCAATATTTTTATCAGACGGAATGTACGGTGAGAGTTCATAACGAAGTTTAAATTCTTTTGCAGTTATCACTTCATTACCAATTCGAGCAATAACCGATTCATCAGTCTGGGCAACCAAAATTGAACTTAATAATAAACTCACAAACAGAAAGAAATTGGATTTCATTATTCCCGTATAATCATTTTAGTGTAAACTTTTCTTTTAGCTTAATATCTTGTGATGAACTTCCAATTAAGATTTCAAACTCACCACTTTCCGCGGTCCAATCTTTTAATTTTGGATCGAAGAAAGAAAGTGCTTTTTGATCAATTGTAAATTCAACAGTCTTTTCTTTACCAGGATTTAAACTTACTTTATTAAATCCTTTAAGTTCTTTTACCGGGCGATCGATTGATGATTGAACATCTTTAACATAAAGCTGAACAACCTCACTACCTTTTACTTTTCCAGTATTCTTAACATTTATTGTTACAGTTAATTTATCATTCTTTACGATTTCTTTTGATGACAATTTTAAGTCATTGTATTTAAATGTTGTATAGCTTAAACCAAACCCAAAAGGGAAAAGTGGTTTGATATTGTTCTTCTCGAAGTGTCTGTATCCTACAAAAATTCCATCTTCATATCTTGTCGTACCATCTTCTTTTTTGTAAGTGTTAAAAGCTGAACAATCTTCCCAACTCATCGGAAAAGTCATCGGTAATTTGCCAGATGGATTTGTTTCACCAAGTAATATTTCAGCGATTGCATTACCAGTTTGTTCTCCAGCAAACCAGGCTTCAACCAAGCCATCAACATTATCAATCCATTCATTCATTAAAACAGGAGAGCCAGTTGTTAACACAACAATTGTATTTGGATTTACTTCTGCAATTCTCTTGATAAAATTGTCTTGTTCATTTGGAAGGATTAAATTTTTTCTATCGAATCCTTCACTTTCATAATTAGCATTTGTTCCGGCAAATATTATTGCAAGATCAGATTTTTTTGCCGCATTAATTGCATCAACTATCAACTCATCATTAGGTTTTCGCCAACCGAATTTTACTATTGCGCCGCCGCCATTTTCATAATATTCAAATTTTATTTTGTATAACTGTCCTGCTTTTAAATCTTTTGTGAAAGAATTAGTTAAATATGCGTGATCTGTCCAATCATCAATTACAAGCTGATCATCAATATATAATCTAATACCATCATCACTTCCAACATCAAAAGTAAACGTTTCTGATTTTTCTGGTTTTACATATCCAGTCCATCTAACAGAAAAATTATCTTTCTGAAAATCTTCAAAAGGACCCTTATCATTCCACATAAAATTTATTTGATTATCAACTATTACCTTTGCTGGTTCGCCTTCCAGGTTCATATTTGTAAAATACTCTGCTTTTAGTCCATTTACTTTTTCGGCTTTATCAGTAAATAGATATTTGTTCTCAATTGGATTTGTTTCTCCATCTATTATCATTCCCTGTGCAAAATTGATTTTTACTTTATCCCCGATTTTATTTTGCAATGCTTCAAGCGGACTAACAGAAGTAAACGGAACAACCATTGAACTTCCACCTCCTCCGGTAACAGCAACTTTGCTGTTTGGTCCAACTACGGCAATGGATTTAATTTTGTTTAAATCAAGAGGAAGAATGGAATTTTCATTCTTAAGTAAAACAATTCCATCTTTAGCAATATTTAGTGCAATCTGTTTGTGTTCTTCAGTGTTAACATTTGTAGAATCATATTTGTCCCGATCAAAATCGGGATCAAACAATCCAATTGTAAACATAACTCTAAGAATCCTTCTAACTTTATCATCAAGTTTTGCTTCACTCAACTCTCCACTTTTGATTTTTTCTAATAATGAATTAGTATTTAAATATTTCCCATCAGGCATTTCAAGATCTAATCCACTATTAAAAACAGGAAGTGAAGTGTGAACTGCGCCCCAATCAGACATTACCAACCCATTAAACTTCCATTTATTTTTTAACACATCAATTAGCAGATAATCATTTTCACTGCAATAAGGACCATTTAGTTTATTATAAGCACACATAACTGCAAGTACATTTGCTTCTTCAACTGCAGATTTGAAAGCAGGGAAGTATATTTCATTTAAAGTTCGTTCATCAACAATTGTATTTACAAAATCGCGCTGATGTTCCTGGTTGTTTACAACAAAATGTTTTACTGTTGCTACAACATTTTCATTCTGAACACCCTTTATGTAGTTAACAGTAATTCGTGATGTAAGAAAAGGATCCTCTCCAAAACTTTCAAAATTTCTGCCCCCCATCGGAATGCGGGCGATGTTAACACAAGGTGCAAGTATTACATGTCTTCCTTTTGCTTTTGTTTCTGTTGCAAGAACTTTTCCAAATTCAGTTACGATGTCTGGATTCCAGGTAGCCCCAAGTAAAATTCCTGATGGCAATGCTGTCGAGTTTTCCCAGCGCACACCAAGCGGACCATCAGCCATATTTAATGGTGGAATGCCGAGTCGTTCAATCGCTTTTGTTTCAAATCCGGTTCCGCCAAGCATTTCGATTTTTTCTTCAAGAGTCATTCGCTTCAATAAGTCTTCAACTCTTTCTTCAATAGATAATGATTTATTTAAATATCCAGATTCCATTTTTGTCTTTTCACCACTGTCAGTAAAGTTGAGTGATAATAATGCAATTATTATAAGCATTGTTAAAACGATTTGTTTTGATTTCATCAAAATTCTCCTTTTGAAAATATTTCACGGTGGTTAACCTAAACTCAAAAAATTATTAGACAACTTACTCAATAGTTATTGTATGTTTACCTTTAGATAATTTAAAGACTTTATAATTGTTATTGCCGTGTTCAACACTTAATTCAAAATCATTATCACAAATTACTTTGATGTTAATTGGAGAAATTACTTTTTCTCTTTTCTCAGCAATTAGTGAAACAGTAACGTTACCAAACTTTAGATTTTCAATTCCGTGTGTATCAATTCTTGTTAAATGCCATGTTAGAGAGTTATCAACTCCATCTAGGACGAAGACCAATTACGTTTTCGATAAGAAGTTCAATTGGGCCGCATCCACTCCAACCCACAAAATCAGCGCGAGACCAACTTCCACGAGTATAAGCTTCTGATGAATAATTTTCCCAAATTGTACCGGTTTTTTTATAAACTTCATAAATGCCATTTAAATATTCTTCTGTAGCAAGCGTAGCAAACTCATTAAATTTGTAAGCAAAATCGTTATTGACACCAAATTTATCCAAGCCTTTAATAATCATTACATTAGTTGGAGCCCAAACACTTCCAATCCAGTATTCACCTTCAGCTTTAAAATGTTTATCATCAACAGATAAAGAAGGAAACGGGATTTTTCTCCAAAATGTATATGGATCTTTTAAATTCTGTAAAAGTTTATCAGCTTGATTTTTATCAGCAACTCCTGCAAGCATTGGCCAAAAGCAAGCAACAGTTTTACATTTTACTTGATTGCCTTCATCATCAACATCGTAATAAAGTCCATCTTCTTCATTCCACATAAACTTATTAATAAGAACTGAAATTTGATTGGCTTTATCTTTAAATAATTTTGATTTGCGATAAGTTCAAGTTTATGTTCAGGACTATTACAAGATTGTTTGGTTCAAGCAATATTTGATTACACATTTCAGACATATCATTATACATCATCACCATTTGAGCGGACATATCAACCCAACCAGATCCACTTCTTGGTGTGTTATCCATTCCAGAACCTAAACCCGTTTGCCAGTAAAGATTATGGTTTGTGTTTTCTTTTTTGCGATAAACTTCCAACCAATCAGCATATTTTTCTAAAACCGGAAGTACAATATTAAATCGTGATTTATCACCGGTGATTTTAAAATTCTCCATTTCAGCCCAACTAAACAAAGGGGGATTAACGGTATGTTCTCTTCCTTCAAATACAAAATCTTCTCCTGTTGCTTCTACAATTTCTCTGCAGATATAACCATTTTCATATTGTCTGGAATAAAAATTATCTAACGATTCAATCGCGGGAAAAATATGATCAGCATATCGGGCAAACATTATCATAAAAAAAGTATCCCATTGAAAAATGTTTGGCGCAAATGCTTCATCGATATATGCAGAGACAAATGGAGAACCGTTTGGTGGATTTTTATAATGATTAAAAGCTAATTGCCATGTTTTCCAATAAAGTTTAATTAATTCAGGATTGTTTTCGAGAATAGGTGAGGGAAGTTTGTCTTTACTCGTTTCAAAAGTTGGAAGTACAGATTCAGTTAATGTTTTTTTTGAAAAATATTTGCCTCTGATTCCTGAGTCCTCATATTGAGCAATTACTATGATTGGAATAAACACAAATAAAAAAATCTTTTTCATCATTCATCTCTGAAAACAAAATGTCACATTGAGCCTGTCGAAATGTGACAGAGTTTTGAAAAAAGTCATCCTTCGACATGCTCAGGATGACAATTGAATACTCTACTTTACTCCAAGGGCTTTTAAATAACCTTTATTTATCTCACAGTTTTTAAACTTAATATTTTCAAGTAAATCTGATAAAGCTTTTTTTACAATTTCTCTATCAGGTTTTGCATTTCTTATTTCTTCAAAATTTTTCTTTGGCAATTCTGCATATTTTATTATCTCTTCCCATTCGGTTGTTTTGGTAAATTGTACCATTCCCCGATCTGAATCCATTTTTTTGTAAGGCCAGAAACACCATCCAATATTATTTGTTTCTAATAGAACTCTGAATGAATCAATCCAGGCATCTTCATTCTCACCACTTTCACCCATCCATATTGGAACATTATACTTGTTGGAAAAATCAACATAATCCTGAAATTTGTTCTTGGACGGGCGGCATCCAGTATTTATGAAAAGTATATAGCAAGTTTATCTTCGAAAGGTTTGCCGAAGACTGTAAAATTTGTATTCCATTGTGCACCGCCAAGAAAGATTATATGATTGTTATCAACTTCACGAATAGCAGCAGATATTTTTTTATAAAGCGGTTCAAGTAAAGGATTTAAAACTTCTTTATTTTCAAGGTAATGCGGTAAAGGTTCATTTAAAAGATCGTAACCAATTACAATAGTTTCATCTTTATATCGATCAGCTAGTTTTTTCCACAGTGCAATTGTTGTCTGCTGTGCTTTTTCATCTTCAAGTAAAAATGGATAACTCCAGCTATCATCAATATTATCACCTGTTTGTCCACCAGGTGCTGCATGCAGATCAAGAACGACGTAAAGATTTTCTTCTTTACACCATTTGATTACATCGTCAAGTCTTTTAAATCCTTCTTCAATCCATATTTCAGGATGATCTTCTACAAGAAAAAATTTGAAGTTAAAAGGAACACGAATATGATTAAGTCCAGTTGATTTAATAAAAGTAATATCTTCTTTTGTAATATAATTATCTCTGAAAGTTTGCCAGAATTTTCTAGCTTCATCAGCACCAATGAGTTCTTTAATTGTGTTATCAATTAATCTGAAGGAATTTACATTGTTGAATCTAAACATATAACCTTCTGGATTAAGCCAGTTGCCGAGATTTATACCTTTTAGCAAAATTGGTTTGCTGTCTGGGGCAATGATCTCTTTACCTTTAACACTTACAAATCCATATTGGGGATAAGCTGAGTTAAAGAGAATCAAGAATAGAAATAGTAAAAGAAAGATATTAATAGAATCACTTGTCACACTGAGCTTGTCGAAGTGTGACTTCCTTCTCAACAGATAGCTGATATTCATTTTATTATTTTTCCTCTCGACAATATTTTTAATAAATCATAATCTCCAATAATTAATGCTTCCTTTTTAGCTCTGCTCCAACCTTTAATTTGTTTCTCAGCATTTATGGCATCATTAATATTTGTAAATCTATTTGAATAAACTAACTTAACGGGCAAACGAGAAGAAGTATACCCTTTATAAAAACCCGAATTATGTTCATTAAATCTTATCTCTAAATCTGAAGTTACACGTGTGTAATAACTACCATCTATACATTCAACTATATAAACGAAGTAATCCTTCATTTGAATTATCAATAATAATGTCAGTCACCCTTCGACGGGCTCAGGGTGACATTTGAATGTTTATCATTAAAATTGGTTTCACATTTTTGAATTGGATGTGTTTTTAAAAACAAACATTCCTCTGCTTGCACAATGCGGACATTGTTTTTCGAAATTTATTTTAGTATCAACTTGCCGGGATTCACTTTTTTTAATAAAAGGTTTTATTCTCTTAATAAATTTCATTTTTTAATCTTCATCTAACGATTGCTCAAGAAGCCATTTATACAATTCTTCGTTATTGTAAGTCTCTGTCCAGGAATCATGATTAGCATCAGGATAAATTGTAAGTTTTACTTTTGAGCCACCGCACGATTTTAATTTCTCCAACATTTGTTCAGAGGCGCTTACAGGTACCACAAAATCCTTAGCACCGTGGAAAATCCAGATTGGCATGTGTGATATTTTACAAAACTCAACTGGATGACTCCAACCGCAAACAGGTGCAATTGCAGCAAATCGATTTGGCTGAGCAAGTGCAAGTGTCCAGGTTCCGTGTCCGCCCATGCTTAATCCTGTTACATAAATTCTTTTCTTGTCTACGCGGTAATCGCTCTCTATTTCATCAAGCAATGCAAGTAGCAGATCATCATTCCAAAAGTATTCATCAGGACATTGCGGTGAAACAACAATGAATGGAAATTCTTTTCCCTCACTAATCAATTTGGGAAGTCCATGCGTTTTTACTTTCTCAATATCTGTTCCTCTTTCGCCCATACCATGCAGAAATAAGACCAATGGAAACTCTTTATCATTATCCGCATAATCTTTAGGAAGGTAGAGAAGATAATTTGCCGATAAAGTTATTTTAACTTCTTCTTGAAAATTGTGTGCTGTTTGTTTTTCTTGCTGTGAAAAAGATGAGGAGACATAAAGATGAACGAAACTAAAATTGCAAATAAAATTTTCATTGATACTCCACTAAATAATAAAGAGGCTGTCTCATAAGTCTTAAACACGTTTTTGTCATTCCCACGGAAGTGGGAATCCACTTTGCATTGTGGGTTTTAGATTCCCGTTTTCACGGGAATGACACATAAATCTCAAACTATGAGACAACCTCTTAAAAAAATTAATTAATTCTTTTTATAAACTCTTACATAATCAACTTCCATCTGAGCTGGAAACGCATTGATGTCAATTCCTTGTACACCACCCCAATTTCCTCCAACGGCAAGATTCAATATTAAATGAAACCGTTTGTTAAAAGGCCAATATTCCCAACCTTTGTTTTCGTTTGTAAAAGTAAAATATTTATAATTATCTATGTAAAAATCGATATGATCTGCAAACCATTCTATTGCATACTTATGAAAAGTTGTTGTAGCATTTGGGATGTTAAGTGTTGCAGTCTTTTGAGTTCCAATTGTATGATTATATGCTTTAGTATGTATAGAACCGTGAATTACATTTGGATCATAACCGACATGTTCCATAATATCAATTTCACCGCTTTCAGGCCATCCGCCGTAGCTCCAATCTGTGGAAAGCATCCATATTGCAGGCCAGGTTCCTCGGCCGGTTGGTACTTTTGCAGAAACTTCTATTCTTCCATATAGCCAATCACCCTTATCTTTAGTTCTTAATCTTGCTGATGTGTATTCTTTTCCGTTATAATCTTCTTTAATAGCTCTTATTATCAACTTGCCATTACTGATAAAGGAATTGGTAGGAGAGCCCGTGTAGTATTGTAATTCATTATTTCCGCCGCCATCACCATTTATTTCCCAGGACCATTTATTTGGATTAATAAATTGACCATCAAATTCGTCATTCCACACTAAAGTATAACCAGGTATTTCAGGAATCGTATCATTTGGATTGTTTACTTTTTCATCTTTACTGCAGCTTGCAAATGAAATTGAGATGATTGCAAATTGCATCAGTATAAATTTTGATAATAATTTTCTTCTCATATAAGGTCCTAATATTTTTCTTTGTCACACTGAGCGGAGTCGAAGTGTGATCATAATTTTAATGAAATGACTGTCATCCTCGACTTTGCTCAGGATGAAATCTGTTTATCAATTTAATTCAACTAACTCAAATTGCGATTCTATTAAATCAACAGAATTAGTTCCAACAAATACTTTAAATAATCCTGGTTCTGATTTGAACTTCATATCAGCGGCAGTAAATCTTAAATCTTTTTCATGAATTGTAAAGTTTACAGTTTTTTCTTCGCCTCGTTTAAGCATAATCTTTTTAAATCCTTTTAATTCTATAACGGGGCGAGTAACGCTTCCAACCAAATCCCGAACATACAATTGAACAACTTCTTCACCATCATACTTGCCGGTGTTTTTAACTTTTACAGAAACAATTATTGAATCTTCATTTGTGATTCTATTTGTACTCAATTTAAAATCATTGTATTCAAATGTAGTATAGCTTAATCCATATCCAAAAGGGTAGAGCGGAGTAAGCGGAAGATCGAGATATTTAGATGTGTAATGATCCTTTAAATCACCGGGTCTTCCTGTATTTTTATGATTATAGTAGATTGGAACTTGTCCGACAGTTCTTGGAAAAGTAACAGGCAATTTCCCACTCGGATTGTAATCGCCAAAAAGTACTTTGGCAATTGCATCACCTGCCATAGTTCCAGCAAACCAGGTTTCCAAAATTGCATTTGCATTTTCATTCAACCAGTTGATTGACAACGGTCTTCCGTTCATTAAAACAACTATAATCGGTTTTCCGGTTTTAAGTAATTCTTTTGCAAGTTCTTCCTGAACACCAGGCAGATCAAGTGAAGAACGGTTACAAGCTTCACCGCTCATATCTCTGCCTTCACCAACGCACAAGATAATTACATCAGATTTTTTTGCGATGTTTACTGCGTCTTTAAATCCTTTTATTGAAGGATCATTAATCTTACAACCTTCAGAGTAAAGCACTTGAGTTTTTGCATCTACATAATTTTTAAATCCTTCAAGAACTGTTGTTACATCAGCCGAATCGCCCATTCCGCCCCAGCCGCCAATTGGATCGATACTGTTATCTGCAAGCGGACCAATTACCGCAATTTTTTTGTAATCTTTTTTAAGCGGAAGAATATTTTTATCGTTCTTTAACAATACAAAAGATCTTTTTGCAACTTCAAGAGAGGCGATTTTTATTTCTTTGGTCATTATGTTTTTTTCTTCGCGCTCTTTCTGGCAATAACGGAATGGATCATCAAACAGGCCAATCAAAAATTTTATTCTTAATATTCTTCTAACTGATTCATCAATAACATCCTCATCAACTTTTCCCTCATCAACAAGCTGTTTAAGATGAGTAATGTAAGAGCGTGATTCCATATCCATATCCAAACCTGCATTAATAGAAATTTCACCTGCATTCTTTAAATCGGAAGCAAAGCCGTGATCAACCAATTCTCCAATTGCATCCCAATCGCTCACAACAAATCCTTTAAAGTTCCATTCATCCCTTAAAATATCAGTTAACAAATATTTATTTCCTGAAGATGGAATTCCCCCGATCTCATTAAATGAAGTCATTACGGTTTCAACTCCGGCATCAACGGCAGATTTATAAGGCGGAAGATAAATATCGCGCAAAGTTCTTTCCGAAATATCTACAGTGTTGTAATCTCTTCCACCTTCAGCACCGCCGTAGCCAGCATAATGTTTAGCACATGCGATTATATTTAAATTAGAAAGATTGCCTTGATAACCACGAACATGAGCCGCAGCCATCAACGAAACTAAGTAAGGATCTTCGCCGCTTCCTTCCATAATTCGTCCCCAACGTGGATCGCGTGCGATATCAATCATCGGAGAGAATGTCCAATGAATTCCGGCAGAAGCTGCTTCGATTGCCTGATAGTGGGCCGACATCTCAACAATTTCAGGCTGCCAGGTTGCCGCTTCTCCTAATGGAACGGGGAATGTAGTTTTAAATCCGTGAATAACATCCAATCCAAATATTAAAGGAATTTTTAATCTTGATTCCTGTACTGCAACTTTTTGTAATTCATAAGTAAACTCAGCACCGATTGCATTAAGGAAAGAACCAATTTTTCCATCACGTATCTGCTGTTTGTATTCATCAGGGACAGACACTTTAACAGTTGGTCCCCAGCCGATTCCAAATGAAAGCTGGTTTAACTGTCCGATCTTTTCGTCAAGCGTCATTAAAGACAGAACAGAATCTACTCTTGCAGAAAGTACATCTTCTTCAGAATTTGTTTGCGGAGATTGTACGAATCCATATAGTACTATTACTACAATAGAAAATAAAAACACAAAGCACTTTTTCATTTATTCCTCATCTAAGAATAATTAAATTTTACTTTAATAAGCTAAGCCATATCCATATGGAAATAGGGGATCATAATTAGCATCACCAGAATTTATAGGAATTTGACTCATGTTTTTTGGCCAACTATGTGATAACTTACCCGTAAAATTATAATCGCCAAAAAGTACATCCGCAATTCCTTGCCCTTCAGTTCCGGGAAGCCAGGCTGCAACAAAAGCATTACAATCGGCAAGCTCATCTGTAATAATCATTGGTCTGCCGGATATTAAGATAATAACATAAGGTATTCCGGCATTCTTAATATTATTAATCGTGGTAATATCTTCAGATGATAATGAAAGATCATTTCTATCACCGTTTCCTTCTGCGTAAGGTGTTTCTCCAACTACTACAACAGCAACATCAGCACCTTGCGTACTGCTTCCATTAAATGAGTAGCTAACAGTAGTTGAACTCGGAACCGAATTTTTTATCCCTTGATAGACTGTGGTTCCGGCAGTTATATCTCCACTGCTCCCTTGCCAGGAAATCGTCCATCCGCCGCATTGATTACCAATATCAAGTCCATTTTTTCCTGCAACAAGTATGTGATTAATATTTTTTGAAAGTGGTAAAAAGTTATTTCCATTTTTCAACAGGACTAATGATTCTCTTACACATTGTCTTGCAACGGACCTGTGTGCCACAGAACCAACGGTTGATATTAAGCTTCTATCAGTAAAAGGTTTTTCAAAAAGACCAAGTTCAAATTTTACAGTTAGGATTCTTCTTACTGCATCATCAATGCGTTCAATTGAAACTCTATTTTCATTAACCAGTTCTTTTAGATATTGAATGAACTCCATATAATTATTAGGAACCATTACCATATCTACGCCAGCATTTATAGAATTTTGGATATCACTTTTATAATCTCCGGGTAATTGATCAATTCCTTGCCAATCAGAAATAACAAATCCTTTAAATCCTAATTCATCTTTTAAAACATCTGTAATCCAGTATCTGCTGCCATGCATTTTTTGTCCATTTATACTGCTGTAAGAAACCATAATAGATTTTACCCCGGCATTGATAGCAGAAATAAATCCTTGCAAATGTAATTGCCTAACAGTTTGTTCATCTGCAATAACATTACCCTGATCATCTCCTCCTTGTGTTCCACCATCACCAAGATAATGTTTTGCACAAGCAAGAATATTTCCGTAATCTGAAAGATTCAATCCCTGATATCCTTTAACCATTGCATTAGCCATCATAACGGATAATTCCGGCGTTTCACCAAAGCCTTCGTAAGTTCTTCCCCAGCGCTCATCACGAACAGTGGCGATGCAAGGTGCAAAAGTCCAATCTATTCCTGTTCCGGAAACTTCTTCAGCAGTAACTCTTGCTGCTTGTTCAATAAGTTGTGGATTTCTTGTACAGCCTAAACCAATATTATGTGGAAAGATAGTTGCACCAAAAACGTTGTTGTGTCCATGTACTGCATCAACTCCGTATATAAGGGGAATTTTTAATCTTGTCTGAAGTGCAAAGTTTTGAAAGTAGTCATACATATCTGCCCAAGCTTGTGCTGAATTTGTTGATGGTGCAGAACCTCCGCCACTAAGCAACGAACCAAGATAATACGTTTTAATATCGGAAATATTTTGTAATGCACCTCGCTCTGCTTGAGTCATCTGTCCAATTTTTTCATCCAAGCTCATTTGAGAAAGTAGTGAATTAACTCGTTCTGATACCGAAGGAAGTTGATCATTAGGTGAGCTGGGTTCTTCTTTACAACTCCACCACATTATTAAAGAAATAATTAGTATAAAAAAATATGATTTATTTAATATTTTAATCATTTAGTTCCTTCAATAAAAATATCACTCAAGTTAAATCACTAACAATCTCATTTGGCAAAGAGAGGGCAGGACTGTTTCTGCACACAAAATAATGTCGAATTAGGGCCGATTTCTGAACATTTTTGATGCTTTATGATATTTGAGTACTAATTAATAATTATGTGATGATATTACCCCAATGGACTCTATGAATTTGTGGATAAATTTTGTTTACTATAATGACCCGACGCAAACTTAATTAATATTAGTTCATAATTATGAACTGAAATTTAATTACAACCAACCTCTTGACAAAGAAAATTATTAATTATATGTTTGTTCGAGAAACGAACAAAGTATGATTTCCCCAAAAATTTGTTTCAAGTTCGTTTAATGCTTAAAAAATTTTAAAAATAGATTGAAGGCTTCAAGATGCTTTTTAATAGGTCGCAAACCCCGCTAAGTGAAAGTCATATTTCAATATATCAGAGGTTTTTGCAAATTTTTAACTATTTCTCGCCGACAAATCACATCCAATTTAGAATCCTTAATCTAATATCCAATACAAGAACATTTTTAATCTTTTTTTATTATGAAAATAACTTTTATCATTTGGTGAGGAGGTATTTATGTGCTTAATTCACTTTAAATTGTCTTGGTTCAAACTTCTTATTTTTGCTTTTCTTTTTGCCTCTTCCGTCATCAATTCACAAGGAGACAAGATTTCAGTTTTAAACGACAACAATGGATCAAAATTACTTGTGAATGGTAAAGACTTTATGGTAGTTGGAATGAACTGGGATTACTTTCCTATCGGAACTAATTACACATATAGTCTTTGGACTCAGTCTGATGAATTTATTAAAGATGCATTAGACAGAGAAATGGCTCTCTTGAAGGTCATGGGGGTAAATGCAATTCGTGTTTACACCGGAATCCAGCCCAAATGGATTGAGTATATCTATAGGAATTATGGAATTTATACAGTCCTTAATCATTCTTTCGGAAGATACGGTGTAACAATAGATGGAGCCTATATTGCAAATACTGATTATGCCGAACCAAATACACAGAAACAAATTTTAAATGAAGTAAACAATCTTGTTCAGGAATTTAAAGATGTTCCCGGGCTTCTAATGTGGCTGCTAGGGAATGAAAACAATTACGGTCTTTTTTGGGGCGGAGCAGAAACTGAAGATATACCTGTTGGCGAAACACTGGAGTCTGTAAGAGCTCGGCATATGTATAAGCTCTTCAATGAGGGTATTCAGGAAATTAAAAAGTTTGATACAAATCATCCTGTTGCAATTTGTAATGGAGATTTACTTTTCATCGATATCATCGCTGAAGAAGTTACCAGCATGGATGTTTTAGGTATAAATGCTTACAGAGGTGTGTCATTTACAGATCTATTTGATAAGGTTAGAGAAAAATTAAATGTGCCAATTATGTTTACTGAGTTTGGTGCTGACGCTTTTAATGCAATTGAAATGCATGAAGATCAACTAATGCAGGCAAAATATTTCTTAGGAAATTGGAAAGAGATTTTTCAACACTCTTATGGAAATAGTAAAACAGGAATTTCCATTGGCGGAATGACCTTTCAATTTAGTGATGGTTGGTGGAAATATTTGCAAGATAGTAACTTAGATGCACAAGATACACACGCTTCATGGTCTAATGGCGGATATTCAGAGGATTATATTGAAGGCCAAAATAATATGAATGAAGAGTGGTTTGGTATTTGTGCTAAAGGTCCTACTGATATTAATGGGCATTATGAATTATACCCAAGAGCAGCTTATTACGCCTTAAAAGATGCTTTCAAAATCAACCCCTATGATAAAAACATGGGTGCTTCTGTTATTGGAAATCATTTCGATAAAATAAATGCAATAGAGTATTTGTTAACAGCCAGAGGTGATAAGGCAGCGCTTGAATCCTCTAAGAATAGTTTAGTCCGTTTAAGCGGACTATATCTAAAACTTGAAACATACAGCACTGGTGGAGATAACATAAGTACACTGAATGAAAGAGTACCAGGAAGCACAGTATTCCCAGCTTTCTTGGGATTCGACCATATGGAATCATTCTTCGCAGAGTTTGAAGCTAACCCTGCGCCAAATGTAAAAGGTAAATTATCGGTAAACGTATTGGGTAATGTACCTGATAATCCTATCAATGAAATATTTTATGAAAATCGCGGACGACCGATAACAGTTTCTGTTCCAACAAAAAATGGAGAAGTTACCTTAAGCGGAATTGAGAGAGTAGCAGTATATCAAGCTAGTGTACAATGGGATCACTCATTGTTTAAACTAGATGCATTCTACCGCACAGGTCATTATCATTGGGGCTACGAAGGTGATTTTTTTGGATTATACCCGGAAGCAAATTATGGACCTAATATTGACACTTATAATGGTAAAGCCCCATCCGGTTTCGAAATAGCCGGAAAAGATTTTCTTAATGGATTAAAAATTGCATTTGGTCCTGAACTTTGGTGGGGTGCAAATCCGGCAATATTATTGAAATATCAGCGTGAGCTTGGACCTGTTAAAGTAACTGGTATTTATCACGAAGATTTGGATGAAGCACCGCAGACAGTTAGTTCATTTGCAATACCAGTTCCTCCAACAAGAAGAGCAACATTACATCTTTCATCTAAATTTGGAATGCTTGGTTTTGAGGTCGGCGGTATTTGGTCGGGTAGTACTAAAGTTGGGGATAACTTTCAAATAGCTTCTGGAGATGCAAGCAGCTATTTAATTCTTCAGGATAAAATTAAAGACTCTGATGCATTTGGCGGTAAGGTAAAGATTACACTGTCAAGCGGCGGATGGAATTGGTATGCTGAAGGTGCTATGCAAGGATTAGTTGCTGATGGTGGTGTTAATCAAACTCTCACATATACAGGCTGGCGATTAAAAGCAAGCGGACTAGGGAACAATTATAATTTTCTAACTGGATTAGCCTATACAATTGGCGATTTTCAGATTGCACCAAACTTTATGTGGCAAAAACCAATTGAAGGACCAATTCCGGGTGATGTACCACCTCCGGGCAGACCAAGAAACATTTTTTCTGATCCTTTTGCAGTATTAGGGAATCGCGAGACAACTGCAGGTGAATTACTTATCACTTACGATCCAACTCCTGCAACCTGGATGTATGCCTGGGATAGCGATGTGAGTGAAGATGCTAAGTTTGCTTTTAACTTAGGATATATTTTCAGACATCACCCAACAACAAGGGATGCATCTATAGGAATTTTAGCTGATGGCAGAACTTTTTTTGCTTTCCCGGGTGCTCCTCCTGCTCATGACTTATGGGAAGTTCATACACGTATCGTTTCAAAGATAAACCGTAATTTTGGATTAATAGCTAACCTTTATGGCGGGGTGGGTCAGGCCAACGGCAGCGATGCAAGACTTATCGAAAGATATGGCGGTGATATCCGTTTTGTTACCGATCAATTTAAAGTTATAACACAAGTAAAGGTAAATGATTGGGGTCCATATGATTATCATAGAGATTTTAACTTAACCTATCCTCTTCAATTAGCAGCAGATGTTTCAGTTCAGGTAGGTATGCCGGAATGGTTCGGTTTACCAAGCACCAGATTGGGTGTAATTGGAACCTGGCGCTCCCTGGATCAATATTCACCTCGATACTGCCCTACAAAAAATCTAAATGTATTGGGTGAGCCTGTATGCGACCCTACTGTCCCAGGGTTTGACAATGGTAGTGAGTGGGAAATACGTACTTATTTACATTTTAATATTGGTATGTAATTTAAATAAATAGTGGAGTTTCCAATGACAAAAAGAAATATTTTTTATAATACAATAACTCTCTTTACAATAATTTCAGCATTAATGTTCAGTAGTTGTGAAAGAGATCCCAACGTATTGGAGCCTGCAGATTACCCCGTCGATCCGGAAGTATTTATTGATGGCTTTAGCAGCGGACTTAATTATGCCGCTTTTGGTGGATCGAAGGTTACAGCATTTGATGTTGTTAATGACATAAAGTATTCAGGAACATTTTCCATGCGTATTGAAGTGCCAGATTTTGAAGATCCTCTTGGAGCTTATGCAGGAGGAACTTATTTCACCAGTGTTGGTAGAAATCTTTCCGGCTTTGATGCACTAACATTTTGGGCTAAATCAAGTCAGCCTGCTAATATCGATGTGGTAGGAATTGGTAATGATCTGGGAGTGTCCAGAAATCTTGCTACCATAACAGGCTTAGCTGTTAATACTAATTGGAAAAAATATTATATACCTATTCCCGATCCAAGCAGGTGGAAAGCAGAGAGAGGAATGTTTTTTTACTCAGAAGGACCTGAAGATGGTAGAGGTTATACAATCTGGTTTGATGAAGTTAAATTCGAAAAACTTGGTACTATCGCTCATCCACAACCAGTGATACTAAATGAGCAAAATCAAATTATTACAGCAATAGTTGGGCAAACACTTAATATTGGCGACACTTATATTAATTTTAATATGCCCTATGGAACTGATCAAAGAGTTAATGTAGCACCCAATTATTTTACTTATTTCTCTTCGGATGAAACTGTAGCAACAGTAAATGAAAATGGGCAAATTTATATTGTTGGATTGGGCACTGCTAAAGTTACTGCAAAGTTTGGATCATTAGACGCTAAAGGATCGATAACAATTAACATCGGTGAAAGTCCTGATCCTGCACCTGTTCCAACTGTTCCTGCAGAAAATGTCATATCATTATTCAGTAATGCTTACACAAATGTTCCAATAGATACATGGGCAACGGGCTGGCTTTACTCAACTGCTGTACTTCAGGAAATTCAAATTCAAGGTGATGATGTTAAACTTTACACAACACTTAACTTCAACGGAATTGAGTTTGCATCTCAGACAATTGATGCAACTCAGATGACACATTTCCATATGGATATCTGGACTCCTGACCCAACTTCACTTCCGGCAGCATTTAAAGTTTTATTGGTTGATTTTGGACCTAACGGTGTTTTTGACGGTGGTGATGATAAGTCTCATGAACTTACTTTCAGAGCAAATACTAATCCGCCATTAGCAACTAAACAATGGGTTCAGATTGATGTTCCTTTATCAGCTTTTACCGGACTAACTACAAAAGCTCATTTAGCTCAGCTAGTAATATCAGGAGATCTACCTACAGTTTATGTGGATAATGTTTATTTCTATAAGCAAGGAAGTGGAACAGCAACTGAGCCAACATCACCGGCTCCTACCCCAAATTATCCGGCAGGAAATGTTATCTCACTGTTCAGTAACGCTTATCCAAATGTAACCGTTGATACTTGGTCTGCAAGTTGGGATCAAGCGGATGTTGCGGATATTTTGGTTGCGGGTAATGCTACCAAACTTTACACCAACTTAGTTTTTGCCGGTATAGAATTTATCAGCCAACAAGTTGATGCAACGACAATGACGCATTTTAGAATGGATTTCTGGACTCCGGACCCAACTGCTTTACCTGCAGTATTTAAAATTAAAATTGTTGATTTTGGTGCTAATGGTGCTTTTGGCGGAGGTGATGATGTTGAACATGAGCTTACACTAAATGCTAGCTCGGTGCCTTCTTTATCAACTGGTAACTGGGTAAGTTTTGATATACCATTATCCAGTTTTGCTGGGTTAACAACCAAGGGTCATTTAGCGCAGTTAATTATATCGGGCGATCCGAATACCATTTACATTGATAATGTATTGTTTCATAAATAAATGTCTTAAATGTCATTTAACTTGAAAAAAAGATGCACAGAATAAGCAGCACAGCAGAAAATAAGATAGCTCAACAGATTACAATATCATTAAAAGACTCTGTGCTAAGATTAATTTGGCGTGAACATCAAATTTCAAGAGCTGAGATTTCACGCCAGCTTAATTTATCTCGTTCGACAGTTACTGAGATCATTAAAGACCTTCTTCCAACGGGGCTAATTGCCGAAGTTGGAAGCGGCGAATCAAACGGCGGAAGAAAACCAATCATGCTTCAGTTTCAGGATGACGCAAAAGTAATTCTTGGAATTGATATTGGCGCTACACACGTTTCAGTGGCTATGACTAATCTGCGAGGCAAGCTCCTTTTATGGAAAGAAAAAGATTTTCCAGTAAGAGAAGATGCTGAAGGTACTTATGAAGTTATTGATGATCTTTGTAAAGATTGCCTCTCAACCATTAAACACGGCTCTAAGATGCTTTTAAGTATTGGAGTTGCAGTACCAAGCCCAGTTGATCCGATTCATCCAGAGTATTTATCTGAAACAATAATTCCCGCCTGGCATGGTAAAAGTGGATTGGAAAGATTACGCAAAAAGTATGGTTTGCCTGTCTACTTAGATAACGATGCTAACCTGGGTGCATTAGCTGAACATTGGTGGGGTGCAGGTAAGCAGGTAAATGATCTAATCTACATTAAAATATCAAACGGAGTTGGAGCTGGTTACATATTAGGAGGAAAACTTTATCGGGGCGCAAAGGGAATAGCAGGAGAAATGAGTCACATGCCCATTGATCCAAACGGCAGATTATGCGGATGCGGACTTAGGGGCTGCTTGGCAACGGTTATTTCTGCATGGGCTTTAATAGAAAGGGTTAGGATACTTTCTACTATTTATCCTGATAGTCATTTATTGAAAAGTGACTTAAGCATAAAAGATATTGAAAATGCAGCACTTGATAGAGATCCTTTAGCCTTACAAGTAGTGGCAGAAGCGACAGATTATTTAATGAATGCAATTACAAGTATTGCAAATCTTTTTAATCCTGATATGATAATTCTTGGCGGCAGCCTTTCACGGCTGGGCGATCTTGTAATAAATCCTATACAAGAGAGAATAAACTCCACTGCGCTTGTAAAAGATCTAAGTAAAACTCAATTAAGACGATCTGAACTTGAACCAAAAGGAATTGCAATAGGTGCTGCAACCCTTGCAATTGAACAAGCATTTAGCTATCCAAAAATTTTAAGAAAGAATTTAGTTCCAGCTGTAATGAATTAAATTTTAAATCATTTGATAAAGAGATCAGAAGTAATAGGAGTATTGGTATGAACACAAATAAAAAACACATATTAATAGTTTTAGCTTGTGTGCTAATAATTTTTACAGTTCCATCTTGCGATAATTCTCTTGATCCTGAAGTGCCAAACTGGCAATTAGTCTGGCAGGATGAATTCGAAGGTTTCGCCGGAGAGAGTCCCAATTCTGCAAACTGGACTTATGATATTGGGACAGGAAATAACGGGTGGGGCAATCAGGAATTGCAATATTACACAGACCGACAGGAGAACATATATCTGGATGGTGAAAATAATTTGGCAATTACTGCCAGAAGAGAATCTTTTGGCGGAATGCCTTTCACTTCTGCCAGAATAAAAACTCAAGGCTTGTTTGAACAAGCTTATGGCAGATTTGAAGCAAGAATTAAAATGCCATGGGGACCAGGGATTTGGCCTGCTTTCTGGATGCTTGGTAATGATATTGAAACCGTTGGCTGGCCTCAAACAGGTGAAATTGATATTATGGAATATCGCGGGCAGCAGCCTAATCTTATTAATGGAACAGTTCACGGACCCGGTTATTCAGGCGGCTCTGCAGTTACAAAAACTTTTGGTTTTACTAATAACCGATTTGATGTTGATTTTCATGTTTTCGCAGTTGAATGGGGAAAAAATTATTTAAGATTTTATGTCGATGAAGTACTCTATCAGGAAATTAAACCTGAAGATTTGCCAGGTCAATGGGTCTTTGATAAACCTTTCTTTATTATACTTAATGTAGCTGTTGGTGGTAACTATGTTGGCTTCCCAACAAGCCAGACTCCTTTTCCACAAACTATGCTCATTGATTATGTAAGGGTTTATAAGGAGCAATAAGAATTTATTTGAGAGTTAATAATGCTTTGCAGCTTAAAATAATTAAAAAATAATTTTTTCACGTTTAACCAGAGAACAGGAAAGTTAATGGGCAGTAAAGAAATTCATAAAACAGCACCTGGTGATAAAATATCCTTTGGTCAAAAGTTTTCTTATGGGCTCGGATCAATTGTCAATAACCTGCTTGGTGGTGCAATAGGATATATGTCAATTGTGCTGAATGTAGGTCTTGGTATAAATCCGGCACTTGTTGGTACACTTCAAGCTATACCTCGATTAACAGATGCGATGACCGACCCTATAATGGGATATATTTCAGACAATACTCGATCTAAATATGGAAGACGCAGACCATACATTTTCATAGGGGCAATCTTTGTAGGACTCACATTTGCTTTGATGTGGCAGCTGCCCGGAGGATACAGTGAAATGTTTTATTTCTGGTTCTTCCTCATTGGTTCAATCATCTTCTATTTATTTTATACAATCTTTGCAACTCCCTGGGTTGCTTTGGGCTATGAGCTTACGTCTGATTATCATGAACGAACACGCTTGATGGGTGTTATGAATTTTATGGGACAGTTCGCCTGGATAACGTTACCTTGGTTCTATGCTTTTATGGAAAATGACAGATTCTTCTCCGACTCCGTACAGGGGGCAAGAACCCTTGCAATTATAATTGGTGTTTTTGTTGTGGTTGTTGGCATAATGCCCGCAATATTTTGTAAAGAACGTTTTGTGGCTCAGGACGGGGAAGTAAAAGTAAAAAATAAATTTTTTGAAGGTTTGAAAAAAAACATAGTTGAATTTTCTAAAGGGTTAATGATAACTCTAAAAAGAGTAGAATTTTTAAAACTATGCGCAGGTACGTTTTTCGTTTTTAATGCAATTATGCTAGTTGGAGCATTCAGTTCTTACCTTACAATATTTTACGTATGTGGCGGCGATAACGATCTGGGTGCAAAATATATGGGACTGTTTGGAACAGTTACAACATTTTCAACACTTGCAGCAATAGCAGGCGTTACCTGGATTTCATCAAGGATTGGCAAAAGAAAAACATTCATAATTGCTATATCAATAATGTTATTCGGCAGCATTTTAAAATGGTTTTGTTACGATCCGATGACAACCTGGTTAGTAATTCTCCCTGCACCATTCATAGCTGTAGGAATGGGTGCTTTATTTACTTTAATGGGCTCAATGGTTGCAGATGTATGTGACCTCGACGAGTTGGAAACAGGAGAAAGACGAGAAGGAATGTTTGGAGCTATTTACTGGTGGATGGTTAAGCTTGGAATGGCTTTGGCATTTGGTGCTTCAGGATTTCTGTTAAATGCTACCGGTTTCGTCGTTGATTTTGGAGGCGCTCAAACTTCCAGCACATTTTTCTGGATGAGAGTTGTAGATGTTGGTATTCCGGCTGCTGGCTGTATAATTGCAATTTTCTCTGTTGCTTCTTTTAAAATAACAGAAGAAAAATCTTATGAAATAAGAAGCGAACTAGAAAAGCGCCGCAAAAAAACAATCGTTCCTGAAAAAATATCATAGAATTCATAATAATATTCTATGAAAATAAAATGATTGAAGGATTTATAATAAGATGAAAGAAATCAAAAAAATAACCGCTTTGTTCTTTATCGGCTTATTATTGCTATTAGTTGGCTGCGGAGAAGACGGTAATAAAATAGACGGTAAAAAACCTGCTGATGTAAAATCAATAGCTATTACAATGATTGCAAAGAGCTCAGCAAACCCTGTATTTGAATCGGCAAAAATCGGAGCGATAAAAACTGCAGAATCTATTTCTGAAAAATATAGTAAGCTCGACGTTACTATCGATTGGCAAACTCCCAATACTGAAAGTGCATCTGAGCAGGCGGAAATAATACGCAATGCAGTTAAAAATGGTACTAAAGCTATTATTGTTTCTTGCTCTGATGAAGATACACTTACACAAGCAATTAATTATGCTGTTGAAAATGGTATAGCAGTTATGACTTTTGACAGCGATGCACCCAATTCTAAACGTTTTGCTTTTTACGGACCGGATGATTTAGAGATGGGTAAAAAAATAATTAATGAATTAGCAAGCCTAATTGACGGTAAAGGTAAAATCGCAATTCTGGGTGGTAACAAGATGGCGAATAATCTTCAGGAAAGAGTTAAGGGAATCATTACAGGCGCCGCTGATTATCCTGATATAGAGATTGTCGGGACATATTATCACCCTGAAACTGAAACCGATGCTATTGCTGTTATGACTGAGGTTATGAAATTAAATCCAGATCTAAAAGGCTGGGCAATGGTTGGAAGCTGGGCTTTTTTTGGCGAAAAATTAATCGATGTTATTGAACCCGGCAAAATAAAAATTGTTGCTGTGGATGCGCTTCCCGTTCAACTTAAATATATCGAAAAGAATTATGTACAAGTATTATTAGGGCAGCCAACCTTTACCTGGGGTGAAATATCAGTTAAAACAGTTATCGATAAAATTTATTTCAATAAAAAAGTAGAAGAGATTATCAGACTAAAAATAATTCCAGTAACTATCGAAAATCTCGGTGGCTGGTCAAGACAGTTAAAATCCTGGGGATATAAAGATATTCCGGAAAAATATTTAGAAATGTGAATTCTTTAATTGTAAATCATTAGGAGTTTAAGATAAATGTCCAAACTAAATTACAAACATATCCTATATACAACAGAATTGTCGGAAAACTGGAAAGAAGTTTTTAGTCATGCTCTTGGAATTGCTGAGCAATATAAAGCTAAACTTACTTTCCTTTATGTCGTCAATACCGAATTAATTGACTTATTAACATTTGATGTAGGACTTGAGAGGTTTCCAAGCATCGATAAAAAATTCACTGAGGCAAAAGAGTATACAACTAATATAAATAAACAAATTACTAAGAAAATTACCCGTGCTTTCGGTAAGGAAACCATAAAAGACATTAACATCCTTGTCGAAAGGGGTCGTCCCGTTAAAATAATATTAAATGTTGCCGAAGAGAAAAAATGTGATCTGATTGTAATCGGTTTTAAAGGAAAGGCAACTTTAAAGAATGCAACAATTGGAAGCACCGTAAACAAAGTACTGCAGAGATCTAAACTGCCGGTTTTGGTTATTCATAATATTTAAATAAGAGGCAATATGTCGCGAAGCGGATCTAAATATAGCATATTATCCGGTATAGATATTTCTGATTTAAGCAGAGCTGAATTAGATTCAGCTTTTTTGAAATTATTAATGCAAGGTATTCACGGTATTTCATTCAGCGCTTATTTAGAAAATCAAAGTCCGGGTTCTATTATTTCTGAAGAGCAAATAGAAACAAGAATAAAAATTATCAAACCTTACGTTAAGTGGGTAAGATCTTTTTCCTGTGTTGATGGCAATGAGCATATTCCACGAATTGCCCATAAACATGGCATAAAAACACTTGTTGGAGCCTGGCTGGGAAATGATAAAGAAAAAAATGCAGCTGAAATTGAAAGCATAATTAAAGTAGCCAAATCCGGATATGCAGATATAGTAGCTGTTGGTAATGAAGTACTGCTGCGTGAAGATTTGACTGAAGATGAAATCATAAAACATATTCAAAAAGTTAAAATGGAAATTCCCAATGTCCCGGTGGGATATGTCGACGCATATTTTGAATTTGTAAATCATCCCCGCATATGCAACATCTGTGATGTTATTCTTGCAAACTGTTATCCCTTCTGGGAGGGTTATCCATTAGAACATTCTTTGGCTTATTTAAAGAATATGTATTACCAGGCAGTTACTGCTGCAAAAGGAAAAAAAGTTATCATAAGCGAGACCGGCTGGCCGAACTTAGGTACACCTGACCGTAAGGCTGTGCCTTCATATGAAAATGCATTGATTTATTTCATTAACACATTTACATGGGCTAATCAGGAAAATATAGATGTGTTCTACTTTTCCAGTTTTGATGAAACATGGAAAATAGAAAAAGAAGGCGATGTTGGAGCCTACTGGGGTCTGTGGGACAAAGATGGAAATTTGAAATTTGGTAATGTCTGATTGTTGAGACTGATTTGGAGATTCAAGTTATGATTAAAATATTATACTTTCTGCCCGCGGTTCTGATTGCAGGTGCTTTTTTTATTTCTTGTGATCAGGATAAAGAAATACTTGTATCAAAAGAAAATTTTGTTACTTCAGAAGCGGGAGATAAAATCGCCCCAAAAGAAAATATATCATTCATTAAGGGGCCGGTTCCCAAAGGAAATACAATTAAAATCCATCCTTCAATTATCAAGCAAGAGATAGATGGAATAGGCTCATCTTTCACGGAGTCATCTGCATTTGTTTTAGCACATCTGGATAAAAAGAAACGTGCAGAAGTGATGGAGAAAATTTTTAGTGAAGCTGGAGCTAATTTCTCACTTACAAGAACTCATATAGGCTCGTGCGATTTTTGTGTTGAGGGAAAATATTCTTACCTGAATAAAATTGGTGATACTGAATTAAAAAGTTTCAGCATTGCTCCTGATAAAGCAGGTTTCGATCCTAAGAAATATCCCGGGATAAAAGATCCATCTTATGATCTGCTGCCGATGATAGAAGAAGCAATTGAAATTAAAAATCAGCAAAAAGATAATGAGCTGAGAATTGTTGCCTCCGCATGGACTGCACCGGCATGGATGAAAGATATTGAAGACTGGTTCATTAAAGGGACCCCGGAAAATAATCATCAGGGAACCGGGGGAAAACTTAAACCCGAGTATGAAGAAACTTATGCAGATTATCTCATAAAATATTTGGAAGCATATAATTCCGAGGGTGTTAAAATCTGGGGGATAACTCCCGTTAATGAACCTCACGGTAATAATGGTCAATGGGAAAGCATGCATTTTACCGCCGAAACTCAAAACCAATTTATAAAAAAATATTTGGGGCCAAAGCTTTTAAAGAGTGGATTTAAGGATTTAAATCTTCTCATTTATGATCAGAACAGAGATGGCTTAGAGCACTGGGCGGATGTTATATTGGGAGATAAGGAAACTTCAAAATTTGTTTATGGTTCTGCAGTGCACTGGTACGAAAGCACAAACAAAGTTTATGAGGATGTGTTTGAAAGAGTTAATGCAAAATTTCCTGATCACGCCATTATACACACCGAAGGATGCATTGATGATTTAGGCAAAGATGCCCCCGGTGGAATATTAGATCCGCATCGCTTTAAAGAAACAGAATGGTTTGATAATGATTCATTCTGGTGGAACGAGAATGCAACAGATTGGGCTTACTCGGCAACCTGGCAGGCAGTAAATATGGAAGATCATCCCATCTATACTCCAGTTCATAGATATGCCAGAAATATTATTGTAAGTATTGATCATTGGTTAAAAGGATGGATTGATTGGAATGTTGTCTTAGATAAAAGAGGGGGACCAAATCACGTCGGTAATTTTTGTGGCGCACCAATAATGATCGATACAGAAAGCAAGCAAGTTTATTATACTCCAATTTACTATATCCTCGCACAATTCAGCAGAACCATAAGACCGGGTGATAAAGCAGTACAAACAGATAAAATTATATCTGGATTAGATAGTGATGCATTGCATGCCTGCGCAACAATCAACAATGCTAATCTTCTTTCCGTGCAATTATTAAATACAACCAAGGAGCCATTGGAATTTAGTCTTCAGATCGATGATCAGTATGCACTTATAAAAATGGTTCCGAATTCAGTGCAGACTATTCGTGTCCAACTTTAATTAGATTTTTTAATAATGAATTATATCAGAACGATTATTATTTCATTTACTATACAACTATTAACAAGCGTTGGGTTTATTGCACAACCCGACACCGACTGTAAATTATGAGAATTATTTTTTCTATTTGGATTTTGAAAATGAAAAGTATGATTTCTCGGAAGTAGAGAAATATTTTTTTACAACCTTTCCACATAATGATCCTACTCTTGGTGATGTGGTTTATGACCGAATGAAATGGGTAAATACTGACATGATAAAGTTATCGGAAAATGACGGGCTTTATGGTTTTATAAAAAACAGAAATGATACTTTAGGTTTTGACTCTTTCAGATTTACATCAAAACCATATTACAATCTTAACGATAATGTTCAAAAAATCTTATTTGTCTTCAAAGGAAAACTTCCATCAGCAAATGGAGTTTGGCCTGCCTGGTGGTTAAACGGAAGCAGGCAGGATGAATGGCTTTACAAAGAAAGCATTAATCTATTTCGGATGAATTTCTTGATAAATATTCGGGAGTTGGACAATTCTATAATACTCCCAGTCCAGTTAATTGCACTGATTGGCCTGCTGCAGGTGAAGTTGATATCATAGAGACTATCAACGGTAATAATATTATTCATAATACTATCCATACCTGCCCGCAAATGTGCGATTCTGAATGGAATGGAGATGGAGTTATCATCAACTGTGCAAATGCAACCCTTACTGATCCAAACTCGGGATGCAGCGGAAAATCATATAAGGTTGATTCACCTGAAGGTACTTTCGCGTGCTTATGGGAAAATAATTCTTTTCGCTTTTACTACTGGGAACCTCAAGCCGATGTAAAATCAGATGGCGGTCCCTTAAGTAAATCACCAAAACCTGAAACTTGGAGTAGGTCATTTCTTAAGAATCACGTTAGACTTTTAGAAACAAGCAATGAATGCGATGATGAAAGTCATAAGAAATGGCAGTGCGAAACCTGCAAAGGTATGAACAAATGTGAATTCAAGAATTTGAAAATGGTAATCAACATTACACTCTGTGGTATTTGGGCTGGATATCAATTTGATGAGACAGATAATTCATTGAACAATTGTAAAGATTACATACTTAGTGAAGGTAAAGAATCAATTGATAATCAATACATAAAAATTGAATACGTTGCTGTGAGTAAGTTACCTTGAATTAACTGTCAGTTACCCTTTTAATAACTGATAATAAATGAGCATAAGAATTATTCAAATATTTATATTTTCTCTGTTATTAGTTAGTTGTCAATCACAAAAAACAGCTAATCTTGAGAAAAATTTAGAAGTTAAAAAAACAGAATCAATGGAATCAATACAACTAAAGCTGCAAAAGCAAATAACAACAAAGCGACAGGACCCATTTATCAAAAGAGAGTTTGATCCTAATTTGAATGGTAAATGGATAGGAAACGCTATTTCTTATGGCTGTTATCGTAAAGGTCAGGCTCCTGGAGTTAAGGGTCCAAGTGAATCTGAGATCCTCCAGGATTTAGAAATAATATTAAATCACTGGAATTTGATAAGAGTATACGGTTCTGATGATGACTCGGAAAGAATACTAAAAGTAATACGAAAAAATAAGCTGCCAATTAAAGTTATGCTTGGTGTCTGGTTAGAAGATGAAATAAAAGACCCTCAGCGGAAAAATGAAAATATTAAGCAAGCTTTAATTGCAATAAGATTAGCAAATGAATTTGGTGATATTATTTCTGCAATAAGCGTTGGTAATGAAACTCAGGTTTTTTGGTCTGCTCATAAAATGGAAACAGCCAGTTTAATTAATTATTTGAGAACAGTAAGAAATAACACAAGCGTGCCGGTTACTACTGCAGATGATTATAATTTTTGGAATAAGCCTGTAAGTAAATCTGTTGCTTCTGAAGTGGATTTTATTGTAGTTCATATCTATCCTCTATGGAATGGAAAAACACTCGAAAATTCAATAGATTGGATGAGTAATATATTCTTTAATGAAATTAAAGAATTCCATTCAGATAAGACAATAGTTTTAGGTGAAATAGGTTGGGCAACAAATTATGATGCAACCAAAACCGGTGACGGACAGCAAGGCGCATTGATAAAAGGAGAAGTTAGTTATTCGGCACAGGAAAAATTTCTTTTAGAATTATCCGATTGGATTGAGCAATATCAGGTAACAACATTTCTGTTTGAAGCATTTGACGAGCCCTGGAAAGGTGGAGGCGAGAATTCAAGTCCTAACGAAATTGAAAAGCATTGGGGTGTTTTTTATGAAAATCGAACAGCAAAAGAATCTTTTAAAAATCATTTAAAGATTTCTAAAGCCGATCATAAGTACTAATATCAAATTAAAAATATATAATTAATAAATTACTTAATAACTTAAATGGAGAAAAAAATGAAAAAGAAACAAATGTTTCTAAGTGCTATTCTGTTCGTTTTTATAATGAGCGGATTTTTATCAGCACAAAACAATCCGATTAATTTTGAATCGGGTGGTTATGGTGCAACGTGGACGTGGACAGTGTTTGAAAATGATGACAATCCTTCCTTGGAGATTATTGCAAATCCGGATCAATCCGGAATCAATACTTCTGCTACCGTAGCCAAATTTACAGCAAGATTGACAGGACAGCCTTATGCTGGTTGTGAATCTCAGCATGGTTCAGACATAGGAACGTTTACATTAAATTCAAGCAACAGTATTGTCAAAATAAAGGTGTGGAAAACGGTAATAAGTGATGTTGGAATTAAGTTTGCCAAACCTAATGGAGCCGCATTACCAGAAATTAAAGTAGCCAATACCTTAACTAATCAATGGGAAGAATTAACTTTTGACTTTTCAGGTAGGATAGGAGACCCGAACACTATTGGTCAGGATCAAATAATTATATTTCCTGATTTTGCTGCCAGGACCCAGGAGAATATAATTTATTTTGATGATATTACATTTTCTGCAGCAACTCCAATAGCTGAACCAACAGTTCCCGCACCTACTCCAACACTTTCCCAAAGCGAAGTTATTTCAATATTCAGTGATGCCTATACAACTTTGCCAGGTGTTAATCTCAACCCTAATTGGGGACAGGCTACATCAGTTTCTTATTTGACTATTCAAGGCGATACTATTATGAAATACGGCGGCTTAAATTACCAGGGAACTGAACTGAATCAAAACCTTAACCTTGTTAGTGCAGGGATGCAATATATTCATATAGATTTCTGGACCGCAAATTCTACTGAACTTAATTTCTTCTTGATTAGCCCTGGACCAAATCAACAATCCGTAGCATTGGTTCCGCCAGGTGCAACAGAACAATGGATAAGTGTTGATATACCCATATCTCAATTTCAACCAACGGTTAATCTTACAGAGGTTTTTCAGTTGATGTTTACTGGTAATGGCACTATTTATCTTGATAACATCTACTTTTCAACTATGATATCGGATGTAAGAGAAGTTCAAAATTCTTTCCCATCGGATTTTACTATGGAACAGAATTATCCTAATCCATTTAACCCGTCAACTAATATCAGATTCAGTCTGCCTGATGCAAATCAGGTAACGTTGAAAGTATTTGATATGCTGGGACAGGAAGTTGTAACATTAGTCAATGAATTTATTAATGCAGGTTCTTATGAAGTAACTTTTGATGCTTCCAACTTGCCAACAGGAATATATACCTATTCATTGACAGCCGGGGACTTCCAATCTGTCAGAAAAATGATGTTAATCAAATAATTATTTGATATTCATTTTGCTGGTGTTTGTATAAGCAAGCACCAGCATATATTTTTCTGTTGTACACTGTAAAACATTTACAGATAGTCGTGAGTTCTCAATTATCAAATCTAAATATTCAATATGAGTAAAAAACATATCTACATTGGCAATCAAAAAGCAAAAATAAGTAATGCACCAATAAAAGGTGATTTCATTAAGATAAATAATGAAACATTTTATAAAATAGAAAATTATGATAAGATGAATCCCTTTCTAATCAGCATTGTTAGTGCTACTGATCATTGGTTATATATTTCAAGCAAGGGAGGACTAACTGCGGGGAGAAAAAATTCCGACAGTTCTTTGTTCGCATACACAAATGATGATGTGCTGCACGATGTTAATGAGATAACCGGAAGTAAAACCATAATAAAAATGGCGGATAAAGGAAAGCTTTATTTGTGGGAGCCATTTTCTGAAAATTATCTTGACATCTATTCAATAACCAAAAATCTTTATAAAAATATTTCAAGTACCGAAATAATATTTGAAGAAATCAATCACGACCTTAAACTTAAATTTCAGTATAGCTGGACCTGCAGCGAGAAATTTGGTTTTGTTAAGACTGCCAAAATTTTTAATGAGTCAAGTACTAAAAAAGAAATTGAAGTACTGGACGGCATACAGAATATTCTGCCATCAGGAGTTTCTCAAAAACTTCAGTCAGGATTCAGTACATTGATTGATGGATACAAAAAAAATGAACTGATTTCGAAATACGGATTGGGAGTTTACTCGCTTAGTTCTATTCCGTCAGACAGGGCTCTGCCCGCAGAATCATTAAAGGCTACAACTGTTTGGGCTGCCGGTATTGATGTTCAAAAATATTTGTTAAGCTCTAAACAGGTTTCAAACTTCGGAAAAAATATTTCCGTTGAGCAAGAGGACAGTAAAAATGGAGCAAGAGGTTCTTTTCTGATTATATCAAGTTTTAAGATAAAAGAAAAAAGTTCCATCAACTGGTTAATCGCTGCTGAGATTAATCAGGATTCTGGAAATATAATTGGACTGATAAATACCATAAAAAAGAAAAATGCTTATGAACTTGTTCTGAATGATATTGAAGAAAGTAAGCAGATGCTTACTAAAATTGTTGCTCAGTCAGATGGAATGCAGCTTACTGGAAACAAATTAAATACTGCAAGACATTTTTCTAATGTTCTATTCAATGTAATGCGCGGTGGCATATTTGACGATTCTTATAATGTTGAGAAAGAAGATTTCATTTCATTTGTGAAGAATGCAAATCCTTTTGTAATAAATGCACACAAAAGTTTTTTTGATAATCTCGAAGATCAACTTTCCATTTCTGAATTATTCGGCAAGGTTAGAAGCATTGGAGACCCTCATTTTACAAAACTTGCGATTGAATATTTACCTTTAACCTTCAGCAGAAGACACGGAGACCCGAGCAGACCATGGAATTTATTTTCTATTGATATTAAAGACAAGAATAATCATAAAGTGCTCAACTATCAGGGGAATTGGCGGGACATCTTTCAAAACTGGGAAGCTCTTGCTTTATCATACCCAAAGTTTTTAGAATCGATGATAGCAAAGTTTCTTAATTGTTCAACAGCAGATGGTTATAATCCTTATCGTATTTTTAGGGATGGCTTTGATTGGGAAGAACAGGAACCACATAATCCATGGGCAAATATTGGTTATTGGGGAGACCACCAGATAATCTATTTATTAAAATTGCTGGAATTATCTAAAGAGTTTAATCCTGATGCGCTGCAAAAATTGTTAGATACGGAAATCTTCTCTTTTGCTAATGTGCCTTATCGGATTAAGGATTACCAGGATATCCTGAAAGACCCACGAAATACAATTGAGTTTGACTATAAACTTGACGAACAACTTAAAACAGACGAAAAACTTTACGGCTCAGATACTAAACTTCTTAAGAAGAAAGATTACACTTTAGTGCAAGTAAATTTGTTAGAAAAACTGCTGCTTACACTTTTAGTAAAAATGTCGAACTTCATTCCGGGCGGCGGCATCTGGATGAATACTCAACGACCTGAATGGAACGATGCTAAAAATGCACTAGTGGGCTACGGTATTTCGATGGTTACTTTATTTTACATCAGACGCTATGTTAACTTCCTAAAAAGTTTATTGAGCGATAACTCAATGAACAAGTTCAATCTTTCAATTGAGATTGCACAATTTTTTAGCGCTATACACGATACGATACTTGAGCTCACAAAAATTAGTGAGGGAGAAATCAGCGATAGAGAAAGAAAAAAAATCGTCGATAAATTAGGTGTTGCCGGTTCAGATTATAGAAGAAGAATTTACAAGAATGGATTTAACAGCGAAAAGCAAGAAATATCCGCCAGGATGATTATTGAGTTTTGCGAATTATGTCTTTTAGTTATTGATCATACAATTGATGAAAATAAAAGAAAGGATGATCTTTATCATTCATATAATATTTTACATATTTCTGAAAATGAATTAAAAGTAACTCATCTATATGAAATGCTTGAAGGTCAGGTGGCGTTTTAAGTTCCGGATACTTATCTGCTCAAGAATCGATAGAATTATTAACCGCTCTGAAGAAAAGCAGGCTGTATAGAAAAGATCAAAACAGTTATATGCTTTATCCAAACAAGAATTTACCTTTGTTTATTGAGAAGAATAATATTTCAATTGATCTGGTAAACAAATCTAAATTATTGCTTTCGATGTTATCTGCAGGAAACAAAGAGATTATTTATAAGGATGTGGTTGGAGATGTTCATTTTCAAAGTGATGTTATCAATTCTGAAGAACTCAGAAAGAAACTGGAATCCTTAAGTGATACACAACTAAAAAAATATGTGAAGGAAGAATTATCATTAGTTTTAAATATTCATGAAAGCACATTCTGTCATAACGAATTTACCGGAAGAGCTAACACTTTTTATAAATACGAGGGCTTAGGTTCGATTTATTGGCATATGGTATCTAAACTCCTGCTTGCAGTACAGGAAGTCTATTTCGATGCCGAGAAAAATTCTGCTAAGAAAAAAGAATTAAATAAATTAAAAGATTTCTATTATGATATTAAAAGTGGAATAGGAGTCGGCAAACAACCAGATGAATACGGGGCCTTCCCAACTGATCCATACTCACATACACCTTTATTTGCAGGTGCTCAGCAGCCCGGTATGACCGGTCAGGTAAAAGAAGATATAATTTCCAGATTTAGAGAATTAGGTATACAAATAAAATCCGGGAAAATGTTAATTCATCCTACATTGCTCAGAGATGATGAATTCTTAGAGAAAGAAGAAATCTTCACTTACTATGATTTAGATGGGAAAGAACAAAAAATAAATTGTAAAAAGAATTCATTTGCAATTACATATTGTCAGGTCCCATTTACTTACATACTTTCGGATACCAACAGAATGATTGTTCACTCACAAAATGGTGAACTAATCAATATAGATGGATTAGAATTAGAAGAGAGTTTAAGTCAATCAATCTTCAGCAGAGAAGGTAAAATAAGACAAGTTGAAATTTTTTTGGATAAAAATTTTAACAATGAACTATAGCTCATAAGAGAAAACTGTAAATAGATTAACCTTGGATCCGAAAAACTCTGCGGAGAGTCAGGGATTCGTTTCACCAAAAATATTCTACTATCAAATCTAAGCTTTTTATTAAGCAGTAATTTCTTTATGCTTTATCATCTCATTCCAAATTAATGCTGCGGCACCAAGTACAGCACTATTACCTTCAGGCAAACCTGAAGGTAGAATTTTTACTTTATTCTTAAATACGTGGAATAAATTTTCTTCCATAGATTTTTTTGTCGGAGCAATTATCATATCACCTGCAAGAGCTAATCCACCAAACAGAATAATTGCTTCGGGACTTGTAACTGCAATTGCATCAGCAAGTTTTAACCCGAGGACTTTTCCTGTAAACTCAAAAGCTTCTTTTGCAATTTTATCGCCCGCAAGCGCAGAAGTATAAATCATTTTAGATTCAAGATCATTATAGCTGATGTTTTTGAGTGCGCTGTCTTCATTGGAGTTTGCAAGTAATTCCATAACTGTGCGTTTTATTCCGGTTGCAGAAGCGTAAGTTTCTAAACATCCTTTTCTTCCGCAGCCGCATTGTCTGCCGTTAGGATCATAAACAGTGTGACCAATTTCTCCGGCAAATCCATCTGAACCATAAACTAATTTTCCATCAACAACAACTCCGCTGCCTAAACCAGTACCGAGTGTAATTACGATAAAATCTTTCATCCCCTTTGCGGCACCAAAAAGCATTTCACCAATCGCAGATGCATTTGCATCATTGGTTATAGCAACGGGAACATCGTAGTACTGTTTTAAAATCTCTACAACATTTACAACTCCCCATTTTAAGTTAGGTGGATTTTCAACTGTACCGCGATAATAATTTGCATTTGGAGCTCCAACTCCAATTCCTTTAAGTAAGTATTTATCTGAGATTGATTTGTAGATTTTATCAATCTCAGGATGAAGTCTTGAAAAAAGATCCGCGGCACTGTTGTGTGCATTTGTGTGTATGGATGATTCAGCGATACATTTACCGTTTACATCAACAAATCCAAAAGCAGTATTTGTTCCTCCAACATCAATTCCTAAAGTAACTTCGATTTTCATTTCAATTACGCTTTAGCTGTTTTAAAAGTTGGTATGTGTCCTTTAATTCCATAATAAGCTATGTAAGCATAACAGAGAACAGGAAGAATAAATGCATGATGAATTCCTATATTATCAGCCAAAAATCCTTGGGCTAATGGAATTAAAGCACCGCCAACTATAGCCGTACAAAGTATTCCGGAACCCTGACCAGTATGTTTTCCCAATCCATCTATTGCGAGTGTAAATATTGTTGGGAACATAATTGAATTGAATAATCCAACTGCAAGAATACTCCACATTGCAAATTGTCCAAATGTGAGCATTGAGATTATAACTAATGATGCCGCAAAAAGTGCAAGAATGGAAAGTGTTCTGCCGGGTTTTTGTTTACCAATATTAAAAGCAATAAAGTTTATTCCAACAAGTACAAGGAATGTTAAAGTTTTTCCAAATCCAGAAAGAGAAAACGTTGCAAAGTTTTGATACTCTTTGGTAACATACATTGCAATAACAATTGCTAGAACAAAAACGAGTGCCGCATAAATATTTTTCTTCTTTGGATCTGTCATTCCGGAAAGTGTAATTGAGCCAAAGAATCTCCCAATCATAGCGCCGCCCCAATAGAGAGCAACATAAGTTCCGGCTTCAGATTCCTGCATTCCTAAGAGTTCTTTGAAATAATTAACAAGAAAGCTGCCAATTGCAACTTCTCCGCCGACATAAACAAAAATAGCCACCGCCCCTAAAACCAGGTGTCTATAGCCCCAGGCACTTTTATGATGATGATCAAAACTGCCGCCATCACCTCCGCTTGAGGATTGAGAAGATGCTTCAATCTTAGGAAGTTTAAAGAGCGCAATGATAATTGCAATTGCTACGAGCATACCGGTTAAAATTAAATATGGAGTCTGTACTGAACCTGCTTCAATCAATTTATAAGCTTCCTGATCCGTCATTTTAAGTTTTGCAAGTTCATCTGCACCTTTGACAGCAATGGAAAGAATAAGTATTGAACCGAATATAGGTGCAATAGTGGTTCCAAGTGAATTAAAAGCCTGCGAAAGATTTAATCTGCTTGAAGCTGTTTCCGGTTTTCCAAGAATTGCTACATACGGGTTAGCGGCAACCTGAAGAAGTGTTATACCTGAAGCTAAAACAAAAAGCGCCAATAAAAATATTTCATAAGAACGATAACCTGCAGCAGGATAAAATAATGCAGTTCCAACGGCTGCAGTTAACAAACCGATAATAATTCCTGTTTTGTAACCAATCTTTTCAACCAAAATTCCGGAAGGGAGTGAAACGATTGCGTAAGCTGTAAAGAAAGTAAACTGCACAAGCATTACCTGTGTGTAGTTGAGATCAAATATTGCTTTTAGATGAGGGATCAGAATATCATTTAAGCAAGTGATAAAACCCCACATAAAAAACAAAGAAGTTAGAACAATTAATGCAGGTCCGTAATTAGCATTGCCGTTACTTGAAGAAGTTACGTTTGTTGTTGAAGGAGATGAAACCGCCATCAGTTACTCCGGTATTGTTAAAATTGGATTAAATAATATTTTTAAGCTTAAGTAAATTGCACTAAAAACAGGAAATACGTCCAATTATTATGCCCGTTGCTTAAATATAAAAACCTGCTTGAGAGGTTAATCATTGGAGTTAATGGAATATTATAGTGACTTAGTTTTATTATTTTAATAACCAAAGCTTATTAAATTGATAAGCTTTAACGGAGTTAGAGCGGGATATTAATAAGAAAATTTTACTGCAAATAACTCTATATTTCAACATTAAAAAAAAGAGAATCTGAATTAATCAGATTCTGAATCACAATGAATATTGAGAAAATATTTTACATAATCTTAAGCACAGTACTTGTAACTGTGTTTATACTGTTTACATTTATCTTTTCTCCAAACGGACTCAATTCCCAAAGTTCATCCAAGCAAAAATCAATTTACTTTGTTGATCATATCTCTTCTGCTCATCAAAAAGTAATCGATCTTTTTAATAAAAGAAACAAAGGTTCAATAAAGGTTGAAACAATAAATCTTTCATTTGATAAATTCAGCACTAATGAACGAAAGGAACTTTTAGCCAGATATTTAAGAAGTAAAAATAACAGGATAGATATTTTTTCAGTTGATCAAATCTGGGTTCCGCGTTTTGCTAAATGGGGTGTTCCGCTAAAAAATATTATTGATACCAGTGAGATAAATAATATAATTCCACAAGCGCTTGAAACCTGTATTTACAAAGATTCGCTAGTTGCTGTTCCACTTTACATTGATATTGGCTTGATGTTTTACCGTGATGATTTGTTAAAACAATTACCGGATTATGATCGCTTAGTTGATACTTTAAAAAATTCTATTACCTGGGAAGAATTTATTGAATTAAGTAAAAGATTCAGTAATAAGCCGAATCCATTTTATATTTTTCAGGCTGATGATTATGAAGGACTGCTTTGCAGTTTTGCTGAGTTAATGGCGAATCTTAATAATCCAATGATAAGTAAAGATGATAAAATTTTATTGGATACCCCGGCAGGGAAAAAATCTTTGCAACTGTTGGTTGATCTTGTAAATCGTTTCCAAATCTCTCCACAAAAAGTTACTTACTTAAGAGAGAATGAAAGTTACAGATATTATGCCGAGAACAACGGTGTTTTTCTTCGTGGATGGCCAAGTATGATTGATGATGATAATGATTTTCTTTCTCCTGAAAAGCGAGCTAATATAAGAATGGTTCCATTGCCGCATTTTAAAGGAACAAAACCCGGAATGGTTTTCGGAGGATGGAATTTGATGATTTCTAAATTTTCCGAAAAAAGACCAGAGGTAATAAAATTTGCAAAATTTTTGTTAAGTGAAGAATCACAAAAATTGATGTTTGAAGAAGGAAGTTATCTGCCAACTAATAAAAAATTATACACCGATGCTAAATTTGTAAAAAGATATCCTGATCTTCTTTATTTCAAAAATCTTTATCAATTCGGTGTTCATAGACCATTTATAGAAGACTACACAAATGTTTCTGATATCTTATCTTATTATTTAAATCGTGCAATAAAGAAAGAAATAAGTGTTGATGATGCTTTGAAAGAAGCAACAAGAAAGATTAAAGAAAAAGTGATTTTGGTGAAGTAGTTATGAAGAAAAAAAATCTTTTTGATAAAATAAAAGAATATCACTTTGAGTTTAAACATGTTACTGTGCTGTTTATAATTTTGTTTGCATTTCAGGTCATTATTTCGTTCATCAACAAAGCCGCTGTTAAAAGTTTTTTAAGTACTACGCAAGAATGGTATCAAAAAGATTCGGCTGAAGAAATTGCAAATCTTACTACTACCTCTTTAGAGTTGGTTCTAGAATCCATCGATCCTAAAAACGATATTAGTGATGAACAAAAAAATAAAGTTATACAATCATTTGATATTATTTTTAGCCAGCAGCAATTAAAACATAATGTTGAAGGATTATATGTATTGGTTAGACATGGCGAAGAAATATTTGCGATAGATGATGGGAGATCATTTTATAATTTCCTGATGTCTCACACAAAAATTAACCAGGATAAAGATGTAGAAAAGCATGCCGTAATTGAGATGTACAAGAAAATTGAAAAGGAGGTACGGTCTAAAGAACAAATAAAAAGTATTCTAACAAACACAAAATCATTTAATATTTTTGTCCCGTTTGTTCTGCGTGGTGAATATATAGGTGCTGTTTATATGAAGAACACTCCTGATTTTAGTTTCATCAGTGACCAGGTAATCAGCAATTATGATGAAACTTCTGTTATATACCTTTCATTAATTTTGTTTGGATTGTTAGCAATGTATTTTATTTCATCTTATACTGTTAAGGAAAGAGATGACACTCAGAAAATGTTATTTGATGAACACGAGACTAATATTAAAAAGCAAATTACTTATGAGAAAGAATTAATTTTTACTAAAAGGATTTATCACACACATCATAAAGCTGAAAAGGTGATGGGATTTATTAAAGAAGATCTCAGGACTCTATCACCAGAAAATATTAATGATATAAAATACCGCGTTTCAAAATATTCAAATTTTATTTCGCGCGTTATATATGATATGAAATGGTTTGATCCTCCTTTGCAAACAATTAGGAGCCAGATGTTTCAGACCAATTTGAATGAAGTAATAAAATTTATAGTTGAAAATATTTTCTTAAGAATAACTTCTAAAGCCAGCGCTTATGAAATAAAATTAGATATTGATCCTAATTTGCCTCTTGTGCCTATAAATGAATTTGTTGTTTGGGAAATTATTGAACCACTAATTCAGAACAGTATAGATCACGGAGGGGAAAATAACCTCCAAATAAAATGCATAACAAAATATGATAAAAGTTTAAACAAATCATTTATAATAATTGAAGATAATGGAAAAGGAATTGACCCTAATCTTCTTAAGTTTGATGAAAGCGGAATTAAAAATATTTTTGTGGAAAATATTACTACTAAAGAATCTGGTATGCAAAATTCCGGTTATGGCTGTTATATAGCCTATGAAATTTCGAAAAGGTGCGGATGGGATATCGATGCTGAAAATCTTAAAGAAGGCGGATGCCGATTTATAATAACAATGTCTAACTAACGGATAACGAAATGATTTTTGAAGGAAAAAAAATAAACATACTTTTAATTGAAGATGAAGATTATGATGTACGTAGAGTGATGAATACAATTAAACCGTTTGAGTATCGGATTAAGGTAACGGATATTGTTTCAAATGGATTAGCAGCTCTAGAAATACTAAAAAGCAAAAAAGGTAATTTTGATGTTGTTATAATGGATTACCAGATTGCTGGCGGATTGATGGGAGAGAATCTTATAACTAAAATCAAAGAGCTTGATTCCTCGGTTCAAATTATTGTAATTACTAAAATGACTATAAATCTTACAGACTACAATTTTGCAAATAAGCTCATCAAAGCAGGAGCCTTCTGGTACTGCACAAAGTATCCTGGTGATATTGAAGAATTTATATATCAGCCTACAGATTTTATCATTAGTATTTTTAATGCTCAGGAAAAATGTCTGCTGGAACGTGAAAGATTTCGTTCATATCAAAAGCTTCACAGGAATGTAGAAGACATTTTAATCCAGAAAAAAATAGTGGGCGAATCTCAAATAATGATTGAATTAAAAGAAGAGATAAACAAGTTTGCTCATAGTAATGTTAACACATTAATCAGGGGCGCTTCCGGTACAGGCAAAGAATTAGTGGCGTACAATATTCATTATCACAGTGATAGAAAATATGAAAACTTTGTAATTATTAATTGCGGAAGCTTGCCAAGCCAGCTTGTTGAAAGTGAATTGTTCGGATATGAAAAAGGAGCATTTACCGGCGCCGATAAGAAAAAACTTGGATTGTTTGAAATTGCAAATAATGGCACAATATTTTTAGATGAGATAACGGAATTACCATTACAGGCACAGGTAAAGCTGCTAAGGGTAATTCAGGATGGTGAGATTGAAAAGATTGGAAGAACAGAAAAAATTAAAGTGGATGTTAGAATAATAGCCGCCACGAATAGAAATATTGAGGAAGAAGTCAAAGAAAAAAGATTCAGAGAAGATCTTTATTACAGATTAAATGTACTTCCTATTTATGTTCCCGATCTCAAAAAACGAGTAACTGATATTCCATTGCTGATTGATTATTTCTTATCAAATATAAGCATCGACATGGGTAAAGATAAACCCGAAATACCGGATGAAACGATTAGTGTTTTTATGAATTATGAGTGGCCGGGTAATGTAAGAGAATTAAAAAATGTTGTTCAAAGAATGCTCTTCAGTTCTGAGGGAAGAATCACTCCTATGCTGGCTAAACGTGCATTAGGAATTCAGGAATCTTTATCTCCTTCGAACGAATTTGGCTTTGGTGATATTTTTAATACTGAAAATATTGTTCCCTTAAAAGATATGGAGAAAGTATTGCGTGAAAGATATTTTAAATTTGTTCGTCTTAATTCAGATTCTGATACAGAGGCAGCTAAAAAACTTGGTTTAGCTCCGCCGAATTATTATAGAATGGCTAAAGAGTTAGGGTTAAAAAAAACAGATTAATAGATTTATATTTAGATTATTATTTTAATAAGCAGTCTTTATTACTTTAATAAATGGAATAACATTAATCATTTTAACAAACAATTTTTATGAGGAAAACAAATACGTGGAATACCATTCTCTGGTACTATTATTGCCTCATAATAGAATCAAAGGCTATATAAAGATAATTTTAATTTTAAGATCAAAAGAATTTGCAGGAGTGTTATGATAACTATTTCAAAAATCTTATGGATCATCCTATTTGGCATGATTCTCTTTTCACTAAACACAAATGTTTTTGCCCAAGTAGCTTCTCTGGATGCTACTTTAAGTTTAACGCAAGTTGATGGGATAAAAATTCCATTCCAAAACGGATTTGCATTACCAACTTTTGAAAAACAAAATAGGCAAATTATTAATCTTAAAGGTGATTGGAAGAAACAAAGATTTGCTGCAAATGATAACGTTACGCTTGACAGAAGAGACGCCAGTGGATATCAAAGTCTAATTACTGAAGCCGCTGAGAGGCACCTATCTTCTTTTGATGACAGCGGGTGGGAAACAAAAATATTACCAGCTGTAGAAAATACAATGAATCCATATCCGACCGTCCCTGAATATTATGAGGATGGAGTTTGGTATCGTAAAAACTTTAATGTTGATGCAGGTGAAAGTGGAAAATTTATAAAGCTAATATTCTACTCGGTTAATTATGTTGCAGATGTCTGGTTGAATGATGTATACCTTGGTTATCACGAAGGCGGATACACTCCTTTTGCTTTTGATGTTTCATCGGCATTGAATTATGGCGGAAACAATATCCTTGTGGTAAGAGTTGATAATCCTGAATGGGGAAGCAGAAATGATATTGTGCCTTATACCCGTTGCGATTGGTTTAACTACACAGGCATTATTCATGACGTATACCTTGAGGTTTCTAATCCAGTTTCCGTTATCCGAACTAATATTGTTCCTCAAAATACTAATGGTGATATCCAGACTACAGTAGTTCTTTATAATACAAGCGGAATTGATCAGAATGTTGATGTAACGATAGAAGTTTTTAACGCTGATGTAAATACAGGAAATATTAAAAGTGAGTTTGCATATGATCTTATTGGAAGTTCGGCATCACTATCAGGCACAAATCAAAATATTTTTACCATTAAAAATGATTCTACAATAGTTTGGCGGACTAATTTAACTGTAAATAATCCTTTGCTATGGTCACCTAAGAATCCAAATCTTTATGTTATGAAAGTTACCATTGAACAGGGTGGAAATATTATTGATGAATACTACACACAATTCGGTATTCGTACCATTCATACTAATGTTGACAAAGTTTATTTGAACAACAATCCTGTTTTTTTTACTGGCGTTGCACGTCACGAAGATCATCCAATTTTTGGAAGAAGCATTCCGGTGGATTCAATTTATTCCGACATGTTGAAAGTAAAGAATATGAATTCATTGATGTTAAGAACTGCACATTATCCAAATCATCTTTACACATATCAGATTGCAGATCGACTTGGGATTGCCATCGTGGAAGAAATACCTGTGTGGTGGTTTGATAATGCACTCGCCTGGATAATTCAAAACAATGCACGTCACATTCACGAACAAATGTTTCGCGAAATGGTGTTTAAAGATTACAATCGTCCATCTGTTCTGTTATGGAGTACAGCTAATGAATGTTTGGATGTTGATAACAGAAAAAATTATATAACAAAAGTTAATCAGGATTTAAATTTTAATTATCCTGATGGAAGATTGATAACACAATCAGCAGCTGCAGATAGACCCGGGCCCGATGATCCCTCACAAGCTGCGTGTGATGTAGCGGGCTGGACAATGTATTTCGGAATTTTTCATGGCGGCACTTATTATGAGGGAACGCGTTACTTTTTAGGTTATGCAAATTTAGCTTATCCCGAAAAACCAATTCTTGATACTGAATTTGGCTACTGGTCAGGTGAATTAAATTCACAAACAGGGCAAGAATCTCAGAATACAGTATTTACGGAAACATTTCCTGCATTTACCTTCAGAGCCTCCGTAATAAGGCCTGATGGTACTTATCGTGATGGCGGTTATTTAATGGGTGTAACCTGGTGGTGTATTTTTGATTGGTATTCTCATCAGCATTCAGCCGGTTTCCAAAGTATGGGTTTGTACAGGATGAATCGTGATACGCTAAAATTAGTGGGTACCACATTAAAAAATGCCTATGCACCTTTTTATAATATTGGCGGAACAGTCTACTGATATTGATGAAGAAGATAGTCAATCTATTCCCGATGATTATGCTCTTGAACAAAATTTCCCAAATCCATTTAACCCTGAAACAATAATTAGATATAGTATTCCAAGTGAGTCATTTGTAAAAATAAAAATCTATGATGCACTTGGAAGCGAGGTTGCAACTTTAGTTAATGAAAATAAACCTGCAGGGAAATATGAAATAAATCTAAATGCGAATCAGTACAAATTAAGCAGTGGAATTTATTTCTTTCGATTGCAAGCCGGAGATAATGTTGAAACAAAAAAGATGACATTGATCAAATAGAAATATTTCAAATAAATAGTCAAGTTTTGAAATTTTTAAAGAAGGTTCATTTTTGAACCTTCTTTTTATTTAGTCAAATCATAATGCTTACAAATTATCTCAACCTCCATTTATTAAAATAATAAGCCGTTATTATCAATTTAATAAGCCAATTTAGTAAACAAATTTTTATCACTTAAAAAAAGAACAATCACAAACATTTTTTAGCTACTGTAAATGGCACTATTTGTGTCTAATTGTTAGCTTTAATAAAACCTAATATTATTAAGTGTCAGTAATATTCAGCCAAATCGATTTTTTAGTATTAATTTTTTACTTAATTATTGTATTAAGTCTTGGCTTTTACTACTCCCGCAGAAACGATGAAAATTGCTCAAATTATTTTCTTGCCGGAAGAAACATTGGATGGTTTACTATCGGCATATCAATTTTTGCCACAAATATTTCGAGTGAACATTTTATCGGTCTTGCAGGTTCAGGTTCAACTCGTGGTTTAGCTGTTGGACAGTTTGAGCTTATGGCAATTTTTACTCTAATCTTTTTAGGTTGGATTTTAGCCCCGATCTATCTCAAATCAGGCGTGGTAACTGTTCCTGAATTTTTAGAAAAAAGGTTTGATAGAAAAATCAGAAAGATAATTGCAGGTTTTTCAATCGTTTTATACATTTTTACAAAAATATTAGTATCACTTTTTGCTGCCGGCTTATTATTTTATAAAATTTTTGGACTAAACATTTATGCTTCTTCAATTATCATTGTGCTTATAACTGGTCTTTACTGTGTTACCGGCGGTGCAAGCGCTGTTATGCGAACACAATTATTTCAGGGTATAGTACTTATTCTCGGTGCAGTAATTCTTTCAGTTTTTGGTCTAAATGCCGTTGGCGGATTTGCAGGACTTGAACAAAAATTGCCATCACATTTTTTTAATATGTTTAAACCGATATCTGATCCGGATTTTCCGTGGACGGGGATTTTATTTGGTGCACCTATAATAGCTTTTTGGTATTGGTGCACCGATCAGTACATTGTGCAAAGATTATTCAGCGCCAGATCAGTAAATGATGCAAGGAGAGGGACTTTGTTAGCGGCATTTCTAAAAGTATTACCAATCTTTATTCTTGTATTACCCGGTTTAATTGCAGCAGCACTGTATCCAAAAATTAATGGCGATGAAGCATATTCGGCTTTAATTGCCGGGGATTTACTTCCAATAGGATTAAAAGGAATTGTGGTTGCAGGATTATTGGCAGCGATCATGTCATCATTAGCAGCAGCGTTTAACAGTACCGCAGTTTTATTTACAAATGATTTTTATAAAACCCGTAATCCTCAGGCCAACGAAAGAAAATTAGTTTTGGTTGGTAGGTTAACAACTACAGCCGTTGTTGTAGTTGCAATATTGATTGTCCCTTTTGTTAAAATTATCAGTTCACAGATATATTTGTTTCTGCAAAGTGTTCAGGCATTTGTCAGTCCGCCAATAACAGCGGTTTTTCTTTTTGGATTATTTTCAAAAAAGATAAATTCAAGAACAGCTCTTATTACTCTGATTATCGGTGAAACGATTGGATTTAGTCGTTTGCTTTTAGAGATAGTGAGTAATCTTGGGGTACAATTACATCCAGCCCTGATATGGATATTAGGAATTAATTTTCTCCACTTTGCAATTTTTCTTTTTGTAATAAGCTTAACGATGATATTAGTTCTAAATCTTTACTCAGCTCGTATAACAAATGATTTAATGATCAGCATTCAGTATTCAATTTCAGAAAGTCTTAAGGAATTAAAGAGCAACTTAGCAGGTATTAAAACAATGCATGGATTAAAATCTAATTTTATATTATCTGCATTTATTTTAATAATAATTATCGGTCTTTGGAGTATTTGGTATTGATTCATAAAAAATAATTAATTAACAATTTCATTAATAAAAAGAGAGAGGTAACATGAAAAATTTGCTATTAGCCGTTTTTATTTTTCTAATGGCTGGCACATTCGTTTCTCAAGCACAGCAGGTGATTGATAATTTCGACTCATCTGTCGCAGACAGTGTTTACATAAAAGTCAATGAGGGGCCTCCAACAACGATGATTTACACTGATGATCATGTTGATTTTCAAGAGGGAACGGGATCTTTCAAAGCTGATTTAAAAATCGGCGCTTTCCATTCCTGGGGATCTTATGCTGAAATCCAGCATGCTGCTCCAGATGGAGAATTTCTTGATTTTACGGGATTTGATTCATTGAGCATCTGGATTAAAGTTTACGAACCGGCTACTGCACCGGCAAATATGGTTTTCAGAATTCAATTAACAGATCGACCAGATCCATCGGATAACACAGAAATGTATATATATGAAAATGCTGCTACATTAGATGCTGCAACCGGTTGGTATAATCTTAGGCTTTCACTTGGTCAGATTCCTTCTGATGGAGGTGTAAATCCTAACGATCAAGGATTTGTTATTACACCTTCAAGCTGGGGTTTATCAAAAAACAACGAAATTCTTGATTATGATAAAATCATACGCTACGCTCTTGTCGCAGTTACCACAGTAAATGCTGTCGATTCAGTTTTAGTTGGGTTTGATTATTTTACGATGTTTAGTCCAAAATCTTTACCGGCAGTTGTGTTTAATGGTATCGCTTTTCCGGCCAATGTGGTGCCCGGTGCTTGGGGTCAATCTACATTTGAAGTTGTTACTGGAGCCGGTCCTGTACCAAATACAAATGCAATTAAATGGGTTCAGGGAAATGAGTACGGTAATGGTTGGACAGGCCTTTTAACAGATGTTAGTCCTACTTTCAATTTAGCAGTTGGTTGGCAGCAAGACAGTGTTAAATTTAAATTAAAATGTCAAGAAGGAGTTGGTGCATTAAGAATGCAATTTTGTGGTGGTCCAGGGAAAAAGGGGAACAGTTTTCCAACCAACTACTGATGATCAATGGCATAGCTACTCACTTCCTTTAAGGGAAATGATTTACTTTGACGGAACTAGCGGCTTCGATTCTTCTTCAGTTTATAAAGTTGAATTAATGGCAGAAGCATCTGGTATTGTTGGAAAAGTTATTTATATAACAGATTGGTGGACAGGTAATCCTACATTTGATGTTATTCCTCCAGATCCGCCATTAAATGTTTTTGCATTTGGTGGAACATATCAAAATATAATTACCTGGGATGATGTACCCGGTGAAACAGGTGAAGTATATAATGTTTATTACAGCAAAAGTCCAATTACAGATGTGGCTAACGCAGAAGTTGTAAAATTTAACATTACCGAAAATAATCAGAATGTATCTCATTTATTATTTGCTCCAAACACAAATCAGAATACTACCTATTATTATGCAATAGTTTGTAAGGATGCTGCAGGAAATCAAAGTGTTGTAAGTGCAAACTCTGATGCTGTAACAAATCTTGCAAAAGGAGTAGCAACGCTTTCTTTAAATGCACCTGTTTTTGCTGCTGATGGAGATTTAAGTGAGTGGCAGTCAATTACACCATTCAGAATGTTTTTATCAGACGGCACTGGTTTTAAAGCTCCAAACACTACAATTAGTAGTGATGCGGATTTATCTATTTTATCCTGGGTTGCTGTGGATGCAAATTATTTATACGTTGCTTTTGATATAACTGATGATGTATTCGTTCCTAACGCACAGTCAACATCATATCTAAATGATTGTCCGGATATATTTTTAGGATTGTATAACTGGCATGGTGCTCCTCATACTTCATTAAGAAGAGGTGCTCAGCCGGATTATCATTTTAGATTTGCATATAATCGAGTAATGCTTGATGGAATTAGCGGTGCTGACAGCATTGTTGGACTTGGTAACGATTATTATTTCGGTGAAGCCTTTGGCTCCGGTTATAGGGTAGAGTTTAGAATAAGCTGGGCTGATCTTGCTGTTCCCGGTAACGATGATGTATTTGTACCGGTTGAAGGTTACAGAATTCCAATTGATTATTCAATTAACGATGCTGACCTAACAAATACTAGAGAAGGTATAATGTGCTATTCATTTTACAATGAAGATAAATCATGGGCGATGTATCAAGATGGGCGCACACATGGATTGGTAATCTATGGGATCCGGTAGGTGTTGAATATGAAGGACAACCGGTTTCTGAATATGCATTAACTCAGAATTATCCGAATCCTTTTAATCCAGGCACTCAGATTAAGTTCGCATTAAAAGAAGCAGGATTTGTTACACTTAAAGTTTACGATGTTCTCGGTAAAGAAGTTGCAACACTCGTAAAAGGTGAATACACTTCAGGCAGCTATAATGTTTCATTTGATGCTTCAGGTTTATCAAGCGGTATATATTTCTATAGATTAGAAAGCGGTTCTTTTGTTCAAACAAACAAAATGATGCTCCTTAAATAATCTTATGAAGAGGCTGTCTCAGAAGTCAAAAATACAGAATTGTCATTCCCACGAAAGTGGGAATCCATTTTGTATTATGGGTTTTGGATTCCCGTTTTCACAGGAATGACACATAAAACTCGACTTATGAGACAGTCTCTTTTCTTTTGTTCTCAATCGTTATCAGGAGAATTATAATTTTATCAGGAAAATGAAATGAATAAGATTGATCAGTTAAAACAATATATTATAAAGCCTCATGCAATTCATCAGCTGTTAACCCTATTTGTGGTGCTTATATTTTCTGTCCCTTTGTTTGCAGGAACAACTGGAAAAATTTCCGGCTATGTTACAGACCAAGAAACGGGTGAACCTATTGTTGGTGCAAACGTTATTATTGAAGGGACCTATCTGGGTGCTTCTGCAGATTTGGATGGATATTTTTCTATCAGCAATATCGCTCCCGGTGAGTATCGGGTAATATTCAGCGCTATTGGATATCAGAAGATTATTGTGGAAAAAGTTAGGGTTAATATAGACCTAACAACTAATCTTGATATTAAACTTAACAGTTCTGTAATTCAATTGAACCAGGAAGTTGTTGTTACATCTCAAAGACCATTGGTTCAAAAAGATCTTACCTCGACATCTGTTACAATTTCATCCGAAGAAATTAGGATGATGCCTGTTGAAAGTATCGGACAAATTGTAAACCTGCAAGCTGGTGTAATAGATGGACATTTTAGAGGCGGCAGATCTAATGATGTAGCTTATTTAATAGATGGTGTTGCAGTAACTGATGCATTTAACGGAGGTTTTGGTGTACAAGTTGAAAATTCATCTGTTCGACAGATGGAGGTTATAAGCGGTACATTTAATGCAGAGTATGGGCAGGCACTTTCCGGTGTTGTTAATATTGTTACACAAAGCGGTTCAGATAAATTTGAAGCGTACGTTACCGGTTATGTTGGAAGTTACATTACTGATAATTCTAACATATTTAAAAATCTTAGCCGTCCATTTTTAAAAAATCTCTTTAATTGGGACCTTAATCAAAGCAGCAGCGTCTTAGCTCAAAGAAATCTCCAGCTAACGTTAAGCGGACCGATATCGCCCATTAAAAATCTTTACTTCTTTGTGACAGGTAGATATTATGAAAACAATGGATATCTATACGGACAAAGGATTTTTAATGTTAATGATGATATTCCGTTTTTCCCAAATCCTGCAGATCAAACTTTTTGGATACCAAGAAACACAGGAGATAGTGCTTATGTGTCAATGAATCCGGATAGGAAATATTCTGCAAATGCAAAATTAACTTATGCACTTCCTGAACTATCTATTGCATACAGTATGTTTTGGGACGATAATAAAAACAGATATTATGATCATGGTTTTTCTTTAACACCTGATGCGATTATGACGCATTACAGAACTAATTTAATTCATAATCTTCAGTTTACATATTTCCCATCGTCAAACACTTTTCATACATTAAAATTTTCTGCAAACTTTTATGACTATAAAGGTTATTTATATGACGACTACCCCGTTAATAATGATACTTTAAGTTCTGATTTTAATCCCGACGGAATCGATCCAAGATATGTAAGTCGTGAGCAGGGTATCCCCACCTCTGGATATACATTCAGACAAGGTGGAAATCAGACCGGGAGATATAAAAGGTATACAAATACTTTTATAGCACAATATTCTTATTCATCACAGGTATCTAAAGAACATAAAATTGGTGTGGGTATTGAATACAAACATTATGAAATTTTTAGCCAGAATAAGGATGTAATTTTTACAGATAAATATGGATTTCAGGATTCATCAGGGAATCCAGTATTAATACGGGCATATCCTGATAAAGGTGCTATAACAGATCAGGGTTCGTGGATTGAGTACAAAAGAAATCCATTTGAAATCTCAGCTTATGTTCAGGATAAAATGGAATACGACATCATGATCATTAATGCAGGAATAAGATTTGATTATTTTAATTCAAACTCTTCTCTGCCAATGGATTTAAGAAACCCAAGACACAATGGACTTTACCCTGGAGCTATACTAGCTTATCCGGGTGCGGATTCTACTAATGAAGATAATTGGTTGCTGGTAATGAGGAAAGCAGATGCAAAATTTCAGATCAGTCCTCGATTGGGTGCATCATTTCCAATAACAGATCAGGGTATAATTAGATTTTCTTATGGTCACTTCTTCAAAATCCCGTCATTTGAAAATCTTTATTCAAATCCTGACTTCATAGTTCAGCCAGGCGGTAATCTTTCTTCTTCAACGGGTAATCCCGATCTTAATGCCGAAAAGAATGTAATTTATGAAATTGGGTTGCAGCAGGTGTTGTTTGAAAATCTTTCCTTAAACTTTTCTGTTTATTATCGTGATATAAGAAACTGGCTTGGGATGGAAATCATAAATACTTATGAGGGAATCAGGTATGCAAGATTCATAAACAGAGATTATGCAAATGTTAAAGGATTTATAGTAACCATTGATAAACGCTTCGCAGATTATTTTGGTGCTAAGCTGGATTATACATTCCAAATAGCGCAGGGTAATGCATCTGATCCACGAGCAGTGTTTAATAATAATCAAACCTTTCCTCCTGTAGAAGAAACAAAAAGCGTAGTTCCTCTCGATTGGGATCAAAGACATACATTAAATCTTAATCTGAATGTTGGTGTTCCCGGCGACTGGACGGTTGGAATGATATTCCAGTATGGTTCAGGACAACCTTACACTGAAGACACGAGAATTTCGCAAGGCGTTAGATTTGAAAACGGCGGAATAAAACCCACTTATTATAATGTAGATCTAAGAGCAGAAAAAACCTTCGATGTTTTTGGATTTTCAGTTAATACATACCTGATGGTTTACAATCTGTTTGACATCAAAAATGAGTTTGGAGTTTATTCAACTACAGGCAGAGCTAATGCAGATTTAATTTCAAATAATTATAAACAAAGTGATATAATTGGTCTTAACACCATAGAACAATACGTTAATAATCCTGGAAATTACTCGTCTCCACGAGAGATTAGATTTGGATTAGGATTTGGTTTTTAGAGAATATAACCGGAGAAAATAATGTTAAAGAAAATACTTTTTATATTAATTACTTTTTTGATTTCTGAAATGGGTTTTTCGCAGGTAAGCGATCAGATTCAGAAATACAGGAATGATCCTAAGGGAAATTTTGATTACCGTAAAGAAGGGGTTATGGATGGTAATCAGATAAGGACACTATTCAATAACAATGCAGAAGTTGGTCAATGGCCTAATCAACCGAGTGGTGAATGGCCTAAAGGTACCGGGCATTCTTATCTTGATGGTGTTGCAGTATTAATTGCTTCAGAAATTACTGCTCCCGGTAATAATCAAATTGTGCACCCACTTCAAACCGCTTATCGGGAGTGGATGGATAGGGATCCCAGTACAGGAGAAATCTGGGGATTAGAACCTGTACCTGGTTATTCAAATCCCAAACAGGTAATTGAATATCCGCGTGAGAGAAACAGTCCATCGATTAATACAAATCCGCATACCTGGCCGCAAAATTGGCCAACTGCTCTCGATCTAACACCGGAGTGGGATGGCTTTTGGTACGGTTATTTTGGAAGAGGTGTTAATAATTCGGATTTTGAAACATTCTTTGTAATGGATGATTCAAAAGATAAAGAATGGACAAGAACTCCATTCAATTATTTTCCACTCGCTTCCGATCCTGATCGAGCAGGTTTAGGACTAAGAGTTGAAGTAAGAGGGTTTCAATGGTCTCATGTGCTTGCTGAAGATATAGTTTTTTGGCACTATGATATTGTTAACCTTTCTGATTTTAGTTATCCTAATACGTTTTTTGGCTTTTATACAGATTGCGGTGTTGGAGGTACAGATGATTCAGAAGATGATAATGCTTCCTTTGATAAAATACTTGATTTAACTTATTGTTTTGATGGTGATGGACTTGGACTGCCAGGTAACTGGATAACCGGATATTACGGATATGCTTATCTGGAAAGCCCCGGCAATGGAACAAATAATTTTAATGATGACGATGATAAAGATATTCATGGCGTTCCGATGGTTGATGAAAAAAGGGACGATGGAATTGATAATGATGGAGATTGGATTGGTTATGCTGATCTTAATGGCAACGGTGTTTGGGATGCTGATGAAAATGAACCCTTAAACGATGATGTTGGCAAAGATGGTGTTGGACCATTCGATCCACAATATTCAGGACCTGACGAAGGGGAAGGAGATGGAGTACCAACCAGTGGCGAGCCAAAGTTTGATAAAACTGATAAAGATGAATCAGATCAAATAGGATTAACTGCAGTTTCTATTTACAGGTTAGGTCAGGGTGGTACCGGTGGTGGCTGGCCGAAAGATGATGAATCAATGTGGTTAAAAATGAGCGCAGCTGCTTTTGATACATCTTTACAGAGAGCCAATATAAGCATGGTTTTTGCTTCCGGTCCTTTCCCATTAAATCAGGGATTGAGGGAAAGATTTTCTATGGCATTATTATTCGGAGAAAATCTTGAAGAAATAATCTTTAACAAAGAAACGGTTCAGGAAATCTATAATGCAAATTATAACTTTTCTAAACCACCGTTAAAACCAACTTTAACTGCAGTCTCAGGAGATAAAAAGGTATTTCTTTACTGGAATAAAATTGCTGAAGAGTCACGAGATGCATTTATGGGTTTTGAAAATAACGATCCCACACAGGGTGCAAAAAAAGATTTTGAAGGGTACATGATTTATCGAAGTACAGAAGCAGAATTTAATGATATAAAAGTCATAACTGATTCTAAAGGTTCACCCGTTTATTGGAAACCTCTTGTTCGTTACGACCTTAATGATAGTATCAAAGGTCCCGATCCTGTTGGAGTTAATGGAGCACACTTCTGGAGAGGTGATGATACAGGTTTAAGATATTCTTACATCGATACTGATGTACAAAATGGGCAGACTTATTATTATGCTTGCATTTCCTATGATATGGGCGATCCAAATAGAGGAACGAAAGGATTGCAGCCGACTGAATGTACAAAAATTATTCAGCAGGATTTTGCAGGTAACATCCAATTTGTTGATTACAACTGTGCAGTTGTTATACCAAATTCACCAGTTGCAGGTTATGTTCCTCCGCAAATTAAAGGTGACACAAAGCAGATTGTTTCGGGTGTTGGAACAGGATCTATGAATGTAAATATCCTCAATCCAAATGCAATATTGGATGGTGCACAATATAACGTCATCTTCAAATCAACAGATGATTATCCGCTATACAAAACATTATCTTATAATGTTGTTAGAACTTTTAATAATGTTATTGATACAATTGTTGTTAATGAAGATACGACCAACATAGGTTCAGGCAGAATCAGTCAGCCATTTGATGGAATGGCATTAACGGTTCTAAATGACACATCAATAATTATCGTTGATTCTCTAACGGGATGGGTAGTTGGTTCGAGTAATCTTGCAATGACTGTCACTCCAGATCCAACATTGGTCAGGGGTATTCCTTGGCCAGCCGATTATGAAATACGGTTTTCTGATACACCACAGGATACTTGTTTTATTAATTCACCTCCACTGTACCGTAAGTTTCCTGTCAATTTAAAAGTATGGAATAATACAGAAGGCAAATACTCAAAAGTAGCCGTAAAAGATAACGATGGTTCACAATCACTTACCTTAGGAGATTTAATTCAAATACTGGAATTTCAGGGAACTATAACACCGGCTAACGCAAGATTTGCCTGGAATATTTCTTATGATCCTCCGTTTGATCCAAACGAAGTGCCTGTTGAACCTGTTGCCGGTGATAAATTCCGGATATCAACTCTTAAAACATTTAAGACGGGTGATATGTTTTCATATTCAACTTTACCTGTACAAGTTGATAAATCTATGGCAAGGGATAATCTTTCCAGAATTGATGTTGTCCCAAATCCATATCTTGGTGCGGCAACCTGGGAAAAGCGAAATCTTAACTCATCAGGTAGAGGCGAAAGAAAGATTGATTTTATTAAATCTTCCAGCCCAATGCACAGTACGTATCTATACAATTACAGGTGCTCTACTAAAAACACTTACAAAAGATTCCGGTTTTTCCGATGGGTCACTATCCTGGGATCTTATTACAGAAGATGGTATGGATGCTGCTTACGGAGTATATCTCTATCATGTGGATGCTCCGGGTGTTGGTGAACATATTGGCAAATTTGCTTTAATTAAATAGCGGAGATATTGAAAATGAAAAACAAATTATTAATAATTTTTATCTTTATAAGTTGGATACTTCCGCAAACATTTGCGCAATTAAATTTCAATTCAGACGTATCTAAAAAAGGAACCACAGCAGCACCTTTTCTATCGATCGGACAAAGTGCTCGTGCAATTGGAATGGGCAGTGCTTTTGTAGGCGTGGTAAATGATGTAAGTTCGATTTATTGGAATCCTGCAGGCTTGACTAAAACACAGGGCGTTAATGTAACCTTTGATCACACGTTATGGATAGCTGATATTAAATACAACTATTTAGCTGCCAGTTATAATCTGGGTGATCTTGGCACAATAGGTTTCAGCTATACCGGCTCAAATATTGGGGAAATGAATGTTACAACCATTTCACAGCCTGAAGGTACTGGTGAAACTTTTTCTTCGACACAGGCAGCTATTAGTCTTGCGTATGCAATTCAGTTAACGGAAAATTTCTCAATTGGTTTTAGTCCTAAGTTTATTTATGAAAGTATCTGGAGAATGAATGCTTCTGCTTTTGCACTGGATCTTGGCGTTCAGTATGTGACGCCGTTTGATGATGCAATATTAGCTATGTCAATTTCAAACTTCGGGACTTCGATGCAACTTTTAGGTAATTCAAATCTTGTGCTACACGATCTTGATCCTGTAAATAGTGGAAACAATGGAGATATCCCCGCATACCTTGAGACCAATTCCTGGGCTTTGCCTTTAACATTCAGAGTTGGTGTTGCATACAATCCTGTGCAAACAGATATGCATAGACTAACAGTCGCTGCTGATGCGATGCATCCAAGTGATAATTATGAAAGTATAAATCTTGGAACAGAATATGCTTATAATGATTTTGTCTTTATACGCGGAGGATTTAAATCATTGTTTCTTGAAACATCTGAGGAGACTTTTTCGTTTGGATTTGGTGTGAAACAATTATTAATGGATAATGTTGCACTTAAAATTGATTACGCATACCAGGATTTCGGGAGATTTTCAGATATTCAAAAATTCACGTTGTCAGTCTCTTTTTGATCCTAGCGAAGCCCTCTTCTTTCTCCTTTTGTGAGGAGGGCTTTTCTTTTAAGACTATATTATGAAAACAAAACTTCAACTAATAATTCTACTTTTTCTTTTCTCAATTCCACTTGATCTTTTTGCTAATATATTTAAAGGCGCTGAATATAGGACAAAACTTTCATATACGTACGGACGATTTGAAGTAAGAATGAAGTCATCTTATCGGGAAGGAATGCTGTCATCGTTTTTTACTTATTATGACGGCGGCGGTGGAATCGGCAATTGGAATGAAATTGATATTGAAATTATGGGTCGATATTATGATAATGTACAGTTCAACACGATTACACCTAATCAGACAAATCATGTTAGCCACAAACCAATGCTAACCTCACCTCATTTAGATTATCACACTTACGCATTTGAGTGGACACCACAATACGTTGCTTGGTTTATCGATGATGTTGAGGTATTAAAGCAGACTGGTGCACACATTCAGACTTTGACATTACCGCAAAAAATAATGATGAATATTTGGAATCCGTTATTTGAAAATTGGGCTGGTATTTTCAATCCAGATGCGTTACCTGCATTTAGCTATTATGACTGGGTAAGTTATTACAGTTACACTCCAGGAACTGGAAACTATGGAACAGGGAATAATTTTACTCATGATTGGACAGATAATTTTGATTCCTGGGATACGAATCGTTGGGATAAAGCCACACATACCTTTAATGGAAACGGTTGCGATTTTATTCAAGAGAATGCGGTATTTATAGATGGAAAACTTGTTTTGTGTTTAACAAACAACACTAATATTGGTTATATTGATTTGCAGCCGCCCGTGTTGATATGGGCACGTGCTTCAAATAATAAGGTTCTGGTAATGTTTTCTGAAGAACTGGATCAAACAACTGCTGAAGATATTTCTAATTATGTAATTTCATCCGTTACAATAAATAGTGCAACTTTACAGCCAGATTTGAAAAGCGTTGAACTTTCAGTTTCTGGTCTGATTATCCCATCCACCAAATCTCTAGTTGTGCTTTCCATGAAAGATGATACACCAATACCCAACGTGATGAGTGCAAAAGCAACTACTATAATAATGCCTCAGACATTAACATTCCCTATAAAAATAAATTGTGCGGGTCCTGCCGCATTAGATTATTTAGCAGATATCGGATGGGCAAAAAATACTGAGTTTGGATTTCTTGACGGAACCTCAGCCAATTATCCTTCATCATTACAGATAAGTGGAACTGATGAAGATGTGATTTTCCAATCAGACAGATGGGCTATGGTTACCTATAAAGTGAGGTTACCAAATGGCAGTTATAATGTTAAGTTAATGTTTGCAGAAAATTATTTCGACTCGGCTGGTAGTAGAATATTTGATATTTATCTTGAACAAAGTCAAGTATTTGAAAATCTTGATATATACTCTCAGGTCGGAAAGAATGCTGCGTGCATCAAAGAATTTACAGATATTCAGGTAAGTGATGGGATTTTGGATATCCAATTTGCAGAAAAGATTGATAATGCTTTTATAAACGGTATTGTGATTACACCTTCAACAACCGGATTAATTGATGAAGAAAATATTGGGTTGGATGATTTTAAAGTCGAACAAAATTACCCAAATCCGTTTAACGGAAAAACAATTATAAAATATTCCTTATCTCTTCCAGACAATTTAAGTTTTAGAATTCATAACATTCTTGGTGAACAAATTTATTTTGAAGATCTTGGCTACATTCAGTCTGGCAAGCATCAATTAAATATTGATACAATTTCTATATTAGAAAATCCACTTCCATCAGGTGTATATATTTATTCATTTACTGGATCAAAAAAGCAGGAAGCAAGAAAATTTGTTTTGCTTAATTAGTATTAGTTATTATGATTAATTTTTTTTCATTTTTCATGTAGCGAATCATTATTACCCATCAAGTTTTTATTCAGTATTTCATTACGAAGAATCAAAAAAAATTATTTAATTATATTTAGTTTAGAATAATACTCAGTTACAAATATGAAATTTATTATCAAAAACTTTTCTTTAATAATACTTCTAACTTTAATGGTGAGTATTAATCTATTTCCACAGATTTACACCACTACAAAAGTTGATGCCCGCGTAAAAGAACTTATATCAAAGATGACTCTTGAAGAAAAAGTTGGACAGATGACACAGGTTTCAATCCAGGCTGTATCAAAGACTAAGGGGACAAAATCCCAAAAACACCAGATAGATGATGCAAAGCTTGAAGATGCAATAATTAAATATCACGTTGGCTCAATCTTAAATGTTTATGAAATTGGAAATTCTGCAGAGTATTGGCACGAAATTATAGCTAAAATTCAGGACATAGCTACGAAAGAAACAAGACTTGGAATTCCTGTTCTATATGGTATTGACGCTATTCACGGCGCTACTTATACATTTGGTTCAACACTCTTTCCACAAGCCATTAGTATGGCTTCAACCTGGAATACCGATATTGCAAAACAAAGTGGTGAGATTACATCTTATGAAACAAAGGCATCAGGAATAAGCTGGAATTTTTATCCGGTTATGGATATCGGAAGACAGTCACTTTGGTCGCGGCTGTGGGAAACTTTTGGGGAAGATGTATATCTCGCATCGCAAATGGGTTCATCTTACATTAAAGGTGCGCAAGGAAATGATATTGGTGCAGTGGATAAGCTGGCAACTTGTTTAAAACATTATGTTGGTTACAGTTTTCCAATTAACGGGCTAGACAGAACACCAGCATGGATATCCGAAAGAATGCTGCGCGAATATTTTCTTCCCACTTTTGAAGCAGGTATTCTAGCAGGAGCACCAACCATTATGGTAAATTCCTCTGAAGTTGACGGAATACCCGGACATGCAAATTATCATTTGCTTACAGAAGTTTTAAGAAACGAGCTTAAATTTAATGGATTAGTAGTTTCTGACTGGGAAGATATTGTAAGACTCCACACAAGAGATAAAGTTGCTGATACTCCAAAAGAGGCTGTACGCATTGCAGTAATGGCAGGCGTTGATATGAGCATGGTTCCTTTTGATTTTAGTTTTTACAATTATCTTTTAGAACTTGCTGAAGAAGGCACAGTTCCGATGTGGAGAATTGATGAAGCTGTAAGCAGAATACTTGCATTAAAAATGCAGCTTGGTATTTTTGAAAATCCTTATCCTAATAATGCACTTCTTAAAAAATTTGGAAGTGAAGACTTTACAAATGCAAATCTTAATGCAGCGAGAGAATCTATAATTCTTACAAAAAATGAAAACGATATTTTACCATTGTCAAAAACATCAAAAGTTTTGGTAACTGGACCAACTGCTAATTTGCTTTCCGTTATGAATGGCGGCTGGACGATTACCTGGCAGGGAAATGAAGAATCAGTTTATCCTCAGGAAAAAAATACTTTACTCGAAGCTATCCAAAATAAGATTGGAACTGGCAATGTTAACTATATTGAAGGTTGCAGCTTTGATAAAGATATTAATACCAGCAAAGTTGTAAGTGAAGCTAAAAATTCTGATGTCATTATTATTTGCCTCGGTGAGCCAGCTTATTGCGAAACTCCTGGTAGTATTTTTGATCTTACATTAAATCAAGCACAGTTAGAATTGGCTAAAAAGGTTATTGAAACAGGAAAACCTGTCATACTTGTTATGTTTGAGGGAAGACCAAGGATAATTTCGAAAATCGAACCAAAAGCCAAAGGTATATTGGTAGGATTTTTACCTGGAATGGAAGGTGGAAATGCAATTGCTGATATTCTATTTGGTGATGTTAATCCGAGCGGTAAACTTCCTATTACTTATCCAAGAAATCCAAATGGAATTACTTTGTACGATTATAAGCCAATTGAAAAATTTGATACAAATAATTACGATCCATTATGGCCATTTGGTTATGGATTAAGCTACACTACTTTTAATTATGCAAATTTGAGACTAAGCTCCTCAGAAATTAATGTAAATGATGAACTTATTGTCAGTATTGATGTAAAAAACACAGGAAATAAAGCTGGCAAAGAAGTTGTACAACTTTATTTAACAGATTTGTATGGATCGATTACAAGACCCAATAAACAATTAAAGGGTTTTGAGAAAGTTTTACTAAATCCTGGTGAAACTAAAACCATAAAATTTAAAATCAATAAAGAGCATCTTTCATTTATTGGTCAGGAAAATAAAAGGATTACTGAGCCCGGTGATTTTGAAGTTATAATTGCAAACAATACCGCAACTTTTAGTTTGAAATAGAACAGGAATTTTAGATTTTTACGTAGTAAAATTTGTAATTGTTGGGGAAACAGAAATTATTAAATAGTAAACAAGTTATTAGATTGTTTATCGTCTAACAAACAGACTCAGTTTAATATCTTTGAGGGAAGATTACGCAATAAAAATTGCTTCGTCTTCCTTTTTTATTTAAGTAAAACCATCTCTTTTGTCGAAGGATGAATGATTAGAAATACTTTCTAAAATGTTAACACTTGCTTCTCGAAAATCATTAATAATTTGGATAGTTGTTATATCCGTTATTGTTCTATTGCTGGTACTTCCAATAAAACTAAACTATTCTCTTCATGTTAAGGGTAAAATCCTGCCGGGTAAGGAGTGGATAGTATACAAGGGAACTGATGGTAGATTAACTTCTCTTCTAACGAATTACAAAACCGGGATAAATCAATCTTATGACGTTACTCTTTTTGATCGCGGCGACGCAATGAAGTTTACTTTTAATACCGCTCTGCACTCCGGTTCACAAATAGAAATTGATGATACAATAGCTGTTCTGTATTCAAATGAAATTGAACGACAAATAGAAAATCTGAAAGGACTAATTGCCTCGGCAAAAGCGTCTTTAATATTGTATGCAACAGGAGAAAAAGAGTCTATCATAAAACAGGAAAAGAAAAATCTTGAGTATGCTATAAGACAGACGGATGAACAGAAAAAAATATTGGATAGAACAGAAGCATTATTTAACAAGGGATTGGTATCGCAGGAAGAATACGAACTTGTAAAAGGGAACTATGATCTTAACGAAATTAATATCGCAATTTCTAAAGCTAGATTAGAAGGCGTTGAAACCGGAGTTAAAAAAGAGCAAATTGGCTTAATCAAGTCTCAAATAATTTTTTTGGAAAAAGAGCTTGATGTAATGCAGAAAAGATTTAAAGGATTTACAATTACCTCACCGATAAATGGAATTATAAGTAGAAAAACTAACAGCGATACCTTGATGATTATAAGTGATGTTTCAGAATTTATTTTACTAAATCCTGTTAAAGTAAGTGATAAAAAATATATTTCTGATTCAGCACATGTTGATGTTTTTATGAATCAAAGCAGACAGAACATTACAGCGAACGTTTATGAGATTGATAATAACGTGAAAATAATAAATGGGATACAAGTTGTTACAATTACATCAAAGATTAATGGAAACAGTAAAGATTTATATCCTTCATTAATGGTTGATTGTTACATTCATACAGGAAGTTTAAGCCCGTTGCAATATCTATTTAGAGTCTGGAATAGAATGGTGAATTGAAATGAATCCAATGCGTCTTGAGTATAAATTTCTTTTTTCCGCAAATAAAGTTGAAGAACTGCGTGAAGCAATTCGTCCTTTTGTTTTTATGGATGAATATGCTGCATTGGAAAAAAACAAAGAATATACAGTTAGAAGTATTTATTATGATACTATGAGACTTGATGATTACCGGGACAAACTTGCAGGAATAAAAATTAGAAAGAAACTTCGTATTAGAGGTTATAACGAAAAAGCTGATGAGAGTGTAGTTTTTCTGGAGGTAAAAAGAAAATATGAAAATCATATTTCAAAAAACCGTGCACCGGTTCTTTTTACCAACTTGGATTTGCTGTTAGACTCTGCTGATTGCGAAAAATATCTTTTAAAGAGAAAGAATTTTATTGATGCAAAAAACGATGCGACTAAATTCTTTTATTTATTAAAAGTAAAAAATTGCTCACCCGTTGCACTAATCTCTTATGAAAGGGAAGCATATTTCTCTAAACACGACTCGACTCTCAGGATAACAATTGATAAAAATTTAAGATCAAAACCACTGCCGCAAAAAGCAAATTTATTTAATGAAGCTGATTTGAAATATGCAATGACTGGTAATTTTATTTTAGAAATAAAATTTTTTAGCGGGTTTCCGTCCTGGCTTCAAAGAATTGTTAGAAGATTTGAACTTCAAAGACAGGCTGTTTCTAAATATACTATCTGTGTTGATAATCATTTAGAATTAAAAAGATTTGTGAACAAAAAGGATTTGTTGATTCCCTCATTTATTGCAGGATCAAATATCCAATACCGGAAAGAAGTAGTTTAAAATGCTGGATGATTTTCAAAATGTATTAAGTGTCTCCTTGTCGATAGGCGAGGTTTTTGAAAACTTAATTGTGGCTCTTCTCTGTGGACTACTGATCTCTTTGTTTTACAGATTGACTTATCGAGGTCCCGGTATGTCTTATTCGTTTATTAATTCCCTAATCGTACTTTCGCTAATTACTTCCGTGGTGATTATGGTTATTGGCAATAACCTTGCTAGAGCCTTTGGATTAGTTGGAGCAATGTCAATCATTCGTTTTAGAACAGCAATTAAAGAAACGCAGGATATTATTTTTATTTTCTTTGCTCTTGCAATCGGCATGGCAAGCGGTGTTGGACTGCATGCATTAGCATTAGCTAGTACGGTTTTTATCGGTTTGATTTTATTTATACTTACTAAAACAAATGCGGCTGGTCCGGCTAAAAAAGATTTTCTTCTTCAGTTTACTTCTCAGGCAAATGGCGGATATGAAGAAGCTCCGTTTCTTAGTGTATTTCAAAAATACTGTAAAAGCAGTAAACTTATTAATACAAAAGCCATGATGGAAAGTGATTCAATAGAATTGTCTTACCATATCGTTCTTAAAGACCAAAAATTTATCACCGAGTTTATTAATCAGTTAAAAAACTCAAAAGGTGTAAATAATGTAAATCTCTTTTTTGATGAAGAGTACTTTTAAATAATCAAATGACAGAATGAAAAAATATTTTTTACTTGTTATTGTTTTAGCATTTTATCTTGAGCAAAGCCAAATATTTGCTCAACAAGTTGTTCTAAATGAAGTGATGTCATCAAATGGAATAACTATCCCAGATGAAGATGGAGATTACTCAGATTGGATCGAACTTTATAATACTCAGCAAACAAATATTGATCTTACAGGATTTGGTTTATCGGATGATTCATTGATGCCTTTTAAATGGGTAATGCCGTCTATTAATCTCGAGACGAATAATCACTTGTTAGTTTTTGCCAGTGATAAAAACAGAACTGAATACATTAAGCATTGGGAAACAATAATCAATTGGGGTGATGTTTGGAAGTATAAATTAGGAACAAGTGAGCCACCGACAAATTGGAAGGAATTAGCTTTTAATGATCAAACTTGGGATTCAGGACCAAGCGGATTTGGTTATGGTGATGGTGATGATTCAACAATTGTCCCCTCGATTCAATCAGTTTATATAAGAAAAGTTTTTAGTGTTGATGACGTTAATGATATAAAAATGGCTGTGCTTCATGTAGATTATGATGATGGATTTGTTGCCTATTTAAATGGGGTAGAGATTGCACGTGCAAATATTGGAACCGTTAATGTTCCTCCTGCTTATAATGAATCAGCTACAACTTTTACGGAACCTCTTATTGTTTATGGTGGAAGACCGAATACTTACGTTATTCTAAATTATCAAACTCTTTTACAGAATGGTGATAATGTTCTCGCAATACAAGTACACAATTATGGAACAGGATCTTCTGATCTAACTCTTATTCCTTTTTTATCTTTAGGTCTGGGTTCAATTCCTCCTAATCCAAAGGGAACACATCCTTTATTAGATCTTCCGAATAAATTTCTTCATACTAATTTTAAATTAAGTTCAACAGGCGAAAATCTTTTCTTAACTAATCCGCAGTCTGTTACTGTTGATCAGATAAGTTTTGGCAGCATAGGACAGGATATTTCTTACGGAAGACAACCGGATGGAAGCAATTCCTGGTTTTTATTTTCTGAAGCGACACCGGGTGATAGTAATTCAACTCAGGGATTTACAGGAATCACCGCTGACCTTACAGTTTCAGTTTCAGGTGGATTTTATTCGGCACCGGTTTCTGTTACTATAACTCCTGCTTCAGTTAATGATAATATTTATTTTACTCTTGACGGTTCGGAGCCAAAAGAAACATCGCAGATTTATACAACACCAATTTTAATTAATTCCACAAAAATTTTGAGAGCTAAAGCCTTTAGCACAGGATTGTTACCAAGTAAAACCATCACAAATACTTATTTTATTAAATTTTTCTACACCATTAACAGTTGTTTCTCTTTCAACAGATCCGGGTAATTTATTTGATGAAGAATATGGAATTTATGCGCTTGGGTGATAGTGCCGAACCTTCGTTCCCATATTTTGGTGCAAATTTCTGGAAGGATTGGGAAAGACCAATACATGTTGAATTATTCGAAACAGATGGATCAAAAGGATTTGAAATAGATATGGGTGTAAAAATATTTGGAGGCTGGAGCAGAGGTAACGCACAGAAATCATTTGCTCTTTTTGCACGAGGACAGTATGGTTACAATACTTTAAACTATAAATTGTTCGATGAACTTCCATTTACTGAATATGAATCTTTTGTTCTCCGTAATTCAGGTAATGATTGGGGATCTACAATGTTTAGAGATGCATTAATGACAAGCTTGGTTGATGATGTTGATATAGACAAACAAGATTATCGTCCTGCAGTTTTATTTATTAATGGAGAATATTGGGGTATTCAAAACATAAGAGAAAAAGTTAATGAGCATTTCTTAGCACAACATCACATCGTTGATCCGGATAGCGTGGACATACTGGAATATTTTGGACAGGTAGTTAAGGGTGATAGTACAGATTATCTTGCTCTGCATTCTTTTATTGAAAACAACAATCCTGCAATACCTATTAACTATGAATATGTAAAAACACAAATGGAAGTAGATAATTTTATAAGCTATTTCGTTTCACAAATCTATTTTGATAATCAGGATTGGCCTGGAAGTAACATTAAATACTGGCGAAAACAAAGCAATGGTAAATGGCGATGGATTATGTTTGATACTGATTTTGGTTTTGGTATCTGGGATCCAAATGCTTACCAGAACAATACTCTTCAATTTGCACTTGAGCCAAACGGACCAGGTTGGCCAAATCCGCCTTGGTCAACATTGTTTTTAAGAAGATTATTATTGAATGAGTCATTCAAGAATGATTTTATTAATTGCTTTGCTGATCTTTCTAATACAATATTTAAACCCGCAGCAGTTGTAGATAAAATAAATTCAATGGCATCAGTAGTTCAGCCTGAAATTCCGAGGCATTCATCACGCTGGAATCAGTTTACATACAATCAATGGCTTACAAATGTACAAAACATGAGATATTTTGCCAGTCATCGTTTGGATTACCTTAGAGCACATTTTATTCAAACGTTTAACCTGGCGGGAACAGCTAATGTTAATCTTTTTATTTCTGATACCTCAAAGGGAAATATTAAATTAAATTCATTAGATATTAAAACACCTACATGGTCAGGAACATATTTTTTAGGCATTCCTATAAATATTACAGCACACCCTGCGAGAGGATTTCGTTTTGTTAGGTGGGAAGGTTCAATAATTTCAACTGATGATTCATTATCACTAACATTAAATGGGACAATATCTTTAAACGCCGTGTTTGAAGTCGATTCGAATTTTAGCATTCCAAAGATTGTAATAAATGAAATAAACTATAACTCATCACTTACTTTTAATCCACAGGATTGGATTGAATTTTATAACAACAGCGATACCTCTGTGAACATTTCAGGTTGGATTTTCAGAGACTCGGATGATATTCATATCTATACAATTCCAGAAGGAACTATCCTGGGTGCAGGAGACTACATTGTTTTGTGTACAGATGATACACTTTTTCATCCATTGTTTCCCGATGTACAAAATTATATTGGTAATATTAACTTTGGAATAAGCGGCGGCGGTGAATTGTTAATGCTGCTTGATAAAAATTTAAACGTGATCGATTCATTAACCTATGATGATCAGGAACCATGGCCTCCACAAGCTGATGGGCATGGACCAACCTTATCTTTGCTCAATCCAAATTTAGAAAATCATTTGCCCCAAAATTGGGCACCTTCGTTTGGATATGGCACACCCGGAAAAATTAACGATGTTTTTGTTATTGTTGATGAAAAAAAAGATTTATTGCCCAACACATATTCACTTATGCAGAATTATCCAAATCCATTTAATCCCGTAACAACCATTCAATACTCAATTGTTAAAGCTTCTAATGTTATAATTAAAATTTATGATATTCTCGGAAATGAAGTAGAAACTTTGGTTAACGGATTTCATCAACCAGGATTTTATAATATACTATTCAATGCTTCGAGTCTTTCAAGCGGTATATATTTATATAGATTAGAATCGGAGAATTTTTCTGACACCAAGAAATTAATTCTTTTAAAATGAAAACCTATTATTTTTTTCTGCTCATATTATTTTTGAGTGATAACTTTATCGCGCAAACAGAAAAAGCTAATTTAATATCTGGTTCAGTCCGCTCTTTAATTGAATTTACTTCATCAAACCTACCTATTGTAGTTATTAATACTAACGGACAAGAAATTCCAAACGACATTAAAATAACCGCTGATATGGGAATCATATTCAACGGAGAAGGTTTCAGAAATTATCTTACTGACCCATACAACAATTATAATGGCAAAATAGGAATTGAAGTACGAGGTTCCTCCTCACAGTGGTTTCCTAAAAAACAATATGCCGTTGAAACACGGGATTTAGCAGGTAACGATTCTTCTGCATCATTATTAGGTTTTCCTGAAGAAAGCGATTGGATATTGTATGCCCCTTATAATGATAAAAGTTTGATTCGAGATGTTCTGGTGTATAAACTTGCAAATGATGCAGGTCGTTATGCAAGCCGATCAAAATTTTGTGAAGTAATTTTAAATGGAGATTATATTGGTATTTATGTTCTTCTTGAAAAAGTAAAACGTGATGCTAACAGGGTTAATATAAAAAAGCTTGAGCCACTGGATATTAGCGGTGATGCACTTACAGGAGGTTACATAATAAAAATTGATAAGATAGATGGTGAAAATAACGATGGATGGTATTCAACTTATCTTCCATTTCCACAAGCACCTTATTCGATTTTTTATCAATATCATTATCCAAAACCTGATGATATTGTTCAGCAGCAAGAGGACTATATACAGAATAAAATATTCCAATTTGAAACAATGATGACATTCGGTGTGAATATTTCTGATACTGCGACAGGCTATCCAAAATTTTTTGATACAGATTCTTTCGTTGATTTTTTTCTGCTAAATGAGGTTGCAAAAAATGTTGATGCATACAGGCTAAGTACTTATTTATATAAAGACCGCGATAGCAGAAATCCAAAAATATTTGCAGGACCTGTTTGGGATTATAATCTTGGTTTTGGAAATGCAAATTATTACGATGGTTGCATGACAACCGGATGGCAGTTACAGTTTCTTACTGATTATCAAAATATTCCTTCTGATGAACCATTTCTTACTCCTTTTTGGTGGAGAAAACTTTTTGATGATAATGATTTTAGAAATAAAGTTTATGCTCGATGGCAAAACTTAAAAGATAATATTTTAAACTCCGCACACATTAATACTTATATTGATTCATTAACACTATTACTCAACGAATCTAAAACAAGAAACTTTGAACGCTGGCCCGTACTTGGTGTTTATATATGGCCCAATTGTTATTACATACAACAAACTTATGAGCTCGAAATTAATTATTTAAAAAATTGGATTACTTTCAGATTAAACTGGATGAATCAAAATATGATTGGAGAGCCAACTGGTCTTGAACTTAGTCAAAGTGAGTATCCGGATGCATTTGCTTTGGAACAAAACTATCCAAATCCATTTAATCCGGAAACAAAAATAAGTTGGCAGTCTCCAGTAGGTAGCTGGCAATCACTTAAAGTTTATGATCTACTAGGGAATGAGTTAGCAACACTTGTTAATGAATATCGCGAATCAGGAAAATATGAAATTAATTTTAATGCATCTGAATTAACAAGTGGGATATATGTTTATAAATTACAAAGTGAAAATTTTGTTGAGCACAAAAAAATGATTTTATTAAAATAAGCGGCTAGTGGTTAAGGCTTTACCCCCAGGCCTTCTGCTAGAGCGAGCCCTGATGCTTCGGTGTCAGGGTTTTTTATTTGTTAACGGATTAAACCCTCAAAACAAGTTCCTCCTATCTTGATTAGCAAAACTTTAGGGGACAATTTTTTTAATTAAAGTCATCTTCTTTGTTTTATTATTGGACGATATATCAAATTCCAATGCAACTTTATTTTTATTCTTTAAACCATACCTTTAGATTTTTATATGGGATTTTGGTCAAAAATCTTGACATATTTGTAAGTGTGTGCCATTTGCATCAGGTCTTTATTCTTTTTATTATTCATATGAAATTAATTCACAAATAAAGGAATCAAGACATGAAAAAAAGTTATGCACTATTCTTTTTATTATTTATCATTTCATCTTTGATCATCTACATTAGTTGCAGCGATAGTGGTACAGAATCTGTACCTCCCGATACTGAATCTGTGACTACTACTATCTCCGGTACTGTGTTAGATGAAGCAAACGCACCTATTGTTGGGGCCGATATTAAATCATCGGGACAAACTGCAGTAACCAACGCTAGTGGAGGATTTACTTTTTCAAATATTAAGGTCCCCAAAAGCAGGTTCGTTGTTAATGTTGCAAAAACCGGTTATTTCGATGGCTCATTTGCAGATGCACCTAAGGCAAATGGTACAAGCAATATCAAAGTCTATCTTATGAGTGCTGGGACAACTACAACTGTTGATGCTGGAACAGGTGGTGAGGCTGCATCGCAGGATGGCAACAGTAAAGTAAAACTTGATGCTAATTCAGTAACAAATCCCGACGGTTCTGTATATAGCGGAAATGTTAAATTAAATGTTGGATATCTTGATCCCACCTCGGAGAATTTTTCAAATCTTATTCCGGGCGGAGATCTGCAGGCTACAACCACTAATAACACTCAGACAACTCTGTACTCTTATGGTATAATAAGAGTAGAGATGAAGAGTGATGCCGGAGCTGATTTGAAAATTAAAAGCGGTAACACATCTGAAATTACTGTTGATATTCCACCATCAATGGAAGCATCTGCTCCTGCAACAATACCGCTGTGGTATTATGATGATGCAACCGGACTCTGGAAAGAAGAAGGCGTGGCAACGAAAAATGCACAAGGGGACAAATATGTTGGATCAGTTACGCATTTTTCGGAATGGAATTGTGATACACCGGAAGGGACCGCTACTGTCCGTGGGCTGGTTGTTGATTGTAATGGTCTTCCTGTACCAGGAATAAATGTTAAAATCGGGCAGGCAAGTGCTAATACCGGTGCTGACGGCAAATTTGAAAGACGGGTTCCTGCAAATACTGCATTTGATGTTCAGGTTCTTGGAACTAGAAATTTTGGACTGACAAGCCAGATTGTTTCTGTTCCAGCTTTAGCTGAGGGAACTATTTACGATCTTCCAGCATCACTGACCGTGCAGTGCCCGGTTTATGTAAAAGGTCAAATTAAATGCGGTACCGAGATAAAATATGGTCAGGTGGTTATTAGCTGGGCTGGTGGTTATAACTCACAGTATACTGACGCTGAAGGGAAATTTAATCTTCCCACAGCAGCCGGTAAAGATGCCGAGGTCTCAATTTATACATTTGATGGCAAATATAAGACCATGAACATTGCCACTCCAATCGCTCCCGGGACGGTTCTTGATCTTGGAGTAATTGAAGTTTGTGAGGGGGGCGTGATCGGTGATAATAAACTTACAATTAATGGCGGGGGATTTAGTAATAGAACATTCACATTTTCTTCAGATAGTTTGGTGGCGCAGGTTTATGGATATTTTAATCCTGAGGATAGTCTCACCGTAATTTGGATGTGGCAAGAATTTGCCCCGGATACAATATGGTTCTGGTTTACATTTAAAGGCACGGGTACCGGTACACCATCAGATATAACAATGTATCTTTATATCAACAGTGCCTACTATTTATCATCTCAAGGACTTCCAAATACAACAGCGACTGCTAACGTTACTAACTACAGCGGCATTGGCGGATTGATTGAAGGAACGTTTAGTGGAACACTTGTTCAGTTTTTTGGCGGCACAGGCAGTGTTACTGTATCTAATGGACAATTTTCAGTTATAAGACGTATTGCTGGCTCACAAACTGAAAAGAGGCAGCGGGACAAAATTCCCATTGTGATCCGGAAAAAACTCAACTTAAAATAATTTAATTATTTAAAACAAAAGCCCTGGAAAACATCCGGGGCTTTTTTATTTATAATATGTTATTCTTTGAAGATTTAAGTTGAATATTAAGGAGGATATGTGACAATCCCAGGGCAATATTACTATATATGGTTGCCAGTGCTGGCGTAATAATTTCAAACTTATAAATTGATAACACTATGAATGGCTTGTGACTAGAGTTTCTTAAATCATAAAATACTATTATCCTAAAATCTTTAAATTTTGCAATTTCAAGTACAATAAAATTATAGTTTTTTATTATTTATTATTAAGTTGTACAGTAATATGAAATTAAATCTTCTATCATCAGAAAAATTTATTTTAACTAATTATAAATCATCTCATCAACTAGAAAGTCAAGCGAATGACAAAAAACATCTCTGCTTTGCAAAGCGTAGTTTCTCTTTTCCTTCTTTTCTCCTTTTCTACGGCATTAGGTCAATCAGTAGTATCATTTCCTTCTGAAATCAAATCACCCGTTGCGATGTCAGTATCAGTTCCACTTAGGGATTTACCGCCTGATACTTCACCAATAAAATCTGCATGGATGGATGGAATTATTCCTCTTCGTCAAACTACCACTAACCAAATCTTTGGATATACCGAGGATGAAGTATTACAGAATTACAATGGTCAGTTTAATCTAAGCGACATCATAGTAAACTTTGATGGTGTTGGTGCACAAGGATATGCTCCACCTGATCCAAGCGGCGATGTTGGACCGAACCATTATGTTCAAATGGTTAACGTTCGTTATCAGGTTTGGAATAAGAATGGCGGATCACTACTGGGACCAATAAACATCAGTACAATTTGGAATGGATTACCGGGTCCCTGGTCAGGCTCAAATGACGGCGATCCTATAGTACTTTATGATGAAACAGCTGATAGATGGCTGCTTACACAATTTGCGTTGCCAAATTATCCGAACGCGCCATTTTACCAAATGGTTGCAGTTTCTACTACAGGTGATCCGACAGGTTCATTTTACCTTTATGCTTATTCATTTGCATCAATGCCTGATTATCCTAAATTTGGTGTGTGGGGAGATGGTTATTATATGTCGGCTAACCGATTCGCTTCGGGCTCAGGACAATATCAAGGAACTTTAGCAGCAGTATTCGATAGAACTTCGATGTTATCAGGATTGACCGCAAACATGATACTTTTTAACAACGGCACAAACACCGGTTCTTTATTACCTTCAGATTGCGATGGAACTTTACCTCCCGTTGGATCACCAAATTATTTTATAGAAGCCTATGGTTCAGGCGGTACTAATCATCTTGAGGTTTTTAAATTTCATACCGATTGGACAACACCAAGCAACTCAACTTTCACGGGACCTGATTTAATCACAGTTGCTACATACAGTCAACCAGGAAGTGCACCTCAATTAGGAACCACGCAGACACTTGATATGCTCTCCGATAGAATGATGAACCGTTTACAATACAGAAACTTTGGCGGTCATCAATCTATGGTTGCTTGTCTTTCAGTAAATGCCGGTTCAGGTCGTGCCGGAATGAGGTGGTGGGAATTACGCGACACTGGCTCTGGTTGGAATCTATATCAGGAAGGGACTTACGCTCCTGCTGATAACCTCTATCGATGGATGGGAAGTATTGCAATGGATGCAAATGGAAATATTGCGTTAGGTTATTCTGCATCAGGTACAACCATTCATCCTCAAATCAGATACACTGGCAGATTAGCCGGCGATCCGCTTGGTGTTATGACTGTTACCGAAGGAACTATTTATGCTGGTAATGGTTCACAGACAACGGGATTAAGCAGATGGGGTGATTATACTCAGATGGGTGTAGATCCTTCCAACAATTCATTCTGGTATACAGGCGAATATATTCCTTCAAACGGCACGTTTAACTGGAAAACAAGAATAGCTGGTTTTAATTTTGGCCCAGGTTGTCCAATTGGCTATCCTTCAAATCCTTCTCCATTAAATGGCGTGACTGATGTATCAATCAATCTTGCGCAACTGATCTGGCAAAATGGTGTTAGTACAAATAATAATGAACTTTACTTCGGTACCAATCCTGCAAGCCTTCCTTTAGTTCAATCAGGAAGTTTGGCTACAAGTTGGAGTATCACTTCTTTACCATTACAGTATAACACAAACTATTATTGGTATGTAGTAGAGAACGGCGATACTTGCAGTGTTACCGGGCCGACCTGGAGCTTTAAAACTGAACCCGATCCTGGTCTGATTTTATCCTGGTCAGATAATTTTGATACTTACACTGCGGGACAAAGATTGGCCTGTCAGAATCCAATTGATTGGACAACCTGGACATTGGTACCATGCAGTACTGTTGAAGATGCTTTGATTTCAAATGCACAATCATACAGTGCACCAAATTCAGTAGTTATTGTACAGAATAATGATCTTGTTCATCCGATGGGTGATCTAACCTACGGTAAATATTCAATAAGTTTCCGTACTTATATTGCAACAGGTAAAAACGGATACTTTAATACATTGTCGGGCTTTACAGGAGGTGCTTATGAATGGGCAATGGAATGTTACTTCAACGCTGGTGGTCAAGGCAGCTTGAATGCCGGTGGAACAGGCGTTGCTTCATTCACATTCCCTTATAATACCTGGAATCAAGTTGAACTTATCGTTGATATTGATAACGATGCAGCAGAATTTAAATTTAATGGTGCATCCGTCCACACCTGGCCCTGGTCTGCAGGTGCTACAGGTAGCGGCGGTCAATTGCAATTAGCTGGAAATGATTTCTTCGGTGCAACCGCTCAAGATCAAATGTATGTAGATGATTACACATTTATTGATCTGAATGTCCTTCCAGTCGAACTCACTTCATTCGTAGCAAATGCCTTCGATCAGAATGTTGAATTAAGATGGGAAACTGCTACCGAGATCAACAACCATCGATTTGAAGTTGAAAGAAAATCTAGGGATAACCAGTTCAGGACCATTGGCTCTGTAAATGGTCACGGTACTACTACCGAACGACAAACATATTCTTTTCTTGATCAAAATTTAGAAACAGGTGAATACATATACAGACTAAAACAGTTTGATTTCAACGGAACATTTGAATACTCAAATGAAATTAATGTTTCTGTTGATGCACCGCTCACTTATAATTTGGAACAGAACTATCCAAATCCTTTTAATCCCAGCACATTGATTAAATACTCAGTGGCAAAAGATGGATTTGTAAACGTTTCAATATTTAATCTACTTGGCGAAAAAGTTGCAACAGTTGTAAATAGTAATATGAAAGCAGGAAGTTATGAAATTAACTATAATGCTTCATCGTTATCGAGCGGAATTTACTTCTACTCAATTGAAACTGGCGACTTTAAGGCAATTAAAAAGATGGTATTAATGAAATAATAAACTAGAATTAAAAACTAGGTATGATGTATAAATTAAGGCGAGTCAGAAGACTCGCCTTTTTATTGTGTTAAAGAAAGAGTCATTTTCCAATCCCGATTTATCGTAATTAGAATTTTTATTTTTTTATAAGCTTGTGTTTTGAAACCAAATCTTACATTTTAGTCTCAATAGAATTTATTAATTGTATTTAGATATACTAAATGGGGTATTATTCTTTAGTATGATTTAATTTCTTAAAGCAATTCAGATCAAAATAATTTTAAAATAAATTATAGAGTGCTTTATTCAGTTAATAGAAGAAAGGAATAGTCCTATGGTAATTTTATTTTACCGAATGACGTTCGTTATTACTTTTTTCCTCCTCTCAAATTTATTATTTCCTCAGAGCCAGACAATTTCTAACCCTTTTGTTTCAAAAGCTATTAAAATGGGTATTTCACATCCAATGCGTGATCTACCATTAATATCCCCCAAAACAGTTGAGAACTGGTCTGATGGAATTATTCCTCTTAGAACACCATTTGATATCGATGTTCAAAGAGCTGAGAAGGATGGTTCATTACAAGGGTATGATGTTCCTCAAGGTATTTCCAGCATCACTAAAAATTTTGACGGAGTTAGTGCTGGTGGATATGCTCCTCCTGATCCGAGTGGAGATGTAGGTCCAAATCATTATGTTCAAATGGTAAATGTTCAAACTCAGATATGGGATAAAAATGGAAATTCTATTGCTGGTCCGTTTAATAATAGTAATTTTTGGGCAGGATTACCCGGTCCCTGGAGTGGAACAAATGATGGTGACCCAATTGTTCTGTATGATGAAGTGGCAAATAGATGGATGGTTAGCCAGTTTTCTTTGCCAAACTATCCTAACGGACCATTTTACATTTTAGTTGCTGTGTCTACAACTCCGGATCCAACAGGTACATATTATCAATATGCTTTTTCGTTTCCCGATATGCCGGATTATCCAAAATTTGGTATTTGGCCTGATGGATATTACATGTCTGCAAACATATTTGCTTCAGGTTCCGGAAATTATCTCGGGACGTATGCCACGGTTTTTGATAGAAATGCAATGTTAGCAGGTGGTGCTGCAACAATGCAAAATTTTGTTCTTCCTAATTCTACTTGGTCTTTATTACCATCGGATTGTGATGGACCATTTCCCCCTGTGGGGTCACCCAATTATTTTCTTGGAACTTATGATGGATTCGGATTTGGAAACAATAATCTTGATATATATCAATTTCATACTGATTGGGTAACACCTTCAAACTCAACTTTTACAGGACCATTACTTCTGCCTACTCCATCTTTTAGTATACCTGATGATATTCCACAGCTTGGCACTACTCAAACATTAGATAATCTTGCAGATAGACCAATGAACCGTTTGCAGTACAGAAATTTTGGTACTTATCAGACTATGGTGGTTTGCCAAACTGTAAATGCAGGATCTGGCCGAGCTGGGATGCGTTGGTGGGAATTGCAAAAAACATCTGGTGACTGGAGTATTTACCAGGAAGGTACTTATGCACCAGTGGATAGTTTAAACAGATGGATGGGAAGTATTGCAATGGATGGAAGTGGTAACATAGCGTTAGGTTACTCAACATCAAGTTTAACTATTTATCCGGATATTAGATTCACCGGAAGGTTTGCTTCTGATCCACTTGGTATTATGACTATAGAAGAAACCGTTATTCATGCTGGGGGTGGTTCACAAACAGGATCGCTGTCTCGGTGGGGAGATTACACACAAATGGTTGTTGATCCAACGGAATCAGGAACTTTCTGGTATACAAATGAGTACATTCCATTTAGTGGTTGGTTAAATTGGAAAACAAGAATTGCAGCATTTAATTTTGATCCACCTTGTCCGGTAGGTTATGCATCCAATCCCTCTCCATTAGATGGCATGACTGATGTATCAATTAACCTTGCACAATTGAGCTGGCAAAATGGTGTTAGCACTAATAATAATGAACTTTACTTTGGTACCAATCCTGTCAGTCTGCCTTTAGTTCAATCAGGAAGTTTAGCTACAAGTTGGAGCATCCCTTCTTTACCATTACAGTATAACACAAACTATTATTGGTATGTAGTAGAAAACGGCGATACATGCAGTGTGACCGGACCAATCTGGAGCTTCAAAACTGAGCCGGATACCGGGCTAATTCTTTCATGGTCAGATAATTTTGATATTTACACTGCCGGACAGAGATTAGCATGCCAGAATCCAATTAATTGGACAACCTGGACATTGGTACCTTGCAGTACTGTTGAAGATCCTTTGATTTCAAATGCACAATCATTTAGCGCACCAAACTCAGTTGTTATTGTACAGAATAATGACCTTGTTCATCCCATAGGTGATTTAACTTACGGTAAATATTCAATCAGTTTTCGTACATATTTATCAACTGATAAGACCGGGTATTTCAATACATTGTCTGGCTTTACGGGCGGTGCTTACGAATGGGCAATGGAATGCTTCTTTAACTCTGGTGGTCAAGGCAGCTTGAATGCCGGTGGAACAGGCGTCGCTTCGTTCACATTCCCTTATAATACCTGGAATCAAGTTGAACTTATCGTTGATATTGATAACGATGAAGCAGAATTTAAATTTAATGGAAATTCCATTCATACTTGGGCTTGGACTTCAGGTGCTACCGGCAGTGGCAGTCAATTGCAATTAGCTGGAACTGATTTCTTCGGTGCAACTGCCCAAGATCAAATGTATATAGATGATTATACTTTTACTGATCTACTTGTCGTTTCAGTTGAAGACGCAAATGAAATTAACGATGATGTTAACGGGTCCTTTGCTTACAATTTGGAACAGAATTATCCAAATCCGTTCAATCCGAGCACAAGCATCAAATACACACTTGCAAAAGATGGGTTTGTAAACGTTTCAGTACTCAATCTACTCGGGGAAAAAGTTGCAACACTTGTAAATAATAATATGAAAGAAGGAAGTTATGAAGTCAACTTTAATGCCTCATCGTTATCAAGCGGAATATACTTCTACTCAATTGAAGCGGGAGATTTTAAGGCAATTAAAAAGATGGTGTTAATGAAATAATCAACTAGAATTAAAAGCGAGGGATGATATATAAATTAAGGCGAGTCAGAAGGCTCGCCTTTTTATTGTTATCTGGAAAGAGCCATTTCCAACCGGGATTTATGGTAATTATAATTCTAATTTTTTTATAAGCTTCCGTCTTGAAACTGTACAATTTATTTGGACTTAGAGAAAATGAATGGGATGATTTCTTTAGTCAATTAAATCTACGGGAAATGAATTTCTTGACGATTGACTATTACAATTAAAGAAATTCAAGTAAATGTGAGTATTACAGGCGAAGGCAGTACATTATCCCTAATCTGATTTGAAGGAAAAGAAATTCTGTCCGCTATTGTTCCGAATGGTATTAAAATTTAAATAAAAATAGTTTAGTATTAGGTGATACCAAAGCACACTATTTAAATTCAACCAATACATTAGTAATTTCTCCACTGTATAATATAAAAACTAAAACTCTTGGAATTGATTTGAAACTATTGAAAGGCATTTAATTAAATTACAAATTGTATCGCCGACAGCATTTCAAAATATTTTTATAAACGAAACTAAAATTGTTAGTGGTATTTCAGAATCGAAGAAAAACAATATTTTTGAAAATAATCTAAATTATATTTCAAACTTTAAGAGAAATCATTATTCAATAAAATTTAAATAGGCTTATAATGGCGGAAGTTTTATTAAAAAACGTTACAAAAGTTTATGATGGCGGAAACAAAGTTGTTACCGATGCAAACTTTACTGTAAAAGATAAAGAATTTGTTGTCCTAGTGGGTCCATCGGGCTGCGGAAAAACAACAACATTAAGAATGGTCGCGGGACTTGAAGAAATTACCAGTGGAGAAATTTATATTGATGGCAAACTTGTAAATAATCTTCCTCCCAAAGACAGAGACATTGCAATGGTATTCCAGAATTACGCGCTTTATCCACACATGACAGTATTTGAAAATATGGCTTTTGGTTTAAAACTTAAAAAGGTTGATAAGAAAGAAATAAATATTCGTGTTAAAGAAGCTGCCAAGATTTTAAGTTTGGAAACTTTTCTCGAAAGAAAACCAAAAGCACTTTCGGGCGGACAAAGACAGCGTGTTGCAGTTGGCAGAGCCATTGTTCGCAAGCCAAAAGTATTTTTGTTCGATGAACCGCTGAGTAATCTTGATGCAAAGCTGAGAGTGCAAATGAGAACAGAAATTTCTAAGTTGCATAAACAGCTTGGTGCAACGATGATTTATGTAACGCACGATCAAACAGAAGCGATGACAATGGGGGACAGGATTGTGATTATGAAAGATGGAATTATTAACCAGGTTGATACACCAATGAATCTTTACAATAAACCGGTTAATCAATTTGTGGCAGGATTCATAGGAAGCCCGGCGATGAATTTTATCGATGGAACTGTAAATAATGAGAATAAACTTAGCAGTAAAAACGGACAATTAATTTTTAGCTTATCTGCTGAACAAACAAATTTATTAAAAGATCATAAAAACGAAAATATTTCAATGGGTGTAAGACCGGAGGACATTCAATTAGAAAAAATTAGTAACAACTCAATAGAAATAGAAGCTTTAACAGAAGTAATGGAACCAATGGGTAATGAAACTTTCATTTATTTTGAGGTTGAGAAAATTCAGTTTATTGCACGTGTAAAACCAACGAAGGAATTGAAAAGAGGCGAAAAAATTAAATTGTATGTTGATTCAGCTAACGTTTATTTTTTTGATAAGCAATCAGGTAAAAATATTTTTCAAAGTGTTTATTAATTATTGATAACACCATAAAAATTATTTTATTAAGCGAGCGTCTACAATTCATCACAATATTTCAAATATTTTGCAATGCATGCATAATCCATAAGCTTAGGATGTGCAATTCTTTTAATATCCAGGTTATCCTCAAAGTCAGCCAGCTTAACTTTAAGCGCGATCCGGTTTGATTTTATTTTTTCCAAGTAATTTTTATACAGAGCTTTTTTATCGTGGGTTAATAATCTTAAAGCATCTAAAACTTCGTCACCCAATCCTTATGCTTTTAACTTCTCAACTGTCCAATCGGTATCTTCAACGACATCGTGTAAAACAACAGCAATCATTTCACTTTAAGTATTCATTTTAAACATTAGTCTTAGCGGATGTAAAATGTGTGGTTTACCAGCTTTATCCACTTTACCTTATGCGCTGAGATAGCAATTGAGATGGCATTTTCAACAATGGACATTTATTTGTTCAAAATGTTTGATTAAAAATTAAAGAGAAATAGATCTTCCAACGGTCAGATTATTACGCAATTTCTCATCCAGATTTAAATATCTATTATCAGGTTCAGCCCCAAGGGCATCCAGTGTTTTGCTAAAAAAGCATCGTGCCGTTGTTACAGTAACGATTTCAAATATCTCATCATCTTTTAATCCTAAATTTCTAAGCGCATCAATATCATTTTGGGTTACAGATGTGGCATCGATTACAATTTTTTCAGCAAACCTCATAATTGCTCTTTCAATTGGAGTTAACAAAGGTGAATCAATGTTCACTACAATCTCACTCAATTCTTCGGAACTATAGAACTTATCTTTTAAAACAGAACCGTGTGCAAGCATACAATATGAACTATGCAGTTTTCCTGCGGCTGATAACGTGACTAATTCATATCGACGTGTATCCATATTTTCAATTATACTTCGAATTAAATTTCTCCAGGCTACCATTACTTTCGGTCGGTGACAAAATAATTTTGCATAGTTAGGTAAATATCCTTTAGCTGCTTTTTCACCGTCGTATATATCTTTTACGTCCCCTGTTGCCACAGATTCAGGAATTGTGTTAATGAATGACATTGATATTCTCCTTGTAATTCTTGTAGTGTGTGAGTTTATTCTTTACACAGATCAATTTGTTTTATTAACTACCTGTAACTTAAAGTATTGAACAGAAAACCTCAAAACAATTATTGAAAAGTTTGTAAAATTTTGAGTACTTGACTTTAAATAGAAATTAGTTGAGATTAAAAATAACAAAAGCATTTATTGCTTAGGAAAGGTTTATAGCCATAACTAGGCTGTCCCACCGAATTAATTTTCTATTATTATATTTTTAAGATATATCCAGCTCTTCAGTTCGAGTTCTCTCTTTTGAACGAAATGAATGTTACTTGTGTTATATAATTTTAGAATGATGGTTATAATAAGAAAGGAAAGAATAATGAAAAAAACAGAATTACTCGAAGGTAGACTTGGTGAGTTAATTAGTAAGAAATTATCGATTTGTGAATGTAATCCATGTAAGTGCTCTGAACAAAAAAAGGATGAATACTTTCAAGAATTGAGATATATTTTAACAAGATATAATATGGAAAAATTCGCTTTTTATTTAGATACGAATCAATTTCAAAAAACCAGTGAATCCTTAAAGACATTATTAATTGGTCTCACTTATAGTTTTACTGTTATTTAAATTATTTATTATCCTATTAGATAAGTACCATAATTCTTATTACGATGATCTGTTGCTGTATCACTAAAGTTGAGCGAATTGCCTTTTCAAATTACTTTCGATAATTATGCACCAGAGCCTTGCGTTGTTTAATAAAATTATTTTAAATAGTTTGAGACGCCCTACATATATTAACTTATTATAGTTACAGAGTCATTAACGGATAGACAGTTGGCAGACTGCTGGGTTTCAAAAATATTTATATATTAAGTCGTTATTCGAATTCTTAATAAGCACAAAATTTATATCCTACGTAATGTTTCACCGGATAGATGTTCCTACTGATCAAAAAAAAACAAGATAACAAATCAATAATTGAGAGATTGAGAAATTGAAAAGTTATTTTCAGGTTATAGTAAGTTTCTTTTAATTAATATTCTTAACATTTACACCCGCATTTGTAATCCCATTCATGCTCAACAACAACAATATGCTAACGCATATACTTTCTGGGATTTTGGCGTGGATGCAAATGATGTACAGAATGTTGAGCAAAAGATTTGGATTGCTTTATCTGCACCTTCTTCGCAATGGGTTATGACTTGGGCGTGGGAAGCAGACTCTGCAAATGGCGGCTATTTGGGATTCAATACAGATGAGAATGGAAACGGACCCTGCTAATAAAAGTTGGCAGGGGTTTTTAATTATTAATTTCAAAAAAAACTACTAATTTTATTCATAAGGTTAATTTTGGCGCCCCAAGGTTTATTCCGGATAATACTACATTAAATATTAATTTTTAAGGAACTTTACTCATCGCCTTTGCGTTATCGAGTTATAACCATCAAAAAAGGAGTCCTTAAAATGAAAAAAATCTTATTTTCTCTGTTTATTTTCGTCGGTTTTATAGCAGTAAATGCACAAACGGCGCGATTACAAGTTATTCACAATGCCGCAGATCCTGCAGCAAATCAGGTGGACGTTTACCTGAATGGTTCATTAGCTCTTGATAATTTTACCTTTAGAACCGCAACCCCATTCATTGATGTTCCAGCAAATGTCTCAATAAATATTGGTATTGCGCCTCCAAATAGTACTTCAGCAAGCGATACAATCAAAAACTTCCAGGTTACTTTCAGTGCAAATAAAAAATATATTGCAGTAGCAAATGGGGTTTTAAATCCATCGCAATTCGCACCTAATCCGGATAATAAATCAATTGAATTTACAATCTTTGCAAAAGATGGTATTAGAGAGCAAGGAACATCAAATCAACAAGTAGATTTTGTAACAGTACACGGTGCAACAGATGCCCCAACAGTTGATGTTTGGGCTAAAAATGTTTCTAATTCTCAGTCTACTAATTTAAGCGACGCAAGTTTATCAATTTCTGAGGAAGAAATTGAAGCAGATGGTTCTGAGTGGTGGGGAAGAAGAAAAGTAATTAATGATTTAACTTACTCTGAAATTTATGGTTACCGAAAACTTCGTCCTATGCAGTATATTCTTGAAGTTACGCCTGGTAATAATGGCAATGTTGTAGTTGCTTCATTTACAGCAAACCTAACCGGCCTTGGCGGCGGTGCTGCAGTTGTATTTGCTTCTGGATTTTTAAATCCTGCTGCTAATCAAAACGGCGCTGGTTTTGGATTGTTTGCTGCCTTACCAAATGGAACAGTTGTTGAATTTCCAGCAGTTCTTCCAACTGCAAGATTACAGGTTATTCATAATGCAGCTGATCCTTTAGCAAGTGAAGTTGATATTTATGTTAATGGTAATTTACTTCTGGACAATTTTGCTTTCAGAACAGCTACTCCATTTGTAACGGTTCCTGCTGGTGTAACATTAAATATTGGTGTTGCTCCTTCGAATAGTACTTCTGCAAACGATACAATAAAAAATATTCCAGTAGTTTTACAAAATGGTAAAACTTATGTAGCAGTTGCCAACGGTGTAGTAGGTTCAGGTTTTTCACCTAATCCGGATGGCAGAAGCATAGCTTTTACACTTTTTGCAAAAGATGGCATTAAAGAATCAGGAATGTATAACAATAAAGTTGATTTTGTTGTTCTGCACGGTTCAACTGATGCACCTGCTGTTGATGTGATTGCAAGAAATGTAGGCAAATTAGTTGATGATGCTGCTTATGGTGATTTTACAAATTATTTAACTGTACCTGCTTCATCATACTTACTGGATGTAACACCGGCAAATAATAACAATACGATCGTTGCAACTTTTGAAGCAAATTTAACCGGTCTTGGCGGCGGTGTTGCAGTAGTATTTGCTTCAGGATTCTTGAATCCTGGTGCTAATCAAAACGGTGCTGGGTTTGGATTGTTTGCGGCTTTACCAAACGGAACAGTTGTTGAGCTTCCAGCTTACATTGCTCCAACCACAGCAAGGTTGCAGATAATTCATAATGCAGCTGATCCTTTAGCAAGCGAAGTTGATGTTTATGTTAATGGGAATTTGCTACTTGATAATTTTGGTTTCAGAACCGCAACCCCATATGTTGATGTACCTGCAGGTGTTTTACTGAATATCGGCATTGCCCCTGGAAACAGCACATCTGTAAATGACACAATTAAAAACTTTGCAGCAGTATTTGTAGCCGGACAAACTTTTGTTGCTATGGCTAGTGGCGTTGTAAGCCCTAGTGGTTTTGCACCAAATCCAAGCGGCAGAAATATTGACTTTACATTAATTGCAAAATTAGATGCTCGCGAGCAAGCTAATAGTAACAATAAGGTAGATCTGTTTGTTGTTCATGGTTCAACAGATGCTCCTGCTGTTAATATTCGCGCTCTGTTTGGATTAAGTCTTTCAAATGCAGCTTATAGAGATGTCAGTAATTATGTTAGTCTTCCTGCAAGCAGAAATTGGGTAATCATTTATACAACAAATCCATTTCGTTTAATTGGGGTTTATAATGCAGACCTAAGAACTTTGGGTGGAAAATCTGCTGTTGTATTTGCATCCGGATTTTTAAATCCATCAGCAAATCAAAATGGTGAACCATTCGGAGTTTTCGTAGCATTGGCTAATGGGGCTGTGGTACAGCTTCCAAGAATTCTTGGAAAAGAAGCTGATGACTATATGAATGAAATACTTGGTGAATCTGGTGAGATAGTTCAAGTTAATGATTATAACTTAGATCAGAATTATCCAAATCCATTTAATCCAAGTACAAGAATCGCTTTCAGCATTCCTAATAATGCAAATGTAACATTAAAAGTATACGATATTCTTGGAACTGAAATTGCCGAACTGATTTCAAACGAACAAAAATCTGCAGGCAGATACGAAGTAAGCTTTGATGCTTCTAGCCTTGCCAGCGGAACATATATCTATAAACTTCAGGCTGGTGATTTTGTTCAGACAAAGAAGATGATACTTCTGAAATAAAATATTTTTATTCCACTTATAATACCCCTGCTGATTAAGATTAGCAGGGGTTATTTCATTTTTAGAGAAAGGTCAAATTAAGACTTAACTCGGATCAAGGTTATCCAATCTGTCAGTTAGTTAGACTTATGTAACCAATCAGTAAGTATGGATACACGTCTGAATCGAGAGCTGTAATAATCTTACGCATAATGGTTTAGAATAATACAACCTATTTTTTTCAGGAATTTTCAATTTATCCACTCACTTTTAACAATAAATCAGGCAATAAATAAAAAAATCTAATTTATTCTAATTATTTTGTCCATTAAAATGATTCATCATTCACTTTAAGCGGAGAATTTTATGGAATTTGGTATTCTTGATATTAGTGTATTTGTATTGTTTTTCTTGGTAGTAGTTGGTACAAGTATGTATAAAAGCAGAAAGGAAGAATCAGGTGAAGATTATTTTCTTGCGAGCAGAAGTCTTATTTGGCCAATAATTGGAATATCGCTAATTGCAGCAAATATATCATCAGAACAATTTGTTGGAATGTCCGGGCAAAGCGCTGGTAATGTTGGATTAGCGATTGCAAGTTACGAATGGATGGCTGCAATTACACTTGTCTTTGTAGCATTCTTTTTTTTACCAAGATTTTTGAGTAGTGGTATATACACCATCCCCGAATTCCTGCAATACAGATACAACTCAACCGCCCGATCATTGATGGCGTTTTATACAATGGTTATTTATGTCGGAGTTACAATTTCTGCGGTTATATACTCGGGTGCAATTACTATAAATACAATTTTTAATATAGATATTGAAATAGCCGTCTGGGGTATTGGTATTATCGCAGCACTTTATACAACATATGGTGGATTAAAAGCAGTAGCGTGGGCAGATGTTTTTCAGGGAACTGCATTAATAATTGGCGGAGCAATTGTACTTTATTTTGGATTAAATGCGGTCGGTGGGCTTGATAGTTTTTTTAGTCATAATGCTGATCGGCTCCATATGGTTTTACCTGCAGATCATCCAGTTTTACCATGGACTGCTTTAGTGGTTGGATTGTGGATACCAAATATTTATTACTGGGGGCTGAATCAATATATAACACAAAGAACCCTTGCAGCTAAAAGTTTACGGGAAGGACAAAAGGGAATTATTTTTGCCGCCGCTATTAAAATTATTATCCCATTTATTATCGTGTTCCCAGGAATTATGGCAGCTCAACTTTACAGTGATTCAATGAATACTACAGATGCTGCGTATCCGTTACTTATTAAAAATTTAATTCCAACCGGCCTAAAGGGATTTATGCTGGCAGCGATTGCAGGCGCAGTGATAAGTTCTTTAGCATCAATGCTAAATTCGGCATCAACAATATTCACTCTTGATTTATATAAAGTTTATTTTAAAAAAGATTCCTCTCAAAAAAATCTTGTATTTGTTGGAAGAATGATGACTATACTTTTTGTTTTGGTTGGCTGTATAATAGCACCGTATTTAGGTGATCCAAGATTTATGGGAATATTTACTTATATACAGGAATTTCAAGGATACATCTCACCTGGAATTTTAGCCGCATTTGTTTTTGGAATACTTGTTAAAAAGGCTCCACCTATGGCCGGTGTAGTAGCATTGCTTGCTTGTGTTCCTATCTATGGATTTTTACAATGGCAGTTTGGCGAGATTGCATTCTTAAACAGAATGGCAATTACATTCGGTATGATTTTACTATTGATGACAATAATTACAATTGTTAAACCCCTTAAAGAACCAATGCAACTTCCTAAGCGTACAGATATTGATCTAACTCCAACACCACAATTAATATGGTGGGGAGGTGCAGTCATATTAACAACATTAATTCTATATGGAATTTTTTGGTAAAATTATTTAGCAATTAAATGGAGAGTTTAAACAACTAAATCCCACATCAGGTGGGATTTAATTTGCGGAGAGACAGGGATTCGAACCCCGGAAGGACTTGCATCCTTAACGGTTTTCAAGACCGCCGCATTCAACCACTCTGCCATCTCTCCATAACTGAACTATATTAAGAACAAAATTGAGTGGCAAATATAATCATACTGGGTGTATCTACAAATTGATTTTTGCTATCTTATTACATAATATTATTTAGTTTTTTCAATGGATTTGAAAGATTTAACCCCATTTTTACAACTACTCGCTAAAGAAAGTGCTGCTATAATAAGAAATCACTTTCGGACTTCAATTAATGTGGAAAGTAAATCTGATCTTTCCCCGGTTACAATTGCTGATAAGTTAGCCGAAGAAAAAATGCGCGAGTTGATTATTCAGGAATTTCCAACCCACGGAATTATTGGGGAAGAGTTTGGTAATTATAATCCTGATGTTGAATACGTCTGGATCCTCGATCCAATCGATGGAACAAAAAGTTTTATCTCCGGTGCTTTAAGTTTTGGAACGTTGATAGCCTTACAAAGAAATGGAAAACCTATAATTGGGGTTGTTAATCATCCGATTCTTAATGAGTTTTTAATTGGTGATAATGCCACTTGTTTGTTAAATAATAGCAAGGTGATGATAAGATCGTGTAACGATATTTCTGAAGCAACACTGCTTACAACAGATCATCTCAACATCATACAAGTATCAAAGCAAATTTGGATTTGATAATCTAATCTCAAAAGTTAAATTATATAGAAATTGGGGAGATTGTTACGGCTATTATCTTTTGGCCACAGGATTCGCAGATATTATGATTGACCCTATTATGAATATTTGGGATTCTAATGCATTAATACCAATTATAAATGGAGCAGGAGGAATGATAACCGATTATAAAGGGAATGACGCTGTTAATGGAACTAGTATCGTTGCTTCAAATTCAGCTATCCATCATGATGTTATCAGAATTTTAAATGATCAAAAATGATTATATCATAACTGCAAAAATTATTATAGTAATTATAGCCGAAACTACAGAGATTGCTTTTAATTTGTTCGATCTGAACATTACGATAAGCGATACTATCCATAAAAGTGTGATAAATAAATAACTTCCAGGGAATAAATTATTTATTGCCGGTATAATTGAATTCATATATCCAAATTTATATGTAAGATAAAGTGGATTAACCAGGGCAGTTAATATTAAAAACACAATAACAACAAGAACACCAAATTTTTTACTTTTCTCTGAATTATTAAAATGCTCTAATCCGGTTCTAACGGCCAATAACAAGCCAACATATAATAAAAGAAATCGTAAAACATTTAGTGCTGGAGGAATTTTGCCGTAAAAAGTTAAATCAACCTTTTGATTATAAGGCAACAGATACTTTTTATCTTTGTAATTTATTTCAACAAAATACTGGATAGTATGATTAGGTTTAAGAGACGTGAACTTTCCTTGAAGTGATAAATTATATTTGTTTAACTTTGATGAAAACCAAATTGTAGCTGATTTACTCTTCCAAAACATTATTCCTGAAACATCAGCAATATCAGTTCTGATAATTACATTAAAATCTTCTCTACCGTAATGAACTTTTTCAAATCTATAAGTAATTTTCTTTCCATCAATTCCAAATGTCCCCGTAACAGGATAATCTTTATCTAAAAGATTTGACAAATAAATTGTTAAAAAAGTTATTACAAAAGAGACTATTAATAGAATAACATTATTTTTTTTCATCGATTACATTTTATGATTTAGCAGAAGAATCTAAAAAGAATTATTTGATGTGGAAAGTTATAAACAAAAATGCCCCGAATGAATCGGGGCTAAATGAAATAATATTTATTAAAGCGATGTACCTATTTTAAATCTTAGATTCACAAATATTTTTGTAAAACCAAAACCGCCGTCATCCAATCTAGATAAGCTGGCAGAAGGACCCATTGCAAAAGCACTGAACCCCCATCCTTCCATAATCTTTTGCACTAAAATGTTTATGTTGTACTGTGGTTCCCGATATTTACTTCCAGGCATTCCATCAAAACTTAAATCAAATGTACTTCCTGCAAGTGACGCTTCTCTAAAAGAAAAACCAAAATGCCATTCATCAAGATATTGTGATACATAAACTCTGCCCCTGGTCGAACCAAGAATAGAAAGTGGATATCTAAATTCCCAATTAAGATATGATTGCTCATCGTCTATAACTCTAGCTTGATACAATATTGATGAGTCCGGATTAAGAACAGTTGTCCCTTCTTCTACATGCAGGTATCTATGACGTCTTTCAACCCCGATTTTTGAAGTTGCTTTAAAATAACCGAATTCAAAAAAGTTACCGAAGGGAACGACATAGTTAATTTGAAATCCATCGCTAAAAATAATATTGTTTTGATTCTGGCTTTTAATAGCCTCAATCATTGCATCAACGTGGCTAAATATTCCTGCCTTTACTCCAAGAATATGAAAATTAACTTCAATCATATTATTTTCCAGGGCTCCGGAGTAAGGAGTTCCAATTCCTAAAGACAATCCAACATCTTGCTTTAACGATAATCCAAGTCTTTCACCGCCCTGAAGTTGAAAGAACGGATTAATATAACCAAGAGTCGGCGATATCTGCATTTTTGTCGGTGGTTGCGCAACTTTGCTGATTCTTATTTTCTGAAATACTCTGGTAAAAACACTTCCGTAATTAATATCCTCCTCAAGATTAAGTTTGAAAGGATAAGTAATAATTCTTGCCCGCAATTCTGGCGGAACTGCAAGAAAAGGATATAATACACTTTTTATTGAAATAGTTTGGTTATTAGCATCTCTTAAATCTACAACTATCTCCGCTTTGGGATCAGGTGGGTCTATAAATAAAGCCGTTTGAATATTGATGAACAAACTATCATCCAATGGCTCCATTTGATAATATCTAATTTGTTCTTCTTCTTCCTGGGCAAAGATAGAATTAAATCCTAAAAGGAGTATTACGATTAGGAATACAATAATTTGTTTAGATGCTTTCATTTTTTAATGCCTGAATAATTAATTAGAAAACTCTGTAAAGAAGAAAGAGTCACCCACTTGCACTCTGTCTTTTGATTTTTCATCAACAACTGTGAAGAAGAAATTAATTTTATATCTTCCATCCGCTTCACGTAAACTTCCATTTCTATCAAGCCAATCATCAAAAGCATTTTCCGTTGATGCGATTTTTAATGAAACATTATAAACCAAATTTCCATTACTGTCTTTAGTTGGTCCTGTAACTGATATTGGTCCTGCCCAGCTTGTTTTTAGCTGATCGGGACGTTGATCAATAATTGAAACTTTAAAAACTGTAATTCTTTGTAATTCTTTTACGTAAATATCAGATGAGTTCATCTTAGTAGTTACACGCTCAATTTTAACTTCCGGAGCTTTGTTAGGTAAAACTTTTATTCTGTCTTCCTGGGAACCAAACCTTATAATTACTTCCGTCTGATCTGTGAGATCGAACCTTTTTTCCTGCCCTGCCGGCACAACTGCAATAGGATTAGCCATATTTCTAGGATCATATATAGTTGCCGGTACAGTGCCGGTATTACGTGCAATGTTCCAGGTGTGTTGTATATAGGTTTGCTTTGCAGAAATAGGCGATTGCAGTAATGTTTGTTCTTCAACTATTTCTTCTTTCGGTTCTTCCTTAGGTGGCGGAACGTAGTCCTTAATAGCTTCCAATTTTTTATTAAGAGATGCTAATTGTTCCCTCATCTGTTCGTTTTCAACCACCACATTTGGGTCTATCTTAATAGAAAAATCTATTCCAAGTGCGTATAAAGAATCTAATACTGCCATAAGAGAATCTCTTACCGATTTGTCAACCGTCTCTTCCTCTAATGCAACTCTTCGTAGATCAAGATCTGCACCTTTAAGAGCAAGTACCGTAATAACAAAAATGTACAGCACCTGGTAAATAACAAATTTACTGTCTCTGTTTTTATTTATCATTTTAAAATCTTATTTATTTTTTTATTACAATTGCTTCTAGATGCTTCAATCCCGTTAAGGTTTTTTCATCACCCAGAGATTGTGAAGCTTGATTTATTGCATTTGCCAGACCGCTTAATTCAACAATCTTTTGTGAACTAACTCCTTCAATCTGGTTTATTTTTTCCGCAAGTGCACTTATTGATGTAAAGTTTCTGTTCATTATCTCACTGAGTTTTGCTGATTGCTCAACAAGGAGCTTAAACTTTTCAACATCTGCTAAAGATAACTCAGCGCCACCAATTGCGCTACCAGAGCCGGCTTGATTAAGCTGTTTTAAAATATTTTTAGAATTTTCTACCTGTATTCTTGAAAAATACTTCTCTCTGATATCTGAAACATGATTTACTACTGATTGAAATTCAACACCAAGCTGATCCATAACGGGTTCAAATAATTTACCGAGTGCTAGCACGATCAAAGCTTTTACCTCAAATGGAACAGATAATCCTAAAAATATTTCTTCACCAAGTTTTATACTTATCAAAAGAATAGCAGCACCAATAAGTGGAAGAGCCGTTGCTAAACTATCGATAACACTTGTATATGAATTAATTATTCTATCAATGGTGCCGCTCGCAGGTGTTCTTATAATTTCTATCTTCAGTTTGTTGTATGCAAGGTATGCCAGCAGTACAAAAATTGCATAAACTGCTAACGGTAACCACCAGAACCTGAATGGCACAATATCTCCCGTTACAGGCTGCCAGGTAGGAAAGAGAGATCTTGCAAGGTCGATTGTTATGTTACCTAATATTGGAACTTCTGAAAGGTCTAAATAAAAAGTTAATAATAACGCAACTAATGAGATCATTGCCGGTTTTAATATTACGGTGAACTTAATATTTCTTATCGCAGAACGAGTGTATTCTTCTAACTCCAACTCGAGTTCATTATTTGCTATATCCGGATTTAATAAGTTTTTTGAATTAATCTCTTTTGTTTTTACTGTTGAATTTGACATTAGTCTCCTCAAATAAATTTTCTTAATTATACTCTTTTACAAACTTTGCTAATAACCATCTTGTACAAACTACCCAGAACGGTTCTCAATAATTTCAATTATCATACCAATACTCCTTATGTTGTTGTGATATTTCAGTGATTTGATTTTAAATAAATTATTAATAATAGGTCAATGATTGCTTTTTCGGCAAATATTAGACAATTTTTATGAGTGTTACTATCATAAGTTCAAAAATATTGAATTACCAGATAAATATTCATCCATTGTTAAAAAATATTTTTAAAAATTGAATAGCTTTCATGAATAGGTTAATAATTCTTTACATCTCCGTAATAATTACATGAAGTATCTTTTCTTTACTTTATACCTTCTTACTGGTCAAATAACATTCATTTTCTTTTTATCTTTAGTGCATTGTTATTAATTACTATTAAATTATTGCCTGATTGATTAAGATGGAAAATTATTATCCAAGATTGCTTGAAATTAATTCAAGGATTTGGTTAAGAAGATTCGGCAAATCATTTACACTTTCTTCAATTCCCGATGAGCAGATAATACAATGGAAAGAGAAGGGGATTGATATGATCTGGTTAATGGGTATTTGGGATAATAATAAAGCTGTAATAAATGATTATTGTTTTGAACCCGAATTAATTGCAGCATACAATAATGCCCTTAAAGACTGGAAGAGTGAAGACGTAATTGGTTCTCCCTACTCTATAGATAAATATGAAATCAATGATTTAATTGGTACCAAAGAAGATGTACTTATTTTCAAAAGAAAATTAAATGATGCCGGAATAAAACTTATCTTTGATTTTGTTTGTAATCACTTCAGTGCAAAGTCTTCCCTAATCTGGGCAAATAAAGAAATATTTTTGCCTGCCGATGAATATATATTTAAAAATGATCCTTACACATTTTATCCATCACCAGCGAATAGTAAAGAATATCTCGCTCATGGACGTGATCCGCTTTTTCCACCTTGGAAGGATACAGTACAAATTAATTTTTACAGCCGTGAGGCTAGAAACTTTTTAATAAATGTCCTTATCAATCTTACTGAATTGTGCGATGGAGTTAGATGTGATATGGCTATGCTTCCGTTAAATAATATTTTTTTTAATACCTGGATAGGTGTACTTAAGAAGTATGGATTTGAAAAACCAGAAAAGGAGTTTTGGGAAGAAGCTATTCTGGCGGTAAAAAATAAAAAACAGGATTTTATTTTTATTGCTGAAACTTATTGGGATCTTGAGTGGCAATTACAAAAGCTTGGATTTGATTTTACTTATGATAAAAAATTGACTGATCGGCTTATTGCTGGTGATATTCGAGGAATCAAAGATCATCTTAATGCCGAAAAATCATATCAGGATAAATCAGTTAGATTTTTGGAAAATCATGATGAGGATCGTGCTATTGTGAAACTCGGACGCGAAAGATCAATGGCTGCCGCAGTTATAACCAGCACAATACCTGGTATTGCCTTTTACTTTGATGGGCAGTGCGAGGGTAAAAAAATTAAGTTACCCGTTCAGCTCGGAAGAGAGCCGGAAGAAAAACAGGATGAAAAAATTAATGAGTTTTATCGTAATCTCTTTAAAATTACAAAAGTAAATATTTTTAGAAACGGTAGCTGGAAATTGCTTGAAGCTGCACGTGTTTCAGACAATGATTTTAGTTATGAAAATTTACTTGCTTGGGAGTGGCGGCTGGAAAACGAATTGAGAATAGTGGTTGTAAATTATAGTAATTCAACCTCACGGTGCAGATTAAAATTTGATCTTCGGTCCACAGATGATGAAGTAGTATTATCGGATATTCTAAACAATACAGTTTATAAACGCTCTCTGAAAGAAATTTCTGAAAAAGGATTATTTGTTGAACTTAAATCATTTAACAGCCACATATTTGCTTTTAACGAGGCAAAATCGCAACAAAGACTGCACTAAATATTTAAGTTTGGGGAAGAAATTTCTACCCGATAATATTTTTTATTTTTAAGTCTTCATTCTTTAAGTTAACGAATCCAAAAAATAATTTAGGCATCGTACTGGTTGAATTATGGCAAAAAATTTTAATACTGCTCGTGAAAGAAAGATCGGTAAACAGGTTATTGAAAAAAAACCTCGTTTCGATCCAAAATTAAAGAATACAATCTGGACAGTTATCATAATCGTCACTCTGCTTGTATTTTTTATAATCAATAATACACGAACCGAACCAGAGGAAGGTCCGTATCCGCCCAATTATACCCCTTCACAAGTTAACATTAATAATTAAATCAATTACCAGAGGAAGAAGCTAGTATGACAAAAATAGTTTTGAGCATTGTACTCGTATTAAGTATTTATATTTTTAGCGTTAATATGAATGGAAATAAAAGTACAGACATCAGTAAAGATAATGTAATTGGAAAACTTGATGGGGACAAAGCTCCTGATTTTTCATTAAAATCAGTTGAAGGAAAAACAATTAAGTTATCTGATTATAAAGGTAAAGTTGTTATTATAGATTTTTGGGCAACCTGGTGTGGTCCATGCAGAAGAGGAATTCCTGATTTAGTTTCAATCCAAAAAGAATTTAAGGATGATTTGGTTATCATTGGTATTTCTTTGGATGCAGAAAAAACAATAAAAGATGTTCCCGGATTTGTAAAAAGTTACAGCATAAATTATCCAATTGTTTATGGTGATGAAAAAGTCGTTATGGCTTATGGTGGAATACAATCTATTCCCACCGCCTTTGTAATTGATAAAAAAGGAAATGTTGTAGACAGACATATTGGTCTTGTATCCAAAGACACTTATGTAAACAAGATTAAAGAACTGCTGAAATAGATTACTTAATAAGTCAACCCGAGGATCCCAAATGTTAAAGATCCAATTAGACAGTGCGCTGACTATCCTTTTAACTCAGTTATTTAAAATAAAAAATCCTTATTCAGAAAATGAATAAGGATTTTTTTGATTCGCTTCGTTTTACAAAGAAAATTATAAACCAGATCTTAAGAATCTTGGCTCCTCCAAAGTAAGCATTATAGAAATTCGATGTGAATCATCAAGTCGTTCAATTGCAGATTCATTAAACCTTGCAAAAGAATAATCGATATTGAGTTTTGGAAGTTTTACACCCGCACCAATTGTAAATTGTTTTACATCGTTATAGCCGCCTCTAACATAAATCAAATTCTGAAACGTATATTCCAAACCTGCGTGCATATCAAAACTAACAGGACCCAAATTAAAATTAGATGCAAATTGTCTGTTCTCAAACCTGATGTCAAAATCAAGTGCAGGCATAATATAACCGCCAAGAAATTCTACAACTTTATAAGCTCCGCCGACTTTTAATGTAGGAGATACGAGCTCAGTTCTACCGGTATTCCAGGCAACCAAAGTAGTAGTAGCATCTTGCAAATTTGCACCAAGATATAAATTTTCCATCGGGATATAATAAGCACCAACATCAAAACCAATTCCTGTGGCACCAAATTCAGCCAAATCTCTTCTAATTATCTTTGCATTAACACCCCAATAAAAATCTTCTGATTGTCTTTTTGCAAAAGTTAAATAAAAAGCCCAATCCTGGTTACTGAATTCAGTAATCCTTGAATAATCAAGTCTGTCATCGTTTATATCTATTATGCCATCACCGTTTGCATCTATAAGGGCATTTCGTGTATCAGGAATTCCATCAACTCCTAATCGCATAATACTTAATCCAAAACTCATATCTTCCTGAAATGGAATTGCAACTGCGCCATAATCATAATTTACTAAGTTTCCAAACTGCTCGGAGTGCATCAAAGAGAGCTGTGGATAATTAAGATTTGCAAGTCCTGCAGGATTATAATAGCCTGATGTAACATCATTAGCAACAGCAACAAAAGCGCCGCCCATTCCGAGCGCTCTGCCGCCAACGCCAAGTGACATAAACTCACCCGCATATTTTGCAATTACAGTTTGCGCATACAAAGATGAACTTAGAAAAAAAAGAGAGCCAATTAGAAAAGCCGATTTTTTGAACATAAATTATTTCTCCTGTTAGCAAAGGATATAAACTTGGTTGAGAAAATTGAGAATTTGAGTTATAAAGTCAAGGCTATTTTTATTCGATTAAGGATAATAAATCTTCACTTATTTGATGTTATTTAGCCTTTCCTTGATTAGCCACTGCAGCGGCAGCTTTCGCGATTTCTTCCTGATCACCAAGATAATAATGTTTAATCGGTTTTAAGTTGGCATCCAACTCATACACCAAAGGAATTCCTGTTGGAATGTTTAACTCAACAATTTCATTATCCGGAATGTTATCAAGATATTTTACTAATGCACGTAAACTATTTCCGTGTGCGGTAATTAAAACTTTTTTACCGGATTTTACCATAGGTGCAATCGTACCTAACCAATAAGGTACAAAACGATCTACAGTATCTTTTAAACATTCTGTTAATGGAAGTTCGTTTTCTTTAAGATCGGCATAACGTGGATCTTTACCGGGAAATCGTTCATCAGTTTTTTCTAATGCCGGCGGGGGAGTATCATAACTTCTTCTCCAAACTTTTACCTGATCTTCTCCAAACTTCTGGGCTGTTTCTGCTTTGTTTAATCCCTGCAATGCACCGTAATGTCTTTCGTTTAATCTCCAATGGCGTATAACAGGAATCCACATTAAATCTAATCCATCAAGAGTCAGCCATAAAGTTCTGATAGCTCTTTTTAAAACAGAAGTATATGCGATATCAAATTTGTACCCTTCTTTGTTTAAAACTTCTCCGGCTTTTTTTGCTTCAGCTAAACCTTTTTCAGAAAGATCAACATCAGTCCAGCCGGTAAATCTATTTTCCTGATTCCAGGTACTTTCTCCGTGGCGTAATAAAACTACTTTGTACATTTATTTCTCCGATACTTTTTTAAGTGTTATTTCAAAATTGCTTATCAAAAATAAGTAAGTAAGTTTAGAAGTAAAATGGATTGGAAATGCGTTTATGTAAACCCTCAGTGGTTCTCTGTGTCGTCTCAGTGTAACTCCGTGAAATGTATGAACTCATCAAATCCTTACACAGAGAGCCACAGAGAATCTACAGAGGCGGAACGGAGAAACACCGAGAAATCACTTTTTACCTAATGCAGATTTTAGAATAATAAATCCAACAATTCCGGATAATAGTGAGCCCGTAAGAATTCCAACTTTAGAGATATTTAAAAGTTCAGGTGAATTAAACGCAAGGTTTGCAATGAAAAGGGACATTGTAAATCCAATTCCTGCAAGTACAGAAGCGGCATAAATCTTTTTCCAGCTAACTCCTTCAGGCTCTGATGCAAGTTTTAATTTTACGGCAAGATAAGAGAATGAAAAAATCCCGATTTGCTTGCCGAGAAATAATCCAAGTATAATTCCAATACTTACCGGATTAGTTATTGCTGAAAACAATCCTGATCCAATTGTTACCCCTGCATTTGCAAGAGCAAAAACCGGCATAATAAAAAATGAAACCCATGGATGAAGTCCGTGTTCAAATCTTTGTAGTGGAGTTAAAATCTTTTCACAGTTATTTTCAATCTTATCAACAATACTCATTCTTTCTGAATTCGTTAAAACATCTTCACCATGCTCGCCTGCATTATCAAAGTCCTTTGCAAGACTTTCAATTTCCTTTTTAAACTTTATAGTATTTATTCTTGATGAAACTGGAATTGTAAACGCAAGCAAAACTCCTGCAACGGTAGCGTGCACACCCGATTTTAGAAATGCTAACCAAAGTGCAATTCCAACAAATGTATAAACAAGTAAATTTCTCACACCCAATCTGATTCATAGCAATTAGCAAGACAATTAATCCACCAGCAATCATCAGACTAGTAAATGAAATATTTGAAGTGTAGAAAATTGCAATTACTAACACTGCACCTAAATCATCTACTATTGCAAGAGCAAGAATAAAAATCTTAAGGGCAAGCGGAACTCTTTTACCGAGCAAAGCAAGTATACCAACCACAAAAGCAATATCTGTTGCCATTGGTATTCCCCAACCGGATGCACCTTCACTTCCAAGATTAAAAACCGTATAAATTATTGCGGGAAAAATCATTCCGCCCAAAGCGGCAGCAATAGGAAGTGCAGCTTTCTTTGCAGTAGATAATTCTCCAACCATTAATTCACGTTTTATTTCCAATCCCACCACAAAGAAAAATATTACCATTAACCCGTCGTTAATCCAGTGATGCAAGGAGTAATTTAATCCTATTCCGCCGATATCTATCTTAACATAAGTATGCCATAAGTGATAATAGGATTCTGCAAACGGAGAATTTGCCCAGGCAAGTGCTATAATAGTAGCAATTATTAATAAAATTCCGCCTGATGCCTGCTGATGCAGGAATTCCTGAATTGGGTATGTTAGTTTTTCAATCGGGGTTTTATTTAAATCTTTTTTCATATATAATTTTAAATTTAAGGATGATGAATATTGTTAGTATTTTTTTAACAAAAACTTCTAAAGAAAGTTTCAAACAATATTATCTTCAGCAATCTTTAATTGCACACTTTTAATTTTGTCATCCATAGTTTGCTCTCGATCCGTTCTTGTACCAACTCTTAATGTTGATGATATTCTGGGAGCGCCCATTTCATGTACGCGTTCATGACATTTTTTTACTGCGGCAAAAACATCATCCCATTCACCTTCGATATTTGTTCCGTATGCATGAAGCATTGTATTAAGCCCTGCTTGTTTCAAAATCTTTTCACATTCTGCGATGTATTTGGAAACAGATAAACCCACTCCGATTGGTACGACGCAAAGGTCTACGATTACTTTCATTTTAATCCTTTCATTTTCTCTATCGAAGTTGTATAAATAATTTCTTTAGTCGCTTGGAAAAACCCTCTGTGGTTCTCAGTGGATTCTCTGTGGAACTCCGTGTAATAATTTAATCAATACTTTCACGGAGAACCGCGGAGATAACACGGAGTTGTATTGAGAATTAAATAAATCCAAAACTTTTAAGTAACAATATTCCAATTGCAATTGTAAATACTGAGCCAAGAGTTGTAATCATAATAATGTTTCCTGCTAATTTAGAATTTGCACCCATCACATCAGCCATTACAAAACTTGCAATCGCTGTTGGACATGCAAATACGATAAACATAATTCCTAGATCATCATTTCTATATCCTAAAAATACTGCAATTAATGTTGATAATAGCGGAAGCACTACAATTTTAATTATTGATGACGAGAATGCTAATGTTGAAGCTCTTTTTAGATTTTCGATATTTAATGAGCCGCCTATTCCAACCAGGGCTAATGGTAAAGCAATATCTGCAAAATAAGTTCCTGTTGTGACAAACATTTCAGGTAATTTTAGTTTATAGTAAGAAAAGGGAAGTGCAAAGATTACTGCAAGAACAAGTGGATTAAACAATATCTCGGCTAACATTGATTTGAAATTTATTTTGCCTTTATGTTTTGGTACTGTTAAAACGATAACGGCAAGTACATTATAAACAGGAAGGAGGAATGCTAATAATAATGTTGCTCTCCCAAGTGCATCATCACCAAATAAATTTGATATGAGTGCAAGCCCAACAATCGCATAATTACCCCGGAATGCCCCCTGTATAAAAGCACTTTTATCTTCAGGATTTTTAATAAACGGAATTGTGCCAATCCAAATAAGCAGATATGTTATAAAAGTGGCGGAAGTTATGAAAATGATTTGTTCAACATTAAAAACTTGTGATAGATCAAGTTCCGATATTTCCAGAAAAATAAAAACCGGTAGGGATATTTGGAAAACAAATCTTGATGTTACATCAACAAAAATTTCATTTATAATATTTCTTTTTTTAGCAAAGTACCCAACAGCAATAATTAAAAAAACCGGGGCAACAATGTTTGCTGTAAAAACTATATTATCAAACAAACTGCTAACCTTTAATTGAAACTTTTAATGAATCAATAAGTGATTTAAACTTTTGAGGAACAGGAACTAATTTATTAGACTGATAATCATAAAATGCTATTCCTGTTTTGGCTCGAGCAATTTCCTTTCCCGTTGCTTTGTTTGTTATCTTAAAAAAGAAATCACATCCGTTCTTAATAAAATTATCAACCGTTACTTCAAATAATAAAATATCTCCGTGATAACCCTGGGATTTATATTGAAGCGCCGCATCAAACATAATTATTCCGGCACCACAGGTGTCAACTTCTGAGTAACCCCAATTTTTAAGAAACATAATTCTCGCTTCATGTACCATTGATAGTATTGAATCATTACTTAAATGCCCAGCAAAATTTACATCATAAACTCTAACAGAAATTTCGGTTGTGAAAATAATTTTTTGCGGTAAATCAATTTTTATTCGCTGCATATTTTTCTTTACTAAAATTGTATGTGGCAAAATAAAGAAAAGAAATAAGTTTTGTTAAAAATCGTGAGATAGAATTATTCCAATTGATAAACCGTAATGGAGTCTGTAATACCTTTAATAACCACTGCTTGATGATTGATTGGTTCGGAATCAAGTTTAATACGATTGTAGACACTTTCAGAAATAAGGATTGAAGTATTCAAATCTTTATTTATTTGTTCAAGTCTGGCAGCGATAATAACTGGTTGACCTGTAACTGAATATTGTTTTCTTTCACTTGTTCCTACATTTCCGGTAACAACTTCGCCAGCATTTATTCCAATTCTAATAATTGTTTCAGGAATTAATCCGGATTCATTCCTTCTTTTAAGTTCTTTATTGATTTGTAAAGCAGAATTTACAGCAAGCTGGCAATCATTATCATGTTCAAGCGGGGCTCCGAAAATGGCCATCAAGCCATCACCCATAATTTGAGTGACAATTCCTTTATTCTCATTTATGATTTCGATTATAAACGAGAATACATTGTTCTGATATGCAATAATTTCTTCCGGTGATTTATCTTGAGCAAAGATCGAGAAATTTCTAATATCCAAAAACATAATTGCGGCAAATCTTACACGGCTTTGAATCTCATACTTATTGTCAACAAGCTCATCAACAATTTCTTTGGAAATTTGCTGGCCAAAAAGTTTTTGTATTTCATCTCGTTCAGATTGCACTTTGTAATGTTTAAGTAATCCTTTCTTTATTTGATTGGTGATGAGTCCGGCAGTATGACCTGAAATAAAAAACAAAGCTGCTGTTCCCAAATAAGCAGGGAAGAATGAACTTACTCTAAGCGCGTCATCAGGGAATGGTTTGTTACTTAAATAAAATGCAATCACAGTATATTGTATCGCCGCCATCAAACCTGAAAACACACAAAGCTTAAAATCCAGTTCAAGTGCAGAAAGCATTATGATAATAAAATATAATAATGCAATCGGAGTAAACAACGGATAAACAGAAGGTAAGTTGAATGAGTAAATAATCAGAACGATACTGGGGATACTAATCTCGATAAATGTATTGATATACCTGATTGCAATAAATGCTTTAATGCCAAAGCGAGTCCATCTTTTTGCAGCGCGACTAACGAATAATGCGCGGACAAAAATTACAGCAAGAATAATTAATGTTAGTTGAATGATAATCGGAAACTGTGAAATGTCTTTGAACTGTTCTTTAAATACTAAAGAAATCAATAATACAATGATAATTAAGAATCCGATTATTCCCGCAAGAACTTTAGAACGGAAAATTTCATTGGAAACTATTTCTTCAGAAAATATTTCTTCAAAAAGTTTTGTGCTGTTTTTAGCCATTGATATTAAATCATTATTAATTAAAATTATTTTTAATAAAAGTCATTCAGAACTTGATTCGGAATCTCATAACAGATGCTGAAATAAATTCAGCATGACTTCTCAAAGCCTATTTTTGAAACATCCTAATTTACTAAACAGTTTTTTTATACTTAAATATTGCCAAACCATTAAACACAATTGCAAAACCGATTACAACAAGAAAGTGAAAGCGCAAATCCCAAAAACTGCTGCCTTTTAGTACAAGCATTCGCATTACTTCTATTAAGTAGCTAACGGGATTAATATAAGTTAAATATCGTGCCCAATCAGGCATGTTTTCTGTCGGGGAGAACAATCCACCAAGCAAAATAAAGACAAGCATAAAAAAGTAGGCTATAAACATTGCCTGCTGCTGCGTATCAGCATAGATTGATGTGAGTAAACCAAAACCAAGTAATGCTATTAAATAAACTCCTGCAAAAAGATATCCAACCCAAAAACTACCAGCAGGATAAATTCCATAAATAATGAAACTGATTATAAATCCTATTGTCATCACAACTAAACCAAGAACCCAAAACGGAATTAGTTTACTTAAGATGAATTGATATTTTTTTATTGGTGAAACATTTAGTTGTTCAATGGTTCCAATCTCTTTTTCCTTAACGATATTTAACGATGCCATCAGAAATCCAACTAAAGTTACAAGTAAAGCAAGTACGCCAGGAACGATGAAGTTTTTATAATTCATTTGTGGGTTAAACCAGTTGGAACTTGTAATATCTATAACAGGAATGGCATTTATTCGCGGTTGCTGCGTCCATTGGATGCGCACATCATTATTAAAATCTTTTAATATAGTATTTGCATAAGCTACAGCCAGTCCGGCAGTTTGTCCGCTTATTGCATTTGCGGCAAATAAAACTATTGTTTCATTTTCTCTTATAAGATCTTGTTCAAATCCTTTTGGAATTTCAACTATTAAATCAGCTTTATCTTTTTCAACTTGATCTAATGCATCAGCGTATGTTTTTGAATAATCTACAAGTTGAAAATATCTTGAAGCAGTAAAATTATTAATTAATTTTCTTGAATATTCAGAATGATCATGGTCAACAACGCTAAGTGTGATGTTCTTCATTTCATAAGTTGCGGCATAAGGAAGAAGTATCAGTTGTATTACAGGCAAAGCAAAAATCATTCTAAGTATAAGCTTATCACGAAAGATTTGCAAAAATTCTTTTTTTAATAAAAATTTTAGGGTTCTCATTACAACCTGATTTTAAATCTTTTTATACTGATTATTAAAAATGTCCCGGTCATTGCTAATAGGATTAATAATTCTTTCCAAATCTGCTCAATACCAATTCCTTTTATCATCACACCTTTTACCATGATGATATACCATTTTGCCGGAACTAAGTTGGATAGTACTTGCAGAATTGTAGGCATATTTGCGATCGGAAAAGCATAGCCGCTTAACATAACTACTGGAAGCATCAAACCAAGCAGTGAAATTAACATTGCTGCTTGCTGAGTTTCTGTAATGGTTGAAATTAATATTCCAAGCGATAGCGCACAAAATATATAAACAATTGTAGAACCAATTAGCAACAACAAACTTCCTTCGATTGGAAGACCAAGTACAAATACGCTAAGAATTAAAATTGTTGCAACATTTATTAGAGAGATTATAAAGTATGGAATTACTTTACTTATAACTACAAGCCACGGCTTCATAGGTGAAACAAGAAGTATTTCCATTGTTCCCAATTCTTTTTCTCTTACGATTGCAATAGAAGTCATCATCGCAGAAATAAGCAGCAGAATCATCCCCATTACACCGGGCACAGAAGTGTACGCACCTTTTAGTTGTGGATTATACAACATTCTTATTTCTGTTTTAATGGTGTAAGGTAATTTATTTTGTTGATTCAATTCATTTTGATAATCTCTAACAATCGAACTTACATAATTTGTAAGAGTAGTTGCCTGGTTGGGATCGGTAGCATCTGCAATTATCTGAAGTTGTGCTCTATTTGAATGTGCTAAATCATTTTGAAAGTTCTGTTGAAAAATAACCGCTAATTTTACTTTACCGGTTTTGAAAGCCTTTTCAATTTGTGCATTGGCAGAAATTGTTCTGTCGATTTTAAAATACTGTGAGCCTTCTATTTTTGAAATGATATTTTGTGTTACTTCATCTTTAGAATTATCAAGAATAGCTATGTTTGCATTTCTAACTTCAGTGGTGATAGCAAAACCAAAAATCAGTAATTGAACAATTGGTAATCCAATCAATACCAGCATTGAGCGCTTATCACGCAGGATATGATGAAATTCCTTTGTTATAAAAGTAATTAGTTGTTTCATTTATTTCTTATTTCATTGAGACTTTATTGTAAGTTATAATTACATTTTTGTCATTCCCAAGAAAGCGGGAATCCATTTTTTTGAGAGCTTTGGATTCCTGCTTTCGCTGGAACGACAGCAATAGTATTACTCTCCTCGCTTTGCATCACGTGCAAGCATAAGAAAAACTTCATCCATTGATTGAACATTAAACTGATTTTTCAATCCGCCGGGGGAATCAAATGCTCTTATAACTCCGTCAACCATAATAGAAACCCGATCACAATATTCTGCTTCATCCATATAGTGTGTAGTTACAAAAACTGTTATTCCGTTGTGCGAAGCTTCGTAAATCATATCCCAGAATTGTCTTCTGGTAAGGGGATCAACTCCGCCTGTGGGTTCATCTAAAAATACGATTTTTGGTGTATGAAAAATCGCTATACTGAATGCAAGTTTTTGTTTCCATCCGAGCGGCAAAGAACCAACTAATTTATCAGCTTCATTTTGCAAGTTTAATTTATTAATAAGCTCACTTCGTCTTCTTTCAATTTCTTCATCTGATAGACCATATATTCCACCAAACAGCTTAATATTTTCATTGATGGTTAAATCTTCATACAAAGAAAACTTCTGACTCATGTAACCAATGCTTTTTTTGATTTTTTCAGTTTCTTTGTAAACATCAAATCCTGCAATAGTTGCTTTACCGCTGCTTGGTTTTGAAATTCCTATTAACATTTTCATTGCTGTTGTTTTACCCGCGCCATTAGCACCAAGAAAACCAAATATCTCTCCTTTAAAAACTTCAAAAGTAATTTCATTAGCAGCAATAAAATCACCAAATTTTTTTGTGAGTTTATCTGTTTTAATTACAATTTCTTTGTCTGATGTCATCGTGCTAAAATTACTTTCTCATCAACTGCATAAAACGATCTTCAATGTTTGGTTTGATTTGAGTGATCTCAAGTTCAATGTGATTTTTTAAATATGATTTTAATTCATTTAAATCAGGATGCTCTTCATTTAAAACCAGATGATGATACTGCCCAAATGCAAAACATGATTCAGTTTTGGAATAAGTACGTAAATCATTTAAAAGATTAAACATACTTTTTGATTTAACAGCATATAGATTTTTATCAAATCTGTTAACGATATTTTGCGGCTTATCAATCTCTAAGATTTTACCGTTTTGGATAAGCGCAATTCTATCACATAAATTTGCTTCATCCATATATGGCGTTGAAACAAGAATACTAATTCCCTGTGCTTTCAATCGCTTTAACATTTCCCAAAATTCTTTTCGAGAAACAGGATCAACCCCAGTCGTTGGCTCATCAAGAAAAAGCACTTTAGGCTTGTGAATCAATGCACAACTAAGTGCAAGTTTCTGTTTCATACCACCGCTAAGCTTGCCTGCACGCCTTGTTTTGAACGGTTCGAGCTGCTTATAAATGTCAGCAACTAAATCATAGTTTTCTTCAATCGTTGTGTTGAAAATCGTAGCAAAGAAATTAAGATTTTCTTCTACGGTTAAATCCTGGTAGAGAGAAAATCGTCCGGGCATATAACCAACAATATTTCTTATTGCTGTGTAATCTTTTACAACATCAAGTTTCATTACTGAAGCGTTACCTTTATCAGCAAGCAATACTGTAGTTAGAATTCTAAAGATTGAAGTTTTACCCGCACCGTCCGGTCCAATTAATCCAAAAAGTTCACCTTCACCAACTGAGAATGAAACATCATCAACAGCAGTAACCACACTTTTTTTTGTGTTGTAGGATTTTGTAATATTATTTACTTCAATCACATTCATAAAAAATTAAAATTTTATTTCTCCGTACATACCGATTTTAAGATAACCGTCGTTTTTTACTTTAACTTTAATTGCGTAAACCAGATTTGCACGTTCATCTTTTGTTTGAATTGTTTTAGGTGTAAACTCAGCTTTTGAAGAGACCCAATAAATTTCTCCTTGCATTTCTTTCTGCTCTCCGTTTCCTTTATCAACATAAACTTTAACTTTTTGCCCAAGTTTAATTTGTCCCAACTGGTCACCGTTAACATAAGCGCGTAAAGTCATATCGGTTAGATTTGCAATTTTGTAAAGTGCTTTTCCGTTTGCAGTAATCTCATCTTGCTTTGCGTAACGAGTTAAAACAGTACCTTCAATAGGATTTTTAATTATACTTTTATTTATTTGATCCTGAATCTGCTCAACTTGTGCAATTAGAGGAAGTGTTTCACTTTGTAATCCTTGCTTAGTAATTGTTAAACTGGATTTTGCAGCATTGTACTGCTTACGCAAAACTTCAAGCTGAGAATTTACATCATCAAGTTGTTTTGTGGTAGCCGCGTTTGATTTTACAAGATTATCAATTCTTCTTTGTTCAGTTTCAGCAGTTTCAATTTGCTTTTGTAATGATGCAAGTTGCGTTGCAATATCCGGCTGCTTACTTAATACAGCTTTGATTGTTGATTGAAGTTGTTTTTTCTTCAGATTCAACTGAGTTGTATCAATAACGCCAACGATTTGATTTTGTTTAAGATTTGATCCTTCATCAACTTGAAACAAAACAAGTTTTCCCATTGCTTCCGAAGAAACAATAATTTCTTCGGCTTCAAATGTACCTGTTGCATCAAAATCTCCATCTCCGCTTGAGCAAGAAAAAAGAAGGAGTGAAATAATCATCGGGAGTGAGACTTTTATGTTAAGTTTATTTTTCATTTTCAACTCTATGATTGGTAATTAATTGCCGGTTGTGATTTTATAATTATACTGAGCTAATAAAAGCTGTGTTGTATGAATTGCTAAGTTCTGTTTTGCTGTATCTTCTGCATTCAACTCTCTTATAAAATCGCTGGATGTGATTACACCATTTTCAAGTTGGGCTTTTGCAGATTCTTTTACAGAAATTCTAATATCTACTATTTCTTTATCAACAGTTATTAATTTTTTCAACTTATCAATTTCCTGCAACTGTTGTTTTATTGAAATGTTTGTATTCAAAAGGAAAGTTTGTTTTTGTGCTTTGATACTATTTTTATTGATCTCATTAATTTCTTTTTCATTTCCATAACTGTAAAGACTTGACAGCGACCAGGTTAATCGTGCACCGGTTATATAAAACCAATCAAATTCATTCCCCAGCATGTTCAAGCTTGGTTTACCATAACCACCTTGAAAAAACAAACTTGCTTTAGGCAGAATCTTTGAGATTGTTAAACCATCTTGACTCTCAATCATATTTTGCTGTGAAGAAAACAGTTTTAATTCCGGGCGATTGATTTCTACTTCTGATGAAATCCCGGTGAGAACCGGCGGTTCAAGTTTTATCGATTCATCCAAAGGTTGATTAATAAGCAAGCCAAGCATTTGAACATACGCTTTGCGAGATGAAGTTAATTCAATTTCTTTTTGATTAGCTTTCAACAACTCAGCTTTTAAAATATCAACATTGGACTTGATTGCTGTTCCGTTTTCTAAGGCTGCATTAAGTATTGATAGACTGGCTTTTAAGTCGCTTTTCACAAAATCAATTTGCGAGATCTGTTCATCGAGTAAAAGAATTCCAAAATAAATTTGGTTAACTCTTTCCTTTACTTTTAGTAATTCAATTTCCAGTTTCTGATCATCAACTTCAGCCACCGAACTTTGAAAATCAGATTGTGAACTCATTATTCCGCCATCATATATTACCTGCGAAATATCGGCAACAACTTTGTACTGATCCTTTGTAAGCTTATCAATAGTAATTCCTGGAAATGTAATAGGGAGAGCTGTAACATCTGATTGATAAGTTGCCTGCCCACTAATTGTTATTTGTGGAAAGTAACCTTTCCAAACATTGCTAACGCTGTAATATTTAGTTTTTAAAATGTAATCTTTCTGTTTGATCAAGGGATAATTTACTCTTGTTTTCTCGTAGCAATCTTCAAGCGTAAGTTGTGTCTGTGGAGTAACAAGCTCCGAACCAAGTAGTAACAGCGTAATAATTAATAATCTTTTCATAATTAAATCTTGTTTATTGTTTGATTAAATATTTTTTTACCTTTTTCAGTTACAATCCCGCCAATAATTATTTTAAATGTAAAACGGGCACCTTCGATAATTGAAAAGCTATTATTCAAAATAAAATCAGGATTAACGATTGATCTTACAGATACAACAAGGATCGTCATTATGATTGATGTTGGATAATCAATAAATAAACCTTCAGCTTTACCTTGATTTATAATCTTAGTAATGTTTTCAAACATCATTTTAGTGCGAAAACTATCAATCTCATTCCATATTCCTGGAAAATGTCTTTTCATTTCTTCCATTCTCTTGTTTGAAATTTTTTCAGAGGCACCAGCCAGGATTTTTATAAGTTCAGATAATTTTTCCACGGCATTTTTATCCGAATTTAAAGCCGGCAGAATTTTGCTTTTCATTCTATTCATAAAATGTTTTGCTATAGCCAAGACAAGATCTTCTTTTGAAGGGAAAAACTTATAAATGGTTTTTTTGCTCATACCTAGCTCTGATGCAACATCGTCCATCGTCGTTTTATAAAAACCTTCTTTGAATAATTTATCTTCTATTTGTTCAATTATTTTTGTTTGATCGTCCATTTATCCTCTTAGAAACTATTTTCGTTTTTCTGGTTTCCAATATATCTTTTAATTTTCCACTTGTCAAGAAGTATTTTACTGTCGTAATTAGAATCACATCCTTGCAGTTGAGGGTAATATTTATAATTTTAAAGTACAATTAAATAGAGAGAGGGCTTTATGAGATTTTACCAGTTCATCCTGCCATTCCTATTCCTGACTCAGATTATATTTTCACAATCAAAAATTGAAGATGATATTGAATTTGCATTAGTAAATGCAAAAAAGGGAGTTTATTGGGCCTTATCAAACATTCCCGTGAAGAAATCTAAAATTGAAAACTCATTAATTGACAGCGACAAACTTATCTCCCACGTGAAACTCTCAAAAGAAATAAACGGAGTTCGAATTGAATCCACTGGTTATTCCGGAACAAACGAACTTACGATCATTCTTTACCGTTCAAAGGATAGCTTAATAAAAGATGGTTTTCTTAAAAAGGATGTACTTCTAGACGATTTTAGTGACGAGTAAAAGATTTCATAATTATTGAAAATATTTCTTGACTTAAGAAATTATTTTTTGTAATTATGTAATGAATATTACATATAAATAATTTACTGTAATTGATGTTACAAAACAATTCATCTCGTCTTATAGATATGTTTCTGGAGGTTGCCAAAATCGATGCACTATCAGGAAACGAAAAACCAGTTGCAAACTTTATAAAATCATTCCTTTCCAGTTATCATTACAATTTTAAAGAAGACAATGCTGCTATATTTACTAACAGTAACACCGGAAATCTGATTTGCAAAATTGGAAACGGGGGTGATTTTGTTCTTGTATCACATATGGATACAGCGCGACCAACAGAAAATCTTAAGCCTATAATTAAAGAAGACAGAATAGTTTCATCCGGTGATACAGTTTTAGGTGTGGATAATCGTGCAGGGGTTTCTGTTTTGCTTTATACTTTAGAGAAGATCGCTAAGGAGAAAATCCATGTTAAAGATTTTACTGTTGCATTCACCACTTGTGAAGAAACTACTTTATTTGGTTCAAAAAACCTTGATGTCAATGGAGAAATTAAAAAAGGATTTATTTTTGATTCCGGTTATCGCCCCGGAAATTTTATTTATTCAGCATGCGGCGCAATTGGGTTAAAGATCAAAATTATTGGCAAAGCATCCCACTCCGGAATCTCACCTGAAAAAGGAGTTAACTCAATGATGGCTGCTGCAAAAGCTATCAGTAGACTTCCACTTGGCAGAATTGATGAAGACACTACGATGAATATCGGTTTGTTTAAAAGTGGTTCAGCAGTAAATGTTATTCCGGAATTAGCTGAGCTTGAAGGTGAAGTCAGATCATTTAATTTGAAGAAAGCAGAAAATTACTTCAATCAGCTTGTCTTAATATTCAAAGAAGAAACTGAAAAAGTTGGAGCCAGATTTGAATGTGATCATTTCTGGGATTTTATGCCTTACACAATTCCTGAAACTTCACCAGTATTTAAAGAGACTGTACGTGTTATCAAGAAAGTTGGATTAAAACCAACTCCCAAAATTTCACTTGGAGGAAGCGACGCAAACTCTTTAAATGGAATAGGAATTGAATCAATCAATCTTGGTATTGGTGCTCAAAATCCACATTCTAATGAAGAGTTTATTTTAATAGAGGATCTTATAAAATCAGCGGAGATTGCTCTCGAACTAGTTAAAAAGGATTAGTACAATGAAAAAAATATTCTGCTCATTTCTTATTTTATTTTTATTATTTACTTACCAAAGTTTTTCTCAAACGAAAGGGAAATTGGTTATTGTCGGTGGTTCCCAAACAAGTGAGATAGTTAAAAAGTATGTTGAACTTGCAGGCGGAAAAGATGCAAGAATTATTGTTATACCAAATGCCGGTTCAGAACCCGTTAGGTGGAGTAAAGTGCAAGTTGAAGAATTTGAAGAATTTGGTGCGAAAGCTGATTATATTTTATTTACCAGAGAAACAGCTGATGATGAAGCAAATCTAAAAAAAATGGATTGGGCAAATGCTGTTTTCTTTTTAGGTGGTGATCAAAGTGATCTTGCAAGAGATATGCTTGGAACAAAATTGTTAATCAAGGTTTTTGATATATATAATAATGGTGGTGTTGTTGGCGGCTCAAGTGCTGGTGCAGCTATTATGAGTGAAGTTATGATTACAGGTAACGAATTAGTAAACAAAGATTCAACTGTTTCATTTGTTACAATTGAAAAAGGTAATGTTGAAGTAAAGACAGGGTTCGGGTTTTTAAAGAATGCTATTGTTGATCAGCATTTTCTGAAACGTAAAAGACACAACCGGACAATCGCTTCACTGATTGAACATCCAAATCTTTTTGGAATCGCAATTGATGAATCAACAGGTATAATTGTTTATCCAGATGAAACTTTTGAAGTTCTAGGCAGTTATCAGGTTTTGGTTTACGACCCTATTGATGGGAATAATATTCGTGAAGATAAAAGTGGTAATCTCGGAATTTCTGATATGAAACTGCACGTGTTAATCAGCGGTGATAAATTTAATATGAAAACCAGAAAAGTTATTAAATGAGTGATGTTAAAAAGAAATTTAAGTTTCGTGTCCCTAACACTTACTTACTAATATTTTCTTTGCTTGTATTGATTGCAGCTATGACATGGATTATTCCTGGTGGTGAGTATCAACGAACGGTTATTAACGGAAGAGAAGTTGTTGTTCAAAATTCATTTAAATATGTAGATAGCAATCCTCAGGGTTTCTTTGCGTTATTTATTGCTCCGTTAAAGGGATTTGTTGAAGCGGCACTGATAATAGGGTTTATCCTTATTGTTGGCGGTGCATTTAATGTTGTTGCTAAAACCGATGCGATTAACACTTTGATAAACAAACTGGCAAGAGCACATCGTACATCTCCGTTTTTACAAACGATGTTTATTCCTGTTTTGATGTTTATGTTTTCCTTAGGCGGTGCAACATTCGGAATGAATGAGGAAATAATTCCATTTGTCTTAATAATAGTTCCCATCTGTCTTGCCCTTGGATACGATTCCATAATTGGAGTAGCTATCCCACTTGTTGGTGCACACGTTGGTTTTGCAAGCGCATATTTAAATCCTTTTAATGTTGGCATTGCACAGGGTATCGCTGATGTTCCTTTATTTTCGGGAATTGGTTATCGTGTAATATGCTGGCTGATTTCAACATTTGTTGCAATTTCTTTTTTACTTTATTACGTAAAAAAACATTCGCGCAAACCGGAAATCAGTCCTATGTACAATGAAGATAATGAGCGAAGAAAAAACGAAAATTTTGAAGCAGTTTACAACGAAGAAAATCATTTTACAGGAAAACATAAGTTAGTGTTACTCACATTTGCACTTTCTTTGGTTTTAATTGTAGTGGGAGTTATTTCTTTGGGCTGGTATATTCAAGAAATTGCTGCAGTGTTTTTTATTATGGGTATAGTAGCTGGAATTATCGGCGGGTTAAAAAGTGATGAATTAATACAAAGTTTTATTGGTGGTGCCAAAGATTTAGTTGGAACGGCTCTTATCGTTGCACTTGCAAGAGCAACATTAGTTATTTCGAGAGACGGGCACATTATTGATACTATGCTTTATGGACTTTCTCCTTTTATACAATCTTCATCACCAATTTTTGCTTCGCAAAAAATGTTTATGGTACAAGCTGTAATAAATTTCTTTGTTCATTCCGGCAGCGGACAAGCAGCCTTAACAATGCCTATTATGGCTCCGCTTGCAGATTTAGCTGGTGTATCCAGACAGACGGCAATTTTGGCTTTTCAGTTTGGTGAATACACAAATATTATTATTCCGACTTCCGCAGTAACAATGGGAGCTTTATCAATGGCAAAAGTTCCCTGGGAAAAATGGGCAAAGTGGGTTATTCCTTTACAGATAATTCTTATGCTTTTGGGATTGCTTTTACTTATTCCTCCAAATCTTTTTGGATGGAATTAATTTTTTAATTAATTAATTGTTCAATCATTTATAGGAGGTGCGTTATGAAAAAACTATTACTTTTCGGAGCCATAGTTCTTAGTTGTGTTATGGGTTCTAATACACCAGGTTATGGACAAGTTGATGTCTATCTTGACAATCTTGATATATATGTTACTACTTATGGCAGAATAGCAATCTATTCATTACCCGACACAATCAGACAAGTTTATAAAACTGCTATATTGGTTGGAACGGGTCCTACAACTGTTTCAGATTTAGAAAATGATTATGATGTGGAGGAGCCAACTCAATTATTAAATACTCCAACTTTTGGTGATTATGAGATTTATGGAAGCTACAATAATGCATATTCTAGTAATCCACCAGATGTTCTCGTAAAACAAAACGTTTATTGCTGGCAGCATCAAAACTCAATTATTGTCAAATATACTATTGTTAATAGGGAGCCTAATAGTATCGATGCAATAATAGGTCACGAATTAGTCCCAGAAATTCAGCATACATATACAGGTAACGATACAGTAACTTATTCAAATACTACTAGAATTATTAGTGTAACAAAAAACGAAGCTGTGGGTTACAAACCTCTTTCTGATAATTTTAAATCCCTTGGTGCATTTATTTATTATGATGAGTATTGGTTGGGCGATACTCTCTTTTATAACTGGTTAACATATAGTTCTTTTGATTCTTTATTTATTACAGATCCTAACGACCCAAATGTAGATAGCCCAGTTTTAATTCCTGCCTATGATTCTAGAACCATAGCTACAAATGATTCAGTGGTAGTTTATCTTGCGATCGCTTATGGTGTAAATGAGGCAGCAATGTTAGCAAGTTTAGAACAAGCTCAACAAAAATATAACCAGCTTGTTTCTGTCGAATCTGATTTTAATAACATTCCATCTGATTTTGTTCTTGAACAGAATTATCCAAACCCGTTCAATCCATCTACAAAAATATCTTTTGGGTTACCACAGAGATCAGGTGTTGTGCTCAAAGTGTTTAACACACTTGGGCAGGAAGTTGCTGAACTTGTTAATGAATCACTTGAAGCTGGAACACACTCTTATAATTTTGATGCTTCAAAGCTTACTTCGGGAATCTATATTTATTCTTTGCAAACAGACGCCGGTGTGATTTCTAAAAAAATGACATTGATTAAATAAAAAATTATATGCTGGATTATTAGAAAAACTTTCTTGTCATTCCCGCACAGGCAGGAATCCATAATCTATAATATGAGATGGATTCCCACTTCCGTGGGAATGACAACATTGCAAATTCTAATTTTCTGACAATCTCATTATTATTATGGATCGTTATAAAGAAATAAAAGAAAAAATTACAAGTAAGTATAATTCTCTTCCTAAGAACCAGAGAAAAATTGCCGATTACTTTATTAATAATTTTGATAAAATTCCTTTTGTGAACGTGCAGGACCTTTCTGATGCAACCGGAGCGAGTGTCGCTTCGATCGTAAGGTTTTCTCAAAGAGCTGGGTTTAAGGGATTTAGTGAACTGCGTGATGCTATAACCGGATCGTTGCAGAAAGAATTGAGCAGCAAACAAATTTTTCCGCTTTTCGAAAAACATAAGATCGATGAAGACCTTCTTACAGAAGTTGCAAATCAAGATATTAAAAATATTAATGATACTCTTAATCTTGTTGAGCGCAAAACCTTTGATTATGTGATTGACAGAATTCTAAAATCAGAAAGAGTATTTACCGCAGGATTAGGGATTTCATATTTGCTTGCAGAAATTTTAGCATACCAGTTAACACAAGTTGGAATAAGCTCATCCGTATTACAGCATTCTCACACTTTGTTTAATGAACATATTTTGTTTTTAAATCAAAAAGATTTGCTGATTGTATTTTCATTTCCGCCTTACTCCAAAGAAACTATTGAAGCTGCCGAATATGCAGCGAAAAGAAAAATCGATGTCATTTCTGTTACGAATAAACATGCATCTCCCGTTACATTTTTTACTAAAGCAAATCTTATTGTAAAAAGTGAAAATATGCTTTTTACAAATTCATTTGCTGCAATTTCAGTTTTAATAAATGCGATCGCAACCTCCTGCGCTGTTAAAGACAAACAAAGAGCTAAGAAAGTTCTTAAAGAATCAGAGGAAATTATGATTAACCAAAATCTAACAATAATTGGGAGTTAATGATGAAAATTTATTTATTGTTATTTCTGCTTCTCCCGTTTTTTGTTTATCCAGGTACAACCGGAAAACTTGCCGGCACAATTAAAGACGCACAATCGGGCGAACCATTAGTCGGAGCCAATGTAATTATCGAGGGAACAAACTTTGGGGCAGCAACGAATGTTAATGGCGAGTATGTTATACTTAATATTTCTCCCGGTAAATATTCGGTTAAGTTTAGTTTTATCGGATATGAAACTTTACTTATGCAGGATGTTGCGATTAGTGTTGACCAAACAACTGTTTTGCATATGGTTTTAAACTTGCAAACAATTCAGGTTGGTGAAGTTATTGTTACAGCTCGAACACCATTAATTCAAAAAGATGTTACAAGCAGTATTTCAGTTATTACCCGCGAAGAGATTGAAGCATTACCTGTATCAACTTTTACAGAATTGTTATCGCTTCAAGCTGGTGTAACCGGAAGTGGTTCTAATCTTCACGTTAGAGGTGGAAGATCAAATGAAATCGCTTACATGATTGATGGGACACTGGTTATAGACCCTCTGCTTGGTGGACTTGCAAGTGACATTAACAATGATGCGATTCAGGAAATGAGCTTGCTCAGCGGAACTTTTAATGCCGAGTATGGAAATTCATTGAGTGGTGTCGTAAATATAGTAACAAGAGATGGGACTGATAAATTTTCTGCTAAATTAGAAGCAAGAACAAGTGAATTTGGAGTTGAACGTTATTCATCCTTACATGAAAACAGAATTAATGGAAGTATTAGCGGACCAATTATTGGGCCCGAGTATAATTTTTTTCTATCCGGAGAAGTAGATAAACGCGGCAGTTATCTTCCATTTGGTTATGACAATACAAGATCTTTTTTCAGTAAAATATCAACTACAGTAATTCCATTTGTAAAACTTGCATTTTCGAATAGAGGAAGTTTAGGTAACAGACAAAACTATAGCCACTCTTATAAATACATACCCGATCAATATCTTAGAAGTAGAACCGATAGCTGGCAAAGTTCATTGAATATTACGCACACTTTAGAAAATAATTTTTTCTATGATCTTAAAGTTTCATATTTCAATCAGGGATATTACTCTGGTATAGATAAAGACACATCAGAATATCGTTCATATACTGATTATGGATTTTTCGAAAACATTGGGAATGGTTATGAGTTTTATAAATTCTCTGATCCTCCGCAGCTAATCGACAGCAGAACCGCTAAAGCTGATATTAAAGCAGATGCCGTATGGCAAATCGGAACATTGAACGAAGTTAAGTTTGGTCTCTCATACAAAAAACATTGGCTAAAGTTATTTGATATTTATGACCCTAAAAGGGATAATCCTTACATAGATGATTATAACACAGAACCATTTGAAGGAGCAGTTTATGTGCAGGATAAAATCGAACTTCCATACCTTGTTATCAATATTGGATTACGTTTTGATTATGTGAATGCCAATGTGGAGTTCAGAAGCAGACCATTGGATCCCAATTCAATTGTAAGAGTTAAATCAAGATCTCAATTCTCTCCCAGACTTGGAATTTCACATCCTATATCAGACAAAACAAAACTTCGTTTTTCTTATGGTTACTTTTTTCAGAATCCTGATTTCGAACGTTTGTTTGAGAACAACCAATACGATCTTAATGTGAGAGAGCCTTTGTTTGGTCAGCCAAGCCTTGATGCCGAAAGAACTATTTCATATGAAGTTGGTATTTCACATCAGTTTTCTGACAACGTAGCATTGAATTTAACTGCATATTACAGAGATATTACAGGATTAATAGGAACACGGTACCTTTTCCCGTTTGTTGATGGACGATATACGGGATATACACTTTATGTAAATGAAGATTATGCAAATAATAAGGGTTTTGAAATTACGGTTGATATGAGACCAACTAAATATTTTTCCGGTGGTTTAACCTACACTTATTCTGTTGTAAAAGGCAGTGCTTCTTCTGAAACAGAACAGTATCCCGGAACCCAGGAATCAACTCAACTTTATTATCTAAATTGGGACCGGACACATGTTTTTAATGCGAGTGGTACTTATACAATTCCGGAGGATGAGGGTCCTCAAATTTTTGGTTCTGCTATTTTTGAAAATATGGATTTCAGTTTGATAGTTAGGGCAAGTTCTGGAGCACCATATACTCCAAGTGGAAGGGATATTGGATTCGTTGAAAAAAATTCTTTAAGAAGCCCCGGGATTTATAACCTAGATTTTATGATTGGAAAGGAAATTGAATTTGATAGTAATTTAAGATTTAGATTGTTTGCTGAAATTCTAAATTTGACTGATCATAGAAATGTGCTTTATGTTTATGGTGATACTGGTGATCCCGATTATACAACAGTCGGAGGCTACTCAACTGAATATATGCAGGATCCCTCAAACTATGGTCCACCCCGTTCAATTCGTTTAGGTTTTACAATGAGATTTAATTAATCATTCTATCTTAAGGCAGAAAAATGAGAAGAGTTTTATATTTACAAATCATAACCATCCTGATAATGTTTTCAACAACAACTCTGGCACAGTACGATAAAGATGTCGATAATAAAGACCCGTTACAAAAAACATTAAGAATTCAGGATCGCGCAGCGGGAATTCATAATGCAAGCAACATTGGATTGTTTTTTGAAAACCGCGGCAAACTCTATCCCCGGTTTATATCTCAAGGTCCTTCTGGTGAGTTTCCGATAAACAGTGGAAAAAATTATATCTACCGTATTAATCAGTTTGTCGGTATCCCTGGTAATGTTGTACAAGGGCGTTATACTACTAATGAGGAATGGGAAGCCGCTTATGGTTATCATAATAGCGATACTGCAAGAGTGGCTTTCAGCGATGATCCAAATTCATGGCATCCAACACGTGGCTGGCCTGTTAAAGATGCTGATGGTAATAATATTATTCTATCCGATCAGGATAGTTATTGTGTTTTTAATGATAGCAACAATACGGTTAGTGTTCTTGGGATCCAATTAGCTCAAACCGGGTATGCATTTGGGACAAACTTTGCAAAAAATATGCTCTTCTATAAATATGAACTTACAAACACAAGTCAGAATACTTACGATAGCCTTTATTTCCATCTGCATAATGATATCGACGTTGGTGATATCAGCGGTGGGCTACCTGAATGGGGAGATGATAAAATGAATTTCATCAAATCACAAAACTTAATTTACTTTTATGATGATGGTGTTTCTGGCGAATGGCCCGACGGAAAAACAGGTTTCTTTGGCGTTATGATGTTAAAAACTCCAGAAATTAATGGAACACAACTTGGTATAACTGATATGCATTATATGTTATATGATGTTGACAACAATTCTGACAATGATACAATTCAATATGGGTATATGTCTTCAGATTCAAATCTTTATAATTCACCCAATGGAGATAAATATTTCCATGTCGGAAATAATTCAAATATTCACTTTGATGATCCAGCTACAATTCCTGCTAGTGGAATGGATATTCAGGGTCATATTTCATCTGGTCCGTATATATTGAGTCCTACAGACACATTAGTTTTTTATACTGCGTTTGTTGCAGGTGAAACTTATGATGAACTAATAGAAGCAGCCAACACAGCACAATTTGCTATGGATAATGAGTTTGACTTAGCAAAACCACCAAGTCGTCCAAATCTATATTCTACTGATGGAGATTTTAAAGCCACATTATATTGGGATGATTCTTCCGAGGAAAGTTTTGATAAATTTTCCGGATATGATTTTGAAGGTTACCGATTATATAAAAGTACTAATAAAGGTTTAACCTGGAAAAGATTAATTGATTATGATATCAGTAATTCAGTTGGAAAAAATACTGGCTTACAATATAATTTTGTTGATACAAATGTTATTAACGGATTTGAATACTGGTATTCACTAACTGCTTACGATAAAGGAGATTCATCTTTTTCCAGTTTGGAAAGTTCAATTGGCAATACTCTGGATGCTGCGAATACTGTATCAATAATTCCAAGATCAGACGCAATTGGAAGAACTTCTGTCTCTCTAGTCGATGTAACAAACTTGAATACAGGGAGTACAAATTATACATTAAAAGCTTCAGTTATAGACGATGAATCGCTTGCTGGAAATGAATATAGAACTAAGTTTAGTATTGTTCCAAAAAAGGAATTTGGCGACCTTATTACACAAGTAACCGTTACTGTTACCGATACAAATACTATTAAGCCTTATAAGTATGTTATTGAGTTTACAGCCCCAAATAAACTTAACGTAAAAAACATTACATTAAATACAACTATACGTGAAGGGTATAATTATAATCCACCCAACGCGCTCAGTTTTTTAATACCAAATGGTGGGTTAAGAATCAAGATTCAGGACTCATTAGGAACGCCAACTGATAGCTTGCCTGAAGCAGGTGATGTTATTGCAATAAATTATGCAATGACTACAGTCCGAAATAATCTGGATACTGTAATCAATAAAAGATCATATCAAATCGATCAAGTGCAAACGACCACAGATGGAATTTCACTTCAGATAGTTGCTCCTGATATAATTAAAAGTGTCTCTAGAATTGGCGGTACCGACAACGTTGGAATGACTTTCGAAGTTGTGAATGAAGCCAATGTTAAAGATACAATCTACATTGCTTCAGTTGAAGGGAACGGAACGCTTAGCGGAGAAGGATTTGTTTTGTTAACTGTTTCAGGTACTAATATACAACTGGATACTTTGTTCAACGAGGATACTTTTACTTTTGGAGGAATCGAAGGCACAATTACTTTTCCATCAAGTTCTCCTCCATCTTCAGGAAATAAATTTTCTATCGAGACAATAAAACCTGTGCAACCAAATATTAAAGATTCATATTCATTTAAAATTGCAGGTTCTAAAGTTGATTATCAAAGAGTGGCAAACGAATTAAACAAAATAAGAGTTGTTCCAAACCCATATATAGTTTCTTCTCTTTATGAACCTGAGTTTGGTGAGTTAAGAAAAGAACCTTTAAGGCAAATTCAATTTGTAAATCTTCCACCTGAATGTACGATTTATATTTTTACCATTGATGCTGATTTAATCAAAACAATTAATCATAATGCAACAAATGGTACAGAAGTATGGGATATGCGCACTGAAGGAGGAAGAGAATTAGCTGCCGGAATGTATATCTATGTCGTGAAGACTAAGGATTCCGATTTCAAAGAACGATTTGCAATAATCAAATAAGCTGATGCAGGAGATTATATGAAAAAATCATTAATAATATTTTTATCCACACTTTGCTTTGGAACAATAATCGCGCAAAATCCAAATCTTGGAACAGCAGGGGCACAATTTTTACAACTGCCCGTTGGCGCGCGTTCGGAAGCTATGGGCGGCGCAATCGTTGGGCTTGCGGATGATGCTTCAGCAATATTCTGGAATCCTGCCGGGATTGTAAAAATAAATAATGTGCAGGCACATTTTTCTTACATGAACTGGTTTGATCTTTTTGATTTTAATGCTGCATCATTGGTGTATAATGCAGGAGACTTGGGAATGTTTGGTGCGAGTATGGTAATCTTCACAACAGATAAAATGGAGATAACTACAGAGCAAGAACCGAACGGTACAGGCAGATATTTTGATGCTGGTGATCTTGCTCTCGGTATTACGTACGCAAAGTATTTGACGGATAGATTTAGCGTTGGGTTAACTGTAAAATATGTTAACCAAAGAATATGGAACGAGACAGCATCCGGAATTGCTTTTGACATTGGCACGCAGTACAGATTAGATTTTCAGAATTTGACCATTGCAATGTGCATGACAAACTTTGGACCTGATATGAAATATGATGGACCGGATTTGGATTTTACCTTTCTCAAGGATAAAAACTATCCCAGTAGCAGATTAATACCAAGTCGTTTAAGCACAGAGGAATATCCATTGCCTTTGAATTTTCAAGTTGGAATAGGCTTTGATGTTTTTGAATATGACTTTGTAAAAATGAAGGGCGCAATAGATGTAACTCATCCAAATGATAATGCGGAACGCGCACACTTTGGAACAGAATTTTCTTTCTTTGATAGATTTTTTGTTCGCGCTGGTTATAAATATAATTATGATGATCAGGATTTTACATTTGGCGCCGGTGCAAATGTTCCTTTAGGCGGCAGTGCAGTTTATTTTGATTATGCTTATTCATTATATGATATTTTGCCAAGCGTTCATCGAATTTCGGTTAATTTAAGTTTTTGATAGAGTTTTAAGTCTTATGAAAAAATTATTATCTGCATTTTTTATTTTTTTAATCTTAACAATTTCTGTTAATCCATGTACAACTGCTGTTGTTTCAGGTAACGTAACAGATGATGGTAGACCGTTGCTATTAAAAAATCGTGATGCAGATGCTTTGCAAAATAAATTAGTTTATTTCTTTGATGGGAAATATAAATTTATTGGTTTGGTAAATTCTGAAGATAAAGAAAACAAAGATGTTTGGTGCGGGTTTAATGCTGCCGGCTTTGGAATAATGAATTCTGCTTCTTATAATCTAAAGATGAGTGACACAACAACACTTACTGATCTTGAAGGCAGGATTATGAAAATGGCATTGGAAACTTGCGCAACACTTGAGGATTTTGAAAAATTATTGAATGATCTGCCAAAACCTCTTGGTGTTGAAGCAAACTTTGGAGTTATCGATGCAAATGGCGGTGCAGCATATTATGAAACTGATAATTTTAAGTTTATTAAATATGATGTTAATGATCCTGTAGTTGCACCAAACGGATATCTAATAAGAACAAACTTTTCTGTTGCCGGAGAAGAGAATAAAGGGTATGGCTATATTAGATATGCAACAGCAAGCGGACTTTTTGAAAATCAAACTAAAAATGGAAAACTATCATTTGAGTTTTTAATTAATGATGTTCCTCGTTGTCTCATTCATTCTTTTACTAAGACTGATCTCACAAAATCCTTACCTGCAGATGAGAGTGAATCAAATTATATTTTCTTTAGAGATTACATCCCAAGACATTCAACCTCAGCGGCCATTGTTGTGCAAGGTGTTAAAGAAAAAGAATCAGCTTCGCTAACAACAATGTGGACGATCCTTGGGTTTCCACTAACTTCAGTTATAGTCCCGGTTTGGCTTCTGGAAGATGGAACCATGCCTAAAGTTTTGCAAGCTGATGAAACAGGTAATGCTCCTTTATGCAATGTTGCTCTTCAATTAAAAGATAAAGTTTTTTCACCACAAAATGATGCAAACGAAAATTATTTAAACTTATCTGCATTAATGAATAAAGAAAATTCAGGTGTGCGGCAAAAATTAATTCCAATCGAAGAACAGGTTCTAACAAAGGCAAAAAATATTTTAACTGACTTTAGAAATTCCGGGATTAAATATTCTGAAGTAAAAGAATTTTATAATTGGGTTGATAAAGATCTGTATAATGAAATCAAATTAAAGTTTAAGTTGGATTGATAACTACTTATAGTGAAAATAATATCTAAAATAATCCTCTCTATTCTTCTAACAATTAATCTTACTCTCAATCTTAATGCTCAAGGATATATCTGTGCAGTTGGCGGCGGGAGTGAAGATTACAATAACTGGAGTGATGCACCTTACAGCTGGGTTGTTCAGAAATCCGACAGTGGAAAGATTATTATTCTTGGTGTAAGCAGTGCAACAGAATGGCTTCCAACTTATTTTATGTCTTTTGGTGCTGATACTGCTTACAATAAAACTATCTCCACAATTGCAGTTGCAAATCTTCAGGAAACCTACGATGAACTTATAACTGCAAAAGCAATTTTTATTCGTGGTGGAGATCAATGGGATTATATTCGTTTGTGGAAAGGGACTAAAGTTGATTCGGCAATAAATTTTGTTTTTCAGAACGGCGGAGTAATTGCCGGAACGAGTGCCGGAGCTGCAGTTCTTGGTGAAGTAGATTTTAGCGCACAAAGTGGTTCTGCCTATCCTGATGAAGCTTTGCAAAACCCCTTTTACAGCAGAATGAAGTTTGAAAATAATTTCTTAAATCTTATTCCAAATGTTTTGTTTGATACACATTTTATTGAACGGGCACGACACGGAAGATTAATTGCTATGCTGTACAACCAGCATTTTGCAGTTGGCAAAGATTTAATCGGTGCCGGAATTGATGACAGAACTGCAATTTGTATTTCTCCTAATGGAATTGGTGAGGTTATGGGCAGCGGGGCTGTATCAATTTTTTATAAAGATATACTTACAAAATATTCTTCTTTCACTTCTGGTAAGTACACAATTGAAAATATGCAAGCCCATTTCTTAACAAAAGGCTGGAAGTATGATTTTATAAACAACGAAATAGCTTTTATTCCTTCATCTGCAAAAGATGTTGATCCTGATCGGGTGTGGTATTCTCCACAAACAAGTTGTTATTTGACTGGAAGTAATAATCTTACTTCGCATTTAGATAATCTAACAGCATTCTTAATAGAAAATAACAGCTCAAACGTTTTAGTTGTTTCACATCCGGGTTATTCTGATTCAGTTATTACAATTACAGAATTTCTAAGTTCAATAAATGTTACTTTTGATGTGATAAACATTACCACAGCAAATCTAAATAATGCTGCGGATGCCGGTAAAATAAATCATGCAACGTGTTTTATATTCGCTGGTGATTCACTAAATGTTCTTAGTTATTTAAATCAGCCGATTGGATTGGTGAACGCTGCATTTTACAACTCAATGGCTTTCGGAAATCCTATTTTCTTTTTTGGTAACACAGGCAAAATAGCAGGTCATAAGTATATTGGAAATACTGATTCAGATTTATATGCTTCTTACCGCGGAAAGATGACCATTAATGATGGATTATTCATTTCTCCAGAATTAATCTATCAGCCACTGATATTTGATAATTCAGATTATTATGAAAATAGAATGAGTGCTGTTTTATACGGTATGATGAGAAACAGAAATAGAATAGGAATTTATCTGGACGGAAATGATTTAGAGAAAATTAAATCACTGGAAAATTCTATCAGCGGTGATGTGCAAATTCCATATCTTATTGTTGATGCGAGAGAAACCACAAAGATTGATTCTTCAACGTATCGAGCAAGCGGAAGCATTGGACCAAGACAAATTGTTGCGATGAACGATGTAAGATTTTCTCTTAACAAATTATCCTGATATAAAATATTTAATTGAGTTAGGGCAGTTTTTGATAATCTTACTGAAATTGAAGATAAGATAAATCTACTTTAGCTCCGAATGATTTTATTTGTATCAAAACTATCCTAATCCATTTAATCCATCTACAACAATCAGTTTTTCAATTCCAACCTCACCCTTAAATCCCTCTCCTTACCAAGGAGAGGGAAATAGGGAGAGGTTAACATCTCTGGTTATTTACGACATACTGGGAAGTAAAATTGAAACTCTTATTAACGAAGAAATGAATCCTGGTTTTTATGAGATTAGTTTTGACGGCTCAAATCTTTCCAGCGGGATTTACTTTTACAAATTGTCAACACCAAATTATTCAGAAACAAAATCGATGGTACTGTTAAAATGACAAAAGTAGTTTTATTTATTTTATTTCTTTCAGGTGCAAATCTTTTCTCACAAGAAATTCTTACTCCACTGCAAAAATCAGATTATAAGAAAATCACATCGCAGACTGAACTTTCGCAATTTATTAAAGAAGTTGATGAAAAATCTGATTTGATTAAATATGAAGTGCTTACAAAATCTGTTGAAGACAGAGAATTATTTGCAGTTTATTTTTCTAAAGATGGTTTTGGAAAAGATGAATCAAAAATAAAAGTTTTAATATTTGCACAACAGCACGGTAATGAACAATCCGGCAAAGAAGGTGCTTTGCTACTGATTAGCAATCTGTTAAAACCAGAAAATCAATATCTGTTTGATAAAATTGATTTTGTACTTGTTCCTCAAATGAATCCCGATGGATCAGAAAAAAATCAGAGACGCAATGGAAATAATATGGATCTGAATCGTAATCATTTAATTCTTACTGAACCTGAAACAATCGGAGTTCATAAATTATTTAATAAATATCTTTTTGAAGTAACGATGGATGTTCACGAATATTCGCCTTATGGCGAAACATGGCAAAAGTACGGTTATCGAAACAATGCAGATGAGGAAGTTGGTGTTACTACAAACATCAATGTTGATGAAAATATCAGAACTTATGCTAGAAAAAATATCTATTTTCTTATATTAAAAAATATTTTAACGATAGAAACTTTTCATATTTTGAATACAGTCCTGGCGGACCACCGGAAATTGATTACATAAGACACAGCACGTTTGATATAAATGATGGAAGACAAAGCTTAGGCATACAAAACACATTTTCATTTATCCAGGAAGGATTAAACGGAATAGATGTTTTTGTTGATAACATTAAACATCGAGCTGAAGGACAAATGACAGGAATGCGCGGATTACTTGAGTTTGCTTATAATCATAAAGACGAAATTAAAAATTTTGTAAATGCCGGAAGAGAAAACTTAGTTAACAATGAAGGTATCAAATAAAGTTGCAATTCAACTAGATCATTTTTCAGATGGAAGTAAACTTGAGCTTCCGCTACTTTCATATTATACAAATAATGATACTGTAGTAACAGTAAGTGATTATAGACCTATTGTAAAATCTACTATATGATGTTGAAAGACCAAAAGGATATTTGGTCCCTAAAAGTCTAAAAGAAATTGTTGATTGGGCAGACAGACATGAATTAACTTATTCTGATTATAAAAAATCTGATGATGATAAGATTGAACAGTACTATATTAGCGGAATTGACTCAATGGATTTTGAACGAGATATAATTGTAAATCCAACAGTTGAAGTAAAAACAATTGAAAATAATTTAAGCGAGATGTGATTACATTTTTATTCCGGTAAATCAATTAAGAAATAATATGATTGTAATTGCACTCGAACCAAAATCAATGCTGGGACTAGTAACGTATAAACAATTTGAACACCTTCTTAAGACAGGTGAACTTTTTCCTATACTTAGATTGGTGAACTAGTTTTATAATAAAGTTATTGCTAGAGACTTTCTCAAAAGTCAGAAATACAGGATTGTCATTCCCACGAAAGTGGGAATCTATTTCACAATATAAGTATTGGATTCCCGTTTTCACGGGAATGACATATAAATCTGGACTAAGGATACAAACTGAAAGCAAGTATTAAAAATTATGAATTCTTTAAAACAAAATATTAGTAATCATTCAGTTAGTTTTATGAATCGATTTAGTGGTTTATAAGATTTCTTCATCTATTTAATTAACGCAACATCAATTGTTGTAAATCGAAACAATAAATACTTGGAGAAAAAAATGAATGTACTTGTTTTAGGCTGTGGTCTTGTAGGTCGCCCAATGGCTTTGGACCTTGCGAGTGAAGATGATTTTAATGTCACCATAGCTGATATCAACTTAAAAAATCTAAAAAAAATTCCTTCCACTCTTCCAATAAAAAAGGTTCAAAAAGATCTTTCAAATCCAGATCAATTGAAATCTTTGTTTAAAAAATGTGATATTGTCATAAACGCTGTACCGGGTTTTATGGGATTCAATACACTCAAAGAAATCATCAAAGCAAAGAAAAATGTTGTTGATATTGCCTTTTTTCCCGAAGATCCATTTGAACTTGACGAATTAGCTAAACAAAATAATGTAACAGCTATTGTTGATTGCGGTGTTGCACCCGGAATGAGCAATCTTCTAACAGGTTATATTAATTCTATTTTAGATAAGACAGAAACAATTTTAATTTTTGTCGGCGGTCTTCCAATTGAACGTGATTATCCATTTGAATATAAAGCTGGATTTTCTCCGATAGATGTAATTGAAGAATATCTTCGTCCTGCAAGATATATTGAAAATGGAAAGTTGGTTGTTCGCCCGGCACTTTCTGATCCGGAATTGATTCACTTTGATGAAGTTGGAACACTCGAAGCTTTTAACAGTGATGGATTACGTACGTTAGCTAAGACTCTTACAGCACCTAATATGAAAGAGAAAACACTTCGTTACCCTGGGCATATTGAAAAGATACAGGTTCTTCGTGAATCAGGATTTTTCAGCGAGAAGGAAGTTGATGTAAATGGAGTTAAAATTAAACCAATTGACTTCACATCAAAACTTTTGTTCCCAATGTGGGAACTTAAAGAAGGTGATGAGGAATTTACAGTGATGAAAATAATTGTAGAAGGTGAAAAAGATAAAAAGAAAATTAGATACACTTACAATTTGTTAGATCGTCACGATAAAAAAACAAATATTCATTCAATGGCAAGAACAACAGGCTATACTGCTACAACTGTTGTCAGATTATTAGCCAAAGGAATGTTTAATCAAAAGGGAATTTGTCCACCTGAGTATATTGGACAAAATTCTGAGTGTGTGGATTTTGTTTTAAATGGTTTGAAGGATAGGGGAGTTATCTATAATAAAATTATAGAAACTTTAGCGTAATTAAATTGAATCACTCGCTTAATAAAATAAAAACAATAAAATTAGCAAGTTTGCCCACTCCTTTGGATGAAGCTCCAAGATTAGCTCATAAAATTGGGCTATCAAAATTGTTTTTTAAGCGAGATGATTTAACCGGACTTGCTGGCGGTGGAAACAAAGCCAGAAAACTTGAATATGATTTTGCCGAAATTATAAATGGCGGATATGATGTTGTAATTACTGCCGGCGGAATTCAATCAAATCATGCAAGAATGACAGCAGCAGTAGCCCGTAAACTTGGACTTGATGTTAAACTTGTTCTTGGCGGTCCAGATTTTGAAACCACAAAAGGAAATTTACTTCTCGATATAATGTTCGGAGCAGAGATTAGATATCTGGTTGATGATGATGCAAATGTCAGCTTGGAAAATGAAATGAATAAGTGGGCAGATGAACTTTTAAAAGAGGGAAGAAAGCCATTTGTAATTCCAATTGGCGGAAGCACAGGACTTGGAGCGCTTGGTTATGTTAAAGCTATGGAAGAACTTTCTGCACAGCTTGAAAATGATAATGTACAAATAATTGTTGGTGTTGGTTCGTGTGGGACTTTTGCAGGAACAATTTTAGGCTCAATAATATTTCTTCCTAAAGCACGAGTAATCGGAATTAGTGTTTCAAGAACTTCGGAAGCAATAAAGAAAAGAACTACTGAATTGATTACAGGAAAGTGCTGAGTTGATTAATTATAGAATAAGTGATGAGCAAATTCTTAATTGAATGTTATGATGTTTATCATAATGAATATGGAATGATTACTAAAGCTGGCGAACAAGCAATTAATGTTTGTGCAAATCTGGAAGGAATATTGCTTGATCCAATTTATACTGCAAAAGTGATGGCTGGTTTGATAGACTTAACAAATAAAAATATTGTTGCTAAAAATATTCCTGTAATATTTATTCACACTGGCGGAATGCCAATTATATTTTCATTTGAAGCTGAACTTGGCAGTAAAATAAATTGCACCAAAATTTTCAGTAAAGTTTAATTTAATGATGAACAAGGTTTTAATAATCACTATTGTCTTCATAGTTTTCTACTCAATCCCATTTCCTCAAGACAAAATGCTTGCGGATGAAAAAAAGATTTTATCGCTAATAGAAAAATTTTCAGATAAAAATTCCTTTGTTAATGGCGAAGGGATAAATGAATTGGTAACGATTGGTGAACCTGCAGTTGAGTATTTAATAAAATCATTACAAGCTGAAGATGAAAATGTTAGATGGTGTTCTTCAATTGCATTAGAAAAAATCAGTCCATCAGGTAAACAGGCAATCCCTTTTTTAATAAAAGCACTTCAGGATAAAAAATCAGATGTAAGATGGTGCTCTGCTTTAGCGCTTGGCAAATATCAATCTGATGCGACATCAGCAATTTCTGAACTGCAAAAACTTTTGTATGATGAAGATCATAATGTGCGTTGGTCAGCATATATTTCATTAAGTAAGATTAATAGAGGTTCACTTAACATAGTTCCTGATTTTTCAAGTACAATAGAAAAAATTGAAACTTTAACTCCGCAATTAATGAATGAATTAAAAGTTCCAGGAGTTTCAATATGCATAATCCAGAATAAAGAAATTACCTGGACTAAATGTTTTGGTTTTTCAGATGCTTCATTGCGGACCAATGTAACTCAAAAAACAATGTTTGAAGCTTGTTCAATGAGTAAACCTGTGTTTGCATATCTTGTTTTAAAATTAGTAGAACAAGGTAAGCTGGATTTAGATAAACCTCTTTATGATTATCTGTCCTGAAAAATTTATTTGTGATGATGAAAATTATCCAAAACAAATTACTGCAAGAATGATTCTTTCCCATACAAGCGGATTACCAAATTGGCGAAAGGGAAGTGAGGAAAACGAAAGTCCGCTTCCAATTTATTTCAGACCTGGAACAAAGTTTAATTATTCCGGTGAAGGAATTTATTATCTGCAAAGAGTAGTTGAACATATTACAAATGAGTCATTAGAATCATTTGCAAAGCGAATTTTATTTGATAGGCTTGGGTTAGAATCAACAAGTTTTGTGTGGACTGAAAAGCTGAATTCGCAAATTGCAACAGGGCATAATTCCGAAGGAAATTGTAATGAGCGAAAAAAATATCTTCATGGTAATGCAGCCTACACTCTTTACACAACGTCTGATGAATATGCAAAACTGATCATTGAAATTATGAAACCTGGAAACCAAAATGATTATTCTCTTTCTGACTCAATGATTGAAGAAATGTTAACACATCAGATTCGTGTTGATACTCGTGATGTGATTGATAGACCGGGAAGAAATATGGGGTTGCAGGGATTCAGAGGACTTGGCTGGGCAATTGATTCTACAATTACGGGTGATGTGGTTTATCATAGCGGAGCTAATCAAACAGGATTCAGATGTTATTCTCAATTCAGTCCTAAGGATGGTTCAGGGATTGTGATAATGACAAATGGAGAAAATGGAAGTGAACTCTGGCAAAGACTAATTAAAGTTATTGGTGATTTATAAAATTATAATCATATTGTCATCCTGAGCGAAGTCGAAGGATGACTGTTAATTAAATATCACACTCACACTTCGACAGGCTCAGTGTGACAAACTTAATTTTAGAAATTATTTATGAAAATCGAAAAAATTGAACTTCGCCACATTAAAATGGAATTAGTTTCTCCATTCACTACATCAATGGGAACTGAATACGACGAGGAACATATTATTGTTCGCGTTGATGGCGAAGGATTTACAGGCTGGGGTGAAAGTGTTGCTGAAGGAACTCCGTTCTATTCTTACGAAACAGTTACAACAGCTTGGCACATCTTACGGGATTTTTTAATTCCATCTATTCTCGGCAAAGATATTCCTGGTATCGATAGCGCGATTGCATCTTATGAAAAAGTACGCGGCCATATGATGGCAAAAGCAGGACTTGAAGCAGCATTGTGGGATTTGTTTGCTAAATCAAAAAATATTTCGCTTTCAAAAATGATGGGCGGAACAAGAAATAAAATTGATGTTGGTGTTAGTATTGGTATTCAATCTTCTGTGCCGGATTTGATAAAGAAAATTGAAGGCTATCTTGCTGAAGGTTATAAAAGAATTAAGATCAAAATTGCTCCCGGAAATGATATCCAATTTGTTAAAGCAGTAAGAAAAGAATTTCCAGATATTCTATTTCAAGTTGATGCCAACTCCGCTTATGAATTAAAGCATATAGATTTGTTTAAGCAGATGGATGATTTAAATTTGTTATTGATTGAACAGCCGCTTGGTTATGAAGATATTTATGATCACTCAAAACTTCAGAAGGATCTTAAAACTCCGATTTGTCTTGATGAAAGTATTCACTCGCTTGATGATACTCGTGCTGCGATTGAACTTGATAGCTGCAGAGTTATAAATATAAAACCTGGTCGTGTTGGCGGATTTACAGAATCAAAACTTATACACGATTACTGTGAATCTAAAAATATTCCTGTTTGGTGCGGTGGAATGTTAGAAAGCGGAATTGGACGTGCCGGAAATGTTGCGCTTGCATCTCTGCCAAACTTTACTCTGCCCGGAGATATTTCTGCAAGTAAACGTTATTATAAAGAAGATATTGTAGAACCGGAATTTCTTGTTAATAAAGATGGTACAATGGATGTTCCAACAAAACCTGGTATTGGTGTTGAAGTGAATATGATAATGTTGGAGAAGGTTACGGTTAAGAAAATAGAATTCAATAGTTAGAGTAATTAAGAGAGTTATTTAGTTTTGTTGTGGTTTTAATGTTAATTTTTTAATGGTAGGCCAAATTTGGAAACAAAAACTGAAATTATTTATTTAATAATATTTATAGTTCTTATTATTATTCTTACGCCCGAATAATAAAAGATTTAAAACAACTTATAATAAAAAAAGACTTTAATGATAATATGCAATATTATTTTAGGTGGACTTTACCTGGTGTTGTTTTGTGTTTGGGAGGTATACTAGCTTTAATAAGGTTAGTAATAATATTAATAACCATAATATTTTAATTTTTAATACTATTATTCTCCAACTCCTCAGTAATATTTGTAACAAACAATTCCACTTGCTGTTCGTTACCAAGTAAATCCTGCAAAGTAATTTTACTTAATAATCCATCAAGCATTGTTTGCACAGTTTTCCAGAGTGAGCGGATTGAGCAATCAATGGAATGTGTACAGATATTTTCTACTCCTGCGTGCAAATCACAAAAAGTAGATTCATAAAGTTTTCCGCCAAGAGCAGTTAGAACATCACCAACAAGAATTTCATTTGCAGTTCGAGCAAGTTTGTAACCACCAGATTGTCCGCGTGAGCTTTCAATAAATCCGGCAAGACGCAATGCACGTAAAATCTTTCCAACATTTGCTTCAGAAAGTTTTTCCTGTTCACTTAGTTCGGGAATAGTCATTCCTTTATCAGAATCACTTTTCCCGATTCTAAGTAACAATCTTAAACCGTATTCTTCTTGTGTGCTAAATTTCATTTTATATCTTCTTACGTCATTGCGAGGAGTCCCTTAGGATGACGAAGCAATCTGTATTATAGATTCCTTCGCCTCGATGAATCGGGACTCGAATGACTTTATTTCCTATCTATAAACAACGGAATTTTAGATCCACATTGTTTTGCATATTGCACTTGCTCAAATTGTTCCGGTGTTATTGATGGACCTTTAGCTGAACAATTTTCATTAAAAGCATTTTTAAGATTTGCTGCAATCTGCTCAGCTGAATAACCTTCAATATTTAATCTTGGTACAAAGTGGACCAACTCACCATTCTTAAACAAAGCAATGCTTGGTGAAGAGGGTGGAAATCCTTTTACGTGCTGTCTTATTCGCTCAACTGCATCTCTTTCTTGTCCAGCAAATCCTGTATAAAGTTTATCCGGAATAATATCATTCTGTAATGCAAGAGAAACTCCTGGTCGCGCACTTCCGGCTGCGCAGCCACAAACAGAATTTATAAATACTAAAACAGTTTTATCATCATTATTTTTAATTGCAGCATCAACAGCTTCAGCAGATAACAATTCTTCAAAGCCAACCGCGACTAATTCATCGCGCATTGGCTGAACCGCATCTTGATCGTACATTGGTGGTCGTGAACTTATGTTAAACATTTTTTGCTCCTTTTTATTTATAAAATTCATTTGTCATTACCGCGAATAGTCGGGAATCTATTAAGTTAAATCTGGATTCCGTGTCTCACTTCGTTCAAGCACTGGAATGACAATTAATTATTACAAAAATCCTAATTCTAATTTTGCTACTTCAGACATCATATCTTTATCCCAGGGTGGACTCCAGACTAATTCAATCTTTGCATCTTTCACTTCCGGAATTGCTTTTACTTTTCCTTCAACTTCCGGTGGAATGAACCTGCAACAGGACACATTGGTGAAGTCAATGTCATTTTTATTTTTACATTGTAATCGTCATCAATGGCAATTTCATAAATCAAACCCAACTCAAAAATGTCCACAGGAATTTCAGGATCGTAACATCCTTTAAGTGTTTGAATTATTTTTTCTTCTAGTTCTTGTTTACTGATCTTTTGCATTTTACTTCTTTAAATTTTCCTCTTATTGTTTGATTGCTCAATTGTTTCATTGTTAAAGAACAATCGAACAATGCATCAAGGCAACAATGAATTTATTCCGTTACCACTTTTTCATTTTTATTATGCAGAGCATTTATCATAGTATGCCAAGCTAGAGATGCACATTTTACTCGTGCAGGAAATTCTCTCACTCCACCAAATACAGCAAGCTTACCAAGTTCATCAATATCAGGATTATCACCGAGCTTATCCGTTACTAACTCGTGAAACTTATTAAAAATCTTTTCTGCTTCTTCAACTGATTTACCTTTTAACATTGATGTCATCAATGAAGCAGAAGCTTTTGAAATTGCACATCCGGAACCTTGAAAAGAAATATCTTCAATTATTCCCGCATCGTTTACAGTCAGAAAAACATTAATGTTATCTCCACAAAGAGGATTATAACCTTCCGCATAATTTGTTGGATGATCAATCAATCTAAAATTTCTTGGCGATTTATTATGATCTAAAATTACCTGCTGATAAAGTTCTCTTAATTCCTGATCCATTATCCGAATACCTCTAAAATTTTCTTTAGACCGTTAACTAACACATCAACTTCTTCAATTGTGTTGTACATTCCGAATGATGCTCTTGAAGTTGCGGGAACACCAAATCTTCGCATCAATGGTTGTGTGCAGTGATGACCAGTACGGATTGCAACTCCTTCAAAATCTAAAAATGTTCCAACATCATGTGGATGAACATTTTCAAAATGAAATGATAAAACACCAATTTTTTCTTTTGCTGTTCCGATAATTCTTAATCCTTGCAGATCAGATACTGCTTTTGTTGCATATTCAAGTAAAAGATTTTCATGATAAGCAATATTTTCAAGTCCGATTTTCTCAATGTACTCGATTGCTGCACCTAAACCGATTGCACCAACAATATCAGGAGTTCCGGCTTCAAACTTGTGTGGAAGTTCGTTGTATGTTGTTTCTTCAAACGTAACTTTGGAAATCATATCTCCGCCGCCTTGATAAGGAGGCATAGCTTCTAAATAATTTACTTTGCCGTAAAGAATTCCAATTCCTGTTGGTCCGTAAAGTTTATGCCCTGAAAAAGCAAGAAAATCACAATCAAGCTTCTGTACATCAATCTTTAAATGATTAACTGCCTGTGCAGCATCGAGCATAACAGGAATATTATAACTATGTGCTAGGTCAATTATCTTTTTAACCGGATTAACAGTACCAAGTGAATTTGAAGCATAAACAATGGAAACAAATTTTGTTTTTTCACTGATCAGCTTCTCAAATTCTTCAAAGATGATTTCACCTTCGTCACTAACTGGAATAACACGAAGTTTAGCATTCTTTTCAGCACAAAGCATTTGCCATGGAACGATGTTGGAATGATGTTCCATTGTTGAGATGATTATTTCATCACCTTCTTTAATATTTGTTCTTCCGTAGGAGGAAGCGACAAGATTTATGGATTCTGTTGTACCGCGGGTAAAAATTATTTCATTCTTACCAAGAGCATTTATAAAATTCTTAATGATGATACGTGAACTCTCAAATGCTTCAGTAGCTTCCTGGCTTAGTGCATGCACACCACGATGAATATTTGCATTCATCTTCTCGTAATAATTATTTGTCTTATCTATTACGTATTGCGGCTTCTGAGTAGTTGCAGCATTATCAAGATAAACAAGCGGCTTGCCGTGGACTTGTAATTTTAATATTGGAAAATCATTTCTGATTTTCTGAACATCATATATTTTTCTATCTACAATTAAAGCAGAATCAGCTTTGGAATCCATTACCGGACTTTCTATTGATTATAGCGCTTTGTAATTATTTCTTCAAGATAATCTCTTAAAGCAGGAATTTTTATTGAAGTTATAACATCACTTGCAAAAGCATGAATTAAAATTGCCGTTGCGGCATCTTCACCAATACCACGTGACTTTAAATAAAATTTAGCTTCATCATTTAACTTACCAATGGTTGCACCGTGCGAACACTTAACATCATCAGCAAAAATTTCTAATTGCGGTTTTGTGTTCATTACAGCATCATCAGAAAGTAATATTGTATTGTTCTGCTGGAATGCATTTGTTTTTTGTGCATCCTGGCGAACCATTACTTTTCCGTTAAACACGCCTTTTGATTTATCCTGCAAAATTCCTTTGTAATGTTCGTGACTGTTGCAATGCGGTTTTGCGTGATCAATCATTGTGTGTGCATCGAAAAGCTGCTCATCACCAATCATAAATAACCCGTTTAACATACACTCACTGCCTTCATCATTAAATCTTGCATTAAAATCATTGCGGGAAATTTCCGCTCCATGAGAAATTAAGTGAGATGAAAAATTACTGCTTCGCTCCTGATCAACTTCCATTCGTGCTATGTGAAATGCTTTGTTACTTTCTTCCTGCAATTTTATGTGATCAACGATTGCATTTTCATCAGCAACAATTTCAGTTACTGAGTTTGTAAAGTAGATACTGTCTTCATCAGAAACATAATGCTCAATAATTGTAACCTGAGAATTCTTACCTGCTACAAAAAGATTTCTTGGCTGAGTTAATATCTTTTCACTTCCACTCTTTGTAATAAATATTATGTGGATCGGATCTTCAACAATTTTTCCATCAGGCACATAAATAAAAGCACCATCCTTAGTGAAAGCAGAACTTAAAGCTGTAAAAAAATAATTTTCATTTTCCGCATACTTGCCCAAGATGTTTTTTTACAACTGGATTATTATTCTTCAATGCCTCTGCAAGACTTCCAATTATAACACCTTTAGGAATGTCAATCAGTTTTGATAATTCAGGTGAATAATTACCATTTACAAAAACCAAAAGACTATGTTCCATTTTATCAAATAAAAACTTGTTGATTGTTTCTGATGAAACATTTGCTTTAACAGCAGGGGAGAAGTTGTGCTTTTGAAGAGAAGAAATATTTGTGTATTTCCATTCTTCATCTTTCTGAGTTGGAAAAGTAAGCTCTGCAAATTTACTGATTGCATCTTTTCTAACTTTATGAAAGTCAGAAGATTTCTCTCCATTTAATGATTTTTCAAATTCATCAAACTGGCTGATGAAGTATTGTTTTATATCTGTTTTATTTTCCATTTAATTCTATTCTAAAATACTTTTAAATCATTTGTCAGACTGAGCGAAGTCGAAGGCTGACATTTTAAGTTATTGTCACACTTCGACAGGCTCAGTGTGACACCGAATAATTATCTAAACCACAGCCTCTGCTATATCGCTTTTAACCCAATCGTAACCTTTTTCTTCAAGCTCAAGCGCTAATTCTTTTCCGCCTGATTTCACAATTTTACCTTTGTAAAGAACGTGAACGTAATCTGGAATGATGTAATCGAGTAATCTCTGATAGTGAGTTACCACTATAGTTGCGTTATCTTTTGTTTTAAGTTTGTTAACACCGTTTGCAACAATTCGTAAAGCATCAATATCTAATCCCGAATCAGTTTCATCAAGTATTGCAACGTTGGATTTAATACTGCCATTTGAAAAATTTCATTTCGTTTTTTTTCACCGCCGGAAAATCCTTCGTTAACTGCACGACTTAAAAATTTCTGATCAAGTTCTACTAGTTTGCTTTTTTCTTTTAATAATGTAAGAAAATCCATTGAATCAAGTTCTTCTTCGCCGCGATATTTTCTGATTTCATTAACAGCAGTTTTTAAAAGATTTGTATTACTTACACCGGGAATTTCTACAGGATATTGGAATGCAAGAAAAACTCCTTCTCTTGCCCGATCTTCGGTAGAAAGTTCAAGCAGATTTTTTCCGTTGTATAAAACTTCACCTTCAGTAACTTCATATTCTTCTTTACCTGCAAGTACAGAAGCAAGTGTTGATTTACCTGAGCCGTTCGGACCCATAATTGCGTGAACTTCACCAGCATTTACTTTTAGGTTGATACCTTTTAATATTTCAGTTCCTTCAACATTTGCGTGAAGATTTTTTATTTCTAATAACATTTTGTTTCCTTATTTAATTTTCAATTTCTTAAATCATTGTCACAGCTGAGCTTGTCGTACATTTTGACAGTCATCCTTCGACAGGTTCAGGATGACATTGTGCTTTAGCCCACACTTCCTTCAAGTGAAATGCTAAGTAGCTTTTGTGCTTCAACAGCAAACTCCATTGGAAGTTCTTTAAATACTTCTTTGCAATATCCATTTACAATTAAGCTAACAGCATCTTCAGTTGAGATTCCTCTCTGGTTAAGATAGAAAATCTGATCCTCACCAATTTTAGATGTTGTTGCTTCGTGTTCAACTTGCGCAGTTGGATTATTAATTTCTAAATATGGAAAAGTATGTGCACCGCATTTATCTCCAAGTAAAAGAGAATCGCATTGTGAAAAGTTACGAGCGCCTTCAGCTTTTTTCCCAATCTTAACTAAGCCGCGATAACTGTTGTTGCTTCTTCCTGCAGAAATACCTTTTGATACAATTGTACTTCGTGTGTTTTTTCCAAGATGAATCATCTTTGTTCCGGTATCAGCCTGCTGCATATTATTTGTTACTGCAACAGAATAAAATTCTCCAATCGAATTATCACCTTGCAAAATACAGCTTGGATATTTCCAGGTTATTGATGAACCAGTTTCAACCTGAGTCCAGCTGATTTTGGAATTTGTACCACGACAAGCACCACGCTTTGTAACGAAATTATAAATTCCGCCTTTGCCGTCTTTATCGCCGGGATACCAATTCTGAACTGTGGAATATTTTATTTGTGAATTCTCAAGTGCAACCAACTCAACAACAGCCGCGTGCAATTGATTTTCATCTCTCATCGGTGCGGTGCAACCTTCAAGATAACTTACATAAGCATTATCATCAGCTATAATTAATGTTCTTTCAAACTGTCCTGTGTTAGCGGCATTAATTCTAAAATATGTTGATAGCTCCATTGGGCAGCGAACACCTTTTGGAATGTAAACGAAAGAACCATCGCTGAAAACTGCTGAGTTTAATGTTGCATAATAATTATCTGTATAAGGAACCACGCTTCCTAAATATTTTTTTACCAATTCCGGATGCTCGCGAACAGCTTCTGAAAATGAACAGAAAATAATTCCCATTTCATTTAGCTTGCCTTTAAAAGTTGTGGCAACAGAAACTGAATCAAACACAGCATCAACTGCAACTCCTGCTAACATCTTTTGTTCATCTAACGAAATTCCAAGTTTCTTGTAAGTATCAAGAAGTTCAGGATCAACTTCATCCAGGCTTTTATATTTTGGAGTTGATTTTGGCGCAGAGTAATAAGATATCTCCTGGTAATCCACAGGCGGATATTTTACATTTGGCCATTTGGGTTCTTCCATCGTTAACCAGTGGCGGTAAGCTTTCAATCTCCATTCGGTCATCCATTCGGGTTCTTGCTTCTTTGCAGAAAGCTGGCGGACTACATCTTCATTCAAACCTTTTGGAATTGTATCGGCTTCGATATCGGTTACAAATCCAAATTTGTACTCTTTATTTGCTAATTCTTCAATTTTCTGGGTTTCTGTCGTACTCATTCATTCTCCATTGGCAAAACATTTATTTGTTTCAATGTAAACCTATTCAATCTGTACAAAAAAGTCAAGATTGATTTTATAACAATGTGATGGGGAAATCAGTTCAATTCTTTGGATGATAACCATTCTAGATCAGAATATTCACTCATATTGCTCTTAAATTGTTTTTAAGCCATTATTCGGTTAATTTTGAAGTGAAATTAACAAAGGTACATGTGGCAGAAATAGAACCAAATAAACCAAATCAAACTGAAAAAAGCGAGTCGGGGCAATCACAAAATAAATATCATAAAGGCGGCAGACGATATTATCCAAGGAAAAGATATTATAAACCTCAAGGAACTGACCAACAGGCACCTGCACCAAGAATAAGTTTTCAGAAAATCTCTTTAGTAATTCCACTTCTCAACGAAGAAGAGTCAATACTTCCATTAATCAATGAAATTAGAAAAGCAATTAAACCGCTTAACAAACCTTATGAAGTACTTTTTGTTGATGACGGCAGTACGGATTTATCTTTAAAAAATATTAAAGATGCCGCTAAAACCGATAACCGGATAAAATTTATCAGCTTTAGAAAAAATTACGGTAAATCTGCTGCATTGCAGGTTGGATTTAAAGCAGCCACCGGTGATGCAATCATAACTATGGATGCAGATTTGCAGGATGACCCGCACGAAATTCCTAATCTGCTAAAAAAACTTGACGAAGGATTTGATCTTTGTTCAGGATGGAAGAAAGAAAGATTTGACCCGTTTATTAAAAAATCTTCATCACGATTTTTCAATTTTGTAACAAGAGTTTTAAGCGGAATTAAGATTCACGATTTTAATTGCGGATTAAAAGCTTATCGGAGGGAAGTCGTACAAAATTTAAATGTGTATGGTGAACTTCATCGCTACGTCCCTGTGTTGGCAAAGTGGCAGGGATTTACTGTTACAGAAATTCCTGTTAAACATCATCCACGCAGATACGGCAAAACCAAATTTGGTATATCAAGATTCTTTTAAAGGATTTATTGATTTAATTACAGTTTCTTTTGCTACCCGGTACATCAAGCGACCGATGCACTTTTTCGGATTCTTTGGTGCGCTGGCTTTTCTTGTTGGTCTTGTTGTTAATGGCTATTTGACAATAGAGTGGATTAGTGGAAGACCTTTGAGTAACAGACCAATGCTGTTTCTTGGTATGTTGTTGATTATTGTTGGCGTTCAGTTTTTCTCAGTTGGTTTGCTGGGTGAGATGATCGTACATCAAACTCAGGATGAAAGAGAATATATAATTAAAGACAGAGGCTAAGATTTTTCTTTGCTTTGTCCTCCAATAAATAGATTTACTTTCCGTAATTTTCTCATCAATAAATTTAAGAATAAAAACCGCCTGATTTTTTAATGAAAAAGATTATCATAATTGGTCCTGCATATCCATACAGAGGCGGAAATTCTCTTTTCGTTTCTCACGTTTACGATATTCTTAAAAATCAGTTTGATGTGAAAATTTACAATTACAAATTACTTTATCCTTCCTTTCTTTTCCCCGGTAAAACTCAGTTTGATGAAAGTGGAAAGACAATTAAAAAAGCTCCAAATGAAAGATTGGTTAATTCCATAAACCCATTTAACTGGATTAAAGTTGCATCGTTTATTAAAAAAGAAAAAGCAGATTTGGTAGTATTTGATTGGTGGCATCCTTTTTTTTCTTTCTGCCATTTTACAATTTCTTTTTTGATAAAATCGAATTATCGAGACAAAATTCTCTTTATAACAGAAAATGTTATTTCTCATGAAGGAAATGCAGTTGATAAAATTTTAACGAAACTCGGTTTATCAAACGCATTTTCGTTTCTTGCTCTATCAGAAAAAGTTGAGAGGGATTTACAGTTTGTTGGAAAAGGGAGGAAAATATATCGCTCAGAATTACCTGTTTATGATTGCTATAATTTTGATGAACAAAAAAAGATAACAAGTACAAAAAAAGATTTTGGTTTTGATGAAAATTCAAAACTGCTGTTATTTTTTGGATACGTTAGAAAATATAAAGGCTTGGATTTACTACTCGATGCGCTTGCCGAACTTATTAAAAGATGATAATTCATATAAACTTCTTGCGGCGGGAGAATTTTATGATGATGAAAAATTTTACAGAGATAAAGTCGAGTCACTTAAATTAAATTTGCATGTTAAATTGTTAAATGAGTTTATTCCAAACGAAGAAGTGGTTAAATATTTTGAACCTTCAGATTTAGTAGTTTTACCTTATCGAACCGCAACGCAGAGCGGAATTCTAAATCTTGCTTACGGATTTTTAAAGCCTGTATTGGTAACCAATGTGGGCGGACTTGCTGAGTTTGTTGATGATGGGAAAACGGGATATGTAATTAAACCTGATTCGCAGAAAGATTTGGTAAATGGAATAATAAACTTTTTTGAGCAAAGACAAAAGATTAATTTTGAAGAGAATATTAAAAACAGAGTCTCACAAAATGCGTTTAATAATTTACCTGAGCTATTTGCAAAAAATAATCAGCTGATACAGAAAAATGATTTTAAAAACAGATTGTAAACATTTTCCCGGCAACAGACCTTGCACGCCATCAAAAACAGAAGGTAAAAAATGTGATGACTGCAATTACTATGAGCCGGTTGATTTTAAAATCCTTATTATCAAATTAGATGCAACCGGTGATGTGCTTCGTACAACTTCAATTCTTCCGGCACTTAAGAGAGAATATCCTAAATCTCACATAACATGGATTACCAAAAGAAATGCAAAAGATTTGTTTACTAATAATACTGCAGTTGATGAGTTGTTTTTCTTTGAAGACAATGATACTCTTGCCCGTTTACTGTCTGAGAAATTTAATCTATTAATTCACCCTGATGCTTCAACAGTTAGTGGTTCTCTTGCCTCGATTGCAAATGCTGAAATTAAAAAAGGATTTGTATTGAATGGAAAAGGGAAAGTAATTCCTGTTAATGATGATGCGGTTGAGTGGCTTGAAATGGGCGCTTTTGATGATGTGAAAAAGAAGAACGTAAAAACTTATCAGGAAATAATTCATAACATTGCAGGATTAAAATATCAGAAGGATGAAATACAAGTTTCTTTAAATCAAAAAGAAATCGATTTTAAAAATGAATTTTATACTGCAAACAATCTTAAAAGATTTAAATACCTTGTTGGATTAAATACCGGTGCCGGAACAAGATGGCAATACAAACAATGGCATCTTGAAGGATACATTGAACTGGTTGAAAAGCTGAGCAAGAATAAAGAAATCGGAATATTATTGTATGGCGGTCCGGATGAAGTTGAAAGAAACAAAGTCTTAAAAAATAAATTTCCGCATTTAATTGATACTGGAACAAATAATTCATTACGCCAGTTTTTCTCGCTGCTTGATCTTTGTGATGTTCTGGTTACATCGGATACAATGGCATTGCATGCAGCAACAGGACTTAAGAAAAGAATAGTTTGCTTGTTTGGTCCAACATCTCACACAGAAATTGAAGATTATGGAATAATTGAAAAAGTTATTCCCGATTTGGAATGTCTTGTTTGTTATAAACCCCGTTGTGATTTTGAAATTACCTGTATGAGTTCAATCACTTCTGAAATGATTTATGAAAAGGTTATTAAATCCATCGAATTGATAAAAATTAAAACTTGAATTAAAATATTGAATAAATCTTAAACTGAACTTGAACTTGAACCTGAACTTAAACTCAATAATATGCATTACGATCCAGTTAAAAATATTTTTGCCGGAATAATTAAAAAGTTTCCTTTTTTAAGAATATTATTTTATAAGATTTTAGATTTAATGTTTCTGCGTTCGTGGTATGTAAGAAGGGAATTGAAATCTATTAGAAAAAAGTTTAGTGATAAAAAAATTAGCATTTATGATGCAGGTTCAGGCTATGGGCAATATTCTTATTTTATGTGTAAAAATTTACAGCCCTGTGAAATTTTTTCGGTGGATGTAAAAGAGGATTGGATAAAAGACTGTAAAGAATTTTTCTCATCACAAAAAATAAATAATGTAAGTTTTGGTGTTGAAGATTTAACAGCAATAAATCATACAGAAAGATTTGATCTTATCGTTTGTGTTGATGTAATGGAACACATTCCTGATGACGTTAAAGTTTTTCAGAATTATCATAATGCTTTAAAGAAAGAAGGATATCTTTTAATCAACACTCCATCAATTTATGGCGGAAGCGATGTACACGAAGATGAAGATAAAAGTTTTATTGGCGAACATGCACGTGATGGTTATTCAAAAGAAGATTTAGAATCTAAGCTTCATCCAATCGGATTTACAACCTATCAATCAAAGTTCACTTATGGCTTTTGGGGCGATAAAGCCTGGCGGCTTGGAATAAAATATCCGATAATGATGGTGAACATTTCGAAGTTACTTTTGATTATTCTTCCGTTATATTACTTATTAACATTCCCATTTACTTTTGTAATGATGTTGATTGATTTCAATTCAAATAATAAAATTGGATCGGGAATTAATTTCATCACAAAAAAATAATTTATTATTACTTCAGCCGGAGATTTAATGGCAGCAAAAGAAAAAAAAATTATTAGAACCGAAAAAAAATCTAAAGAAACTTTTCTCTCGGGATTTTCATTAGATAAATTTATTCCAGTCAAATTTCAAACTATATTCTTTCTCTTAGTAATACTCCTAATCTTCCTCTTGTTCTATTCACCACTTTATTTTGGTGGCAAAACTTTCCAATCTGGAGACATTATAACTTCTGAGGCTAGTAAGACTTATGTTGAAAATCATTCCGGCGGCTACACACTATGGAATCCTTATATCTTTACCGGAATGCCGGCTTATGCACTTGCAACAGGGTATAAATGGTTTAATGCGATTTATGTAGTAACAAATACTGTTAGAAATATTTTCAGTGCACCATTTTCTACTGAGTATGCAATGTGGACATTTTATTTATTTGCACTTGCTTATACAATGTTCTTTTTTATGATGAGCAGAACTCAGAATAGATTAGTAAGTTTATTTTCAGCACTAATAGTGTCATTCAGTACAGGAATAGTTGTATTTCTATACATAGGTCACGTAACTAAACTAACAGCAATTTTTGTTTTTCCCATACTATTATTGCTTTTACTCAATTACCAGAAAAAGATAAAATTACTTGATGTAATGCTTTTATTCTTTTTTATGCCAGTAATGTTTTTAGGATGGCACGTGCAGATTATTTTTTACATTTTCTTTGCGGTGATGATTTATTTTATCTACTATTTAACCAGAGCGATAAAAACCAAAGATAACTTTCTGCTTAAACAGTTATTAAAATCGGCAGCAATATTTTTATTTGCAGTTCTTGTTGGATTGGGAATTCAATCAGATAACTTTACGCAGGTTTGGGAATACACACCATATTCAACCAGAACAGAAAGCGTTCTGGATAAAAAATCAGGATCAACACAAAAAACAGAAACAGATTTTTACGAATATGCAACAAATTGGTCCTTCTCGCCGGGAGAAGTTTTAACCTGGGTTGTTCCATCATATTACGGTTTTGGCAAATCAGTTTATAATGGTCCTCTTTCACAAAATCAGGATGTTGAGGTAAACACATATTTTGGACAGATGATGTTTGTTGATGTTGCAATGTATATGGGTGTTATAGTTTTCTTTCTTGCAATCTTTTCTATGGTTGTAAATTGGAAAGATCCATTTGTAAGATATTTAACCATACTCGTAATAATAGCAACTTTGATTTCGTTCGGCAGGACATTTCCAATAGTATATGATTTGATGTTTCACTATTTCCCATTCTTTGATAAGTTCAGAGTTCCATCAATGATTTTAGTTCTGGTTCAGCTTAGTTTACCAATACTTGCCGGACTTGGAATCGCAAAAATTATTTCGCTAAAAAATGAAAATGACAAAAAGTACAATAATCTTGTCAGAAATATTTTCTTTGCATTAGGTGGAATTTTCATTTTGACAATTGTACTTGCCTCTCCAATTAAAAGCTGGTTTGTAGAAAGAATTGCTGAATCTGGTAGAAAAGATACACACGCAGTTCAATTATCTGATTACACATCAGAAATGTTTTTAAATGATGCTCGATTAGCATTTTTCTTTTCTGCGGCAGTTTTTGGTTTGGTGTTTGCATACTTAAAATCTTTTATAAGTAAAGATTTGATGATAACTGCTAATTATTATTTTTTCTCTGGTCGATATCTTTAGAATAAACCATCGCGGAGAAACTTTAAAGGATAACACAGACACTGAACAACTTTTCCAGAAACCCGAATATGTGTCAGCTATACAATCATTTAATGATAAATCAACTTTTAGAATTTTAAATCTTAAACAGGATGGTCTGGGAACTGTTTCTCAGAATTCGAACTTCAATGCGTATTTCCTAATTCAGGATTTGCATGGCTATTCTGGAATTAAACCTCGTGCTTATCAGGATTATATGGATGTGCTTGGAAGTCCGGCAAACCAAACTTTGTGGAGAATGGCAAATGTTAAGTACATAATTTTAGATAATCCTGCTAACGTTGCCGGATTGGTGCCGTTATATTCCGGAAATAAAACTTATGTTTATGAAAACCAGAATGCTTTACCTCGCGCATATTTTGTTAATACTGTGCAGAAAGCAAATGCTATGGAAATTCTGAACAAGGTAAAGAACAATCAATTTGATCCAAAAGAAATTGCTTTTGTGGAAGATGCAGATGTTAAAGTTGATAAACCCGACAGCACAGCCACTGTCCAAATAGAAAAATATGGTGATGAGAATATTTATTTAAATGTAAATGCAAGCGGAAATAATTTTCTTTTTCTTGGTGATACTTATGTTGGAAAAGGCTGGAAGGCTTATGTAAATGGAAATGAAACAACAATTTACAGAGCAAACCATAACTTCAGAGGAATAGTTGTACCCAAGGGAAATCACAAAATACATTTTGAATATTTACCGCAGTCATTTGTGATAACTAAATATGTATCATTAGTATTAAGTTCGTTAGTGGTGCTTGGATTATTGGTTTCTATTGGATTGAACTTTAGGAAAAAAAAAGAAGTAATAGAGTAAAGAATATCCTTGCAGGAAGAAAAAAAAATAGATACAAAAATTAATTTCCGATCGGATTCATTTAAGAAATATTTCTCAAATACCTCCTGGCTTTTGTTTGAAAAAATTGCTCGACTGATTCTTAATTTTTTTGTTACTATTTATGTTATTAGATATTTAGGTCCCAAAGAATTTGGTTTGTACAGTTACGCAATTAGTTTTTATGGGTTGTTCGTAGCATTTATTTCTCTTGGTCTAGAGAGCATCTCGATTAGGGAATTGGTAAAGCACCCTGAAAAGCGAGATGAAATTCTTGGTTCAGTTTTTTATACTCAACTTGTTGGTGCTGTAATAGCAATTTCAGTAATTGCATTAACACTTCTAATAACATCGGAAGAATTATTTACATCCTCCCTAATATTGATTATTTCTATTTCATCATTCTTCCAAACATTTAATGTTATTGATTATTATTTCCGTTCCACGGTAAAAGCAAAATATTCTGTTTACGTTTTATTTACTTCTGTTCTGTTAGTATCATTAATTAAATTCACATTGATAATAGTTAAAGCACCAATCGTTTATTTTATTATTGCTTATGCTTTTGAGTTTGTATTTAACGCAATAGGATATTCTGCTGTCTATCATATGCAAAAGCTTAAAATTGTGAGTTGGAAGTTTGATAAAAAGCTTGCACTGAATTTATTAAAAGATAGCTGGCCATTAATTTTATCAGGAGTTGTTGTTTCAATCTATATGAAAGTCGATCAGGTTATAATAAAAAAAATGCTCGGTGCTGAAGAAGTTGGATATTATGCAGCAGCGGTGCGTTTAAGTGAATCGTGGTATTTTATTCCTGTTGCAATCAGTAATGCAGTATTTCCTGCAATAATAAATGCAAAAAATATCAGCATAGAATTTTATCATAATCGGATACAAAAATTATATGATATACTTGCTTGGACTGCCATTGGTATTTCAATTCCTGTGAGTTTTTTTTCTACAGATATTATAAATCTTTTGTATGGTAATAAGTTTCTTCCTTCTGCTACAATTTTAACAATCTATATTTGGGCAGGAGCTGCTGTTTTTCTTGGTGTTGCAAGCAGTCAATATTTGGTTACTGAAAATTTAACCAAGTTATCTTTAATTAGAACAAGTCTTGGTATGATTGTAAATGTAATTCTAAATATAATTCTTATTCCAATTTATGGAATAGTTGGTTCTGCAATTGCAACCTTGATATCTTATTCATTTGCAACATTTTCTATAGTACTCTTTAAAAGCACATCGCATCATTTTTTTATGATGATTAAATCAATCACTTTAATTAATCTAATTCCATCTATAAAAAGTTTATGGCATTTACGTTCAATCAAAAAATAAAAACGTTAATTAAGTTATTAGGGGAGCCCAAAAATTTATCCGCATTGTTATCTCAAAGAGAATTTGGATATTTACTTGAAGTTGGTTGGTTTGAATCCTTCAAATCATTAAAATCAATAAATAAAAAAGGACAACCAATTCCATGGTTTTCATATCCTTTTATTGATTTTTTAACACCGCGTTTTGACAAATGATTTAGTTTTATTTGAATTTGGAAGTGGAAATTCGACATTGTTTTTTGCCGAGAGAGTTAAAAAAGTTATTTCGATTGAGCATAATAAAGAATGGCATCAAAACGTAAATAAAGCTAAACCTCAGAATGTTGAACTCATTTTAACGAACTCAGATTCATTAAATGATTATTTAAAATATTTCAATCAACTTAATGATAAAGTAGATATAGTTGTTATTGACGGTCTTCATAGAAATGAATGTATGGTTAAATCTTTTGAAAAATTATCTGAAAAGGGAGTAGTAATTCTTGATGACTCCGAACGACATGAATATAAGCCCGGAATTGAATTTGTTTTGGGAAAATGGATTTAAGAGTTTAGAATTTTGGGGAATTGCACCGACAGTTCTATTTAAGAAATGTACAACAGTTTTTTATAAAAGTAATAATTGTCTGAAAGTTTAGTTGTGTACAAAGAGTTTAAACAATTCATCTATAGAATTATTAATTCCATTTATTAGGATTTATAAATATCTAAACTGGCGATTTTATCTTCTAAGGTGTAAAGATGTTAAGATAATTGTTGGTGCAGGACCAACTAAATATAAAGGATGGTTTTCAACAGATATCGTAACGCTCGATGTTACAAAAGAATCTGATTTTGAAAAATATTTTAGTAAAAAAAAGATAAAGAATGTTTTAGCGGAACATGTTCTGGAACATTTAACTGATCAAGAGCTTGCAAAAATGATTAAAAATTTTTATAAGTATTCTGATGATGAGATAAATATTAGAATTGCTGTCCCTGATGGCTTTCATGCCGATGAAAAATATATTTCTATGGTTAAACCTGGCGGCACAGGAGAAGGAGCGGATGATCATAAAAATTTATTTAATGTCAATTCACTTTCATCACTCTTTAAAAAATTCGGATTTGTTGCTCATCCAGTTGAGTATTGGGATGAAGATAGGAAATTTCATCAAGGCTATAAAGATGAAGGAAATGGTTTTGTGATCAGATCCTTTATAAATGATAAAAGAAATAAGGATGGCAAACCGGTTTATACTTCTTTGATTATTGATTTTACCAAATAAAAGACACTGCTTTATTATAGTGAATAATTTATAAACGACAATCAATAATTATTTTTTTTCTTTGCATTTCTGAAAATAATTGTTTTAATTACAAGTGTTAAAAATCAGAGAAGGGGCTTAAAATGAAAAGTTTAATGGTTTCATTCCTAGTATTATTTGTTCTGGTTTTCACTTACTGTTCAGACAATATAGTTCAATCAGAAAAAACTAAAGAAGAAGGAAAAATTCTTCTTAAGATCGATAAGCAAAATGCACCAGCAAGTGTAGCTTTTGTAAAAGCGTACCTTACCCGAGAAAATTTTCAAACCATAAGCGGTACACTGAATCTATTGTCAGATTCTACAGCAGATATTTTATTGGATGAAGTGTCTGCTGGTGATTGGCATTTAAAAGTTGATGCTGAGGATGATAGTGGACTTGTTCTATATACCGGTGAAACTGATGTTCAAATTTTTGCTGGATTTACAACACAAGTATACCTTATTCTAAATCCAACAGGAGTTGGAACCGGTTCGATTTACATTCAAGTTATTTGGGGCGTTCCTTTCAACCAAAATTGGATTGATTATCAAAACAATCCTTTATTAGTTACTTCTCATAATTATTATGATGAATATGGTGTTGCAGCACCGCAAATTATTTTTGAGAATGGTTTATATAAAATGTGGTATTTAGGAGTTGCGAGTTCTGCAACTAAGTACGTTCTTTATGCAGAATCCAACAATGGAATAAATTGGACCAGACCTATCAATCATCCAGTTCTTTATCCAGGTAATTATGGGACATGGGATTCATGGGCGGTTCATCCAGGAGCTATCTTAAAAGACGGCAATGAATACAAAATGTATTATTATGGTTACTCAAATCAGTATGATCAATGGCATATAGGTTTAGCAACTTCTATAGATGGTATTAATTGGGAAAAATATCCACAACCGATTCTTTTAGGTACATCGGGCTGGGAGTACCAAATATTTTCTTCATCGATTATAAAAAGAGATAGCATTTATCTTCTTTATTATACAGGTAGAAACCTTCCATCATACCAAATCGGCGTTGCAATTTCTTCTGATGGAATAAATTTTACAAAGTTTCCTGGAAATCCAATCATTAATAATGAACAAGCTTGGGAAATGAATGGAGTTTTGTATCCTTCTATTGTTGAGCAAAATGGCTCACTTAAAATGGTGTATATGAACTCTACTGCAAGCGGATTTGGGTTAGCTACTTCCTCGGATGGATTAAATTGGACTAAGGCTAATAATAATCCATTCTTTACAAACCAAAACACATCGAACAATTGGGCTGCAGGTAAGATTGCGTATCCATGCTGGCTTAAACTCTCAAATGAGATGAGAATATATTATAGTGGAGTAGCAGCCAATACAGATGAACACAGAATTGGCATGATGAGAAAATCCGGAAATTAAAAGTTCAAATACTTCGTAAGTTTAACCCTATGCATTATTTTGCATAGGGTTTTTTATTTACAAATGATATTAAGAAATGAATCTAGCTCCAATAATTCTTTTTGTTTACAACAGACCGGAACACACAAAAAAAACAGTCGATGCTCTGAGGCTAAATAAATTGGCTTCGGATAGTTCACTCTTCATTTTTTCAGATGGCAATAAAACTGAAATTGATAAAGGATCTGTTGACGCTGTAAGGAATTATATTTCAACAATTTCAAGCTTTAAGGAAATCAAAATTATTTTAAGAGAAAAAAATTTAGGGCTTGCTGAATCCGTAATTTCAGGTGTAACAGAAGTAATTGAAAATTATGGAAAAGCAATTGTTCTTGAGGATGATATTGTAACCTCACCACACTTCCTAAAATTTATGAATGAAGCATTAGACTTTTATGAAAATGACAAAAGGATTTATTCAATCTCAGGTTATAATTTTCCGATAAAAATCCCAAAGTCATATCAACAGAAAATCTATATATCTCCTCGGCCATCATCTTGGGGATGGGCAACCTGGAAAGACAGATGGGATAATTCTATTTGGAATCCTGAGAGAGTTTTTAATGTTGAAAATCGAAAACAACTAAATCATTATTTAGATAAAGCTGGAAAAGATCTCTCTCCGATGCTGCTTAAAACGATAGAGGGAAAGATAAACTCCTGGGCTGTAAGATGGGTTTTTACTCATATTAAATACGGAGTTTTTTCAATTTTCCCTATAAAATCTCTTGCAAAAAATATTGGCACAGATGCAACCGGGACAAATTTTAATCGAAGAACGAACAGATATGATGTTGAGTTAGATAGTGAATTTAATCGGTTTGAATTTTCTAAAGACTTAAAATTAAATGAAGAAATTATTAAACAAATCAAAAGTTTAGTACGACCGGGAATAATAAGTTATTTGAAATACAGGCTTTTTAATATTTATTAGAAATTCTATGATAAACTTTGTTGAATGATTCAAAATAATTAATTTCTCCTAATTCCTTCATCC
>CAVOPZ010000011.1:0-459423 GCA_963698205.1 uncultured Ignavibacteriaceae bacterium | reverse complement strand
TTAAAACAAAAAACCGCAGAAGTTTTTTCCTGCGGTTTATAAAAAGCTACAACGTCACACTTCGACTTCGCTCAGTGTGACTAAAACATTTGTTGGTTCACAAGGTCACATCGTTGTAAAAATTAACGAAGCAGAATCATCTTTTTAGTTTGGGTAAACGATCCAGCTTTTAATTGATAAAAATAAACTCCGCTAGGCAAGGAAGAATTTACGTTGTAAAATATAGAATTTAAACCAGCATCTCTAAATTCATCAACCAGGGTTTCAACTTCTCTGCCAAGAACATCAAATATTTTTAGTGTTTGCCAGCCACTTTCAGGAGACTGCCAGCTTATTTTAGTACTTGGGTTAAAGGGATTAGGATAATTATCAAATAATTTTGTTTCATATGGCATTGCAATATTGCCATCGTCATCAATTGAAGTAATGGTTAGCGGGAATGATGTTGGCAAACAATTGTAACCCGAAATTATCAATTGAGCATTTCCAATCTCTGTAATTGGCGGATCCAAAATAATATTACAGTTACCTACTGTGTCGGTATTGCTAACTCCATACAATACGCTGTCTTTTAAAATAACACAAGTCAATCCATCAGCAGCCATTCCTCCGGAAGTAACAGATACATCGATAGAAGTTGTTCCGGGCTGTATAGATGATTGATAGTTAGCTTGAATATTAATCGGTTCGTTTGTCCATATTCCCATTGCCGGATCACCTAAAACATTATTACAGTAGAAACACCATCGCAAAGCTCCTTCTTCCCACTGACCTGATGCGGTTACCCAGGGAGCGCTTTCAATTTTTGATATTAAATGAGCTGTACCGATTCTATGAAGTTTATCATTATACAAAGCATCCACAAACTCACGTTGAAGGTGAGTTGATGGTCCTTCTGTTTGTCCTTCGTTAAACCAGCCGTAGCGTGAGTTCCCAATGAAACCAACTGCAAAATTTTCAATGTTCACCATTTTTTCTGCAATGCAGTCAGATTCATCAAATCCTCCACAATTGCATCCGGTTGTATTTACTAATGTGTAGTTGTGAATGACGCCATTAACCTGTGAAAAATTTGCATTTGTAATATCGACATCATTTAATTTCATCACATAATTATAATTTGAATGTCCGGCATGATGGATAAAAGATTTTCCTTCATTGATTTTTGTAACTAAAGTGTGCGGCCGACCAATAACCTAAATCTCTCTCGTATAGTTTTTCAATATTATCATCAATAGGAATGCCGATTGTTGTATAGCCGTTATCATCATGAAAGCCGATTAGTAAGTCCAAATAATCTCCGCCCCAGGTAAGAGGAGAAGACCACAATTGTTCTCCGGCTAACAGAGGCTTATCTAATTCATTTAATACCGGAGTGTCTTGATAAGATTTAATTTTATTTAACATATTATTTAATTCGGATAAATTGCTTACCGGTATACGCGCAACAGAGATTTCCGGCAATAGATCATCTTCACCAATTTCTCCCCATTTGTTATTACCATTATCATTCCAATTTCCATCTAAAGCCGAATAATATAAATCAGAAGGAATATTATAGTCTTCATAAACGGAAGAAGACTGAACGTGACAATAAAATCCGCGATATGGAATGTGCTCAACATCTCCGGCAAGAAGAACATATTCTATATTATTGTTTTGATATTCCTGTAGTATAAAATTTCGAATTTTTTCCTGGGAGTCTTGTCCTGTTGAGGAAGAGTAAATTGAATCTGTTGTGAAAACTTTTGCCTTTATTCCTCTGATTCGATATAAATATATAAGATCCTGAAACTCACTTTCAAATTGTTCCGGAGAAATTATTAAAAGTTGGTAGCCAATGTTGTTAAGAACTCTTTTGGGATAAAGATCAATCAAATCGGGATTTTGTACAAACCTTTTAACTCTATTTAATACTTCAGAATTTGAAGTTAATTTTGTCAGAGCATCGTTGGCTTTTGAATCTTTTCGTGTGTGAATTTTTATAGTTATTTTTTTGAAGTATGAAACCTTGCCCGATGCCGGAAAATATTTTAAAGGTGTAAAACTAGTAAGTGCAATTGAATAGCCATTCATATATTGAGTAATCAATTTACCTGTTTGTGAGGATGGATAAGCGTTTGTCATTGCATATGTAATTTCGTTCTTTACAAATTCACCACTTGATTCCTCAGACATAGGACGAACATATTGCTGAGGATAAAGAGAAAAAGTCCCGCTTATATTTACTTCATCTTCTCCGATGGCTTCTATTGATTCAGCCACTTCACCCGGTGGTAACAATAGCGATACAGATTGATAAGGCAAAGCCGGTTCACCGGTTTTTCCGGTAAGCATTGTGTTATCAAAATTGATAGTCTCGTGATCGTCTGTTTGGGTTATCTTGTAATTATCAAAGTAGTAAGTTTTTTCAATTACTTGAGCGTTGAGATTGATATAAGCGTAAAGAAGGGCTAATAGAATGGATTTCAATTTTATCATGATAAAACCTGAAATTGTTATTCAAAATATAATTAAGCGTAGTTTTATCATCAATGAAAAAATCGGGTGGATTTTTTAAGCGGTTAAAATAAAGTTACCATTCTTTATCAGGCTTCTTTAGCTAGCTTAATTATTTCTCCCCATGTTGGCTCCTTTCCACTCATCAAAATAGAAACCCTGAAAACCTTTGCTGCTAGTTTGCGCAAAAGATAAAATGTTGCAGTTAACAGAATAAAAGAACCGGCAAGCTGCCAGAGATCAACATTGCCAACTACCCAACGCATAGGCATTGCGGTTGCAGAAGTTAACGGAAACCAAGATAGAAAAACTGCAAGTTTGTTTTGCGGACTTATAACCAACGTAATTACAACAAACAAAACCGGCAATAACATCAGCGAACTTTTACCTGAATTGTTTGGATCTGTAATTACAGAAGCAATTGCGGCAAGTAACGAGTTCCACATCAAAACGCTCATCAAAGCGAACAGTAAAAAAATAATTATTGATGGGACGTGAAGAACCTGGTAAATGTAGTTTAACGGGACATCGGTAAATTGAAAAAAGAGCAATCCGCCTAGAATGCTTATTAATGAATAAGTTATTAAAGAAGAAAGTCCCGTTAGTGTAATTCCTAAAATTTTTCCGTCCATCCAAACCTGCGGCTTAATCGCTGAGACAATCTGTTCGGTGATTTTCAACTGCTTTTCACCTGTAATTGCAGTAAACTGATACGCAAAACTTAATACTACTGCTAATATCATCAACCCTGCAAAAAAATATACAAGCACTTTCCTTCCGGAAGTTTCCTCAAAATATTTTTCTGTAATACTAACTGGCTTAAGTATGTATTGCAAATTATCCGGGCTAAGCTTTATTTCTTCCATAGCCCTTGTTTGATTATATGTGTTCAAAATCTTGTTTAATTTTTTAAATGCACCTGGTTTTTTATATGAATACAACACAAATCCGGCATCATTATTCCAAAGCAATACACCTTCCCGGTTATCGGAAATCTGTTTTATATAATTATCTTTTTGATTTTCAGAGATTTTATTAAGCTCAAATTCTTGTGAAAGTAATGAAGTCAATTTTACATCTAGTGTTTCCGATATTGTTAAGCTTGTTTTTTCTTCTTCAGCAGATGCCGCATACTTTCCTATAAGATAAACCAGAAAGAAAACCAGAATCATAACTGCAATGCCAAGCAGTTCATTTTTGGGTTTAAAGAACCTGCGATACTCCCACAGCGTAACGGTTAAAACTTGTTTTAGATATTTCATAGCTTGTGATTCTTTACAAGGTTAAGAAAAATATCGTGCAGATCAGGATTGTGACTGCTTATATTATTTATTGAATCTATCTTTATAAGTTCTGATAACGCATTGTTAAGATCAACTCCGGCTTTAAAGGTGATTTTAACTTCCTGCGGATTCATCCAATTAATATTTTCAACTTCGGGTAATAATTTTAAACGTTCTTCATTAACGTTTAAATTAAAACTTATATTAAGAACTTGCTGGTTCTCAAAACCTTTATGGAGTTCTGATAGAGTACCACAGAAAATTTTTTGTCCTTGGTTTATAAGAAAAACTTTCTTAGCAATTTTTTCAACTAGAGGCATTTGATGTGAACTAAGCAGAATTGTGGTGCCCTGTAAATTTAAATCTCTTATATACTCAATGAAATTTTCCTGGTTGATTGGATCAAGTCCGGAAAAGGGTTCATCAAGAATTGCAAAAGCAGGCTTGTGAATTATTGACGCAATGAATTGGATTTTTTGTTGATTTCCTTTTGAAAGCACCTGAAGTTTTTCTTTAGCCCTATCAGCCAGCTCGAATTTTTCAAGCCACTCCATTGCAGCTTTTTTTGCTATTGCCGGATCCATGCCGCGAATTGCCGCCATATAAACCAATGATTTAATTATTGGCACATCAGTATAAAGACCGCGTTCTTCCGGCAGATAACCAATATTTTCTGATGGCGGAACTGAACCAACATTGCCGTTAACGTTCCATTTGATAGTGCCGCTATCTTGTCTTATGATATCCAGCAGCATACGTAACGTTGTTGTTTTGCCCGCACCATTTGGTCCTAAAAAAGCGAACACATCACCTTGCTCAAGTGAGAATGAAATATCATTTACTGCATGGATATTTTTATATCTCTTGTTAAGAAATTTTACCTCTAAAATGTTTTCAGAAAGATTATCGTTCATACTTTTAATAATTCAATAAATTCTGAAAAGTTATTGATAGCAATAATTATAATATCCAGAATCAAGTATCAAGAGTCAAGAATCCAGTATCTACTTAGAAAACACCAACCCAACTTTCTCGCTAACATTTACTTTAATTGTATCACCATCAACAAAATTACTCAGCAAGCAATTCCTGTGAAAGGGGATTGATAAGATATTTTTGTATTACTCTTTTTAACGGACGTGCGCCGTAATTTACATCGTAACCAAGTTGTGCGAGCCAGTCTTTTGCCTCATCAGAAACATCAAGAATAATTTCTTTATCCTTTAACATTTTTTGTACACGAGCTAATTGTATATCAACAATCTTTCTAATCTCTAGTCGTGATAGAGGTTTGAACAGAACAATTTCATCAATCCTGTTTAAAAACTCCGGACGAATAGTTTTTCTAAGCAAATCGTGCATCTGCTGTCTAAGCTCGCCCATAAAAGTTTCAACATTATCTTCATCAAACGCTTCAAGTCTGTCCTGTATCAAATGCGAGCCAAGATTTGATGTCATTATAATAATTGTGTTCTTAAAGTTTACAGTTCTTCCCTGATTATCTGTTAATCTTCCATCATCCAAAACCTGGAGCAGAACATTAAAAACATCGCTATGAGCTTTTTCAATTTCATCAAGCAGTACAACGGAGTAAGGTCTTCTTCGCACAGCTTCGGTTAACTGTCCGCCTTCTTCATATCCAACATAACCGGGAGGCGCGCCAATCAATCGTGATACAGAAAACTTTTCCATATACTCGCTCATATCAATTCGTATCATTGCATGTTCATCATCAAAAAGAATTTCTGCAAGTGCGCGGGCAAGTTCTGTTTTACCAACACCGGTGGTTCCAAGAAAAATAAAAGAACCGATTGGTTTATTTGCATCCTGCAATCCGGAGCGTGAACGACGAATAGCATTTGAAACAGCAGAAACAGCTTCATCCTGTCCAATAACTCTTTGATGAAGTTCGTCTTCCAATTTTAAAAGTTTGCTTCGTTCGCTTTCAAGCATTTTACTAACAGGAATTCCTGTCCACTTTGCAACAACTTCTGCAATATCCTCAGCATCAACTTCTTCCTTTAACATTTTTTTAGTTTGTTGAGCCTCGGCAAGTTTTTGAGTTTCATCTTTTAATTGCTTTTCAAGATTTACAATTCTGCCGTAACGTATTTCTGCAACTTTACCCAGATCACCATCACGTTCAAACTTATCAGCTTCCTGTTTTAAATTTTCAATCTCACTTTTCATTGTTCGGATTTTTTGGATCTTCTGTTTCTCCATATCCCAATGAGTACGAAGTGTTGATCGTTCAGAATTTAATTCGCTTAACTCATCTTGTAATTCCTCAAGTCGTTTTGCAGAAGCATCATCTTTCTCACGCTTTAAAGCCTCACGTTCAATTTCAAGCTGCTTAACTTTTCGTTCAAGCGTATCAAGCTCTTCGGGCATCGAATCAATTTCAATTCTAAGTTTTGATGCTGCTTCATCAATTAAATCAATTGCTTTATCGGGAAGGAATCTATCAGTGATATATCTTTCTGAAAGTTGAGTTGCGGCTATAATTGCTCCATCGGTTATGCGAACCCCATGATGAACTTCGTATCGTTCTTTCAGTCCGCGTAAAATGGAAATTGTATCTTCTTCTGATGGTTCGCCAACAAGCACAGGCTGGAATCTTCTTTCAAGTGCAGCATCTTTTTCGATATGTTTTTTATATTCATCTAATGTTGTCGCACCTATTGCATGTAATTCTCCACGAGCCAAAGCAGGTTTTAAAATATTTGCCGCATCCATTGCGCCTTGTGTTGCGCCTGCACCAACAAGTGTGTGAAGTTCATCAATGAAAAGAATAATTTCCCCATTCGCCTGCTGAACTTCTTTGATAACAGCTTTTAATCTTTCTTCAAACTGGCCACGGAATTGTGTTCCCGCAACAAGCGCACCCATATCAAGCGCAACAATTCTTTTTGTTTTTAGATTTTCAGGGACATCGCCAGTAATAATTCTGTGTGCTATGCCTTCTGCAATTGCTGTTTTACCAACGCCTGGCTCGCCAATCAAAACAGGATTATTTTTTGTTCTTCTCGAAAGCACCTGAAGTACTCGTCTAATCTCTTCGTCTCTTCCAATTACCGGATCAAGTTTTCCCTGCTTTGCAAGTTCATTTAAATCTCTTCCATACTTTTCTAAAGATTGATAAGTATCTTCTGGATTTTGTGAAGTAACTCTTTGTGTTCCGCGAATGTCTTTTAACGCAGTAAGTATATCTTTATAAGTTATTCCATTATCACGTAAAAGCTGTCCGGCTTTTCCTTTATCGTTTGATAAAGAAAGCAAAATGTGTTCACTTGAAACGTAATCATCCTTTAAGTTACGCGCTTCTTCAGCAGCAACATCAAAAAGTTTTGCAAGCGATTGAGACATTTGCTGATTGCCTAAACCTGTTCCGCTTACTTTTGGAAGTGTCTCAAGCAGTTGAACTACTTTTAATTTAACGGCATTAAAATTTCCCCCAGTTTTCTTTATAACATTCTCGGCAACATTTCCGCTTTCCTGAACTATTGCAGCAAGAACATGTTCAGCCTCAACAACCTGGTTGTTATAATTTTGCGCAATCTCAATAGCGCTTTGCACAACTTCCTGCGCTTTAACCGTTAGTCTGTTAAAATTAAATGACATAGTATTCTTTTCCTTTTTGAAAGTCAGTCTTCAAGAAACTTGGACTGACATTCTTCTTGTGTCACATTGAGCGAAGTCGAAGTGTGGCACCACTTCATCTATTCCTTACTCTTACTGTATAATTCACTCGCATCAGTTAACATTTTATTTAACCTGTTTACAAGCTTGTGCGGATCTTCAAGATTTCCTTCAAGCAATAATGCTGATTCATAAAGCTGTTCGGTTGTATCCGCAATAAATTGATCACTTTCGTTTTTCTTAAACACATTCATCAGATTTTTAATAAGCTTATGATCTTTATTTATCTCCATCAATCTTTTTTGCGGCGGCATTGCCATTCCCTGATTAGACATTTTCAAAATCTTTTGCATAGTTGATGACATTGTATCATCAGGATTTATCAAGCAAGACGGACTTCCTTTTAATCTTTTAGATTCGTGAACCTCTGTAACTCTTTCGCCAAGAATTTCTTTCATCTTCAACAACAGCTTGCCAAATGCTTTATCATCTTCTTTACTGAATTTTTCTTTTGGTTCTTCGTTCTTTTCAACATCTTCAAGCTTATCAAGTTCTTTTAAATTTACACCATCAACAGATTTGAAATCAAAATCTTTATGCTTACGGATTGATGAAACCACAAATTCATCAACCGGGTCATACAGATAAAGAACTTCTAATCCTTTTGCTTTAAAAATTTCAAGATGAGGATTTAAATCAATTGCTTCTTTACTGTTACCAAGCGAGTAATAAATTTCTTTTTGATCTTTCTTCATTCTGCCGACATAATCTTCAAGCGAAACAAGTTCCTTTTCATCTTTGCTTACAGATGAATTAAATCTTAAAAGCTGTTGATATTTTTCAGCGTTGCTAAAGTCCATATAACCGAGTTTAAAAATCCTTCCATGTTCTTTCCAGAACTCAGCATAACGCTCGGGGGAATCTTTTGCTACTTTAATTAAATCGGAAAGAATATTGCCCGCAACACTTTGTGCGATCTTTGTAAAGATAATGTGTTCCTGCAGTGTTTCTCGGGAAATATTAAGCGGCAAATCTTCAGAATCAACAACGCCCTTTACAAAGCTTAAATACTCCGGCAATAATTCTTTGTTTTGGTGTTGAATAAGTACACGGCGAACATATAAATCCAAACCGTAATCATCGCGATTAAATCTCCAGTATTCATAACTCTTTTTTGGAATAAATAACAAAGAATTAAATTGAATTGGCGCATCAACCGATGTGTGGATTGTTTCAAACGGTTCCTCGTTATCGTAAGTTAAAAATTTGTAGAACTCATCATACTGTTCTTTTTTTAGTGTAGATTTTGGTTCGCGCCAGATTGCTGCAATTGTGTTAATTTTTTCATTCTCTAAATAAATCGGGAAAGAAATAAAATTAGAATGCTTTTTTATGATTGATTCTAAACGATACTTCTCAGAAAATTCTTTTGTTTCTTCTTTAAGATAAATTTCAATTGTTGTTCCGCGATTTATCTCTCCCTCAATATCAGAAATTTCATAATCACCAAGTCCATCAGATTTCCACTCAACAGCAACTTCATCTTTCTTGTAAGACTTTGATTTTATCACAACCTCTTTTGCAACCATAAAAACAGAATAGAAACCAATACCAAACCTTCCAATGATATTGTTAACGGCCTCTTTGTTTTCGGAAAGTTGTTTTACAAAATCTTCCGAGCCCGATTTAGCAATCGTTCCAATGTTGGCAATCATTTCATCACGAGTCATTCCAATTCCTGTATCAGAAATTGTAATAGTGTTTTTCTTATCATCAAAACCAATCTTAACTTCTAACGATAGATCTTTGTCTGCAATATCAGTTCCTTTGTTAGATTCAAAACGTAGTTTATCTAAAGCATCAGATGAGTTTGAAATCAACTCGCGCAGAAAGATGTCTTTACTCGTATAAAGTGAATGTACAAGAATATCTAATAACTTTTTAGTTTCAGCTTTGAATTCAAATTTTGTTTTGTGTGTTTCTGTCATTGTTTCTCCTTTATTCTAAGAGTCATTGCGAGGAACGAAGAGACGAAGCAATCTGTAATATCATAGCTTGCTTCTCCCAATAAATCGGATCGCAATGACGTCATTCATTTCTTAATGATTTTAATTTATTAAATAATTCTTTTTCTTCTTTGTCTAGATTTTTTGGAACGGTTACGTGAATGTTTACAAATAAATCTCCACGAACGCTTTCGTTAATCAAACCCAATCCCTTCAATCTCAAAATCTTATCAGATTCAGTTCCTTCGGGTATATTGATACTAACTGTTTTTCCATCCAAAGTTCTTATGCTTTCTTTTCCACCAAGCACAGCAGTATAAAGATCAACATCAAGATTGTAAAAAAGTTCGTTGTCTTTTATTTCATAAAAAGGATGTTGAAGAATGTGAATGTTTAGATATAAATCTCCCTTTGTTCCATCAACAGTTTTTGATCTTCCCAATCCTTTTAATCTAAGCTTCTGCCCATCTTTAGTTCCAGGATTTATTTTAATCTTAAGCTTTTTCCCCTCAACTGAAATCTGTTTTTCGCTTCCCACAAAAACATCTTCAAGAGTAACATTCATGTTTGCTTCAACATCAATCGCTGTTTTTTGTTGTTGGGTTCTTCCGCCAAACCCTTTTCCACTTCCACCAAAAAATGATTCAAAAAAATCTGAAAAACCCCCGCCCATTCCACCAAAGATATCACCAAGATCTCCATTAAATTCATAAGTGGAACCAGAACTTCTTCTTCCACCACCAAAATGTGTATAGAAATCATCAAATCCTTGTCCACCTGTGTTTCGATATTGATTCCAGTTTGAACCAAGAGTATCGTACTTTTTTCTTTTTTCCGGGTCGCTTAAAACTTCGTTAGCTTCAGTAATCTCTTTAAATTTTTCTTCAGAAGATTTATTCCCGGCATTACGATCAGGATGATGTTTCATTGCAAGCTTGCGATAAGCTTTTTTAATTTCATCCTGCGTTGCGGATTTATCTACACCAAGAATTTTATAATAATCTTTATATTCCATTTGAAACCTGAATAAGTGAAAATCTTATTCTAAATTTAGATAAAAGAAAAGGGTAACCAAAAAGTTACCCTTATTCCATCATCCATCTACTCTTAATTTATTTCACTTTTATTTCGATTTCTTTTGGCTTTGCTTCTTCAGCTTTCGGGATAGTTATGGTTAACTGTCCGTTTGCAAATTCCGCATTTATTTTTTCTGCCTGTATTAACTCCGGAAGATTAAATGATCTGAAATATTTGCCATAAGATTTTTCAATTCTATGGCATTTCGCATCTTTAGTTTCTGCTTCCTGAATTCTTTCACCACTGATATTAAGTTTACCATTGGTAAAAGAAATCTTAACATCTTCCTTTTTAATTCCTGGTAAATCAATTGTTAAAGTAAAGTTGTCTTTATTTTCGTAGATGTCTGTCAACGGCATCCAAACAGCGTTTTCATATTCAGCATCAACATCCTTGCTCTTTGAAATACCAAATCGGTTTTCAAGTGAGTTAAACATTTTATTAAACTCTCTTTCGAAATCAATCAGATCTCTTGCCGGGTTGAATTTTACTAGTGTCATTTTTCTATCTCCTTATTTATTTATTGTTGTTAATTTATTTTCAAACTCGATTTCGAATATCCAATCAGTATGCCGGAACATAATATCGCTGTAAAGCATTATAAAATAATAAGTTACGTCCACAAATATTTTTTATGTAAAAACGACATTATGTCGTATATTTTGCCAAATAATTCAATAGAAAAAGAATATCGTCATATTAATCTGACAATATTACAATTTCGTAAAATAAAGGTTCAACGAGAGTTTAATTGTTATACTTTTTAATAATGATTATTTTTGCAATCCTAATTTTTGAGCAGAATTAAAGTGAAAGAAGATACAATTGTTGCATTAGCCACTCCGGCAGGAGTTGGCGCGATATCGGTTATTCGTGTAAGCGGTCCTCAATCGTTTTCTGCTGTTGATAATATTTTTTTTGGAAAAAGTAAAATTGAAAATGCAACAACACATACACTACATTATGGTGATATAAAAAATCAGGATGATGAGCATATTGATGATGTTTTGATTTCTATTTTTAGGGCTCCAAACTCATATACTGGTGAAGATAGCGTTGAGATAAGTACTCATGGAAATCCACTTGTTACTCAAAAAGTTATTGAACTTTTAATTGCAAATTCTGAAGTCAGATTGGCTGAACCAGGTGAATTTACAAAACGGGCATTTCTAAATAACCGAATCGATCTTACAAAAGCAGAAGCAGTTGCTGATGTGATCAACTCAAGAACAGATGCGTCCCTACGTGGTGCAAGAAATCAGCTTGATGGATTTTTATCAAAAAAGGTAAATGAGTTGAGGGCTGAATTATTAAACTCTTCATCTTTTGTTGAACTGGAACTGGATTTTGTGGAAGAGGATATTCAGTTTGTAAATCAGGATGAATTACTCAAAAGAATTGATTCAATTATAATTGAGATTGATACATTACTTGAAAGCTACGAATTTGGTAGAGTGATTAGAGATGGCGTAAATGTGGCGATTGTTGGAAGACCAAACGTAGGGAAATCTTCCTTATTAAATTATATTCTCAAAGAGTCTAGAGCTATTGTTAGTGAATTTCCAGGAACTACTCGAGATGTTATTCGTGAAGAGGTGTCAATTGGTGGAATTTTGTTCAGACTGTTTGATACGGCAGGAATTCGAATTTCTGAAGATTCCATTGAGAAAGAGGGTATTATTAGAAGCCAGGAAACTGTTAGAAGTGCGGATGTGGTAATCTTTTTAGAAGATGTTCAGCAGGCCGCATCAAAGGATCTTTTTGTTGATTTATTGAACCTTACAAATTCGGATAAGATTATTAAAGTAATAAACAAAATTGATTTGAATAGAGACTTCGCTAAAGATGCTGATGTAAAAATCTCGGCTAAAACGGGCGAAGGGATTGATTTATTGTTTAAAAAACTAAAAGAAAAAACTATAGGAAATGAAAGTTATACAGAAAAAACAGCAATCGTTACAAATCTAAGACATCACAACTGCCTTAAGAAATCCAGGGAAAATCTTATTAATGCAAGAGAATCAATTTTGAAGAAAATGAGTGGAGAATTCATTTCTGTTGATCTTAGAAATGCCGAAATGAATCTAGCTGAGATAATTGGAGAAGTAACATCAGATGATATTTTAAATAACATTTTTATGAAATTTTGCATTGGAAAATAAGTTTCGGTTTCACGTGAAACGGAAATCATTAACATTTCACAAGTAATTAGTGTTTCACGTGGAAACAAAAAGATAGGAAAATGAAGAAATTTGATATTGTTGTAGTTGGTGGTGGACACGCTGGAATCGAAGCAGCATCGGCAGGGGCAAGAATGGGCTGTTCCATTGGGTTGGTGACAATGGATAGGTTTGCGCTCGGCAGAATGTCCTGCAATCCCGCAATTGGTGGAACAGCAAAAGGGCATTTGGTTAGAGAGATTGATGCGTTAGGTGGAATAATGGGGTTAATTTCTGATAAAACAGGGATCCAGTTTAGAATGTTGAATAAGTCTAAGGGGCCTGCAGTTTGGTCACCTCGTTGTCAATCTGATAGAAGATTGTATTCAGAAGAAGCTTATCATATTATTTCTCTGACTAAGAATTTAGAGATTGTAGAAGAATCTGCTGTGGAAGTGCTGGCTGAAAGCGGAAAAATAATTGGTATAAAAACACAGAATGGGGAAGAGATACATTGTAAAGCATTGATTCTTTCTTCAGGTACTTTTTTAAATGGTTTGATGCATACTGGATTAAATAAGACTAGCGGCGGAAGATATGGCGAACAACCTGCATTAGGAATTACAGAATCACTGGCTAAACTTGGATTTGAATATGGAAGATTAAAAACGGGAACTCCACCAAGATTAAATAAAGATTCAATCAATTGGGATATTTTGGAGGAGCAGCCAGGCGATGAAAAACCACAACCATTTTCTCATCAAACAGATTTATCTAAGTTTCCATTTCTTCAACAAGTAAGCTGTCATATCACCTTCACAGATAAAGAAGTTCATAAAATTCTAGAAAAAGGTTTTGCTCAATCACCACTGTTTACGGGTTTAATAAAAGGTGTTGGCCCAAGATACTGTCCATCAATCGAGGACAAAATAGTGCGATTTGCAGATAAAGAACGACACCAGCTTTTTTTAGAACCAGAAGGATTAGATTCAAATCAAATTTATTTAAATGGTTTTTCATCTTCTTTAGCTGCAGAAATTCAGCTAGAAGCCTTACACAAAATTGTTGGATTAGAGGAAGTTGAAATGATTCGACCAGCTTATGCCGTTGAATACGATTTCTTTCCACCTCAGCAAGTTGATTTAACTCTGGAAACTAAATTGATCGAGGGATTATATTTCGCTGGTCAAATAAATGGTACATCAGGATATGAGGAAGCGGCTGCTCAAGGATTGATTGCAGGAATAAATGCTGCATTAAAAGTTCAGGGAAAACCTGAGTTTGTTTTAAAGCGTAGTGAAGCTTATATCGGAGTCTTAATTGATGATCTTGTTACAAAATCAACAGATGAACCTTACAGGATGTTTACTTCAAGGGCAGAGCATCGATTATTGCTTCGCCAAGATAATGCTGATAGAAGATTGATGAAATATGGCTATCAATTTGGATTAATTCCTAAAGATCTATTTAATGGATGCTGATGGCAGAGAAAAGACAATTATCGATGGAATCAATTATTGTCAAACAAAAAAATATCACGCCAGAGATGTGAATGAATTTCTGGTAAACTCCGGTTCAAATGAAATTGATTCAACTGAAACAATATCAAAACTTTGCAAACGACCAGAATTTAATCTAAAACAGTTATTGGAATTTAATGGTAGTTCAAATGATCCTGAATCAGCAGCTATGTTACAAGATGAAAAAGCATTGGAGCAAGCAGAAATCGAAATAAAGTATGAGGGCTATATATTAAGACAGTATGAAGCAGTAGCTAAACTTGAAAGGTATGAGAGTACAAAAATTCCATTGAGTTTTGATTTTACAAAAATCAAACAGCTATCAACCGAGGGAAGAGAGAAGTTAAATAACGTTAAGCCGCGCTCTATTGGTCAGGCTTCAAGAATCTCCGGTGTGACTCCTTCAGATATTTCAATTTTGTTGGTATATTTGAAAAACTAATTTGTAGGATTTTTAAATGCCGCCTACCAAACAAGAAATTTACCATAAAGAATTACAAAATTTTTGCTGGGAAAATGGATTTAATCCAGAGCCTATGCGCAACGAGAGACTTGCATTTTTTGCCCATCTTGTAGCAGAGAAAAATAAAACGGTAAACCTAATTTCTCGCAAAGATGTTGATAGTATAATTGAAAATCACATTTTCATCTCGGCTTATATTACAAGATTTCTACCTGAAAAAGTTACCAAATTTTTAGATATAGGAACAGGCGGCGGCTTCCCTGGAATTCCGTTAGCAATTATGCGCCCAGAATTGCGTGGTGTACTTGCTGATTCAACAGGGAAGAAAATTGAAGCTGTAAAAGATTTTATTAATAAACTAAAATTAAGTAACGTTACAGCAGAAAATGACCGTGTTGAAAGTCCAGAGTTTATTGAAAAGTATAAAAGCACATTTGATTTAGTAGTTAGCCGTGCTGTCGTCCCTATTATTATTTTGTTTCGCTATTCACTTCCTCTGGTAAAAGACAAAGCATTTATTGTTGCTATGAAGGGCGGAGATTTAGATGAAGAATTTCAAAAAGCTGAGTTGAAATACAAATCGTTTATAAAAAAATCCACCGTGTTTGAGCTTGCTTATAAACCAACAAACTTAAGAAACAAAAAAGGGAAGAAGTTAGTTGTTATAGAATTACAAAAATAGCTTAATATCTAATCTGCTTACTTTTATAAATGAAATACATTTTTCCGTAATTACGCTTTACTTTTAAACAAAATATTTTTCATCAGGCCGCTCAACTTTATTTTTAATTACTTTGCCAAATCCATTTTTCTCTTTAAATATTCATTTTGATTTGAAATGAACTAAATGAACAACTCAAATCTTTTACAAAAAAGGATATTTAATAATCTCCAGAAACTTCTTCTATCGTCCGATTCAAGAGTTACGCTTATAAGTCCGCTTTACGGCTCGTTAAAAAGTTTTTATATTAAAGTATTATTTAACAAAAATGAACAACTGGTTTTACTTTTAGCAGAAAGTAAACTTGTTAATGAAATCAAAGTTGAATTAAATATTCTTGGTCTTGCTGATTATTTAATTGTGATTGATGATTTTAATATTGAATCTATTCAGGAAAAAATCACAGAAATATCTAAACGGAAAAAGTTTGTTCTTGTTACAACTTATGATATTCTAAATTTAAAACTTCCAGATAAAGAAAAGATTAATCATCTTACTACAAAGATCTCCGTTGGTGGTGAACTAAAATATGATGACTTAATTGAGTACCTAAATCTTCTCATTTACACAAAAGATAAATTTGTTGAAGCTCCGGGTTATTACTCTCAGCGCGGAGCAATAGTAGATTTTTGGTCATACAGTGAAAAAAGTCCTGTGCGATTAGAGTTTGATGGTGATTTCATCGAGTCAATCCGTTACTTTGATTCCGAAAGCCAGCGTTCGTTCGAGAGGGTTGAGGATGTAACTTTGGCCGGTGCGTTTCAAAATCAAAACGAAGATTTTAGTTCTGATATTTTTAGTTATCTAAGTAATCCAATAATTATCGCATCTGCTTATGAGTTGGATAATATCAAATCCACGGATGAAGATATTATTCCTGCTGTTGAAGAAGGAATAAAATCTAAAAAAAAAGAAAAAGCACTCTCTGAAGATGAGTTTCCGGAAGTAGAAGAAATAATAGAAGAAAAGCCTGCAATTGTAGAAACAACATCATTTGATTATAAAAGTAAAAATGCAAACTGGATAATTGAAGAAGAGCTTAGTACAGAAAATAGAATTGAACTTGGGTTTTCTCCGGTACCATCAATCAATTCAAACTATCAAATCCTTTTTAATTCTTTAAAGGATTTTACAGATAAAAATTTTAATATAATTATCACATCAGAAAATGAACTTCAAACAAAAAGACTGAGTGACCTTTTAAGCGAAATAAATCCCGAGCTTGGTGAGTTAATTGAATCAGGAAAAATACAAATTGAAACCCTTGCTGTTAAAGAAGGATTTCTTAACAAGGAAGATAAAATTCTTCTGCTCACAGATTATCAAATCTTCAATAAACCTTATCGTACAAAAATTTCTTCATCAAAGAAGCATAAAAAATCTAAAGCAAAAAGTTTTGCTTCTATAAAGCGCGGAGATTATGTGGTGCACGAAGATTATGGAATTGGGCAATATGCAGGACTTGAAACAATTAAAATTGGCGATGCAAAACAGGAATCAATGAAGATTCTTTATGCTGAAGGCGGAGTGGTTTATGTTAATTTAAACTATCTCGCTTTGGTTAAAAGATATTCTTCGAACGAAAACTTAAAACCAACACTAGCAACTCTTGGAAGCGGCGAATGGTTAAGCACAAAAGCCAAAGCAAAGAAAAAAATCAAAGAGGCTGCACGTGAACTGATTGAACTTTATGCAAAAAGAAAATCAACAGATGGATATCAATTTTCTCCGGATACTGTGTGGCAGAGAGAGCTTGAAGCGTCTTTCTTTTATGAAGATACTCCTGATCAGGCGAAAGCAAGCGAAGATGTTAAGAATGATATGGAAGCACAAAACCCAATGGATCGTTTGGTTTGCGGTGATGTTGGATTTGGCAAAACAGAAGTTGCTGTTCGAGCAGCATTCAAAGCTGTCCAGGATGGAAAGCAGGTCGGCATACTAGTTCCAACTACAATTCTTGCAGAGCAGCATTATAATACTTTTAAAGATAGATTAACTCAATTTCCCGTTCGCGTAGCTGCGCTGTCAAGATTTCAAACAAAGAAAGAGCAAACAGAAATTATTAAACTTCTTGATGAGGGACAGCTTGATGTTATAATCGGTACGCATAGAATACTTTCTAAAGATGTTAAGTTTAAAGATTTGGGTTTGCTTATCATTGATGAAGAACATCGCTTTGGTGTTGCAGCGAAAGAAAAGCTGCGGCAGATAAAAGTAAATGTTGATACTCTTACCTTAACTGCAACTCCAATTCCAAGAACTTTAAATCTTTCTTTGCTTGGTGCTCGTGATCTTTCAATAATTGCAACACCGCCGCCAAACAGGCAGCCGATTTATACAAACGTTTCAACTTTTGATGCTTTGAAAATCCGCGAATGGATTATGAATGAACTGAAGCGAAACGGGCAGGTTTATTTAGTTCACGATCGTGTTCAATCAATTGATAAACTTTCTGATTATATCCGAAGATATGTTCCCGAAGCCAAAATTGCAGTTGCTCATGGTCAGATGAAACCATCACAGCTTGAAGATGTTATTCACGGTTTTCTCAATCGTAAGTTTGATGTTCTCTTATCGACAAAAATTATTGAATCGGGAATTGATATTCCGAATGTTAACACCATCATTGTAAATCGTGCAGATAGATTTGGACTTGCAGAACTTCATCAATTACGTGGTAGAGTTGGAAGAAGTGATAGACAAGCTTACGCACATTTTATTGTCCCATCGTTAAGTGGGATTACAAAAAAAGCCTTAAGACGTTTACAGGCAATTGAAGAATACACGGAAATTGGGTCGGGATTTAATGTTGCTATGCGTGATTTGGAAATTCGTGGTGCGGGTAATTTACTTGGAACAGAGCAAACTGGATTTATTAACGATGTTGGTTTTGATCTTTATGTTAAGCTTATCAATGAAGCTGTAGATGAATTGAAGTATCAGGACTTTAAAGAAGTATTTAAATCGTTGCCAAAGATTGAAGAAAGAACTGATCCAACAATTGATACATTTTTTGAAATTGGCATTCCTGTTACTTATATGCCGGAACAAATGGATCGCTTAAATTTTTACACGGCTTTGTATTCCGTAAAAAGCTTATCTGAGATTGAAGAGCTTAAAGAAGAAATGTTAGATAGATTTGGTGTTCTTCCTGAAGTTGTAAAACGATTAGTTCTTACTGCCACATTAAAATTCTATTCCTCATTTGCATTGTTTGAACGAGTTGCAATCCAGAGAAAAAATATTTTTATTATTCTTCCTCGTGGAGAAAAAGAAGATTACTACAAAGTTCGTTTTGTTGAGCTGATGAGATTTATTATGGATGAGTATAAAGAAAAAATAAAATTCAACCAGCAAAAAGAAGTGATGAAATTAGTAATTGAAAATCGATTTGAAAAAGCCGAGGATATTCTTTCATACTTAATTACTTTCTGCGGTAGAGTTGCAAAACTGTTTGGAAATGAAGTAAAGCTAAAGGCTGATATTGAAGAAGCTGCTTAATTAATTTCCAAAACTCAAAACCCAAATAACAAAGAAAATAATTTTGTGATTTGGAATTTGTAGTTTGGGTTTTAAACTTCGTAGTCCACAACCCGTCGTTCATATCGCACTTCACTAAGCCATTTTTTTAAGTTTTCGTGATCCGGATGTATTTGATACTGATGCAATGCTTCTTTGCTTTCAAATTCGGAATACAACACAACGTCGCTGGAATCTTTTTCATTACTGAAATCAAATCCCACTTCTACTTTAATCAAACCTTTAACTTTTTTTTGAATCGTAAAAAGTTTTTCTTCAAAAATTTTTACGTTTGTTTGTTTATCATTTCCATAAGCGCTTTCATTAAAGCGCAAAAATAAAATGTGTTTTATCAAAACATCTCCTTTTTTATTTAAAAATCTGAGTTAAATGCTTTTCCAACTTCTTCGAATTCTTTTATCATTCCTTCTTTTATTGTTACTAATCCAGACGAGTAGTAAATGTTATTTTGTTCTAAAAAATAAGCCGCAATTATTTCTTGATTTAAATCTATTATTGTCCGAGGTAAAAGTACCGCACAAGCTCTTGTCTTACTCGTATATAGAAAAGATGGCGTAAAACCATCAAAGGTTCCCAAGGTTATCCCCATTCCATTGTTAATAATAACAAAATCAGCATCAACATATTTATGTTTAAATTGTTTACAAAATTCAGAAAGTTGCTTTGGCTGAAGAAGTTCAAAAATTTTTTTGGGATTTGTAGGAAGCTCTTTTTTTATAACCTCCATATCAAATGATTCTAAATCTTTATAAATAATCGGTTCAATTTTTAAATAACTCTCACCACCGTATCTGAACCCCTTAATGAAGTTTTTATTAAACTCATCAGCAAAAAATAATTCCGGACTTTTATAATTGTGCTGATCCGTTTTTTCCAAATCAAACCAATCTATCATATCTGCATAAATCTCATAATCTTTTGGTTTTAATCTGTTGATCTCTATTCCCCGATCATAGTAGGAAATTTGAGAAGTATCAATTTCTTCCAAATAAATTTTACAACTGTCATAAAATAATTTTTCTTCTTTGTAAAACTTAATGATGTCTCTTTTCCCGATATTATAGGGTTTCGGTTCAAGAAAAGGAACAGAAACTACTCCTGTTCGGCCACAACTTAATATTAAAGTAGACAGCAAAGCGATCACAAATGTTTTGACCAATTTTCCTCCAAGAACATTCGATGTAAAAATATTGTTGATTTTATTACAATATCCCAATCGTAAAAACAAAAGCTTTATCGTTATAATCGTTAAATGTCATTATGTATTCGCCTTGAATAAATATTTGGAAATTGTAAGTGTGGAAAAGTCTTATTCCGCCTTGTAATCCAATCTCAATTCCATCTTCATCTTTATTTACTGTACTTGTTGGATATGGAGAATAATCAACCCACATCTCCTGATGAGAAGAAACCCAATGAAATCCCAGCGATCCACCAACATAAGGACTAACATCAGTTCTACTGAACAAATAATTTCCATAAAGATTTATCGCAAAACCTTTCCTTGCACCAAGCATTAAACCTACGGCGTAATCTTTAACTTCATAATCAAAGTACAGATTAATAGTAAATGATTTTTTATCAGTATCATATCCGTAAGTTGGAAATAGATACCCGAATCCTACACCAAAATTATAGCGGGCTTTTTGGCGCAACGATTCAAGCGATTCCTGACTAACAATGTTTCCAACTTCCTGGTTAGTATTAAATGATGAATGATTTCCAACGCTAATTGCAACCCGTTTCATAACAGCATCAAGATCTTCTACACTTGTTGCCGTTGCTCTTTCAGAGATAATGTTTTTACCGGTTGAGGTTTGAATTAAATTATACTGTACGATAATTTTTTCACCTAGAACACTAATCTTACATAGCAAAACTTCATCGGCGTTTAATTGTTCACCAATCAATTTTGCACAATCTTCATCGCTGCACTCATTATTATCAAGAGCTATAAGTGTTTTCTTTTCAGAGATAACACTTAAACTATTTTGGTTACCAAGCTCCATTCTAAGAATTGATTCGGCGGTTTGGGCTGAATTTAAATCAACTCCATTTGAAATAAGTGGTAAAAGAACAATTTTTTTTGATATTGTATCCTGTGCTTTTACAGATATGAAAATTGATAAGACAAAAAAGAGGGCTATTGTTTTTTTCATCACGCTCACCTATAGATGATAATTTGTATTTGAAACTTAATCTTACAGATCTTAATCCACAACCTATTTATTAACGCTTAATAGCATTTTTTTAGCACTTAAAGATTGTTTATTTTTTGCTCGGCAAATTTTGCTTTTCCAGCAAGAAAGGTATTCTCAATGGCATTTAGAGATCAGCAAAAATATTTAGATTTTCTCAAAAGATTTGAGAATAAAATGGATCGCAATGAACTTGAGGATTACAAAAAGTTTGTAAAGCGCCAAAAAGATGATGAGGATTTTGATACTGTTTCGATGAGCAGGTTAAAAAAACTTTATGAAAAGTATTATAATCCTGTAGATAAATCAAAATACGATCACTTTTTCAAAAAAAGCAACGAATCAAACGACTGAACGTCTAAAAAATATTAAATCACAAAAATTTTCTAATCAAAAATTAAAGTGCTCATTCCAAATCAGAGGTAATAATGAATTTCAGACTGCTTAATAAAGTTTTTGCAGGAATTGTTTTTATAATTTCTTTCATCGTCCTTTTTATGACCGTGCAGCCGTCAGTTTCCTTTTGGGATTGCGGTGAATTCATTGCGGCATCTGTTTCAATGCAAGTGCCACATCCCCCGGGGACCCCATTTTTCTTGCTGCTCGGAAACATTTTTTCAAAACTCCCAATTGGAGAAAACCTCGGCTACAGAGTTAATATGATTTCTGTAATTTCTTCTGCACTTTCTATTCTACTTCTTTATCTCATTGCAGTAAAATTAATCGAAAACTATAAAGGTAAAAAAGCAGATAATATGTTTGACGCAATATCAACATACGTTTCAGCAGCTATTGGCGCACTTGCATTTTCCTTTAGCGATACTTTTTGGTTTAACGGTGTTGAGGCTGAAGTTTATGCATTTAGTACATTTTTATTTGCAGCGGTTACATATTTGATTATTCGTTGGAATGAAAGAGCTGATAACAAAGACAGTGAAAAATATATTTTGATGATAGCTTACCTTGTCGGTCTTTCAACCGGAGTACATTTGATGAGTGTTCTTGCTGCTGTACCTGTGGTAATGATAATTATGTTTAAAAAATCTGTTAATGATGAAGAATCATTGAAGAAAACCGGCTACATATTTTTAGGACACTTGGCAATTATTCTTTTACTTGCTGTCTTTTGGTGGATGGGTGAAAAAACCCAATCAGCGCCAACTATGGAAGAGTATCAAAGTTTTGACACCAAGTTTAAAATATTCTTAGTTGGAATTAGCGCAGTGATTATGGGTATTTATTGGAAAAAAATATTTACGCGAAACTCTTTTTATATGCCCCTAATAATAGGTGGAATTGCTTTATTTGCAACTTATCCCGGGGTAGTTAAATACCTGCCTGAATTGATGACAAAAATTGGCGGAGATAATAATGTAATCGAAGTCTTTATTCTTGCCGCTCTGTTTTCTGCAATTGGATATGCAATTTATTATACGAAGAAAGAATCTAAGCCAACACTTAATCTTGTCTTTAAATCCTTCTTATTTGTTCTTGTTGGTTTTACAACATTTGCAATTGTTATAATAAGAGCAAATCAAAATCCTCCTATGAATGAAAATGAGCCTGATAAATTTACCGAGCTTGTAAAATATCTTAATCGCGAACAGTACGGCGACTTTCCTATATTCAAAAGAAGATTTGCAACAGAACCGCATCAGCAAATAGTTTACACAGGTTATTCAACAGATCTTGATTTCTTCTATACTTACCAGATGAATCATATGATGACAAGATATTTGTTGTGGAATTTTGCGGGACGAGAAGGATGGGAACAAGATCAGGGTGCAAACATTGCCCCGTTTAATGGTATTGGAAATATTTTTGGAAAACTCATTGGAGTTAAATTTGCCGGTGAAACAAAAGATTCATTATTTGGCATTCCATTCTTGCTTGGATTAATTGGAATTTACTTCCACTTCCGGAAAGATTGGAAGATGGCTTCAGTGTTTATGATAATGTTTATTCTGATGGGACATCTGACGGCATTCTATCAAAACCAGCAGCAGCCTCAGCCAAGAGAAAGAGATTATTTTTACGTTGGTGCATTTTTCGTTTATGCAATTTGGATCGCCATTGGCTTAAGGGGATTGGTTGATTTAATCTGTGCAAAAATAAAAAACACTTCTGCTCGTAATGCCGCCGCTTATGCTATGCTTGCTATTGGTGTAGTTTTAGTTCCGGTTAAAATGTTACAGGCAAATTATTTTACACACGATAGATCAAACAACTGGGTTCCCTGGGATTACTCATACAACCTGTTACAAAGCTGCGCACCAAATTCAGTTCTGTTTACAAACGGGGATAATGATACTTTTCCGCTTTGGTATTTGCAGGATGTAGAGGGTGTACGGCGCGATGTTAAAATTGCAAATCTAAGTTTACTGAATACTGAGTGGTATATATCCCAATTAAAAAACAATGATCCTTACAAAGTTGGCAAAGTCAAAATTCGTTTAAGTGATCAGCAAATAAAGGAGGTTAGACCGATACAATGGTCTGCACGTAACATAACGGTTCCATTACCAAAACCAAGCAGTACGGTTTCATACTCTGATATTATTCAGCAATATGGATTGCGTGATACCTCTTTATTAAAACAAGGGGCAATCACTTTTATGATGAATCCAACATTAAACTATGGAAATGTGCAGGCTGTTCGCGTGCAGGATTTAATGGTTAAAGAAATTGTTGAAGCAAACAATTGGGAAAGACCTATTTACTTTGCAGTTACTTGCTCTGAAGACAGCAAAATTGGTTTAAGAGATTATTTAAGAATGGAAGGAATGGCATTCCGACTTGTACCAGAAAAGACGCAAAGCTAGTGATGAGTTTGTATAGAGCCAAATATCTTAAAGGCTAATTTAACAGAAGCAATTGGATATAGTAAAAATTATCAACCGGGATTTAAATTCCGAGGACTTAATGATCCTAGTATTTTCTTTGATGACAATCATAAACGAATGGTGTCAGAATTATAGGACTACGCTTTATAAGATTATCGCTTCATCTATTTAGGACATAGGACAAAACGATCTTGCTGTTAATACACTAAACTCAATGGATGAAAAGCTTCCCAATAAATTAATTCCGATGGATTATGGATTACTATATGAAATTTCAAATCTTTATTTAAGAGCCGGGGCAAGAGATAATTACAATAGACTTGCGGCTGAGGTTGAAAAACAAGCTCTTGATAGACTTGAAAAAAATCCTTCAGATGTTCAGTCCATGTATAATCCATACCGGGTTTTGCTTGATATTTATGAAGGACAGGGAAGAAATGATAAGCTATTAGAAATCTGGCAAAAACTTCAGTCCATATTCCCAGATGATCCGAATGTAAAGGCTAACATTCAAAAGTATAGATCAATCATTGAAGGAAAAGATACAAGTAAAACCAAGTAAATTATTCTTTTGTCATTCCCGCAAAGGCGGAAATCTATTAATAAATATATAATAGAATCTGTTTTTGCGGGAATAACTTTTTTTAAACATACTTTCAATTTTATTCTTTTATGAAAATCTTAATATTAGCACTTTCCGGAATTGGTGATGCTTTAATGTTTACACCTGCATTAAAGTTATTGCGTCAATCTCTTCGCTCTGCTCAAATAGATGCACTTGTAATGTATCAAGGAACTAAAGAGATTTATGCGGGTAATCCAAACCTTAACAAAGTAATCCATTTTGATTTTTTAAAAGAAGGTGCTTTAAATTCATTAAAATTTATTCTTGGATTAAGAAAAAAATATGATGTAACAATAAATGTTTATCCATCCAACAGAAAAGAATATAATGTTATAAACTTTTTACTTGGCGCAAAAAAAAGAGTTGGGGTTAAATATCTCAGAATGAATAATGTGAACCTTGGCTGGTTGAATAATGTAACTGTATTAGAAAACGACAAAATACATAATGTTCAAACAAACATTAACCTTATTGAAAAACTTCTGAATAAAAAGTTTTCTGATGAACTTGCAATGGAAATCATACTTTCCGACGATCATAATAGATTTGCATATAATTTTTTAGAAAAAAACAATATTAAAGAAAATGATTTTGTTGTTGGCTTTCATCCCGGTTGTGCAACATTAAAAAACCATATTAAACGAAGATGGGAAAAAGAAAAGTTTGCTGAGCTAGGTAAGAAACTAATCAATGAAAAAAATGCAAAGATATTTTTGTTTGGCGGACCCGAAGAAGATGAACTAAAATCTTCAATCAATACAATGATTGATTCTGAAAAATCTTTTGTGATAAAAACAGAAAAACTTATGCAGAGCATTGCAATAATGAAAAGGTGCAATGTTTTTATAACTAATGACTCCGCTTTAATGCACGTTGCTTCTGCTTTGGGATTAAAAGTTATTGCGATAATCGGACCGACCAACCAATATTACATTCACCCCTGGAAAACAGAACACAAAATTGTTTCGCTCAATTTAGAATGTGCGCCGTGTTTCTTTTACTCACCCAAGCCGCTCTCATGTTCGCGTACAGATGTACAATTTAAATGTATAAAAGAATTGGACGTTGACTCAGTCTGGAATAATATTTTTCAAAATGGAGAACTACCTTGGATTGGCTAAAAGAAATTAATGCGGCAGTTACTATCTGTGATAAACAGGGAATAATTGTTTATATGAATGAAAAATCAGAACAAGTATTTAAAAACGATAGTGGAAAAGATTTAATAGGCAGTAGTCTATTTGGCTGTCATCCTGAACCGGCTTTAACAAAATTAAAAGAAATGTTAGCGGATGGAAGCATAAATATTTATACGATAGAAAAAAACGGAAAGAAGAAAATTATCTGCCAAACTCCGTGGGTCAATGAAAATGTTATTGATGGAATCGTCGAAATATCTTTCGAAATCCCGGATGAAATGCCGCATTTTATTAGAAAATAATAATAGCCGGACTCTTTAAAAATTGTTTTGATAATCTTTGTATTTGTACCGCGTTTTTTTCTACTCACCAAAGCCACTTTCTTGCTAATGCACAGGTGTTCAATTTAAGTACATAAAAAACATGTGTTGAAATGGTTTGAAAGAATTTCCCTGGGAAAGATTTCTAAAACTGTTCTCGTTTTCATTTTAATATTTGTCATGAATATCGGCTATTAGTAAATGAGAACTATGTGTTTCGGAAAATATAATAGTCATACTTTTATTAAAGTGAAAAAGTCGAATATTCTTTTAGAATTTATTTTAGTAAGTTCCTGATGAATATTAAATAGCCGGTTACTTAATGAAATTGTTTTTAATTAATCCAAGCAGGGATAGTAATAAAAAGGGAGATTTCTGGGATTTTAAATTTGAAAAAAGAATTCTCGGTCAAACAGCTTTGATGCCCTTATTCCTTCCTACAATTGCCGCAGCCACTCCTGAAGATTTTGAAATTCAAATAATCGATGAAAAAATCGAAACAATAAATTTTGACGATAAAGTTGATATTGTTGGAATTGGGGCTATGACCTCAACAATAAACAGGGCTTACGAAATTTCAGATGAATACAGGAAGCGGGGAGTGAAAGTTGCGATTGGCGGAATACATGCATCTATGATGTATGAAGAAGCAGCACAGCATGCAGATAGTGTCCTTATCGGCGAAGCAGATTTTCTTTGGCGTGAAGCGATGGAAGATTTTAAAAGTGGAAGCTTGAAAAAATATTACACATATTCAGAATATCCGAACGTAGAAGAAATTCCTGCTCCAAGAAATGATTTAATAAAAACAGAAAGATATGTGATTAACCAGGTTCAGACGACAAGGGGATGCCCGTTTGATTGCGACTTTTGTTCTGTTAAAGCGTTTTCAGGTAATCAATACAGAATTAAAAAAATTGAACAGACCATTAAAGAAATTCAATCTTTATCACCAACGTACGACATAAACATTTTTGGGCATAAATTAAAATCTCCAAAGACATTACTATTTGCAGATGATAATTTGATTGGAAACAAGCCTTATGCAAAGAAATTTTTAGAAGCAATTATGCCTTTAAAACTTACTGATTGGTATTGCCAATCATCCATAAATCTTGGCAGAGACAAAGAAATGATTTCAATGATGAAAGAAGCCGGATGTCATTCTGTAATTATAGGTATTGAAAGTGTAATGCCGGAAACGATACAATAGTATGGATAAAAAAATAAATAAAGTTGAAGACTATAGTGAGTGCATTGCAAATATTCAATCAGCAGGAATAAAAGTTATGCCTTCGTTTGTTGTGGGCAGCGATACGGAAGACGAGACGATTTTTGAAAAAACAGCAACGTTTATAAAAGATAATAACCTTGTTTATCCAATGATAAATATTTTAACTCCGCTGCCGGGAACAAAGTTGTATACTCGCCTGGAAAATGAAGGGAGAATTTTACATAAAAACTGGACAAAATATGACTTTGAGTCTGTCTGTTTTAAACCAAAGAAAATGTCTGCTAAAACTCTTGAAGACGGCAGAAGATGGGTTTTCAGGGAAATATATTCTTTAGGCAATATTCAGAAAAGATATGATAATTTTATGAACAAAAAAGAAGTTAATGAAGTAACAGGATTTGAGGATGCGTTTGGAAAAATGAAAATGACCGATAAATTTTTTATGGCGATTTTGGTTTTAAAAATCCTATCGAAAGTAAATACGGAACAAAGAAAATATTTTATTGATGTGATCAGAAATTATTTAAAGGGTAATGAAACTAATTTTGGAAACAGTTTTTCAATAATGAGTTTTAATGATTATGCTTATAATATTCCGCTATCGGAAAATTGATTTTGTCTAACACCATTAACAAATTGAGAGCTACCTTGCTTTATAGTTATATGCAAATGAATGTCTGCGTTTCATAAATGGAATAAAACACTTACAAATATATTTTTAACTTATTGTCGCTCTGAGCCTGTCGAAGGATGACATTGGTAAGAAAATTTTCAGCTCAAATATCATTTTAAATAAGTTCAACATCAAATCTTAAAAAATCTAAATTACATTTCTTTTACAAACACACATCAAAATTCTTTGCAGTTTTGATGTGTAACTTCAAAAGGAATTGTATGATGAAAGTACTGTTGGTTTATCCTGAAACACCATCAACGTTCTGGAGTTTTAAAGAAGCACTAAAATTCGTTTCAAAAAAATCCGCAGAACCTCCTCTTGGTTTAATTACTGTTGCTGCAATGCTTCCAAAAGAATGGGGCAAAAAACTTATCGATCTTAATGTATCCCAACTAAATGATAAAGATATTCTTTTGGCTGATTATGTTTTTATCAGCGCAATGAATGTTCATTTAAGATCTTTCAGAGATATCGTTAGAAGATGCAACAAACTTGGAGTTAAGGTTGTTGCCGGCGGACCGCTTTGCACAACTCAATACAAGGATCTTCTTGGCGTTGATCATTTTATATTAAATGAAGCCGAGATAACTCTTCCGCAATTTCTTGAAGATCTGGAAGCTGGAAATCCAAAACAAGTTTATCAAACCGATGAATTTCCTGATGTTGCTTTAGCACCAACTCCAATGTGGGAATTACTTGATATGAAAAAGTATGCTTCAATGAGTTTGCAATATTCACGCGGCTGTCCGTACGATTGTGAATTCTGCAGCATCACAATGTTAAATGGAAGAAAACCGCGCGCAAAATGTACAGAACAATTTATTACAGAGTTAGATCGTTTATATGATCTTGGCTGGCGCGGCGGTATTTCAGTTGTTGATGATAATTTTATCGGCAACAAAAGAAAACTTAAAGAAGATACTTTACCAGCAATTATTAAGTGGTCTAAAGAAAAAAAATATCCATTCTTTTTTATCACAGAGGTTTCAATCAATCTTGCTGATGATGAAGAGTTGATAAATTTGATGGTGGAAGCAGGATTTAACAGCATTTTTGTTGGGATTGAAACTCCAAACATTGAAAGCTTGGTTGAGTGCGGCAAGATGCAAAACTTAAAACGCGATCTTGTTGAATCTGTAAATAAATTACAACGAAGTGGTATGCTTGTTTCTGGCGGATTTATTGTCGGATTTGATAACGATACAGAAAATGTTTTTGATGATCAGATAAATTTTATACAGCAAAGCGGCATTCCAAATGCAATGGTTGGTTTACTAAACGCACCAACAGGCACAAAACTATTTACACGAATGAAACAAGAAGGAAGATTGCTTGACATGTTCAGCGGAAATAATATGGACGCAAGTATAAACTTTATTCCCAAAATGAATTACATAAATCTAATTCGTGGTTACAGCAGATTGTTAAACACTATCTATTCACAGAAAGAATATTACCAAAGATTAAAAGTTTTTTTACGGGAGTACAATGTTCCCGATTGGACACCAAAAGTAATTAATCTTGAACAGCTTAAAGCTTTTTTAAGATTACTCTGGCTACTTGGAATTATCGAAAAAGGAAAAAAGTATTTCTGGAAACTTTTCTTTATTAGCTTGTGGAAATATCCGCGCAAATTTCCAACAGCTATGACACTTGCTGTATACGGATTTCACTTTAGAAAAGTAATCAGGGCAGTTTAATTACAATAAAACGCGGATCTAAAAGATTATACGATTAAAACAATTCTAATCCGTTTAAATCCGTGTCCATTGTTTTATTCCTTCACAAAATCCTTACCGAGAAATTTTTAAACCAAAACTCCACGTACTCTCTTTGAGCATGCATCAATTTAGGAAAACCAACTCCGTGTCTTTCATTTGGATATAACATTAATTCAAAGCGTTTATTTAATGTTGTAAGCTTATCTACCAATTGAATTGTGTTTTGCATATGACAATTATCATCCATGGTTCCGTGGGTTATACGCAGTAAGCCTTTGTACTTTTCAGCATGTGTCATCGCAGAACCATAATTATATCCGTTGGGATTTTCTTCCGGTGTGTCCATATATCTTTCAGTGTAAACATTATCATAAAGACGCCAATCGGTAACAGAATATTCCGCAAGTCCATGAGTAAAATAATCAGCACCAAGTGTTAGTGCCATGCAAGTTACATATCCGCCGTAACTTGAGCCTGTAATTCCAATCTTTGTTGAATCAATAAATGATTTTTGCTTTAACCATTTAACTGCAGTTATATAATCTTCGATTTCCACTTTGCCTGCATTACGATAAAAATATGATTTCCCCTTTTTGCCAAAGTAAGCTGATGCACGATGGTCAACTACAAAATAAATTATGCCGCTTTGAGATATAAAATACCTATCTAAATATGCAGAGAATGTATTTTTAACATCTGTTCCACCGGGACCACCATACACAGAAAACAATACCGGATACTTTTTGCTTGAATCAAAATCCGGTGGAAGAATCCACAATGCAGGTAATTCAAATCCATCCTCGGTCTTTATAGTGAACAGCTCTGTTTTACCAAGTTTGTACTCATTATAAATTTTTGATTTTCTGTCGCCAAGATTTTTTATTAATTCGCCTTCATCATCACACAAATCCATTTTGCCAGGAGTATTGATATCCGAATAAGTGTCATAAAAATATTTTCCTTTTGGTGAAACAGTTGCATTGTGTGTTCCAGGTATACTTGTAAGTTGTTCAATATTGTCGCCTTCAAAATCCACAATAAATAAATGCGTTTCGAGTCTTTCTCCTTTATTTGCTTCAAAGTAAATCTTTTGATTTTCTTCATCTACAAGTTTTATATCGGAAACATTCCACTCGCCGCTTGTTAACTGTTTTTTAAGTTTGCCATTCATATCGTAGTAATATAGATGTCTCCAGCCATCCTGTTCGGAACGAAGAATAAATCCTTTATTATTTTTTAGGATATGAATGTCTTCAAAAAACTCAACCCATGTCGTGTTTTTTTCTTCATACACTAATTTGTTTTTCCCTGTTTCAGGATTTGCAGATAAAATTTGTAAATCATCTTGCCCACGATTTAATACCTGGTAAAACAATTGCTTGCTTTCCGGTGACCAGAACGGCCAGGCAGTATATTGATCTGCAGATTCATCTTCATCAATCCATATAATATTGTTGGCGTTGATGTGTGCAATACCCATTTTAACAATTGGGTTAGGATCACCCGACTTTGGATAGCGTTCCCATTCAATTTCTCCATGAACATTATCCAACTTATACAATGGAAATTTTGGAACCGGTGTATCATCAAATCTTAAAAATGCAATCATCTCGCTGTTTGGAGCCCACCAGAAAGCGCGGTAATTAAGCGAGCGACCAATTATTTCTTCCATATAAACCCACGAGGCATAACCGTTGTAAATAACATCGCTCGCATCGTTTGTTAAGCGGATTTCTTTTCCTGTTTCCGTATCAACAACATAAAGATCCTTGTTACGAGTAAATGCAACTTTCTTTCCGTTTGGAGAGAGCTTTGGATTAACTTCTTCATCTTCGTTATTTGTTAATCGTGATACTTTGTTTTTTATTACTGAATAGAAAAACAAATCTTTATCATCATAAAAAAGTAAGCCGGTGTAATCTTTGGTAATGCCAATGTTTTCTTCTGCAGTTAATTCTGCTTCATCAAGATTTGGATTGATTACATTAAAATCCAACAAGATTGTTTCTTCTCCACTTTTTGCATTTACTTTTACTATAGCGCTTGTTGTTGCATCACGCTTTTGCATAACATAATGATCATCATCAAACCAGCCTTGCAACCGCGGGGCTGACTTTAATATTCTTGGTTCGCCAAACAAATAAACCTGGTTAAAGGTAAGTTGCTTGTTTTGTGCAGATAAAAATTGTGGTTGTGGAATAGTTAAAAGTATAATTAAGTGCAGGAATCCTGAAAGTTGGGCTATCTGTTTAGAAGAAGTAAACATATTTTCTCCCGAAAATGATGATGAAGAATAATTTTATAATCCTTGGTTATAAAAATGACTTGATGTTGAGAGTATTGCAAATGAAAAAGTTGGTACAATTGCAGTAGGCGGACTATACATTATATTTTTTTTTCTATCTTTCCTAACCCAATTTTAAATTTTACCGGAAACCGTTATGCCCGATACAAGGCTTGATATAGAAAAACTTTCAATTAATACAATCCGCACACTTGCTATGGATGCAGTGCAAAAAGCAAATTCAGGTCATCCTGGAATGCCGCTTGGTATGGCACCAATTGCTTATGCGCTTTATTACAAATTTTTAAAGCATAATCCCGCAAATCCTAATTGGATTAACAGAGATAGATTTGTTCTGTCTGCAGGACACGGAAGTATGCTTCTTTATTCAATTCTTCATCTTTGCGGATATAAAATTTCAATTGATGATCTCAAAAATTTTAGACAGTGGAATAGTATTACTCCCGGTCATCCTGAAATTGGACACACGCCTGGAGTTGAGACTACCACGGGTCCGCTGGGCCAAGGATTTGCAACTGCTGTGGGAATGGCAATTGCGCGCGATCATTTGGCTGAGCTGTTTAATAAAAATGCTATAAAAATAATCGATCACGGTATCTGGGGCATTTGCAGCGATGGAGATTTGATGGAAGGAATTTCACACGAAGCAGCATCGCTTGCAGGACACTTAAAGTTGGAAAAGCTTGTTTTCTTTTATGATGACAACAAAATAACGATTGATGGTAAAACCGACGTTACTTGTTCCGATGATGTAAGAAAAAGATTTGAATCATATGGCTGGAGTGTTTTAAGTATACTAGATGTAAACGATAGTGAACAGGTAGAAAGAATAATAAAGCTGACGCGGTCTAATTATGATCGACCGACACTAATAATAACTCAAACGCACATAGGATATGGAAGCCCTAACAAACAGGATAAATCTTCAGCACATGGCTCGCCGCTCGGGGAAGAAGAAGTAAAGCTTACGAAAAGAAACTTAGGAATGCCTGAAGATAAATCATTCTTTGTTCCTGATGAAGTTTACTCACACTTTAAAGGAATTCTAGAGTGCGGGCAGGAAGCCGAAGATTTATGGAACAAATCCCTGGATGTGTATAAAGCAAAATACCCAAAAGATTATGCTTTGTTTGAATCCGTAATGAATGGAAATTTTAAAGATGAGTGGATAAACCACTTGCCTAAGTTTGAAGATTACACTGAAAAGATTTCAACTCGCATTGCTTCGGGCAAAGTTCTTAATGCTGTAGCAATAGATATTCCAACTCTTATCGGCGGTTCTGCTGATCTTAATGAATCTACTATGACTCAAATAAAATCATCAACAACTTTTTCTTCTGCTGATAGAAGGGGACGAAATATATATTTTGGAATTCGTGAACACGCAATGGGAGCTTTGTTGAATGGAATGGCGGTTTATGGCGGAGTAATTCCTTTTGGTGCAACGTTTTTAATCTTCTCGGATTATATGCGTCCGGCAATTCGTTTGGCTGCGCTGATGAAGCAAAAAGTTATTTATGTGTTTACTCATGACAGTATTGGGCTTGGTGAAGATGGACCAACACATCAGCCGATAGAGCAAATAGCATCTCTTAGGGCAATTCCAAACTTAACTGTAATCCGTCCTGCGGATGCAAATGAAACAATAGAGGCATGGAAATATGCTATAAGCCATAAGGGTGGACCAGTAGCATTAATTTTAACAAGACAAAAACTTGCGGTAATAGATCAGACCAAATATGCCTCTGCCAAAGGATTGCAGAAAGGTGCTTACGTTGTTAAGGATTCAATTCAAAAACCCGATTTACTTTTGATTGCAACAGGTTCAGAAATTTTATTATCTATTAATGCGGCTGAGCGACTTGAAGCAGAAGGAAAAAGTGTTAGAGTAATTAGCTTCCCCAGTTGGGAAATTTTTGAACAGCAGGATAAAGCATATAAAAAACAAATATTTCCACCTGAAATAAAAGTAAGAGTTTCTGTTGAAATGGGAACGGCTTTGGGTTGGAAAAAATATGTTGGTGATTTAGGTGAATCCATAAGCATCGAAACATTTGGTGCTTCAGCTCCAGACACTGTTTTGTATGAAAAGTTTGGTTTTACAGTCGAGAATGTTATGGCAACAGCTTATAGAGTTTTGGGGTTAAACAGTATATAATGGGTTTGAACTCGTTTCCTAGCTTCTTCTCTTAAGAATAGAGCGAGGAGAAATTATATTATGAGCAAATTAAGAAAAAAATTTACAGACAAGGAGTGGAAAGATTGCTGCGGAGGTTTTTGCAAAGACTGTAAAATCGCATCTGCATACCGCAAAAAATATGGTGACAAAGAAGGAGAAAAAAAGTTTAACAAAGACAAAAAAAAATAATAGTATATCGCTTTAATTAACTTTAAGAGGAACAAAATGAAAAAATTTATCATATTTCTTGTCGTGGTTATTGTGGGAATTCAATTTATTCCCGTTGAAAGAACAAATCCACCTGTTCAATCGGATATTGATGCGCCGCCAGAGGTTAAAGCTATTTTTAAAAAAGCCTGTTATGATTGCCACTCAAATGAAACCAACTGGGTCTGGTATACAAAATTAGCACCAATATCTTTTCTTACCATTAATGATGTTACTGAGGGTAGAAAAAAATTAAACTTTTCTGAATGGGATAATTATTTTGGAAAAATGGATGAAGTTAAAAAAGAGATTTGGGAAGAAGTACGTGAAGAACAAATGCCGCCATGGATGTATCGCATATCTCACAGTGAATCAAAGCTTACACCCGAAGAAAAAAATCTTTTAAGAAACTGGGCAACCAATAAATAGATTAGATGAAGAGCGATAGACCCAAAATAAAATTATCCGAGCTTTGGAGTCAGGTTGATTTTACTAAAACATCAACGATGTCATTAATTTTTTCCAACCTGTTGGTGGTATTTTTTGCAATTGTAGATGGTATTTCTGCAAACGAAGTATTATGGATTTACTGGTCTCAAAGTGTAATAATTGGAATCTTTAATTTTATAAAGATGGTTACTCTTAAGGAATTTTCGACGGAGGGATTTAAGCAGGGCAAAAAACAGATGCTTCCAACAAGAGCAACAGCTATTTCCAGTGCAGTTTTTTTTCTTTTCCATTATGGGTTTTTTCATTTAATCTACGCCATTTTTCTGGGTGCTTTTTCAGAATTTTCATATTCGAGCGGAAGTAACTCCGGATCAAAATATTTTTTACTTTCAGCAGGAATGTTTTTTATAAGCTATTTAATTGAGTTTATAAATTCGAGAAAAGAACAAAGTGATGAACTTCCGAATATTGGATTCATTATGTTTGCTCCTTATGCGAGAATAATTCCAATGCATTTAACAATAATATTCGGTGGTTTTATAGGTGCTGCGGGATCGATCTTTTCCACAAATACTAATCTGGCAATTATTATTTTATTTATTGGTATCAAAACAATTGTAGATCTTATTACACACTCGATAGATTTTAGAAAGTTAATGAAACAATCTGCTAAAGATTCTGATTAATGATTGGACAATTTTTTCTCTAATCTTTAATTTATAGAGGTGAAAAGTATAATTAAAATATTTCAGTTTCTTTTCATTCTTTCTTCCCTGGCGTATTCACAATTGGACGACGCAAAAAGTATTTACATCAATGATTCATTAAAAATTCAACTCCACTCTAATCCTTTAGTAGATATGCAGATAAAATTTGATGAATTTGAACTACAGCGTGAATTTAACAATATGAAAATGAGCGTTCGAATTGATGGTGATCCCCAGACCGTTTGGTTAAGAACATCGCTCGCTATTTCAAATTCAGAAACATTTGGACAAAATTTTTCCCCGCATTTTTTATCTCCACTTGAAAAACAATATTTAGAAAATTCTAAATTTGATCCTGTAAAATATGTACTTGGGGTGGCACAGCTGAGTGCCGTGGGTTATCTTGCATACAAACACATTAAGAAGTATGGATTTCTTAAATAGGTTTACATAAATCTTTATTCTTCCTTTTATCAGCAAATTATTCCTTTCTTAAATAATCAAACAAAACAACGAAACATTTTAAGGTTCAACTCGGTCTTAACTATCAGAATGAACAAAAAGAAGAGGTTTATCATGAAAATTGATTTTACAAATACAGAATTCAGAACAAATGTGTTTGGGATACTGTTTGCAGTAGTTGTGCTTACAGCATTATTATCATTATCCGGATGCTCTTCCGGAATTGAACAGAACACTGCTTCAAATCAAACAAGTTTTGGCGAGGATAAATCTTTTTCATTTAAAGATAAAGGATCAAACTGGCGAGTGGATTTTGAAGATGACGAAATATCCGCTCTGTACAAGGATGGGAATAGAGTCCCTGAGAATGAAATCGAACAGCACAAAGAAATGATTTATGAAAAGTTAAATGGACTAAAATCAGATTTTAAAGATCTAAATGGCAACGTTCATCGTTTCCACTTTGATATGGATAAGTTTGATGAACAAATGAAAAAGTTTAAGTATGATTTTGATAATGACAAGTTTATGCACTTTAAGCTGGAATTTGATGAAGAGGAGTTTGAAAAAAATATGGAAAAACTTGAAGAGAGCCTAAAAGATTTGAAAGATAAAAAGATTGAACTCTATTTTGATTCTGAGGAATTTAGAGACAATATGAAAGAGCTTGAGGAAAATCTAAAAAATCTCCCTGTTCCTCCAATTCCGCCGGATGTTGATGTAGATGTTTATATGGATATGGAGCAATTTAAAGAAGGAATGAAAAATTTTAAGGAATCATTTAAGCATTTTGATATTAAGTTTGACAGCTCTGAGTTTGATATGAGTGAATTACGCGAAAGTATGAAAGACCTAAAGAAAAATATGAAAGGTCTTAAGATTGAAATGTATGGACTAAAGGGTGAAATGAAAAAACTCAATTCATTTTTGGATGAACTTAAATCTGAACTTGTTAAAGATGGCTATATCAACTCTGTTGAGGATGAGTTTAAGCTTGAAATGGATAAAAACAACACAAAGGTAAATGACGTTTATGTTACATCCCAAAACCACGAACAATATAAAAAATTATATAAAAGACACTTTGATAAAGAAATAGATGGAACGATAAAAATAAATAGAGACTGATGTGTAAAAGTAATCTCATCTCCACTAAAGCCTGCAGAGAAATTTGCGGGCTTTTTTATTTTTAACAAAACATCAGAGTAACCCCAAGCTAATTCCGTACTGAATTGCCATTGCGGTATTTTCAGATTTAGTTTTCTCAAGAATATTTCTGCGGTGGTTGTTGACCGTGTTAACGCTTAGGAATAACTCATCTGCAATTTTTTTACTTGCCATTCCTTTAGCAAGAAGTCCAAGAATTTCAACTTCTCTTTTAGTTAAAGAATTTTTCTGATCATCTCTGGAATCTTTTGGAAAAAAATAAAGCTCATTTGTTTTGACATTAATAATTTTTCTTTGCGATTTAAAGGAATCGACATTTCCCGGAAATCATATCATAGGTTATCAGCATTAACCAGAGGTTTCCTTTTTTATCAAGTTCGAGCGGAAGCATTTGGTTTACAAATCTAACATACTTTCCATTCTTGTCTTTTAATCTGAAATCATACAACAGTTTATAATCTTTGCGTTGATTGGTCTCTAGCTTAAGTAGGAAATCAGTGAACATATAATGTGTTTCAACCAGAAAAGATACATCATCCGGATGCATGATGGTGTAAAAATATTGAGGTCCGCGCTGCATCATTTCTTCAAGCTCTACACCAAGGATTGGCAAAAATCTATTATGGGCAAAAGAATATTTCTTTTTATACAAATCGAAAACTGCCATAGAACTGTTTTCAACTATTGCCAGTTGTTTAAGGAAAGCAATATGAGTATCAAAATGGGAGTAATCAAGATTTACTTCATCTATCTCCTGTCTTGCAAATAATTCATTTAACTTTTTTATGTAGTAATCTCTATCCATAATAAAATGATCATTAATGACTATTTACCCAGCTATTGAAATCAAATAATTTTCTTGTGTAAAAATAAGATAATTATGGAACAGAATAATATTAAAACACTTCAACTTCTTTTTGCCGGTTTGCTTGCAGATTCGGTGGCAATATTTGAAAAATATGGCATTCTTGAAAAAATCAAATTGCAAAAATCAGTTGAGTATAAACTGGCTGCCCCGGCAAGAATCAATCAATTTGGATTAAAGAATCCGGAAGATGCTTTCAATTTATTTAATAACCTTCTGGGATTTACGGAGTGGAAAATCAATAAAGCATCGCAAGGATGGATTTTTTCAACTAAAGCTTGCAAACTAAAATGCATTTCAAGCACAATTAATAGCGCCAAACCCTGCGACTTATGCTGTATTGATCCTTTAAGAGCACTCTGTGAATCATTAGAAGATCCATATAAAATGGAAGTATATCAAACTATGTGGGAAGATATAGAATGTATTTTTTACGTGCATCAGATTTTTCAAGATCAAAACAGAACTAAAACATTATAAGGAAAGAAAAAATGAAAAATATTTTAAAACAACTATCAGCATTTGCATTTTTAATTATGTTTATTTTAAACTCAAGCCTAATCTACTCGCAATCTGCCATGGATGAAGGTGGCGTCACTTATTTATCAAAACTCACTTGAAGTAAGCCCAATGAGCCCATTTATCAATATTTATGGAATTCAGTATTCGTATTCATTTGATCAACAAAATGATTTAATACTTGGACTTGCATATATGTCGATACCTCAAGAGAATGTTGGAAGAACACATGCCGGCAGCTTGATTATAGGTTACAGAAGAAATTTTGGAAGCGGCTGGCATGCAGAATATTCTATTTATCCCACTTACGATAATTACTTTGAAACTAACGAAAAGAAATACTACAACAGTTTCGATCTCTGGAATGAATTTCGGTTCGGATATCAATATGATTTTACAATTTCAAATTTCCCCGTTTTTGTAAAAGCCCAGATACCATTTGGGTTTGCACTTTATGCAGGCAATAAACCGCAGAGTTTTAAAGATCTTGAAAATGAAGGAGACAACAGGTTTTTCTATAAAGCCGTTTTAGTGTACGTAGGAATAAAATTTTAATTAAAAAGAAATAATGAACAATGTAACTTTACAAACACAACAGCAGTTTGATTAAAGGATAATTAAATTTGAACAGGAGTAATTAAAATGCTAAAAATATTTTTACTGATTGTACTTTTCATCCATGGGATGATTCACGTATTCGGTTTTCTAAAAGCATTTCAGCTTGCGGAAATTAACCAGCTTACACAAAACATTTCCAAGCCAATGGGAATACTCTGGCTCATTGCACTAATACTTTTTCTTGCAGCCGCAATTCAGTTAATAAGCAATCACGATTTGTGGTGGATAACCGCCTTCGCTGCTGTAATCTTATCACAAGTTCTAATAATTTTGTTCTGGCAGGATGCTAAGTTTGGAACAATAGCTAATATTATTGTTCTGCTGTCTGTAATTGCAGGATACGGATTCTGGAGTTTTGAAAATATATTTAACAAGGACGTAGCCGGCAGACTTGAAACAAGTTCAAAGCTAGAAAAAAATCTTATTACCGAAAAAGATATTGAGCATCTTCCTCTGCCGATTCAAAAATATCTTAGATATGCCGGAGTAATCAATAAAGAAAAAGTTAATAATGTAAGGATAGTCTTTGGCGTTGAAATGCGGGAGAAAGGAAAAGACTGGTTTAAAGCAACATCTGTTCAATATAATTTTTTTGATGAACCAACACGCCTATTTTTTATGAAAGGGAAAATGTTTGGTATGACTGTCCCCGGTTATCACAGATATGTTGAAGCAAATGCAGCGATGGACATCCGCTTGTTTGGTTTATTCTCCATAGTAAAACAATCGGGAGAGATTATGAACAAAACGGAAACAGTTACTTTGTTTAATGATATGTGTCTTATGGTTCCGGCAACACTGATAGACAAGCGGATTCAATGGGAACCGATTGATAGTTTGACCACCAAAGCTGTTTTTACCAATAGGGGTATTTCTATTTCCGCAATACTTTACTTTAATGAGGCCGGACAGTTAATTAATTTTACATCGGATGATCGAACAGCGATCACTGATATGAAACAATACCGATTCTCGACCCCTGTTGCAGGTTATAAAAATATAAATGGAATTAATGTAATGACCGGAGGTGATGCAATATGGCACTATCCGGATGGGGAATTTGTATATGGGAAATTTAAATTGAAAACCATCCAATACAATCTTTCTAATTAGATATTTTTAGGATGATTGAATAACAGAATTTGAAACAACAAATAAAGCCTGCAGAGAAATTTGCGGGCTTTTTTATTTTAAGGTTGTTAATTGTCTATAATGATTTTTTAAACGATTAATAACAAACCTACCCCGTTTTTTTAGGTTTACCCGCCCACTTTTTCTTAGCGCTTTTTCCAAAACGTCTTGGTCTTGTGTGACCCGAACTTCCTCTCCCTTGTTGCTGCTTATGAACCTTAACGGGATTATGATCCATCAACGGAAAAGGATGATTTTCAACAACAGAAATCTTTTTAGTAATTAGCTTTTCTATATCGCGCAAGTATGTTTTTTCTTCCGCATCACAAAACGAAAGTGCAGTTCCATTCGCCCCGGCTCTTCCGGTTCTTCCAATCCGGTGAATGTATGTTTCTGCGATGTTGGATATTTCATAATTGATTACATACTCTAAATCGTCAACATCAATTCCGCGTGATGCAATATCTGTTGCCACCAATACACGAGTTGTTTGCGCTTTAAAATTTGTAAGGGCGCGCTGTCTTGCATTTTGTGATTTATTACTATGTATTACCTCTGCTTTGATATTATGCTTCAACAAGTAACTTACAACTTTATCCGCACCGTGTTTTGTTCGAGTAAATACTAAAGCAGTTTTAATGTTTTTATCATTTAAAATATCTCCCAGCAGGGCGTTTTTATTTCCTTTATCAACAAAGTAAACATATTGTTCAATAATGTCTACCGTCAACGACTCGGGCGTTACTGAAACCTTGGAAGGATTATGCAATATTGTATTTGCCAGCTTAACTATTTCTGGAAGTATGGTTGCAGAGAAGAAAAGTGATTGTCTTTTTTTCGGAAGTGCTGTCAATATCCTTCTTACATCGTGAATAAAACCCATATCCAGCATGCGATCTGCCTCATCCAGAACAAAAATTTCTACATCGTGCAGAGTTAGATGCCCTTGATTCAGAAGATCCAACAGTCTACCCGGTGTTGCAATCACAATATCCACACCACTGTGTAAAGCTGAAGTTTGCGGGCTTTGATTAACACCGCCGAATATTACGGTATAGGTTAATCCCGTGTGTCGTCCATATGCTTTAAAGCTTTCCCCAATCTGAATTGCAAGTTCTCGTGTTGGTGTTACGATAAGGCTTCTTACTTTTCTTTTTTTATGATAAGTTTTATTTGTACTTAGTAATTGCAGTATTGGGATTGCAAACGCTGCAGTCTTTCCGGTTCCTGTTTGTGCACAACCAAGCAAGTCGGTGCCTCGTAAAATAATGGGTATGGCTTGCACCTGTATTGGGGTTGGAGTTGTATAACCTTCTTCCTTTACTGCTTTTAAAATAGGTTCGATGATATTTAATGATTTGAATCGAATATCATGTTTAATTGTCGAGTTGTGAGTTTCTGTTTTTGTCAAGTTTCTAATCCTTTTTTTCGTTATTGTGCCACAAATTTCCTTAGCGATATTGCTTACAATTTAATCCAAATCCATGTTAGATGAAAAAGAATTGAACTCTATTGCACTATATGATGTTTTACAGTAAAATAAAGAACATATGAAAAAATACTCTTTCTATATCAAAACAATGCTACTGTTTTTCTGGATGATGGCGGTTTCAGCTTATTCGCAAAGCGATATGCTAATGCAATCATTTGAGCAGGAGAGACAAGACATTAACAATACAGGAATGCTTGTGCTTGGCAGCTGGGCTGCTGCGAATATTTTAGTTGGGACTTACGGCAACTTTAAAGCAAGCGGTGAGGCAAAATATTTTCATCAATTTAATGCAGTCTGGAATATTGTTAATCTAGGGATTGCTGCTTTTGGATATTTTAATGCTGTTAATTCTGATCCGGCTTCAATGACAAATGTTGAAATCATTAAAGACTTTAACTCATTACAAAACTTTCTTTTACTTAATGCTGGTCTTGATGCTGCTTACATTGCCACAGGATTTTATTTAAAAGAACGGTCGAAAAATTCATCAAGCTCTGAACGATTGAGAGGATATGGAAACAGTTTGTTATTGCAAGGCGGATTTCTTTTAGCTTTTGATGTTGCTCTTTATTTTATTCATCAGGGTAATGCAGATATAAACTTATATCCGCATTTAGAAAGCTTTCTTGCAGGTGGTGTTGGTGTTGGGATTAATCTAAAATTATAAAAAGAATTTTTTTATGATTGAAGAAGTTGAAGAATTTATCTGGAATTACGAGGGAGAACAAAGAGAGATAATGCTTTTCTTACACAACAAACTTATCTCTACTTTTAATCTCGAATGCAAATTAAGTTATAAAATTCCATTTTACTATTTCAATAGCTGGATTTGCTATTTGAATCCTACCAAGGATAATAAGGTTGAGTTTGCTTTTCCACGCGGCAACGAGCTTTCAAATTTTCAGGGAATTCTGGAATCTAAACGAAGAAAGCAGGTTTATGGAATAACATATTCTTCACTAAAAAACATAGATAAATTTTTGATAGATGAAGTGATTCGGGAAGCAATTTTATTGGATGAAACAACTCCATATGCATCTAAAAGGAAGAAAAGTATAAAGGAAAGAAAATGAACACATATATTGTAGTAGGGGGAACCTCAGGAATTGGATTAGAAACAACAAAACTATTGAGTCAAAATAATCGTGTTATAGTATTAAGCAGAACCAATAGAAATATAGATGGACTAAATAATGTGGAATTTCATTTCACTGATGTTACTAACTCAATTGATGAACTTATGGGTATTGCTGAAAAAATTGATGGATTGATTTATTGCCCAGGCACAATAAACTTAAAACCTATCAAGAGTTTAAAGATAGAAGATTTTCAAAGTGATTTTGAAGTTAATCTTCTCGGTGCTGTTAAAGTAATAAATAAATACTTTAATAATCTAAAGTCAGCAGAGAAGTCAAGCATAGTTTTATTCAGTACTGTAGCTGTGCAAACGGGAATGCCATATCATGCTTCAATAGCCGCCGCAAAAGGAGCGATTGAGGGCTTAACCCGTTCTCTTGCTGCAGAGTTTACCCCGAACATAAGAGTAAATTGTATTGCGCCATCAATTACAAATACTCCGCTGGCAGAGAAGTTATTGAACAACGAAGCAAAACTAAAAGCATCCGAAGATCGTCATCCGTTAAAGAGAATTGGAAATGCAAAAGAAATTGCCGAAACAGTTGCATTTATTCTTTCAGATTCGGCTTCGTTTTTAACCGGACAAGTGATAAAAGTTGATGGGGGAATTTCATCTATAAAAACTTTATAAATTTAGCGTCCCTGTCTGCCGACAGGCAGGTTTGCGAGAAACAAATGAAAATAACAAACGAAAATATTGTAGCATTCGAAAAACCATACAGGACTAACTTTGTTAATTCACTTTCGGGATTTAAAAGTGCAAATCTCATTGGAACAATTTCCAAAGAAGGTAAAACAAATCTTGCGATATTCAACTCAGTTATTCACCTTGGAGCAAACCCACCGGCACTTGGATTTTTGATGCGTCCTGTTTCTGTTGAAAGACATACGTACATAAACATTAAAGAAACAGGTTACTACACAATCAATCACATCAATAAAGATATAGTTAAACAATCACACCAAACATCGGCAAATTATGATAAAGATGTTTCTGAATTTGATGAATGCGGACTAACGCCCGAGTATTCAGAAATTATTAAAGCTCCTTATGTGAAGGAATCCAAGATAAAAATCGGATTGAGGTTTGTTGAAGAACAAGAAATAAAATTTAATGGTACAATTTTTATAGTCGGAGAAATTGTTGAGTTGATTCTTCCGGAAGAAATTATTTCAAAAGATGGATACGTTGATATTGAAAAAGCAGGAACGATTGCAATCAGTGGATTAGATAGTTATAATGAAACTAAAAGAATTGCAAGATTAGCTTATGCAAAGACAGGTATTGAACTAAAAGAAGTATAGTGGAACAGATTGGTTCGAATTATTAACCAAACAACTAAAGCTTTTTGATTAACCCTAAAATTATTCCAGTATGAGTTCCTTCGTGGAAAAAATTAAATGAAACGGCATCTTCAAAAGAGTTTAGTTCAACTCCGGTTGATGTTTTGTAAGGTCTGAATTCTTTAAACAGACCATTTTTGTAATCTTCCAGAAATTTATCAGGCAATTCAAGCAATAGAGATTTAAGCTCTGTTATGTTTGGGGTTTCTTTCCACAATTCCGGATTAGTTCCAGTTCTGAACATCGCTGACATCTCCTTTGGAATTCTCATTTCAAGCCTTGATAACGTATAGTGAAGAACCTGTTGCGTTACAATAATGTGGCCAAGATTCCATAAGATATTATTTTTTCTTCCAGCTGGAATTTTGAGAAGTTGTTCATCGGATAGGTTTTCAATTCCCCTAAATATTAATTGACGCTCAGTTTTCAGCATCAATATTAAATTGGTAAGATCCATAAAAATCTTTCGTTGTATTATTTATTAAATAGCTTTTTAGAAAGTAAATAATCAAATCCAATCTTACCCGAACCAAGAACGATAGAATAAATACTTATCCAGAGAAATCCCATAGCAGGAAGCATATTCCAGGTTCCCTCTCCGAATTTTTGAAAAAATATTGCAACCACCATTGTACAAGCTATTAAAAAAGATGAAATTCGCGTTTGAAACCCCAGCACTAAAAATAATCCGCCGATAGTTTCACTTGCAGCAGCCATCCACGCAAAAAATACAGGCGCAATGCTGAATGGTATTCCAAACTTCGCCACATCTTCGGGAAACCAGGAGGCAACTTGAAACAGAGATAAGTTTTTCTCTGAATCTGTCCACGGCATTCCGAATTTACTCGAGCCGAAATCAATAGTTAATAACAGGCCACCAATGATTCTTGGAATTGCAACTAAAATATTAGAAGCCCAGCCATTTAATTCTGCTGGGGTAATAATGGTTTTATAGAAACTCATTAATTTATTCCACATAAAATCCTTCTGAAATTTTTAATGATTATTTTTTATTAACAAATGCAGAATACATCCAAACTAATTTCTCCTGTGCCCGGATATAATCACTCATCAGAGAATTTGTTCCCTCATCACCTGCCTCAGCAGACAAAATAAGAATTTCGCGCTGCAGTGGAATGATAATCTTAAATGAATATAGTATATCCTTAACTGCCATTATACCATTAGAAACTTCGTTACTTTCAACTACCTTTGAAGTTTTTTTATAATCGGAATAATTATGTTTCGGAGTATATCCTAACGTTAAAATTCTTTCAGCAACTTCATCGATTTTAATAAACAAGTCATTGTACAGTTCCTCAAATTTCAGATGAAGCTCAAAGAATTTTTCACCTTTAATGTTCCAATGATAACCGCGTGTGTTTTGATAAAAGACTGAATAGTTTGCAAGAAGTGTGTTTAGCTTTTCTGCTAATAATCCGGCCTTTTTTGTCTCAAGACCGATTGCATTTAAGTTTTTCATATTGTTATCCCTTTTTATTGTTTAAGCAAATATTAAAATCAAAGAAAGCACTAAAAAAGTAAAAGCAGGAAGTGATTTTAATAGTGCATCTTTTACTTTGAAATGCATAACAATCGCTCCCAGCATAAGATCGCCATGCCCAGTGCTGCAGGTGTTACCAGGGTTGGCAGCCATATTCCTGCAATTAGTAGTGTTGCAAGAATTAGTTTTAGAGCACCGATTAACTTCATAAACCAGTCGGGCAAGCCGTAAACTTCAAATTCTTCTTTCATACTCTTAGCGGCACCGCCTCGCCAGCTTGTTGGCTTTCCAAAGCGCAATAATCCAAACATTAAAAATTGAGACCGCTATAATTATTTGAATAGCTATTTTAATCCATTCCATTTGAATACTCCTTTGATCGTTATAAAAATTTAATCGTAAATAATTATTTTAATTTAAGTGGCGTTAAAAAAAATAAATAGATTTAATACCATAAAAAAGAACGAGGGAAAAGACAGCCAAAGGCTATCTTTTACTTTAATTCTTACTCCAAAACCTAATAGCATCAGCAAAGCTAATCCTCCCGAGGAAATTAACAAGATAAAACCAAACTTTAGTCCAACCAGCAAACCGATACCACCTAAAAGCTCTAAAACTCCGGTTAATGTTGTAAACTTTTCTAACTCAAAACGCTTAAATTCATTCTGCATTTTAGCAGAAACGAGTAATAGACTTCCGTAAATAATAAACGAAACGCTGGAAAATAAAACAAGCAGTAAATAAAGCGTGTTCATAAAAGTATTTTTCTTGGAAGCACTATCGTTCCCAAACTGTCGTCACCCCCAACTTCACAGCCTTGTCCATTAACAAATTCGAAAACAGTAAGTGCTGCAACTGAGGCATCCAACATATCCTTAACTCCGGAGTTAAATTCATTTAAACATAGTTCATATTTAACATTTTCATTTTCCAACATTTTATATGAGGCCGATGGAAATACCTCGTAAACAAATGAAAAATCTTTGAGTGAATCAAAAATTGAAAAACCAAGTTGCATCCAATCGGGAGAATCTTTCAGTGTTCGTGTCCATTGTGGATTTGCAATATTGTAAGATTTGATAATCACTTCGCACTCTCTTCCAAGCTTTGCTTCACTCTTATCAGTCCACGAGTTTGTTTTTTTATCGAAGCTTCTTTTGCGGAGCTTTTTAATTGGCATTCTTGGGGCATCAATTCCAATTGCATTAGTTCATTTGGATTATTGTCGCTTATTTTGAAAAATAAATCTCTTAAATGACTGTGGAATGTTTTCTTTTACCCATCCGCTTGTTACATACTTCTTTTTTGAATCAAGAATATAGTAAGCACAGCCCCTGCTTATCTGAACATCAATGCCTGCAAAGTATTTTCTCATTTCTTTTCGTACTCATCTATCTTTTCACGAATAATCTGAGCACTTCTTTTTAATAAAGATTTTTCTTTAACATTTAATCGAATTGGCAAAACACCCAAATCTCCTTCACCACCAATTAAATGAGGAAGCGAAAGAGTTACATTCTTTATTCCTTCAACATCTTCTTTAAATGTGCTGACTGTTAAGCACGGCGCGGTTATCTCGATTAATCACTTCAACAAGTTTTGCAATCGCACCGCCAATTCCATAATAAGTTGAACCCTTGCCCGCAATAATTTTGTAAGCTGCATTTCTTACTCCGTCATCAATCCTGTTTTTTATCTCATCGTTGAATTCGATCTTCCTGTGCTCAATAAAATCTTCAAAAGTAACACCTCCGATATCAATGTTGCTCCATGTTAAAACCTCGGAATCACCGTGTTCACCAATTACATAAGCGTGAACATTCTGAGAATCAACACCAATATGATTTCCAAGTAATGACCTGAACCTTGCTGTATCAAGAGTTGTTCCTGCTGCCGATTATTCTTGATGATGGAATTCCAAACTCTTTTGCAATGCTAACACATATATGTGTTATAATATCAACAGGATTTGTTGCAATTAGAAATAAAACATTTGGATTAACTGAAGCAATTTTTGAAATTATATCTCGCATTATTGAAGCATTCTTTTCCATTAGCATAAGTCGGGTTTCGCCAGGCTTTTGGCTTGCACCCGCAGCGATTACAACAATTTTTGCGTCCCTTAAATCGTCATAACTCCCCGCATAAACATCTGTTGCGGCAGCAAATGGAACTGCATGCGTAATATCCTGAGCTTCTGCTATTGCACGCTTTTCATTTGCATCAATTAAAACAATATCGCTTGCAGCTTTGCGTAACATAATTGCATAAGCTGAAGTTGCCCCAACCATGCCGCTGCCTATAATTCCAACTTTCATAATTTTACTTTAAAATAAATTTTCTTACTAAATCTAATTCTGTATTAGTTATTTGATTATCCATCAATGAATTTTTAACAGTTGTAATAAAATTCTGAAAGTTCTGAAAATCAATTGATGGATTGCTGCTTTAGTTGATTAAAATACTGTGTAACAAGATTTTTCATCTCACTTACATTAGCTCCGCCAGTAAGAGGGTTCAGAATCGCTGTGATATCCTCAAGCATAAATGAACCTGCAAAATCACGGACATAATTGAAACCTATCTCATAAAAGCCCTGGGCATTTGCAAATAAGAAACCAATTATTGCCGAAGAGAAGAAAACAATGCCTATAACACCAAGAACAGCAATAAGTACAATACCTACTCCACCAATCAGCACAATATTTCTTAATCGTTTCTTAAATTTATTATCAGTTTTGATCCGATAATGGAGTTCATCTAAATTGAATTTCATTGTTGTACTCGCATTCAAGTTTATTGTAAAATAGAATTGTTAACTTTTATCTCACTGAGAAATTCTTCGCATTTATCCCAGAGTCTATTTTCTTCTTCGGGATTATTGAATTTACATTTCTCTTCTTTTCTTTGATTGAAAAAGCCTCCGTTGCTTCCGATTAATCTTATCTGCAGATGCAAGCCACACAATTGTATCCGCACCTTCTTCAATTGTTCTTCCTTCAATCAGTGCAAAAACTTTTAGTAAGAATTTGCCAACTACATTTTGCTCTCTGAATAATTCTGTATCAGGAATAAATCCGGGTGTTAATGAATAAACAGAAATATTATCTTTTTCTAATCTTCTTGCCCATTCACGGGTTAACATTCTGTTTGCCTGCTTGGTTTGTTTGTATGCAAGAGTTTCGTTGTAATTTCTTTTATCAAAGTTGATGTCATCAATATCAAGTCCGCCTGCAAAGTGTGATGCAGTGTTTATAATTCTTGACGGCGCCGCATTCTTCAATTCATGAAGAAGTAATTGAGTTAGAAGTTGATGACCAAGAACATTTACAGCAAAAGTCTGCTCAACATTTATGTCGGTTAATTTTTTTGTTTTTGTCCAGAGACCGGCATTGTTAATCAGGACATCAAGTTTTGATTCTTCTTTTTTGAACTGCTCTGCAAAATTTATTATTGATTCAACAGAAGCAAGATCGAGATGTTTTACAAAAACATTCTGATTTCCTGTTTCATTAACAATTTCTTCTCTTGCCTGATTTGCAGAATCAAGAGATCGGCAAGCCATATAAACTTTAGCTCCAAGTTTAGCAATTTGCTTTGCTGCTTCTTTTCCGATGCCTTTATTGGCGCCCGTTATGATTACTACTTTATCTTTCATTTTAGCCTTCTTTTCTAATGTTATTGTTGATATTAGAACAAAAAAGGCAGGATATTCGTTCCTTATTAAAGGGTGGGCTTTAACATTGGAATCAATAAAAAAGCCGTGATAGATTTACCACGGCTTAATGATTGAGCTGCTCGATTTCTGTAAGCGGAATATTTAATCTATACCCAGATATTTAAGTTTGTATGCCAGTCTTCTCTTTCCAAACTTCTGTTAACCTCGTCATTATTTCGCCCTCATTTTGTTTCCCTTTGCATCGTGTGTTACTTCTGCAAGTCCCAACTTTTCCATTAAAGGTGGAATATACATTCCAAACCTTCCGCGAAGTCCTTTCTTTAAACCATACCAACCTTTAACCGGATTTTTTTCTGAACGTCCCCAGGCTTCAACCGTTCCTTCTTTTGCTGGCTTTTGTTCGTCAGCACTGCCAAGCTCCATCCAGTCGCCGTGCTTTTTTAGCATTGTATGAAGGTCATCAAGACAGCGGTAGTCATAAAGCAAAACAGTTTTTCCAACTGTGCAGACCAAAACTTCCTTGCCGTCCTTTTCATCAACGTGCATTGTATATTCTGAAGTTAATGGAGGTGTTTTTAAAACCAATGGTTTTTCTTTTGTTCCGATTTTGTTTTTCATTTTATTTCCTTTTATTTATTAGTTAAAAAATATTATTTGATGACCCCACTAATGTAAGAATCTCTTGCTTTGGTGGAACTTCAAGTCCGCTTGATTTAAGCTGTTCCTGAAAAATTTTAAATGACGGTAATTCATTTAGCAATTTCTGATCTTCGTCCGATTTGAAAAAAGCAGTATGAATAAATGTTTTATTGTCGGCACTCAAACAAGCAGTGTAGTTTATCCCCTGATGATTCAATCCTTTTAACTCAGCCATAACATTTTTTATGTTAGCCTGATTTTGTTCTGCAAATTCAGCCTTAGTCGTATAGGTTACTTTTACTATTTTCATTTTGGTTGACTCTTATATGGTTAATTTATTTAGAACTCATTTTTGCTTCCGCTTCCTTTTTCAAGTCGCCAGCAAATTTTTCGAATGATTGGTCAAAGGGAGGAATCATTTTAGCGAATAATGGAAAGAGAGGACCTCCAATTTTTTCAATCATTGAAAAAGTTGTTGTCCCACCGGCATTTTTTGTCAATGTGTAAACACGAGTACCCATCGCATCACCCCACACTAATCGTCTTTCGGGCTCAAATTCTTTCACCTTTAAATTGAATGTTCGTTTTGCATCGAGTGTAGATTTTAACTTGATCTTTTCACCCAAGGCAATGTTTCCTTCGATTGAAGTTACTGTTGAATTCCAGTTCGGATAGTCGAATGCTTTTGTTAATAAAGCCCAGACAATTGATGTATCTGAATTTATGTCAATACTTATCGAAGTTTGACGGCTGAAAGTTGTTTTTATTGTTGTGGCTTTTCCTTTAGATGCCATTGCTGTTGTCATCATAGTTTGTTATTGCTGTTAGTTATGTAATTAAAATTATTTTTATTCTCTTTAGACGATTTGAGGAAACAAAACGATAGGGTTACTCGGAATTATTTTCTAAATATTTTTCCATCACCTTTCTATTATGCGCTAAATGATGCAGCTGCAGCTCAGATGCTTTTGATTTAAAAGGATCGATATCTCTTAAAATCTGCATTCTTAAGTCGAACAAATGTTCTTTATCTCCTTTTTCTGCTTCCTTTACTAAATCAATTTTCATTAACTCTTCCTGAGTATTTTGTTTAGGATTAAAGATACCATTCAATTCTGAACATTGATGACAAACTCCTTCTTTATTTATCAAAGCACATTTTCCCTCAAAAATGTTTATCATTTTCGATCTTCCGATATGAAGATAATATTTCACCATTGCCTCAGTTGTATTTAAAATGATGGCTATTTCGCTTACCTTAAATTCATAGACCTCTTTTAAAAATACACAGAGCTGTTGTTCCAAAGGCAAAGACTTTGAAATGCAAGTAAAGCAAAAAGCAATATGTTCTTTAGCTTCATATTGTCCATTTGGAGAAGTCATCCTGATATGCATCGCCTCCTGAAAAAACTCTTTGTTGGACAAAGCAGCTTCCTTTGTTATATCAGTTACATTTTCTACCCAGCGTCTCTGAGCTCTTAAATTATCTTTTGCAAGGTTAGATGCAATGGTGAACAACCAGGTCTTTAAAGTGGATTCTCCTCTGAATGTGTGCAATTTATCAAGAGCTTTGATATAAGTGTCGTGCACAATATCTTCAGCGTCATCAACACTTGCCGTAATTCTTAAAATGTAAGATTTTAATTGTCCTGCGATGCCTTCAAATTCTTGATTTAAAAGTTCTGCTGTCATAGTTTATTTTGATGTTTGTACGATCTGTCTTGGCAATATAGGCAAAAGTTTTCGGCTAACGATGTGGCTGATTTTCTGCATTAAGGTTCATTAAAATTCCTAATGGTGAATTTAGCGCAAAGTTTCTTAGATATGCCGTGTTATCCGTTTGTAAATCTTTGACCTCTTCAATTATCCACGATACCCAAAAAAGACAGTTAAAAATGTAATAAATAAAACCAATGCAATAAAATAAACTGCTATCCCCAGGAAATTACCCAAGAGTATATACTTTTTTCTTAATAGAAGATTAATAGCTGGAAAAATCAGCATTACTATTACAAACACCCAGAATTCACCAGCCCAGTTCATGTTGTCGGGTAAATTCCCCGGATGTCGTAAATGCAAAAACAATCATTAATATAAAATTTTCTAGAATCCCAATCGTAATTGGTAGTAGTTTTTTGTTCATCTTTACTAAAGTTAAAAATTTATTTCCGCCGACATAATTCTTTCGCAATTAAGCCAAGTGATTTTAAAATTGCACACATCATATCTTTAAAACTATTGCCCTAAAAACAAGGCAAGAATTTTTTGTGAGTTAAATTAAAAAAAATTTTGTTGATTCAATAAACAAAAGCCGCAGTATTTCTACCACGGCTTTGAATTTAATTATTGATGGAGAGCTTACTTCTTACCAAACAATCCGCCAAGCAAATCCGTTCCTTTGCTCATCAAATCACCCTCAGGAACTTTTCCATCAGGAGTTAATTTATCAACAACATCCGGAAGGAGATTTGAAAGTTGTGATGTTACTGCATTTGAATCCATGCCAAGTTTTGATGCGATATTTTTTACAGTATCATCGCCCAGTGCATTCTTAAGTTGATCCGGAGAAACAGGAAGATTCTTTCCCGTGCTTACCCAGGAACCGATAACGTCACCCAATCCTTTTGATGTGAACTGGCTGATTAAACCATTTAATCCGCCCTTTTGTCCACCTACTAAATTCATTACGACTGACATCAGGTCGTTATTTTTATCTCCGCCGCCAAGTGCTGATTTAACAGTGTTTAGAATATCCATGTTCTTGCCTTTCTTATTTTAGTGATATATGCTTGATTAAAGATATTAAACTTTAGTACAAATTAAAATAATAATTCCTGGATGATTTATTTTACAGCAAAAAATTCCCATTAAAGCAGAATAGAGAATTTTATTCTGATTTTTCTTTATTCTCATCAATAATTTTGTTCAGTCTCATAAGCGATATCAATGTAATTATTATTCCAACAATTAAGGACCCGATAATTCCAATATCTTGATTCATCCAGGATATTCTATCAAAAATCATCCAGAGACTCCTAAATATTAACACAGAAGTAAAAACAAGAAGGAATTCATAAATAAGAATTTTATATAATCTCATAATTCACCTTTACGATAATCCTATTACAAATCGCCGCCTAACAATTAGTTGGATTAAAAATCAAACAAATCGCCAAGAAAGGATTTTTTTCTATTCTTATTATATCCTTGTGATCTGTACTTATCATCATCATCATCTCTATAATTAGTACTAGTGTTTCTTTCTTTCTGTCTGAAATTATCCTCAACATTTGCCGATTTTTCAACAAGCTTATCAAGTTCCCCTCTATCCAGCCATATCCCTCTGCATTTGGGACAGTAATCGATTTCTATCCCCTGTTTTTCGCTTAACAATAAATCTACTTTACATACTGGGCATAACATGTTTATACTCCTTTTTGTTTTTTAAATAATGAAATTAAAATTGAGGCACCGATTATGGATACAATTATTATTAAAGACCAGCTAATAGGAAACTTTCCGCCGAAAGCATCATTTAACCATGCCATCTTTAATCCAACAAACACAAGCACTATTCCAAGTCCATATTTTAGATAGCGGAATTTGTGAATTACCCCTGCAAGCATAAAATACATTGCACGTAAACCAAGAATTGCAAAAACATTTGAAGTAAAAACAATTAACGGCTCTTTAGTAATTGCAAAGATTGCAGGAACGGAATCAACTGCAAAAATAATATCTGACACTTCGATGAAAAGCAGCGCGACCATCAATGGAGTGGCATATAAAACTCCTTCCTTACGTATAAAGAATTTTTGTCCTTCAAAAGTGGATGTAACGGGAAAGAACTTTTTAAACAATTTTATTACAGGGTTCTTTTCCGGATCTATTGGCTTTTCCGGCGCAAAGATTATCTTAAAACCTGTTAGAATAAGAAACGCACCAAAGAAAATAACGATCCATTGATACTGAAGCAGAATAGAACCCATTGCAATAAAGATTATACGAAATATTAGTGCTCCGAGAATTCCAAAGAATAAAACTCTGTGCTGATATTTTAACGGTACAGCAAAAAAACTAAATACAACCACAAAAACAAAAATGTTATCTACTGCTAAAGTTTTCTCAACTATATAACCGGTTAAAAATTCCAGTCCAACTTGATTGGCTGCGGCATTGCCATCAAAACCAGGAATTGCAAGAAGCCGTAAATCATTTTCAAACTTCCAACCGGCGTATTTAAAGAAAAGAAAATTGAAAATGAGCGCGAGAGAAATCCAAATAATACTCCACGTTAATGATTCCTTAAAAGTTACTTCGTGTGCATCCCGGTGAAATACACCCAAATCCAAAGCCAGCATCATTAAAACAAATACAGTAAATCCAACATAAAACAACCAGTAATCTGCAAAAGGAAACAGGATAATATTTTCCATGGGTTAATTCTCTCTAATAATAATTTATTTATTTAAAATACTAATGGTTAATGAGTTTAATAAGCCAATTTTAATAAATAACAAACGATTTCGAATGGTTTTATTCATAAAATTACCTTCATACATTTTTTAATTTAAGAAATAATATCCGGCATTAAGAATAGTAGCAAAGCTTACCCAGAGCAAATATGGAATATTCATATAAGCTGCAACCGGTTTAATTTTATAGAACAGATAAATCATTAAAGCAATGCTCATCCATAAAAGAATGATTTCTATAAGCGCAGCACCAATCAAATTGAAATAGAAGAAAAGAAAACTCCATGCAAAGTTTAAGAGCATTTGGACTAAGAATACCTTGATAGCCAGGTCTCTCTCTTTCGATGCTTCCTCTTTCCAAATAAGAAAAAATGAAATTCCTAAAAGAATATATAATGTTGTCCATACCGGACCGAAAACCCAATTAGGAGGACTGAAGAAAGGTCTATTTAATGAAGCATACCAAGTAGGTACAGCCTGAGAAGTAAACATACCTGCTATTGCGCCAACGGATAATGGTAATAAAATAGATATAATCAGTTTGATAGTGTGAGATATTTTCATAACTATTATTGTCTTGATTTAATTTTATCAGGATTAATAAAAATAAAGACTATTGTGTAAAACACTGCATCTGATATTTACCACATTACTTTGCTTTATCAGTAAAATTAGTCTTAGTAATTTTGCCTAATTTTTCTTTAAACTTATTTAACAATGTTCTTGCCCAAACAAATTCTGTTGCAAGAATACCTAAGCCAAGCGGTATCATAATGAATGCTGGTCCAGGCAATAGTATCATAGCTACTCCTAAAAGAAGTACTGTAAAACCTACTACTATTATTATTAACCTTTTGGCTTGCTTTTGAGTTTTAATAATAATGTTCCGCACTAATTAAAATTCTCCTAACTCACTTGTAAGGGTTTAATTTTAAAATACCTGTTAAAGATTATTTGTTCTAAATTCATAAATAATTAAAAAGTATATGAAAAAGCAAAAGACAGATAATTGAAAAGAGCAAAATTGTAAACTTCATCATTATCTGCACCTCCTTCTAGAATACGATACCCAGCTTTAATTCCAAGCTGATTAGATAATTTATATGATGCGGCGAAAAGAACATCAATTGCTCTTCCCTGTTTAGCCGCGAGAGCATCACCTTCTAAAAGAAAGCCAAGCTTTTCGTATAAATGCCAGAACAATCTGAAATTAATAATTGGGACAAAACCAACATTGGATTTCTCGGCAGATATTCCTTGAGACGAAAGTGCAATTCTTGCATCTCTAATTTTAGCAGTAAATCCTAAACCAAATTCAAGGTTAGGATTTTGCACAAAATCGTAACGGTATGTTAATCTGTAGGAATTAAATTTATATGAACCGCTTAAATCTTCATTTGCGGGAAATACCTGCCCGGCAAAGTTAACATCTTTATTTATTCGTCCTTCAGATTTAACAGTTAATGGAGCAAATAATAAAGATAAAGTATGGGCAGAGCTAAAAGTGTAATTGAGTCTTATCCTATAAAAAATACCGGAACTTGGTGTCAGATCATCTTTAAAGGAGATAAGTGTGCCTTGATCACCAGGAATGCGCACATCATTATAACCGGTGCTTACAAGGCCAGTTTCAACATCCAAAATTACCTGGGCATTTAATGATGCTGTTAGACAAACGCTTATCAATAAAATTAATGCTAAAGCAAGTGAAAATCTATTTTTCATTTTTTATAAATCCGCTTTAGTTTTCCATATAATCTTTAATAGAACCATAAAATATTATCTTGAATGTAGTATAAAGTATGGTATGTCAATTTACTCTTTTCGTCAATTTCTCTTCCATTTTAATTATCTGATCTTTCAGCATTCTAATATCTTCTCTTAATTCCTCATTTTCATCTTGAATGATACTTTCAATTTTCTCAACACTGGCTGCTGAAGTTTTTTGCTGAACCTCACTCATTGTATTAACTACGATAGCAATAAATATATTAAGAGTAGTATAAGATGCAAGCAGAATAAAAATAATGAAGTATATATTTGCCAGAGGAAATTCTTTCATAATTTCTCTGGATATTTCAGCCCATCCTTCAAGTGTCATTATCTGGAATAATGAAAACATTGAAGCCCCAAGATTACCGAACCATTCCGGATAAGCAGAGCCAAAAAGTTTTGTGCCTATAACAGCAAATACATAGAATACAAGAGCAAGTAAAACAAATATCCACCCCAGGCTAGGCAGTGAATGAAGAAGGGCTTCAACAATAAACCTTAGCTTTGGTAAATTTTTAATAAGACGAAGAGACCTAAAAATTCTTAATGATCTTAATACCGCCAGTGCTCCGGAAGCTGGAAGTAAAGCGATTGCCACTATCGAAAAATCAAAAACATTCCAGCCGCTTTTAAAAAAGCCGAATCCATATACATAAAGTTTCAATAAAATTTCAATTACAAAAATTGCAAGTATAATTTTATCTATAAGCAGGAGAACATTTCCAAACGAATTCATTATGGCGCTGGAAGTTTCCATGCCAATAGTAATGGAATTAAAAATTATTAAAGCGATTATGAAATTTTGTACTGAATTCTTTTCTACAAATTGTTTTACTTTTTCTCGATTCATTTCTACAATAATTATTATTTAAGACATTTTAATTTAATCAATAAAGCATTATATAATCAATTTCCGCTTTAAAATCACCCTCTTGTTTATCACCAATCAACAGAGATATTTCTTTGATATTGTTAAGAGGAATTTTTTTGCTTGAGTTGGTTTCTTTCCCAAAGTAGTAAAGTTTTAACTGATCAAAAGGAATCTGAACAACAATCCATTCATCTTTCTTTGTCTCAAAATTTTTTGTATAAAAATAACCTGTAAAGTATGAAGTCTCTTTCATTGATATGCTGTAAAGCTTGCCATCGGTTTTAAGTTTTAATTCAAGTCCCGTGAATTCAGAAAAATTGTAATCTTTTACCGGACTTCTGAGGGAAGCAAATCCGCCATTATTTTCTAAAGAAACATTTCCGCTGAAAATTATTTTATCATCTTTAACAATTGCATTTGATGAGCTTAATCCACCCATAACACCATCGTTAACAATGCGCCACTGGTTCTCAGTTTTCATTAATGATGCATTGAGCAAAATGTTGTCTTCGTTTAGTAGTATAGAGTTATTCATAGTTATTGCTGCAAGTATAATTGAAAGAAAATTCATTTGTTGCTCTTTCTGAACGTATTAAAGTAATTTTAAAGTTTTAAGTGTAATTAGAATAACAAGACTTTGGACAAGAAGGTTTCAAATAGCGAATGGAAAATTTATATTACAGAAGGATTAACGGTTGGTGCTTGGCGTTGGATTTCAACACTTTCTGTAAGTTACAAATGCCTTTGATAGAGCAAAACCGCCACCAATTGATGCCAAATATTTTATACAAGTTGTGTGCTGCATTTCTTCTATGAATCTTTCAAATTCACTTTAGTAAGAAGTAAATGCAAACTGTCTACAAGTCATATATCTGAGCTTACAATTGCTAATATCAAATTTGCAAACCCACCTATAACATTTCTAATAAAGTATCATCAACATCAATGAGTCAATATCTATAAAGAATCGCATTAATAATTTGTTGCATAGACTTTGCTGTAGCTGATGTAATTAGAGTTGGAATTAGATAAAATCGATAAACTTTTGGTTCAATAGTAATAAACCCATCCTGAAAAAATCCCTAATGATGTAATCTAGTTACAAATTGCCATAGGCATTACAAGTGTGCCAATCCAAACAAGAAAACTAGAAATCAAGATTGATGTTTGTGGGAGAATATTTTTTCAACAACCCGTCTAAGATATCACTCCGGCTAAATATTAATTCCTCTAAAATTGGAGCAGCAATTGACCATATGAAAAGCAAACGGTAATAAACCCCATGTTTGACAATTCCTAAAATCCATTGAATACTTTTTTCAGGTGACTTTCTGGTCATTGGTATTGAATTTCGCATTATCGGTGCGATTAATTCCAAAATGCAAATGCTATCAATTCCTATAATTATCAATGGAATTCATTCGGTTATTTTCAAAGTCAAATTGAACGCAATGGCAATTAGTCTTGCTTTTTCATAATTGAATACACAACCCAGAAAGGGATTCAGCAATTGCTAAAAGATAATAGATTAGCATTGAGGCTTCTTTCCTCAATCAATTTATTTAATATATAAATTCACTGGTACAGACCAAAAGCATTGCCTAATACTTACGATTCCTGTAATTCCAAAGCTTTGAGCTACATTAGGATAATTTGTTGTTGTCGATTCTGTCATTTCTTTCGTGTTTTTTTATGGTTGCAGTCTAACTCGTTATTTAACGCAATTAAATTATTTATGTATTTCCTCAGTATTTACTGTGTGTAGTCTAATCAAAAAATAAGATTATGCGAATGGAAAATAATTAAATTAACCTATTGCGGGAAGTTCTTATAAACCTACCTTTGTAAGTCGATTCCGTTAATTATAAAATGAAATTATTTGCTTCTAATATCTCTCTCAACATCTTTAACAACTTTCTTTAAATATTTCTTTCTTTTGTCCTCTGAGACAAAAGGTACAGACCAGAATTGTCGTGTTTTAGTTCTGAACCAGCCAAACACAAATGAATAAACCCCCATTACAAGTCTTAGTTTTACAGAGTTAACATATAGTGTAAGCACAGGCAGTGCAGGAGCACCGTGTGTTAGATAGGTTCTTACTTTTTTATCACTTAAAAACGGTTTAGGAATACCTAACGATTTTGTAATAGGAATAAATTTGTAGGCAAATCCAGGACTTAACACTTGATCGAAAAATGATTCCAGTAAGGGTGTGCATCTAAACCACCAAACCGGCGAAATAATAGTAAATGCGATTTGATTTAGTAATTAGTTCTTTGTATAAATTAGTTTTTTCTTCATCTCCGAATACATTAAATTTTTCTTCATATAAGTCTATCACATCAACATTTTCTTTATTATCAATCAGTGTATTATATATAGTTTTGAAAATGCCGTTATGACAAAAACTTTGTTTATCCGGGTGAGCTATTATTATTAAGTTGTTCATTTGTTCCTCTTAAATTGGATTAATATTCTCGGCCATTCCATCAAACACAAAATAATGAAATGGTAAAACAGAATACCAATATAGTCTGCCAAGCAAACCTTTTGGACGGAATGTAGCTGTTTGTTGTAGAAAGCTTTTTCCGTTCTTCTCAAGTATCTTAAATTCAAGCCACGCTTCGCCGGGTAATTTCATTTCTGCATACAGTAATAATCGTTTTTTATCTTTATCCGCTGCAAGCACACGCCAGAAGTCGAGGGTATCTCCCGTATGAATTTCATTTTTATTTGTTCTTCCTCTTCGTAAACCCACGCCGCCGAAAAGTTTGTCTAAAAATCCACGCAAGTGCCAGAGCCAATCGCCGTAATACCATCCGCGCTCACCGCCGATTGACCAGATATTATCAAAAACTCCATCAACATTTGTTGTAATTTCTTTTTCTCTTTTATCAAAGTAACATCCGTTTGTTGGAACATTAATATGTTCAAGCAAAGAGTTATCAACATAACTTGATACGAGAGAATCTTTCCAGCTTGATACAACATTGTTTTGTTCTATCCTTTGAAACGCAAGCTGCACCGCTTCTTTATAAGATATTGGTTTTATACCAAGCAGCTTTTCAAGCTCTTTATTTTTTGCAACAACTTCAACCTTCATACTGTTAACAAGATTTATTGCAAGCATATATGAAGTTGATGTAACAAAGTAAAGCCAGTAAGATGAAAGCCGCGGAGTCATAACAGGCACAGTAAAAATAAATCTTTTCAGTCCGCGCACTTCTGCTAATTGTAAAAGCATTTGTTTGTAAGATAAAATATCCGGTCCACCAACATCGTAAGATTTATTAAATGTTTCGGGTTTAAGTAAAACTCCGGTTAAGTATTCTAAAATATTTCTGATTGCAATCGGCTGATGTTTTGTGTTAAGCCATTTGGGCGTTATCATCATTGGTAGTTTTTCAACAAGATCACGAATAATTTCAAATGATGCGCTGCCTGATCCAACAATTATTCCTGCTTTGATTGATGTTAAGGGAATTCCGCTTTTACTTAATATCTCTTCAACTCTTTTTCTTGATGCAAGATGTTTGGAAAGTTTTTCTTCATTTGTAATTCCGCCAAGATAAATAATTTGCTTTATCGAAGTTTGCTTAACAAGTTTTATAAAATTATTCGCTGAGGTTTCTTCCAGTGAACCAAAGTCTTTTACGTTAGAACTCATTGAGTGAATGAGATAGTAAGCAGCATCAATATCTTTTATAATACTTGTGCTTGAACCTGAACTTTGAATGTCTTTTAGAAAATCAACTTCAAACAAAGATACTTTGGGATGTTTATAAATTCCTTCGGAGGGAAATCTGTTTTTATCGCGTACACAACAAACAACTTCGTGTCCTTGTTCAATCAAAACAGGTAGAAGTCTTTTGCCTATGTATCCGGTAGCTCCGGTTAAGAGTATTTTCATAATTCCTTATTTATTACCATTCATAACATCGACAGATTTCAAATAATTCAAAAATCTGCAAAAAAAACAATAGTTTTATGCTAATATACCATATTTTAAATGCTTCTTGACTTTTTGCTATCAATATGATATCATTACGATAGCAATTTTAATAAGGAGTGCAAAATGGACAAAATAACTGAAAAAAAAGCAAATAAGACAAACGGTTTTATTGCTTTGTTTATTGTAATCGGACTTTTCGCTTTAGATATTTTTCTTCTGGTTACGGGAATCCGAACAGGAAATGATTCTATTCTTTGGTTCTTTATTCCTTTGGTGTTTATATCTTTTGTAAGCTTTGGCGGATTTATGATTGTTCAACCAAACGAATCTAGAGTTCTAATTTTGTTTGGTAAATACACCGGCACAATTCGCGATGCAGGATTTTGGTGGGTTAATCCATTTACAGTAAAAAAACATGTTTCTTTAAGGATAAGGAATTTTAACAGCGAGAAAATTAAAGTAAATGATTTACATGGAAATCCGATTGAGATTGCGGCTGTAATTGTTTGGCGTGTAGTAGACTCTGCCCGGGCAATTTTTGATGTCCAAAACTACGAGCAGTTTGTCGCCATCCAGGGTGAGACTGCAATTCGTACTCTCGCTTCAGAATATCCTTACGATACAAACGAAGGAGAAAAAGAATCATTAAGAAGCAGTCCGACAGAAGTGGCAGAAAATCTTCAGAAAGAACTTCAGACAAGACTAGAAATAACAGGAGTTAATGTTGTTGAAGCGAGGATTACACATCTTGCATATGCACAGGAGATTGCTCAAGCGATGCTGCGAAGACAGCAGGCTCAGGCAATTGTTGCGGCAAGATTTAAAATTGTTGAGGGCGCAGTTGGGATGGTGCAGCAGGCTTTGCAGGATTTAAGCGATAAAAACATTGTTAAACTTGATGAAGAAAGAAAAGCACAGATGGTAAATAACCTTCTGGTTGCTTTAGTCGCAGATCACGAAGCGATTCCTGTTATTAATACGGGAACTATTTATCAATAAATAATTCTAATAGATACTCAAAAGCAAAAATGACTCCTCTATCAAAATATATTGGCGAAGATCTGATATTAATTCAACCGTCGTTTTTTAAACGTGAATATGAATTCAGATCTTCGGATGAGCTTTTGGCAAAGATGTACTTTCCCAAATTCTTTAGCCTAACCGCAGTGATAGAAGGGTTTGAACAAAAGTATGAGATTATTAAACCAAGTTTTTGGAAATCAGAAATATCCATACGCAAGGTTGGTTACGATTTAACTTTTGCCACATTAACAACTAACTTTTTTAGAACTAAAGGAAAGATTGATTTTCAAAATGGTAAAGTTGTTAATTTGAAATTTGGTGCATTCAAGAGAATTTGCGAGATCTTTTCTGAATCTGAAGAGCTACTGATTGTTATACAAAATAAATTTTCCTTTAAGGACAAAAATATTGTAACAATTCAAAAATCTTCGTCTATTATAGATGAAAATCCCTGGATGGTTATGATGATATGGTATTTTTTAATTGAAAGTAAAAAAAGCGGAGCTGGTGCTTCATAATTTTTGAGAAATTAAAATGGCTGAAAAGAAAAAATTCCTTTTAAGAATTGACAGTAATGTTTATGCCGCCCTTGAAAAATGGGCGGCTGATGATTTAAGAAGTATCAATGCACAGATTGAATTTCTTTTGACAGACGCTATAAAAAAATCCAACAGATTAAATCGAAGTCCATATAATCAGCCTATCGAAAAAGAAAACCAAAACAATTCTGCGCCCGAAAATTGATTTTTACAAGATATTTCTAAAAAATTAGCCCGAAACAGAACAATATTTTATAATTTCTGTCTTTCGTGAAGTGTGTGGATTTCTTAAGTTTACGTTCACGATTTTACTTAGGAGAAAATATGATTTACTTAAAAACTTTTTTATTAATAACTACTTCATTTGTTTTATCATCTTGCAGTTCCCTAACTTTAACCCCAGCCGAATTTAGTTGGCCGTTGGAATCAGTATTAAAGATTGATAATAATGGTTTTGTTAAAGAAGACAGAAATTCAATTTCATTTGATACTAAGGCTCTCTTTCTGGAAGAGTTTGAAGATTCTTTGGGTTATGCAGGCAAAACACTTCATCTAATTAGAAACACTGAAGGCTTTTATTTTATGACAGCAGTTGATTTTAAAAATGTTTACGTTTTTACAGTCGAAGAAAATGCGTTTAGCCTGGAAAATAAAATTCAAATTAATGAAACAGGATTAAACAACCCCGCCTTTAATCAAAGAAAACCATTTATAGAGTTGCTTGATGATGGAATAATATATAAACTTTCATCAGAAGCAATTGAAGGAGATGTAAAATGAATCGTATAATGATAAATTGTTTAACTCTTATCTTATTATTATTTACAAGTATCCCAATACTTGCACAATCCGATTATGAAATGGTCCAAAGCTTTAAAGAAAGATATAATAACTTAAACAGCGGAATAAAAACCGCAGCAAGTCTTGATGATTTAGACAATCTAACAACTGAAGTAGAAAACCTTAAAAGGGATTTTTCCGGCAAGAAAGAGATATTAGACCAAAGTCTCTATCCGGAAAATTACAATTCAAGTTTCGAAAAATTATTTTCTGCTATCGAATTGCGCAGAGGTGATTTCACATCAATAGATATTTTGAAAACAGAGGTCACAACTCTTAAATCTGAAATTGACTTGTTAGATAAAAGAAACAATGAATTAATAAATCAAATAACAGTATTAGAGTCACAACGCAGAAAAGACGCTGCAACGGTATCCAAATTAGAAAAACTTGTTTCCGATTTAAGAGCAACGATTTTGAAAAGAGATGAATTAGTTTTTAGCATAGTGGATAGTTTAACACCAAGACTTGCTGGCGATGTTTCCACAATGACACAACAGGATAAAGATCAGGTTTACTCTCAGGTTGAAAAGGATAATATACTTGCAGTTGTCAAAAAATCATTAAGAGATAACAGCAGATTTCTTGAAGTTACATCCTTAAGAGTAAATGATCTTGAAAATGTAAAAAGACAAGAACAAAACTTTGTTACAATGTGGCGTAAGGTTGGTCCAAAGCTGGTTGATGTATATGCAAACCAGGGAGACAAGACTGCAGAGCTTAAAGACATTGATAATTTATTCAGCGTTTGGTCGAATAGGATAAGAAGAGAAGCCTGGGAATCGATAAGTGAAGAGTTCTCGCTTAATAACATTAATCTTGCTGCCTTTAATAAGGGAGAAGAGTTCACAAATGTTGTAACTCAATTCATTAGCGATGAAATCAAAAACTATGGAGTAAAAAGCAAGGAAGAGTCCGAACAGATTTTTTCCGTTTTTGCAGACAGTGTTTGGTTTAATAAAATTTCATCTGAGTGGATGCCTTATTTAATTGATAATAAACTTTTATCCACACAACAAAAAGATGCAATAGAAAAAAAGATAGCGGACTGGAAATCTGTTGTAGCACCGCAAAGCTATACCTGGCTTTATGCAGTTATTGGTTTGGCTATTGTGTTCATAGTGATATTGGCAATTATTCTAAGAAAGAAAAAGCCACTAAAGGATGATCCATCAGTTCAAAATTAAAATTAGTAATTTACAAAAGCCCCGCCTGTTCGGGGCTTTTTTGTATTCCCTTTTATATAAAAAATCATCCCCGACAATATGCTTTTATTCATTAGGTCATTTGCAAATTTAAGTAAGCTATAAGCTCATTTGCTAAATTTAAGTAAGCTACAGAGCCGCTGGATTTAACATCAAATAACATTGTTGGTTTGCCATAGAACTCTGCTTCGGTTATTGTGGTGCTTTTGGGAATTACGGTTTGTAGAATATCTTTTTCAAAGTTTTCAAAAAGTGCTTTTTTAGTTAATCCCCAAGCTTTTGTATTCGACTCAAACATCGTTAACAAAATTCCTTCAATAGATAATCTTTTATTTAGATTTTCTTTAACCCACACAATGTGATTGTACATTTTCTTTAGTGCCGAAATTGAAAACTGCCCGGCACGAATCGGGATCAAAACAGAATCTGCCGCCGTAAGGGCAACGGTTGTCAATCCTTTGAGATATGGCGGACAATCAATAATTATATATTCATATTGTTTAAGCGCATGCTGATTTAATATGTTTTCAAACAAATATATATTTCTTGTAAGCCTGGTTATTCTCTCTTCAATTTCTACAGAGTTAATACTGCATGGAATAAAATCCAATGTTTGTATCTCGGTATGATGGATTACTGAATCTATATATTTAATAAAACTGATTACCTGGAAGATATCTCCTTTAAGTATTTCATTTTCAAATCCCAGGGAAACAGAACAAGCACCGGAAGGATCAAAATCGATGAGCAGGGTTTTCTTTTCTGCAATTGCAAATGCTGCCGCCAGATTTACTGCGGTAGTTGTTTTTCCAACTCCGCCTTTGGGAACTGCAATTGCTATTTTTTTGCCCACAAATACCTTAATTATGGGAATGAAATGTTTTAATTAAGAAGCCTAGGTGAATCTATAAATTTACTTTTGCTTAAGCAATAAGATTTTATAATAAGCCGGTGTGATAGTTATCATAAAATCCGGTTAGAAACAAAAAGTGAATTTAACTTATCACATTATTGTTATATGTTAGGCTCACAAAAACGATTGAGTAAATTAGTTAAGCAAAAAATATAAAAGCACAATAGGAGGCATAATGAAAATTGGAATATTGGGTTCGGGAGTTGTGGGACAAACACTTGCTTCGGGATTTATTAAACACGGACATCAGGTTAAGATTGGAACAAGCAACTCAAGCAAGCTGAAAGATTGGCTTAAAAGTGCTGGTGTAAATGCATCAGTTGGAACTTTTGAAGAAGCGGCAATATTTGGTGATATTGTAGTGCTTGCTGTTAAAGGTAATGCGGCTTTAACTGTCTTGGAAAAAGCCGGAAATAAAAATCTTGCTGACAAAACGATAGTGGATGCAACAAATCCGATTGCAGATGCTCCACCGGTGAATGGAGTTTTGCAATTCTTTACAGATATTAACTCTTCTTTAATGGAACAACTACAAAGCAAATATCCTGCTGCAAATTTTGTTAAAGCTTTTAGCTGTGTCGGATCTGCTTTAATGGTTAATCCGGATTTGGGAGGAATAAAACCAACAATGTTTATTGCGGGAAATAATGATAAAGCAAAAAGTGATGTTAAAAATATTTTAAATGTTTTTGGGTGGGAGATTGAAGATATGGGCTTCGCAGAAGCTGCAAGAGCAATTGAGCCGCTTTGTATTTTATGGTGCATTCCCGGATTTAGAGAAAACCGATGGATGCATGCTTTCAAGCTTTTGAAAAAGTAAATAAAATTACTCTGTGTTTCTCTGTGAAAAACTCCGTTGTTCTCCGTGATATGGATTTAATATTCTTACACGGAGTTACACTGAGAAAACACGGAGTACCACTGAGAATAAAAATTTAGAGATAAAAATGAAGAACAAATTAAAAATTACATTTACTATATTACTAATTATGATTTCTTTTATCGGTTGTAATGAAAGTAAATCACAAGCAAATCAAGAGATGAAAAATATTATGAATGATAAAAATCCAAATTTAGAAACCGCAACATTTGGTTCCGGTTGTTTTTGGTGTACAGAAGCCATATTTGAAAGAGTTAACGGTGTTATTTCTGTTGTTTCCGGTTACTCGGGCGGAACAGTTGATAACCCAACCTATAAAGAGGTTTGTGATGGAACAACGGGACACGCTGAATGTACACAAATTGCTTTTGATTCTACTGTTGTAAGTTATGATGAATTGCTTGAGATATTCTGGAAAACCCACGATCCAACAACTTTAAACAGGCAGGGTAATGATTCCGGCACACAATACCGCTCTGTTATTTTTTATCATAACGATGTACAAAAACAAAAAGCGGAATTCTATAAGAAGAAATTAACTGAAGAAAAGATTTGGAATAAACCAATCGTAACAGAAATAACCAAGTTTGAAAAATTTTATCCGGCTGAAGATTATCACCAGGAATACTACGACAATAACCCTACTCAGGGTTACTGCGCTTATGTTATCACTCCAAAAGTAGAAAAGTTTGAAAAGATATTTAAAGACAAGTTGAAGAAATAGAATTAAACTACGAACCCAGTTTCTAGATGAATTGGGTTCGCCTTAATCATTAGCGTATTAGCGCTTTGAATTAATGCCCTTCCGCATAAACTTTTTCACCGGCTTCAATTTTTAGCTTAAGATAATTTTGTAACGGAGGCAATGGACACGTTGCATATTTTGTAAACACACAGGGTGGATTGTATGCTTTATTAAAATCTAAAAGTATTGTGTTTGTTGAGTCCGGTTTATTAACATATATAAACCTTCCGCCGCCGTAAGTTTCTTCACCGCTTGTTTGGTCTGCAATAATTAAAAACAGCTTATCTTCACCTTCATCAACAGCATCTATTCTGTATGTTTTGCCATCACGTTCAAACACAACTGCACCGGGACATTTTTCTTTGCTTATTTGTCCAAGTACATTTGGCACATCAATTTCTTTAATCGGATTATAAACCTCAAACTTAGCTGTTATCTTCCATCTTTCATCAATAGGAAATCTTTCTACTCCCTTAAAGTTTTTAACAAGATCAGAATTCAAATCCCGGAAACGAATTCCATAAAGCGTATCCCGAATAATCAGATTAAACTTAATAGAACCAATTTGTAAAACCGTTATATCTTTTTTCTGGTCATCAATTAGGACAATCTCTTTAACTGGTTTTCCGTTATGCAAAACTTCAACACCAACTTTAGCTTTAAATGTAACTGAGGAATCTTTAAATAAAAACGAGCCAATATACTCCGGCAGTTTTGATGACTCAACAACAATATCGTTATCCTTTGAAGAACCAAAAGTACTTTCACCTTTTTCCAACCAGAACCTTCCAACAAGATTAAGCCAGCCGTCATCAGCTTTAAGTCTGTTGGTTCTTTTTTGATCCCACTCATTAATTTCTTTTACATAGTTGGGATCTGCGGCAGGTTTTTGTGTACATGAAACTATTAAAAGCAGAGTTGCAATCCACAAATATTTAATCATACTTTAATCCTAATCAATTACTAATTTTGTTTTTATTAACCTACAAAATATTAATGGATTTATTAACAAAGAAAAACATATACTCAATTCTAAATAAACAGTTTGGATTTGATTCTTTTCGCGGCGAACAGGAAGCAATAATAAAAAGGACTGTAGTTGAACAAAAACACTCACTTGTTCTTATGCCTACAGGCAGCGGCAAATCTTTATGTTATCAAATTCCTGCACTTTATTTTGATAACTGCACAATTGTAATAAGCCCGCTTATTGCACTTATGCAGGATCAGGTTGATGTGCTGAAAAAGAAAAATATTTCTGCTGCATTTATCAATTCAACCATATCCAAACCAGAAAAAGAAAAAAGACTTAAAGAATTTGGTTGAGGGAAAAATAAAATTGCTTTATGTAACGCCTGAAAGGTTCCGTAAAACAGATTTTGTAGAACAAATTAAAAAAGCTAAAATAGATTTACTAGCTGTGGATGAGGCACATTGTATTTCTGAGTGGGGGCATGATTTTCGCCCTGATTACTCCCGCATTGGTGAGTTTAGAGAATTGATGGGCAATCCGCTTACAATTGCTCTAACTGCAACAGCAACACACGACGTTCAAGAAGACATCATAAAAAAACTTCATATCAATAAAGACGATATTAAACTTTTTCATCAGGGAATCGATCGTCCAAATCTAAGATTAGAAGCCGTTGATGTTTTTGATGATAAAGAAAAGCTAAAAAAAATTATATCAACTTTAGAAATGTACACTGGCAGTGGAATAATTTATTTTTCACTCATCAGAACATTAGAAAAGTTTTCTGAAATTCTTAGTGATAAAGGTTTTAGGCACGGCGTTTATCATGGTAAGCTTGAAGACAGACAAAGAAAGAATATGCAGAGAGATTTTCTTAACGGAAAGCAAAATCTAATCCTTGCAACAAACGCATTTGGAATGGGAATTGACAAAGCTGACATAAGATTTGTTATTCACACGGAGGTTCCTTCTTCAATTGAATCCTACTACCAGGAAATTGGGCGAGCTGGAAGAGATGGCAAAGATTCGCTTTGTCTTTTACTTTATAATCAAGAAGACCTTTATACACAAATGGAATTTATCAAGTGGTCTAATCCCGATGCTAATTTTTATTCTGCTATGTACGATATACTAAAGCGAGAAATCGGATTAATAAACTCGAGCGGAGTTGAATACATTCGCGAGCAAATGAGCTTTAAAAATAAAAGTGATTTTAGAGTTGAAACTGCGCTTGCGATGCTCGATCGTTATGGTGTTACGGAAGGTGAGATTGAAAAACAAAATCTAAATATTATAAATGAACTTCCGGAAATTTTGTCGGATGAGGACTATCTAAAAGAAAAACTTTTAAATGACAACAAAAAACTTTTATCTGTGGTTAATTATTTTAGAGGTGAAAAATGCAGAAGAGTTTTTATTTCGGATTACTTCGGTTTTCCCGGTGAAAAATCTTGCGGTAATTGTGATAACTGCACGAATAATGGAGTAAGCTAAGGCGACTTATAAAGAATAAGTCGCTTAACAAATCAATTTTGTATTATTTGAATGAGAGGTTTTTTGGTTTATCAAATCTGTATTTCAGTTCGGTGCTTAAAACAGCAATCCAATCTTTAACACTTATGGGTAGATTCATATAATTATCCTGATCTTGTTTTTTATAATCCTTTCTATCTGTATAAACCTCGATCTTTCCTTTAGAAAATATTGCCGCCGTAACAACTCCATTATAAAGATTAACATCAAGTTTAGCCATTTCTTCACCGCCCATATGCGATGCATTTCCTTCAAGAGCAACGCCGCCGCTTATTAAATCAACAGATCCAATCACATCAAGATTACTAATAAAGTGTTGATATTCTTTGCCAAGAATTTTTTTTAGAATTGGCTTTAAAGTTTTATCCTCCAAAACTTCATATGATTTATAATCACCGACAAAAACTTTAAAATGCGAAAAATCATTTTGCACTTGGGCGGTAATTGTGCTGGCTAGAAAAACAAATAGAATTACTACTCTCATAAGGTTGCCTCCTTAATGGTTTGTTAAAAATAATTTAATTTGAATTTTATAAAATATATAGTCTCGAATTGAATATATAAAAATTTTCTTGCTTTTATACTTTTTCCGATTATAAAATTCTTGTTAAATATTATTCTGTATGGTTCTATAAAACGCAAGCTGATTTACTAAATAAATTCTTTTTCTCATCCCATAGAATTGTGCTTTATCTGCTAATTACAATTTGTATTTTAGTACAACCATTTAATTAAATTTTTCGGAATACTTATGAAATACATTTTAATATTTTTCATCTCTGCTGTGTCTTTGTTCTCACAAGTTAAGGCAGATGATGTAAAATCTTTTACGTTAAAGAACGGAATGAAAATTTTTGTTCTTGAAGATAGTTCAATTCCAAATGCTAATATGTACTTCTTTTATAAAGTTGGATCAAGAAACGAGCACATTGGAATTACCGGAATTTCGCATTTCTTTGAACATATGATGTTTAACGGCGCAAAGAAATATGGGCCAAAAGAGTTTGATCGTGTTATGGAAGCAAATGGCGGATCAAACAATGCATACACTTCTGAAAACATAACCGCTTACACGGATTGGTTTCCTTCAAGTTCGATTGAAGTAATGTTTGATCTTGAGGCCGATAGAATTGAGCATTTAAACTTTGATCCAAAAATGATTGAGAGTGAACGCGGTGTAATTCTTTCAGAAAGAAACACCGGATTAGAAAATAATCCATTAGAACAACTCTGGCAGGAAACACAAGCAACTGCTTTTATTGCTCACTCATATCAATGGCCGGTAATTGGCTGGGAGTCTGATATTAAAAATTGGACAAAAGAAGATTTAGAAAATTATTTTCACACCTACTATGCACCAAACAATTGTATTGTCGTAATAAGCGGCGATGTAAAACTAAACGAAGTAAAAAAGCTGGCAGAAAAATATTTTGAGCCCATTCCGGCAGGACTAAAACCAAGATCAGTTCACACAATTGAACCGGAACAGGCAGGCGAAAAAAGACTTTTTGTAAAACGCGAAGTTCCATCGCCTTATTTGATGATAACTTATCATGTTCCTCAATCCGGCAGCGAAAATTATTATGCCCTTGATTTATTAAACTCAATTCTATCTGAAGGAGAATCCTCAAGACTTTATAATTCAATTGTAGATAATCAACAACTTGCCTTAGAAGTTGGAAGTATGTATATGGATGCTTTTGATCCAACCTTATTCTATTTTTATGGAATTTGTAATGATGGTGTAACTGCCGCCCGGTTGGAAAAAGCGATTTTAGATGAGGTGGATAAAATTATTAAAGACGGAATAAGCCAAAGCGAATTGCAAAAAGTTAAGAATCAAAAGCTAATGAGTTTTTACAGAACGACAGAAACAATAAATGGAATGTCTAACACTATCGGAACTTATGAATTATTTTTTAGCGATTACCAAAAAATGTTTACAGCACCCGACGATTATAAAAAAGTATCGGTCGATGATATTAAACGAGTTGCTGCAAAATATTTTACAAAGCAAAACAGAACAGTTGGAATTTTGAATACGGAGGAGGCACAATGAAAAGACTTGTTAATTATAAAATTGTCATGCTGAACTTGTTTCAGCATCTTTTAGCCACCGCCGTTTTCTTATTTTTATTTCTGTCTGCCTATAGTAATGCACAATTTAAACTTCCAAAGTACGATGTATTAACTCTTGATAATGGATTAACAATTTATCTAATGGAAAAGAAAGATGTTCCAATCATTTCCTTTTCAGCAGTGTTTGATGCCGGCGTAATCAGAGATGGAGAAAAAAAAGGATTAGCTTCATTTACAGCAGAAGCTTTAAAATTTGGAACATCCAATTACAGCAAAATACAAATCGATTCAATCTTCAATTTTTATGGTAGCAGCTTAAACACTTATGCTAGACTTGATTACTCAGGCCTTTACGCTCAGTTTATGAAGGATGATCTAGATAAACTTCTTCCCGTAATAAAAGAAGTAATGACAACTCCAACTTTTCCAGAAGAAGAAATAGTTAAAAGAAAGCAAAGATGGATTGCAGAATTAGATCAGGCAAAAGAAAGTCCTGGTCGGGTAATTGGAGCTTATTTTAATAGATTTCTATTTACAAATTCCATCTATGCAAATCCAGTGGATGGTACAAAACTTGGAATTGAATCGATAACATCAGACGACATTAAACAGTTTTATAAAAAAAATTATCCGCTAAAGTATTCTGCTATTGCAATCGTCGGCGATTTTGATACTGACCAAATGAAAAACAAAATAATAAGCTATTTAATGCCTGGAAGTTTTTTGGTGAACAAAAGTGATTCTATAAGAACGAAAGACAAAATTGAATATTTTGATATTGATCGATTGCCTGTTTACACACTTCATGATGATTCGGTACTAACTGTTCCGGGAACAAAAGATACTAGATTCAAAAAGGGTGATAGCAATGTTTATCTTATCAACAAAGACAACGCAACTGAAACGACTTTTATGATTGGCGGATTTGGTGTTCCTATGAACAACCAAGATAAGATTCAGATTGATGTTATAAACACAATTCTTGGCGGAAGATTTACTGCCTGGCTTATTGAAGAGTTACGAACCAACGCCGGGCTAACTTACAGCGCATGGAGCAGATTTGCTTCCTATAAAGGTACAGGAGCTTTTTATATCAGCACCTTTACTCAAACAGAGAATACCGAACAAGCAATTGACCTGGCTTTAAAAACATACAACAGGCTTTTTGAAAAGGGAATTGATGAAGCAACATTAAAATCAGCGAGGAATTATGTTAAGGGGCAGTTTCCTCCCGGATATGAAACTGCAAGTTCGCTTGCAGGATTTTTAACTCAAAAATATATTTATGGATTCGAGGATTCATACATAAATGATTTTGAAAAAGCTGTTGATGGAATGACTGTGGAAAGTGCGAATGAAATTATCAGAAAATATTTTCCAAAATATAATTTGCAATTTGTTTTAATAGGTAAAGCTGATGACATTCGTGAGATTGTAAAGAAATATGGAAAGGTATTTGAGAAGAATATAGATGAAGATGGATTTTAGAGTTCAGGTTTAAGTTTAAGTTCAAGATAGAAGCTAATCACATTAAAGCACGAGAGAATTTTTTTCGTGCTTTTTTATTTGAAATAAACCGTGATTAAATCAACATAAATTCTGATTTTATTTAGAATAGGATTTTTAGTTGATACAATTTTATCGCCTACAATCTGATTCCATTCATTTTCGAACAAGTCTTTATAATCATAATAAAGCTGAATTGAATAACAGTCTGATTCAAGGCTGCCTTTTTCAAAGATAGTATAGCCCCCATAATCCCAATCGAAACCGGAAAAAGTAAAATGCTTCCCATTTAGTTTTATGAGCTCTTTTAATTCGGTTCCAATTTTAACTCCATTATCAATTTCCCAAACGGATTTATCTCCATGAATTTCAATCCATTCTGGATTTTTGAAATTAACTGTGTCTTTCCATTTAATAAAAAAGGATTGCGGAGTATCTTTAAAGAAAACTGAGCCAATAACTTTTTCGGTTCCTTCGGCATACCATCTTTCAACTCGCTCAACATTTTTCTTGCCAACTATTTTAATAAGATCGGCTTCCGAGGTCTTTGCATTTAATATTTCATTTCCAACACAAGGAGTTAAAACAAAATCGCTTTTAACCTGCGAGTAAATGTCTGAAAAGAAAAGAAAGACTATCACGGTGGTGAAAGTCCTAATGGTAACTAATTCATTGTGCATTTTATGTCGTACATTATACATTGATGTTGCTCTCCATCTTTGTCCAGTCATTTTCTAAAAATTTTACAAAGATTTTTTTTGCCAAATTCACAAATTAAAGTCCATGTAGCTTAACAAGATTTTTTAATTTTTTACTGGTTTCCACTTATTAAGAAAATCAATGAATTTATCTTTATCGTAATCTTTATCCTTTTCTAGTTCACCTGTGTTTTGTGAATGCAAAAGTTTACCTGCTTCATCCAACACAAAAAAGTGAGGATAGCCTGCAATTTGTGGATAATGTGATAAAAATTTTTCGTTTTTGTTTTCTTTACTATAATTAATTTTTAGTATTATGAAGTTTTCCTCAAGCAAAGATTTGATCTCGTCTGAATTATGAATAAAAGCATCTATTCTATGGCACCAAATACACCACTCGCCGCCAACATCTAAAATTATTCTTTTGCTTGATTCCTTTGCTACCTCAACGGCAGATTTTAAATCATCAAATGGATTTCGTGTAGGATCAAACTTTGATAAGCTGTCCTTATCTTGAGAATAAATAGCAAAAGAGAGTAAGAAAAACAGAATGTTAAAAAATAGCTGCTTCATAAATCTCCTTATTTCTTTTTATTAGCAAATTTATGCCGTGCAAACTCAATTACTCCGGGAAGTACAGAGATAATTATTATAACTATAATAACAATAGAAAAATTATTCTTAACAATGGGTAGATTACCAAAAAAATACCCTCCATAAATAAAAAGAGAACACCACAAAACGCCGCCAACAATGTTATACATTATAAACTTGGAATAGGTCATTGCGCCAACACCAGCAACAAATGGTGCAAAAGTTCTTATAATAGGAATGAATCGTGCGATGATAATTGTTTTACCACCATGTTTTTCATAAAACTGGTGTGTTTTTTCCAGATGTTCTTTTTTCAAAAAACGGATTTTTTTTTCAAATACTTTTGGTCCGAAATAATTCCCAATCCAATAATTAACAGTATCTCCCAAAATTGCTGCGACACTTAACAGAATAAAAAGCAGGTGAACGTTGAAGGAACCTATCGCAGCAAAAGTCCCTGCTGCGAATAAAAGTGAATCACCTGGTAGAAAAGGAGTAAATACTAAGCCTGTTTCCGCAAAAATTACTCCAAATAAAATTACATATGTAAGCGTTCCATACTGCAATATTATTTCGTGCAAATGTTTATCAAGATGCAGAAAGAGATCCACTAAATAGTTTATAAATTCCAAAAAAAATCCTTATATATAATAAATGATCAGGTGTGTTTTAATTTTTTCTTTTGCTATTAAAAACCAATTAAATGTCTAGATCGCTGATTTTAAAACAAAAGTATGCCGCAAAGTAAAATTATTATTTTCTTGACTGTACTTAAACTTAACTGATTTTCTGCAAATTTTAAAACCATAATGCTTACTCCCTTCTTTTAAAATACTTTGTTGAGCCTTTTTCAACTTTCTTTACGCATGTACCTTTGAATCTGAGAAATAATTTTTTATTTTTACCCGTATGAAAACTACAGGTTTAGGTAGTGCGATGGTAATGATTAGAAGTTAGTTTTCAGGTGTAAAAAGAAACGAACTTAACTAACAATTTCCATAAATATATAAGAGGCGTAAAATGAAAAAGCTCTTTTCGTTATTTTTATTGATAATTGCACTATTCACTTTTAGCTGCAAAGATGATGCTACCGGCCCGGGCGGCGGCGGTTTCGGCGGCGGCGGTGGTGGCGGCGGCGGAAGCGTAACTTTCACAGTAGTAGTCGTGCAAAACCAACAAACCCAGGAATTATTCTTTGAGTTTAAACCCGATAAAGCATGTTGTTATTAATTCTATGACTGCTAATTGTGCTGCTGCTGGAGTAAATAATTAAAACATTACCGGTTTTGATGGTACGACGGTTTATAATGCTAACAATCCTGCTTATGTTGGTCCGGTTACAGTAACTTTCACAGCAGGGCAACAATGGAGTTTTCCCATTACCGGAAAAATTGGAACCAGTACAGGAACAGCATATAATGTTACAGCAACTTGTACTATTCAATAAATAATATTTATTAACTATTCTGAGGAGATCTAAATGAAATCGATCAAATACTTACTTGTTTCTTCAATCTTGTTTTTTATGTCCGTAAATATTCTTGCACAAACCACTGTTGCGATTGGACCGAGAGTAATAGGCAATTTTAATATATATAATGAAAAAAATATCCTTGGCACATGGAATGGTATTGGTGTTGGGTTCGGGCCAACTGTTGATGTAACATTTGGGAAACGCATTGGATTAATGGTTAATCTAACTGCTTTTGATATGCGTAATTTTTCAAATTCACAAACCCAAAATCAAGTAACAACTGATATATCCCTTACTCTCTCTTACCTGACACTTGAGCCGATGTTTAAGGTAGAGTTTAGCGGATTTTATATGGTTGCTGGCCCATCAGTGGGAATCAAACTAAATTCAAGTGGTGAGATAACGCAATCTGGTAATGGTCAGAATGCTGTTCAATCCATTAATGTTGAGACGAAATCTGTCCGATTTGATATTGCAGTCGGAACCGGATATACATTTAAACTTTCATCCGATATGGGATTAGGAACAGATTTTATTGTAAATATTCCGCTTACAGATACCTACAATAAGCCTGGTCTTAGTAATAGCATCTTTACGATGAGACTTGGGGTTGCACTTAAATTTAACATCTAATCACTCCTCGTTAGTTAAGATCCCGCAAGCTCCCGAAAAAAATTTTTTCGGGAGTTTTTTCTTATGAAAACCTAATAAAAATAAAAATTTGCAAAATACCTTGCTTTTTTAATAACTTTGCGCCAGTCTTAATTAACTAATCTCAAATAATTTAAGGATATCTCATGAAACAGTTACTTTCAGTTATTTTATTGGCTGTATTATTTACAGGCTTCATTAATGCACAATCTCAATGGGTTAGTGTTGGTGGTAATTTAGCATTACCTATGGGCGGCTGGGGAGATAATGCAAATATTGGTTTTGGCGGTACGGCTACTTATGAGAGAAGTTTTACTCCAAATATTGTTGGAGAGGTTTATGCCGGTTACCTTACTTTTGGCGGTGAGACAATAGGAACTTTTTCTTATAGTTTTTCAATGATTCCTATTATGGTTGGTGGAAAATATTACTTCCAGCCTGGTAAAGGACTTTATGGCAATGCTCTCTTAGGCGTTCATTTGTACAATGTTGATGTTCCAGGGATTACAATTTTGGGACAAACTTACGGCGGTGGATCTGCATCAAGTACTGAATTTTCATTAGGTGTTGGTGCCGGTTATGAATTGCCTATGGGTAAAAATGCTTTAGATTTAAGCGCTCATTTTATGATAGTTAGCGATGCTAATTATATTGGCGCAAGAGTAGCTTATAAGTTTGGAATATAATAATTTGTAGTCATTTATGTTAAGCAGCGCCATTTGGCGTTGCTTTTTTATTTTAAATACCTCATTTTTTTCTTGCCTTATCTTTATTTTTCCACAACAATTTTTCAGAAGTTATTTATTTCAAATAGTTCTTAGGGTATTGGATATATCAGATTCTTTCTAATTTTATATCGGAAAACTTGCGTGAAAACGTGTTTTATCCTTTTCTTTTCTCTTTTCTTAATTTCTGCAAATGCACAAGTTCGTTTTGGGCTTAAGTCGGGTTTAAACATCTCCAGTTTCTATGGCGATGATGCTGGAAACTTAGATTCAAAGTTTGGCTTTTCCGGTGGGTTTTTCTTATCTATTAAAACACAAAAACCTTTGATAATACAACCCGAATTAAATTACTCAATGAAGGGTGCAAAAACCTTTTTAGGATCAGACAAGATTACACTGGATTATCACTATATCGATATCCCCGTTTTATTCAAATATGTTATCCCGCTTAACGATACCCAGGGCATTAATCCGATTATTTTTGCCGGTCCTTTTATTGGATTTAATACTAGAGCCCAAACAATTGTTAATTCAAATGGGCAGATGGAAAGCCAGAATAATGCGTCTGTAGTTAATAGAGAATATGGCTTTCAATTTGGAGGTGCATTGGGCTTCAATATAGGGAATAATGAGCTGGGTATTGATATACGTTATGTGCTTGGACTTACTTCTGTTGATAAGTCTATTAATAATTTTGATGTGAGAAATCGTGCATTCAATATCAACATATATTTTATTTTTGATAACAAATAGCAAGCCTAACTGATAATACCAATAGAAGTTACAGGATAGTGTCTTTGCCTTTTTCACTTTTCTGCAATCAATCCTTATTTTTCCATAACAATTTTTCAGAGGTTTAAATGAAATTCGAACGCAGTGCAGGTATTTTGCTTCACCCAACATCACTTCCTGGTAAATATGGAATTGGCGATCTTGGTAATGATGCCTATAAGTTTGTAGATTTTTTAGAAAAAGCCGGGCAGAAACTCTGGCAGGTGTTTCCACTTGGTCCAACTGGTTATGGTGATTCGCCTTATCAATGTTTTTCTGCATTTGCCGGTAACCCAAATCTTATTAGTCCGGATAAATTAATGGATGACGGATTGCTTCGTGATCACGATCTTCATAACATTCCTTCACACAATTCAATCTCAATAGATTACGGCGAAGTAATCGAGTATAAAAAATCACTACTAAAAAAAGCCTTTGCAAATTTCAAACATCATCAGGAAAAGTTTGAAAAAGATTTTAACAGGTTCTGTAAAGAGAATAAACTATGGTTAGATGACTTTGCTTTTTTTATGGCAGCAAAAGAAGCTCACGGTGGAATTGTTTGGAAAGATTGGGATGAAGGTTTGGTGCTTCGTAAGAAAAAATCTTTAGACGAATGGAAGAAAAAATTAGAAAACGATTCTCATTATCAAAAATTTGTTCAATTTGTTTTCTTTAAACAGTGGCATGAAATTAAAGCTTATGCAAACAGCAAAGGAATAAAGATCATAGGTGATATGCCGATATTTATAGCCTATGACAGCGCCGATCTTTGGGCAAATAAAAATTTATTTACCGTAGATGAAAAAGGAAATCTTGAAACTGTTGCAGGAGTTCCTCCAGATTATTTTTCTCCAACCGGTCAGCTTTGGGGAAATCCGCTTTACAGATGGAAAGAAATGGAACAAGATGATTTTCTTTGGATGAGAAATCGTTTTGCGCATTTGTTCACAATGGTTGATATTGTCCGCATAGATCACTTCCGTGGCTTTGAGGCTTTCTGGGAAATTCCCGGAAATGCACCAACAGCAGAAACAGGAAAATGGGTTAAAGCCCCGGGTCATAAATTATTCAAATCAATAAAAAAACATCTCGGTGATGTTCCAATTCTTGCAGAAGATCTTGGTGTAATTACCCCTCAGGTTGAAAAGCTAAGAGATGATTTTGAATTCCCGGGAATGAAAATTCTTCAGTTTGCATTTGGAACCGATATGGAAACAAAATTTCTTCCGCATAATTTTGTACAAAATTGCGTTGTGTTAACAGGAGCGCATGATAACGATACAACCCGTGCATATTTTGAAAATGCAAAGCTTGATAAAGAATCTGATATTTACGATCACGTACAGAAATATCTTAATTATTTTGACCATGATATTGTTCAAGAACTTATTCGTGCAGCTTATGCATCTGTTGCAAATATTGTAATTGTTCCAATGCAAGATATTTTAAATCTTGGCGGTGAAGCAAGAATGAATTTTCCCGGAAAGCTTGGAGGCAACTGGATGTGGCGTTTTACCTGGGACCAAATTTCAGATGATCTTCACTTAAAGTACTTTGGATTGGCGCAACTTTATGAACGACCACCAAAACCAAAGAAAGTAATAGAAGAGTAAATTCCAAATCACAAAATTCAAATAACAATTTTAGAATTAGGATATTGAGTTTTGTTATTTAATTATCAGAATTTTAAGGAATCTAATTAACAAAGTCTGAATCAAACTAATTGAAAAATTAAAAGGAGTCTTGTTTGAAAAATTTAATCTTGTCTTTATTTGTATTAACAATAATTTTAATTGGCTGCGGTAAAAGTAGCTCGAGTGATAACCTTAAATGGGAAGATAATCTTGAGACTGCAATGCAAAAAGCAAAAACGGAAAATAAAGCCGTTTTGGTTAACTTTACAGGAAGTGATTGGTGTGTTTGGTGTAAGAGATTGAGCGCTGAGGTTTTTTCTAAAAGTGAATTTGAAGATTACGCTGAGGAAAATTTAATCCTTGTAATGTTAGATTTTCCGCAGAACATTGAACAAAGTGCCGAAACTAAAATGTATAATGCTCAACTTGCTCAAAAATTTGGCATCCAGGGATATCCGACAATACTATTGTTTAACTCTGCAGGTACTTTGGTGTTAACAACAGGCTACCAGCCCGGTGGACCCGAGAATTATGTTAATCACTTAAGGGGTAGCTTGTAGGATTTTTTAACCTAAATTTGATGCAATTTAAACCATAAAAAATTCTTATTAATAACAAATGCAGAAGGATACTTTTCACGTATCCTTCTGATTGTCTTTAGAATCGGTTTTCTGATAGATTCTGATTCATCGATTTACCTATTCAAAATAAATTGACTATCAAAATTTTGGAATTTTATTCCAGTGGAATCTTTGCCTTATTTTCTTTAAGCCAATTTTCAAAAGTTTGCAAAGATGGGTTCAAAGTTCTTGCAAGTTCAACACTGCGTGATTTGCAATAATCCTCTTCAAATTCTGCTTTGAACTGGTACATATTCCCCATATCATCAGCACCCGGGAAACCAAACCCTCTATAAACTTCGGGAGTTACTGGGGTGTAAACAACCTCTTGCCCGAATGCCTTTGCAAATGCTTCAGAAAATTGTTTACCCGTTAAATGTCCGCCAGCAATACCAATAGTTTTACCGATATATTTGTCTCCATTTTTGAATATACCATACGCACATTTTCCAATATCTTCTGCTGCAATAGATGGAAGTTTTTTATCTGCCATAGGTATTATCAGTGCATACTTACCATCAGCACCTTTTTTTGGTCCCTGTCCAAAGTAAATAAAATTTTCCCAGTAGAATACTGTATTTAAAATAGTAGTGGGGACACCGGAATCAGTAAAAAACTTATTCGACTCACCTTTGGCATCAAAATGCGGGACTTTGTATTTATTCTGCAGAGTGGGCATGCGGTTATCACTCAACGGTATCCATTTTCTTGTATCATCAAGCGAAGACCAGATTACATGTTTTACTTTTACTTCTTTTGCTGCTTTAGCAATTGATGCAGCCTGAGTAATTTCTTTTTCCGCTGAAAAGTGTTCCCAGAAATTAGTTACGGCAAAAACACCGTAAGCACCTATGAAAGCTTTTTTTAAGCTTTCTTCATTATCTAAATCAGCAGCTACAACTTCGGCGCCTAATTTAGCAAGTGCAATTGCTTTATCCGAGTTTATATTTCTTGTTATTGCACGCACTGCAAAATCACTTGATTTATCGGATAGAATGGCACGAACTAACCCTCCGCCCTGTGCACCTGTTGCACCAAGTACGGCAATAATTTTTTTATCTGACATAAAGAACCTCCTTTAAGAATTATTTAATAAGGAATTAAAACATTGAATTGTTAATATATGTTATAACATACAATATAAATTACCCAAAATGAATGGAAGAATTATACTACGTGATTAAAATCAAAAAAGTAATCGCATTGACCTGATTGGTAATTAATTTGGAATGAGACAGTCAAATAAGAACTAAAACTAAATCTAAATCTGAAGTCATTTACCATCATCCTAATAAATTCATAATCCTGCTTCGAGAAAAACCAAACTGTTTTAATACTTAAATGGATTTAATCTGTCTTCATTAAAATTTGGTCTGTAACTTTCCGCGCTTTCCATTTCCTGAATCCAGCCGTTTTGTAAGCCGTATTTATCTAATAATCGCAGTGCTTTGTCATATTCAGAATTCCGTAAAGCGCGATCAATCAAAATATTTTTGTAGGCTTTATTTGCGGGATAATATTGTGACATCAAAGAGATGTGTACTTTTTGGTTTAGCTCTTCTGCAATAAATTTAAATACTTTTTCTGTTTCAGATAAATCGTTTGGTAATATAAGATGTCTTATAATTAATCCTCTCACAACAACATCACCATCATAAACAAGTTCATCACCCACTTGTCGAAACATCTCTTTGATTGCTTCTTTAGTTTTTTCAAAGTAATTGTCAACCAAAGAATATTTTTTTGCGTATTCACTGTTACCGTATTTAAAATCAGGAAGATAAATATCAACAACGCCGTCATAAAGTTTTAACATTTCAACTGAATCATATCCATTTGTGTTATAAATGATTGGAATGGTAAGCCCGTTTTGAGCAGCAATGTAAATTGATTTTAGAATCGTAGCAGAAAAGTGCGTTGGTGAAACAAGTCCGATATTATGGCAATCTTTATTTTGAAGTTCAATCATTATTTCAGCCAAACGATTGTGTGTTACTTCCCTATGTTTTTCAGATTTTTGGTTTTGGCTTATCTCAAAATTCTGACAATAGATACATTTTAAATTACAGTTGCCAAAAAATATATTTCCAGCACCTTTTGTTCCGGATAAAACTGGTTCTTCTCCAAAGTGCGGAGTATAAGATGATACAATTGGCAAATGACCGCTTGTGCAAATGCCATACTCACCATTAATGCGATTAACATTACAGTTGCGTGGACAACTTGCGCAGGAAAGCAGATTGTTGTAAGCATTCTCTGCACGTCTGTAAAGTTCGCCGCTGTATAAAAGTTCAATATATGATGGAATGAAATTCATAGATTAAATTTACAATGTTAATTGACTAAAGAAGTATCTACAACGCTTTACTTATTTAAAGAAATAGAATTAAAATATTTACATAATCCTGGAAGATGTAAGCGTAACATCAGCATATTTCCAAGCCTCGTTAAATCGTTTAAGTATTTCGGCAGCTTCATCAATTCTGTTTTGCTTAAGCATAGCTTGATGTAAACCGAACAGAGCCCACCCGTTTTCAGGCACATCTTCTAAATTTTTTAAATATACTTTTTCTGCTTCGGGATATTTTCCGGCATCAATTAAAACAGCACCTAAATTTTGTGAGCATGGATAAAACCAAGTTGGTGGTTCATCATATCTTAAGGAGTATTCAAGTTCAACTGCCTTTTTTAAATGAGCAATTGAAGCATTATAATTTTTGTTCTTTGCAGCTATTTCACCACTCAAGACCTCATAGGCAATTTTTATTAATATTCCTGCAGAGTTAATCTCCCAGATAATAAGTTCTTCAATCTCTTTATCATTCCGAAGTTTATTTATTTCACTAAGTTCCTTTTCAGCAGCTTGTAAATCACTCTTTGCAACTAAAGCCATTCCTCTAGCGTAATGCCATACTGCTTTTGAATATGGGCGTGAATCTGCGGGCTGAGAATAATTTAGAATCTCATCCCACTTACCAAAAGTTACATAAGCGTAAAGCGGCGTAACAACAAAGTGCTGAAGTGTTTTATATCCGCATACTTCAAGCAAAGAATCCGGCGGTTTTTGTGATGCTTTTAACGCTGCATCAATTGCGGTTTTACTATCTCCTTCTAACGTTGCTGTTGCAAAAAGAAAATGATAATTATGAGGATAATACGAAAGGGGATAAAATCCCTGTTGATTGCATTGATTGATGTAATCTTCGTCGGATTTTACTGCCCTCATATTTGCGAGAGATCCTTCGTGATATTTCCCAACCCTTATATAAATGTGTGCAGGCATATGAACCAGATGTCCAGCACCTGGTGCTAAAAATCTAAGCTTATCTGCACTTGGAAGCCCACGCTCAGGATTTTTTGATGCTTCAATAACATGGATGTATAAATGATTTGCTCCGTGATGGTCCGGATTTTTTTGTATAACTTTTTCAAGTGTTGTCAGCAGTTCTTCTGTCCATGGCTGCGAGGTTCCATCTTTTAACCAGTAATCCCATGGATGTAAATCCATAATAGATTCTGCAAACATTGCTGCCGCATCGCTATCCTCAGGATATTTTTTTGCGAGTTCTCTCATCTCATCAGAGTATTCTTGATCAAGTTGTGTTCTGTCTTCAAGTTCTTCATTTGTATATCTTTTTGCTAGTGCCATCACATAATCTTTTTCGCGCTGGGTTTCATTATCAAGCAGTAAAATTGCTTTCTGTATTGCTTCATAAGCTGTATGAATAACTCCTGCATCCATAGGTAAATTAATATTAGGACCTAATACATAAGCCATTCCCCAATAAGCCATAGAACAGTTTGAATCTATTCTTGCGACTTCCTTAAAGGAACGAAACGCTTCTTCATGATTAAAGCCATATGCAAGTATAATTCCTTGGTTAAAGTATTTTTGTGCAATCTCTGAATTTGTTGTAACAGGGAACTGATGCAGACCCAGATTAGTAAATAATGGTGCCTGTTTTTCAGGTTCGGGCGAACATTTGACAAAAGTGAAAATAAGAATGAGTGTCGGAAGTAAAACAAATCTGGGTTTCATAGTTGCCTCCTATAATAATTTGCCAGGGGTTTATTATTCAATACCGGATAGAAACTGAACAATAATTGAGTTTTAAGGGAGAAATTAAGTCAATGGATGAGTGTTGTCAATAGTTTTTATATAAAAAGTATTTTTGTTTTGGATCTTAACAACCATAAAACTAATCTTTAATTGCAAAATCAACTGCTGCTTTAGCATGAATTTTTAGAGTATTAAAAACTGGTAAATGTGTGTCTGCTTGATTTATTAATAATGGAATTTCTGTGCAGCCAAGGACTATTCCCTGTGCTCCTTTTTGTTCCAAATCATTTATAATTTCTAAAAATCTTTTCTTTGATTCCGGTTTATATATTTCTTTAAGCAGTTCATCCATAATTGTATTGTGGATAAAAAGTCTTTCAGGTCTTTCTGGCACCAATGATTTTATGCTGGCATCACTTAACCGACTTGTGTAGAAATCCAGTTCCATTGTAAACTTAGTACCAAGCAATCCTATTGTAGATAAACCGAGTTTTTTAATTTCGACAGCAGTCGCATCAGCAATATGAACAATAGGAAGATTTACTTCTTCAATAAGTCTATCAACATATTGATGAAGAGTATTTGCACAAAGAACAATACAATCAGCAGAAGCATTTTTAAGTTTTAATGCGGCATCTAAAACAAGTTTATAAACACCTTCATGATCTTCACGAAGATTACATTCATTTATATCCGCATAATTAAACGAATAGATGATGCAACGTGCCGCATTATGTCCACCAAGACGCTTGTTTGTTTCTTCGTTGATTAATCTGTAGTATTCGAGAGTAGAAACCCACCCGGTTCCACCAATAAGTCCGATTGTTTTCATGATAATTTCAATAATAGTGTTTATACAAGATTTTACGCGGGAAAGATATAAAAGAAAAAATTTATTGTAAATTCTTTTGCAGCGTTGAGCTGTGAGTTGAGATAAATTAACAATTAAAGACGGGTTCGTTAGTTAACGGTTCCCCGTCTTTTGAATAAAAAATTATTTGCCTTCATTAATTTGTTTTAGATAATCCATAACCTGTTCCTTTCCCCATTTCGGCATTATTTCGTTTTCGGGAACGAACTTTTCAAATTTAGCTAATGATTTTTCTAAAATTGGTTTAGCAGCTGTTGATCCGCCGCCAAATTGTTTTGGTGTGAAGAAAATTCCAACCCCGATTAAATATTCCGGACGAGGATTTAAAGTATCAATCTCCATAGCTTTAGTAAAATTTTTAGTTGCGTCTGCACCATACTTTTGCCACCGATTCATTGGATCGACCTGCATTCGTGCTTGGGAGATCATTCCCTTTAAAGTATAAATCTCTGAGTTATTTGGCTGAAGAGAGTCCGCAATGTTATTAAACTTATCAGACTTATCTAAATAAATATCTTTTCTGCTGTTTAATGAATCGGCATAACTTGCAAGAACATATACAAAGGCGCTGTAATAGTATGGAAGCCATTTATCCTTTTCGGCCACAGCAATTCGTTCAAAATTGTTTGCAAGTTTTATAAAATCATTTGGTGTTTTACACTCATCTAATTTTTTCAAGATTCTTTTTTATTTCTTTCTCATACTTGTCATCAGCTATTGCTACTGTTAAAAACAATAATGAAAGTATTACTGATAATGATCGTCTCATTTTTTACTCCTTAATTATTAATATGGATTTGTTTCGCCAAGTGAGATAAACATCCCGATGAACACAGAACGAAGCACCGGCGGCAGTATTGGTGCGCTTCGTGTTCCATCAATTGAAAAATTATAACCGTATATATTTTCATACCCAAGAAGATTATCCACAGAGAAAAATACAACTGTAAAATTATTAAAAACACTTGTAAGTATGCTTGCATTCAAACTGAGGTTTTGATAATTCTTAGCGCGGTCACCTAAAAACTCTGGGTTGTTTGGATTGAAATATGGCCGACCTGTTGCAAATGTATAAGTTAATCCAACCATTGATGCGATTTCAGGAATCCAGCGTTTTGCAACTATCGAGAAAGTATGCGGTGCAGAAAATGTTGGTGATGCCAGCGAAGGATAGCTTCTGTATTCGCGTTTTGTATCAAGATATGAATATGAAATCCAGTAATCCGTGTAATCAAACGTTTCTTTATCGCGCCAGAAAACATCTATACCTTTTGCATACCCTTTGCCATTATTACTAAATGGCACAATTGGAACATTGTAAAACGGATACGATTGAATTGTTCCTTTTGTAAGGCTGTTATAATTTTTATAGTAGACTTCTATTCTAAAAGTTCTGTCTGTTCCAATGTACTGATAATTAAATATGTAATGATCTGCATTTTCAAAATCGAAATTTTTTGAATATAAAAGAAAATCAGGATCTGGTGTTTGATAGAATTTTCCATAAGCAAAATTAAATTGATCATATGTGCCAAGCCTGTAAGCAAAAGATAATCTTGGAGCGATATTTGTTTTATTAATCAATTTAGAATTCTCTGCTCTTACTCCAATTCTTCCTGCAAAATCATTTGTAAAAAAGATATCTGCTTCTGCATATCCGGCAAGATAAGTTTCTTTAAAGTTACCTTTTAATTCATTGAACGAGCTTGTATGATCGAGATTTTGAATCTCGCCGCCAAAAGTTAAAAATGAATTTGAAAATAAATTTTTAGTGACGGTAACTTTCCCCGTATGAAAAACATCATCCTTATTTGCAATGTTAGTATTTATTTCATCATCCTCATTATCTATGCCCACAGAATATCCTGCAAACAAAGTCCAATCATCCCACAGAATATCGCGGTAATTTGTGTTTACAAAAAAATTACTGCTTTTTTGATAGAAGAAATCTTTCTGTGACAGACTATCAAGATTTGAAAAGCGAAGTGAGAGATCTCCATAACTGAATGAAGTAAATGCCTTTAATAATCCTGTTTCCGAAGTTTTATATCGATAATTTGCCGATGCTTCAAAACTTTCGGGGGCTTCATCCCATTCGGTTCTTTGTTTCTGAATTTTAAAGTATGGTCCAAGATTATAATATCCACCTTCTACAGAGAGTGAGGAATTTTCCCATCTTTGAGTATGCATTCCGCCAAAGCCAAGTGCCATCAAGTTAATTGCAGTCTGTGTTTTTGGTGCTAGATCCTGTGTCTTTAAAACCAGCACTGATGAAAGCGCTTGACCATATTGAGCAGAATAACCACCAGTACTAAAAATAGTTCCTTTAAAAAGAAATGCTGAGAACCTTCCGCGGGATGGAATATCCGGTACGCTGCTGTAAAAAGGATTTTGAACGGTCATATCATCAACGATGGTCTTTGTTTCTGATGCTGAGCCGCCGCGTACAAACAACCCTTCTGTTTCACCAATTTGCTGTGTGCCGGGTAAAGTTTCTAAAGCGGAATATATATCTGCATCGGACCCTGTTGTTACAATATCAAGCGGGCGAAGAATAACAGCTTTGTTTTCATCACTTGCTTCAAATGAGCCGGCAGAAATTACAACAGCGCCAAGTTCGGTTGATTCTTCCTTTAATTTTATTTCAAAATATTTTTCTTTTTTATCCAATGTTAGATTTTCGGAATGGGATTGATATCCAACAAAGCTAACCACTAATACAAACTCACCCTCTTCATCTGTCGTAAATGAAAAAGTTCCATCAGCTTCAGCTGAGATGCCATCATAAGTATCTTTTAAATAAATATTAGCACCGGGTAATGGTAGGTTGGCTTCATCTGTTATTTTACCAGATATTTTTGTTTGGCTAATAACACCTGTAGATATTAGAAAAGCAATAGACAAAGTAGATAACAGTTTCATAAGCATGATTTAAGTTTTAATTATTTGTGACCAAACTTACTCTGAAATATTAACCGAATAAAGTTCAAATCGGTGAGTGGAAGAAATTTGTCGGTCAACGGTAGAATATTTCTTTAAAAATTAGGTGATAGACATTTCCCCCAAATTTCTGCTTTTAATCACTTTGATTTTTGAATAACAATGTTATCTTAAAATTGAAATTTTTCGATTCCGAGCATAATTAAAAAATCATATCAATAACAAGGAGCAGCAAATGAAAGCTATTCACCCATATCTCAATTTTCCCGGTAACACAGAAGAAGCATTTAATTTTTACAAAAAAGTTTTTAGCGGCGATTTTCCCGGCGGTATTTTTCGATTTGATGGTACTCCCGGTTCAGAAAATTTAAGCGCTGAAGATAAACTAAAAGTTATGCATATGGCCTTACCAATGGGTCCCAACAATATGATAATGGCAACTGACGCTCTTCCTTCAATGGGATTTAAAGTTAATTTTGGTAATAATATGTACATCTATATTGATGCTGAAAGCAAAGCTGAGGCTGATAAATTTTTTGCCGCGCTTTCTCAAGGTGGAAATGTAGAAATGCCAATGGCTGATCAGTTTTGGGGAGATTATTTTGGATCTCTTGTAGATAAGTTTGGTGTTCGGTGGATGGTCTGTTATTCTGCACCGAAACAATAATAATTGTGTGTCATTTCCGCAAAGGCGGGAATCTATTTTATTTAAATTTAAAAACATTCATAGGTAACTATGCAAAAGATAACACCATTTTTGTGGTTCAATAACAATGCTGAAGAAGCAGTAAATTTTTACACTTCATTGTTTGATAACTCAAGCACCTTAAATGTTACTCGATATAACGAACAAAGTGCTGCAGCTTCCAGACAAAAACCTGGAACCGCAATGACTATTGCATTTAAGCTTGAAGGACAAAATTTTACTGCGCTCAACGGCGGTCCTCACTTTAAATTAAATCAATCAACATCTTTTTTTGTTTATTGTGAATCTGATTCAAAGATTGAAAAAATCTATAACAAACTTTGTGATGGCGGAAATATTCTGTTTCCTCTTGGATAAGTATGATTGGAGTGCAAAGTATGCATGGGTAATCGATAAGTTTGGTTTATCCTGGCAGCTTGATGTTGATAAAATAAATAATCAGCAGAAAATTCTTCCTGCATTTTTGTTTGTAAATGATAAAGTACTAAAAGTAAAAGAAGTAGTTAATTATTACTCAGCTGTTTTCCCCGATTCAAAGATTATAATGGAATGGCCTTATGATAAATCGGCAGGTTTACCTGATGAAACGTTACTCTTTGCTCAATTCAAATTAGCGGATCATCTTTTTAATGCAATGAGCGGAACGGGTGAACATAAATTTGATTTTAATGAAGCATTTTCTTTCGTTGTTAATTGTGATGATCAAAATGAAGTTGATTTTTACTGGAACAAACTTACTTCCGATGGCGGAATGGAAAGCCAGTGTGGATGGCTTAAAGACAAATTCGGAATAAGCTGGCAAATTGTTCCAACAATATTGATTGAGCTACTTGGTGATGCTGATCCTGTAAAAGCTCAAAAAGTTATGATGGCAATGCTGAAGATGAAAAAAATTATCATCTCTGATTTAGAAAATGCATATTAAAATTAAAAAGGAGAAAAATTATGTCAACTATAAAACTTCATCGGGTTTTTAGAGCAGCACCGGAAAAAATCTACAGAGCTTTTATGGATGCAGACGCACAGACAAAATGGCTGCCGCCTAATGGATTTACCTGCAAAGTGCACCATATGGATTCTAAGGTCGGAGGAACATACAAAATGTCTTTCACAAATTTTACAACCGGAAAAAGCCATTCTTTCGGAGGCAAATATCTTGAAATAATTCCAAACGAATTTATTCGGTATTCAGATGAATTTGATGATCCGAATTTACCAGGTGAAATGATTACAACTGTAACAATCAAGCAAGTCTCCTGTGGATCGGATGTAACCTTTGTTCAGGAAAACGTTCCTGATGTTATTCCTCCTGAGATGTGTTATCTTGGATGGCAGGATTCGCTCGAGCAATTAGCTAATCTTGTTAACCCGGATATTCCCAATTGATTTAAACATTTATTTAGATGCAAAGAATAGAGTGCAGACAATTCTAAATATTTTAAAAGTTAGGTTTTAATTCAATTTTTTGAAAGAGGCATATAAATGCAAAAATTACGCGTTGAAAGTTTTACTATATCAGTGGATGGATTTGGCGCTGGACCAAATCAAAGCCTGGAAAATCCTTTGGGAGTTGGAGGTGGAAATCTTCATCAATGGTTTTTCCCCACAAAAACTTTTCAACAAAACGTATTAGGAAAGAGTGACGGAACAACTGGCATTGATAATGAAATTGCCGAAAATGGTTTTAAAAATATTGGCGCCTGGATTTTAGGGCGTAATATGTTTAGTCCATATCGCGGCTCACATGATATTAATTGGAAAGGATGGTGGGGAGAAAACCCGCCATATCATGTTCCTGTCTTTATCTTAACTAATCATAAACGTGAATCAATTGAGATGGAAGGCGGTACCACTTTTCATTTTGTAAACGATGGAATTAATGCCGCTCTTGAAAAAGCTTTTGATTCTGCAAATGGCAAAGATGTAAGACTTGGCGGAGGTGTTAATACAATTCGGCAATATCTTAAGGCTCAATTAATTGATGAATTAAATTTAGTTGTCTCCCCGGTAATTTTAGGAAGCGGTGAAAATCTTTTTATGAATTTAGATCTCACATCATTAGGATATAAGTGTGTTAAACATATTTCAAGCGATAAGGCAATTCATCTGGTTATAAAAAAATCTAATTAACACTTAATAAGCGTTTCAACGTGTTATGTGGAATCAAATTGAATTATAAATATTTAAAGAAAGGATTTGTATATGAGTAAACTTAATTTTTCAATCGTAATTGATGCACCAATATCAAAAGTTTGGGATACTATGCTTGAGGATAAAACATACAGAATCTGGACTGAAGAATTTTCTCCCGGCTCGCATTATATTGGCAACTGGAATCAAGGCAGCAAAATACTTTTTCTTGGACCATCTAATGATGGAAAACTTGCTGGAATGGTAAGCAGAATAAAAGAAAACAAATTTCACAAATATATTTCTATAGAACATCTAGGTGAAGTATATGATGGAGTTGAGGACACAACAAGCGATCGTGTTAAAGTTTGGGCAGGAGCTTTAGAGAACTACACTTTTAATAATAAAGATGGTAAAACCGAACTTGTTGTTGATTTGGATATCAACGAAGAGTTTGTAGAAATGTTTGAGGGTATATGGCCCAAAGCATTGCAAAAACTTAAATCGCTCTGTGAAGAATAAAAGTTATTGCTGATATGAAAACAAATTCAAAAGAAATTAATTCAATTGATGATTATATAAATCAATTTCCAGATGAAATAAAATCAAAACTGGAAAAAATTCGCGCAGCAATTAAAAAAGCCGCACCAAAATCAACAGAAGTTATTAGTTATGGAATGCCAGCGTTTAAACAAAACAAAGTGCTTGTATACTTTGCTGTTGGTAAAAATCATATCGGATTCTATCCAACACCAAATCCAATTAATGTATTTAGTAAGGAGCTTGAAGCATACAAAACATCAAAAGGGGCAATTCAATTTCCACTGGATAAAAAAATTCCTTTAGCCCTGATCTCTAAAATCACAAGGTTTAGAGTTAAGGAAGATTTGGCTGAAAAGAAGTAAAATAAGTTTTGCTTGTAAAAAATTTCTCTGTGTGCTTTGTGTAAAACTTTGAGTCCTCTGTGGTTAAAATGCCTTAACCACGAAGAACACAAAGTTAGAACAATACGAAGATCTCAAAGGATAAAAACAAATAAAAAGGAGGCAAATTGAGAAAATTAAAACTGCAAGTACAAATAACTGTAAATGGCTTTGTTGCAAAGCCCGGCGGGGAATTAAATTGGATGACCTGGAATTGGAGTGATGATATTAAAGCTTATGTAACTGAACTTACTAATTCTATGGATACAATTATTCTTGGTAGAAAATTAGCTGAGGGATTTATTCCTTACTGGGCAGATGTAAAGGCCAACTCAGATCATCCCGAGTATGAAGCTGGAAAAATATTTACCGATACTCCAAAAATTGTTTTTAGTAAAACGTTAAATAAATCTTTGTGGGATAACACAACAGTTGTAAATGGAGATTTAGTTGCTGAAATAAAAAAACTAAAAGATAAGTCCGGTAAGGGAATTATTGCTTACGGCGGAGCAGAGTTTGTTTCTTCGTTGATAAAGGAAGATTTGATTGACGATTACTATCTTTTTGTAAACCCTGTTGCAATAAAAGAAGGTCTAACAATTTTTGATAAGATACAGGATATGAAAAGGTTAGATCTAATAGAATCTAAATCTTTTGATTGTGGAATAAATTTGCTTTGTTATAAAGTTAATGCAGATTAATAATTTTCCTATATCCGCTTGCTGCCGCCTCATCCAGATTTATCCGCCTTTGGCGGAGGCTGATAAATCTAGCGGATTAAATTGGTCAAAGCACACGATTATATTTTTGCACTTTTCTTTTTGTAAATGGAATTAGCATTGGAACTTCTTGCTGATATTTTATATAAGTATCACCGAATTCTAAAACAAGTTTCTTTTCTTCAAGCTTTGTCCCAATGATTACATAAATTATTAAAACTATGTTAACAACTATATCAGCCATTTTAAAATTCTGACTCAATAAATATATTATTAGAGCTAAATACATCGGATGTCTTGTTATTCCTAACAATCCATTCTTTTTTAATCCCTCAGATGGATTGATATTTTTTTCTTTCCCAAAATGTAGTATTTGGCGTATCCCGAAAAAAGAAAGAGAATCATAGTTGAAGAAGAAAGCCCAGAAAAACATTAGCAGCGCGCCCCACATCAAAGCATAACGGATTATTGACCAGGGCGGGGCGTATGTTATAATAATTTCATTATCTACCGTAGATGTATAATTGATTACTAAAACAAGTGTCACAAAAGAAAATAACACATAGAAAAGTCTATAAAAGGCATAATAATTCTTTAATAAGCGAGCCAAAATATTTGTAAACCTAATGCTAATTAAAAAACTATGTACGGCGCAGTAACCTGCCCAAACTAAAGAAAGGATTATGTATTTCATTCCTTGCCTCAAATGTTTTTATGACTATAACATAATTTATTCGTGTGTTCTAATAACGACTTTGCGCCTAACCCGCCTCCCACAACAAGGAAATCGAGTAAAGCAGCTATTTTTTTTATTTTTTTGTTAATTAATGATTTTTAAGAACTTTTTTAGCAATCCGTAGTAACGAATTGAATATTATTTCTATATCCTCTTGACTTTGTACTTATTAAAGAGGTTATGCCTATTATTTTAGGAAAGATAATATAGTTTTAACAACATAAATAACGATTAGGAATTCGAACATTAGATTTGTGTAAGCAACGTAATATTCTAATACTTGAAATTGATTGTGAATATAACTGGCTTAGAACAAACTCAACGATTCAAGTAAAATCCCTATCGCCAATAATATTGATGGAAAACTAATCACCTTCTTAAATGAATCGACATCACGTTCTTTCTTTGTCCAGGTGACGAGAGATTTCAGAATATATTTGTTAGCAGTTCCATTATTTATTTTTTCTTCTTTTTCTTTCAATGATAAATTATCCCAATCAATAATTTCTTGAGGCCAAGAACTTCTTCCTTGATCATTCATCAATCCACTTTTGATAATGTCAATCGATGCTTGTAAAGACTGTATTCTAAAAATGTAAAATACGCCAACGATTGAAAATATTGCTGCATTTGCTTGTAGGATAGAACTATAAAAATAAAAAGATGAATTTTCCGCGAAATAATTTGGGAGGTAATAAATAATTGCATTTAGGAAAAAATACGAAGAGATAAGTAATATCCCGAGGATATACCGGATATATTTTAGAAAGAATATTTTAATTTTTTCTTTCATTATGAATTATGCCTAATGAAATTTCACCTAACCCAGCTTGCCACGATCTATTGGGAGTCGGGCTGGGATGTGAGTTATGTTTATTTTTAAAACCTTAAATTATAGTATTCAGCTTCTTCTTCAATAATTCTTTTTATATCTGACGTAATATATTTCCAGTCAGAAATAAAATGATCGTTTGTATCTATAGATAATATTTTAGCTAGTTCAACATCAATAACAATTTTGGGGGCAAACAATAGTGAAACATCCTTTTTCGGTTCGACATAACGAATACCAGGTTTCTCTACTATCCATTTCCCCTCCCCTCCGCCAAAAAGATTATATGTTAAATAAACATTCTTACATAAGATTAAATATTTTGCATCTGAATGTTTATACCTGATACTTTCACAAAAGCTTATTATATCTTTGGGAATTGGGATTATAATCCGTAAAGAATCCTCGTTTCGATAATATATTTCATTTCCAACCAAATCATTTATTTCATCCCAGTCTATTTTTTTTACTTCTAGACTTTTGTGTTTATATTTTTCTAAAGCACCCTTGTTTTCGCCTTTAAGAATTTCTGAAAATTTATTGAACTCATCAGCTATATAACTTTTAGGTGATTTTGTTGGGTCCTTTTTTTGTTTGTCAAATGGCTGGAAAATTTCATTTGCGTAGTTATGATCATATCCGATTTCAAATTCTTCAAATTTTTTATCTTTTGGTTTCGTTTTTTTGACAGATTCATTCTCTGTAAAATGAAAAGACACAGCTGATGAATCAATATTAGTGAAATATATCACATCCCCATCTCTAAAAATTATCTTATTAGTCCCATCTAATTTTATGTTAGTTGATTTTCCGGAGTTTGGACTAATAATCAAATTAGAGCAGGAAACAAAACAGAATGCAAAAATAAAACTAAATGTTATTTTCATATATGTACCTCAATAAACATAACTATCACTATTGCTGCAAGACAATTATTATTAAGGAACGTAGTTATGCATGCAGTTGCATAAATATGTTCAACATGTTTCAGTTTATTGGATTCTTACTCCAAAACCTCTATTTAATATGGGTGATTGAATCATCGTTGCCTTACCAGAAATCATACTTGCCAATTATAACACCGCCAACAAGCTCCCCACTCCGGTATAAAGATAAAATGGAGTGCAGCAAAAAAATTGCTGTTCAAAACTAAATTATTAAAAGGTTAAGTTCAATTAAGAACACGTAATAAAAATGCAAGTCTTCAATAATCAGTCTTCAATTATATACATTGCATTTTCAAGTAAACTTATATACTGTCTTTGTATATCAGAAGAGATTAATTAAAGAACTATGCCCGAAAGAAAATCTCCGATATAATATGGCCACAGAATCAACGCCAGCAATCCTTTAAAGAATGTAAGTTTTAAAAATCCAATTGTAAATAACCAACCGATAAACCAGATTGGTCCCATTATTCCGGCAACTTCAACTTTTCTACTCATCATATTTTCTCCGATTTGTGAAATAGTTTTTTTATTTGCTAATAAAAAATACACAAATAAGAAGTTAAGATTATTTTATTAGGCTAATTGGATAAAAAATGTTTTAAGCGGTTGATCTTAAACAATCAAAAACTTTTACACAAACTCTCAAGTCATTCCCGTGCAAACTGGAATCAAACGACTAAAAAATAGATTCCCGCATTCGCGGGAATGACAATCTCTTTCAAACTTTAATTGTTTTCCATCTTCCTTTTTTGAAAAGAAAATATCCAACAACAGAAAAAGCAGATTCTGATGCATACGATTGAGTAGTAAGCGCCTTCTGCACCTATACCTAAATGTATTGCAAGTGTGTATGCAAGCGGAATCTGAAGCATCCAGAAAATAAAAAGGTTCATTATAGTTGGGGTTCTTGTATCTCCTGCACCATTAAATGCTTGCACAAGCACCATTCCGAATGCATAGAACAAATATCCCATTGCAAAAATGTTTAAACACTTTGCGGCATTTTCAACAACTTCTTTTTCATTTGTAAAGAATGATGCAAGATTTCCTCCGAACAGAAAGAACACGATCATAACCGTACCCATAAAAGACATATTAAAAAATCCGGTGCGCCATACTGCTTTTTCTGCTCGGTCTGGTTGATTTGCTCCAAGATTTTGTCCTACCATAGTTGCGGCGGCGTTTGAAAATCCCCACGCCGGAAGTAATGTAAAGATCACAATACGGATTGCAATTGTATACCCGGCAAGTGCGGTGCTTCCAAAAGTTGAAATAATGCGCATTAAAAATATCCAGCTTGCTGAGCCGATAATAAACTGTGCAGTAACTCCGGAAGAAAGTTTAACAAGTTTTAAAAGTATATCCAGTTTAAAGTGCCAGTTGTTTTTGTGGATCTTGATTAATCCCTTGCCTTTTTTAAGATGATAAAGCTGGTACACAATTCCTGCAGTTCTTCCTAACGCTGTTGCTACTGCCGCCCCCTGGATACCTAGATGAGGAAAAAATGCGATACCAAAAATAAAAAGCGGATCGAGAACCATATTTAAAATGTTTGCAAGCCATAACGATCTCATTGCAAGTGCTGCATCGCCCGCACCACGAAAAATTCCGTTGATAAGAAAAAGCAGTATTACAATTATATTTGAACCCAAAGCAATTTTGGTGTAACCCGATCCTTCATTAATTATATCTTCAGATGCGCCCATTAAATCTTAGCAAATCTTCCGAGTAGAAAATTCCAGTTAACATAATCGGGATGGAAACAATTAATGCAAGATATATTGATTGTACCCCGGCAATGGATGCTCCTTCTTTATCTCCTTCGCCAACTCTGCGTGCAATCATTGCGGTTGTGCCCATTGCTAATCCCCAGCCAAGCGAGTATGTTATTGTTAACATTGATTCTGTTAGACCAACAACGGCAATTGCATTAACACCAACTTTGCTAACAAAAAATATATCCACAATTGCAAACAAAGATTCCATTATCATCTCGAGTGTCATTGGTATTGCAAGCAGGATTATTGCGCGGTTAATATTTCCTTCAAGAATGTTGCTTTCGTTACCGGCAAGTGCAAGACGGAATATATTTATTACTGCCGATATTTTTTTAAGAATAAAATTCATTGTTTTTGTCGACTTGAACCAAAAGAGTATTAGGTTGTTATTTTCGGATTAATTGATTTAAAAACGTGCTGCGAAAATAAGAAATGAATGGTTAATAATTAAAAAAATAAACTGCCTGGCTATTATTGTTTTTAATCAAAGTCCGGCTGAAAATTTTCACTTCTTATATTTTTAACTATCCAATAAATAAAAACAAAAAAATTTTACTCCTAATATTTCTGTTTGCTTTCATCTGTTTTATTATTAAGTTATGATTACTGCATACCGCTCTCGTACAAAAATTCCTCTTCTGCATAAGCAGTATTTACAACTAATTGAAACCGATTAAAAATTCATTCGAATGGGATAGTTATTATTTAATATAAAACTTGTTGATTCAAATTTATTAGGAGGCTCAATAGTATGAAAACAGCAATAATTAATCGATTGGCGAGGGAATACCTCAGAATAGAATTACCGGTATTGATATTCATTTTATCTTTGTTCTCAGTCTCTTGTGCAGAGAAAAAAGTTTCTTCTGTACAAAGAGATTACTTAACTCCGGATATATTGTGCGGGACGGTTCAGTTCTCGGACGGTTGCAGTCCGAAGCTGGATACACTGATAGGGTTCGGAATCGCACTTATACATCATATGACTTATGAAGATGCAGAATATACCTTCAGCAAAGTAATTGAAATGGATAAAGACTGCTTCTGGGGATACTGGGGAAAGGCGATGACTTATGTTCATCCTCTCTGGCCCGACATTCCGGACAAAAATACGTTGAATGATGGTTTTATTCTATCGCAAAATGCGCTGAAGCTGGCTAAAACAGAAAAAGAAAAACTTTATGGTGCAGCTATTGCAGCTTTCTTTGAAGATGGAGTTAATAAAACCGAACCAGAAAGATTAGTTGCATTTAATGATGGCTGGCAGCTTGCAAGGCAGAAACTGCCTGAAGACATAGAAGCAAGAATGTTTTCTGTCCTCTCAATGTTAGCCGTTGCTTCACCCTATGATAAAACATATAAGGTGCAGCGTGAAGCGGGAGCTATTTGCGAAAAAGTTCTTGAAACATTTCCTGATAATCCGGGTGCAACTCACTATGCTATTCACGCTTATGATTTCCCACCACTCGCACCGCAAGCACTCAGGGTAGCAAGAAATTATTATAAAATAGCACCAGAGATACCGGCATGCTTTACATATGCCGACACATATATTTACACGACTCGGTTACTGGCAGGAATCAATAGAATTGAATTTGCGATCGGCTAAGGTAGCAAAGTTGATTCCAGTAAACGGGCAGATCTCCGGTCAATACTTTCATGCACTCGATTACGCTTTGTATGCTTACCTTCAGCAGTCTGAATTCAAAGAAGCAAAAGACATTGCAGTTTTACTGGATTCTCTGAGCGGAGCATTTGAACCTTCACCGGTTACTGCTTATTCCTTGGCTGCTATCCCGGGACGTATGGCACTTGAACTTCAGAACTGGAAGCAGGCGGCAGATCTTTCATTAAATACTCACTCAAAGTTTCCGTGGAATAAATTCCCGCAATATGAAGCACTAATATATTTTGCAAAAGGTATTGGTGCCGGCAGAAGCGGTAATCCGGAAGTTGCTATTGCAGTCGTTTCAGAAATTAGAAGAGTTACAAAATACTTTTGAAAAAACAGACGCAAACAAATATTGGATCGATCAAATCGAAATACAGAAAACAGTAGTGAAAGCATGGCTTTTGTTTGCACAAAATGAAAAGGAGAAATCTTTAGAGACGATGATTCTTGCTGCTAAGCTTGAAGATGCAACAGAAAAGAATCCGGTAACCCCGGGAACTTTACTTCCAGCAAGAGAAATGCTTGGTGATCTTTTATTAGAAATGAACAAGCCTAAAGATGCTTTGGTGCAATATGAGTTATCACTGAAGAATAGCCCTAACCGGTTAAACACTTTGTACGGAGCGGGAAAATCTGCCGAACTGCTTGGTGATTTAGAAAAAGCTAAGTTTTATTTCTCAACACTTTTGAAGAATAACAAATCTTCCGAAACAGATAATAGGCGATTAGCACACGCCTTAAATTTAGTTAACGATAAAATGTAATCGGACTTGTCTTTAGAATGGGCGATCCACTGGATCGCCCATATTATTGCAAATGAAAGGGTTACTTCAACAAAATCATTTTCTTAGTCCTAACAACACCGCCGGCTTGTAATTTGTAAAAGTATGTTCCGCTTGATAACAAAGAAGCATCAAAATTCACTTCGTAATTTCCTGCCGGCTTTTCTTCATTCAAAAGGGTTGCTACTTCATTTCCCAAAACGTTATAAACTTTTAATGAAACAAAATCGTTTTGTGAGATTTGATAACTAATTTTAGTTGAAGGATTAAACGGGTTTGGATAATTCTGTTCTAATTGAAATGTTAATGGTTGCGTTTGGTCCTCAACATCCGAAACAACATCCATCGAAAGTTCTAAATCATCAATATACATTTCAGAACCAAGTGAAACGTTTGTTCCGCTGCCACTTGCGTCTGTAATCTGAATTGCAATTCCACACCGATCGGGTGTACCAGAGAATCCTTGGTCATAGGCAATTGGAAATGCAAACTGTGTGTATGATGCGGCAGCGTCTAAAACTAATGCCCCGCCTCCAACACCGGCATCGCCAACATACATAGCCAAAATTATTAAAACTTTGTCATTAGCAGTTGTATTTAACTTATAAAAACCTTTTAATGAATTATATTTTTGTGTAACAGCAAAACCGCCACTTGGTGATGATCCATCATCTGAAACAACTAGTGGTGAAAAATTACCAAATTCCGAGACAATAACGACTTCACCTTTTAATGCTGATGAATCTGTATGTGAACTATTTGATTGGGTGACTGTGGTAAATAATCCGGTTGAATTATTAGTAACCCAAGAATCTGGTTCGCCATTTGTCCAATTTTCAAATCCAGCATTTGGAACCTGGGAATGCAGTGTAATCAAAAACCCAAAGAAAACTAAAAGCGAAGAGTAAGTAATTTTTTTCATATTATCTCCTAGTAAATAATTATTGTTAATTGATTATTGTCTTATCGAAATCGTTGTTATAACTTAAATAATAAAATTCTCCATTCAAATTATTATTTAACATTTTTAATAAAACTGTTATATATAATGAATATTTCCGGTTAACAATTAACAATGATGCTGAAATATTCATCACTTTAATTATTCTTAATTGTAAAATTGGTGACAGTTAGCCAATTAGATTCTTACGGTTCTTTGGGATTGATTAAAATATATGCGTTATGCGATAAGAGTTTCCTACAAAGTTCACCGCAGTTGATGAAATGATGAACAGGGCTTGTATACAGAATGTACGTTTTATGAAAGGAATATTTAGAACTTCAAGTATTACAATAATTCGATTCTTGAAATAATTTATATGTATTTGCTGTAATAATTATAACACCTTACTCCTCAGTTGATTTAGATTATTCTCTTTATCGTAAACCAAAACATTTGTAAAATAATGATGCAATATTTTCAATTATATACGGACTGAAAATGAAAACAGTGTTATTTGTTTTAATAATTTGTGTCGTTGCAGGATTTTCAATTTTTAATTTTTTAGATCAAAATCCGGTCAATCTAAATACAGAAGTAAGCATATCAGCCAGTAATGAGTCTGGCCCTGATCAAAGACCATATGAATGGGATTATATAAAGAAAACCTATCCTTACTATAACGCCGATCCTGATGTGTATATTCGTGCTCTTGAACAAGCAAACCAACTAAAAAAAGAAACCATTACAAATAGATTAAGCAGAGGAATGGGTGGAGTTCAATGGGAGTTTGCAGGCCCCACAAACGTTGGAGGCAGAGTTGTTGATCTCGAATTTGATCCGAATAATCCAAGCATAATTTATGCAGGATTTTCTACTGGAGGAATTTTTAAATCTTTCGATGGCGGAAATACCTGGCTTCCGATTTTTGATGAACAAGCTGTGTTAACAGTTGGAGACGTTGCAATTGATCCAAACAACAGCAATATTATTTATGTTGGAACAGGAGAAGCTAACGGAGGACATAATAATTTTCCCGGTGCTGGTGTTCTCAAGTCAACTGATGCGGGATCAACCTGGAATTTTCTAGGATTAGCGGGAACAACTTCAATCGGAAGGATTGTGATCAATCCGCAAAACTCAAATGTACTCTATCTTGCTTCTGTTGGATCTTACTTTGCACCAAATAAGGAAAGAGGAATTTATAAATCAACAGATGCAGGATTAACGTGGGATTATTCACTATTTATTTCTGATACGACCGGCTTTGTTGATTTAATAATTGATCCTAATAATCCCGAAAGATTAATGGCAACTGCGTGGGAGAGAGTTAGAAGACCTAATGCATCTCACCTATTTGGTCCCTCTAGTGGAATTTATAAAACAACAAACGGCGGAAATAATTGGTATAAATTAACCTCAGCTCCCTTACCAAATCCTAACGTTACAAATGTCGGAAGAATTGGATTGGCGATTCATAAAAATAATCCTGACATTGTTTATGCATTATTCACAGATGGACTTAGTATCATTAGCCTCTACAGGTCAAATGATTTTGGAACAAGCTGGACGGATGTTGATTCGGATAGAGAATTACGATCGGGCGACGGCACATTTAGCTGGTATTTTGGACAAGTACGGGTTCATCCAACAAATCCGAATATTGTTTATGTTTTAGATGTCTCTTTTATGAGATCAACAGACGGTGGAAACACATGGCCGATTAAATATGGTTATGGCGGCCCTTCGGAACTTCATGTAGATCATCATGCAATGGCTTTCAATCCTGCTGATCCAAGCTTTATTATTAGTGGTAACGATGGCGGAATAAATGTGTCTACAAATGGCGGACAAACATTTTCACAACCAATAAATATTCCTGCAACACAATTTTATGAAATTGGTTTGGATTTTAATTATCCACAAAAACTGTACGGTGGAACGCAGGATAACGGCACAAACAGAACTCCTGACGGAAGTATTAATAATTGGGAAAGTATTTATGGTGGCGATGGTTTTTATGTTATCGTTGATTACAACAATTCAAATATCATTTACGCTGAATCTCAAAATGGCTGGCTTGGGAAAACTAGTAATGGGGGATTAAGCTGGATCGACGGAATGCTAAATGGTATTGATGGAAGCGAACCAACTAATTGGTCAACTCCTGTAGTAATGGATCCAATCTCTTCAAATATTTTATACTACGGAACACATTCGCTTTACAGAACAACTGATGGTGCAGAGAACTGGTCAAAAATTAGTCCGCAGTTAACCGATTGGGTTATCGGGAGGAGATTAGGAACAATTACAACAATTGCGGTTGCACCAACAAACTCAAATGTTATATATGTTGGAACTGATGATGCTCATGTTTGGGTATCTTCAGATAATGGTACAAACTGGAATGATGTTTCTGCCGGATTACCACAAAGATGGGTTACCCGTGTTGTTGTTGACCCGAAAGATGAAAACATTATTTATGTAACGTTTAGCGGTTTAAAGTGGCGTGATTCTCAGCCGCACGTTTACCGAAGCACAAACAAAGGAAATACATGGAGCGATATCAGCAGTAATCTTCCAGATGCACCTGTTAATGCTTTTGCGGTTGATAATAATTATCCAAATCGACTTTATCTTGGAAATGATGTTGGAATGTATGTTAGTTTTGATACCGGACAAAAATGGGAAGTTCTGGGAGAAGGGTTGCCTGTGCTTCCAATCGGCGATATTAAAATTCATCCATCAGAAAATTTTCTTGTTGCAGGAACTTACGGAAGATCGATGTACAAAATTGATCTTAATCTTGTAACAAGCATAAAAGACGAACAACCACAGGTTGTAAGAGGATTTTCACTATTACAGAATTATCCAAATCCTTTTAATCCAAGCACAAAGATTCAATATGCGCTAGGCAATAGGCAATTTGTACAGTTAAAAATTTATGATATTGTTGGTAATGAAGTTGCAACACTTGTAAATAAAGAACAACTTGCTGGCAAGTATGAAATTAGTTTCGATGCTTCCTTTAATTCAAGCGGAGTTTATTTATACAAACTTAGCGCAGGAAATTTCTCGGAAACAAAGAAGATGCTGGTGTTAAAATAAAATCACAAATGCTTTTAGAAATCAATAATTCTGAAAAACTATAAAAGAATAATTAAGGAGAGTTATTATGTATATGAAAAAATACTTTTTATTTGTTTTTGTCTTGTTCTTTGCAATAAACATAAATGCTCAGAGGCGTGCATTTACAATTGAAGATCTTTACAAAGTAAAAAACGTAAGCGCACCGGTTCTTTCAAACTCTGGGCAGAAGATTGCATTTACAGTTACTGAATATGATCTGCCAAAAGGAAAAACGATTAATAACGTTTATGTAATGAACACGAACGGATCATCATTAATTAATGTTTCAGAAAAACTTCCCGGAGTTTCATCACCATTCTGGTCTTCAAATGATGAGTTTTATCTTTTATTAAATGGACAGGTTTATAAATATTCGCTTGAAACAAATGAATCTGTTCAAATAACTGATTTTTATGCTGGTGTTTCAGATCCGGTCCTTTCAAATGATGGAAAATATATTGCGTTTGTTGCTGATCTTTTTCCTGAATGCGGAACGGATAATGATTGCAATAAAAGATTAGATGAATCATCATCAAACGGACCCGTGCAGGCTTACATTGCGGATGAACTTCTCTTCAGGCATTGGACTGACTACAAAGGCGAAAAAGAATCTTTTTTGGTTTTATTTGATACCAAAGAAAATAAATATCAAACCATAATCAGCAGTAATGTTTTATCCGGTACATATATGCTTGGCGGCGGACCAAAGTATGCATTCTCACCAGATAGCAGGGTATTAAGTTATGTTTCTACGTCAGAAAAAAATATTGCGAACTCAACAAATACTGATGTTTACCTTTTACCTTTAGGTGGAAAAGAAGCTGTAAATATAACAGTTGCAAACAATGCTTGGGATGGCGGAGTTTTGTTTTCTCCCGATGGAAAATATATTGCATACAGAACACATTTAATTCCTGGGTTTGAAGCTGACAGGTTTAGAGTTGCCATTTATAACACTCAAACACTTCAATCAGAAGTGTTAACGGAAAGTTTTGATTACACAACCGATAATCTTTCCTGGTCTTTCGATTCTAAATCCGTTTATTTTACTGCTGATAACCGTGGTTACAGTCCCGTTTATAGGATTGATGTCCAATCTAAAAATATAACTAAAGTAACTGATGATAAAGCAATTTTGGATTATCAGGTAACTAAAGATGAGCAAACTGTATATGCACTGTTTAGTGCTGTTGATAAACCAGGGGAAATTTATTCTTACAATGTTAATGGAAGTGAATATTCTCAGATAACTTACTTTAATAAAAAGTTGATTGAAGAAACTGATATTCGTCCTGCAGAGCAAATGTGGGTCGATGGGGCTGAAGGAATTCCGGTTCACGTTTTTATCGTTAAGCCTCATGGATATGAAGAAAATAAAAAATATCCGCTGATTATTAATGTTCATGGCGGACCCCAGATGCAATGGATGGATTCTTTCCGCGGAGATTGGCAGGTTTATCCTGGATCGGGATATGTTGTCGCTTTCTTTAATCCACATGGATCAACTGGATACGGAAGTGCTTACACCGAGGCTATCTCACGCGATTGGGGCGGTAAAGTTTATGAAGATGTTATGAAAGTAACAGAAGCATTAGAAAAACTTGCTTATATAGATAGCAACAGTGTGGGCGCTATGGGCTGGTCCTACGGAGGTTTTATGATGAATTTTCTTCAAGGACAGACTAAAAAGTTTAAATGTTTTGCTTCAATGATGGGAATATTTGATCTCGAATCAATGTGGGGTGCAACAGAAGAATTGTGGTTTGTAAATTGGGATCTAGCTGGACAGCCATGGGATTCCGAATTATATAATTTTTTGTCTCCATCTAACTATGTTAAAAATTTTTCAACACCAACCTTGATCATAACCGGTGAAAAAGATTACAGGGTTCCATACACACAAAGCATTCAATATTTTAATACGCTTCAATCTTTAGGAATAGACTGCCGGTTAATAATTTTTAAAAATGATGGACACTGGCCGAGTAACGTTAAGTCAATGCCGCTTTATTATAATGCACATCTCGAGTGGTTCCATAAATATCTTGGCGGCGCTCCTGCACCGTATGATTCAAAAGAGCTGGTAAAAAATACAGTTTTTAAATAAATGATAAATAATGTGGTTTTTTAAGGATAACAAAAAAGGCGTCCAACAGACGCCTTTATCATTCAAATCAGAAAATATTCTTAGCTGCGTGCTTTCGCTTCATTAACTACGATATTTCTTCCGCTTAATTGCGAATCATTTAACGCTTTAATAGCATTAGATGCTTCGGTGGCACTCTCCATTTCAACGAAACCAAACCCTCTGGATCTTCCGGTATCGCGATCTTTAACAATTTTTGCAGAAACCACGTTTCCGTGTCCTTCAAATGCTTCTCTTAATGCTTCGTCGTCAACCGACCATGGGAGAGAACCCACAAATAATTTAGTACTCACTAGAACCTCTAAAAAATAATAGTAAAAAAATTCCGGCCTATTACCGGAGAGCCAAAATTAGCGCTATTGACCATTATAACCTAATTAATTCTTTTATCTAGCTTTGAGACCAATTACTCGTTTTAGATTAATATCCTCTGTTTAGGCTAAATAATCACGTTTTATTAGCCCAAAATAGAGATAAACGAAATCACGTTTATTCGATTATACACATTCAGGTGTGGATTTATAACGTTTATTGCTGTGAGCTTTTTGATTGTCTGTTTTCTTTTCGAGTCAAACGAGATTGGGTATGACTAGATTATTTGGTGCCTTTTACCTGGGGTCTAAAGGAAATATCTGTTTCAATTGATGAATCAGAAAGATATTCAAGTAATATCGAATAGATAGAAAAATAAACTACGCTTACTTTTATGAATAAGCCGATTTAATTAAAGAATCTATCAAATCGGCTTTTTAAAATGCTTTTAGTATCTGCGTCTATTATTCTGACCGCCACCGCTGCCGCCAGATCTTCCACCACCGCCACCGCCATTGAAGCGTTTTCTGCTATCGGTTTTAGGGCGAGCTTCATTTACAACGAGTTTCTTTCCCTTAACTTCTTTAGTGTTTAATGCGTTAATCGCCTTCTGTGCATCCGCTAAACCTGGCATTTCAACAAATCCAAATCCCTTTGTTTGCTGCGAAAACATATCGCGAATAATTTTTACTTCTTTAACCTGTCCGAACTCTGAAAAAAGATTAGTTAAATCTTCTTCCTGAACATCGTTTGACAAATTGCCAACGAAGATATTCATAATAACTCCTGATAATTATAAAAAATGTTACTAACGAGAGAGCATATTGTTTATGCGGCTCTTTTCCTGTGGATTAAAAATAGAACGACTATTGTGATATGACTTCAAAATTTTAATCAGGCAGTTATAAGATAGTCTAATTAATTCAGCGAAACAACAAATAATTAGGGGCAAATACTATAAATAACACATATTTAAATCCCGAACGCGCTTTTTATGAACCAAAGTACAGATATTTTGGAGAGGTGATAATCGTCTTAATAGTTTAAAATAGGGCTTAACCACTTCTCAATTTCTTCAACACTCATACCTTTGCGTTTATGATAATCAAGTACCTGATCTTTCTCAATTTTCCCAACAGCAAAGTATTTTGATTCCGGATGAGAGAAGTAAAGCCCGCTAACGCTTGCAGCAGGATACATTGCCATACTTTCTGTTAGTTTAATTCCGGTATTTTTTTCAACATCAAGTAAAGAAAAGATGATTGGTTTTTCTGTATGATCTGGTTGTGCTGGGTAACCTGGCGCAGGGCGAATCCCAAGATAGTTTTCTTTTATTAATTCCTGGCTTGAAAGACTCTCATCGGGCGAATAGCACCAATAATCTTTTCTAACAAGTTCATGAAGATGTTCTGCAAAAGCTTCCGCCAACCTATCCGCAATGGCTTTAACCATTATACTATTATAATCATCATGATCTTTTTCAAATTTTTCTACAAGTTTATCAATCCCAACTCCAGCTGTTACCGCAAACATTCCAACGTAATCTTGAGTCCCGGTTTCTTTAGGGGCAATATAATCTGCTAATGCAATGTTTGGTTCGTTTTTTGATTTTTGGGATTGCTGTCGTAGAGTGTATAAAATTCCTTTTATTCTTTGCCTTTTTTCATCTGAATAAATTTCAATGTCATCAAATCCAACCGTGTTTGCAGGAAATAATCCTATAACACCATTTGCTGTGAGAAAATTTTCAAAAATTATTTTATCAAGAAGTTTGTTTGCATCATCAAAAAGTTTTTTTGCTTCAATACCAACACTTTTATCTTCAAATATTGACGGATATTTTCCTTTCAATTCCCAAGTCATAAAGAATGGGGTCCAATCAATATATTTTTTAAGTGTCACTAAAGGAAAATTATTTAATACTGTAACCCCAAGTTTATTTGGCTTTTTAATGATAGATTTTTTCCAGTCAATCTTTAATCGGTTTTCTCTGGCCATTTCTAAAGAAATATATTGTTTATCAGATTTACGTTTTGAGTAATCATCTCGTAACTGTGCATATTCGTCTTTTAATGATTGAACATATCGGCCTCTCTCTGCTTTGTTTTCATTAAGCAGATTTGAAACAACTGGAACACTTCGTGAAGCATCAAGAACGTGGATGACCGCTCCACTATAATTCTGATCAATCTTAACTGCAGTATGAATTCGAGAAGTAGTTGCACCTCCAATAAGAAGTGGAAGATTCATTCCGCGTCTTTCCATTTCCTTTGCAACATGTACCATTTCGTCGAGCGATGGAGTTATAAGTCCGCTTAATCCAATCACATCAACTTTTTCATCAATTGCGGTTTGCAGAATTTTTTCCGTGTGCACCATTACGCCGAGATCAATTACATTATAATTATTACATCCGAGCACAACTCCCACAATGTTTTTTCCTATATCGTGAACATCGCCTTTAACTGTAGCCATCAATACTTTTCCTTGTTCGCGTGTGCTTTTGTTTTTTTCTTTCTCTGCTTCGATATAAGGAATTAATATTGCAACTGCTTTCTTCATAACTCTTGCACTTTTTACAACCTGTGGTAAAAACATTTTACCGGCACCGAATAAATCTCCCACTACGTTCATCCCTGCCATTAGGGGACCCTCAATAACTTCTATCGGCTGAGGATATTTTTTTCTTGCTTCTTCTACATCTACATCAATAAAATCAACAATACCCCGAACAAGCGCATGTTTTAATCTTTCTTCAACTGGATTGTTTCTCCAATCCTCTACTTTTTCTTCTCCGCCTGTGGCGGATTTATCTTTCTTCTTAATAGTTTCTGCAAATTCAATTAATCTTTCTGTTGCATCTTGTCTTCGATTTAGAATTACATCCTCAACTTTTTCTAAAAGATCTTTCGGAATTTCTTCATACACTTCCAGCTGGCCAGCATTAACAATGCCCATATCCATTCCAGCTTTGATGGCATGAAATAAAAACGCCGAGTGCATTGCTTCGCGAACCGTATCATTGCCCCTAAAAGAAAAAGAAAGATTGCTGACACCGCCGCTGATTTTTGCAAACAACAGGTTTTGCTTTATCCACCTTGTTGCGTTTAGATAATCAACTGCGTAATTGTTGTGCTCTTCAATACCTGTGGCAATCGCAAGTATGTTTGGATCAAAGATTATATCCTGAGGATGAAATCCTATTTCTTCGTTCAAAATTTTATAAGCGCGGGAGCAGATTTCTATTTTTCTTTTAAAACTGTCAGCTTGTCCCTGTTCATCAAATGCCATTACAATTACCGCAGCACCATAGTTTAAAACTTTTCTAGCGTGCTCTTTGAAAGCTATTTCGCCCTCTTTAAGTGAAATTGAATTGACGATACCCTTTCCTTGTAAGCATTTTAATCCGGCTTCGATCACACTCCATTTTGACGAATCTATCATAATTGGAAGTTTTGCAATATCCGGTTCAGCTTCAAGCAAATTAATAAATTTAGTCATTGCTGCTTCAGAATCAAGCATTCCTTCATCCATATTTACATCTAAAACTTGTGCACCGCCATCAACCTGATCACGCGCAACAGAAAGTGCCTCATCATATTTGTTTTCTTTTATAAGACGGGCAAATTTCTTAGATCCTGTAACGTTTGTTCGTTCGCCAATATTCATAAAATTAGAATCCGGGCGAAGTACAACCGGTTCAAGTCCGCTTAATCGTAAATAGGGTTCCTGGGCTTTCGGAATTCTAGGTTTGTGTTTTTTTACAATCTCTGCAATTTCTTTAATATGAGCCGGTGTTGTACCACAGCAGCCGCCAACAACATTTACAAATCCGCTTGTAAGAAAATCTTCAAGAACCGTTGCCATTGATTGTGGAGTTTCATCATATCCCCCCATTTCATTTGGTAATCCTGCATTCGGATATACTGATAAAAATTTATCAGATACATTTGATAGATCTTCAACGAAGGGTCTCATTTGCTTTGCACCAAGGGCGCAGTTCAACCCAACGCTAACAAGATTTTTTGCATGAGAAATTGAAGTTAAGAACGCTTCAACTGTTTGTCCGGATAATGTTCTTCCACTCTGATCTACAATGGTTCCTGAAATCATAACCGGAATATCAAGTAATCTTTCTGTTAGTAATTTTTCAACACCAAAGATTGCGGCTTTTGCGTTAAGGGTATCAAAAATTGTTTCTATAAGAATTATATCTGCACCGCCGTCTATCAATCCACGAGCAGCATCATAATAAGCATCTGCAACTTCATCAAAAGTTACTGCACGGTACCCCGGATCGTTTACATTTGGAGAAAGCGATAGTGTTTTATTTGTTGGACCAAGTGCGCCAGCGACAAACCTAGGTTTATCAGGAAATTTTTTGTTGAATTCATCTGCAACCTCTTTGGCTATTTTGGCCGATTCAAAATTTATTTCATATGCAAGTTCCTGCAGATGATAATCTGCCTGAGAAATAATATTTGCATTAAATGTGTTCGTTTCAATAATGTCGGCACCAGCAGCAAAATATTCTCTGTGGATGCCTTTTATAACATCCGGCTGTGTAATTGAAAGAAGATCATTGTTCCCTTTTAAATCTTGCGTATAATCTTTAAATCGTTCACCACGAAAATCTTTTTCGGTTAATTTGTGGCGCTGAATCATTGTCCCCATTGCGCCATCAATAACAAGTATTCTTTCTGATAATAACTTTTTAAAATTTTCAAATGTTGTTTTCATATTGCCTTCTTTAAAATTAAAAAACCTCTTCCGATGATATGAAGAGGTATAATAACCTAATCTTCGTCTCATCTTTCCCTCCCAAAAATTAGGAAGGCAGGATTTAGCACCCGACATCCCGATAAATCGGGACCGGCTGCTACGGCATCAGCGGGCCTGTTCCCTCTGCCGTTCTTGATAAGAATAATATTTATATCAGCCAAGGGCTGATGAGCGCTTGGCTAAAAAGAACTAATAAAATCTGCTGTAAATATATAAATTATATACGCTTTGTCAATGCGATGTCCATCAACTTAAAACCTTATGCTTGCACATCTTTAAAACTCAATTAAATATGGCTAAATTGCTTTGTCTAAAAAACAAAGGATTTTATTATGATAGTTGTCACGGGCGGAGCTGGATTTATTGGCAGTGCGATTGTGTGGAAGTTGAATCTGATTGGCAAAACTAACATTATAATTGTTGATGAACTTGGCAAGGATGAAAAGTGGAAAAATCTTATTGGGCTTAAGTACGATGACTTTGTAAATAAACTTGATTTTATAGAACAGGTTTTGGATGATGTACTTCCTTATAATGTTGATGCAATTATTCATATGGGCGCAAACTCATCGACCACTGAAAAAGATGCCGATCATTTAATGAATAATAATTTTCATTATACAAAAGAGCTTGCAAAATTTTGTCTGGAGAAGAACATACGATTTATTTATGCTTCTTCTGCTGCAACCTACGGTAATGGTGCTTTTGGATTCGAAGATGATGAATCAAAGATTGAGACATTGCGACCGTTAAATATGTATGGTTATTCAAAGCAGCTTTTTGATTTGTGGGCAAAGCGTAATAAAGTACTAGATAAAATTGTTGGAATAAAATATTTTAATGTTTATGGGCCGAACGAATATCACAAAGGCGATATGCGTTCTGTTGTGCATAAAGCATTTGAACAGGTTCGTGATACAGGAAAAGTAAGACTATTTAAATCACTTAATCCAAAATACAAAGATGGCGAACAGATGCGTGACTTTGTATACATTAAAGATGCTGTTGATATGACGTTGTACTTTCTGGATAAGAAAGATAAGAATGGAATCTTTAATGTAGGCGCTGGCAAAGCCCGCACATGGAATGATCTTGTAACCTCTTTATTTAATGCTGTTGGCAAACCTGTTAATATAGAATATATTAATTTACCTTCGTATCTCGCGGAAAAGTATCAATACTTTACAGAAGCAAATCTTTTAAAAATTAAAAACGCAGGATACAAACAGCCGATAACCTTGCTGGAAGATGGGGTAACTGATTACGTTAAGAATTATCTTCTTAAAAATTCATTTCTGGGATACTAAACAGAGTTGGTAAATTATGCCTTATTGTTCTCAATCATAATTTTAAACTTTAAATAAAAGGAGGTTCCTCGTCATCGTCAAGAAGATCGTCTTCATCTAATTCATCAATATCAAGTTCATCCTCTAAGTCGTCTTTGTCCTTTGGTTCATCTTCAAATAAATCTTCATCATCTTCCTCATCGTCGTCGTAATAATCATCTTCTTCATCATTCTTTTCTTCATCGCTAAAATCGTCATCTTCATTTTTGTTTTTCTTTTTGGCTGCAAAGATAGACTCGATTTCAAAAATATTTTCATCAATAACTACGAACGGATTTATATTATCTTCAGCAGTCTGCACGTTTAATTCTTTCGGTTCCATTTAATGTTTTCTCCGATAAAACTTAAATTATTTCTGTTGTTAATTTATATGTGTAAAGTAACTCTGCAAACAGAAAAATAAAAATCTTTACAAAATATTTTTATGATTTATTATCTATAAGAACTTATATTGCTTTAGTGTATTTTTCAATAGCATAAATTTTTACAAGAAAATTTAGGACATATAATGAAACTTGCTACACTTTGCTATGTTACTGATAAAAGAACCGATTCTACCTTAATGATTCATCGTGTAAAAAAAGAAAATGATTACCACGAAGGGAAATGGAATGGTCTTGGCGGAAAATTTGAACAAGGCGAAAGTCCGGAAGAATGTGCAATTAGAGAAATTGAAGAAGAATGTGGATTAAAAGTTACTTCTGTAGCAATGAGGGGATTTATTACATTTCCAATGTTTGATGGAAAAGAAGATTGGTATGTTTTTATTTTTACTGCAGATGAATATACCGGAGAATTAATTGATTCTCCCGAAGGGAATCTTGCGTGGATTAAAAACGACAAGCTAACAGAATTAAATCTTTGGGATGGAGATAATGTTTTTATTCCCTGGTTGTTTGAAGACAAGTTTTTCAGCGCAAAGTTTGATTATGCAGATGGAAAGTATGTCGGTCACCAAGTAAGTTTTTATTAAAAGACTTTAAATAACAGCGGTGTCTTCCTTTTTTTTAATACTTCGTTTACTCTTCATTAATTCTTTCCTAAGTTTGTTATAGAGATTCTAACATATATTCTACAATCTATTTATTTCAGGGAGATACATTATGCCAACAACACAAGAAAACCTCAAAGAAGCTTTCGCAGGTGAAAGTCAAGCTAATCAAAAGTATCGCGCATTTGCAAAGAAGGCGGAACGCGATGGATTTCCAAACATTGCAAAACTTTTTAAAACTGCGGCTGAGGCAGAAAGAATTCATGCCGAAGGACATTTTAGTGCCTTAGATGGCATCGGAACTACTGTTGAAAATATAAAAGCGGCGATAGGTGGAGAAACTCATGAGTACACAGAAATGTATCCGCCAATGCTTGAACAAGCAGAAAAAGAAGATCACAAAGCTAAACGAATGTTCAAGTATGCTGTTGCTGCAGAAGATGTGCACTCACAGCTTTACAAGCTTGCTCTCGCGGCGGCAGAACAAGGAAAAGATCTGGAAGAAACCGAATTTTATCTTTGTCCTGTTTGTGGACATATTGAATTCGGCAAGCCGGAATCCAATTGCCCGATTTGCGGAACGCTGGCTTCTAAATATGTAAAGCTTTCTTAATAGAATTCTAACTAAAATATTTTAAACAAATTAACGGTATGTAAAATGAAAAAGCTATTATTTGTTTTCTTCCTATCCCTTCTGATTTGCTCAATCCAAAAAACACCGGCGCAAATATTTGACAAGATCAAAAAAGAAACTGAGAAAAAAATAATAAAAGAAGCCGAGAAGCAACTTGAGAGTGATAAAAAATCTTCAGAGAACGAAAAAGACTCTGTAAAATCGAAAGATGTTAAAGACAACAAGATTGATGAATCGGTTACAAAAGAAACTGAAAATAATGCTCCGGCAGTAATAAATTCCAAATATGATTTTGTTCCGGGCGAGAAAATTATTTTCTTCGATGATTTCACGGCCGAAAATGTCGGTGACTTTCCGATACAGTGGAATACTACCGGCTCTGGTGAAGTGGTTACTACAAATCTTGCCGAGGGAAGATGGTTTTTTATTACAAATGCGCGCGGAATTACTACTCTTGATGCTCCTTTAACTTTACCTGATAATTACACAATTGAATTTGATGTTATACCACAAAAAACAGCAAAGAATAACAACTCAAATTTTACATTTTACATTTTAAGTACTTCTAAACCAAAGGAATTAAACTATGGATTAGCCAGACCGGGTGATGCGGCGGTCGGCTTCAGACTTGAATATAATAATTATTACACCGCTTATTACCGAGACGGAACTCCTGACCTTTCAGGGGTAGAAAATGAACCAAAGCTATTGGCTGATACAAAATATAGAATTTCAATTTGGGTACAGAAAGAACGAATAAGGCTTTATGTTGGTGAAACAAAATTATTCGATCTTCCAAAGGCTATGTCTAAAAATTACAAATACAATATGATTCGTTTTTCCGGCGGGACACCAATGATTAGCAATGTTCGTGTTGCAACCGGACTGCCTGATATGCGAAGCAAACTAATTACCGAGGGAAAACTTGTTAGTTATGGAATTTATTTTGATGTAAATAAAGATGTAGTAAAATCAGAGTCTTATGGAACAATGAAAGAAATTTCTAAAGTTCTCACAGAGAATCCTGATGTAAAAATAAAAATTGTTGGTCACACAGATTCGGACGGTGATGATAAATCAAATTTAGATTTATCTAAACGCCGTGCTGCTTCTGTAAAAAATGTTTTAGTAAAGGAATTTGGAATTGATGCTGCGCGAATTGAAACCGACGGCAAAGGCGAAGGTGAACCGGTTGCCAAAAACGATAGTGGTGTAAACAAAGCACTTAACAGAAGAGTTGAGTTTATAAAATTATAATGTTAAAAATATTTTTCAATCATTTATAAAGAATTACGTTATGAAAAAATTATTGTTCAGTATTGTAATACTTGTTTTATTAAGTGGTAATGTTTCAATTTTTGTTTTTGCACAAGAGGGCAACAAAATAAACTCCAAGTATGATTTTATTCCCGGCGAAAAAGTTATTTTCTTTGATGACTTTACTTCAGAAAGCGTTGGCGAATTTCCTGTTCAGTGGAATACTAACGCAAGCGGTGAAATTGTAACCACCAGCGATTTTCCAGGTAATTGGTTTCGGTTCACTAAGGGTGGCTATTTTATACCCGAAGCCCAAGAAAAGTTTACAGACAATTTTACAATAGAATTTGACTTCTTACCCATAACTAATTATACTTCGGAATATATGGTGAGCCTTGACTTTTTCTTGATATCCGGGACATTAAATGATCCTAACGAAGGTGGTGCTATCCCCGGAAAAGCAGGTATAAAAATAAGAACTGAGTATGATATGATAAATTGGGTCAATTATTCAGAAAAAGATGAAGGTTATAAAGATCAGGGAACGGCTGCTTTTGCGTTTAATACCGGCGAAAAATATCACGTGGCCTTTTGGGTTCAGAAACAACGAGTTAGAATGTATGCCAATGAAACTAAGGTGCTTGATTTGCCCCGCGGAATAAGGGCTGATTACAACTACAATATTTTCAGAATACAAACAACTGATGAAATAAGTCCTCTCATCAGTAATTTTAGAATCGCTGCCGGTTTGCCGGATATGAGAAACAAATTAATTACCGAAGGCAAACTAATTTCTTACGGAATTACTTTTGATGTTAATTCTGATAAAATAAAATCAGAATCTTTTGCAACGATTAAAGAAATTGCACAGGTATTAAAAGATAATCCAACAGTAAAAATTAAAGTTGTTGGCCACACTGATTCTGATGGTGATGATAAATCTAACCTTGATTTATCACAACGACGTGCTTTATCCGTTAAGAATTCTTTGGTAAAAGATTTTTCAATTGATGAAACTAGAATTGAAACTGACGGCAAAGGCGAATCAGAACCAATTGCAAAAAATGATTCTGGGGTAAACAAAGCTAAGAACAGAAGAGTTGAGTTTATAAAACTGTAAGAAGAAAAATATTTTCTGGAGTCAACTTAAAACTTAGCCCTGCCTTTTCTAGATTAGACTTTTGCTGATGGCGGGGCTTGTGATTATTTTTTGGTGAAATAACAGTTACTTCTTATATTTTTTAAATATTTAAGTTAAAAAACAGTAATGCATAAAGAGCTTTGTGTGTTCTTTCCCGCCCAGAAACTTTTTCGAAAGTGGCTTGAAAAGAATCACAAAAAAGAAAAAGAACTTTTAGTAGGATTTTATAAAGTCTCTTCTGGTAGGCCTTCTATAACCTGGTCTCAGTCGGTAGATCAAGCACTTTGCTTCGGCTGGATAGACGGCATTCGCAAAAGCATCGATGAAGAAAGTTATTGTATAAGATTCACACCGAGAAATCCCAAAAGCAATTGGAGCGCAATAAACATTAAAAAAGTGGAAGAACTAACTAAACTTGGGTTGATGAAACCAGAAGGATTAAAAGCATTTAGCTTTCGTAAAGAAGAAAAATCAAAAATCTATGCTTATGAAAATCCAGAAGTCATGTTTGATAAATTATTTGAAAAATTATTTAAAGCAAATAAAAAAGCCTGGGCATTCTACCAAGCTACAACTCCAACTTACAGAAAAGTAACTACTCGCTGGGTTATGAGTGCAAAACAGGACTCTACAAGACTTAAAAGATTAAACGAACTTATTTCCGACTGTGCCGCCGGTAGAAACATAAAAGCAATGAGCTACGGAAAGAAAAAATGAGCAACATATCGTTTCAATTAATCGATTGGAGTAAAATTCCAATAGAAGAACACGTAGGAGAAACAGGAACATCGTTCTGGCAAACATTACAGTATAATGGTTTGCGTGTTCGTATTGTAGAATATAGTACCGGTTATCTTGCTGATCACTGGTGTAAAAAGGGACACATTGTTCATTGCCTTGAAGGAGAAGTATTAAACGAACAAGAGAATGGTGAAAAGCACATCCTAAAGACAGGAATGACATATATTGTTTCTGATGACTTAAGTTCACATCGCTCAGTTGCAAAAGAAAAAGTTAAGCTTCTAATAATTGATGGTGATTTTCTTAAATAATTAATTATGGCCATAGAAACAAATTTCACCCCCTTTCCATCCTTAACTACAGAAAGACTCTCATTAAGAAAGCTTTCATCTGATGATGCAAATGAAATATATTTTCTCCGTTCGGATAAACAGATCAACAAATACATTGACAGATCAAGAGCAGCATCGATCGACGATGCGTACAATTTTATTAACAAAACAAATCAATCTATAGATAACAACGAGTTGGTTGATTGGGCAATAACTTTCAAAAATGATTCAAGGCTAATCGGCTCAATTTGTTTGTGGAATCTTTCCAGAAAAGAAAACAAAGCAGAGATTGGTTATGAACTGCTTCCCGATTTTCAAGGCAAGGGGATTGCATACGAGGCTATGCTTGTTGTCCTGGATTATGGTTTTAATATAATGTCACTCAATAAAATTGAGGCATACACACACAAAGAAAATCTCGCTTCAATTAAACTTTTAGAAAAATTTAGATTTGTGCGCGACACACAGGAAGAATCTAAAATTGATTTTACTGTTGAGAATCCCAACACAACGGTTTATAGTTTGTGGAAAAAGAACAACAATTAATTGTTGTTATGCATTGTGTCCCACAAAGAAATGGTAGTAAAAGAAATCTCATCAATATCTTCTTCCGGATAAAACTCAATTATTTTTTCTTCTCCCGGAAGCAAATCAAAAAAGTTGTCTGACCATTTTCCTGCTGACATTGCTTTCTATAAAAACATTTTTAGCCAAAGTATTGGTAACCAAGTTAAGGATGTAATGATCACCACGCTTTTCTTTAATTATTTTAATTTCTGGTTTTGATAGGTTCAAGTTTTTGGGTTTTACAAAGTAAAAATTCTTTTCGCTTACTTTTATATCTCCATCAAAACCTATATTCAAAACCGCGGTATTTAAATCGAATTGAGCATAATTTGTTATATCAATGCTTCTTAGCAATTCCACACAATTGGGTTTGATCTTATAATATTCTTCTGCTTGCAGCCTTTTCATTCCTTCAAAATTCATCAATTGAAAAGTCAGGTAGCCTTCAACCCCTTCGTTTTTGTCGTTTACCAGATAAATGTTTAGTGTCTCATCCTTTATTTCTAAAGATAAAATTACTGGCTCAAAACTTTTTTTAGCAAAATATTGCAGTGCCTTCCATCTTCCTTCATAATCAATTCCCGACCAAGAAACAACCGGCCAGCAATCGTTTAACTGCCAATAAAGTGAACCCATACAATAAGGCATTGCTCTTCTATGCGCCTCAATGCCCCTGGTAATTCCTTCTGCTTGTAATAACTGGCTTACATAAATAAAATCTGCAAAGTTTTCAGGAACAAAATAATCACGAGCCATATATTTTTTTATTAGCTCGTTTCCTTTTGGATGCTTTTGATGATTCTGAAGTATATGAGAATCGTAGTTCAAGTCTTTTTCATCAAACCAACCAGAAAGTGTTTTTAGAGATGGATAAGACTGAAAACCAAACTCACTCATAAATCTTGGAACTTTCTGTTCAAACATTTCAAATGGTTCTTCATCATGCCAAACGCCCCAGTAATGTGAATCGCCCTCAAACTGGCTGAGCTTGTCTCCTCTTCCAAATTGCGGTGATGATGGCCAATATGAAATGTGTGGCGACAGTTGTGAGACCATATCCGGTAATTGTTCGTGAAATATCTGACTGTAATCTTTCTCCATTTTCTTTTGCTGTTCAATCGAATATTTGTTTTTCCAACCCCAGTTTGCCCAGGCTTCAGCGATTTCATTGTTGCCGCAGAATAAGGCAATTGATGGATGATTGCGCAATCTTTTTATTTGTTCAGATGCTTCAGATTCTATGTTCTTAAGCATAAATGAGTCAGCAGGATACATACCATTCGCAAACATAAAATCCTGCCATACAAGAATTCCTTTTTCATCACACAGATCATAAAAAATATCGTGTTCATAAATTCCGCCGCCCCAGACTCTAAGCATATTCATATTAGATTCTGCAACATCATTTATCAATCTTTCATACATGTTTGTATCAACATCATTGCCAAGTATCTGCATTGGAATGTAATTAGCGCCCTTCATAAAAACAGGCAGCCCGTTAACTTTAAAGTAAAATGATTTTCCAAGCGAATCTTTATTCTGAACAAGTTCAATTGTTCTTAAACCAACTTTTCTTGAAATTGTCTGAACACCATAATCATTGTGAGTTAAAGAACAATCAATCTGATAAAATTTTTGATCTCCAAGACCATTGGGCCACCATAAATCGGGATAATCAATTTCAAGTCTAACATCAATAGACTGGAAACCTGTTTCTGTCATTAATTTTTGCTTGTTGCCATAAACAAACAAAGTTATCTCGTCAGGTTTTGTAGAATAAATTTCAAATTTTGCAGTTAAATATGCTTTTCTTTCGGTAAGAGAATCCTGAATTATAAATACATCTTTTAATTTTGGCCCATTCCAACCAACAAGCTTAACCGGTTTCCAGATTCCTGAAGTAACAATGCGCGGACCCCAATCCCAGCCATAAACATAAGCTGCTTTCCTAGTAAATATTCTCGAGTCGCTTGGCGGTTGAAATTCATGTGCTTTGGCTTTTTTGTTTTCAATTTCAAATGGAGAACTAATAATAATCTTTAGCTTATTGTTCGATGGTTTAAGTATTGTTTTAACATCAACACTCCATTGTCTGAATTGATTGTATGTTGTAAGGATTTCGATGTTATTCAAATAGATATCTGAGTAAGTATCAACACCTTCCAATACAAGTTCGATATTTTCCATTTCTAAAAGAGTAGAATCAACATCAAAATCTTTTTCGTAAATCCAGTTTTTGTCAGCAACCCACTGAATATGCTTTTCGTTGTCTCCATAGAAAGGGTGAGGTATTATTTTGTTTTTATATAAATCTAAATGGATTTCGTTTGGAATGTCTGTAACAAACCTTATTGAGTCGTTTTCTGTTTTAATGTTCCAGTCATTGTTTATAAATATTTCTTTTACCGGCATTTCGATAATTCCTCCACACGAAGAAATTGAAAAGGCAGTTATTAATAGTATCAAAACATTTAAACACTTATTGTGTTCAGCCTTTATTAAATTGATTAACATTATAATCGGGCTAAAAATTTTGTAATCGCTTCATTTACTTCTTTCGGGTTTTCAATTGGGCTCATATGCCCACTGTTTTTTATAACAACAAACCCAGCTCCGTTTATTTTTTCGGCCATCGGTTTCATTACTGCTGGTGGAGTAAGTGAATCAAACTCACCGCAAATAACAAGTGCTGGAATTTTTATTTTGCTTAAATACTCTGTTGTATCGTTTCGTCCAAGCATTGCAATTAAAGAGCCCTTTACTCCAATTGGATCAAAACTTGAAGAATTCACAATTCGTTTTTCAAAATCATCTTTGTTGTTTTGTTTATAATCATCACCAAAGCAATTTGTAATAAAATCTTTTGCAAACGAAGCGAGACCTTCTGTGTTAATTCGTTTTATCGCAGCGGCTCGCTTTATTTTTCCTTCGTTTCCATCAGCATCGGCCCTTGTATCACACAAAATCACAGCCGAAAATTTTTCTTCAAATCTTTCTAATGCGCGCAAACCAATATACCCGCCCATAGAAAGTCCGCATAAAGTTGGCTTATCTAATTTTAGCTGATCTATAATTGCTTCCAAATCATCTACAAATGACTCCATTGTAAATTGTCCATCTCCAACAGGAGATTCGCCAAGTCCGCGAATATCATAACTAACACAAAAATATTTTTCGCTTAACTTTTCAATTTGTGCTTTCCACATTGTGTGATCGTAAGGAAAGCCGTGTATGAATACTATTGGCTTGTTTTTGCTGTTGCCTTCAAGGAAGACTGACAGGCCATTAATTATTTCTTTCATATTCTATCCTTCTTATTTTAATATCCTCGAATAACGAACAAAGAATGCCGAACATCGAATAAAGAAGTTTTTTGGAGTTAACTTAAAAAGTATTCCTTTCTTGTTCGGTATTATTTATTCTTTTAAACTCTTTTCGTATCACAGATGAAATTTAAATCATTATCCCTTATTATTCACTTAAGAAAATAAATTATTCCTGGATCATTTCCTTTGACAGGTTCAGGATGACACATTACAGAGAATAAAAATGAAAATAGCATTTATAACAACAGAGTGTGTTCCATACGCAAAAACAGGCGGACTTGCTGATGTTGCGGGGTCTTTGCCAAAAGCGTTAGAAAAGCTTGGCTGTGAAGTAAAAATATTTCTACCAAAGTACAACTCAATCGATGAATCAAAACACGGTCTGCGTTACAACTGGAAAGTTGGTGAAATGATTGTTCGTGTTAACGGAATTGATCGATCTGTTCATTTGCATCAGGCAAAACTTCCTAATAGCAATGTTGAGGTTAATTTTATTGATTGCCCGCATTACTTTTATCGCGATGCCATCTATACTAACGATATGGATGAAGACGAAAGATTTATTCTTTTCAGCAAAGGAGTAATTGAATCTTTACAAAGATTTAATTGGGCGCCGGATATTATAAATTGCAACGATTGGCAGTCGGGGTTAATTCCCCTATTTATTAAAGATAACTATAGTTGGGATAGAATGTTTGATAAAACTGCAACGGTTTTTACAATTCATAACATCGGTTACCAGGGAAGATTTTCTAAATCTACGCTGTTTGCGGCTGAGATTCGCGGTGATTTGTATTATCCAAACGGACCTGTTGAATATGAGGATTCGGTTTCGTTTATGAAAACAGGAATTGTTTTTTCTGATATTATAAACACCGTGAGCAACAAATACTCTCACGAAATTTTAACGGAGGAGTACGGTGCTGGATTACACAACATTCTTCATTCACGCAAAAAGGATGTTTATGGAATATTAAACGGTGTTGATTACGATGAATGGAATCCCGAAACAGATAATTTTCTTCCATATAAATTTTCAATAAAAGATTTATCCGGTAAAACAAAAAACAAAAAATTCTTAATGGAGCATTTTCATCTTCCGTTTGATGAAAACAGACCGCTTATCGGAGTAGTTTCAAGACTCGTGCAGCAAAAAGGATTTGATATTTTTTCCGATGCAATAAACGATTTAATGAAACTTGATGCGCAGTTTATAATACTTGGAAGCGGTGAAGATAAATACGAAAAATTTTTCCGCGGATTACCGCAGTATTTCCCAGGTAAGATTGGTGCTTACATAGGACACAATAACGAACTTTCGCACCTTATTGAAGCAGGTGCTGATATTTTCTTAATGCCTTCTCGCTATGAGCCTTGTGGACTTAACCAGATTTACAGCTTAAAATATGGCACCGTCCCGGTCGTTAGAAAAACCGGCGGACTTGCAGATACAGTAAAAGATTGGGATGAAGAAAATTATTATGGGTTTGATCACGGAACGGGATTTTCTTTTTACGATTACACAAGCTTTGCGCTTGCATCTTCTGTTGAGCGCGCAGTAAATGTTTACAAACAAAAAGATATCTGGAAAAAAATCCAGCACAATGGAATGAAATTAGATTTTAGCTGGAAAAAATCTGCAGAAAAATATTTGGAGCTTTATAAGCTGGCTAAGGAGAAGAGAAGCTGAGAAAGTTTTTTATATACTGAAGTTATCCCTTTTTATGACACTCTGCTTTTTATCAATAAAAACAATAACACATTGATATTTGATAACCTAATAATAGTTAAAGGTGGCTCACATACTCAAAATAAAAGAGCTTTAAATCAATGGATTTGCCTTTATTCAGAAGACCTGAAGATAACCGTAACTTTTGAGCTTTATCGAAACAATAAAGGAAATTTTTTTCTTAATATCTTAAATATTAGATAATAATAAGTTCTATTATCTAGTGAATTACCTAAAATATTCAGAAGGAATAAAGCATTACATCAATGATATCACATCGTCCAAAGAACTATACTCACATAAAAAGTTTTAATAAAAATGATTACTCAATGGTATAAGTTTTTCCAATCTACATTATATCGAAATGAAATTGATTTTTGCTACAATATCGTAGAATACTCTTATCTGAAACCTAATAATGAAGAAAAACTTTCGATTTTTCATGAAATTCAATGAGGCTAAATACAGCAATTAAATATTTTATAAGTAGATTGAGTTTCTCGGAAAAAAGAGTGAGTTATGATTTGGGAAAACGCTTTATAATTATTTTAATGATATTTGTCATTTAAAGAGATTAATTCTCTATCAATAAAAATTGTTTATTCAAGAACCATTATATAAATACCACGGGGATGAAAAGATATAAATTGGAAATAACTTTTGAAACAATAGACGTATAAAATATTATGAGTTTAAAAATCGAACAAAGAATTTCTGGAAATCAAATCACAGAATTTGACCCAGAATTTATTCAACCGGAGTTTATTTAATTCCAATTAAGGTTGAATTGAATGGAAAAGAAAAATTCATTTGGGTAGCAGACGAGTTTAATAATGATTCTTACATTGATGGGAAAAATATTTCTCCCAATATTATTTCAAATAAAATTGATGAAATGTTCACTGCTTAAAATTGCTAAATTTAATGCCAGACAATTCTGTTTATATTGCTTTTGCTAATTCACCTTATAATTTAAGAAAAGGTTATAACTCATATAAAGATATTCTAAAGCTTCAAGAGTATCTTGATTGGTGCGAAGAATGGATTGGTGAGATGGTCAGAGTTATAAAGCCATCCGGATCTATTTTTGTTCACAACATACCTAAATGGTTAACATATTATGCTAACTTTCTTAACACAAGATCTGATTTCAACGAGAGCTAATAGTTGATAAATCATCAAGGTATATTTTGGTGATTTTTTTAATACTCATATAATATTACTTTCAGTAATGGTTGAGTTGCCAATAATTCAATAGCTGTATAAATCAACTAGCTTGGCTTTATAAGATTTGTATTAAACAATTAACCAATATTCGAAAGGCAATCGAGGTCAATTTGGGTAAGTTTTGTATCTTGGCGAGATTGTAACCTTGCGTAATTCTGACTGGGATTATTTGAAAGATTTTTATTATATCCCTCTAAATCCAGAAGATATTGATACTCAAAAAATACATCTTAAATCAAAAATAAAAATTAATTCTACTCTGGGTAGTTTGTCTATAGCAAAGGATAGAAATAGTAACCAGATAAATAATCAGATGGCTATTTTTGAGCCAAAGCAGAAATATGGCGTTGAAAAAAATAAAAAATCTTCGATTAAAACTACGTCAATTAAAAATAGCGCCGTTGGTAAAGCAAAAAGGATTAAGAAAGCGAAATAAGTTGGAGCAAAATTAAAATGAACCCGAAACATTGGCACAAAACACTTTTTGAAAAATGAAAACAATTGAAGAGTGCGTTGTAACGGCAATGGATGGTTCTGATAAAGAGCTTTTTCCTTTCTTCCCTTTTATACTGCAAGACCCTTGGGAAATCGGTGCAGACCCGGACGCAATTATTAAACTAATCAGAAAGCATTCAAGTAATCATTCTAACTTAAAAATTCTTGATCTTGGTTGTGGAAAAGGAGCTGTATCGGTAAAAGTATCAAAAGAGTTTGGCTGCACTTGTTATGGCATAGATGCAATTCCGGAGTTTATAGATTTTGCCAGACAAAAAGCTAAAGAATATAATGTTGATCACTTGTGTAATTTTGAAGTCGGCGACATAAGAGAAAAAATAAATGGGCTTGCTGGTTATGATATAATAATACTTGGTGCGATTGGTCCTGTTTTTGGCGATTACTATACAACTCTAACTACATTATCAAAATGTTTAAGCAAAAATGGATTCTTTATAATTGATGATGGTTATATAGATGATAATAGCTGCTTTAATCATCCTCTGATTTTTAAGAAGAACATCCTTTTGCAGCAAATTGATATGTCAGGAATGGTGCTTGCAGAAAACGATATTATTAAAAGTGAAGATATTAAAAAATCTGACGATTATATTTTTGAAAATCTTAAAAAAAGATGTTATGAATTGATAGAGCGACATCCCGACAAAAAGAATCTCTTTCTTGATTATATAAAGAAACAGGAATATGAAAATGATGTTCTTGAAAATAAAATTATCGGAACAACACTGATTATTAAAAAGAAAGCAATGCTTTAGGACATTATCATGAAACCTAAACAATGGTACGAAACGCTTTTTGAAACCTTGGTGCATTTTCCAGGAACGATAAGCTAACAACCGAAGATTTTGAGATGCTTGTTATTGCTGAAAAGTATTCAAATCATTGCTATCTTTGCCTTCAATCACTCACGAAACTAAGCGAGGAAATATGAGAGCTCTTTTAATAGCCATTTTATTTTTTGTCTTTGTTCAGATTAACCTTTGCACAAACTGCAAATCCTGATTACGACTCAACTCTTGCACAAAAATTAGGTGCTGATGATTATGGAATGAAGAGCTATGTGTTTGTAATACTTAAAACAGGAAGCAATACAACCACTGATAAGATATTCATCGATAGCTGTTTTGCCGGACATATGGCAAACATCGGTCGCCTTGTTAATGAGGGTAAATTAATTGTTGCTGGTCCAATTGGAAAAAATGATAACGCTTATCGCGGGATTTTTATTCTTAATGTAAAAAGCATAGAAGAAGCACAAGCGCTTGTTCAAACCGATCCAGCCATAAACTCTAAATTACTTGATGCTGATCTATACAACTGGTACGGCTCGGCTGCTTTGCCCGAATATCTTGAAGCTGCATTAAAAATTGGCAAGTATAAGCTCAACTAAGTGATAGTAAATAACACAGACATAAAAAAATTAACAGCTTCTCATAAAATATTTTCTAAATTAAAAGACCTGTATGGAATCTCCACCAAACTGGCAAAGGCCGCAGGGTTTTGTTTCGTTATCAAGAATTATTTTGGAGCAACAGGTTAGTCTTGCTTCTGCCGAAGCACATTTTAATAAGCTAAGTGGCTACATTAAAGAATTTTCTCCAAGAGAAATTCTAAAACTTTCTGATGAAGAAATGAGAGCTTGCCAGATAAGCAGGCAAAAGGCAGAATATCTTTGTGAGCTTTCAATCGCAATCTCAAATAAAGATTTAGTTTTTGATGAGTTACCAAAACTTAGTCCCGAAGAAGTAAGAAAAAAACTTACAAGTATAAAAGGAATCGGGGATTGGACAACAGATATTTATTTAATGTTTTGTCTCCAATCAAAAGATGTTTTTCCGCTTGGCGATATTGCGCTTACCAATACAGTAAAGGAACTAACAAAAGTAAAAACATATTCCGGTCTTGTTCGCCTTACACAAAAATGGAAACCTTATCGGTCTTTGGCGGCTTATTTTCTATGGTATTACTATCTTAAGAAAAGGAATAGAATTTAATTGTGTTAATTCCTTATTGTGGCATATTGACTGGATAAAAAAGAGGATACTGTTTGTCTATGAATAAAATAAACCTTGCCTTCCTTATAATATTTTTATTCTGGTTTCACCAGGCTGTTTTTTCTCAGCAAAATAAATATGAAACAATTACTAACATTCTCTATTACTCAGACTCTATAAATCAAACAGACAAATACAAAAACGAACGGTGCCGGCTTGATATTTATTATCCAAAGGACTTGAAAAACTTTTCAACTATTGTTTGGTTTCACGGCGGAGGATTAACAGGCGGCGTAAAAGAAATTCCAAACGCACTTAAGGAAAAGGGATTTGCTGTTGTTGGTGTAAACTATCGTTTATCTCCAAAAGTAAAAGCACCCGCATATATTGAAGACGCGGCAGCTGCTGTTGCCTGGGTATTTAAGAACATAAAAAATTACGGGGGTGATACAAATTTAATTTTTGTTGCCGGATATTCTGCCGGTGGATATTTAACGAAGATGATCGGGCTTGATAAAAAATGGCTGGCTGTTCATGGTGTGGATGCAGATAAAATTGCCGGATTGATATCGTTAAGTGGACAGGCTATAACACATTTTACAATTCGAGAAGAAAGAGGAGTTCCTGGAACTCAGCCAATAATAGATGAATCTTGCACCGCTTTATCATGTTCGTAAAGATGCCCCGCCATTAATTTTAATTACCGGGGATCGTGAATTAGAGTTGCTCGGTCGTTATGAAGAAAACGCTTACCTGATGCGAATGATGAAATTAAATGGACATCAAACAACAAAGCTCTATGAGCTTGATGGTTATGATCACGGTATACTTGAAGCGGCATTTCCGTTAATGATAAAAGAAATCTTGAAGATTGCGGAAGAGATTAGGGGCAAACGATAATGGCGCAAATGTTTTTTGTTAGAACAAATAGATTCTAATAGTAATATCCAATTGAAAAATAAAACAGCACATCGCCCCAGCTAACTGGATTATTGGGAAGATCCTTTCTTAATAAAAAACTTCTTCCTGCCGCAAACTCTGCCGGACCTATTGGGGTATCAAATGCAATAGATCCGCCTATTCCGTGTCTTAAATCTTTAAATCTAATTTGCTCTTGTACGTCCCAGGTTGAACCTAAATCGTATCTTAGTTTCAAATAAGTATCAAAGAAAATAATAAATGGCAATTTGTATCTGTACATTAGCGAAGCGAGAAAAATCTGTCTTCCCCTAAACTCATTATCCCGCATTCCAAAAAAAGATTCTTGTCCACCCAGGGAATATTGTTCGCTTAACGGAAGTGTTTTGTCTGCAAAACCAAAGCTTATTTTTGGCGATATGACTGAATAACTTGATAATGGGATATAGTTTTTATATTGAAAATTAATGTTGCTGTATCCAACCTGGCCCCCAAATATCGACAGTGCAGTTTCATAAAATCCTGCAAAATAGACCCCGGATTCTGGAAAAGGATATTTATCTTGTGTATCTATGGTTGATGAAACTTTAAGGCTTACAATTTTGGTTTTGTAAGGAGCCGTTAAATCATTCTCTGTGTTTTTAACTTCATCAAACTGGTATCTTCCTTCAAAGATTAGGTTGCCAAAACGACCCACTTGTGTTCCAACCCCAAGCGATAGTCCATAAAATATCTGCCTGTATTTTCCCACTTCTTCTCGCGAAAACTCACTGCTGTTTTGTGTCTGAACATCTGAATAAACACGTACATCGTTAAATTTATAAAACGCATTTATCTTGTATGTAAAGTAAGTATCAAATAATCTATTTGCTTTTTGCTCTAGGATATAGGCTCGATTTTCTAATCCACCAAAAAGTATTAAGCCAAGCTCAGACCCGGTTCCAAAAATATTTTCATCTCTTAGATCCAAACCAAATTGTGTTCTGTATTCATTGTCGCTGCGAAAACTAATTCTAAGAAGACTTGATGGCTTTTCATTAACAGCAATAATTAAAATGTTTTGTCCATTTTCTTCTTTTACAACAATATCTATATTATCAAAAAGCTTCGTGCTTCTCAGGTTGGTTAATCCATCTTTTATTTCGTTTATTTTAAATACATCGCCTTCATCAAAATTAAATTCTCTAGTTATTACGCTTTTGTTTGTTTTTTTATTGCCGGTAACATCAATACGGGATACAATGCCTTCATCAATATAAATTCTAAGTCGTTTTTCTTCCTCATTAAATTCAACGCTTTGTATTTCAGCGAGCGAATAACCTTCTTCCCGATAAAGCTTAATTAATTCAATTAATTTTGATAATGTTTTTATGCCGGAAAAATGATCTCCTTTTAACGAAGAAAATATTTCACTTATCTTGCTCGTGTGAATAAGCGATATTCCAATCAGATCTAAATTATCTACTATTGGATTTTCTACTTTATTGAGACTTAAAATCGAGTTGTCTTCGTTGCAAAAAAGGTTTACAGATAAGGATTTATAATTTCCGGTTTCATATAGTTTATAAAGATCGTAATTAATCCTTTTATTAGAAATCGATTTGGATGATTCATATCCATAAAAGAAAGCTTTTTCCTTAAGCGTTAAGCTATCGCTCAGTTTAATGTTAGAAAAGAATATTTCGGACTCAGGTAGAGAATTGTAAATTGTAGTATCTATTTTACTTTTAAGATTTTTTATTTTTGGCTTTGATGTTCCGTAACCAAGCGTGATTAAGCTGTCTGCAAAATCAAAATCAGTTGATAATATATTATTTAGTTCTGGGGTGATAATAAAATCTGCTATGTCAAGTTGATCTTTGTTATTTAGTTTCATCGGAATGCTGACAATTTGATCGGCAACTATCCACGGAACATCTAAAGTTTCCTGCGGCCAAAGATTACTTGTTGTGTTGATTGCTACTATAAAATCTCCTCCTGTGTTTTTTGCAACATCAACCGGAATGTTTGCGACAAGACCGCCATCGACCAACAATAAAGAGTCCATTTTAACCGGTGCCAAAAAAAAGGTAACGCTTGAGCTTGCACGCAAAGCATTACTAAGGGATCCCCGATCCAGCAAAATCAATTTGCCTGTAATTAAATCTGTACAAACTGCACGGAATTTTATTTTCAACAAATCAAATGAGGCATCCGAATGAAGTGGCGCATTAAACGCAAGTATGTTTAAATTGTTAGAAAGTTTTTGTCCATCATTAAAAGATGTTGGTAAAATTGGATTGAGACCATCAAGCCTTAAAGAAAAAATAGCTCTGTCTTCTGTCACCTTCTGATCAATAAAAAGATCTCTTCTATTAGATTGGTTATTTAGTGTTAGCAAATCATTCCAGTCTGTATTTCGGGCGATTGAGTCAAGCTTCTCAATATCATATCCGGCAGCATACAGCCCGCCAACAATGCTGCCTATACTAGTGCCGATAATAATATCTGGTTTTATATCACTTTCTTCCAAAGCTTTTAAAACCCCGATTTGTGATAATCCTCTTGCGCCTCCGCCGCTGAGCGCAAAGGCAACCTTGGGTTTGTTTGCCGGGATAAAGTCAGTAAGACCAAAAGGAAGTTTTTTTTCTTCCAGATCTAATTTTAATAGATAATTTGTTTGGCTAAAAGTATTTGAAAAAAACAGAACTAGTAAAATGATTATTGTTTTTATTTGTTCTCTCATAATATTTTAGCCCTATAAACAGAGGGCTTAAATAAATTTATTTTTTTCTCTTTTGCTGAATCTTTTTCTGATCTTCGGCTGCTTCCATTAAACGAGACATAAATCCTTTTTTCTTATTTGGATTTGCCACCGGAACTAATTCAACTGTTCCGCCTTTATGATTTATATAATACTGTTGTGCAATGGACAATACATTAAACATAAAGTAATAAAGGTTTAATCCTGAAGGAAAACTCATGAAGAGAAGTGTCAGCATAACCGGCATCATATATATGAGAGCCTGTTGTTTTGGATCTTTGACTGTCATCTTCTGCTGTACAAAAGTTGTTATTCCCATTAACAGTGCCAGTCCGCTTATTTCCTGAACACCAAATAGCGGAAATTTAAAACCAAGGTCATAAATAACATCAGGTTGAGAAAGGTCTGTTATCCACCCAAAGAAAGGCTGTTGGCGTAAATCAATTGCTGATTGAAACATTCCCCACAGCGCAACAAAGATCGGCATCTGCATTAACATAGGTAAGCATCCTCCCGCTGGGTTGATGCCGTATGTTGAGTAGAGCTTCATTGTTTCTTTATTTATTTTCTGCGGATCCTCTTTGTACTTTTCTTTAAGGTCAGTTATCAGCGGCTGTAAGGCCTGCATTTTTTTCATTGACTGATAGCTGGATTTTGTAAGAGGATATACTACTATCTTTATAATGATTGAGAAAATTATTAATACAATTCCATAATTAGGAATAAAGCTGTGTAAAAACTGAAAAAGGGGAAGAAGCACGTATTCGGCAATTGGTCTTACAATGAACTTTAGCCCAAAGAAACTACCAAAATCAACTATGCTTACTAAGTTTCGCCCATAATCCTCAAGTAGCTTATACTCAACCGGACCAATAAAAAGAGTAAATGAGTGGTTTTCAACATTTTGATTTTGAAAGGGTAGTGTTAGCCTTGCGTCATAAGATTCGTGCATACCCTCTTTGCCCACGGTTTCTTTGGTTCCTTCAATGTATGCGCCCTCAACCTTTTTGGGATCATCCGGAATAATAATCGCAGCAAAATATTTATTTCGAACAGTTAACCAATCAACCCGTCCTCGAAATTCTTTAACTTCTTTTTCTCCAACAGACGAAGCATCAACAATTACTTGTTCGTCGCCATAATAAACACTTGAGTTTGAATAGTTTGCCTCGTCAACTGAATTTCTTTCAACCGAACGGATTCCATTGCTCCATATAAGGTCATAAGAATTGTTGCTGATTAGATTGGAAAAACCTGTAAATGTAATTTTACTTCGGATTTCGTATTTGTCAGCAAAAAAAGTATATGATTTCAGTAATGTTTTTCCTGTTTCAAGTTCAAACGTATAATTTATTGTAAGAGAATCGCTTTGCGAAAGTTTATATGTCAGCGGCGATTTATCCGAAATAAAGGTCAGCTCTTTGGTGTTAATTCCTTTTCCATCATTAGAAACAAAAGAAATATCATAAGACCCGCCGCGTTTGTAATTAATTAATTGAACGTGATTATTAAAGTCATTTTCATCACCTGTTTTGTGTGCAGAGTACCAATTATTATATTTTGAAAGGAAAATCTTTCTAAAATTTGCACCTTTGTTGGATAATTCAAACCGCGCAAATTGTGTTTCTATGTATATATATTCTTCGGGTACGTTTTGATTTGGAAAATCAGATATCTCTTTTTGAGTCTCCTTCATTGGGCTTGTTACTATGGAATTGGTATCTGCGGCAGTAGTGGTTGTTGAGTCTTTAACTTCGGTTGTTTTATCCTTTGGTTTTGTTTGTTGCTTTGGATCCGGTGCGCTTATATATAGCCATAAAACCAAGATAGCGCCAATTAAAATAAAAGCAATCGTTGTCTGCTTATCCATCTATAATACTCTGATATTAATCTGCTGTTGAAGAAATATTACTTAATGTGGAAGTGTATAGAGAAGTTTTTCTGTTCAAAAATAACCTGTCAAATCTGTTGTTCGATTTTATTGATCAGCTCAATCACACTGCTATAAATATCTTTATAATATATTTTATTGTTTTTAGACTCTGATAATTTGTTCGGAGAAAAAACTATTAATAAACATCTTTTTTTTTCGATCACCTTTTTTAACAACGTATGTTTATTAAGTCTATAAGATTCTTTTATTAATCTTTTTATTCTGTTACGCCAAACTGCTTTGCCGGCTTTTTTAGAAACAGCAACGGCAATTTTAACTCCCAAAAATTGATTCTCCGGATCAATTGTATAAATTGATTTAATTAAAAGATCGGAACTAAATAAAATTTTTGTTGAACTGTAAACCTTTTTAAAATCATTTTTCTTTTTAACCCTTTCGTTGCGGTTTAAAGAAAAGTATTTCAAGGTTTTTACTTCTCATCACTAACAGTAAGTTTTTTTCTGCCCTTTGCTCTTCTGCTGGCTAAAACTCTTCTGCCATTTTTGGTTTTCATTCTTTCTCTAAAGCCGTGCTTATTTTTTCTTTTTCTATTACTTGGCTGAAAGGTTCTTTTCATTTTTTCACTCCTATATTACATAAAGTTTGCAAAAATATGGATAGATTCAATTTTATCCAACAATTTAACATCTTATCTTTCTATAAATGTAACAATACTACGTCAAAATACTTATAAATATTCCTATTAATATATTTCTTATTCAAATAATTCTTATTGAGGCGTCAAAATCCTGCTAATTTTTAATCTTTCAGAAATTCTGGCTTAAGTTTATTAAAGAATTCTATTTACTAAATAATAATTTTTACAAAATAATTTGCGCATAGTAAGATTTGTATCTATTTTTTATAAAACCAGACAGGTGTTTTTTTATGTTTATAAAATGTGAGTAACTTATATTTGTGAAAACGTTTCACATATAGTGGATTCTAAATTTAAATGTAAATTTTACCTGGATTTGTTCAAGAGCATTAAAAAATTCTTTGTAATTCTTTAATAAATATGCTTTTAACTGGTTTTTAATAATGTTAACAACTTGTTGGTAGTTTTATTTCTCTCAAAGCAAAACTCAAATTTATAATTTTATAAACTCTTTTTTCTTGTACAATTATTGTGGATAACTTAAAATTTGTCAACCTCGAAACCTCTGATTCTCTTATCTATACTGATGTTAATTCTGTATGGAAAAACTGCTTAACTCGTATTAAAGAGAGCGTTACTTTAATGACTTATAATACCTGGTTTCTTCCTATAAGACCAGTTAGTTTAAATGAAAACAACCTTAAGGTGCAGCTTCCTAACAAATTTTTTTGGGAATGGATCGATGAACACTTTAGTACTATTGTAAATAGAACCATAAGTGATGTTCTTGGAGAAAACGGTAAGTTATCTTATATAATTGCTGATGAACAAGAACAAAGAGAAGAAGAAATTGTTAAACAAAGCACTGCCTCTGACACAAATAAAACTAAAGTTGTTGAACTGAAACGTCCAAATCATGAAACAAATTTAAACCCTCGCTACAAATTTGAAAATTTTATTAAGGGTGAAGGAAATCAATTAGCAAGAGCTGCTGCTGGTGCAATAAGTGATAATCCTGGGGGTACTTCTTTCAATCCATTTTTTGTTTACGGCGGTGTGGGATTAGGAAAAACTCACCTAATTCAATCAATTGGCAATAGCATACTTGATAAATTTCCGAACAAAAAAGTAATATATCTTTCTTCAGATTCATTTACAGTTGAATTTGTTGAGGCAATTCAATCAAACAGAGTCAACGAGTTTTCTGGATTTTATAGAAATATGGATGTTTTGTTAATTGATGACATTCAGTTTCTTATTGGGAAAGAAAAAACTCAGGATTTATTTTTTCATATTTTTAATACACTGCATCAATCCAGAAAACAAATTATTCTATCCAGCGATAAACCACCAAAAGACTTAAAAGGATTGGATGAAAGATTGATTTCAAGATTTCAGTGGGGCCTCTCTGCCGATATTCAACCACCTGAACTTGAGATGAGAATTGCTATTCTTAAAAATAAAGTTGAAGATTATGGAATGGTAGTATCAACTGAAATATTAGAATTTATTGCTGGCAGCATTACATCAAATATACGTGAGCTTGAAGGCTGTTTGATAAAATTACTAGCTAATGCCTCTTTAAATTCAAAAGAAATTACTATTGATCTTGCTAAGAAAACCGTAAGGGAAATAGCTACAGATAGGAAAATAAATATTACTATCGATGATATAAGTAAAGCTGTTTGTCAATATTTAAATATTGCTGAAAATAAGATAAGAGAAAAAACCAGAAAAAAGGAAATTGTTCTTGCAAGACAGCTGGCAATGTATTTCTCTAAAGAACTTACTAAAAGTTCACTAAAGACGATTGGTCTTCATTTTGGGGGAAGAGATCATTCCACTGTCATTCATGCTTGTTCAAGTATTGAACAAATGAGAAATAATGATAATTCTATGCGTGAACTAATTGACAGTATCAGAAATAAGATTCTGCTTAATTATTCCTGAAATTTTTACCTGTTTATTTAGGGCTTTTTTAAAAGCCTTTGTTTTTTTACTTATTTGCCGTTTTTAATGTGTTGAAAAGATGTTAATGGGTGGTATATAAATTGTTAATTAAGGTTGATATTAAACGTCTATGTGGGTAAATGGTGTTATTTAAAAATATGATTAACTTTAAATGTTTATAATTAATGGATTTGTGCTATCAAAATACTAGCATTTAGTACTTATAAACATATTAACACTATTATAATTACAATTAAGATTAATATATAAATATATTATTAATAATAAATCTGTTAGTAAATTTTAAACGGTATAATTTAATTTTTTAAAAAAATTATCTCATTATTTAATTTTCTAAATGAGAGAGGTCAGTATGAAAAAACAGTTAATAATTCTTTTTACTTTGGGTGCAATTTCGTTAATCACTTTTACAAGCTGCGAACCATTCATTCAAAATAAAATCACAATTAGAAATTATTCTGAATCTAGATGTGACGGTAATTGATCAGGGCCCATGAATATAATATTACCATGCGGGATTGAACCAAACAGACCCTGTTCCTCAAATTATTTTGAAGTGATTTCAAAAAAGGAACATTTGAATATGAATACTGTATACGTTTCCTTCATGGGCAACTGAATTTACTGTCGAGGTGATGTTTGCCGGGGAAATGGTATTGAATGCCGGAACAGAAATTTTACTTGCTATTTACAAGTGGTATTGGTAGACAGTAGTAATATGCTATTTTTTGCATCATTGACATCTTCGGATGATGTTAACAGAGTAGATCCGTTTGCTGATGGAACAGGTTCATCTACTCCTTAATTTTATTTTATGGATTTAGGAGTTAGACAAGCTTGGTCTAACTCCATTTCTATTCGATTCACCTTCTGATTAAAACCTACTTATAGATAATAAAACTCTAAAATTTATTGAGATTACAACCCTTTTTTAGTATTTTTAGATACTTCAAAAGGAGATTTTTTATATGGAATTCAAGATCAATAGTAAGGTTTTAGAGAAGCTTTTATCTAAAATTATTCCTGCCGTCCCATCGCGTACACCTATGCCTATCCTAGAAAATTTTCTAGTCGAAATAAAAGACGGATCACTTACTGTAAGCGCAACAGATCTTGAAATATCTCTTCGCTCAATACTGAATGTTACTGCCGATAAAAATATTAAACTCGTCATTCCAGCAAGATTACTTTATGATATAATTCGATCTTTGGATGATTCACTAGTTAATTTTTCTGTTGATGAAAAAGGAAAAATAAATATCATTACTGATAAGGGGGTTTACAGTTTAAGTTATTCTCCTTCAGAAGATTTTCCAGAAATTCAATCTGTCTCAAAAGAAAAAGAAGTAATTATTAATGGTAATGACCTTAAAAAAGCATTTGATCAAACAGCCTTTGCAATGAGCAAAGAAGATATGAGACCAGCAATGACAGGAACCTTAGTTGAGTTTTCAAAAGAAGGTTTAAGATTTGTTTCAACCGATGGACACAGACTGGTTAAGTACATTAATAAAAATTTTACAACAGATGTTCAGGAGCAATATATTATTCCTGAAAGAGCAATTTCTGTTATCATAAAATTATTAGGGGACAGTGATGTTAAAGTTTATTTAAGTAAAACATATGCTTCATTTATTATTAATGATATTGAATTCATCACCAGACTTATTGGAGAAAAATATCCGGCATATAATAGCGTTATTCCTTTAGAGAATGAGAATATACTTTTAGTTAATAGATTAGAACTTCTTTCGGCAGTTAAAAGAATGATGTTGTTTTCTACATCAAATTCAAAGCAGGTAAAATTTTCTATTGGGCAAAACTCTCTCGAGGTTTCTGCCGAGGATATCGATCACGGTTCCAATGCCAGGGAAAACATTCAATGTAAGTTTAGCGGAGATGCCATGGATATTGGATTTAATACAACATACGTTAACGATATTTTATCTCATCTTGAGGGGGAAGAAATAACCTTTAAGCTGCATTCTCCTACAAAAGCAGGAATAATAGAACCGGTTAAAAAAGAGGAAAATGAAGATATAATGATGTTATTAATGCCGGTGCGTATAAACAATTAAAATGATCCTTTCCCAATTAATTCTAAGAAATTTCAGAATTCATAAGAATGCAACCCTTAACTTTTCTGAAGCATTAAATTATATAGTCGGCGGTAATGGGCAAGGAAAAACATCTGTATTAGAAGCAGCGTACTATCTTTGTACAACAAAAAGTTTTTACTCAAAAGACATTGAAGCAATAACTTTTGAAGAAAATGAATTTGAAATTAAAGGAACTATTAAGGATTTAATCGAAAATAATAACAGAGTTTATTTTTCTCTTCCGGAAAACAGAAAGTACTATTTTCAAAACGATAAAATAATCTCAAGGGCTGCCAATATTATAGGTAAGTTTCCAGTGGTTACTCTGACTCCTTCCGATCATGCAATTACTCAGGGCGCACCAGCAGAAAGAAGGAAATTTGTTGACTCGGTGATATCTCAAGCAAGCAGCACGTATTTAAATATCTTGCTTGACTATAATAAAACACTAAAACACAGATCAGTAATATTAAATAGCCTAAAAGAAAATTTTAACAGACAACAGGAAAATGAACTTAATGCCTGGACAGAAAAATTAATTAATTCTGGCGTTGAACTAATTCTTCATAGAAAAAAATTTATAACTGATTTTATAAAGTATGTTTCAGATTCTTATACAAAAATTATTGAAGAAATCGAAAATCCAGCAATAGACTATAATTTCTTGGATAGATCAGACGTAACAAATGTTAAAGAAATATTTGAAAAAATATTATTTGAAAAAAGAGAAGAGGAAATAAGACGAGCATTAAATTTGGTTGGTCCTCATAAAGACGACTTTATCTTTTCCATAAACAGCATAAATCTTAGAACTTATGGATCACAAGGTCAGCATAAAACTTTTCAAACAGCACTAAAGTTTGCTGAGTTTTTTTACTTAAAAGAATCCACAGGGAAAACACCGATATTTCTTCTTGATGATGTTTTTGGCGAGCTTGATGCTTCTCGTGCTGGTAAAATAAGCGAGTATCTAAAGAATGTGGGACAAGCATTTATAACTCTTACAGATTTTGCTGATTTTTCTTTTCTAACAAAAACAGAAAGTGATTTGGTTATCAGGTTAAATAATAGGCAGATTACTTATGCCTAACGAATTCAAAAGCATTAAAGAAATTTTTAGTACCGAGCCGGGCTTAAAAAAAATAAGAAATGTTGTTGAAGAAAATGATGTTATAAATGATTTTGAAAAAATATTCCCAGAGTTTAAAAAAGTAGTTAGAGCTAAAAAAGTTGATAAAAAAACAATTACACTGCGCGTTGATAATGCAGCATGGCGTAATGAATTAAAGTTTAAAGAAAAGGAAATAATTGAAAAAATTAATTCTTTCTATAACGAAGAAAGAATTAAAGAAATAAAATTTTCTGCTAAGTAAATCTTAACGAACCAAAAAGGCATCTATAAAAATGGCAAAAGCACAAAATAACAATCTAAATGATTACAGTGCAAAAAATATTAATGTATTAAAAGGTCTTGAAGCTGTTCGCAAACGTCCAGCAATGTACATTGGGGATGTCAGCTCCAGAGGACTTCATCATCTTATAAACGAAGTGGTTGATAACAGTATCGATGAGGCACTTGTCGGATATAATGATCGCGTTATTGTTACTATTAAAAAAGACGGAAGTGTTTCTGTCGAAGATATGGGAAGAGGAATTCCTGTTGATATGCATCCAGTTGAAAAACGATCTGCGCTTGAAGTTGTAATGACAGTTCTTCACGCAGGCGGCAAGTTTGATAAGGATTCTTACAAAGTTTCCGGTGGATTGCATGGCGTCGGTGTGTCGGTTGTGAATGCCTTATCTGAAAAACTGACTGCCGAAGTAAGAAGAGATAATAAAATATATTTTCAAGAATATCATCGCGGAATACCAGTTGAAAAAGTAAAACAAATAGGAACCTATAAGGGTAATCAAACAGGAACAATAATTACTTTTAAACCAGACCCAGAAATATTTAAAACAACAAAATTTAACTTTGAAACAGTTGCCGAGAGAATGCGCGAACTTGCTTATTTGAACAAAGAAGTTACCATGATCTTAAAAGACGAGGTTGATGGGCAGGAAGAAACGTATAGATTTAAAGGCGGACTAATTGATTTTGTTAAATACCTAGATGAACAGAGAACTGCATTACACAAGCCAGTATATATTGAAGGTGAAAAAGAAAACACCCCTGTTGAAATATCTTTTGAGTACAGCGATTCATACTCAGAGAATGTGCACTCTTACGTAAACAATATTAATACAATTGAGGGCGGAACGCATCTGGTTGGATTTAGAACAGCGCTTACAAGAACCTTAAACAGCTACGCGTATAAAAATAGCTTGATCAAGGAAAACAACAAAATAACTTTAACCGGAGATGATTTTCGCGAAGGACTGACAGCGGTAATTTCTGTAAAGGTAATGGAACCGCAATTTGAAGGTCAAACAAAAACTAAACTTGGCAATAGCGAAGTAAAATCAGTTGTTGAAACCATAGTTGGTGAAAAATTATCCGAATATCTTGAGGAAAACCCATCGGTTGGAAAAAAGATTATTGAAAAATGTATGCGCGCCGCTGAAGCAAGAGAAGCTTCACGTAAAGCCCGCGATCTTGTTAGAAGAAAAAACGCACTCGATTCAATGCATCTTCCGGGAAAACTGGCTGACTGTTCTATCAACGACCCCGAACATTGTGAAATATATATTGTTGAAGGTGACTCTGCAGGCGGTTCTGCTAAGCAAGGAAGAGACAGAAGATTCCAGGCAATTCTTCCTATCAAGGGAAAAATACTTAATGTAGAAAAAGCAAAGCTTAATAAGATATTGGAAAACCAGGAAATTCAAGCGATGGTGGCGGCACTTGGTGCAGGTATAGGCGAAGAGTTTAATCCTGAAAAATCCCGATACGGGAAAATTATTTTAATGACAGATGCTGATGTTGATGGAAGCCACATTCGAACACTGCTTCTAACTTTCTTTTACAGACATATGAAGGATCTTATAACATCGGGAAAAGTTTACATTGCACAACCTCCTCTTTATAAGGTAAAAAAGGGGAAAGAAGAACACTATGCTTTTGATGATGAAGAGCGAGATAAAATTTTAAAGCAGTTTAAAAAAGATATAAAAATTAAAGCCGGCATTGAAGAGGATGGCGAAGTCGATGAAGAAGGACAACCAAAGGGAGTAATTATATCACGTTATAAAGGATTGGGAGAAATGAACCCCGAACAACTTTGGTCAACAACCATGAATCCTGAAACAAGGACAGTATTGCAGGTAAATGTTGAGAGCGCTGCAGCAGCAGATAAAATATTTGAAACACTTATGGGTGATGCTGTTGAGCCCAGACGTGCATTTATAGAAAAGCATGCAAAGTATGCGAATCTGGACATATAAATAAAAATTTTTTTTATTCAAGTAATTATTAAAAACATATGACCACAATATTTGAAAAAGTAGTACCCAGAACCTTGGAAGACGAAATGAAATCTTCTTACATTGATTATGCAATGAGCGTTATTGTTGCACGCGCTTTGCCTGATGTGAGAGACGGATTAAAACCAGTTCACCGCAGAGTTTTATTTGGCATGCACGAACTCGGCCTACCTCACAACCGACCATATAAAAAATCTGCTAGAATTGTAGGAGAGGTGCTCGGAAAGTATCATCCACACGGAGATACTGCCGTTTACGACTCTATGGTAAGAATGGTGCAGGATTTCTCACTTCGTTATCCCCTTGTTGACGGACAGGGAAACTTTGGTTCTGTTGATGGTGATTCACCCGCAGCAATGCGTTACACAGAAGCAAGGCTTGCCAGAATTGCAGACGAGATGCTTCGTGACCTTGATAAGAACACGGTGGATTTTATTAACAACTTTGATGAGTCGTTGCAGGAACCAACAGTAATGCCTTCTTATCTTCCAAACCTTTTAATAAATGGCGCAAGCGGAATTGCCGTTGGAATGGCAACGAACATCCCACCGCACAATATTAGTGAAGTTATAGATGGTTGTGTCGCTTTGATTGAAAATCCAAAAGCAACTTCTGCAGATTTGATAAAACATGTTAAAGCTCCGGATTTTCCAACCGGTGGAATTATTTATGGGTACGAAGGTGTTAAAGAAGCTCTACTAACCGGAAGAGGAAGAGTTGTTATCCGTGCAAAAGCGAATGTTGAAACCCTAAAGAACGACAGAGAGAATATTATTATTACAGAAATCCCTTATCAGGTTAACAAAGCTTCGTTAATAGAAAAAATTGCTGATCTTGTGCGTGAAGGAAAAATAACTGAAATATCAAACATTAGAGACGAATCTGACCGTGATGGAATGCGAGTGGTGATTGAACTTAAACGTGATGCGCAGCCAGCTGTTGTTCTCAATCAATTGTTTAAGCACACACAAATGCAAGTTACATTTGGCGTAATTATGCTTTCGCTTGTTCACGGTGTCCCAAAAGTTTTAAATCTGCAGGAAATGATTCAACACTTTTTGGATCACCGAATGGATGTGCTTATCCGCAGAACAAAATATGAGCTGGATGCTGCAGAAAAACGCGCACACATTTTAGAAGGATACATCATTGCTCTTGATAATATAGACGAAGTAATCGCAACAATTAAAAAATCTAAAGACACCGAGACTGCTAAAAACAACTTGATGAAAAGATTCAAGTTTAGCGATATACAGGCAAAAGCAATTTTGGATATGAGATTGCAGCGATTAACAGGATTAGAGCGCAAGAAGATAGAAGACGAATACAAAGAAACAATTAAGCTTATTGAAAGACTTAGAGGAATTCTTGACAGTGAAAAGAAAAGAAAACAAATCATTAAAGACGAGCTTCTTGCTCTTAAAGAAAAATACGGAGATGAACGCAGAACCGAAATCATAAAAGATTATAAAGAATTTGCTTTAGAAGATATAATAGCTGAAGAAGATGTTGTTGTTACAATTTCACACGGCGGATTTATAAAACGTTTTCCTGTTAGCGGATACAGAAGACAAGGACGAGGCGGCAAAGGCGTTACAGGCGTAGGAACAAAGGAAGATGATTTTATCGAACATATGTTTGTTGCTTCGACACACCAGTATATTTTATTCTTTACAGACAAGGGTCGCTGTTATTGGTTAAAGGTTCACGAAGTTCCTGAAGGTGGAAGAACAGCACGCGGAAGATCGGTTGTTAATCTTCTTGATAAAGACAAAGACGATAACATAACAGCATTTGTTGCTGTAAAAGAATTCCGTGAAGATCAGTTTCTAATTATGGCAACGCAAAAAGGAACGATTAAGAAAACAGTTCTTGCTGCTTACGGTAATGTTCGCAAGGGCGGAATAAATGCCATCAATCTTGCACCCGGAGATAGCCTGATAGAAGTTAAGATGACCGATGGAAAAAATGATATCGTAATTGGAACAAGTCATGGTTTTGCAATTCGCTTTAATGAAAAAGATGTACGCGATATGGGTAGAACCGCGACAGGTGTACGCGGAGTAAGACTTGGCAAAGGAGATCACGTTGTTGGCTTGCTTGTAATTAGAAATGACCAAACAACGGTATTGGTTGTAACAGAAAAAGGATACGGCAAACGCTCAGATATAAACGATTACAGAATTACAAAGCGCGGCGGAAAAGGCGTTATCACGGTTAAGACCACAGATAAAGTTGGTAAGCTGATTGCATTGATGGAAGTTGTTGATCGTGATGAGCTTGTAATTATTTCTACACAAGGAATGGTTATAAGACAAAGCGTTAAAGACTTGCGCGTAATGGGCAGGAACACTCAGGGTGTAAGAGTAATCAGATTAAATGAACATGATTCAATTGCAGACATTGCCCGAGTTGTTCCTGAAGAAGATGAAGAAATTAATGGCAATGGAAAAGATAACGAACCGATGTTGAGCTAATTTTAATAAGAGATGGCCGCTTTTTGAAAGAGGCTATCTTTGTTTGGCTATGTTGATTAAATCGCTCTCAAATGGAGCGATTTTTTATAATCTTTTATCAACACTTTTTGTATTATTAAGTGTATATAATTTTAAAACTGACTCAATCCATTATGAAAAAAACACTGACAATTTTTGCAGTAGTTTCAGTAAGCTTTTTAATTAAGGCACAAAACCTAACCGGACTTTCGGAAATCAATCAAAAAGACCTGATTGCAAATGTTAAAATACTTACCTCTTCTGAATTCGATGGACGGTTGCCCGGTAGCGAAGGCTACAACAAAGCGGCACAGTTTGTTGCAAATAAATTTTCAGAACTAGGATTAAAACAAGCCGGTGATGATAAGTATTTTCAATATTTAAATGTTGAGTATAACAAAATTGAGTATCCTGTTGTATTCAAAGCCATTATAGGAAATGATACAATTAATTATCAGCTTGGTAAAGATTTTGTTCTTCGCGGATTTACAGGAGCGAACAAATTTACATTGCCTGTTGTGTTTTGCGGATACGGAATTTCACGTCCGGATTTAGGTTATGATGATTATGCAAACAGGAATGTAAAAGACAAAATTGTAATGGTATTCAAGCAAAATCCCGGCTGGAAAATAAAGGATAAAGACTGGGGAACAAATTATCCAAGAGAAAAATCCTTAGTTGCAAAAAAGAATGGAGCAAAAGGAATCTTATTTGTTTCACTCCCTAACGATAAAAAGCCACAGCCGCTTATTGGAAGTGTTATGCACGGAGATGGTGAACAGCAGGTTGATTTTCCGCAGCTTCATATTTCTATTGACGCAGTAAATGATCTATTAAGCAGAACCGGATTTCCTATAAGTGAATGCCAAAGCAGGCTTGATGAAAAACAAAAGCCTCTTTCAATGAACCTAATGGTAAAAGCTACAATTGAAGTTAATGCACAATATGAAAAAAATGCAAAAACTATGAATGTTGTTGCAATGATGGAAGGCGGCGATCCAAAACTTAAAAACGAATTTGTAATTATTGGTGCACATCTTGATCATGTTGGATCTCAGGCAGGATTATTATTTCCGGGTGCGAATGACAATGCTTCAGGTTCTGCAGGAGTTTTGGAAATAGCTGAGGCGTTTGTTAAAGGCGGGTTAAAACCAAAGCGTTCGGTAATTTTTGTCTTGTTTGCAAGCGAAGAGCAGGGAATTTATGGAGCAAAACATTTTGTAGAAAGCTGGAAAAGGGGGTATGATAAAATAACGGCAATGTTAAATCTTGACTGTATCGGTTATGGAGATAGTATCCAGGTAGGAAATGGAAAAAGCGCACCAAAGCTTTGGGAACTAGCGAATCAAAATGATAAAACAAGTTTCAACTCTATGGTAGATAGAACCTGGAACGGCGGCGGTGCTGATGCAACCCCTTTTCATGAAAAAGGCATTCCTTGTTTGTACTTTGTAACAACCAACAGCTATGAACATCTTCATCTGCCAACAGATAAAGTTGAAACACTTAATCCAACGCTATTTGAAAAGGTTGTTAAGCTTGCGCATTTAACTGCAATAGAAATAGTAAGCGGAAATTATAAAAGAGAAAAAGTAATTGATTAAGGATTCAAAATAGTTTTTGTAACAGATATATTTTTAACTTAATTTTCTTTCAGCATATTTCTTCTTTGATTATTTCTCTATATGCGTTCTCCTTAGTATGTGAAATTAAAGTGTCTGTCTTTAAAATTCATTTTAAATAACTAACATTAACCAAATATAAGGAGCAATATGAAATACCGATTTGTACAAACCATTCTTGCTATTACCCTCCTTTGTGTTATTTTCTTTACACAAGCATATCCTCAGGGCGTAACTACTGCCGCAATGAGCGGTATTGTTTTAGACAAAGAAAAAAACCCATTGCCGGGCGGAAATATAATTGCCACACATATTCCTACTGGCACCCAATATGGAGCTTCTTCAAGAAGCAATGGACAATTTAATATTCAGAATATGAAAGTTGGCGGACCTTATACTGTAACAGCTTCTTTTGTAGGTTATCGCAAAGAGAGTTTTGAAAATATTTATTTAAATCTGGGTCAGCAGCTTCGACTTGATTTTCAATTGGAGTCGGAAGCGATAGAGGGCGAAGAAGTTGTTATTACTGGGGAAAGAGAGGGAATATTAAATAGCAACAGAACAGGAGCAGAAACAGTAATCAATCCAAAGGAAGTTGTTCTTTTACCATCAATAAAACGAAGTACTAGGGATCTTACAAGATTAGACCCAAGAAGCGATGGTAATTTCAGCTTTGGAGGAAAAAACTGGCTTTACAATAATATCTCACTTGATGGTTCATATTTTAATAATCCATTTGGTTTAGATGATCCTGCACCGGGCGGACAAACAAATGCAGAGCCCGTTCCTTTTGATGCTATTGAACAGATCCAGGTTTCTATTGCCCCATATGATGTGCGTGAAGGCGGATTTACTGGCGCCGGTATTAATGCAGTTACCAAAAGCGGCACCAATAATCTCGAAGGATCACTTTACAGCTATATCAGAAACGAAGAAATGCAAGGCAGCAAAATACGTGAAAATGAAATTCTCGTTCCTGATCTATCCTATAGTCAATCCGGTTTTACTGTCAGCGGTCCTATTTTTCAGAACAAACTATTCCTTTTCATTAATGGTGAAGTAGAAAGAAGGAAAGATCCTGGATCAGGAGCATTTGTAGCTGATAACGATAACAATCCCTCAAATAATTTGCCTGGCGTTAGCCGTGTAAGTGCTTCAACGATGAATCAAATTAGACAGAGAATGATAGATGTTTATGGTTATGATCCTGGTCCATATCAGGGCTTCACACACACAACCACAAACAACAAATTCCTATTTAAGCTTGATTGGAATATTAATAACAATAATAACATCTATTTAAGAGCAAATTTACTGGACGCCGAACAGCAGAAACCGCCGCATCCATTTGCAATCAGCTTCAATAATACCGGTCGAGGTCCAAATCAAAATACTTTGCCGTTTCAAAAATCCGGTTATAATATGAATAATGAGCTGAACTCATATGCTCTCGAATTAAACAGCCGTTATGAAACTTTTGCAAATAGATTTTTCGTCAGCTATAATGTTTTTAGAGATTTTCGTGAGCCGTTTAGCCGGGCCTTCCCAACAATTGAAATTGCTGAAAATGGAATAACATATACAACGATTGGTCATGAACCTTTTTCTATTCATAATATTCTTGATCAAAATGTTTTGCAAATTACAAACAACTTTAGTTATTACCTGGGAAAACACGTAATTACTGTAGGCGGAACATTTGAATATTTTGATTTCTTCAATTCATTTAACTTATTCCGTTATGGATTTATGGGATTTAATACCTGGCCTGGACAAACGGCTTTTGCTTCAATACAGGATTTCCTCGACGCGACCGATCCCGCTAATCCTAGGGATTTTGGTTCTTTTATTACGCCCGAATCAGTACCCTATAAGGGTGAATTTATTGAAGTTGGTCAGTTGTCATTTTATGCTCAGGACGAATTCTTAATTTCGAATCAGTTTAGTTTAACATATGGGGTCCGAATGGATCTTCCTATGTATTTTACTGAGCCAGTAGATAATCCGTGGTCTAGAGGATTAAAATTACTCGATGAAGATGATAACCCCGAAACAGTCGATCAAAGCAAACTTCCAGGAGCATCTCCGTTGTTTTCACCAAGAATTGGATTCAATTGGGATTTAACCGGCGATAGATCAACACAATTACGCGGCGGTGTTGGAATCTTCACAGGACGCATTCCTTTCGTTTGGGTAGGTAATAATATTTCCAACCCCGGATTAAATCCAAATCTTTATCCTGCCGTAAATCCGTCTATATCTGATCCCACTTTAATAACATCGGGTAACAAGATTCCAACACAGGATAATTCAATTTTAATGCAATCCAGCGATTTGAATGCGATGGTTAGTGATTTCAAATGGCCACAAAACTTTACTGCAAATTTAGCTGTCGATAAAAAATTGTTCTGGGATTTATTAGGAACCTTGGAGGTAATATATACGAAAGATATCAATGCTATTTATATTCGCAATGCCAACCTGGGTAAGCCACAAACAACACTGAAAGACGGCCGTCCGTACTTCGGAACAGTGGCAGATACTAATTTTAGAAGCGGCGGCGCCTACATAATTGATAATAATGACTTAGGTAATTCATTAAATATTACGGCTCAATTAAGAAAGAATTTTGATTTCGGATTAAGTACATCATTATCATATTCATTCTTAGAAGCCAAAAACGCCTTAACATCAACAGAAATTGCATCGGTACTTTATAGCATCAATCCTGTTAAAGGTGATCCTAACAAACCAGAGCTTGGCTACTCACAGTTTGGGCAACGCCATAGAATAGTTGGAGGCACAACTTACCGACACAATTGGAACGATAATCTTGCTACCAGTTTTGGATTATTTTTTGAGGTTGCCGAAGGAAATCTGTTTACGACCTCCGGTGGTAACAGATACTCTTTTGTTTATGCCGGCGATGTTAATGGCGACGGTCAGGGTGGAAATGATCTGATTTATATTCCTAACAATCAAAGCGAAATTAATTTTGCACCCATAACAGACATTAATAATAATGTTCTTGTTACCGCAGAACAACAATGGACAGCCTTCAATGCATTCATTGAGCAGGACGATTACTTAGGTCAGAACCGTGGAAAAATTGCTGAGAGAAACGGGCTTGTTAATCCCTGGTATTTCAACATCGATTTAAGAATTCTTCAGGATTTCTCGTTTATGATCTCAGAGAAGAAGCATACTTTCCAGCTCAGTGTTGACATTCTTAATGTTGCAAATTTACTTAACTCAGAATGGGGTATTAGAAAAGTAGCTGATGTTAGGGCTACCTCCCCGTTACAGGTTGTTGGTCAGGATGCGGATAGAAATCCTATTCTAAATTTCGACACATCTTTAAAGGAAACCTTTGTTGATGACCCAAGCTTATTTTCTCGCTATCAAATACAGGTTGGATTAAGATACATATTCAACTAAACAATTAGCCGCTGCAATTAGAATTGCAGCGGCTTAGTATTAATAAAAGATAACCGATTTTTTATATCCATCCGAGCTTTTTGTAAAGCTTAAATCCAAGCTCTAAAGATTTTTTTATTTGAGATAATAATTTTTTATCAAGTTTCTTAATATGAAAACAGGATTTTCCTTTAAGAGTTGAGAGAAGTTCGGGTTCAAATACTTACTTAAGTGTTGTATCTGCATAGATTGGCATAAAATAAAATCCCACATAGTTGCTTTGTATAACTATGCCTGCAAAGTAAATCTCTTTTCATTTTCTTCCTTCAATCACAATTTCTTTTTTATTATCCATTGTTGCTCCTAAGTAATAAAAATAAGTTTGTTTGATATAAATGTTTTTCTAAATTAAATATAAGAATGTTTGACAAAACATGACGAATCCAAAAATCATACAGAGTTTTTATGAAATCAATAACAATATGTTCGCTGTCTTTTTTTATAATAATAAATATAACTGCACAAACCGATAAAGAATACCAATCATATCTAGCACACATATCTGCAGCAAATTCTTCGTTGCGATTAAATGAAAAGAAAGAAGCAAAACGCTGGTTGGAAAACGCACCACAACAATATCGCGGGTGGGAATGGAATTATCTAAACAAAAGAATTGACGGAAGTGTTGCAAAGTTTGAATTAAAAGAAGACGCACCTACTAAAATCAGCTATAGCAATGATGGCAAATATGTAGGATTCGGAGATACAAAGGGAATTATTCATATTCTTAATTCACAGACTCTGGATGAAGTTAAACAAATATCAGGGCATTTAAATTCTGTTTACTCGGTTAAGTTTTCCCCAGACGATACAAAATTAATTTCTTGCTCAAGAGATACAACGATTCGTATCTGGGATTTTAATAACGGTAAAGAAATTGGGAAAATAAAAACAGAAGGACGCGGACTTGCTGATGTTGATATTTCTCCCAATGGAAAAATACTAGCTTACTGTTCCTGGTACATGAAAGAAAACGGAGTGAATGGATTTATAAATCTTTACGATTTTGAAACTAAAGAAAAAATCTGGGCAACAGATTATAATACACATCCATTGGTCGCTGTAAAATTTAGTCCAGATGGAAAACGATTTGCCGTTGGAAGCTGGGAAGAAAATGTTAGTGTGTGGAATTTAGATAACACCAATTCGCCAACTATTTTAGATTTTAGTGATGCAAAAGAATACTCAGCAGTAGATGATATAGCGTTTAGTCCTGATGGTAAGTTTATTACTGGTGCAACAAAAAACACGACACCACGAGTTTGGGAAGTTGAGTCCGGAAAACTAATTCACCAACTAAAGGGGCATCAGAAACCAGTTATTTCAATTGCTTACAGTAAAGATGGAAAGTACATTTATACAAGCGGTAATGATGCAACAATAATTGTCTGGGATTCCTTTTCAGGAAAGAAGCTGACAAAGACTTTTGGACATGAAGATAATGTTTCATCAATTTCTATTTCTCCTGATGCAAAACATTATGTTACTTCGTCTGCAGATAGAACAGTTACATTGTGGGATGCAGAAAACGGTTTAGAGTTTTCAGATCCCAGAGGCAGACACAAAGATATAATGTATGCGTTTGATTTAAGTGACGATGGAAAAGTTCTTGCAACTGGCGGACCAGATTCGACGCTCAGCGTTTGGAATGCACAAACAGGAGAACTCATCACAAACTATCCAGCGATGGATGCTATATTAAATGCGGCAGCATTAAGCCCTGATAATAAATATGTTGCTGTTTGTAATTGGGGAAATGATGTAAATGTTTTCAACACCCAAACAGGCACCCTGTACCGTAAATTAACGGGAATGAATTATGGGAGCGGTAAATTAGCTTACAGCAAAAACGGAAAATTTGTTGCAGCTATTTCCGGGAAAAAAGAATTATTTATTTGGGAGATAGAAACAGAACAAATATTGGCTCAACTTCCTCTAGAATCAAGACCATTTGCATTAAACTTTAGTAACGATTCTAAGCTTGTTGCAACCGGCGAAGCAAACGGAAAAATTATTCTATGGAGCATCGAAACCTTTTCTAAAGTAATGGATATCCAGGCACACACTGGACAACCAAACGAAATAGTTTTCTCAAAAGATGATAAATATTTGTACAGTGGCGGAGAAGATAAAATTGCCAAAATGTGGGATGTAAAAACAGGAACACTTGTGAAAGACCTTAATGGCCACACGCAAAGAGTTTATACATTAGATGTTTCTCCTGACGGAAAAAGATTGGCAACAGGCTCATCAGATCTTACGGTTAGAGTGTGGGATATTGAAACAGGAGAATCAACTTTAATTCTTTCTGATTTCACAAATCCGCTTTACCAGGTTCGGTTTTATCCAGATGGAAAAAGTTTAATTGCAAACTCTATGGGAGTTGAGATTGTTTTGTACAAAACAGAATAAAATTATTTAGAAGTTAACACTATGTGTTTGATCTATTTTTCTTTTTGTTAAAAAACCCAAAAGCAAGTTAGCCATATAGACGAGTTGTGTGAAAACAAATATCAAAAAAAGTAATTGTATTAAATTACCGATTGTTTCATGGTTCTCAATTATCCCTTGTGAGGAATTGATGCCAAAAAAAAGAACAATCAAAATTAATGTTGTTATTAAAACTGTAATAATGGTGTGTATCCAGGTAATGGTAATAGAATATAGAAATTTCTTTGTTAACAAATAAAGCAACCAAAGAAAAACGTGGTAACAAGGAATTGTCCAGAACATAGTTTTTACTGGAACACTAAACATTTTTATATCCTGAAAAATATTTTCATCAGTTGGGAAAAAGGCAAACGGCAAAAGAAAACAAGAGAGGCAACCAGCAATAAATATTCTGGCTTTTTATAAAGGTTAAGTTTTGTGATCATACATTAAGATATTTTATTGCCGTTTTGCAACTATACATTAGCGAATTCTAAATAATCTGCAATTCCTTTTTATATGCCCCGAGCTTTTTATCTGGATTTTAATAGCTTAATCGATAATTCTATGCGGGCTGAAACTGTTTTGTATAGAAAGAAGCAACAAATAAACAATTAGGCTTTATTGTGTTGTCATTACTAACGTTTTGCGGCATTGCGTTTGAGCGGAGTCAGAATACAAAACTTTCTTTTTGCATCATAGTCCGCCTGGGGTCAAACCAATTTCAGGCGCTGATATCTTTTCTTGTTCAAAAACTTGATCTCGTTATTGGAGAACAACAGCCATTACTTCTTCTTAGATTTTGGGACTAGATTTTTCTCATACTTCTCAATCCATTCCTTAGCGCCCATCTTTTTCATTAATTCAGCAATGAGTTTATAGGGAATATCTTCCATCTTCTTAAAGCGCACGCAACTTTTACCCATATCCAGTTTTTGCTTGCTGTGTTTAGGATATTCACCAACAAACCACTTTAATAATTTGGGATCAGTATAAAGACCCATATGATAAAAATTAATGGATCCCTTTTGCGAAGCAATCCCGGCAAAAGGCAAAGGCTCTTCGGGCTTGCAATGGTAACCTGCGGGATAAAGTTTATGCGGCACCACATAACCCAGGCCTCCGTAACTAATGGCAGGTTCAAATCCCCTGGGCAGGTTTTTAACAATTACATCGTGCAGCTTATTAAAGGGGTCAAGCCTGTCTTCAGGCAGGTTTAATAAAATATCCTTAACTGTTTTGCCTTGTGCTTTCATATGGGCCTTGCTTTATTAATATTTAATATTATTTAATGTTTATGTTTCGTCTAAATTTTGTGTTTTTCATTAATATTTGTGCGTCTGTGAATTTTTCTTTGAACCGCTCCTCAAGATTTCTTTCACGAAACTTGACTAGCGTATATGAGCTATCGAAACAGATGATTTCTATTTCTGATTCTGCTAATAGGAATTGGTCTGGTTCCGTCCAGATTTCCGTATTGCCATCCGCATACGGCAGTTCATTATCTTCTATGTCGGGAAAATTCCCCCTTATCCCGCAAAACACACCCCAAATAAATTGGATATGCCTGCTTTCGATTATCTCCAAAAGCTCAGAACCAGTTAATTCTATTTTGTCTGAAGCATGGTCAAGTTTGTCTATAGGTCCCTTTTCTGGATAATCGAGAAGCGTGTATTCCTGGTTTGTCAGTAGCCAATTAAGTGATGCAAATTCTTTTCTAAAAGGATGAACTACTTCATTAAGATTTGTATGGAACTCAATTTGCCTGGTGTTTTTAATTATTAAAGTCATTTATTAAATGCAAGCTAGCTTTTTATTGGTATCAGAAATAAGATTCTTTATTTTTTTACTAAAAAATTTTTAATCATCTTGAAATTGTAAACAGACATTCTCTATGCGCGACAATTGTCTTATCCAAATCCTCTTTCGTATGTGCTGTTGAAACAAACAAAGCTTCAAACTGTGCCGGTGCAAGATAGATTCCGCAATTTAACATTTCGTGAAAATATTTTCCGCAAAGTGCTGTGTCTGAGCTAACGGCCGAGGCTATCGCCGATGTTGTGCAACGCTTTTTATTTCTTTTTCCATTTCTCATCAAGTCCTATGAATTCAAATGAAGCCTGATCCTTTGCAGACTCGATATCTTCGTGCCAAGTATCTGTCAGATCTTTCCAGTCCGAGTCACAATAAAACAGGTAAAAACCATCTTCTCCTTCATATTGGCAAATCGCGAGTCCAGAAAACTTCGTTTGTTCTTGTCCACTTATAATGTGCTTTGTAGCATCGGTCCGTTTATTTACCGAGGTCAATGTCACGTATTCAAGGATTTTTGCTCCTCCTATTTCTTCTAATTTATCGATATCAAGTTTCATTTTAAATGTTGCATAACTTGTTTATAGGTCTCACTAAATCAGACATATATAACCAATGTTAGCCGTATAGGTCTCATAGTAGTGAGCTTTATTTTTTCAAAGCCAAGTAAAGATTTTTTATAAATAATCAAATATGTTGGCTTTAATTACTTTAATATTGCTAATGGCGATTCTTTATGCGCTTTAATCGTCTTGTCCAGACCTTCCTTCAAGCCAACAGAGTATTCACCTCATATCGCTTTCGATTGGTATTGGTATCGGTTTACCAAGTTGATTCAAATATTTTTCATTCAGGTGTTCAAAGAACCAAAGCATATCGGTAAGATTTTCATGCCCGTCAATATCAGCAAGTTTAAAAAGAGCAAGCAAAATTATTCCAAAATTATCATTTCTTAAGGGGGCAATTTTATTATCAAGTTTTTTCCAGCTTTTGAACTCAGGAATAATTTTGGTTTTCTCAAATTGTTTAAACCAAGAGAAAGGAGAATCATGTTCGTCTATCAGATTATATATAATTGTTTTCTCATCTTCTGTAAAATCCGATTGCTCCTTGAGAATTTCAATAGCAGAACAAACTCCCAAAACAGGGTGTCTTTTTTTTACAAGAACTTTTTTAATTGGATGCTCTATTTCTTCGTCTTTATTATCTTGAGGTTTGCCTATATCATGGAGTAAAGAAACAATCAGCATAATTTCTTTACATCTCGATAGATCAAAACCAGTATCCAGCAAATAAACATATAACCCTTCATAATAATCATTTTCTGGTTCAGGATTAAAAATTCTAACCGAGTTGGTCATTACAGAAAAAAGATGGTTGGATAACATTAAACCAGACTCAGCTGGAAAATGTCTATCAGGATAAAGTTTTGCCCGCTCCCAATCAGTGCTTAAATAAATTTTTTCAATTGTCGTCATTCAGTATTTCTAAATTATCTTTAAAAACTCTCTGTGTGCCTTAATTGTCTTATCCAAATCCTCTTTCGTATGTGCAGTTGAAACAAACAAGGCCTCGAATTGTGCAGGCGCAAGATAGATTCCGCGATTTAACATTTCGTGAAAATATTTTCCGTACAGGGCAGTATCAGAAGTTAAAGCGGATTTAAAATCATTAACAGGTTTTTCTGTAAAGAACATACACATCATAGAACCAACACGATTCATTGCATAATTTTTTCCAACAGCTTTTAAGTTTTCCTTAAATCCGTTTTCCAGATACATAGATGCTTTTTCTAGCTGCACATAAATTTCCGGATGTTCTTTAATGTACGATAGCGCTGCAAATCCCGCACACATTGCAAGCGGATTTCCGCTTAATGTTCCTGCCTGGTAAACAGGACCGCTTGGAGAAAGCATTTCCATAATTTCTCGTTTACCCCCAAACGCACCAACAGGTAAACCGCCACCAATAATTTTTCCGAATGTAGAAAGATCGGGCTTAACACCTAAAATTTCCTGTGCACCGCCAGCCGCAACTCGAAATCCTGTCATTACTTCATCAAAAATTAAAACGATACCCTCTTCATTACAGATTCCTCTTAGCTCAACCAGAAATTCTTCATTTGCCTGCACAACACCCATATTGCCCGCAATTGGCTCTATTATAATTGCGGCAATTTGTCCGCGGTATTGTGTAACTAATTCTTTAACAGAATTAATGTTGTTGTAATCAGCAAGCAAAGTATCGGAGGCGTTTGCTTTTGTAACTCCGGGAGAAGTTGGAACTCCAAAAGTTAAAGCGCCGCTGCCGGCCTTAATTAAAAAATGATCAGCATGACCGTGATAGCAGCCTTCAAACTTTATAAACTTATCTCGCCCCGTGTAACCACGCGCAACACGAACAGCGCTCATTGTCGCCTCGGTTCCGCTGTTAACCATTCTTACCATTTCTACGGAAGGAACGAGATCAGTAATAAGCTGGGCCATCTTAACTTCCATTTCAGTTGGTGCACCAAAGCTTGTTCCGTTTTCGAATGTTTGTTTTAATGCTTCTTTTATAAACGACGGATTGTGCCCGAACAAATGCGGTCCCCAGCTTCCGATGTAGTCTATATATTCGTTGCCGTCAACATCATAAAACTTTGAGCCGGCGCCTCTTTCAATAAAGATTGGATCTCCGCCCACAGATTTAAATGCTCGTACGGGTGAATTTACTCCGCCCGGAATATATTTTTTTGCTTTTTCAAATAGTTGTTTGCTTTTTGCTGTGTTCATGATTTCCTTTAAGAAAAGGTACGCGGATTATTATGATTGTTTATGATCTTAACTGATCAGTCTCATCATAAAGATCAGTGTACAATTTTGTTTATTTAAATAATATTTGATAATCTTTTTGTTTGCCTGCTTGCCAATAGTTTTCCGGAACAACTTTCCAGTTGCCAATTAATTTTGGAGTAACAAGTTTTTCTTTTTCAATCCATTTCATCAGATAGAATCTTAAATCTTTTTCTGTTGAGTTGATAATTCGTTTAGATAATTCCTCCTGTGGAATTTTAGCTCCGCGAATTAAATGTCCGCCACCGCCATTACCGCGATATGAATTAACTGCCACCTTATATTTTGTTTTGACATCAAAAACATTTCCATTAGATAAATTTTTAATTGTCACTCTTTCGCCTATTGGTTTTGTAATATCAACAACGTAATCAATTCCGGCGGCAGATTCAAAATTGTAATATCGCTCTTCAAGTTCGGGAGATTTTGTTCGTTCTGAATATGAAATGTTTCCGCCTTCATCAAGTCTAAATTTTAGAAGATGATCGGTTTCATTCTTCATTTGATTGAACCAGTTGCCATAAGAAAATTCCAGGTAATCTTTTATTTCCTGTCCGGTAAATTCCATTGTGTAAAGAAGATTTTCATACTTGTAAAGATCAAACATATCGCTTACAAAAACATTGCCCTTGTCTATCTTAGCGTTAAATGAAAGCGGAGCAGAAAAAGAAACATCTGCATCTGTAAGATCGTGTTGAATCGTGTGAATAAGATCCACAAACTTTGATGGACCGAACATTGCATCACGGGAAGAAATCATTTCTGAAAATTCACCAACAGGACGAGAAACATAATTCTTTGCTTCTTCAAAATTCTTTTTATATCGATTCATAAACTCAGCATCGGGTGGATAGTTTTTCATATCAATAAGTTCGCCCCTAATTTCTTTCTTGTCATATATCATGCACATCTTATCATATTTCAGAACGTAGCTGGCAACAGCAACATTTCGTGCGCCGGAAGTTGTTCCAAGAATTAAAACATCTTTTCCTGATGGATTCTTTGTTTTAATGTTCCATCCGGAATGATCGTGACCAACAAACACAACATCCAACCCATCAACTTTTTCTGCAACAAGCTGGGAAGCATTTTCATTTTTGTAAGTATTTTCATTTTGATCATTATATGTGTAATCGACTCCGGCATGAAATAAACCAATCATCAAATCTGGCTGTTCTGTTTCGCGAATTTTCTTAACCCACTTTTGTGCTGTCTCAACCATATCATCAAAGCGCATTCCCGACCAAATCTTTTCTGGAAGCCATTGCGGAATAGCTGGAGTGATTAGACCAAACACAGCTATTTTAACTCCGCCTCTTTCAATTGTTGTGTAAGGTTTAAAGTAAGATTCATTTGTTGTGGTATTGATAGCATTCGCGGCAAGCCAGGGAAAATTTAATTCTTTATTAAACTTATCATAAACATCATGCCCGGTTTCTATATCGTGGTTGCCGATTGTTGCCGCATCGTATTTCATATAATTCATTACATCAGCATAAAGATGAATTGTATCTGTCTTTTCAAAGTTATAATAATATACCACAGGATCACCCTGAAGAATATCTCCGTTATCTAATAGAAAAACAATTTGATTTGTATCGGCACGCTGTTCTTTTAGATATGTTGTAACACGCGCAAGTGAATTGTTTGTTTCTTTGTTGTCTTTAAGATCATAAGGAAAGATTGCGCCATGAACATCAGACGTTTCTATAATTTTTACAGTTACAGTCTGTGAAAAAGTAATAAAACTAAAACATAGAATTATTGCAATAGTATTTAGAAAGCGTGATGCCATTTATATTGTCCGATTGATTTTTGTTTGCAAGATAATAAAATGAATGATAACAGATTATGAAAAAAGGCGACCGTTTCCGATCGCCTTTAATTTTTTATCTTTTTTCGTATGGTGGTTGTTTAGGGTTTACAGGAGGATTTAATTTGTGCAATCGCATCACTTCCTCAATTGCTTTTTCTAGCTGTACATCAACACCTTTTGATAATGTTGTTGGATCTTCCAATACTTCAATATCTGGATCAACACCATGTCCTTCTTTAAACCAAGTTCCATCGGGATTATACTGTCTGAATGTTGGAACGGTTACATTTCCGCCATCAATCAAAGTTGGTGCACCGGAAATTCCTATTAATCCGCCCCAGGTTCTTGATCCAACAAGTGGCCCGATTCCGGATTTACGGAAAAAATCTGGGAATGCATCGCCGCCAGAACCACTCCAGCCATTTATTAACATAACCTTTGGACCATAGTTGGCAACCGTCGGCCATTGCCAATTCTTGCCATCTCTAACTGCAAAGAAAGCAAGAGGTTTTCTATTCAATAATTCTACAAAGCGATCAGGAATTTGTCCACCATTGTTAAATCTTTCATCTATAATCATACCCTCTTTTGAAAACTGTGCAGTAAATTGTCTTACAAGCTCATCCTGTCCATCTATGCCAGTACTTGGAACATAAACATATCCGATTTTTCCACCGGTTGCATCATCAACTCTTTTTCGGTTTGATTCAATCCATTCAAGATTTCTTAAGCGAGTTTCATCACTAAGCGTTTTGACAATAATATTCCATGCGCCATCAATAGATGGTTTGTCGTTAACGGTTAGTTCGATAGTTTTATCTGCAAGCCCTTCAAATGCGGACCATGGATCTTTTGTAACATCAATCAAAACACCGTTAACAGCAAGAACATAATTACCTTCTTTAACTTTTACTCCAGAAGCAAGAAGTGGTGAACGAACCTCTGTATCCCATGGTGCACCAGTAACAATTCTTTTAATTTTGTAAGCACTACTGTTTAATTCCCAATCAACACCGAGGTAACCAACTTGTCTTTGTAGCGGAGTTTCATCATCACCACCGCCGCGATAAGTATGGGAAGCGTTCAATTCGGAAATCAATTCTCCAATAATATAATTTACATCGCCACGGGTTACGGCGTTATCAATAAGTTCTCCGTATTGTTTTTTCATTGCACCCCAATCAACGCCGTGCATATTTTTATCATAAAAGAAATCTCGCTGCAATCTCCACACATCACTAAAAATCTGTTTCCATTCTTCACGCGGCTTAACAGTCATTTCAAGTTGATTGGTTGGAAGTTTTTTATCCATCTTTTGATCCGGGGCAATATCCACAACAGAAAAAGAATTTTGTTTTACAACTAAAATCTTTTTTTCATCCGCAGAAATTTGAAATGCATCTGCATCATCAACAATTGTTTTTTCTTCAAGTTTATCAAAATCAAAATAAACAACGGGTCTTTTTTTATCAGCAGAACCGCTGTTTGGCGTACGATGATAAATCACTTTTCCCGTAATAGCGGCAATGTTTCCATAATTACCTGCAGCCGGCGGAAGAATTTCTACACGTTGCTCAAATCCATCAAAATCAATTTTTACTTCTTTGGTTTTAGGTTCGTCTTTTTTGTCTTCCTTTTTTTCGTCTTTCTTCTCGTCATCCTTTTTCACATCATCTTTTTTAACAATGCTCGAATCATTTTTGGGAGCTAATGGAGAAGGTATGTCTTTAGTTAAAGTTACAACCGCAACTTGCGTTGAATTTGGATATGTCCATGTTCCTTCAAAATCACCATAAACAGGTTTATAGCTTCTGTTGGTTAAGAAGTACAAATATTTCCCAGCCGGATCGAAAACCGGGTTCGAGTCCTTGTAGTAACCAGAAGTTATTTGGTGAATTTTTTGATCTTTGGTATCGAAAATAGCAACCGCAGTTGAACTGCTTTCAAGATCTTTTGTATAGGCAATATATCGACTATCTGAAGACCAGCTTACAGAAAAGTTTTGAAGCCCACCTTCATACAGCCACAACTGCTGATCAACTTTAGTGATTTTATCACTATCCATATCATAAAAATAAACGGTCATTGTCTGGTCAATAAAAGCAAGTGCTTTGCTATTTGGCGACCAAAAAAGTTTGTATCTATATCCTTCATCAAGGGAAGTTAATGTTTTTTCTTTAGAAGGATTCTCTAAATCTCTAATTGTTAATTCATATTCGCCGGACCTGTCACTAAAATAAGCAGCATATTTTCCATTTGGAGAATAAGCAGGATATCTTTCTGCAACCCCGGATGATTGTGTAAGATTAATAACCGGGCCGTTTTCTGTTGGAACTGAAAAGATTTCTCCGCGTGCTTCAAAAAGAGTACGCTTGCCATTGTAAGACAAAGAGAAATTCTGAATCATTTTTTCAACATTTTCATTTCTTGCCATCAGCGTGGATTCATCAGTAACAACATTAATATTCACTTGGTTATATTTTTCTGTAGTAAGGTCAAGAAGGTAAAGAAGCCCGCCGGCTTCAAATACGATTTCATTATTTCCGATGGCGGGGAAACGAATATCAAAATCATCAAAATCAGTTACTTGTTTAGTTTGTTTTGTCGAAAGATCGTAGCACCAGATATTATTTCTTTTGTTCTCACCTCGATCAGAGAGAAAATAAATTTTGTTTCCTGTCCACATAGGAAGTTCATCGCCAGCAACGTTTTTCGTGATATTTTCAGATGCTTTGCTTTCAAGATCAAAAATAAAAATGTCCGGAGCCAATCCACCGCGATATCTTTTCCATGTTCTGAATACTGCGCTTAGAGGTGTGTATGCTATTTTCTTTCCATCGGGAGAAATGACACCAAATTCACCATAAGGTAAAGGAAGTTTTGCCGGCAATCCACCGTCTTTGGAAACCATATATAGCTGATTGAATCGCTGTTTCCCGCTTTCTCTCGAAGAAGCAAAGAGTATTGAATTTCCATCAGGATACCAATCGATCAGGCGATCTCCCATTCCATGATGTGTTATTCTTTTCGGCATTCCACCGAGCGAAGGCATAACATACACATCAAGGTTACCATTATAATTTCCGCTAAATGCAATTTGTTTACCGTCGGGAGAAAACCTTGCAAGCAACTCGGTTCCTTTTGCAGAAGTAAGTTTGTTTGCAGTTCCACCTTCTTTTGCAACAATCCAGACATCTCCGCCATATGTAAAAGTAATGTGTGTTTGTGATACATCCGGATATTGAAACATTTTAGCGTTTACTTGTGCTGTTGTAATTTGAGCTGTCAGCACGATGGTTAATAGTGAGAAAAAGAAAAAGTTTTTCATAGTACTTGTCTCTTTAATAATTAAGAATAGTTGTTTTATAAACGATAAATCAAAATTAGTTAAAACAGAACAATCTATGTTAATGCGATTTTTAGACGGTTAAATATACTTATAAACGGAAGATTGCTTTGAATTTTGCAACATAAAGGAAAAGCAAACCTAAACAACATTATCCACAAACCACTTATGGACAGGATACAATTCCTTAAATATTTTAAATGAAAAAGAGACCGGGTCTTTTATACTTAATTCAGAAAATTTTTTGCTTTCGTAATAAACATAAAAGCCGCTGTGCAAAAGTAATTCACTGTAAGCGTAATCAGGATCAAAGCCACGCGGAGTTTTCTTATATGTTTTTCCGCCAGGCTGAAATTTTTTATTCTTCAGAAGTTTTTTCACAAGATCAGAAAGCTCTTTTCCTTTTGCGGGATTAGAAACAATCTCCCGATATTTAATTAATTGATCTTTTGTGAACTGATACATTCCGGCACCGAGAAAAAATAGTTTTGGTTCGATATGAAAATAAAGACCAGAACATTCCATTTTCTTTCCGCTTCCTTCCCAAAAGTACAAGCCCATATTCGTTTTAAACGGAACTTTGTTTTTACTAAATCTAACATCACGATGAAGACGAAAGATTGATTTATCTATTTTGGGTATAGCAACAATGTTAGGCGATAATTTTGTTAGTTGTTCGCCAAGATCAATTACAAATTGTACGGCAGGCTGTAGAAATTCAAAATCAAACCGTATACGATTTTTTTCAAACCACTCCTTGCTGTTGTTTTTAGAAAGAGCTGTTAAAAACTTTATTGTTGATTGCGGAAATGTAATTTCATTTTTCATAAAACTCACTTTATATATAATATTTTCGTTGACTGCTTAATATCCCCCGAGATCAAAGTTAGAAAATATATACCGCTGGAGATATTTTTATAATCCTGCGATGGATTAAAAGTAAATTCATAAACGCCCGAATAGAAATCCTGATCTGCCAGTGTTAAAAGCTCATTACCAAGAACATCATATAATTTTATTTGAGCACGGGCAGGCAGGTCAAAGTCAGGCGTTGCAGAATAAACATAAAATATTGTTTTCTCTGAAAATGGATTTGGATAGTTTTGTCCAATTTCAAAAGTTGGCTTATCTGGCGCATACTTTTTATAAGAAGTATATTTTAATAAAACACCGTCTTGTCCGCAAGCAAACCCGGTATATTTATCAACAAATTGCAGATCATAAACGGTTGCACTGTCTGGGGTAATTTCTTCAAACCAGGTATTACCACCATCATCTGTACGCAAAAATTTATATCCGGATGCAGACCAGCCTTCTTTATTGTTAAGAAAATCCAGAGCAAATGATACGCCCAAAATTGTAAGCGTAGTATCAGTCCAAGTTATCCCCGCATCAGTTGTTTTAATTAAACTCACTCCATAAAACCCTTCGGGATCGCCTGAAAGCGCAAGTGCATTTAATGAGTCAAAAACAAAAACATCAAATACCTGGTCCGGGCTTAATCCGATTGACGACCAATTAATTCCGCCATCTGTTGTCCTCCAAATAACTCCGGCAACATCTAATCTGCCGCCGCAAGCATAACCAAAGGTTCTACTGTAAAATGTAAAATTTAAAATCGGCAATGTAGAAACTCCGCCCGAATCTATGTGAACATTAATCCAGGTTAATCCGCCATCAGTTGTTTTTTTAATTCCGCTTCCACCAAGGAATCCTACAAACTCATCGAAGAAAAATATGGATGACATAATTTCGTTTTCAAAGAAAGTTGAATCGTCAATCCAGTCTAAACCGCCGTTGGTTGTTTTTAATATCGTTGTTCCAAACGGAGGAACCTCAGGATAAGTTAAGGTCCAACCACGATTTTTGTTAATAAAAAATATATCAACTACGGGAGTAGTTACTGTGCTGTTCTGCAAAACCCAGGAGTTTCCGCCGTTGCTTGTATGAATTATCGTTCCTGCAAGTCCACTTGCCCATCCATTATTCGGATCAACAAAAAACAGTTTTCTAAGAACGTCATTTGTCGGAGAGGTAAGTCTCTCCCACTCATTTGTTCTTTGTGCAAATATATTAGTTATCAAAAGAAAAAATATATGCAAGAAAAGTAATAGAGGATAGCTCATTGCTTAAAAACAAACCAACATTATTAAGATTAACTATTTAGCTGTCGCTAAGTTAAAAGCATTCCTCTAAATATTAAAGGAAGTTTTCTACACTTTATCCTCTTTCAGTAAGCGGAGTAACAGAAACTTTGCCGGCTATAGCTGCCTTATAAAACAAATTACAAAGTTTTTTAACTCTTTCACTTTCATCATAAATACCAGCTCTCTTAACAGCATAAATTCCCCGAGCATCACCGATTTTGCATAAAGATAATGCGGCAAGAATTCTGATTTCTTCACACCTGGCATTATGTAAAAGAGAAAGAAGTGGAATAACCCCCTTCCTATTGCACAATTCTCCAAGAAAATAGGTGCTTGAAGCACATAAACCTTTGTTACAAGATTTCGCACCTATAAGCAGGTTTTCTAAAATTTGATTCTCGTTCATTTGTATTGAACGCTTTGGGACGGGCTGGGAATACAGGTTAGCGCTGAATAGAATGAGGGATGTGAGAATAACATAAATAAGCAAAGACTTTTTCATAATTTTCTCCTAATTATTCAAATAACAATTAGTTTTACCTGCAACATGGCTTTTTACAAAGGGCAACACAAGTATTTGATGATGAAGGGTTATAAGTGATTAAGAGAATAGGCAAACACAGGTTAGATAAAGCACCAAAATTATGACCAAAAAAACAGCGGAAATATCTTGCTAAACAAGTTCGATTTTATTACCAACAGAAATTTTACCAGTACTTTTACAAATAACATTCATTCCAAACAAAACTTTATTATCAACTTTTCTGTACTCCGAAAAAGTTTTAAGCGGTTCATTTCTTCTTTCACCAGTATCCTGGTTTGTTGTTGTAATTACGCATCTTGCACAGGGTTTAACCGCTTTAAATTTTATGTCTGCAATTTTAAAATCTTTCCAGTCATCTTCCTCATAAGGTTTACCGCCTGTAAAAACAAAATTTGGCCTAAAACGATTCATTGGTAATCTTGTTTCTAATCTTAAGTTCAAATCATCTAAAGAAGATTGCCCAATTATTAAAAAAGGATAGGCATCAGCAAAACTAACTATGTGATCTTCCTCTATATAATCTTTCTCAACAATCCTTCTTTCATCGTTGGGCATAAAAACAAGAGAGCACCTTATATTAAGAGCGTTGGAAAACCAGGTATCGATATCTTCACTTACACGAACCGCGCGACAATGATCATTCCAAATTTGAACATTAATTATTTCAGTGAAATTAGTTTCGAACGGAATGAAAGCAGATGAATTATCTTTTTTATTAAAAATATCAAAACCATTTTTTCCAAACTTAGGATTTAATAAAGCCATATGAGGAAAATCGCGTTGTGTCATAAATATTTTATTTTCATCAACAAGTAAAAAACGCCTATCATAACGTAAGCCGCGCTCTTCAACAATTGCGGAATCAACACTTATTCCGCCAAGCGATTTAATGGGATATATAAATATTTCAGAAAGTTTAAGCACTAAATTTATTTTCTTCTTAATGTGAGAATAACAATTTCCGGAGTTGAATTATATCGTACTGGTGCAAGTGACATTCCTAATCCTCCGCAAACAACAGCGAGCATATCCTTAAAATAAAAATCACCTTTAATATATTGTGTTTCAAACAGCGTTGGCGTTAGTTGAATGAACGGGAACAGTAAGGTTATTTGTCCGCCATGGGTATGACCGGCAAGGAAAAGATCGTAATCATTTGTGGCCGCACTGTTAATTAAAAATTCTTGAGGCTGGTGTGTAAGAAAAATTTTAAAATCAGCTTTATTTGATCCAGAAAGAATTTTAAGCGTTGTTTCAGATACATCTGAAACGTAAGTATTTGTAACAAATGTAATTCCTATTCTGGAAGAATCGATGTCAATAAAGCGCAACTCGTTATCCGGCATTTCTATGTTGTAGTCATTTAAAGATTTTTTTATTTCACGCAAACTTCTAATATAATCTTGCCGGTATGCCCAGTTATCATGGTCCCCAACACAAGAATATACACCATAGTTGGACTTGATCTTTCCAATATATTCTGCAGCAGTTTTAATATAGTCTGGAGTTGAAGTTATAACATCGCCGGCAATTAAAACCAATTCGGGATTACGATTCATTTATTTTATCAATATATTGCGTGAGTCTTTTTTGGTCAGTATATCTATCTGCCTGGATATCCGAGATAAAAGCGATTTTAAATCCATCCAATTCTTTTGGAAGATTTTTCTTCGAATAGTTTACTGATCGTATATCAACAACATTATAATCATAAATAATTCGCGCGGGAACATAAACAGCAGAAAACAGAGTAAGTGCTAAAAATATTTTTACCTGCACACGATATAAATTTTCCTTGTGTTTTATATAGAAAGGATATAAAATCAATTTTAGCAAATCTATAAAAAGAAAGAGTACACTTACCTGCAGAATTATAATAATTAAAATCCAAAACGGATAAAGAAGCAAATAATCGGCAAATATATTTTGTGGAAATGCAACAGATTGCTTTGTTATCGCTGCATAGATTGCATTAAAGATTAAAAGTGCAGGGTAAAGATTTAGTAAAACCAGAAAGGAGTATAAAATTACTTTCTTTTTTTTAATTGGATAATCTGAGAAGAGAGTTTTAAAGACCCGGTTAAGTTTTCTGATAAAATAATATTCTAATAAAAACAGTATCGCTACGCCAATTAAAACACGAATTACTATCCACATAAAGTATGTTCTGCTTTTACTTTCTTGTTTTATCAATCCACTTTGCCAGGTCTTTAGCAAAGTAAGTTAAAAACATATCAGCACCGGCACGTTTGATTGCAAAAGCGGCTTCAACCATTACACGTTCTTCATCAATCCAGCCATTGGCTCCGGCAGCTTTAATCATTGCATATTCACCGCTAACCTGATAAGCCGCTGTCGGCATTCCAAATGTATCTTTAACTTTTCTGATAACATCAAGATAAGGTCCGGCAGGCTTTACCATTACAATGTCTGCGCCTTCTTCAATATCTTCGGCAACTTCCCGCAACGCTTCGTTAACATTTCCAATATCCATTTGATGTGATCTTCTATCGCCAAACGCTGGCGTTGATTCTGCGGCATCTCTAAACGGTCCGTAAAAACCGGAAGAATATTTTGCTGCGTAACTCATAATGGGAATTTTAGTAAAGCCTTTGTAATCCAGTGCTTTTCTGATTGCGGCAACTCTTCCGTCCATCATATCAGAAGGAGCAATCATATCAGCGCCGGCTTCCGCGTGTGATACTGCTTCCTTTGCAAGCAAAGAAACGGTTTCATCGTTCAGGATTTCTTCACCGTTTAAAACTCCGCAATGTCCGTGTGAAGTATATTCACACATACAAACGTCGGTAATAATTAGTAAATCTTTCACTTCTGCTTTTATAGCTCTAATAGCTTGCTGAATAATTCCATTCGCATCGTAAGCCCCGGAACCGACTTCATCTTTATGATCAGGGATTCCAAAAAGAATTACAGCAGGAATTCCTAGATCACGAACTTCTTTACATTCTTTTACAAGTTCGTCTACCGATAACTGAAAAACCCCGGGCATAGATTTAACCGGATTCTTTATCTTTTTACCCGGCACAACAAACAATGGATAAATTAAATCATTTTTAGCAAGCACCGTCTCTCTAACCATATCGCGCACAAGCGGATTATATCTTAAACGACGATGACGGATTGTTGGATATGTTGACATAATACCTCTAATTAACAATTAATAATTAAAAATTAACAATTTTATGTTTTGGATTTTAAGCTTATTAAAATAGATGTTAATAACTTAATAAGTTCTTTGCAATCTTTCTCTAAACTATCAAATTGATCTGCTTTTAGAACTTCGGTTTTGAAAAGTAAGCTGATCCAATATTCTGTTTCATTGGCTTCTTTTAAAGAAATTTGAAGTTTATTTATAAAATCCCTTTTTGTAATTGCTCCTTGAGCTTCGTGAACATTGGCACCAATTGAGGTTCCTGATCTTAATAGTTGTTTTAAGATAGGATCAAGCGATGCTTCGTTTTTTCTAAAATACTTATAAAGCTTAATAATCCGAATAGCAAAATCAAAGCTTTTATCTTTTATTGCATTGCCATAAGAAATCGATTTCTCTGCAATTTTAAAATTCATTCTTAATTGTTCATTCTTAATTGTTCATTAATTTTGTCGCAGACAATTTCTGCATTCTTTACGCAATCTCCGACTGAAATTCCACCGCGAAAATTACCGCTTATAAATAAACCGGGATTTCGTTTTTCAAATTCATCAAAAAATCTTTCGTGTTCAATATATCCCAAATTGTATTGCGGAATTGCTTTTTCCCAAAATCTTTCTGATGTAAAAATTGGATCAGAAGTTATGCCCATTAATGCTTCAAATTCTTTTCTAACTTTTGATAGTAAAAAAGCACGATCTTCTTTTACAAAGCCTGGATTGCGCGACCCGCCAACAAATAAGGTAAATGCAGCTTTGCTTTCATCAGTTCTATCCGAAAAGATCACTGAACTCCAGAGAGCACCAAGAAAAGACTTATTTTCTTTTGCCGGGATTAAAAAGCCAAACCCATCTAAATCTTGCTTAATATCTTTTCTATTGTAAACTAAATAGTAAACTAAAACCGGGGGATAGTAAATCGCATCAGCATGAGTTTTGAAATCTTTATCATACTTTATAAAGATTCCACTTGCCGTGTACGACGGAATGGTTGATAGTACTGCATCACAATCAATTTTTTTGGATGTTCCGTTTTGTTTATATGAAACTGAATATCCACTTTCATTTTTATCAACGGAGATGACTTCGCTGGAAAGCAAAACATTATTTTCAAAATATTTTTCAATTGCTTTGGGAAGCACTATCATACCTCTTTTAAAAGATAACATTTTTGCCGATTGCTTTGCAACCTCAGCTCTTTTTTTCCTTTCGCGGATACTTCTAACTGTTCCAACAATCAGTCCACCGTATTTTTCTTCCAGGGCGTAAAGTTTTGGAAACGCAGACTTAACACTTAAATCCTCGGGTCTTCCTGCATAGACTCCTGCTACAAATGGATTAATTGCATAATCAAGAAACTCTTGTCCCAATCTTCGCTTAACAAACTCAGCAAGACTTTGATAATAACCATCTTTTGATCTTCCGATAAAAGGTTCTGCCATCAAACGAAACTTTGCCTTAGTAGAAAACAATTTTGTTTTGATGAGTCCAGGGGGGGACATTGGTAATGCGTGAAGTTTATTGTCTCGAAGAATATATCTTTTATTCGATTGTTTACTTGCGTATAAAAGTTCGTGTTCAAGTTTAAGTTCGTGAACAAGTTGTCCAATGACTGGAGTAGTTTCTAATGCGCTGTTTGGTCCACGATCAAACAGAAAACCATTTTCAATTACACTTTCGATTGAACCGCCAACGGTATTGTTCTTTTCTATAATGTTAACATCAAATCCCTTTTTTGATAAAAGATAAGCTGTTGTTAAACCCGAAATTCCAGCACCGATTACAATAATTTTTTTATTCATTTATACTCTTGAACTTTATCTTAAACTTGAGGTTTATTGCGTGTAAATTTAGCAAAAGAATAACGAACTTTGAATGCAACATATCACCCCTCTTCAGACAGTTAAAAATTATTTACTTCAGAGGATTACTAATTATTATGAATGCTTTTTGCAATTATTCTATCCTCTTGTAACATTTTCAAGGATGATGGAATTATAAGCCCTATACCACTAGATTCAATTTTCGTTAACAACATTAAAAATCGCTCTGTTGATATTACCGCCTAAATATTTTGTGGAAGGTTGTGTTGGAAAAACACTTTCTTTGAAAAACGAATTTATGGAAAGGACGTTTTTATAAAAACTTTTGCTGTTTTGGACGAATCGTCGATCTGTCCGGCTGTATCTTAATTATCAAGCCTCACTCAACATATTTCTTAATATCAGCAGGCAGTTACAGATTTCATTTTTGGAAAAGTGATACTGGTAGTATTGGAATAGCTTTATTTATCAATTAAAAACCTTCGCGGTTGTAATTAACCCCCGAATTCTGGTTAAAAGTTATAAAAAAACCCAACTCATTATCGAATCGGGTTTTTCTTATACATCTAATTCCACTTACTTGGCATTCGAGCCAACTGCATTCACACTAACTTCGATATTTTCTGAAACTTTTTGTCCAACAATTTTATTGTTTACGTCATAATCTGAAAGTTTAACATTAAACTTTGCTTGCACTCCAAGTAAATCGCCCGGCGAACGCATCTTGGTTTGCTCACTTTCATCAAGGTAGGTTAACGTTGCTTCTGCAACGACCTCTTTTGTAACACCGTGTAAAGTAAAGTTACCTGTAATTCTAGCCGTAAGCTTATTATCTGCAATTGACTTTACATCACTTACTTTCTTAATCTCAAAAGATGTTTCAGGAAAAGATTCAGCATCTAGCCAGCTGGCACTTCGCATATGTCCGTCGCGTAAATCAATTCCGGTTTTAATTGAAGCAATGGTAACAGATACTTTTCCTTTAAGAGTCTTTTAAATCGCTAAGATTAAATGCTACACTTCCCTTTACATCATTTGATAAGCCGGTAATATCTTCAAGCGGTGTTGTACTAAAAAATGTTGCTTGATTTCTTCCGCCTTTATCTTCAAAGTTAAATTTTTGATCACCGCTTGCTTTAACTTTAAAGCCCTGTGCAAATGCAGCTGCAGTAAATAAAATTATTACTGCAAATATTGATAGAGTATTTTTCATTGTATTTTCTTTCGTTTGTTTCTGAATAAATAAATTAAAACTCCTGACAAAGCTGCTACTGCCGCTGAAAATCCTCCGGCGTAATCCAAACCAAGGACAAATTTATCAACATATTCTTTGTTTTCAACTCCTAGCATTCGATCAAGATCGGTAGTTTTATCAACAAGAACCTGGGATTTGGTAAAAATTTCAGCGCCTTGTGTAAACCAATATATTAACACAGCAGCGATGAGAATAATTCCAATTAGTAAAATATTTTTTTGAATTTTATTCATTTTACACCTGTTTATTTTTTTAATACAGGATAATTATTTAATTGCTCACTTTTGTCATTTTGAGTTTATTACAAAATCTATGGATAAGATCCCGGAATAAATTCAGGAAGACATATGAATTATTATTTTTAGAACGCGACTTATTAGTTAAATTTGAATTAGGAAAGGGACTTTAATTAAAAAATTTACTTTCCAGAACGACAACTGTATGTTATAACACAGAAACTTAATTGTCAAGTTAATTTTAAGTAAACAATTAATTCTATTGGATAAATCACATATGAGCCAAACTTACGATATTACAATAATAGGCGGCGGAATTGTTGGAACAGCAACCGCACTTTCCATATTAAATGAAAAACCCGTTACACTGCTTCTATTAGAAGCAGAATCTTCTCTTGCTGTGCATCAGACCGGAAATAACAGCGGTGTTATACATTCCGGGCTTTATTACAAACCCGGTTCTCTTAAAGCATCAAACTGTACAAGCGGAAGAGATATGATGTATGCTTTTTGTGATGACTACAAATTACCTTTCGATAAATGCGGGAAGGTTGTGGTTGCAGTAAGTAAAGAAGAAATTCCGGCTCTTAATATGCTTGAAGAGCGTGGGAAAGCCAACGGACTATTGGGAATAAAAAGATTGTCGGCTTCTGAAATTAAAGAATATGAACCACACGCTTCTGGAATTGATGGATTATTTGTTCCTCAAACAGGAATTGTTGATTATGTTACCGTTACAAATAAATATGCTGATTTGATTCGTGAAAAAGGTGGTGAGATAAGAATCAAATCAAAACTTGTTTCAGTTAAAAAAGATGGAAATGATTTAGTTCTTTTTACTGGACACGATGAATACAGAACTAAGTTTATAGTTAACTGTGCTGGCTTACAATCGGACAGAATAGCAAAACTGTTTGGCGTTGATCCTAAATTGCAGATTATTCCTTTCCGCGGTGAGTATTATCGATTAAAGAAGGAAAAAGAATATCTTGTAAAGAATTTAATATATCCTGTTCCAGATCCGCAATTTCCATTTCTCGGAGTTCATTTTACAAGAATGATAAAAGGTGGTGTTGAAGCAGGACCAAATGCGGTTCTTGCATTTAAACGTGAAGGTTACAAAAAAACTGATTTTTCTTTTCGTGATATTCTGGAAATGAAACTTTATCCTGGCTTCTGGAAGATGGCAGCAAAATATTATAAGATGGGATTCCAGGAATTCAGAAGATCTTTCAGTAAAGAGTTATTTGTAAAATCTTTACGAAAACTTATTCCGGAAATTCAGTATGAGGATATTGAAGTTGGAGGAGCGGGAGTAAGGGCGCAAGCACTTGAGCGTGATGGAAAACTTGTTGATGATTTTAGAATTATAGAAGCGGAAAGAATGGTTCACGTTTTGAATGCACCGTCGCCGGCAGCAACAGCTTCTTTGAGTATTGGTAAAACAATTTCTGAAATGGTAATTAAACGATTTAACCAAGAAGTAAAATAATACTAATGAAACATGATTTATTGATCTCAATTTCAAGCTCTCTTGAGAAATCTGATCTTATAGAAATAAAAAAAGATTTTTCTGTGCTGTTGTCTTCAATTAAAAAGAATAAAGATAAGAACATTATTTTGGGAAAGGAATTTTCATCTGTTACAAAAGAATTTTTACTTGGAGAAATAAACCAAATTTTAGAGACTCATACAATCGAGCGAACTAAATATTATATAAAACGATTGAAGAAAAGCTTAACCGAAACTAAGAAAAGCAAAATAAATGATATGAATTTGAATCGCTGGAAAGAATATGATGATATTATTACTGACAGCTTGTGGATTTTAAACAAGCGGGATAATTCCGGAGTTCATCATGCAGGATATTGGGGAAATTTTATTCCACAAATTCCGAATCAGCTTTTAAGACGCTATACAAAGAAAGGCGAGTGGATTTTAGACCCATTTTTAGGAAGTGGAACAACTCTAATTGAAGCACAGAGACTTGGACGAAACGCTGTTGGTGTTGAACTATCAAAAAAAGTTTTAGATCAAACAAAAAAGAATATTGTAAAAGAATCTAATTCAAATAAAGTAATATTAGAATTTGTAAATGGCGATAGTGCATCTGTTGATTTAGAAAAAGTTATTTCTTCTCTGGAGATAAAATCATTTCAGTTTCAAATCTTTCATCCTCCTTACTGGAATATAATTAAGTTCAGCGATAGCAAGTCAGATTTATCAAACACAAAATCCATTGATGATTTTTTAAAGAGCTTTGGAAAAGTTTTAGATAATTGTCTTCCTTATCTTGATAAGAAAAGATTTGCTGCTGTAGTTATTAGCGATAAATATTCCGGCGGCGAATGGATTCCATTAGGATTTTACGTTATGCGGGAAGTTTTAAAACGCGGAATGATCTTAAAATCCACAATCGTAAAAAACTTTGATGAAACAACAGCAAAACGAAATCAAAAAGAGTTGTGGCGTTATCGAGCATTGGCAGGTGGGTTTTACGTTTTTAAACACGAATACATTTTTATATTTCAGAAGAAATGAAACACTCATTAATTGAAATTGAATCTGAACTAAAAAAAAGACTTGTGTATCCATACAAATGGGGACAAAAACAAAACGACAGTTTTGATAGACAAACCAACTTTATTTATCATACCTTTTTGTTTGAAGATCTGCTAAAAGAAATTGATAACAGATTCAATTTAGGAAAAGACTTTGAACCATATTTTAACTACACAATTAACCGATGGTATAATTTCTGGTCTGCTCATGCCGTTGAAAAAATTTTCTGTTCTCTCCCAAATGTAAAACCAGCCTTAGACAACAAAGACAGACTAGTTGATTTTACTATTCATGGTGTTTCGTTTGATCATAAAACATCTAACTTTCCACAAAATTTTCAGTACAAAATTGATGAAGCAATAAAAAAAACAGATGAATTGATTAAATGGCTGTACAATAATCAATCACAGGAGCAGAGAAAGCATTTAAAGAATAGATTGTTTATAGTTCTCTACTCCAAAGATGGCGAACATTGGAAGTTGAAATCAGAAATTATGTGGCTGAAAGCGAGAATTGAAAAGTATATGCTCGGTTTCAATACAAACTATCTTCTGAAGTTTGAATTTGAAAAAGATAAAGAAACGCTTTCTGATGTAATTTGGGCTATAAGAGACAAATGAAATTTGCACCTTTTTCATCTGAGCTTAGACGAAGAATAATTTTCATTCAACCAGAAAACTCATATTTCGACTTCGCCCAAAATGACAGTGATTTATTTTCCCGACAATTTTGACAAAAGAATTTTTATTACTCTAATATTTTAATTGAAGTAAGATCGCACTTTACTTATTTTCAATCAGACAAAAACATAAAGAATTAAGACAATGAAAAAATTATTATTATTCTCTATTACACTGATAACCGTAATTGTTTTGTTTAACTGCGGTGATAGCAGCAAAGATGAATTAGGTAGATTAGGTAAAGAATCAACCTCAGATTTTCAGAAAAGATATGGAATTATATCAGGTGTAGTAGAGTATGTTATTTCCGGCTCGCAGGAAGGAACAAAAACACTTTATTTTGATAGCTGGGGAATGAGACAAGCCGAGTACACTCGTTCAATTTTAAGTGTCGGAGGATTTACAAAATCCTTAAACCTTGTAAACATAATTGATGGTGAGTATCAGTATATGATTAACATGGATCAGAATAGCGGCACAAAGACAAGAAACCCGATTCTAAAATCTATTGAACAGCTTAAAAATCAAAAAGGATTTAATGAATTTGGTGAGCAAATTCTGCTAAGCATGGGTGCAAACAAAATAGGCACTGAAGAATTTCTTGGTAAAGATTGTGATGTTTATGAAATGAAAAACACCGGCACAAAATTATGGGTATGGGAATGGCTAACATTAAAATCAGAAACTAAATCTGGGGGAATAAATATAAATCTTACAGCTACAAGAATTAATGAAAGCGGATCTGTACCTGCTGAGAAATTTAAAATTCCCGAAAAAGTTGTTTTAAATGAGGTTAATCTTGATAATATTGAAAACGAAATGAGAGAAGAAAACAAATGATTTCTTTTCTTCCGATTGGAGGCGGAAATGAAATTGGTGCGAACTAGTTATTACTTAAATTTTAATGGTAACGGAGTTATTCTTGATTGCGGAATTCATCCGCAAAAAACCGGTATAGCGTCTCTCCCAAACTTTGGTCTACTTAGAGACAAACCTGTAGATTACTGTTTAATCACCCATGCACACCAGGATCATATTGGCTCGCTTCCTTTTTTGGTTAAAAGATTCCCATATGTAAAGATCATTACAACACCGCAAACACGTGCACTGGCAGAACTCACACTTCACAATTCAGTAACAATACTAAAGCAAGAAATTGAGGAAATCGATTTTGAGATTTATTCCCACGATGAAGTTGATCTTTTAATTAAGATGATTGATTATAATGAGTACCAAAAAGAATTTGAATTGAGCTCTTATCACCCACTAAAAGAAGCAAAGGTTAATTGTACTTTTTATGACGCCGGACATATTCTTGGTTCTGCAGGAATTCTGCTTGAAAACAACAATCGTAAAATATTTTATACTGGAGACATAAATCTTACAGCACAAACACTTCTTCCTGGTGCAAATCTGCCAGACACGAAGATTGATACTTTAATACTTGAAACAACATATGGTGCAACAGATTCCGAGTTGCTTTTAGATTGGAATTCAGAATCATTTCGATTTGCAAAAGAAGCAAATAAGATATTAAACAATGGCGGCTCGATTCTAATTCCCGTTTTTTCTCTTGGCAAGATGCAGGAAATTCTTGCAACTATTTGGCAGTTAATGCAAAAACAAAAACTTACTACAGTAGATATTTACACTGGCGGACTCGGAACAAAAATAAATCTTGCATACGACTATAATCGTTTTGTTGTTAATAGAATTGATGATGAATTTGAATTACACACTATCCCGCAAAAAGATTATTACGAAATTTCTGGCCCAGAGGAATTCTTTAAAAATCCCTGTATTGTTCTTGCATCAAGCGGAATGATGATAAAAAATACCGCATCATACAGTTTTGCTAAAAGATTTTTAAAGCAAAAAGATTCTGCAATTTTTACAGTTGGATATATGGACATAAAAACTCCCGGTTATATAATTGCAAATTCTGAACATGGAGACAAAATTCAACTGTTAGAGTATGATGAGCAAACAGAAGTCAATTGTGTGATTAAAAACTTTAAGTTTTCGGCTCATGCAAGAAGAGAAGACTTGTTAAAGATTGTTGGTAAGCTAAAACCTGATAGCGTAATTCTAACTCATGGTGATGAAGATGCTTTAGATTGGATGGGAAATTCAGCACTTAAAAAGTATAAAGGCACAAAAACTCACACAGCAATTGTAGGAAAAGAAATAGTAATTTTTTAGTTGCCAAGCGCAAACAATTATCTTTTCTTTGTATATTTATAACAACAAAAATTCACTTTCCTTTTTTAATAGAAGGAAATAAAAACATTTATATAGTTTATTTAGGAGGAGAAAATGTCCCGTTTGAAAAAACAAGTCCAGGATAAGATCGAAGCCTGGCGCCCGCGTACAACACGTCTTCTTAAAGAATTCGGTAACGTTAAAGTAGATGAAGTTAGTATCGATCAGGTTATCGGCGGCGCTAGAGATATCAAATGTCTTGTAACAGATATTTCTTATCTCGATCCGTTTGAAGGAATTCGCTTTCGTGGATTTACCATTCCGGAAGTTCTTGAAAGACTTCCCAAAGTTCCCGGAGGAGAGATGCCTTATGTTGAAGGTTTCTTCTTTTTCTTGTTAACGGGAGACATTCCCTCGATGGAAGATGTACAGGAAGTAGCTGAAGAGTTTAGCAAAAGGCACGTTGTTCCCAAATATGTTTTTGATATTCTTAAAGCAATGCCCGCAGACTCACATCCAATGGTGATGTTTTCAACCGCTATTCTTGCAATGCAGCGCGAATCTGAATTTGTTAAAGAATATAACACGGGTAAGCTTAAGAAAAATGATTATTGGGCTCCTACTTATGAAGATGGTCTAAATCTTCTTGCAAAACTTCCCGGTATAGCGGCTTTTATTTATAGATTGAAATATAAGAATGGCAACATCATCGAATCAGATTCTAAGCAGGATCTCGGTGGCAACTTTGCACATATGATGGGAATTGCAAAACCGTATGATGATGTAGCAAGAATGTACTTCATTCTTCACAGCGATCACGAAAGCGGAAACGTTAGCGCCCATACAGGTCATCTTGTTGCAAGTGCACTTTCTGATCTTTATTATTCAATCTCTGCAATGACAAACGGGCTTGCAGGACCATTGCACGGACTTGCAAATCAGGAAGTTCTTAGCTGGCTGCATGGAGTATATGATAAAATGGGCGGTAAAGTTCCAACCGAAGCAGAAATGAGACAATTTGTTTGGGATACTTTAAAAGGCGGACAGGTAATTCCAGGCTTCGGTCACGCGGTATTAAGAAAAACAGATCCTCGATATCAAGCACAAAGAGAATTCTGCTTGAAGCATTTACCAAATGATCCTTTATTTAAGTATGTTGATTTACTTTTCAAAGTTGTTCCTCCAGTTCTTCTTGAACAGGGCAAAGCAAAAAATCCATGGCCAAATGTTGATGCACAATCCGGTGTTATACAGTGGTATTACGGATTAAAGGAATATGATTTCTACACTGTTCTTTTTGCTGTTGGAAGAGCATTTGGCGTTGTTGCAAATATTATCTGGGATCGCGGTCTTGGCTACCCGCTTGAAAGACCGAAATCCGTTACAACAGCAATGCTTGAAGAGGCTGCGGGTATAAAATAGTAATTGTTTTTTTAAGGAACGGACTTACGTCCGTTCCTGATTTGCAGAGTATCGGTTAGTCTAAAATTTCAATTCGATGGAAGAGACTACCACTAATTCGGCAACTTTTCATGAATGAAAACCCAATAATCTATCAAGAGATATTTATTATTATAAATTAACATCTAATAAAAATTCGTTTATCAAAAAACTGGTATATATAAAATAAATTTGACTATTGCCCCTGCATTCGGACTAGTCGTTCTGCAATGATTATTTTGCTGTTTAGGTCTTCAGCATTCTCATCAATAAATTATTATATTCCTAAAAACAATTTTTCATTCTCTTATTTAATAGTAAAAAATGAATAATCAATCCAATTCATCTTTGGCAGAATTAAACGACAAGCTTCTTGCTGGTAGGGCTGCCTTAGAAAAAAATGAAATAGAAGATCTTCTTATGAATCTTCGAATTGAATTAAACCGCACTACAAAGGAAAATCTTCTTGTATCTGAAATTGAAGCTGAAAACTGGCAGAATATTTTTAATGGGTTATTCAACAATGATCTTGAAAATCCCCTTATGGAAAAGATGGACAAGGATTTGTTTTTTTCGTTCGGACAATATCTTGCTTCGTTTTCAAACCAACAGAATGGAAAAATTGTTTCAATCATTCATAGCTATCTAAACTTGTTTCGTAATTCATCTTTTCTCCAAAAAATATATGATGAGAGAAGATGGGATAATTTAATTCACACACATATCGTTCAAAGCTCTTATACTTTTGATGTTTTATTTAATCAGCGGGTCAATCAGTACAAAAAGAAAAATCTTTTCAGGATAATTAAGGATAACCGGACTATTGATTTTACCTGGCAAAAAACTTCAGAGATTGTTTCATCTTATCGTTCATCAATCAATCATATTCTCTTTGAGATTGAAAGTGAAAATAAAGTTGTCGCATTCCTGCTTGACAACAGCTTAGATATGGTGATGCTGGATTTGGCATGTTTAACATCAGGAATTGTTAATGCAATGATTCCAGCTAATTCTGTATCTGAACATATTTCGTTCATACTTAATCAAACCAAATCCCCAATACTTTTTGCAGACGATGAAAAGCAGCTGGCCAAACTAAGATCTATAAAAAAAGAAGTTCCGTTTCTTAAGACAGTTGTAATGTTAAAAGGCAATGCCGTGGAAGATTGGGTTATTAGTTTTGAAGAGTTTAAAGCAATGGCATCTGACTGGAAAATAAAAAGTGATATTAAGATAAAACCTGATTCGCTTGCAACATTAATGTACACATCGGGAACAACCGGTGAACCAAAGGGAATAATGTTCTCTCACACAAACATTGTCTACAAAAGATTCTGTCGTGCAATGGCAATTCCCGGCATAAGTGATACTGATCGTTATCTTGCTTTTCTTCCGCTCTATCACACCTTTGGAAGGTGGTTTGAAATGACAGGAGCAATTTTCTGGGGCGCAGAGTATTGCTTTATGGAGAATCCCGCTGTTGAAACTATGATAGAAAATATGCGGCATGTAAAACCGACAATTTTTATTTCAATACCTAAGAAATGGACTCAGCTTTATGAGTATATAACTTCAAGGGTTGATATTGAAGCTGATAATGATGAAAAGATTATAGAAGTTGTTTCAAATGCTACGGGCGGTGAACTTAAGTGGGGACTTTCTGCTGCCGGCTATCTTTCACCGGATATATTCAGGTTTTTCCAAAGATACGGGGTTGAATTAATGAGCGGATTCGGTATGACTGAAGCAACTGGGGGTATAACAATGACGCCGCCGTTTCAGTACCGAGAAAATTCACTTGGTAAAGCATTGCCGGGAATTGAAATTAAACTTGGTGAAGACGGAGAAATATTAATTCGTGGTCCTTATGTGATGCTTAATTATTATGATCAGAAAATTGTAGATACATTTGATGCAGATGGCTGGCTTGCTACAGGCGATGTTATGCGAATGGATAAAGAAGGTTTTATTGAAATCATAGATCGTAAAAAAGAGATTTATAAAAATGTAAGAGGGGAAACAATTGCGCCGCAGAAAATTGAAAACCTCTTTCGTGATTTTGAATTTGTAAAACAAGTATTTTTAGCCGGCGACCATCGTCCATTTAACACGGTTCTTATTTATCCAGATTCCCAATCTGAATCTTCCCCGCTTAAAAATATGGATGAGCAGCAAATACAGGAATATTTTTCAACAGTAATCGTAACGGTAAATAATTTTCTTGCACCATTTGAGCGAATAGTTGATTTCAGATTAATCAGTCGGGCATTCAGCGATTTACATAACGAACTTACACCAAAAGGAACATTCAAACGAAGAGCTATTGAAAAGAATTTTGAACAATTAATTCAGTCGATGTATCAGAAAGATCATCTTTCATTGCCCCTTGGTAAGAACGAAATTAAAATCCCAAATTGGTTTTTACGCGAGAAAGGAGCTCTAAGTCGTGATGTTATTCTTAGGGATAATGATCTATCGATTACAAAGCTCAAATCATCATTAACGATAAAAAATCTTGATGAAGAAACAAAAATTTTTCTGATTGGAAATTATTCATATCGCATCAATACGAAGCAAATTGATCTTCAGGAAATACTTACAAACCCATTTTACTGGCTTGGCAACGTTGGGTTAACGGATTTTACAGGACCGGAAATATTTCAGTGGTATAGAAAAACTGAAGCTCAAAATGACATTACATTTATCAATAAAATTAGTAGTGTAAATGTATCTGATGAACTGAGAAAAATATTATCCGACATCATCAGCGCAAAAGAAGTATCAATGCAGGCATTACATATCGCAACCGTAATGCTGCAATCACATATTGATGAAGACTGTGCAAAAGCGTTGATTTATTTTGAGCAGGTGTTAAAAGATTTGAAATCAAATCATTATAGGTTAGCAATAGAAATTGCATTGCGACCAGGATTAATTGACAATATTAGCACCCGACGTAAAATGTTTGTTGCTGCTTTACAGACTTTAAGAAAAGAAAACTTTCGAAGATTATTGGAATTATATGTTGAAAAAGATTACGATTTTGTAGATAAAGAAATTAGTTCTGCAATTAATAATGTTAGCCGTGGCGATGAAAATCTTAACGAATTAGAATCCGTATTTACCAATCAAATATCTTTGGTAACAGCAAAAAGTCAACTAAAAAAAACTACAATCCCATATTTATTCGCACTGCTTGTTAGTTACGGATTCAATCACCCGCTCAGTTATGAAAGGATTAGAAGATTCTTTTTATATTATGAACTTTACGGCACTACAGAAGAACTTCGTAGCATTGCAACTGAATCCCGGTTGGAAATAAGGAAACAGTTTACTTCCTGGTTAGGAGAAAATCAGCGGGTTGCTGTTGATCTTGAAACAAACGAAGAATATCACTGGGATGATGTTTTGATATTTGATCAGGCAATATCAAATAATGACCAGACAATTCTGAGAAAAGCAATTACAGAAAAACAAATTATAAGAGAAGCTATTTTTCTTTTTTCCGGGAGCGTACTAATATCACTTAACAGTATTTTGCCTTCGGGCGTTTGGATAAGTAAATATACAGAAGCAGAAGACAGAACGGTTTTCCGTGTTACGGTTCAAACAAGATTTCAAGGTGGTTTTGATTTTGCGATTCATCTTAATAAAAGCACTCCTGCCGATGTTATTGCAGAGGAAATTAAATGGAAGGTTATTGCAGGAACTGAAGTTAATAAAGAAAGAATTGCGGCAAAGCTTGGCGGGCTGTGGGAAGATTATAATTTATGGACGGAAGAATTTGTTGGGAACGAGTCCGTCGAAAGGTTTTTGCGGCGGGAATACAAGCGTAATGAGGAACTTACTTTTGAAAAACTACGCAATCTTTGGAAATTTTTTGTTTGGAATGCCGCAGCTGCCTATATCAAATTCTGGAAACTTTCTGAAATGAAAATGGAGCTTGCAGATATAACCCCGGATGAACTAATTATTCCCTTACATGATTATCAAACCAGCTGTATAATTACTTCATTTTCTAAAAGACGCACAACAAAATCCACATTGGATTTTATAATGAATTTTTATTTAAGCTTTATTTTTATGACGGAAGAAAAGTATCCTCAAATTAAAAAAGCATCTGTTTGGAATGCAATTTTTTCAGGTATAATAGAGGCACTTGATGTTGATGATGGAATTAATCTGATAAACAAATTTCGACATGAGCTAAATACTTCCAATGTTGAAAAAAAGGAGGATACTGTTTCCCGGATTGATTCATTTCTTAGAAACATTAAAAATAACGGTTATCTGCCAAAGCAGCTTTATTTTTCTGTCAAACGATTTCACCGCTGGCACAATTTAAACAAAAACGCTTCACTTGCGGCACAGGCAGAAATGATATATGAACTTTATGAAACATACCGCTTGTTCGATCTTGAAGAACAATACCCTGCGGCACGCACAAGATTTTTTCTTGAAACTGTTTTTTATAATTCACCCCAAAGATTTAAAGATGTACTGCGCGAGCTTGTAAGAAAACAAAGACATCGTAAAATTTCAAAGGAGGAATCACTTAGACTAATCTCAGCACTGCACTTTGAGTTTGAGCTTGATGAAAAAGAGACTTACTTTATTACACGATTGGGATATCCGCATCTTAAGCCATCGGATTCGGCTGCACTGTTAAACATAAAAACAGAAATAGTTTCACAGCCAAATCTTGTTGTGCAATTGCAGGATGATGATGGAAATATTTTTACTATTAGAAACCCGATTAATCCAAAAGAAATTTCCAAACTGCATCAACTTTATCTTGAGGCAAATCTTGCCGTTAATTTCAGACCGGAACACCAATATCTTGTTGCTGTATCAGAACGCGGTTTTATTATTGGCGGAGTTTTTTATTACCATAGTGATGAAGAAACGGTTCACATGGAAAAAATTGTTGTATCCAATCGATATCGCCGAAAAGGAGTAAGTGAAGGATTGATGAATGAGTTGTTCAACAGGATAAAATCTGATAACACAAAATTTGTTACAACAGGTTTCTTTAGACCTGAATATTTTTACCGCTTTGGATTTAAGATTGAAAGAAAATATTCAGGGTTGGTAAAAGAACTTTAAAAAAGTAGAGTCCATTTTAAAAATGGTTTCCGCTTAACTGATTGTTATATCTGTAACCTATCTGAGTTTAAATACTACAGGAATAATAATTCTTGTTAAAACCGGTTTTCCATTTTGTTTACCAGGCTTCCAGCGCGGCATACTATTAAGTACTCTTACTGCTTCTTCATCGCATCCGGCACCAATTCCCTTTGCTACTTGGATATCTTTGATGTCTCCGCTCTTGTCAATTACAAAGGATAGAATAACCTTACCTTCAACTCCTGCCCGTTTTGCAATCTCCGGGTAAACAATATTTTTAGCAAAGAAACTTAGCAGCTCACCATCACTATCGGAGAATTTAGGCATTTCTTCTGCCCAGGTATGAATTTTCTCTTTAACAGGTTCAACTTCTGGAATATCGATTGGTTCAATAACATCGATATTGTCAGTTCCATTTATATTTCCTTCAATTGTTTCTGTCCCGGGGTTTTTATTAATCAAATCATCAATCGTTGCAAAATCTTCGTTGTGTACTTGTTCATCCGGCAGAACAACTGGTGCAATATATTTAACTGTTGGTGTTTTTGGTTGAATTGGTGTTGAAATATCCACAGTAGTCTTATCAATTGGTGGCGCAGTAAATATAATAATTGTACTGTCTCTTCCGTTACCGCTCGTACTGGTTTCAGATGGAAATATAGAGGCGGTAATCAATGGATAACTTACAATAAGAGCAAATAAAATCGCTCCACCTGTTGTGGAGATGGAAACATATTTATTGTAAACCCTTCTTAGAACATATGCCCCATATTCTTTATTTCTTCCTTCGAAAATGATGTCATCAAAATCCGGAGCTTTTTCCTTGTTTTTCATCTTATTCTCCTTTTTGTTTTGAGGGTTATACGTTTTGATATCAGAAAATGTTCCAGACTGATCTTGAGTTTTCTTGTAGTCCTTTAGCAGTTTTGCTAATTTCGAAGAGTAAAAAGATCTTTTAAATCATTTTTAATTATCAACCTGTCTGGAAAGTAATAAATGAAAAAACATTTAATCATACTTTTTTTACTCCAATTAATCATTGGTTGCTCAACTTCTCATAATATCTCAGATTCATTGCAGCTATCCTCACTAGATGGAGTCTTTGCTATAGTATATACTACTGCGGAGAACACAGATATGAGATTAAGAATTACAGACAGTCTGGAATTTAAAAAGTCTACACAACCATTAGAATCAGAAATTTCAGTATTTGTAAATCCACATAAAACATATCAAACATTTATTGGAATTGGCGGTGCAATAACTGATGCATCTGCTGAAGTATTTGCTAAACTGCCAATGGATAAACAGCAGGAAATGTTAGAGGCATACTACGATAAAGATAAAGGCATTGGATATACTCTTGCACGTACGACAATTCATAGTTGCGATTTTAGTTCCGGTAGCTATACCTATGTATCGGATGAAAATAAAGATTTAAATTCGTTCAGCATTCAACATGATAAACAATTTCGTATTCCTCTTATTAAAAAAGCACTTCAAACAGCAGGAGGAAATTTATTGTTGTATGCAAGTCCATGGAGTCCGCCTGCTTTTATGAAAGACAATAAAAACATGTTAAGAGGCGGTAAGCTTCAACCTGAATATTTTCAAACATGGGCCAATTACTTTGTCAGATTTATCAAAGATTATGAAAGTGACGGTATTCCTATTTGGGGAATTACCGTTCAGAATGAACCGATGGCAACACAAAAATGGGAATCATGTATTTTTACTGCCGAAGAGGAAAGGGATTTTCTTAAAAACTTTCTTGGACCCACATTAGAGAACAAAGGACTTGGTGATAAAAATATTATTGTGTGGGATCATAATCGCGACCTTATCAACCACAGAGCTAATACAATATTTAGCGATCCTGAAGCATCCAAATACGCTTGGGGACTTGGATTTCACTGGTATGAATCCTGGGCTGGTGGAGAAGAAATGTATGATAATGTTGGCTATGTATATGATTCCTACCCCGACAAACATCTTTTATTTACAGAAGGTTGTGCTGAAAGTTTCAGAACCAATGGATATCAAACGTGGAAAAATGCAGAACGTTACGGTCGCTCAATGATAAATGATTTTAATAACGGGACTGTTGGTTGGACTGATTGGAATATTTTATTGGATGAAACCGGAGGGCCAAATCATGTAGAAAATTTTTGCTTTGCACCTATGCATGCGGACACAAGAACCGGCGAATTAATATACACACCTTCATATTATTACATTGGGCACTTTTCAAAATTTATCAGACCGAATGCAAAACGCGTGAGCACAGCCAGCAGCAGAAGCCATTTATTAAGTACATCTTTCATTAATGAAAGCGGCCAAATAGTTACGGTTGTAATGAATCAAAGTGAGCATGAAATAAAATATAAATTATATGCCGGTTCAAGTGCAGTTGACATTGTTATTTTGCCTCATGCTATTCAATCAATCTTATACAATGGAATCAGAACGATACAAAAATGAAACATCTAAATTTTATAATCTGCATAATTTTTTATTTAATCTTTATGGAACAAACATCAAATGCACAGAATGATAGATTGAATATAGACTGGCCAAATTTTGCCAAATATCAAGAAGATAATATTAAAATTGGATTACCCAAACCTGGTGAAAACCGTATTGTGTTTATGGGAAACTCTATTACCGAAGGATGGGCATATGTTTATCCAGACTTTTTCGAGGGTAAACCATTTATCAACAGGGGAATAAGTGGACAAACAACACCCCAGATGCTTGTAAGATTCAGAGCCGATGTGGTTAATCTTAAACCCAAAGTTGTTGTTATTTTAGCCGGCACAAACGATATTGCTGAAAATACCGGTCCATCCACACTTGAGATGATAGAAAACAACTTAGCATCTATGGTTGATATTGCTACAACAAATAATATAAAAGTAATTCTTTGCTCTGTGTTGCCCGCTTATGATTATCCGTGGAGACCCGGTCTTAATCCAGCAGAAAAAATTGTTAACCTTAATAAATGGATTAAGGGTTACGCAGCTAAAAACGAAATTATTTACGTTGATTATTTTACTCCTATGGCTGATGAGCGTAATGGATTAAAGAAAGAATATTCCGAAGATGGAGTTCATCCCAACCAAAAAGGTTACGAAGTAATGGCCCCCCTTTTAGAAAAAGCAATCGCCAATGCGTTGGTTGATTAAAGAAATGAGTCTTGCCAAATAGTTTAGATGAAATAAGCTCAGGTTTTATCTTTACAGATTAGAAAGCGGAAATCAGGTACGGGTTTGAAAGATTATGCTCTTGAAATAAAGTGAATAATTGGTCTTAAATGTTCAATTAAGACAATTCTCTCGAATCGCCTTTTTTGTATTTGAATATCTATTGACTTTATATAAATAATTAAATACTTTTCTGTCGCAGTGTTATTAACCCCGATACGCTGCAAAATGATTAAATTACACATCTCCCCGATGGGAAACCCCGTCGGGGATTTTTATTTTTAAGAGCATTTTGCTTAAAAGAATTATAAATTGCATTTAACAAAATCAGAAGGAAGTATAATTATGAAAAAAACATTTTTACTAGTTTTATTTTTGTTTATAAATATTCTTGCAAGTCATGGCAACGAATACCCTGATAATAATTTAACACAACCGAACAATCCTACTCCTCTAAGCGATAGTAAATGGTATTTTGGAGGAAACATTGGAGCAAATTTCTGGAATGATTATTTGTTGATAAGCGTAGAACCATTGGTGGGATATAATGTAACACCCCAATTCTCATTAGGAAGTAAACTTCATTACTCGTTTATTAGAGACACAAAGGATGACAATCAGGATTATATATATAATAATTTTGGCGGAAGTGTTTTTGCAAGATATTTCCCTGTTCCACAGGGCTACCTGCATGCTGAATTTAATTTTACAAATTATCAACAATACAGCAAATTTAATTCTGTCACCAATAAATATGAGTCAGAAAGAGTTTGGGTTCCTGCGGTTTTAGTAGGGGCTGGATATCGACAGTCTATAGGTCCTAACGCATCTGTTTATGGAGAGGTTTTGTTTGATGTTTTACAGGATAAAAACTCACCATTTAAAAAATGGGAACCAATTGTTCACGTTGGGGCAGCAGTAGGATTTTAAATTCAAAAAAGCTGAACCAAAGAAGACATCTTTTATAAAGATGTCTTCTTTGGTTTCTGCCAAGAATTAATTCTAGGGCTTTCAACTCCAATTAATTATCTGTTAAGCGATTTCATGGCTTGCTCTGCATAACGTGTGCCTTTGGTAAATCCAACTGGAGCGGCATCTGAAATCTTCTTTAACTCATCAACATTTAATTTTATATCAACAGCAGCAGCGTTTTCTTCAAGATACTTTACGTGCTTTGTTCCAGGTATAGGAACAATTTTATCCCATTGATGAAGTAACCATGCAAGTGTTAACTGGGCAGTGGTGCATTTTTTTTCTTTTGCAATTTGTTCTATCTGCTCTATAAGCTTGTAGTTGTGTTCTATGTTTTCTTTTACAAATCTTGGATTTGCTCTTCTGTAATCACCCGCAGGAATTTCCTGCTCCGGTTTAAATTGGCCTGTTAAAAATCCTCTTCCTAATGGTGAATATGCAACAAAGCTAATATCCAGTTCCTTACAAACATCTAACAACTCTTGTTCTGGATCCCTTGTCCAGAGTGAGTACTCCGTTTGTAATGCGGTTATCTGATGAACATTGTTTGCACGTCTTATTGTATCAGGTGCAGCTTCTGAAAGACCTAAAAATCTTGCTTTACCTTCTTTAACAAGATCAGACATTGCGCCGACAGTTTCTTCAATCGGAACATTTGGATCAACTCTGTGTTGATAATAAAGATCAATAACATCTATATCCAAACGCTTTAAGCTTATTTCGCAGCATTGCTTAACATATTCCGGTTTGCCGTTTACCCCAAGAAAACTTCCATCTGCACCACGGACGTTTCCAAACTTAGTTGCAATAACAAATTTATTCCGCTTCCCCTTTATAGCTTTACCAACAAGAATTTCATTTTTACCAACACCATACATGTCTGCCGTGTCTAAAAAATTGATGCCAAGCTCTAATGCACGGTGCATAGTTTTTATTGATTCGTCGTCATCAGTTTTACCATAAAACTCAGACATTCCCATACAGCCAAGCCCGATTGCAGAAACCTGCAGAGCATTTTTACCAAGAGTTCTTTTTTGCATATAACATTCCTTAGATGGTTAAGATTTGAAAGGATTAAATATAGGTTTATGAATTCTTAATTCTAGTGATAAAACTCATGATAGCAGTAGTTTTTTACCTAAGAGTTTAAAAATCTGATTCTAACAAACTATAAATTTCAGTATCATAAAACTTTCCATTGTAAAAATAATCTTCTTTGAAATAGGCTTCTTTCTTAAATCCAAACTTTTCTAATAATTTTATAGAACTTATGTTAGCCGGGTTGACATTAGCTTCAATGCTGTGCAAACAAAATTCATTAAACCCAAAATCAATTACTTTGGATAGTGCTTCTTTCATGTAACCATTGCTCCAGAATTCTGGATTCATTGCATATCCAATCTCCGCCCTAACATCTTCTTTTCTCATCCTCCAGAATCCAATGTAACCAATTACATGCATTGTATCATTTTTTCTAATTATCCAGTTGATTCCTTCTTTATTGTTGAAAGTCTTTATCATTCCTTCAATCATTAACTCAGATTCTTCAATACTTTTATGAGGATCTCTATCAAGATATTTAAGAACTCTTTCATCTGAGCGCATCTTAAAAAGTTCTTCGGAATCATTTTTTACAAACTCCATTAAAAGCAATCTTTCAGTTTCCAATTTGGGGAAAACAATAAACACATCGTCATTTATTTTATAGTTCATTGATGTTAGACCTTATTTAATATTGCTGAAAAACTAAAAATTAATTTTGGTCCTTTATTAATTTTAAATCCAGCATTCACAGCCATTTTTAATGTTGCACTAAACTCCTTCTTGGAGACGTGAAATAATTTTGGTTCTACTAAAAGGAATTGTCCTTTGTCATCCAGAACATTTATCAAATCTATAAAAAGTTTATTTTTATCCGGTACTTCGTGAACCATATAAAAGGCTAAAATAAAATCAACTTTTTCCGGTACAGTAAATTTATCCTGTTCACTTTTTATAAGGGTTATCCTTTCTTCAAGCTCGGTGCTTTTTATTTTATCCCTGATTTTTTGAAGCATACCTTCCTGCAAATCAACTGCAAAGACTTTCCCGGAACTCCCAATCATTTTAGCTAGTTCGATAGAAAAGAAACCGGGTCCGCATCCAATATCAAGAACCCTCATTCCTTCATTAATAAATGGCTTAATAATCTTCTGTGGATTTTGCAGGTACCGTCTGATTTTATTATCCAAAGAATTGGCCAATTCAACCGGGCAAACACGTTTTTTATCATTAGTCATGATAATTCCCAATAATATTTTATAGAGCTACACTAAACAGATACAACTTAGTTTTAGTAAATTCAAAGTCAAAAGTTAAAACTCAAAAATGTATTACTAAAACTGACTGGTTAATGTAATTGTAAACTATTTTATAAAACTATTCGAACTCCTGCTATAAAACCTATAGAACTAAAAGGAAAGGCTCTTGCCCCTATTTCATCATCACCGTTTGCATTTTCTTTTAAATAATAATGGTCAGTGATTTTATTTCCATTACTAGAAGTTTGAGTAATAGTTAATTCTTCAGGATAGTATGTAAAGCTGTTCAACTGAGTTTCAAGAAATAAGATAAAAGTTTTATCAAATAAAAGATTAAGCCCAATTCCCCCAACCATTCCAAGTGTAAACCTTCCTTTATAAGAGTAGTTAGAATTTAAATTACTAAAAGTACCTCCGCTTTCCTGATTCATTTCTAAATGTATAAAATTTACAGAGATTCCAAACTTAGTATATGGCGAGATATTACCAACATTGAATTTGATATTAATGGTCGGCGATACTGAAAAATTAGAATTAGTATAACTCCAATAAACACCCTCTGAATTAGTATAGTATTTTTCATCTTTGTAACCAGGCAAGTAATTAAAATTAACGTCTAATAAAAAATTTTCCGTTGCAACAAATTGATATCCACCTTGATAAACTATTCCTTCTGAATAAGTTGATATTGTTTGCTGAGTTAAACCACCAGATTGAGAACTACTTATTACTGCTGTTGTGGTTGGAACATTGTAACCGGCAGAGAAATATACTAGGTGTGACTGAGGACTAATTTCTGTTGATAAAAACATTACAATACTAAGAAGTAAAAAAATAATTTTCATAAATCTACCATATAAGATTATATAAAACGATTAATTATAGCAGAACAAGTATTCTTTTTTTTGTAGTATAAAAAACAGTTCGTCCGCGCACCCAAGAAAGAGGAAAAGGCACATATATTTATAGGCATAACGTAGTTTAATTATATAAGCAGCTGAAACTTATTGGTTTATTTTTTGAAGTTCAACTAACTGTTGGCAAATATGTAGATAATAGTAAAACGCAAGTAGTTGGTAGATGAAGGCATAATGAAAGTTGTGGATCCACCGTTAAGCGAGATAAGTTAATTGGCAAAAAAAATGGTACCCAACATTCAAATAGGCCCTATAAAAAAAGTTCCCCGATGTCGGGGTAAAACATCGGGGCAGTACTGATAATAAGCTTGGGGGAGGACTTATTACCAAGTACATTTTAATTTCTATTGTAAAAATAATAAGCAATTTATTAAATCCAAGTGTTTTTTAAGGGACACCTAATATTTTTTCATGTGGCCTTATAATTTTGAAATAATTATCAACATTTAGTTTTTTGCAATTCAAAGGGCTAAGAAAAGTCTGGATCCATTTTTAAGCTAAACTCCAGATCCATTTTCAAAATTTCACTCATTTCTTTACTTTCACGTTCAACATTTCAATCTAAAAGGAGTTTTAATGAGCAGAGAGATTCACCGTTGGTACAGTCCTAATTTAAATAAGGAAATGGAAATTGTTGTTTACGGACATTATGGCTATGCATTGCTAATGTTTCCTACAGCGGCAGCAGACTATCTTGAATATGAAAGATTTAAACTAATTGATTCTATTGGTGGATATTTACGTGATGGAAAACTTAAAGCGTTTTCAATCAACAGCATAAATAATGAAAGCTGGTTAAATAACAGTATGCACCCTGCTCACAAAGCTATACGCCATCAACAATACAATCGATATATTGTAGAAGAAGTTGTTCCATTTATCCACAATCACAGCAAAGGGCTGGTTCCGATTGTAACGACAGGCGCTTCACTTGGTGCATTGCACGCGGCAAATAATTTCTTCAGACGTCCGGATATATTTTCCGGTACTATTGCGATGAGCGGAAGTTATGATCTTAAGACTTACACAAAAGGATATTTTGACGATAATGTTTATTTTAATTCACCGGTAGATTATCTGCCTCGCTGGGATGATAATTTTATGTTTGAGCATATGCGAAAAGGAAGAATTGTAATTGCATCCGGACAGGGTAATTATGAAGATCCCAATGCATCAAGACAATTATCTGATATTCTGAATGTACGCGGAGTTAGACATTGGTTAGATTTGTGGGGCTATGATCAGCCGCATGATTGGCCAACATGGAGAAGTATGCTTCCTTATTTTCTAGGAAATATTAAATTTTAATTACTATACTCTTAGGGGAATATGAACTGGAAAGAATTCTTAAAAGAAAAAAACAACCAAGTTGAGCTTGTTGTTACTCTGGTTTTTCTTACTGTTGTATTAACATCGTTGGCAAACTTTCTTAATTTTGCTGAAAAACGCCCGGGAATTGTATTGCCCGATCCAATTCTAAATTTATTCAATCCCATTGATTTAACGTGGCTTATATTCGCACTAATCTATACTTCCCTTGTTGTTGCGATTATTACATTAATAAAAGATCCAAAACAATTAATGTTTGCTATTCAGGTTTACACCTTGATGGTGGTTGTCAGAATAGCGGCAATGTATTTGCTTCCTTTAGAACCACCGGCAAAGATGATAATTCTTAGTGACCCGTTTGTTGAATTTTTTGGGACGGGACAAACATTAACAAAAGATCTTTTCTTTTCGGGACACACAGCCACGCTTTTTATTTTATTTCTTGTTTCGGGAAAGAAGATTATTAAAATTGTTTTCCTAATCAGCACAATTATGGTTGCAATCTCTGTTTTGCTTCAGCACGTACATTATACAATTGATGTTTTTGCAGCTGTGTTTTTTACTTATGCCTGTTACAAATTAATTCTTAAATTTAAATCGTTTTAATTATATGATGGACGAACTAAAACGAGAAGAAATATTCTCACTTCAAAAATCTGTTTCTAAAGATTTTGTTAGGAATGATTATTCATCGCTCATTCCCAATAATGATTTTGAGCGTCTGGAAGAATTCAGAAAATATCTTACAGAAAAAATGAAGGAGATGCTTGATAAGAACTACAATCTGCTTATCAACACATTATACAGAATAGACATAAGCGAAAAAAAATTAAGCGAGCTTTTCTCATCAAAAAACAAAGAGTTAATTCCCGAAAAACTTGCCGATCTTATTATTGAAAGACAAGTTGAAAAAATAAACTTTCGTAAACTCTATCGTGAAAGAAAACTATAACATATTTTAACAACCTAAAAGGCAGGTAAGAATTACGTATTGTAAAATTCTGTTAAATTGAAATTTATCCATACAATACCTAATTTCATTATGATAATTACACAATTATCTAAGTATTCCTAGAATAAAAGAAGACTTAGAAGGAGATTTTATGGGATTGTTTGAATCCAAAAGGTTACGTGAATTAGAAAAAGAGAACGAAGAACTCCTTTTTAGAATTAACAGTATTTCAGAGAAGGAAGATAACGTTCGTCAGCTTAATGATGTTCTAAAAAAAATGCGTCTTGAGGTTTCGGATCTCAATGAACGAAAACTTTCATTAGCTGCTGAAATTGAATCCCTTCGCGAGCAAAAAAGGCAAACCAGGGCAGATATAGAGGGCTTTAATAAAGAGATTCTTAACCTGCGACAATTAAAACTTGAAGAACAAAATATACTGCTTGATTATTCCTCCCGTATTGACAAAATTAAAAATCAGATTAACAACGATGATAATCTTAAAGATATTGAAATTGATTTTGATGGTGGTTTAATCAAAAATAAAAGCAATACGATTAAAGAATTAAACAGAGAATATGATGAGCTTAAAGATAAGATGTTTTCTGCAGAAGAAAAGATTGATGAACTAAATAATTTGGAAGATGAGTTAACCGAAAGAATTAATGAAAAGAAAAAAGAACTTGAATCTTTGGGTAATGAAAAACTTTCAAGATCTTATAAAGAAGCAAGTGAAGTTGAAGATAAGATTAGTGAGTTAACAGGTGAGCAGCATAAAATTCTTAATGAAATACACGAAAAAGAAAAAGAAATAACCGATTTAAATAAAAAGCTATTTGATCTGAAAGAAAAAGAGAATCAATCAATTGAGGTAATAAAAGAATTAGACGAGGAAGTAAAAGAAAAGACAAAACAAGCAGACTATTTAGGGAGTAAAATTTCTGATCTCTATCAGGAAGAAGACAACAGAAAAAAACAAATCCGAGAATTAGTAAGACAAGCCGATGAACAGAAACAAAAAGTGGAGACTCTTCAATCAAGAATAAGAATACTTGAGGAAGAAGAGAATAAAAAGAAATCTATCCTTTCAAAAGTTTTTGGTCAGATAAAGCAGAAAGAAAATCTTTCTGAGGATAAAAAACAAAACCTTGAGGATTTAGAAAAAATCGGCAAGGAGAGAATTCACTGGATAGAAGAAATATCGCGTGAAGCAAAAGAACAGGAACTTAGGCTTGAAATTATTAAATCTGAAATTGAAAGACTGTCTGAAGAAGAAGAAGCTAAAAATAAAATAATAGCCGAACTCAACGAAAGTATTCGGTCTAATGAATCACAGTTAGATCAAAAGAGGATTCGTTTTAGAGAACTTGAATTAATGGAGCAGGGGAAAATTGAACAGATCGAAAAAATTACCGGTGAAATAATTGCGCAAGAAGAAAAATCCGGGGACTTGAAAAAAGAACTTGTGTTTTTAACTGAAGAAATCGAAACCCAAAAGACGGTTATTAAGGAACTGCTCGATCAAATTAATAGTGATGAAATACTTATTAAAGAAAAAACATCGAATGCAAAAATTTTAGAACTGGACGAACAAAATAGATTATTGCGAATAGAAGAATTAAACAATGAAATTGAGCAAAAAGAAAAAAGATATGAGACATTAAAATTAACCTTTGACAACTTTGAAGCAGAAGTGCAGGAAAAAAAATCCGAGCTTTCCAGACTGTCGGATGAATTACTTGCAAACCAGTCATTGCTTACAAAAGAACTCATTCCAAGCAGATTTGAACTTCAAAAAATTAACGATGAACTTTCTGAAAAAAATGGAAAGCTTGTCGAGCTTTCTAATCAACTAGCAAATGAAGAACTGCTCTTAGAAAAGAAAAGGCAGGAGGTTAATAAGTTAGATACACAGGAAAGGCTATATACAGAAAAGCTAAATGTATTAAACAATGAGATTAATGAACAAGAGAATAAGTGTAATTCTGTAAAAAATGTTTTTGTACAATTATCGGAAGAACAAGAACAAAAGAAAAACGAATTAAATAAATTATCAGAACTTTTAGCGAGTTGTCAAAATCAAGTTGAAGAAAAACTAGATAATATTTCTTCACTTAATAATGACGAAGAAGAAACTAAACAGAGAATAGATAATCTTAATGCCAAATTAAAAGAAGAAGAAGAAAAATCAGAGATCCTCAAAATAGAAGTACAAAAACTTACTGAAGAAAATATTCAGAAAAGAATTAAACTTGAAAAAATAAGTGCTGAAATAGATGAAAAAACCAATGGGGTTACAAATAGAATAATCGAACTAGAAAATAGTGAAAAAGAGAAACGAACTGCAGTTGAGGTATTAACTAATCAGATTAACCAGCAGGCAGCGGAAGCTGAAAAACTACGTACGATGATTAGCGAATTAAATCAGGCCGAAAGAAGAGCGAGACTAAAAGTTGATGAACTTGCAGAGCAGATAAATGAAAAAGTTTATAGGCTTAATGAAATTGAGAATAATGTTGCGACAAGAGAAAACGAAACACAACTTTTGGAATCTCAAATGGCTGAAAAGCTTAAAGAGATGAATGAAACTAATGCAAAGCAGCAGAAAATATTTGAATCAATTGAAAGTAAACAAAGCGAGCTTATAGCCATTGAAGAATCGTTAAGTATAAAAACAAAAAGATTGGCTATGCTTGGTATTGAAGTAACTGAGATTGAAAACAGGCACAGAGCACTATCGGAAGAAACAAATAGACTTGAAGCACTTAAAATCGAATTGCACAAACGCACTATGCTTGAGCAGGAATCTTATGAGAGGTTAAATAAAGATAAGGAGAAGATAAAAGAAATATTGCCATTGTTGGAACAGCGACGTGAGGAAATTGAAAAAGGCAACGTGGATCTTGAAAACAGGTTTACAAAAATGTTTCAGCGATTTAATGCAGAAATGAATGAGATTACAAAGAAACGAAATGTTATTGATCAGATTGTTCAGAGGAAAGAAAAAGATATTGAAGAAAAGGACAAGATGTTGTTTGAAAAAATTAATGCCATTGAAGAAAGTGATCGTTTATTAAATATGCGGCAGGCCGAAATAGATTCTTTTGAACAATTATTAAAATCTTTTAATGAAAAGAAAGAGCAGCTTAGAAATGATCTACTAAAACTCGACGAACAGATTGTTGACAAGAAGAATTCCAATGATGATATGAAGCTTGAGGCAGAACTTATTTTGAAAAAAAGAATAACAGTTGAACAAAGCCTGCAGGAACTGATAAGCAATATGAATCAGAAATTTATTGAAGCAAAAGAAAAGCGCTCCAAGATTGATAATGAAGTTAAAGGATATGAGGATAAAGTTGATGAACTCAATCATAAAATATCAGATTCGATGGATGAACTGGTTGAGCTTCAATCTGCAATTAGTATGATTAAACTAGAACACGAAGAACATCGGGGCAGTATTGTTAAGCTCGCTTCAATGAAAAAGAAATTGCAGGAAGAAATTGCAAAAAGCCAAAGAGTGCTTCAACGTTATCAAAAGATAAGAGAAAAACTTAAGATTGAGCAATCAATTTTAAAAAACAGACAGGATTCAATTGCAAGAAAAATTTCCATTGATGATATAAATGATATTAGTGAAAATCAGCAGGAACAGGAAAACCCCAGATTATTTAAGCTATAAACCCGTTAGCATAAATATTTCAATATTGTATTTAATAGGGATCAATCATCTGGTCCCTTTTTTATTTCACTAAGAGTATTAAAAGACTGAGGCAAAATGAAAGACACTTAGAATATATTATTATTAACTGAGTAATCACAAAAGATAAAAACCAGGCTTTATTAGAAAATTAATTTAATTAGATTTGTTTAACACAAAATTAACTACTTGAGAAAATTATGTTAAAAAACACTCACCTATTTCTTATTGCCCTCTTACTGATAATAGTCGATCCATTTACGGCTAATGCACAACAAGCCGGCATAAACATTTCATTAGCATTTCCTCAAGGAGAATTTGGAGAACAAGTTGATAATATTGGTTACGGATTAAGCGGCGAATTTATGATTCTTTCTCCAAAACCACTCTCACCTTTTGGAGTTGGATTGAACGTAGGTTTTTATGTTTATGGAAATGAAAGCAGGAGAGAACCGATGTATAATATTCCGGAGGTTTTCCTACAAGTCGATAGGACAAATAACCTTGTAAATTTTCATATGATATTTGAATTGGGATTACCATCCGGAAGAATTAGACCTTATGTACAGGGATTGTTTGGCGGTCAGTATCTTTTTACCGAAACTTCAGTAAAGAATGAAAGTAATAATGAGGAATTTGCAAGCAGCACAAATTATGATGATTGGGCATGGAGTTATGGTGCTGGCGGCGGTCTCTCGATTCTGTTAGCAGGGGACCCAATTACAGAAATTGGAGCTATCTATCTTGATTTTAAAGGAAGATATTTGTTTGGATCAAAAGCTGAATATTTAAAAGAAGGGGCAGTGGAAGTAATCGGTCAGCAGGTTAGATACTATCCAAGTAAATCCAAAACCGATATGCTTACAATTCATGCGGGTGTGAGAATTGCACTAGATTTTGCCCAGTAATATTTTAATGACAATAATAAAACTTAAAAAAAATCGTCAAAGATCTTTAGAAAGAAAACATCCGTGGGTTTTTTCAGGGGCGATTGATTCTATTAAAGATCCGTCTAAAAATGGAGAAACTGTAAAAGTTGTTTCTGCGGATGGAAAATTTTTAGGCTGGGGAGCCTACTCAACAAAATCTCAAATATCTGTCCGTATTTGGTCTTTTGATGAAAATGAAAAGATTGACACGGAATTTTTTAAAAGGCAAATTGAGCAGGCAATAGATTTACGTACTCAAATAATCGATACTAAAAACTCAAATGCCTATCGATTAGTAAACTCTGAAAGTGATGGATTGCCCGGATTAATTGTGGATAAGTATAATGATTATCTTGTTTGCCAATTCTTATCTGCCGGTGCAGAATTCTGGAAAGATGAAATTGTAAAATTACTTTCTTCTTTACTAAATCCGACCGGAGTCTATGAACGCTCTGATCTTGATGTAAGAGAAAAAGAAGGACTGATTCCAGCTCGTGGAGTATTGTTTGGAAAAGAACCATCCGATTTAGTCGAGATAATTGAAAATGGAAATAAGTTTTTTGTTGATATTAAAAATGGACATAAAACAGGCTTCTATCTGGATCAGAGAGATAATAGGAACTTGTTAGGTAATTTTTCTTCGGGAAAAGAAATACTTAATTGTTTTTCTTTTTCCGGAGGATTTTCTGTGTATGCTTTAAAATCAGGAGCTGATAAAGTAATTAATGTAGATTCTTCTATCGACGCTCTTGAACTAGCAGAAAAGAATTTAATTTTAAATGGAATTGTATCCTCTAAATATGAAAATATTAACGACGATATATTTAAGTATTTAAGAAAACTCCGTGATGCAAATAAACAGTTTGATATAATTATTCTCGACCCACCCAAATTTGCAGAATCAGTAAGCCAGATTGAAAAAGCAAGCAGGGGTTATAAAGACATAAATTTGTTGGCAATTAAGTTGTTAAAAAAGGGCGGGGTGCTTTTTACTTTTTCTTGTTCGGGTCATATAACTTCAGAACTGTTTAATAAAATTATTGCTGACGCGGCATTAGATTCTGGCAGAAAGGTGAGCATTGTTAAATATTTAACTCAATCTCCCGATCATACAGTTTTAACAAATTTTCCAGAAGGACTTTATTTAAAAGGATTAGTCTGCAAAGTAAATTGAGTTCTTTGAGTCTAAAAGATTTTAAATCCAATTCAAATTGTTATCCGAACATTTACTGATTTTCCAATTTTCATTCCATAAGTGAGCTAAAGTTTCTTTTCTATATTTAATGCAATTAAATCAGGTTCAAAAAAATATTAGGAATTAAAATTTAGAAGAATTAGATTTTAGTAAGTTTTATCCAATTTATTTGTGAATGATGATCAAATATCCATCAAATAACTTAATAAGGAGAAAAAATGAAAAAGCTATTAGTTCTTGCTGCAATTTTATTCTTTGTAGTTTTTACAACGATGGTTTCAGCTCAAATCCAAAGCGGCCAATGGTTTTCAAAAGCCGGTGATCCTTCATATAATCTTGATGCCAATACGGGCGAAAGATCAACACTAGTAGAAATTAATTATCCTAAACCTTATGATGTAAAACCTAAAGTTATAGTTTCTGTTACTCAGTTAGATGCAGATAAAGAAGCTAACAGCAGATATAATGTTGAAGTGTTATCAGTTTCCAGAGATGGATTTACGGTTAAAATTAAAACTTGGGCTGATTCAAAAATATTCAGCATCAGTGGTTATTGGTTAGCATACACAGATTAATTAAAAAATTAGATAGTATTTAATGCCATATTATATTGATTTATAATCTGGCATTCTTCACTTTAACTTAGAGTGATCCATCGATATATAATTTTATTAAGATAATTATTAATAACATTAGCATAGGGCAATGAGTTTTAAATCTGTTGCATTACTTATTCTCATTGGATTATTCATCATCGTGTGTATCCAGAATGTAGAAAAAATTCCTTTAAATTTTCTGTTTTGGTCAAAGGATATTTCAAAATTACTGTTATTGTTGGTAATTCTTATTATAGGAATATTTATTGGTATGATTATCCCTGGATTATGGAGAAAATTTAAAGAGAAAGAAAAAATCGAAATAAAATAATAAAGAGCATTTTAGCCCTTTATTATTTTAGTATTGCTATACTTTCAGTTTTTCAGTTTTTACTTTTGTCTTTGTAGAAAAACCAATTAAACCATAAGCAGGACAATAATTCACCAGACCGGTAATAATCGGCAGTATACCAACAGCACCCCACCAGCTTTTAAAATAAAATCCAAGAGCAATAATAACTGCCCCTAGAATAATACGAATAATACGATCAGCATTTCCAACATTTGTTTTCATTATGATCTCCTTTAGTTATTAAAAATAAGTTGATAGATTTCTGTTATAAACATATAGTTATTTGATGCAGAAGTATGTGACATTGTCACAAAGAATCAAACTTTTTTTGATTTTGCATTCAGGGAAGGATAATCGATTATTTTTATTGATCCTCTCGAAAGAATGAGAATCCCCTCGTCTTCAAAGTCTTTAAGTAATCGGCTAACAACTTCTCTGGAAGTGCCAATATTACCGGCAATAAGTTGATGTGTTGTTTTGATTTCATTTTTGTTTACAGTAGTAATTTTGCTAAGATGTTGTGCTAAACGAATATCAACATTTCTGAATGCAATTTCTTCTACAACCGAAATTATCGCTGATAATCGCTCGGAAAGCAGGTTAAAAACATAATTACGCCAGAAATCATGTTTACCAACCCATTCTAAAAATAATGAAGATGGAATACTGATAACCTCAGCAGGTTCTTCGCTAAACGATATAGCTGGAAATTTTTTATTACTTAAAATACAAGATGCTGTAAGAATGCAAGATTGTCCTTTTTCTATACGATACAAAGTGATTTCTCTACCATTTTCAGCTGTTTTGTACACTTTAATCTTTCCGGATAAAACAAAAGAAAAAAATTGACAACTATCCCCTTCCATTGTAATGAATTGGTTTTTGGGAATCAGAGAATAAATACCGAATCTTTGAAGTTCCTGAATACCAGCATGCTCAACATCTTCTAAAAATGGTAGTGCATCAAGAATTTCATCTTCATTTACTTTTCGTTTGCTCAACAATATGCTTTCTCTTTAATCTTTCCTGGGTTGCAGGTTCTATATGGATAAGAACATCTGAAATATTTTGAAAAGAATCTAAAAGTTTATCTTTGACCTCATGTGATATTTCATGTCCTTTATGTACAGAAATATTTCCATCAACAATAACATGCATGTCTATATAATATTGAAAACCCATTTTCCTTGCAAAACATTTATCTATGGCAACAACACCATCAACTTTAAGCGAAGTTTTAATTACTTTATTAATCACATCAGATGATGGCGCTGTATCCATAATTTCAAACAAAGCTGGTTTAAATAATTTATAAGCATTATAAATTATTATAAGGGAGGCACACAAAGCAGCATAATCATCTGCCTCTTCATAACCTTTTCCGCCAATAAGCGCGATTGAAATACCAACAAATGCAGTTCCAGATGTGATAGCGTCGCTGCGATGATGCCATGCATCATTTTTTACTGCTACGCTTTCTAATGAGTTACCCACTTTTATTATATATCTAAAAAGGAATTCTTTGGTTATTACCACCGCTACCAAAACTATTAAAGTAAAGGTGGCAGGTGCATGATGAGGAGTAATAATTTCGTGTATACTTTGTATAATAATGACAATTGCAGCTATAAACAGAGCGGTTGCGACTAATATTCCGGCAAAAGGCTCTGCTTTACCATGACCATAGGGATGTGTTTCATCGGCAGGGCGTGTTGCAATTTTTATTCCGGTTAAAACAATTAACGAAGTAAAAACATCAGAGGTAGATTCTATGGCGTCTGCAATTAATGCATAAGAATTACCCAAAATACCCGCAACAGCCTTAATAACCGCCAAAATTATGCTTGTTAGAATTCCAATAATTGTTGTTCGAATTCCTTTATGAGCAACGGCTGAGTTGTATTGTCTGTTTTTATTACTCAATTTAATTGTTGTTACTTTAAAAGGATCATTTTTCTTGACGCCGAAAAGGACTTTGACTTTAAGGTATAATAATAAATTCCACTCGGTAAATTTTCTGCGTTAAAGATAATTTTATTTAATCCTGCGGGCATTTCCTTATTCAATAATTCTACGACTTCGCAACCCAGAACATCATAAATTTTAATTTCAACATTACCAGCCTCTTTAATTGAATATGCAATGGTTGTGTTAGGATTGAAAGGATTAGGATAGTTTTGTTGGAGATCATATGAAAGCGGTTGATTTCCCATTTCATTTATATCAGTAGCGGTGAGAACAAAATCCATATAACTGAAATTAAATCCGCCGAAAAAAAATCTTGTTTGAAAAGTATGTATGCCAGCGGGAATATAAATATCAGAAACAGTTAAGTATTGCCAATTCTGCCATCCTCCGGTTGCAGGAACATCCAAAAGATTTGATATACTTTGTCCATCCAGCGATAAAAGAATCTTTCCACCTGTACTTGGGGCTGCAATGTTAAGCTTTAAATCATATAACCCACCTTGAGCCACATTAACGGTATACTTAAGCCATTCGCCGGTTTCAATCCATCCAACATTAAATCCGTTAGATGAAAAATCACTACAGGCTTCAATATCTACCCCATCGTTTCTATAATTATATCCTCTGTTCCACACACCGCCATTCCCTGTGTTTTCATAATCAACATCGTTGTAGGCATAAAGCAATTTACCTAAATCATAATTTGTCGCGTAAACTATTCCAGGAATCTGGTTGTTTGCAAACGGAATTGTAATTGTATTTGATGGTTGTCTCATAAGTGCATCAATCACATCTTTTTGATATACACAGTTTTCTATCAATAACATATTGGCTTGTGCCATTAGCGCATTCATTGCTGTTGTTACGGATGGAGGAGTTCCGCCGTTGGTCCAATAATTAATTAGGTTTTGATAACCGGGCAAAAGATATGCAGAAAGAGGTCCGGCAATCGATTGAATTTTTTTGTGCGGCCACCAAGCCCAGCCAATATTATTTGTTTTCATTAATTCAACGCAATCTGTAAACCATTTATTAGAGTTCTCCCCTGTTTCACCTAACCACAATGGGCGATTAGTGCTGTTTCTTAAATCAATAAGATATTGGATAGATGATTGATTGTTTCCACTCCAATATTTATGAAAACTGTAAGCCATGTTTTCATCCCATGCAGGGCTAAGACCATTAAAATCAGTAGCAAACCAGTTTCCTTCTATAAAAAGTAAATGATTGTTATCCACGGTACGTATTGTATCGGTTAGTCTAATATAAAGGTCACGTAATGGTTGATTGTTAGGTGGTAAATTCCATTTGGGTTCGTTAAGCAAATCGTAACCGCCAATCCAAACTTCATCTTTGTAATGTTCAGCAATTTTTCGCCATATTTGGACTGTAAGGGTTTTGTTTTGTTCACTTTCCCATAATGAAGGAAATGCGGGGTTGTAATCACTAATTGGCTCATCACTTTGTCCACCAGGAGCTCCATGCATATCAAGTATTAAGTATATTTCATTTTGCTCACACCAGTCAAGTAGTGAATCAATAATCTCGAAGCCCTTATTGATGAACACAGGTGGATTTGTATTAGTGGCAAATAGATTGTAATGAAAAGGTAATCGAATGGAATTGAAACCCCATCTCTTAATTGAATCTATGTCGGTTTTTCTTACGTAATTATCCCGGTACGTTTCATAGAAGAGTTCAGTATTTGTCTCACCCACTAAATTAAGAATGCGCTCACGAATCTGCCATTGAGCATTAGCAAAACCAGAAGTGTGAAGCATATATCCTTCTTGTAATAGCCATCCACCAAGACCAATTCCTTTTAATTTAACTTCTTGTCCTGAACCATCAACTATTTTTTTGTCCTGCCGGTGTAAAAATCCCTGTGCAGTTAGACTTGAATGACCGAGAGATAGAATTGTAAATAAAAATAGCAGACTTGAAAGTAATCTTTTCATAAAAATCCTTCATTAATTCATTAGAAAAATTATCGTTATCTCTACGGTAAAGCAGACATGTAAAATTACAACCAATTTACTTTTGAAAAAAAATCGTTTAAGGAAAAAATTGATTTATTTTGGCTCCCAATCAGTTCCTTCGCAAGGAATAAAATTTTCGGTTGGATGTTTATCGTACTTCAAACAAATAATGGCGGATTGATTAAAATGTTTACAAGAAGAACATAACGTATTACTTACAATACTTTTATTTTCATCAATAAACTTTTTGTAAGACAAATATGCCGGGTGAAATACAAATAGAAATATCGCAAGAATACTTATAACCCAGAAAAATTTCTCATCAAAAAAAGCTTTACTAAACCATACAGCAAGAACTGTTAAAGCCAATCTTATAATTGTTTTATAAACTATTTCGCCCAAAGTGAATCTAATTCTTCATTTGTTGATAAGTTAAGTAATTGATTTATAAATCAAGATTCTGCGAGTAAAAATCGGTAAAACTTGCTGTTTTTGCTAATATGTGTTATTATTATCTATTAGTTCTTAAAAATTGTTAAAAAAACAAAAGCCACTAACGTGGCTTTGTAAGATGTGAGCGCGGGTGGGCTCGAACCACCGACCCTCTGCTTAAAAGGCAGATGCTCTACCCCTGAGCTACGCGCCCAAAAATTTGAATATCTAATATAAATAATGCGTTTTTTTAATCCAAACTAACAGATTTTTTACTGGTGCGAAATGATAGAAAGTTCAAAAAATTCCAAAATTCTTGTTTGCGATGATGATGAAACCCTATGCTATTTGCTCAAAGAGCAGTTGTTAGAAGAGGGCTTTTCTGTTGACGCCGTTTATGACGGTAAATATGCAATCGAAGCAGTCAAAGCAAAAAATTATGATGTTCTTCTTCTTGATCTGAATATGCGAGAAGTTCAAGGTGAGGAAGTGCTAAAATTTATTAATGATTCTGGATATAATATTCAGGTTATTATTCTATCGGCCCAATCTGATATGAAAAAAGCTATTCAATGCATTAAAAATGGGGCATATGATTATATCAATAAACCGTATGAGTTTGAAGAACTCGTAATTACTGTTAATCGTGCAATTGAACATAGAAATTTATTAGTTACCACAGTTCTCCTTTCTAAAGAAATTAGCAAAAAACATTCAGAAAAAATTATTGGTGAAAGTAAATCAATTCAGCGTGTTCTTAACTTAACAATCAAAGCAGCACAATCCGATTCTAATGTTTTAATTGAAGGAGAGACAGGAACAGGCAAAGAATTATTTGCCGAGTACATCCATAAACAGTCGGCTAGAAAAGATAAACCATTTGTTGTTATCAACTGTGCTTCATTACCAGATCAACTAATTGAGAGTGAATTGTTTGGACATGAAAAAGGTGCTTTTACTGATGCTAAATCTACGAAGCAAGGATTAGTTGAAATTGCCCATGGGGGTACACTTTTTCTTGATGAAATAGGTGAACTTAGTTTAACGCTGCAACCGAAGTTATTAAGATTTTTGGAAAATGGTGAATATAGAAGAATAGGTGGCGTTACAAATTTAACTTCAAATGTAAGAGTTATAGGCGCAACTAATAGAAATCTTTTAGAAGAAGCGGATGTTAAAAATTTTCGTAAAGATCTTTTATTTAGATTGAATGTAATTACGTTGACAATTCCACCCCTTAGAGAGCGCAGAGAAGATATTTTAGTTTTAGCTAACTATTTTCTAAGTTCAAAATCCCCAGTAAGATCGCCCAAAAAATTATCTATGGAAGCCGCACAAATTTTAGAAGAATATGATTTTACTGGCAATGTTAGAGAGTTAGATCATATTATTGAACGTGCGATAATTTTTGCTGAAGGGGATTATATCCTTCCGGAAGACTTAAGCTTACCTATTGCCGGAAAATTTAAGAGTGCAGCAGGTAAAGGTAATGTGGATATTCCATCAGAAATTCTTAGTATGGAAGACCTTGAAAGATGGCATATTGCAAAAGTGCTTGATGCTAATAGGTGGGATAGAACACAAACGGCTAATCAATTGGGCATAAGCCCCAAAACGCTTTACACCAAGATTAAAAAGTACGAACTTAAACAAGATTAAGTACTTAAATGTCTGATACTATAATCAGAAAATACAAATCAACAGATCTTCTTGAATTGCAAACCACTTCGGTAGCTCTGGCTGACAAATCATTTAAAATTTTTTGGTATAATAAAAGTTTTAAAAAAGATATTGGAACCGGAAAAATTAAAGGCACTTCTTTAAAATCTCTTTTCAATATCAATACTCCCGATGTAAACATAATTTCGGACTCAGCAAAATCATTTGTTATCCCTCTTGCTGATAAAAATAAAAATATCATAATTACGCCGCTCTTTACTCAATCTAAAAAAGAGGTGGATGCTTACCTTATTGAAATGCTGCCCCTTGTTGACTCTGATTACAAACAGAATTCCGATAAAGAAAAATTTCAAAGAAATTTACTTTTTCAAAACGAAATCCAGAATATTTTGGTTTTACTCGTTAAAGAAAAATCAGTAGAGATTATTGCAGAAGAAATTCTCATTCGCTGTAAAAATGTTACAAACAGTGATTTTGGCATGATCATATTTCATAAGGGTGAAGATATAAACAAATTTTTATACAGCGATGACAATAACATTATTTTAAACAAAGATGAAGTTGAAAAAAGCATTAAGTATAACTCATCTTTTATTAATAAATGGCTTGATCTTAACAAAAGACCCTTGCTTGCACTCAATCATCATAACAATATAGGATATGGATTAACACAGGTAATCAGTTGTGAATCGCTATGTATTTCACCATGTTACTTTGATAATGTTTTGCAGGCTAAAATCATTGTTGGGAAAAAAACGGGCACATTTTCCTCATTAGATATTAGTGACATTGAACAGTTTTCTATTCTTTTATCATTTGCTATAAGTAATATTCAAACGAGAGAACTAAATACTGCATTAGAATCAAGGTTATTACAAGCACAAAAATTAGAAACCATCGGGAAGCTTAGCAGCGGAATAGCCCATGATTTTAACAATCTTTTATCCAGTATATTCGGAAGCATTCACCTCTTACGAAATCGCATTCCTGAATCTGAAAATGTTTTAAGACTTATTGATAATATTGAAAATTGCTCTGTGCGTGCAAGAGATCTTACAAAAGGACTTCTTTCCTTCGGAAAACCAACAGCTAAAAGAAAAGAAATTGTAATGCCCAATTTTATTTTATCCGAAATTGCAAAAGTTGTTAGTCAAACGTTTCCTTCAAACATAAGTTTGGAAGAAAAAATTGATGAAAAGTTACATAATATTTTAGGTAATGGAACTGAAATTTATCAGATACTTTTAAATTTATGCGTTAACGCTAAGGAATCTATAGAAAGAAAAGGGAAAATAATATTAGGAGCATCTAACATTAAGGTGGATGACTCCAATATTATCAGCTATCCTTTATTGGATAGGGGAAAGTATGTTAATTTTTTTGTGAGTGATTCCGGAAGTGGAATTGATGAAGAAAACATTTCAAAAATTTTTGATCCTTACTTTTCGACCAAACAAAAAGACACTGGATCTGGATTAGGATTATATGTTACTTACGGAATTATTAAAGCACATAATGGCCATGTGGATGTAACCAGCCAAAAAGGAATAGGAACCAGATTTGATGTATATCTGCCTGTCTTTGAACCCCAAGAGTCTGTGAAGCCGAAAGAATCTGGTAAAATTATTATGCTTGCCGATGACGAAGAAATGTTAACTGAGTTGCTTGCCGAGATGCTTGAATCAAGCGGGTATTATGTTATTAAGGTTAAATCCGGTGAAGAGGTTATTACAGTACTTACAGAAGAGCTCAAGGTGGATTTACTAATCATTGATTATAATATGCCGATTATGAATGGTCTTGAATGTATTGCTAAAATCAGGGAATTAAATTTTAATCTCCCAATAATTTTATCATCGGGCAGCTTAAGGTTTGATAATGATGATTTGAAACGCTATAATGTAAGCAGCAAGTTAATGAAGCCTTACGAGTTTGATACTATGTTAGAAACTATAAAAAAACTAATCTGATTTTTTGTTTTCCTCGTCTGATCCCTCTTCAACCTTTATCATTTTTATGTTTGATGTATATTCGGAAAGCACAGGATCTTTTATTGCATTTAGTTGATCTAGCGCATCGGTAATTTCTTTAACTGCTATATCGATATACTTTACTCGTTTCAGTATTCCGTCTTTAGAAATCTCTTCTTTACTCAATTCTCTTTTTATGGCGGCAGAAGACAGGCTTAACAGGGTTAGGGGTTGTTTAATTTTATGGTTTGCAGTTACAACTGTAGCCATAAAAGTATCTCTCTTTTCAGATTTTAAAAGCAATTTATGAGCTTCTGAAAGTTTTAATGCTGATTTAACTCTAGCAAGCAATTCGATTCGATTGAATGGTTTTTTTATATAATCAAAAGCACCCGCCTCTAATCCTTCCTTAGTGTCTTCTGCCCCCGACTTTGCAGTTACTAAAATTATTGGAATATCCTTTGTTTTGGATTCATTAACCAGAATCTTACATACTTCTAATCCGGTAATATCAGGCATCATCACATCAAGTAGAATCAAATCCGGCAATTCATTTTTGGCCTTATCGATACCAGTGTATCCATCATAAGCAGTTAATACTTCAAATCCTTCATGCTCCAATCGATCCTGCAGCATAAAAACATTTTCTGGAAGATCATCTATTACTAATACTTTTTTCATAATCAACTGGTTTTAATCTTTGAAAATAATTGAGCAATTTTACCAGAAATAATTGTTGAATTAACGGGTTTTGGTATATAGTCATTAAAACCGTGCTTTAAAATTATTTCCTTATCACCCAACATAGCTTTGGCTGTTACCGCATAGATAGGAATTGCGGCCAAATCTTTGTTATTTCTAATATTTCTTAATGTTTGAAATCCATCCATTTCAGGCATCATTATATCTAACATTATTAAATCTGGTTTTATGTGTTCAAGTATTTTCAGACACTCCAGCCCACTTTTTGCCAAATAAGTTTTACATCCTGTGGCTTGAACCATTTCATTTAAAGTATACAGTATATCAGGATCATCATCAACAATTAAAACGTCACAGAAGAAATCTCCTACAGGCTCATCCTGAATTGAAATTTCTGTACTGCCGCTTGAATTTGATTCTGCAATTTCAAAGTTGTTATCATCTTCCTCTAGCATTTTAATTCTGTCTCTTACCGTTTTAAGTACATCTAAAGGATGTCCTTTGGATTTTACAGTTATATCTTCAACAATTTCTTTTAATGATTTTAGTTCTATGTCAGTTAGATCTTTTGCAGTGCTGATGATTATCGGAATATGTTTTGTTTTATTGTCTGATTTAAGTTTATGAGATAAAGTAATGCCATCGATTTTAGGCATCATCAAATCGAGTATAATCAAGTCAGGCTCAACTTCAGCAATTTTATTAAAAGCATATTCGCTGTCTTGAATATATTCTATTGTAATGTCTTCAGTTTTAAATTCGTTTTTAAATTTTTCAAACTCAATATCATCATCATCAACTATGACTATTTTTTTTATTCGCTTTTTTACCAGAGATTCTAATCTTGAAAAAGCACTTAGAAATTTATCGGCCGAAATTGGTTTTACAAAATATTCAAAAGCACCCAACCCATAGCCTAAATTTTTATCCCCAATAATTGAAACAAGTATTACCGGAATATTTGTTGTAGTAGAATTTCCTTTCAGTTCTTTAAGAACACTCCATCCATCTCTATCAGGCAAAAGCAAGTCAAGGGTAATTGCAAAAGGCTGTTTCTCGATGGCTAATTTAATTCCTGTTTCACCGTTTTCTGCAAACATAACCCCGTACCCCTTAGAAACAAGATATTGCCCAATTGTATACCTAACTTCTGGATCGTCATCAATAACAAGTATAGGATGGCTTCTGTTTTTTCTTAATGCATCAACATTAATAGGGGGCGCTTCAATTTTACGTTTTTCTGAAACATATTTAGTTGGAATGGTGAATGAGAAAACGGAACCTTCACCCTCGATACTTGCAACCCAAATTTTGCCACCAAGTATATCTAGAATTTTTTTCGAAATAGCAAGACCCAGGCCTGTTCCGCTATATTTTTTTGAAGTTGTTCCATCGATCTGTCGGAACTCTTCAAAAATAATTTTTTTATTTTCCTCAGAAATTCCAACACCTGTGTCACTTATAGAAAAGAGGAGCATTTTTTCAGAATTAAAAGAAATTGATAATTCTATTTTACCCTTTTGAGTAAATTTAATTGCATTTCCAATCAAGTTAATAAGTACCTGTGTAACTCTACCACGATCAGTATTAATTATTATTCGGGTATTACAATTACGCACTATATTAAAAGCTAAACCTTTTTCAAGAGCAAGCGGTGTTACAATATTTGATGCTTCTTGAATTATTTCTTCGAGAAGCACATCCTCTTCTCTAATCTCCATTTTACCGGCTTCTATCTTTGAAAGATCAAGAATGTCATTTATAAGGTTCATCAATCTCTTTCCGCTCTTTAATACAACCTCTAATCTTTCCTTGTTCTTTCCACTGAGTTGAGCTTTATCCAGTATCAATTCTGTAAGACCCAAAATAGAGTTCATTGGTGTACGAAGTTCATGAGACATACTTGCAAGAAATTGAGATTTTAGTCTGGCTGAGTCTTCGGCTTTTTCCTTTTGAATTGCCAACTCCCTTGCTTTAGCTTTAAGCTGATTGCTTAGTTCAACCAGAGTATCGTTTTGTTTTTTTATCTGTATGTTTTGCTTTTGATACTCTTCATTAAGAAGCCTTAATTCATTTACAAAATTTTCTAATTGCAGAACAGCTTTAGCATTTGTTAAACCGATAGCTAACTGTTCCTGAATTTTATCAAGATAATCTTTTGCTTCCGGGGTTGTTTTTTTTAATGAAGCTAGCTCAAGTATTGCAATGACTTTATTGTTATAAATAACTGGTAACAATAAAAGATAATTTACTCTTAAATTCAGAGTACCAGACTGAACAACAGGCAGTAAATTTTCAGAAAATATTTCGATCGGTACTTTTGATTTAATGATATTTTTGTAAAATTCATTTCTTTCATGATTAGGATTAGCATTGCTTAATCCATGAGAGCAGATAAGGCTAACTTCATCACCATCGATTGAATATAAAGCTCCGATTAAAAAGCCGCAAGTTGCTATTATCTTCTTAAGGGCAGCGCCGGATATTTCTGTAAGAGAAGCATTTTGATTTATAAGTGTTATAAACTCTGAATATTCGTTTTTTGCCTGCTGATTTTTCTTAAGCTCATCGAGCATTGTATTAAAAGCTTTAGCAAGATTACCAATCTCGTCATTGCTTTTAACATCTATACGCATATCAAAATTGCCAGAACTGGTTTGTGAAGTTGCAGTAATTTAAATCGGCAATTCTTAATCTTAGTTTATGCGTTAAAACATAAGTTAGAATCAGAGCAAGAATAATTCCAACAATACCGATTAAGATTAAAATATTTGTTAAAGTTTTGCGTAAATCAGTTGCTTCACTATGTGATCTGAAAAAAAGGAAAGCTAAATCATTCCCAAATTCAGAAAATTTTTCTGTTTTATACGAAGTAGCAATAATATCGGAAGTTTCGCTTTCTCCAACGAAAATTTCAAAATCATTTTTCTGAATGAGATAGTTAAATGCTTTACTTAAAAGAAAAGTATGCTGATAATTTAGATTGGAATTTGATACTTCAGCTGTAAAATTATTCCAGATTAAAGCCACATCCGAACCAATTCTTTTAGCAAAATCATCAATCACATCATTGTTAATTATCTTACCATAGTAACAAATGCGGTTATCAGATATTTTTTTGGACTTAATGATTGCATAGGGATTATATTTTACAAATTCATCTATTGTAAATAATTCGGAGGGTATTTGAACTCCACTTTGGGATGCGTAACGTACAATTTTGGTTACGTCCGTGAGACTAGCTTCTAAAAAAAAATCGTTAAGATTGGCGGAAAGAATCTGTCTTTCAAAAAGCAACTCGGGATTTTTATTATTTAATGTCCAAAACTCTTCATCTAAATCATCAAGAAAAGAGCGGTATGTAAAAATAAAATTTCTTGAAGAGCTAATTATGTTTTTTGATTGTTGGGAAGTTAGAGTATTGTACATTATAGAGTTGAAAGCAATTGCGGCACTTCCCAGCACAATTACTACAATGAGCAGGTTAACAAGAATTATTCGGTGGCTTATTTTCATCGATAATCATTCTCTTTGCAAAACTTTCCTAATAGTTATAAGAAGTTCATCAAAGTCATATGGTTTGCTAATAAAATCAGTAGCGCCCATCTTAGCAGAATCAATGGCACTTTTAACATCAGCGTAAGCAGTAAGAACGATTACTTTAGCTTTAATTTGGTTTTGTTCAATCGATTTTAAGACATCAAATCCATCCATAGAAGGCATTTTTAAATCAAGTAAAATTAAATCAACAGAATTGTTTTTAAGAAAATCCATTGCTTCAATGCCGCTATTTACAAAATTAGAACTATATCCCACTTCTTCAAGCTCTTCTTTAAGAACTGTACAAAGATTAAGATCGTCATCAACAATTAGAATTGATTCCATTTTAATTTGTTACTTTTCTTCATTAAATGAGGAACTTTTAGATTCCAATTGATAATATTTTACTCTCTCATTTTGCTTTGTAAGCTCAGTATTAAGAGGATTCTTTATTGGATTTTCCAACCTTTCTTGTAGTGTCGGTAACAACTCGGTCTTTAAGAGAATGACTAACTCTTTTTTTGAGTCTGTTGTTTGGTCAGACCCCGTTAGGTATCTTATACCAAACACCCACCAAGGAAGATCTTTAAGAAACGGAATTCCATTTCTAACCACTTTTTGTTCGTTAACAAATAAGCCACCAAGAATAGTTTCTTCACCGTTAAGAACCAAAACCTGTGTTGATGCATTTGTCTTTTTAATCTCCGTAGTTTGATCATTCAAAAGGAATGAACTTCTTTCGACTAAGATACTTAATAGAACATAATCAAGACCTTTTTCATTATAAACATGAGGAGTAACCTCTATAATCGTACCAGTTGGGAAGAATTTTTCAACAGTGTTACCGGCAAAGTCTCTGGTTCTAACAGAGAAATCAGAACCAACTTGAATTCGACCCTGTTTTTTATCTCTAACAACAATATTAGGTGATGCGATTATTTCGCCAAGATTTTCTTCTTCAAAAAACCTAAACATCGCAGTTGCCTGCCCATAAAAATCACCAAGATTAAAATCACCAGCCCCTGATATGCCGAATTGAGATGGAGTTGTTTTTGTCGCTGTGGTAGTGGTAGTTTGAGTTTCAGTAATCAGCTCAGTGCCAAGATCCAATCCATTTTGCGAGAGCAAGAACTTCCAATCAATGCCTCTCTTTTTTGTTTCGGCAACATCAACTTCAAAAAACACAGCAGAAATTTTCACTTCTCTCGAATCAACGGAAGCATAAGTATCTTCAGGTTTAACCTCTTCACCCTGAAGACGTTTTACAATTATAACATCTTCTTTTTCTTCCATCACTAACCCAGCGTATTGAATTATCATAAATAACGCTTTGTCATATGGCATACTTTCAATTTCAATCCCGATAGGATTATCGGAAGCGAATGTAGAAACAACTCTTTTTCCTGTTGTACTTTCACTTACTTTGCTCAACAATGCAATTGCTTCATTAAACGGTAAGGATTGTGAAAGTGTTACAAGTTCATCAGGGTTGTTATAATCTTTAAGTCGTCTTTCCCAATATTTTTGCGGAAACACGTTTCCGATAAACATCAAAAATATTAGCAGTGAGTATAATAATGTTTTCATTTTATTTCTCATTTGTTTTCTTTTTTAATTCTGTTCGATCTAATTCAAGATCCATTTTTTCAATTATGCCGCCTTTGTTAAGAATAAAGCTTACTCTACTGTTTTGATAATCTATTTTGGTCAGATATCCCAGGTAAACTTGTTCGCCTTCCCAGACCAGATAAGTATTTCCTTTACTATCAGCAATAAAAGCGCCTTCAGGTATCAACGCTAGCAAAGTGGCGCCTTGGACGTCAAGTAACTCATCAACATTTGGAGGAATTTCATTTCTTATCAATGGATAGAAAGCGTCGTATAAAGTTGGAGCGCCCAGATTATTTTCTACAAATGTTGCTGGGGCAAAACGATTATCCTTGGAAAAGTACGCTTTTGCTGTCATTGTAAAGCTTACTAAATAAACAGGAATTTCGTCATCTTTGGTTTGAACTAAGTTGCCTAAAGAAACATTTACAACCTTTTTTAATTCTTTGCTATGTTCGATGCCAAAAATAAGGTTATAAACTTCGTTAAAGTAACCAAAGCCAGTAAGCTTATACTCATGATAGAAAAATTCTTTTTCCTGTTTCTGTTCTAGAAATTCAATATTAACCTGCGCCTTATCAGAAAATCCATTAGTAATATTATTTACAAAGTTGTAAAACTTTATGGATGAAAGGTTTTGCGGTATATTGAATTCCCGGTTAGCAAGAATAGAATCTAGCCGATTGGATTTTACCAATAACTCTTGATACTGTGCCAGCAATTCTTGCGGGTCTAATGCTTTTGCCTGAAGTTCTTTAAGCTTTTCTCTCTTCTCATCTAGTTTCTTGCCTTGAACAAAATAGAGATATGCTCCACCTGCTATGAGGATGAAAAAAAGAAAAGCCAGTAGGACTAAAGTGCTTCGTAATTTTTTATTCATTTTTCTTCTGATATGAAGTAATGTCGAATGTTAAATTATATTTATAAGCGTTTTTCTCTCTTAAGGCTTCATTCATCATACTGTTTAGTCTGGCGTCTTCTAAACTATATGCCATTTCAGTAGGAGAGTATTTTGATAATGAATAACCTTCTATTTGAATAGTGTTACTGTTTTCTCTGGTAATTTTAGATATCCAGATATTTTGTTTGCTACCACAAAAACCAGCAACATCTTTAAGCACTGCTTTCCAAACTCCAGTTCCTCTAGCAGCCGAATCAAGAATAGTCTGAGTTTGTCCAAAACTACTAATCTTACCTTCAAGTTCAGAAATTTTGCCTAAGGTTTCCTGGTTTTGTCTAATAATTAAAGTCTTCTGATTGATATCCTGATCAAGCCTTGATATTTCTTTGGTGTTCTGAAGTACCTTAAGTGTAATCAAAAAAGCAGCAATAAAAAGAAATGGCAAAACTGCAAAACTATGCCATGAAAATTGGAAAAACTTCTGCTCTTCAGATATATACTTAGGTAAAAGATTTATTCCTTTATACTCTTTAGCAGCCTCATCAAAAAACTCTGTAGCAACAGCAACAGGGACGCTGTATGAAGAAAATTTAGATTTTGTTTCTTCATTAATCTGAGAAAGATCAAGATCATCAAACTCCAATCTACTTACATTGGCTTCAGGAAAAGTGCCGTAGAAAGAAAGAATAAGGTTTTCAGAATCGTCTTCACCACAAACAATAATATTGTCTAAAGAAGTAACTCCACCATTCTCCATCTCAAGAAGTATTTTAGAAAAATAAACATCATAAGTATGAAGATTTGTCGTTCCGATATCAAGAGTAGTTCCAATGTGCTTAAGTTTTCTTCCTTGTAAAAAAATAAGCTTGCTGTATTCTTTCCCAATGTATACAATTAAACTTTGATCATCCGGAAAGAATTTTTTTCTTTTGGCAACATAATAAGCCAATGCCATATCGGCACTTTTGATTGTCGGAACTCTGAAGAATTTCTTTCCAAAATATCCGGCAATGTTGTCGGTTAAACTAACACAAGCAACAGGGCCCTCAATAAATGCTGATAACAATGATCCATCAGAAAGCTCTATATAATCAATGCTCTCTTTTTCAACATTAACACCCTTAGATTGGCCAATATCCGAGATGATTTCATCAAGAAGCTTGGTGTTTTTTAAATCTTTCTTTCCATCATAGGGGTGATAGTAGATAGCAGGCTCTGTCAATGCTGGAATAAATTCTAACTTATTAAGATTTACTCCCTTGAGTGCCGCACCAATTGAACTTATACTTCGTGCGTCAACGTCGCTGGTTAAAGCAGTTTCTTTGGATTCAACCCCTCCTTCAAGTTGAAGTCCACCTTCTTCCAGGTTAAACCCTGCTGTTGGTTGTAGATCTGATCTTGTTGATACAACATCAACAGATGCAGTGCTGACAACCCTTAGTCTGTTGCCATTTTTTTCCTGGCTAATTACAGCAAGTTTAGTATCATTACCCTCGCAATATATGCAGGCTATTGTTTTCATAATTTAGGCCGCCAGTATTTGCTGAATTCTTGTTTTATTGTTGGCATATGTTATTGCCGTTTCTAGTGAAATTTTCTTTGCAAGATACAAACGTTTTAGGTCTTGCTCCATAGTTAGCATACCTTGAGCGCCACCCTGATTTATCATTAAATAAATTTCGCTGGTGTTATTGTTCTTGATTGCTGCTTTAACGCTTGGAGTAACAAGCAAAACCTCTTTGGCAAGTACGCGTTTTCCATCAAGGCTGGGAACAAGTTTTTGTGATACAACAGAAATTAAAACGTCTGCAAGTCTGTTTCTAACTCTTTCCTGTTCAGCCGTGTCGCACTCTGCAATAATTCTATCAATTGACTCAACTGCTGAGGATGTGTGAAGAGTAGAAAAAACCTTATGACCGGTATCGGTTACTTCTAATGCAGCCAATATTGTCTCAGGGTCTCTCATCTCACCAACAACAATAATATCAGGATCCTGGCGAAGAGATTGAACAATACCCTCTTTAAATGAAAGTACATCTCTTCCAACCTCTCTATGTTTTATTAGGGAGACATTTGAGGTATGAACGTATTCTACAGGTGCTGCAATTATTATAATGTGGCAGGGATCCATTTTGTTATGATGATCAATGATCGAATCTAAAGTTGTAGATTTACCAGAGCCGGTTATTCCGGTTATTAGAGACAAGCCGAATTTAATATAACCGTGATTTAATGCTCTTACGATATTTGGGTGAAAATCCAGTGAGGCCAATGGTCTTATTGTTTGGTTGATAGCTCTCATGTTCATTGAGAGCGTGTCAAGGTCAAAAAATGCATCAGAACGAAATCTTACATTTATATTTCTTCTTTCATATAAGAAAGTATAACTGAAATCCAGATTTCTTTTCTTTGCTAATTGTTCTCTTTGATTGATATTAAGAAGGTTAATAATAATCAGAGCAGATTCATCATTTGAAAATTGTGGAATTTCTTTCACTCTTTCTTTATTTCCATAGATACGCATCCAAATATACCCGACATTTCCATGCCCGCCAATTTCAATATCAGAAGCTTCTTTTTCTATCATATTAGTAAGGAGCTTATTATAAAACTTTCTTAAGGAAAGTCTTTCACCCTCTTTAAGTTTATCTACATTTTCAAGAATGTAATGTACTCTATCCGGACCGAATAAAGCTTCCGGGATGTTTTTACAGAAAGACTCTAATATTTTTTTTTCTTCTGAAACGTTCACAAAGATCCTTTAGTTTATAAGCCAGCATCTGTAAGATAAAACTATACCAGCTTAGAAAAACAGGTTTTTAATCAAAACCGTATTTTTTTTGTTGTTTTGTAATAAATGTTATGTAAAAATTACGCTTAAGTAAAAAATTTTACGAATCGCTGGTGCCAGCAAGTACCTCTTCAATTGAGGTAAGACCCATTTTAACTTTTTCTAAACCAGCTTCCCTCAAATTTTGTGATCCATCTTTACGAGCCTGTAATCTTAAACTTTCTTCATCCACATCGCCGCCAGATTTCACAATCAACTGTCTTAATTCTTTGGTAAAGTATAATGCTTCGTGTATTGCAATCCTTCCTTTGTATCCAGTTCCATTACATTCTTCACAACCCGCCGCTTGATAAATAGTATAATTTCTCCAATCAGCAATATTTAATTCTGCAGCGGCCATTAGTCCTTCATCAAAATTTATTACTCTTTTTTTACATTTTGTGCATAGTTTTCTAACCAACCTCTGTGCCACAATAAGATTAATAGCATAAGCAATTAGAAATGGTTCTATTCCCATCTTATATAATCTTGATACAGCACTAGGTGCATCGTTGGTGTGAAGTGTAGAAAAAGTTAAGTGACCGGTGTTAGCAAGTTTGATTGCAATTTCAGCAGTCTCTTTATCTCTCATCTCACCAACGAGAACAATATCAGGATCGTGTCTTAGTATTGACCTGATAGCCTGCTCAAAATTCATTTTATACCCAATCTTAAGCTGCCTTGCACCTTCAATAACATACTCAACAGGATCTTCAACAGTAAGTACGTTAACTTCAGGCGATATTACTTGATACAGGGCAGCAACAAGTGTTGTACTTTTACCACTACCAGTTGGTCCTGTTAATATAACCATTCCTTGTGGTTCATTAATAGCTTTTTCAAAAGATTTTCTTGCTGTACCTGCAAGTCCAAGTTTATCAAGATCTCTGATAACTTTTCTATCATCAAGAATTCTTATTACAACGCTTTCAAATTTATTCTTAAGTTCAGTACCAACCATAGGCAGGATCGAAACCCTGAATCTGATTATAATATTATCAATTTCGCGCTGGATAAAACCGTCCTGCGCCATCTCTCTCTCAAATCTATCCATTCCTTTTGCACGATCTTTAACAACGGCAACTACAGCTTCAGGAAGTGTGCCTTCCTGAACATACCAGGTCTGCAAATTTCCATCGAGGCGGAACATTATGTGTGTTTTATTTCCTGATCGTGGAATAAAATGAATGTCGCTTGCGCCTTTTCTTACTCCTTCAACTAAAGCACCTTCTACAAGATTTATCAGAGCACTCTTATTAATCTCAGCATCAAGTTCCTGTTCATCCAGTGAAGAGTCTTCGCGCTCTTCAGTATCCATTTGCGCATCTTCTATCATTGCCTTCAGAAACTCATTTTCCGGCGGAAGGATAATATTAATAAGTTTTTCGTAATCTTGTTTTTTTATGAAGATAACTTCAAACTTTTTCGCATTTAAACCGAAAGCAATTTTAGGAATATTTCTGTCGGTAGGATCAATTGCGGCGATGATAAGTTTTTCCTTATTTCTTTCATCGAACATAAACGGAATAATTTTATGCTCAAGCATCTGCTGTTTAAGCCCATCACCAGAACCCGTAATCATATTTTTAATTGATTCAAGTCTGTTGTCGGGAATTTCTTCAGGTCTGGTCTCTAATTCACGGAATGCATAAAGAATTGCTACTTCACGAAAAATAATATCGTGGTCAAACTTAAAATCCTGTACAAGTATCTGCGCAAGATTTCTTTTAATTTTATTTTTATCATTTGCTTTTGCGGCAAGTGCTTTCTCGAGCATTTGTCCATCGATGATCCCCTTTTTGAAAAGAAGATAGCCGATTTTATCCGTCATCTCGAGATTTGTATCAATCATGCAATATTTCCATCCAGTGTGTTTGTTATGGCTGCTGTTCCAGGAGTTTTAGGTCTGACAGTAGCGGTTTCTGCCGATACTAACGTTAATAAAATCATAACAATCATAATAAACATTGCTATCCCGACCTGTATAAGTTCAATAAGATTTTTTAATTTATAAACAGTTTCTGTTTCATAATAATTAGCCAACTGAAGTGCTGTATTTTTTATAGTACCGGTTTCTTCTCCAGAGTGAAATCTTGAAAGTGCTGTTTCTGTGAAAACACCGCATGCCTCAAAAGCATCTGTTACTCCAATGCCTTTCTTTACCATAAGAGGTATTGCCACATTTTTAACTTTATCTTCAAAATAAGCATTACCAGTTGCCTCTGCAGCTATTCTTATTGGCTCAATGCTCTCAGCAGACCCACTATAAAGAGTATAAAACACACGGCAAAAAACTTCGATCAGAGTTTTATGAACAAGAGAACCCATTATTGGTAATTTTAAAACATACTGATCAATAAGATATTTTCCCTTCTCTGTTCTTGAAAATTGCCAAATGGCAATAGGGGGTATAATGCAAAAGGCTGCTACCAGATAGGGGTTTTCCATTAAAAAGTCACTTATCTTTAAAGTAAACGCTGTCATCGGGGGCAATTCAACACCAAAACGAACAAATAATTTTGCGGTTTCGGGAAAAATATATCCAACATAAAAAAGCACCGCTAAAAATAATACGAATACTGTTACCATAGGAGTAATCAGTGCGCTGCGCATATTCTTTTTGAACTCTTGCCGTCTTTCTAAAAATTTTGCAGTAGCCCGGTAAATTTCTGTCATATTACCACTTTTGGAGGCCAGTCCTAGCATATAGGCACTAAACTTTCCAAAAACATCCTGGTATTTTAAAAAAGTTGCCTGACTATCGGCGCCTTTTTTAAGTTCGTTATTAATTTCTTTTAAAGTGTTTTTAAGAGCCTGGTTTTGTGTATCATTTATAAGTAGAGTTAAAATTTCACCATACGCTAATTTTTGTTCAAGTAGTTCAGCACTGATTTTTACGAAAGTGACTATTTCTGCAACAGGAGGTTTTGCCTGAAAGTCTAATAATTTTTTATTAACCGAAACTACTTTGTATCCAAGCCGCGCTAATGCATCTTCAACTTCTTTTTTATTAAAGGCTTTTTGTTCTCCACGAATAGGCTTATCATTACCTTTTTTTGCTTTATAAAGAAATGTGGATTTTTTTTCAACTGTTAATAATTTTAATTGATTTTTTTCCGCAAGACGTTGAATCTTTTTCTTGCCTTCAGAAGAGGTGTCTGCAGTTAATGTTCCTGAGATAGCTTGCCCATTAAGCTTTTGCGCAGTGAATTTGTACTCTACCATATTTAAACCACAAATTTATTTTTTAATGTACTTTTAAATATATGAAAAGGGCTGAGATTATAAAATCTCAGCCCAAAGATCATTTTTGAACAGTGTTATTTTATATTTCTAAAATTAAACAATCACTGTTGAATACACACCTGCGGCCGTAACCGTAACAGTTACTGTCCAAGTATAACCACTAGTTGCGTTCGGTGTACCTACGATAACACAATCAACGTTACCGTTTGGTGTAACTACATAAGTACCTGAAGTTGTGGTAGCTAATGCTGGAGGAGTTACAAAGCCCGCAAATGAATTACCACCACCGCCTAAAGCAAGGGGTTTTTTAAAATATTGCAAACACATAGCGCCTAAATTTGTGGCTTCAGAAGCTATTGTGTCTTTTGCAGATTCTTCTGCGTTAGCATTAAATAAGTTAATACCAACTACTACAGCGATACCAACTATGATAACGCCGAGAACGATTAAGAGAAGTTGCTGTTGACCCATTGTGAGTCTCCTTTATTTTGTTGATGAAAGTTAATTAGTGAATTTCTTTTAAGAACTATTTCCATTTTCTGGTCTACACTAAACATTTCTCGTGCCAATGGATTTTAAATGGAAATTTTTTTAGAATAGTCGGGAGAATAAGTTAGAATTTAAGAATTATGAAAAAAACGAATTGCGCAGAATAGAAGGAACCCTTTGAAAATTTAATTATTAGTTAAATTTTCAAAAATGACGGTAAAATCAAAAAAATTGCTCAAAAAAGGCATAATTGATTGACACACACCAATAACTTACTTTTTTTACCGGTATAATTTACCGAAACAGTAATGTTTACCTTTCATAGAATATTTAATCGATATTAAGAAAAACAATCAAATTGAGCAATTTTAATTATGTAGTTGCTAAATCGATTAAATTAATTATGAGATAATTTGAAGATTATGATTTTGATGCTATCATATGGCAACAATTACAGGTAATTATTACTGCATTACAAATTTCATTATCATTTAAATATAATAAAAACAAATATTTATCTTATTTTTATATGAAGTTCCTTTAGCTGATCCTCGGCAACTAGTGACGGTGAATCATCCATTAAAGAAACGGCACTGGCAGTTTTAGGAAATGCGATCACATCTCTAATAGAATGCTCTCCTGCAAATATCATTGCCATTCTATCAAATCCAAATGCAATTCCTCCATGCGGCGGGGCCCCGAATTTGAAAGCATTCATTAAAAAGCCAAATTTATATTTTGCCTCCTCATCAGAAATTCCAAGGGATTTGAACATTTCGGCTTGTAGTTCAGAATTATGAATTCTAATACTTCCACCGGCAATTTCATTTCCATTTAAAACTAAATCATATGCGCGAGCTTTAACTTTGCCGGGGTCGGACCCCGTTAATGGAATATCTTCAATCCTTGGGGAAGTAAAGGGGTGATGCATTGCGTAAAATCTACCGGTTTCTTCATCCCATTCGAATAATGGGAAATCGGTAACCCAAAGTAATTTAGGATCTGAATCCTGATGGATTAGATTTAGCCTTCTAGCCATTTCCAATCTTAGCAATCCCATAGTATTTAAAGTTTTTAATTTTAAACCTGATAAAATAAAGATTAAATCTCCGGACTTTGCGCCGAGTATATTAGTCAGATTTTTCTTTTCTTCATCTGTAAAAAATTTCATTGTTGGTGATTCAAGCTCGTTATCTTTTACACGAATCCAAATCAATCCTTTTGCACCATGCTCTTTTACAAAATCGGTAAGAACATCAAGTTGATTACGAGTGTAATCGCCGCAGCCGGGAGCTAATAATCCAGTAACAACTCCATTATTATCAATCGTATCTTTAAAAGCTTTAAAACCTGTATTGGCAAATACATTATTAAGTGTAATCATTTCAAGATCAAAACGAATATCAGGTTTATCGCTACCATACTTTTCCATTGCATCATCAAAAGATAATCTTGGCAAAGGAGTTTGTAATTCACGGTTCCAAACCTGTTTGAAGAATCGTTTCATTAAGCCTTCAACAATTGTAAAAATATCTTCCTGATTAATGAAAGACATTTCAACATCTATTTGTGTAAACTCCAATTGTCTATCGGCGCGCAAATCTTCGTCTCTAAAACATTTTACAATTTGAAAATAACGATCCATTCCTGCAACCATAAGAAGTTGTTTATAAGTTTGTGGCGATTGAGGGAGTGCATAGAACTTCCCTTTATGCATTCTGCTGGGAACGAGGAAATCACGCGCACCTTCCGGAGTACTCTTCATCAAAACAGGGGTTTCAACTTCAACAAAACCATTTTCATCAAAATACTGACGAGTTATTTGCGCCATTTTGTGCCGTAAAATCATGCTCTTTTGAAGTTTTGGTCTTCTTAAATCCAAATATCTATACTTTAATCGAAGGTCCTCGTGTGTATCGATATCATCTTTAATTGCAAATGGCGGTGTTTCAGCTTCATTCAAAACTATTAAATTATTAACCATTACATCAATATGACCTGTTGGTAATTCTGGATTGTCGGTATCTGCCGGACGTTTTCTTACAACGCCTTCCACCGAAATTACGAACTCACTTCTTAAATCCTTTGCAGAGTAATGTGCTTGTTCATTAAATGATGGTTCAAATACAACCTGCGTAATACCATGTCTATCACGAATTTCAATAAAAATAACGCCGCCAAGATCTCTTCTTCTATCAACCCAGCCGTTTAAGACAACATTTTCTCCAATATTATTTTCGCGCAGTTCGCCGCAAGTATGTGTTCTTCTTTTAAATTGCATAAACTCTTGATAACTCCGTATTGAATTTGTGGGCTAAAAATAACTAAATGATTGAGGGCAATCAAATGCAGTTTTATTGTGATTATATTAGTTTTGATTATAGTATTATAATTATTAGTGTTCTCATCAAATATTTTTCAACAATTATTTTTATTTATGAACGCAGTAGAACTTATCCGTAAAAAAAGAAGCAATGAAAATCTTACCAAAGAAGAAATTTCATTCCTTATTAATAACTACACAAAAAATAAAATTCCTGATTACCAATTTTCCGCATTCTTAATGGCAGTTTACTTTAATGGGATGAGCAAGGATGAAACAGCATCGCTTACAGAAGCAATGTTGTATAGTGGAAAAGTTTTAAATCTTAATTCAATTCCAGGAATTAAAATTGATAAACACTCAACTGGTGGAGTTGGAGATAAAACATCTTTAATAATTGCACCTATAGTTGCAGCTTTAGGAGTTAATGTTCCAATGATTTCCGGAAGGGGATTAGGACATTCCGGTGGAACGCTTGATAAACTTGAATCGATTCCTGGTTTTAGAACTAATCTTACTTTGTCTGAATATAAAAATGTTCTTAAAAAAGTAGGCGTTGTTTTGATTGGACAAACAAAAGAAATTGCTCCAGCTGATAAACTTATATATGCTTTGCGTGATGTAACAGCAACTGTTGAGTCAATTCCATTAATCACCGGAAGCATTATGAGCAAAAAACTTGCTGAAGGAATTGATGGACTTGTGCTTGATGTTAAAACCGGAAACGGTGCTTTTATGCAAAATACAGAAGAAGCCATTGCTCTTGCAGATTCACTTATCCAAACGGCGAAATCGTTTGATAAAAAAGTTATTGGATTTGTTACGGATATGAATCAACCGCTTGGAAATTATATTGGCAACTGGTTAGAAGTTTATGAATCAATACAAGTTTTGCGTGATGGAAAGAAAAATGATTTAACAGAATTATCATTAATTCTTGCTGGGGCAATGATTTTCCTTGGTAAAAAATCAAAATCACTTGATGAAGGAATTGAAGAAGCAATAAGAATATTAAAATCCGGAAAAGCTTTTGAGAAATTTGTTGAGATTGTTAAAGCACAAAATGGTAAAACAGATTTCATTTTACATCCTGAAAAATATCCTAAATCAAAATTTAGAGAAGTTATTAAATCAAATTCGTTTGGATATTTATCTGAAGTAAACACTTATGAACTTGGAATGGCAGCCATTGATCTTGGAGCTGGCAGAAAAACCAAGGATGATAAAATTGATCCCAAAGCAGGAATAATTTTTAATTACAAAGTTGGTGACACTATTAATAAAGGTGCTGTCTTAACTGAATTGTATTCAGATTCTAAATTGGGAATTGATAATGCAAAGAAAAGAATTGCCAGCGCTATTAAAATTTCCAAATCTAAACCACAAAAGTTAAAACTGATTAAGACTATCATTAATTAGAACAAACTTAAGCGGAAAACTGACTATAATTGTGGTTTCTACTTCTTTCAAATCTTACCCTCTAATGGTATATTTTACAATACGAATAACTAATCTTAAGGAGAAATGAAATGCTTTTTATCGTAGCACTTATCGCAGTAGTTGCCGCTTTTTTTATCTATAAAAACGCAAAGAGATATAACATAAAAGCTCAAGCAACTTTTTCGTTAATCGGAATGGTTGTAGCAATTGTTATTGCTTTTGCACAATGCTTTACTGTTATTCCGGCAGGTTTTGCCGGCGTTATAGATATGTTTGGTTCTGTTAGTGATAACACTTTAAAACCCGGTGTTAATTTTGTAAACCCAATTGCTAATGTTGTTAAGTTTGATACGCGTAAACAGGAGTTAAAAGAAAGTATGAACGTTCCTTCAAAAGAAGGATTGAGTATTGATCTGGAATTGAGTTTAATTTTTCGTTTAAGCATGGATAAAGTTAACGAGATTTATAAAACGGCAGGAGATTATGAAGAGTATCTTCAGAAAATTGTGACACCAAATTTTAGATCTGTTGTTCGCGGAGTTACAACAAAGTATGAGGCAAAAGCTCTTTATACTGCAGAGCGTGAAAAACTTGAGAGCGAAATAAAAACTAAACTTGCTGAAGTTCCTGAAATGAAAGAAGCAATTGTGCTTTCAACTCCATTAAGACAAATTACTTTACCAATTGGATTAAAAAACGCGATTGAGGAAAAATTAAAATCCGAACAGGAAAGCCAAAGAATGCAATTCATTCTTGAAAAGGAAAGACAGGAAGCGGATAGAAAACGAATTGAAGCTAAAGGAATTTCAGACTTTCAAACCATTGTAAGCCAGGGTTTAAGTGATCAAATACTTAGATGGAAAGGAATTGAAGCGACTGAAAAACTTGCAAATTCGCAAAATTCTAAGGTTATTGTAATTGGTTCAGGAAAAGACGGACTGCCAATAATTCTGGGTAACGATAAATAGACCAATTAGTCATTTGTTATTAATGATCAATTTTATATTTTTGAACTCATTAGTCAAATAATTAGATAAATACTAAAATATGCTTCCAACGATACACACAATAAACGTATTACTTCCGTTTTTTTATGTAGCAACTTTTGCTATTTATTTTTATGATTTTCAGCAAGGCGGTAAGAAGTTTGAGAATTCTAAACGACTTTTTCTTTTCTTAACGCTCATATTTCATTTTCTATATCTGTTATTACGAACAATTGAATTTAATCATCCTCCCATTACAAATGTTTTTGAAATCTTTACTGTGCTGGCTTGTTCAATCAGTTTTGCTTACTTCATTTTAGAGTTAGTTACTGATATAAGAGGTACGGGTCCATTTATTATAATCATTTCAATAATCTTTCAAGTTATATCGACTTTGTTTATTCAGGATCTAACTGAAGTAAAAGAAGTTTTAAGAAGTAACTTACTAGGTATTCACGTTATTAGCGCATTGATTGGTTATTCCGGCATTACAATCTCAGCTGTGTACGGAGTTTTATATTTAATCCTCTACAATGAAATAAAACTTAATAAGTTTGGTTTAATATTTAATCGCTTACCAAGTTTAGAAATATTAGAACGTATGAGTTTTATAGCTGCGATTATCGGATTTGTTTTATTAACAATTACCATAATCATTGGAATAATCTGGCTGCCGCAAGCATTTCCAAATATTACTTTTGCAGATCCAAAACTGATTGGGACATTTGCAGTCTGGATTCTTTACGGAATTGGTCTTATCAATAAATTTTTAGGCAAATGGCGAGGGAAGAAATTAATTATTCTTTCTATCATAGGATTTTGTCTGGCAATTTTATCAACAACGCTCACAAATTTTTTAGGAAAAAGCTTTCACTCATTCTATTAGAATATGAATCTTCTTGGAATATCAATAAATCATCGCACTGCACCAGTAGAACTTAGAGAAGCACTTCATTTAAGTGAAGATGAAATTCGTAAGTTCATACAGCAGACAAAAGATAGTGCTTTTGCAGAAGGGATTGTAATCTCTACGTGCAACAGAACTGAGATTTATGCGATTCCTAAGAGCGATAAAACAAGTTTAAAAGATTTAGAAAACTTGATTAAAAATTACAAATCAAGTTTTGAAGTTAAGGATGAAAACTTTCAACACTTCATTTCCCGTGAATCTATTGAGCATCTTTTTCGCGTTGCTTGTGGAATTGAATCATTACTGATTGGTGATAACCAGATTTTTAAACAGGTAAAAGATTCATTTCTAATTTCTGAAGAAATGAATTTTGCTGGAGTTCTGATTCGCCGTGTTATGGATGCGGCAACCCATGTTGGTAAACGAGCAATTAACGAAACAACAATTAGTGAGGGCGCTGTAACTGTTAGTTATGCAGCAGTTCAGCTAGTAGAAAAAATATTTTCTAATCTTCAAAAAAAATCTGCGCTAATAATTGGGACTGGTGAAACTGGAGAGATTGCAGCCAAACATTTACGTGATAGAGGTATCGGGCGACTTGCACTTACAAATCGTTCTTTTGAAAAAGCAGAAAAACTTGCTGCCGAATTAAAAACAGCTGTATTTCCATTCTCAAACTTCAAGGAGCATTTACACAAGTTTGATATAATTGTAAGCGCTACAAGTGCTGAGGGTCTGATTATCACTAAGAAAGATATTGAAGATGCAATGAAGAAGCGTAATTATGCTTCGATGGTACTGATGGATATTGCAATTCCGCGTGATATTGATCCTGAATCCAAAAAGATAGATTATGTTTTTTATCATGATATAGATTCGTTGAACATTATCGTTGAACAAAATCTTGGCAAGAGAAAATCAGAAATTCCAAAAGTTGAAAAAATTATCCAGGAAGAACTTGATAGTTTCTTTGAGTGGTATAATTCATTGGAAGCAGCACCAACAATAAAAACTTTACGGGATTATTTTGAAAGCGTACGTTCTGAAGAAGTTGAAAAGAATATCAACAAATTTTCTGAGGATGATAAAGAAAAATTGGAAATCATAACTAAAAGAATTATAAATAAAATCCTTCATCACCCCACAATTGAATTAAGAAAAATCTCTGAGTCAGATTTAAGAGCTGAAGATACGGCTGCTAAAATTTCTATCATTAGAGATTTGTTCGGATTAAATTCAAGGAATAAAGAAGAAAAATAAAATTCGAATGTCAGCCTGAGCTTATCGAAGGCGGAATAATAAGTTGAATGTCACACTTCGACAAGCTCAGTGTGACAATAGTTTTTAAGGATAACTTTTGAAACAAAAAATAGTAATCGGTTCGCGCGGTAGCGAACTTGCCTTGTGGCAGGCAAATTACATTAAACGCGAGATTGAAAAGAAAAATAAAAATGTAAGCGTTGAAATCAGTATCATCAAAACGAAAGGGGATAAGATTCTTGATGTTGCACTTTCAAAAATTGGAGACAAATCTCTTTTTACAAAAGAGCTTGAAGTTAAACTTCTTGCAAAAAGAATTGATTTAGCTGTACACAGTTTAAAAGATTTGCAAACTCAAATTCCAGCATGGATTAAAACTTGCCGCTGTAACAAAACGTCATGAAGTTGAAGATGTACTTATTGCAAGAAAAAAAGGAATGACAATTCAATCATTACCTGAGTTTGGAGTGGTTGCAACTGGTTCATTGAGAAGAAGATCTCAGTTACTTCATCTTCGTCCTGATCTTACAGTTCTTGATTTACGTGGTAACGTTCCATCGCGAATTCAGAAATTTTTGGAATCAGAATGGGATGCAATTATTCTTGCACGTGCAGGCGTTGAAAGATTAAATCTTAAAAAACACATTTCATCATATATTCCAAAAGATGATATTCTTCCCGCAGTTGGACAAGGCGCATTAGGAATTGAGATTCATGAAGATAACAAAGTTGTTGAAGAAATTATTAAATCACTTCATCACGATGAAACTTATAAGGCTGTGATTGCAGAACGTTCCTTACTTCGCTCATTAGAAGGTGGATGCCAGGTTCCGATTGGTGCTTTTGCAGAAGTTAAATCAAGCGGTTTATATCTTGATGCAGTGGTAGGTTCATTAGATGGATCAGTAACATACAGAAAAAAATTACGCGGAGGTAAAAACGATCCTGAAAAACTTGGGAAAACTCTTGCAAAAGATTTGTTGAAAGCTGGAGCAAAAGAAATTTTAGAAGAAGTTTATAAGTCAGCAAGATAAATTTAATCAGATTATAAAAAGTAAAATGATAGTTAAAGAAGAAAAAATAAAGCGTAAAGGAAAAAAAGCGCGAGCGAATGCTTGAAGTTGCTGCCGAACTTTTTTCAAAAAAGAATTATCATGAAGTGATGATGGATGATGTTGCGCGTTTAACTGATGTTGCCAAAGGAACCGTATATAATTATTTCAGTTCCAAGGAAGAGCTTTATTTTACTATAATGAGTTCAAAGCTCGAGAATCTCAATACATCTCTAAAAAATAAGATTTCTTCTGAGATTAGTATTATTGATTCGTTGCATACTTATATAATTCATCTCTATATGTTTATGATGAAGTACCAGAATTTCTTTTTGATGTATCAAAAAGAATATATGAATGCACAGAATGAATTTTGTGATGAACTTCGCGCAATGAGCGATGAATTAAAATCTATATTGAGTGATGTTATTTATAAAGGGAAAAGAGATAATCAATTTCGTGATGTTGATGAAAGCTTTACAGTTAAACTTGTTTTAGGAAGTATCTTTGGTGCAGTTCAACGCGGCGTTGAGAATAAGTATTCGGGTGAAAAATTAATTGAGGAGCGTGAAAAACTTTTTGATTTTATTCTTCATGGTTTGTATTCAGGTTTTAACAATAACACAGTAAGACCATTAAAAAACAAAACTATTGTACTTACACGGACTATTGAACAATCAAAAGAATCTGCTGCGATATTTAGCGAACTTGGTGCTGATGTGATTGTGTTTCCAACACTAGAGATTGTTCCTCCAAATAATTGGGATAAGTTTGACGAAGTTAATTTTATCTCCTACAAAAAATAGATTTTATTGTTTTCACTTCTGCTCATGCAGTAACTATGTTTATAAAACGATGTGGGGAATTAAACAAGCAAATGATTTTGAAAAAATGAAAGTAGTTGCTGTCGGAAATAAAACTAAATCGGTCTGTGAAGAAAATAATATTAGAGTTGATATTGTTCCTAAAAAGTTTTCAGGAGAAGGAGTAGTTGAAGAGCTATCCAAATATGAGTTAAATAATAAGCTGATTTTCATTCCTCGTTCTGCAATCGGTCGAGAAGATTTACCAAAAGGATTAGAAGATCTTGGGGCAAAGATACTTACTGTTCCTGTTTACAATGTTTCACTTCCTTCAATAGGATCTGTGCAGCAAAACATTGAACAGTTAAACTCAACTAAACCAGACGTTTTTATTTTTACAAGTCCATCTACATTTGAAAATTTTTTATTAATAATGAACATTAATAATCCAGTTTCGTTTTTTAAAAGTTATGATGTTGCAGCAATTGGTCCAACGACAAAAGCAGCGATAGAAAACAACAAAGTTAAAGTAAGTATCATGCCTGATGAGTTTACAATCAAAGGGTTAGCAAATAAGATGATTGAATTTTACGGAAATCCAGAAAAATAACGGAGAAAAATTTGAGTGAACTTAAAAATGATTTATTTCTAAGAGCATGTAAAAGACAGGATGTTGAACGCACACCGATTTGGATAATGCGCCAGGCTGGAAGATATTTACCAGAGTACAGGGCTGTTCGTGCTAAATCAGATTTCTTAACAATGTGCAAAACACCAGAACTTGCGGCTGAAGTTACAATTCAACCTGTGGATTTAGTTGGCGTTGATGCTGCGATTTTGTTTTCGGATATCCTAGTAATTCCAGAAGCAATGGGAATGCATCTTGAAATGAACGAAGGTAAAGGTCCTGTATTTCCAAATCCAATTCGCACTGTTGATGATGTAAAAAAATTGAAAGATATCAATCCAACTAAAGAATTAAAATATGTTCTTGATGCCGTTGCTTTGACAAAAAAGAATTTGAATAATCGTGTTCCACTAATTGGATTTAGCGGTTCACCCTGGACTCTGCTTACATATATGGTTGAAGGGAAAGGCTCAAAGAATTATTCCGAAGTCAAAAAGATGTTATATAACAATCCAAAACTTGCTCACTCAATTCTTGATAAGCTAGCGTACACAATCGCTGATTATCTTTCAGCTAAAATTGAAGCGGGCTGTAATGCTGTGCAGATTTTTGATACCTGGGGTGGCATACTATCACAAAAAGATTTTGAAGAATTTTCTTTACAATATGTTGAAAAGATAATTTCTCAAATAAAAAGAAAAGATGAACCGGTAATTTTCTTTGCTAAAGGTGTTCATTATAATCTTAATAAGTTGGCAAGCATTGGTGCTGATGTTCTTGGTCTTGATTGGACAATGGATCTTGGAAAAGTTAGAAGAGAAGTCGGTGATAAGGTTGCACTTCAGGGAAATCTTGATCCAACAGTTCTGTATGCGGACAAAAATTTCATTAAAGAATCAGTAAAAGATGTTTTAAAATCTTTTGGTAAAGGTAATGGACACGTATTTAATCTTGGTCATGGTGTTTTACCGGATATCGATCCCGAAAATGTAAAAGCACTTGTGCAATATGTAAAAGAAGAAAGCATTATATATCATCGATGAGATGTTAAATAGGAGATTTTATGTTTGAAATAGATTTAACAAAATTTAAAAAATACGATAAACCTGGACCGCGATACACAAGCTATCCAACGGCTCCGCAGTTTAATGAAGCATTTACTCACGATGATTATCTAAATGAAATTGTAAAAACCAATTACGGTGAAAATCTTCCTGATTTATCTCTTTACTTCCATCTACCATATTGTGATACTCTTTGTTATTTCTGCGGCTGCAATATGATTATCACTCGCAACAGAGATAGAATAAAAGAGTATATCAAATATCTTAAGAAAGAAATCGATCTTACAAGAACTTATTTGTTGACAGATAGACAAGTTGCGCAGCATCATTGGGGTGGGGGAACGCCGACACATTTAAATCCTGACGAAATAAATGAACTTGCTTCATTACATCAATCAATCATTTAACTTTAAGGAAAACGCTGAAATAAGCTGTGAAATTGATCCACGCGAATTAACAAAAGCACATCTTGAAGCATTGCGCAATAATGGATTTAATAGAATAAGTATGGGCGTTCAGGATTTTGACGATAAGGTTCAGAAAGCTGTAAACAGAATTCAACCTGAGGACATAACAAGACAAGCAATTCAGTGGATTAGAGAACTTGGTTATCAAAGCATTAATCTTGATCTGATTTACGGATTACCTTTCCAAACAGTTGAAGGATTTGCAAAAACGGTTGATAAAATAATTGATATTAATCCGGATAGAATTGCTGTATTTAATTATGCTCACGTTCCGTGGATGAAAAAGCATATGGCACTCATTCGTCCCGAAGATATTCCAGCTCCTGAAATAAAGTTGGAAATCTTGAAAATGACAATTGAAAAACTTGTTAACGCTGGGTATGAGTTTATTGGAATGGATCACTTTGCAAAACCTGATGATGAGCTTGCGGTTGCAATGCGAGAAAAAAAGCTTTACAGAAATTTTCAGGGCTACAGCACAAATGCCGGCGCCGATCTTTATGCAATGGGAATAACTTCTATCTCCCAACTTAAAAATGTTTACGCACAGAATTATAAAACCGAAAAAGAATATTACTCGGCTCTGGATATTGAAAAACTTCCAACCTCTAAAGGATATCAGCTAACGGAAGATGATCATTTACGCAGAAAAGTGATTATGAAATTGATGTGCGACTTTGAATTAGACTTCAACCAGATTGAAAATCAATTTAAGATAGATTTTAAGAAATACTTTGCGTGGGGACTTAGTAATTTAAAAGAAATGCAGGCAGATGATCTAGTTGAGATTTCTGATAACGAATATAAAAGTAAAAAATATGGGTCGAATGCTTATCCGCAACATTGCAATAAACTTTGATGGTTATATTGAACGTAAAGAAGATAAGGCCAAGTATTCTAGGACACTTTAATATATTTTTATTGGATATGAGACATTAATCAATATACAAGCGTAAATCAGATTGTTATGTTTCTATAATGACTTTAGCATTATCGCGGATCAATCCCTCTTCTCTCAGCCTTTCCAATCTCATAGAATTCGTTCTGAATTTGGGAATGAAAATAGATATTAAATAACTCCTAACTATATACCACCAGAAACTTCTCTCCATAAGAATAGGATTTATGTTATCCTTAATTTCTTTGTGTGCTTCAGGAACTTTATTCCAGTGAAGTCCAGCTTTCTGATGATGAATTGTATGATAGCCGTTATTGAAAAGCATAAAATTTAAAAAGCCGGTAAAGTTTCTGGAATGATTCCACTCGGATTCTTCATTAGCATGAACATGCTGAACGTAATTGAATATAAGTACGCTGAACAGAGATACTTGCTGAGGAATGATAACGAATAAAAGTGCTTTCTGCCAATCTAATAAAAGAGCTCCTGCTATCCATAAAAAAAGTATTACGTACTGAGAAATGCATAACCAGTATTTCTCTTTATTGTTTGATTTTAAATCTTTCAAATAACCAAAGATTGCTTTCTGCTGGTAATAACCGCTTATAGTTGGATATGAAATGAGTGTAAGAAAATTATTACGTTCGCTCACTCTATAGGTAATAGAGTCATCTCCCTCGCGATTATTAAATCTGTGATGGTTTTTATTGTGTGTTGGTATCCAGGCAAAAATAGGAAAACCATAAAAAACAGTTAACCACCAATCTGTTAAAGTGTTTAGCGTTTTAGATTGCCACATCGGCAGGTGATTGTGATTATGTGTCATTACGGAAACAGCAACTGACATAAATAAATACCAGGTGTAAATAAAAGAGTTAACACCAATCCATTTCCATTGAATAATAAAGAGTGCAGTGGTGATTACTATGTATATTAAACTTTTAATATCCGCGTTATTTTTTAGCATTATATCCTCATAGGTTAAATTTTACTTTTACAAAAAATTATATTTCATTTATCATCTGATTCGTTTTATTAAAGATCTTAATAACAATTTTTAAAGATGATATTCACTAAGCAAAATGAGCATTTACTTACTCAAACACCAAAATTCTATTGTAAATAAAATCAAAAGAAAAAGTTTTTGATTCAGTTCGCCTTTCAATATACTCGGCTACTTTTTCTAATCGTTTGGGAATGGAAAGAATTTTTTCCTGTGCTTTTTGCGCCAAGTCGTTCAATCCGGTAATCAATTCAATTTCCCAGAACTTAATTGCTTCTTCAACAATCTTTTTATAATCACCTGGACCATAAATGCCAATTCTTCTAATAACATCAGCCATATCACGGAAGTTCGGCATGGAAATTCCAGGCATATCAATAGCAGGCATAATATCCGCAGCCGATAGCATTGCTCTGTTTGGATCAAGCTTAAGTACTTCTTTAAAAACATTTCGATAAAACGTAAAATGTTTTGCTTCATCTGCAGCAATGTTACTTAAAATACCATTTAAAAGAGGTTCGTCCTGTCCGGCAAGTTTTCCAGTGTTCTTATGAGAAACCTGAGTAGCTCTTTCCTGCAAAGTTGTATACACAAAAACTTTGTAAGGATCTTTATCCCAATCAGGATTAAACCCGCTTTCTATATAATGAAACTGCATCAACTCAACTTCCCGAAAACTGAATAAATGTGCATCGCGAACATAGTCTCTTATGACCGCACCGTGTCGATCTTCTTCGGCCGTCCACATATTATTCCATTTAGACCAAAAGCTTCTATCTCCCAGATGCTGTGCAATCAATCTGTGAAAGTGAGGTAAGCCTTCTTCGGTTAGCAGATTTAAGGCAACAGCAACGCGGACTTCATCTTTAATTCCACGAGAACGCTCACGAAGTTGTTTATAGTTGGTTTCCTGATCATCATTCATTTTTTCATCAGCTGGAAGGAAATCGCTTGAAAACCATAATTTCCTTTTATCAACATGATCTTCCACCCATTCCTTAACTTTGCCTTCAAGTTGATTTAGAACTTCAGTTTTAACAGCAATTTCAGATTGTTGAGATTCATTTTCTTTTATTAAGATTTCCATAGCACCAGATAGTTAGTAATTGTTTATCGTTTAGTTTGAATTCTAATATAAGAGATGTTTTCTTTTATCGAAATGAATAAAGAAGCGCAGATACAAGGTTTTACATTTAATTTACAATTCGTAAAATTAGAGACATCTAAGAAAAGGGATTGTCACCCTTCGACCGCGCTCAGGGTGACAGAAAAATTTCTAGTCGCTAGGTCTTTCACCCATTTTTGCTGTTGTGAAAAAATCGTTGTAAAACCGTTTTGTATATGCTCCAAGTAATTGATTTATTCTTTCTTTGCTTGAAGATTTTATTATCAAACCAGCGTGATATTCTTTTTTTAATCTCCACACGACTTCCTGATCATTGTAAGAATCAAGATCAGGCCATTCTTGTTTGGACAGGGAAGTAAGTATTGCTGCAAAATCATTTTTAACTTTTGGTAATTTATATTCTTTTTCGCCGTTTAGGATTTCAATCTTTGCCCATTCTCTCCATAGATTAATTCCCGATGCAGCCTCTACAAGAGAGGAAAGATTAGCTCCGCCAACTCGAGCAGATGTTTCTAAGAAATAAAGTTTTCCATCTTCACCACGAATAAATTCTGAGTGCGAAACTCCACGAAGTAAACCTAAAGCTTTTAAAACCTTTTTATTTAGTTCCAGAACTTCTGTTGCTTCATCAGATTTGCTATGAAGAGTCTGGCTTGTAAAAACTCTTCCTTGATGCGCTACCTCAAATGGCGGAGTGCCATACTTGCTTGCCAATCCAAAGACAACTTCTCTCTCACTAATTATTGTGTCAACATGGTAGATGTTACCAGGAACAAACCTTTCCATTAAAAAAAATGATTGCTCATCTGCGAGAAAATTAATTCTATCCCACATTTCCTGTTTGTTATGAACTTTCTTTAATCCGTAAGAACCTGCGAGCATTCTTGCTTTTACCATATATGGAAAAGGAACAGTATCGGCAAATTCATTAATCTTTTTATGATTTAGAATATGACAGAATTCGGGAACGGGAATTCCCTTTTCCTTTGCAACCATTCTCATTGCAAGCTTATCACGAAAATGTCTTGCGGTTGTATCTCCCATTCCGGCAATTCTTAAATGTTCTCTTAAATGAGCCGCGCGTTCAACATCAAAATCATCAAGCGCTACAATTCTATCTATTTGTTCTGTTCGTGCGAGATAACTTACTCCGTAAATTACATCTTGCATGTTCCAATCTTTGTTTTTATCTGGTATATAAAAAATCTCGTCCAAACTCTCTCTTGGCCAATCAGAATTCTCCAAACTTTTTGAGGTAAGTAGAATTACACGACAGCCCTGATCTTTAGCTTCTCGCATAAAATCAAAGCCTTTTTCGTAACTGGAAATACAAAGAATAGTTAACATAACTTACCTCAATTAAATAAAGCTCAAATGAGTATTAGATTGCAAATAATTTTGTTAATAAGAAATTACAAATAACAAAAAACAAATCCCAAACGATTGGACAAATCAACATTATTTCGACTTTTCAATGATCGCTGAAAAAATCTTTTTTATCTCAGTTGCTTCTTGAATCAGTTTTTTACATTCAACAGCAATATTCTCGTCATTTGTTTCAAGAATTAAATCTTAACCAGTAAATGCTTTCTTTTGCTTCTTTTCTTGAAATCCGAAGGTGCATTACAAAATCCTTTTTACCCAATGATTCATTTGCTTCTATATAATTTGCACCAACGGAAGAAGATGATCTAATTACTTGCCTGCTATACTCAACATTTGCAATCGTCTTTGGAAGGCTTTTAATAAACAAGCTAATAGACTTTGCGAGTTGAAAAGTTCTTTCCTCTAAATCATATTCTGCCATTTGCTATGCCAAACTTTGAATAATTTATTTCAAGCTTTTTTTAATTTGTGATTTGAAATTTGTTATTTGGAGTTTACCATTCGAAGAATGGGGTAGATATTTTCTCCCTTGTCATAAAACGGTGAACGTTTATAAAAGAAATCCAATCTTTCTCCACTATTATTTCTAAACGATTCGTTTTCATTTAACTTTTTATAAAAGTCAGATCGTAATTGAGGATTATCCTTCATCATCTGTTTTGCATAAGGTTCCATCACATAAGCTTCAGCATATTCTTTTCTCTCAAAGAATGCATTGAAAAATCCCCAATTAACAAAAGAATCAGGAGCTTCTGGCTCCAATAGATTTATAATTACTCTTAACTGTCTTTGATTTGTATAAACAATTAAAGTCCCGGATTCGACATCAACAGTTTCTGTAAAGGAAAAACATTTAAATGATAGCAATTGTCTGCCTTCATAGGGTTTTTCTACAAATCGAACATCCTCAAATCTGTACTTTTCTACTTTTATTTTTTTCTCGCTTTTAAGAAGATTAAATTTTATTTGATGAGCTTTGAGAACATCAATTATTTCGGAGAACTGGGGTGGAATTAAATAAGCAGGAGGAACACTAATTTTCGTAACAGAACTTGCTTGATTAAAAAAAGGAACTTCAATTTTAACAGCTTTGCCAGTATACTTGCGAACAGTCGAGCCGGTTATTTTGCTATATTCATCATACCACTCATATCCTTTAAATAAAAACTTATCAAATTTTCCATTTCCTTGAAGCACTAAAGGAAATTTCTTTTTTCTCGAGAGATAGTACTTCAGCGTTTCCTTATCAGCTTGCTTGTTAAGCAAAACCAGTTCCTTATAATTATTATTGATAAAAGAAAGTGAGTGTACCATCATCGATTTAGTTGAGAAGACACGATTGGCGAATGGTTTTAAACTATGTGTTTCTACAAGTAAACAAACCCTGTTTTGTGCTGCACAATATCCGTGGGATAATCTTGGCGGTGCGGGTAAATTTAAAATCCCGCTTTCAATTGTGCCGGCTTTAAACTCCATATAAGGACCAATTATAAATCCATCTTCTTCAACTTTGTTGAGCAGATGCGGCAAATATTTTTTATCTATCCAGTTAATCAAGCCTCGGTCTATATTCTGATGAGTCTCAATTCCATATGTAACGTGATATTGATAATCTGCTCCATTTGTGGTGTGATTATCAATCATAAAATCAGGCAGCCAATCATTAAAGAGTTTTAAGAAGGACCTTATTTCGGGTGTGTCCGCTTTTAAATAATCACGATTCAAATTCAAGTTCAATGCATTTGTACGCCAGCCCATTTTCTTTGGACCATTTTGATTTGGTCTGTTAAATGGACTAATTCTTTCGTGACCATCAATATTAAAAACAGGAATGATTAACAAAACAGTATTATCTAAAAGCGATTGCTTTTCCTTTGTGATAAGAATTTCTCTCAGTAAAAGCATACACGCATCTTTGCCTTCAACTTCACCGGGATGAATTCCGTTTTGGATAAGGACTATTGCTTTGTCAGTTTTTTGGGCTTGTTCTGGGGTAAAGCATTTATCCTTCGATACAATTATGACTTTTAATTCCCTGCCTTGAGGAGTAAAACCGATGGTGTTGATTTTTACATAGGGTGTATGGTCAGCAAACTTTTGAAGATACTTTAAAGTATCTTCATAATTTGGGGATTCAAGCTGATTTGATTTTTCAAAATGAGTTAACCAGTCTTTAGAAATATTTTTTTTTTGCATTTAGATAAATATGATTAGTTATAATTGGTGCAAATATAGGTCTCATTTAATAAAAAAGGCGACATTAATAGTCGCCGTTAATGATCTGAAAATTTCTAATTTAACAAAACTTCAAACTCTTTATGTTTTTCTAAAAACCTCCTCACATACCAGCAACTAGGAATAACCTTTAACTTTTTTTCCCTGGCATATTTAAATGCGGCAAGCACAACTTTCTCTGCTAAGCCTTGAGCTCGTAATTTGGATGGAGTATATGTTGAGTATAGATCAAGAGTTAATTTGTCTTCAGCATACAGAACGTAAACTTCTTGACCATTCACATCCAGTACAAAGCGGCTGCCTTGTTTGTCGTTTATAATTTCGTTCATAAAATTCCCTTTGCATTTAAATTCTTTACCAGATCATCATATCCAACAAATTGAATACCATCCCAGCCAATACTTTTTGCCGCATCAACGTATTCTTTGATATCATCAATAAAGATATGTTCTTCGGAAGGGAAACCGGATACTTTTTCTACCGTTCTATAAATTGCTTCTTCCGGTTTTATAAACCCGACTTCGTGTGAAAGGAAAAGCTTATCAAACTGTTTTAAAAATTCATAATACCCATATCCATACTTTTTATGGATTGAGTTTGTGTTTGATAGAAGATAAATATTATATTTTTTCTTCAATTCGGGTAATAGCGCAATAACATCCTCATTTACAGAAAAGATAGATGACCAATATTTGATAAACTCTTCCGATGAAATCTTATGCTTAAGCCATTCAAGCATTTGCCCTATAAAATTCCCTTCAGAAATTTTACCTCGCTCAAAATCTCTATGTATCTCATAGTTCGTGTTATATTTATTAACAAACTCTTCTCCCAGCCCATATTTATGCTTGTTGATTGCACTTATAAAAATGTTATAGTCAAAAGGAATTAGAACCTGTCCTAAATCAAAAACTACTGCGGAGTATTTTCTTTTTATCATTCAGTAATAACAAAAAGATCGTCAGAAAGCCCCTTGTTTACTTTAACACTGCTAACAGTCATTTCAACAGATTGCGGGCCAAATGATTGTGTGAGTTTAAATGGATATTTAATACCATCAACTTCGGTGTAATTATCAAAAGTTATTACTTGTTCAATCAAACCCATTTGTGTTTGCATTTCTTTTTGCTCTTTAATTTTCAAACCGGATTCTGCATCAAAATAAGTGAACCATCTTATACCAGATGGCAGAGTCATTTTAATTTTATGCGTATCGCTGCTATCAATTTTTTCAGTTCCCTCATAAGAAAGGGTTATCCCAAAACTTGTCGGATCTAATAACAATTCCATCGTAGACTCAGTCTTTAATTGTTCAAGCTCTTTACCGGATACCTCAATATTTTTAGTGGCGGCCTTCATAATGCCTTTTTCACCATCAAAAATAATTGTTTGATCCATTCCGCCGGCTTTAACTTCCTGGCGCATTTTATTTGGAGACTTTTGTTTAACGATTATAGTAAGCGCTTGACCCATTGCCGTACCGCGCATAATTGTAGTGCGGTCTTCAATTTTAGATAAGGCATCTCTACCGCCGATAGCCTCAAGATATTTCTCCAATTACAACTTTTGGATCAATATTTTGTATTGATGTTGAATCCTGCGCAACAATATTTGTGCTTATAAAAAAGAAAGCACCAATTAAAAGCACCGATAATAAGTTTTTCATTTTTTCCTCGAATTAAAAAATTTGTACATAAAAATACGAATAAGATTTAATTATCCGCAAAATAATCAACCGTTAATGATTGAATAAACACTTATATTTGAAACACTCAAATCAATACCTTAATAATTAATATTTTTCATAAGTCTAAATCTAAAATTTATAAGTCAACTTAAATTATGAATAGCAAATTACTTTTTAGTCTCACCTTCATTTTTATGTTTTTAACATCTCAAGTCCATTCACAGCAAATCATTATTAAAGGCAAAGTAATAGACAAACAAACACTGCAGCCATTAAGTTTCGCAAATATCAGAGTGACTGGTACAACGCTTGGATCTTCTGCAAACAGTAATGGTGAGTATGAATTAAAACTTAATTCGGGACAATATAAACTTATAGCATCGTTTATTGGATATTACACAGACACAATGTTGGTGAGCGGAATTGACAATTTATCAGAAATAAATTTTGAGCTGAATCAAACAAAAATAGATTTACCGGAAATTTTGATTAATCCGGGGTTGAATCCAGCATTAGAAATTATACGTAAAGCAATTGAGAAAAAGAAAATTCGCAATCAAAAATTGCAGAACTATGAAGTTGAAGCATATACAAAAGGAATTATCAGAACCACTGGGGATATTTCAGCCAATAGTAATAGTATAGGTGTAGGATTGGGCGGAAGCGATACAACAGAATTAATTATTTCGGGAATTCTGGAAAATCATAGTAAAGGATATTTTAATCAGCCAGATCAGTTTAAAGAAATTATTCTTGCACGAAAACAAAGTGCAAACTTTCCGCCAACAATTAACACGCTTACAGGCGGTAGATTAATTCAGAACTTTTATGAAAACGATGTAAACTTTTTAGGAAGAGATTTGCCGGGACCAATTTCTGATAATGCACTTGAGTATTATTATTTCTTTATCGAAAAAGTGACGGCGCAAAATCAAAGAAAAGTTTATCAGATTCATATTGAACCTGATAATTCCGCTGATCCCGGTTTTGCGGGCAGTATATTTATTACTGACAGCACGTTTGATTTAATAAAGGTTGATTTGATTCTTAATCGTGCTGCAAACACAGGCGGATTTTTTGATACAGTAAATGTTTATCAGCAGTTTGATGAATATTCCGGGATTTATTTGCCTGTTGATTATCGTTTGTTTGTTAAAGCAAATGTTTTTGGATTGGTAAGGATTGGCTTTGAGTTGAACACTATTTTATTTAACTATTCTATTAATCAGAAAATTCCTGAAAATATTTTTAATAAAGCAATAGTTACCGTTGTGCCTGATGCTGATGCCATCGATTCACTTTACTGGCAAAACACACAAACAATTCCAAACACTATTGAAGAACAATTTGCTTACAACAGAATTGACAGTATCGAAAACGTACCTAAAAAATTTCTTGATGATTTTTCATTTCTTGATACGCGAATAAATTTATCAGATAATATTTCCATAAGTGCGCCTCTTGGAATGTACCATTTTTCAAGAGTTGAGGGGCACGCATTGGATTTTGGAATTTTTGTTGATGATGCATTTAACAGACGACTAAATTCTTCATTAAATCTATCTTATGGATTTTCTGATAAAAAGTTTAAACAGGATTTTAGTGCAGGCTACCTTCTTGGCGATTACAGAACCTGGCAAATCAAATTCAGAGCGTTCAATAAACTTAAAATTTTGTTTGAAGAATCTGATAACTACGGCGAATTATTCTCAACACTTGTATCGTTAATTTCAAAAGATGAGTTTAGAGATTATTATTATTCAAAAGGTTTTGAACTTGGAATTGAAGGTGAAGTATTACCTGTTTTAACAATGAGACTTGGGCTTTAAAAATAAAACCGATAATTCTGCTTTTGTTAACACAGATTTTTCAATCTTTAATAAGGATAAATTATATAGAACTAATCCGCCCATTTACGAAACAAGAATAAATACACTTAAGCTTGGTTTTGATATTGATTTCAGGGACTACATTGAAGATGGATATTTTAGAAGAAGAACATCACTTGGAAGATCTTACATATTATTCTCCGGAGATATTACATATTCCAATAAGGGATTATTCAACAGCGGATTGAATTTTACTACTTATGAATTTAACACACGGGCATTCCTGCGAACATTCAAATCAGCATCACTAAATCTAAATCTTTATGCGAGGGTAAACGATGGAACAACTCCGTACCAGGATCTTTACTCATTACCCGGCAACATAGATGTTGTATTTAACTCACAAACTTTCAGAACATTAAATATTAATGAAATTGTCGGCGATAAAATTGTTGCACTCAATATTACACATGATTTTCGTGATGAGCTTTTTAGAATGATGAACATTCCCGGACTAAAAAGATGGGAGATAATGCTATCGCTAATCTTTAATGCAGCATTATCAGATATTACCCCAGAAACATCAGCAATACTTAACAAATCCGGTTAAATCATTTAAACACCCATTCTATGAAATTGGCTTTGGAGTAGGGCAAGGTTTAATTACCGTTTAAGTTAGAATTTATGTGGAAGTTAAATTATCGCGATGGAAACAATTTTAGAGTTGGATTGAATATGCCATTGCTATAAATCTTACTAATGGAGCAAAAAAAAAGCGCTCAAAAAAGAGCGCCTAAAAAGGAAATAAACAGAACTTATTTCTTGGGTTTTGCTTCACTTACGATGATGTTACGACCCTTGAGTTCAGAACCATTTAGTGCCTGAATTGCCGCAGTGGCTTCAGCTTCGGTTTCGAATTCAACAAAACCAAAACCTCGTGATCTGCGTGTCTCTTTATCAGTAACTACTTTTGCTGAAAGTACGTTGCCATGTGCGGCAAATGCTTTCTGCAAGTCTTCGTCATTAGCTGACCAGGGGAGACTCCCTACAAACAATTTAGTACTCACGAAACGAACCTTTAATTAATTGAACAAAAAAACGTCGATCGACGCGGGAATAAAATAATATTATTAATTAAAGAAACAAAGAAAAAATTTAATTAATCATTGATTTTAAGTCCAAAATATAGGGGTTCTGTCTCATCTTGAATCTTTTTGCAGTGATTGGGAGGCGAATTTTATTTTGAATTGTCTGGGGGGGTTGCACAAATCAGAGAAGTTTTTCGATAGCATCCTTAACATTTTCAACAGAAATTATTTTAATTGAATCAGATTGTTTTAAACTTTTTAAATTTCCAATCGGAACGACTGCCGTTTTAAATCCAAGTTTATTTGCTTCGGCAATTCTTTTTTCAATATAACCTACACTTCTTATTTCGCCGCCCAAGCCAACCTCCCCGATAATTATAGTCTGATTATCCACAACCTTATCAGCAAGACTTGATGCGATGCTAACGCAAACTGCCAGATCAGCAGCTGGTTCGAAAACTCTTATACCGCCTGCAACATTTACAAAAACATTGTGCACAGACGCACGCACTCCTGCTCTTTTTTCTAGTACTGCCAAAAGAATTGATAATCTTTTTTGATCAAATCCATTTGATACGCGCTGCGGATAACCAAAACTTGATGGCGTTACCAGTGCCTGAACTTCAAGCAGTATTGGTCTGCTTCCTTCAATGCTTGATGTGACCACAGAGCCGGGAGTTTGTTTTTCACGTTCGCTTAAAAACAAGTTCACTTGGATTTGTTACTTCGATTAATCCATCTTCGCGCATTTCAAAAACACCGATTTCATTTGTACTGCCAAATCTGTTTTTCTGTGCGCGCAATATTCTAAACGAATGATTTGTTTCACCTTCAAACTGTAAAACAGTATCAACCATGTGCTCAAGAATTTTTGGTCCTGCAATCATTCCTTCTTTTGTAACATGCCCGATTATAATTACCGAGTATTGATTTTTCTTCGCTTCTTCCATCAGCATTGCAGCGCATTCACGTATCTGCGTTATTGTACCGGGAGAGTTTTCCAATTCACTTCTGTATGTAGTTTGGATGGAATCAATAATCACTACAGCGGGAGAAATTTCTTTTATCGCACCAAGTATATTTGATAATTCAGTTTCAGCTTGAACATAAAAAGAATCAGATTTTATTTTTAATCTGCTTGAGCGAAGTTTAATTTGTTTTTCAGATTCTTCTCCTGTCACATATAAAACTTTTTCCTTAATACTTGCCGCTGCCTGCATCGCAATTGTTGATTTGCCAATTCCGGGATCACCGCCAAGAAGAATAACAGAACCCGGCATTATTCCTCCGCCAAGTACGCGATCAAATTCCATGATTCCCGTTTTTATTCTGTCCTCTTCGTTAGCTGAGATATCGAGAATTTGATTGTAACTGAATTTTGATTTTGCAATATTTGTTTTGCGCGGGGAGGTTTCAACCACTTCTTCTATGAATGAATTCCAGCTTTCACATTCTGGGCATTTACCAATCCATCTTAGTGATTCATATCCACAGTTAGAGCAGATGTATTTTATTTTTGTTTTAGACATAGAATTTTTACCACTAAGACACTAAGAACACTTAGTTACACTAAGATTCAGGAAGTTTTGCAAATACATCCGTAACCAATGGAACCAAGCTGTCCTTTATATTTTCACAATGGAAATTAATTAACAATCCCTTAGGTTTTCCTGTTAATTTTAAATAAGACAACAACTGAGCTTTAAATACAGGAATCATTATTTCAACAGCTTTTAATTCAACAATCACGCACTCATTAACGATTAAATCCAGGACTAAATTCGTTCCTAAATCTTTTCCCTTATATAAAATTGGAACAGGTATTTGTCTTTCAACTTTTAAACCCTGAGAAATCAGTTCATCAACAAAACAAGTTTCATAAACTGATTCAAGCAATCCAGGTCCAAGTTGCTTATGTACTTCAATTGCACACCCTACAATTTTATAAGATATATCATTTATGAGTTTTTTGGTTACTTTCATTCTTCTAAGTGTTTCTTAGTGCTCTTAGTGTCTAAGTGGTTAGTCTTTCCTATAAAAAACTACCGATAATCTTTTCAACTTTGGATAAAGCTGTAACAATCTGTCCAACATCTTTTCCACCGGCTGTTGCAAGATGAGGACGACCGCCTCCTCCTCCGCCGACTAATTTAGCAAGCTCACCAACAATTTTTCCAGCACTAAGTTTTTTGTCCTTAATTAAATCATCGCTCACAACTGCAACAATACCAACTTTATCTTCAATTTGTGAAATTAAAACACCGACACCGCTGCCCATTCTGTTACGCATTTCATCGCCAAATGATTTTAACTCATCCATTGAATTAGCGTGAACTTTGCCTTTATAGATCTTAATATTTTTTGTCTCTGATGATAAAGAAAGAATATGATCAAGCTGACCAAGATTATCTTTCATCCTTAGTTCAGCAATTTCTTTTTCCAGCTTCTTCTTTGCGTCAAGAAGTTCTTCAGCCTTTTGTTCGGATAATTTTATTTGTTCTGCCTGTGACTGAATATATTTTTCAACACCGGCACCGGTTACAGCTTCAATTCTTCTAACTCCGCTTGCTATCGATGCTTCATTTAATATTTTAAACAATCCAATTTCAGAGGAATTATAGACATGAGTTCCCCCACAGAATTCCATTGTAAAATCACCAAACTGAACCACATTTACTTTATCACCATACTTATCACCAAAGAACATTAAGGCACCCATCTTCTTTGCCTCATCAAAAGGTGTATCGCGATGGTGAGATAATGGAAGATTTCTTCTAAGTTGTTCATTTACAATCGTTTCAATTTGTAGAATTTCATCAGCAGTTAATTTTGCAAAATGAGTAAAATCAAATCTTAGCCTATCGGGCCCAACATAGGAACCAGCCTGCTGAACATGTGTGCCCAATACAATTCTTAATGCTTTGTGTAAAAAGTGAGTCACAGAATGGTTTCGCATTATGTCCCATCTGCGGACTGCATCAACTTCTGCAATTACTTCCATTCCTACTTTTAAAAGAATTTTGATTATCCGAATTGATAACATGAATTACCTGGTTATCAATCTTAGCAACATCAACAACATCAAATGCTTTTTCACCAACAATTAATTTTCCCAGATCATCAATCTGTCCACCGGACTCAACGTAAAATGGGGATTTATCAAGTATCAACAAAGTATTTTCTTCATTGTTTTTGATGCCGGTTATCTTTGCTTTACTTTTTAGTTCATCATAACCTGTAAAGATCGTGGGATTAGAATTAAGCAAATCAAAACCAGAAAGATCATTTAATGTAACACTAACAGAAGTAAATTTGTCTTTAGATGATTCGCGTCCGCGTTCTTTTTGTTCGCTCATCAGATTATTAAAACCATCTTCATCTATTGTAAAGCCTTTTTCCTTTGCCATGACATTTGTAAGGTCAACAGGAAAGCCGAAAGTATCATATAGCTTAAAAACATCCTCGCCAGGGACGACAATTATTTTTTGTTTAGTAAGTCTTTTAACAACTTCATCAAACAATTCAATTCCACGATCGAGGGTTGCATTAAAACTGTCTTCTTCGGCTTTAATAATTTTCTTTACGTAATCTTTTTTCTCAACTACTTCAGGAAAAACATCGCCCATTGTTTCAGCCAAAACCTCAACGAGTTTATAAAGAAATGGTTTGTGTAAATTTATCTTTCTTCCATAACGAGCTGCTCTCCTTAATATTCTGCGAAGAACATATCCGCGTCCATCATTTCCCGGAACAGCGCCATCTGCAATTGCAAAAGTTAACGCACGAATGTGATCTGCAATTACACGCATTGGAATTTTGTCTTCTTCTTTATCATACTTTACCCTGGAGAGTTTTACAACCGAATCAATAATCGGAGTAAAAACATCAGTATCATAATTTGACTTTTTCTTCTGAAGCACTGCACAAACACGTTCGAAACCCATTCCTGTATCTACATGCTTTGCGGGAAGTTCATTAAGTTTTTTAGTTTCATCCCTGTTGTATTGGATGAAAACCAGATTCCATATTTCAATACATTCAGGCGAGCCCGCGTTAACATAAACCGGATTATCAAAATCATTACCAACATTTATATGTATTTCTGAGCAAGGACCACAAGGACCCGTTTCACCCATTTCCCAGAAGTTATCTTTTTCTCCAAACTTTAAAATGTGAGCAGGATTTATATCTGTTTCAGATTTCCAAAGTTCAAATGCTTCGTCATCATCCTTATAAACAGTTGCCCATAACCTTTCTTTGGGAAGTTTCCAGACATCAGTTAATAATTCCCAAGCCCAGCCAATCGCTTCCTTCTTGTAGTAATCACCAAAAGACCAGTTGCCAAGCATCTCAAACAAAGTATGATGATAAGTATCGTGGCCGACTTCTTCCAAATCGTTGTGCTTACCGGATACACGAATACACTTTTGTGTATCAACGGCGCGTTTGTATTCACGGGTTCCGGTTCCAAGAAAAACATCTTTAAACTGGTTCATACCGGCGTTAGTAAATAGCAAAGTTGGATCATCAAAAGGTACAACGGGAGAGGAGTGTACTATGCGATGTTCTTTACCCTTAAAAAAATCTAAAAATTGCTGACGAATTTGTCGTGAAGTCATATTTACCTTTTGAAAATATTAGTGGTAAAAATAACAAAATAGCACGTAAGCGAGAACTTATTATTTGAGTTAAAATTGAAGAATCCGGCTCGTTTTCTTTGGCAATTAAATTGTTAAAAGATCAATCCACATCATTAAAATATATATTGGCCATGATTGAAGAAAAAACACAAATAAGCGATACCGAATTGGTTTTACAGGTAGCGGGTTATAATTCTGAAGCTTTTGAAGAATTGTATAGTCGTTATTCAGGAAATATCTATACACTGATAAAAGAAATTGTTTCTGGTCAAAAACTATCAGAAAAAATTATTCTAAGTGTATTTGAAATATTTTTAAAACAGATCGAGTTTTATGATGTAAGAAATGACAACTTGTTTACCTGGCTGGCATTAATAGCAAGAAATAAATCTATTGATACTATAAAACGGGCTAAACTCGGGGATGATATGCCGCCTTATTCAAATGATTATGAAGTTGAATTTATTCTTCCAAAACTTTCACATTCTATACCTCCAATTAATTTTGAAATTGCAAGCGAGAGGATTAAATCTTATAAAAATCATCTTACAGAAGTTCAGAATCTGGTATTATCGCTTGTTTACTTTGAAGGATTAGAGGATGAAGAAATAGCCAAAAGACTTAACCTCCCCGTTGTAATAGTTAAACAAAAGATACAATTGATAATGGGAATTTTAATGCAGTTGTATGCAGGACAAAATTGGGAGAATGAATCCAATAAAAATATTTTAAATTTAATAAAGTTGGATGTATTAGACTGTCTTTCTTCGGATGAAAAAAAATTACTTGATAAGTATAAAAATGAAGATTCTAATTTTTTGTGGAAAGAACTTGGAGAATATCAAAACTTAACTGCTTTGTTATCAACGTCATTAACTATTGATTATCCACCGGCAGAACTTTTTGTAGAAATAAAAAAAATCTTTCAAACAAATTTTACAGGAAATGAAGCAAATTTTTCTGCAGTAGTTAATTATCCCAATCCTGTGCAGAATGAATCAAAATCAAATCAATCTCCAAACATAAACCATAGCAGTGATGCAAGTGATAAAATTCTATTCAAACAAACTGATTACAATCATCTTGATTTTCTAAAGAAAGAAGCAACAGTTTTAAGTACTCCTGTTCAACCAAAAACTAATTCAGATGTTGAAAATATTGCTAAAGAGAACATCGAAAAACCAGAGGATGGAAAATTAGTTTCAAAAAATAATTATGATGCTCCTGTTAAGACAGATATAAAACCTGCCATTGATAACACAATACAAATTACTGATAACCAAACAGCGGCAAAACAAAATATAATAGATAATAAAACTATTAATACTGCCACTCCGAACATGAACTACGATAAAGTTCAACCTGCGGAAGAATTAAAATCTGCAATGGTTAAGGAAAATATTATACCTCAAGAAAAAACACCGGATACAAATTCAGGAAATCAAGAGTTTAAAATTAAAATTAAGGAAGCACCGTTATCAGATAATGAATTCAAATCATTATTTAATAGAGTTGATAAAGTAACTCCAAATAAAACATTAATTCCGAACTCAGAGGATCCAGATTTTAAAATAAAATTTAAGTCTTCTCCTCTACCTCCAAAAGAAATTCAAAGAAGAACGTTAATACCAAATTCTGAAAATCTTGAGTTCAGAGCAAAAGTTAAAAATCCCCCGGTACAGGAAAAGGAATTAAAACCGGTTGAGAAAAAAAACGATACTCCGGTTCAAGGCAAATCATTAATTCCAGATTCTGAAAAAACGGATTTCCGTATAAAAATAAAAGATGTTCCCTTGCCGAAAAAAGAAATTGAACCAGTAATTACCGATGATAAAAAAATTACAAGCACTGAAAAAAACATTTCAACTATTGAAAATAAAATTGAAAATAATAATTTAAATGGATGGCAGAAAGTTGAGAAGGAATCAAGACCATTAATAAAAACTCCTGGAAAAAGCATCAATGAAAAAGTATTGAATGGTATATCTGAAAAATCAGCTGATGACAAAAAGGGGAAATTAAATTTATTTGTAAAAGATGTTAAATCAGAATTTGCAAAAGAAGAAACTGCAAATATTGCTAAGACGATTTTACAAGTAAAAAACAATCCTGAAAGAAAGATAAATAACATCCAGTCTAACAAAGATATAAATGATGCTAAAACTCCGGCGACCAAAGACGAAATACACATCGCACCAAAACCAGGCATAGATAATATTGATAAAACAAATGAAGATGTTAAAATCTCACAAGTAATAGAAAAAGAAACAACTTCAGTATCTTCTCTACAAGAAAAAGTAAATTCAACAACTGAAGTAAAATCTCAAAACGATGAAGTTACTTCCCCAACCAATCCTTCAGATTCAATAAATATTGATGAGATTTTAATCAATATTGATGACAGTAAATCAGATCAAAAATCTTTAACAGAAACCGAGCAATTCGAACATGAATTAAAAAAGTTAGAGACACATTCAAAAAGAACTCGTATAGTAGCAGCAGCAGTATTTGTTTTAGTGATACTGACCGGAACAATTTTGTACATAAACTTGCAAAAAAATCCCGAAAAATTTGAAAGCAGTACTACTGTAAAGGAAAAAACAAATATTAGCGGAAACACTAGTAGTGATTTACAAAAAGATTCACAAATACCGATAACTACCGAAACACAAAAAATTGATAAAACGATTTTACCAACAGAAGAAAAACCAGTGCAAGAAAAAGATGTACAATTACCTTTACAAAAAATATCTCCAAATGAAGAGAACACTTATTTTGCACTCAATGAAAAAAGAGAGTTAGTAAACAGTACAATAAAGGAAAGCAGTCAAACAGCGGCAGCTAAGACAGAAAATATTCTGCCTCTGAAAGAAAATATAAAAATTGAGGAAGAGCCGGCTTTCTTTGTTGCGGTTGAAGAAATGCCTGAATTGGTAGGCGGTATCAAAGGTTTGCTGGGTAAAATCAAATATCCTGAATTAGCAAAAAGACAGGGAGTAGAAGGTAAGGTTTTGGTACAGGCTATTGTTGATGAAACAGGTAAAGTTATTTCTGCAAATACAATTAAAGGTATTGGTGCGGGTTGTGATGAAGTTGCAATGGATGCAGTTTTAAACAGCGAATTTACACCCGGTAAACAAAGGGGAAAAAATGTTAAAGTGCAGGTAACGATACCAATAGTATTTAAAAAATAGACTTATAGATTTATGATCTGTCAGATAATTAATTTTATCTGAGCAAAATCATTTTTTTGCTTTGGACAAAAGCACCAGCTTTGAGTTTGTAATAGTAAACTCCGCTTGAAAGTTTGCCTGCATCAAAGTTTATCTCATAACATCCTGCTGGTTTCTCTTCATTAATTAATGTTGCAACTTCATTACCAAGCACATCATAAACTTTTAGTGTAGCAAATTGCCTACTGCCAATTGCATACTGTATACTGGTGCTTGGATTAAATGGGTTTGGGTAGTTTTGCTTGAGCTCAAATTTTATGGTGAATAGTTCTTCCTCAATTGATGTTAAATTAGTTAGAAACGAATTAGTTCTACTATAGGCCCCATATCCAAGTGAATTTAGTGCTTTCACTCTCCAATAATATTTCTGATTTGGATAAAGATTATTTATTTGAACAGAAGTTCCAACAACAAAAGTATCTTGTGCTGCAGTAAATAATGAATCGAGAGAAATGCTTAATTTGTACCCCGAGATATCTGGTGATGATTGTGACCAGCAGAAATAAACTGTGTCATTATTTACAGCTGTTCCATCTTCAGGAGATAACAGGTTTGGAGGAGAAGGAAATACGCCACCTCCGTTTTTTGAATGGAGCAGGTAACCGCCTGCGCCTAAATTCGAGACTAAAGCGGCCCAGCCAATTCGTTTTTCAACAACATCCATATCATAAATTTTGTAATCTGTTGCTGCTGTAAATTGTGGAGTAAAGTTCTGTCCTCCATTATAAGAAAAATGTATTACATTGTTGTTAAAATATCCTCCATAATAAGTAACTTCTATTAACCACCCAATGTTTCTATCCACAAAACACACATCAGAAAAATATTTATTTGAAAATGTTCCGGAGGCACTCCAATTAATACCTCCAGTTGTAGTCCTACAGACAGACCAGTCTCCCACACTCCAACCATAATTATCATCAACAAAAAAAATAGCAGATTGAATTTCGGCAACGCCCAACTGCCTGTTCCAGGATTGACCACCATTCGATGTAACAAAAACTCCACCCCCGGTGAAAGGTGAAATATATTGCCAGGTACAATACCAACCCTTGTTTTCATTTATAAACATCATATCAGAAATATGTTCAGCAGTCGATAAATTTGGAGTCACAGTGTTCCAGCTGTTACCGCCTGTAGTTGTATGTAAAAGAATATCCTGCTGTGTAGATCCCCAAGTGCCGGCAGCCCAAACATTTTGAGAATTTACAACAGATAACATTGTTAATTTCATACTTGCTATACTATTCTGTATTGTCCAGGACCCGCCACCATTTGTTGTATGGATTATTTTACCCGAATCACCAACAGCCCAGCCATTCATTGAATCTGCAAACCTGATTTTCCTGATTATAGAAGCAATGCCGGTTGATTGATTGATCCAGTTTCTTCCTCCATCTGTTGTGTGAATAACTGTGCCTTTATTAGTTGCTGCCCATCCGTTTAATGAATCTACAAAATTAATGGATGTATAGTTTTGTCCAGCGATTGGGACTTGAAATGGATGAACTATATTCCATTGTGGAAAAGATAGCTCTGATAATAAAAGCAGGATTAAAATAATGGTTCTCACTTAATCACCTGCATCTTTCTGGTTTTAGTATAACCACCTGCAGTTAATTGATAATAATAAACTCCGCTGGCTAAATCTGATGCATTAAAATTAAACTCATATATTCCTACTGTTTTCTCTTCATTTACAAGTGTAGAAATTTCTCTTCCCAAGACATCATAAATCTTCAAAGTAACCACACTTTGTTTTGGAATTTGAAATCTTATCTTTGTTTCAGGATTAAAAGGATTGGGATAATTTTGAAATAAATTGTATTCAGATAACAGCCTCTGCTCTGTTATTCCTGTATTAAAATCCCAAATGCATTGATAATATCCTGTATCTGGAGCTAATGATGTTTCCTTAATTAAGCCTTTATCTTTTGCCACAATCTGGTAATAAAATGAGTATCCTGCTTTTAATAGTGTAGTATCAACAGTTGTATTAATTCTGTAACTGAAAGTATTGGTTAAAAGGCTTGCAGAAATATTATTGTTATAAAAAATTGAATCATCCTTTTTATAAAAACTTTCCATGTAAACACTATCAACAAAATTATAATACCAGGTTGCTTTTGAATAATGATGTTCAACAATAAAAGTCATATCAAAAATATTTGAGCCGACTATTGTTAAAGGAAGTACTGTAATCTGAGGCTTAAAATGATTGGTGTAATAGGTTGGATTGTCAAGACTATCATACAATATTGCCATAATTATTACATTTTTTCTCTCGTAATTTGATACTCCATAATAATAATAGGACATTCCAAAATTTTCAGCATATCTTTCACTTTCCCACTCACCAGCACCATACATTGAAGAATCAAAACTGAACCCCTTATAGTTTAAAGTTGATCCAAAAATAGCTGTGCTGCCATGTAATTGTTCTGCGGTTCTAAAAATGTTGTTAAAATGAGGGCTAAATATTGAATACTGAATAAAAGAAGTTGCCGGAATTAGTGTCATATCCAAATACAATTTATCAGAATCATTAACCCGCACATAGATTTTTTTATCATCTTCAGAATATCTTACCCAATCAGAATGATATTTATGGTATTTAATACCATTAATAACAGTATCTGAATTAACCGAAACCATGGATAGGTAATAACTGTAATAAGTAATTCCCTGAAAATAAGAAACTTCAGTTCCGTAATACTGCCATTTATTACCAACCTGCAGTGGCAAATAATTATTGCCCACATAAATAGGCATATATGGATTGTATCTATAAATACCATCATAGGTTGCCAAAAATATTTTTTCATTATTAACACAAATTGAATTAATATGATCGGGGCCTCCTAAATTATCCCAGCTAGCTCCAAAATCTGTACTCTTAAATACTCCGTAATAGGCATAATAAATGTTATTGTTTTCATCTAACCCCAATACTGGTTCTTCAGGATAGGTAGGTATAAAACCAATAAGCTCCCGATTAATTCCCAAATCAGTAGATCTTGAAATTTTTTCACTATGCTCTGCGTATAAATAATTATTACTATCTGCAACTATAGCCTGAATTGTATAATATAAGTTTGAATTTGTTATTTGTGTCCAGCTGGAACCAAGATCTGTAGATGTAAATAAACTTCTTCCTAAAGTAGAAATAAAAATCTGTCCATTTGAAAGAGTAGTTATTGAAGAAATTTCTTTATCAGTTACACTAATCTTTGTCCAAGAATTTCCGGAATCAGTAGACTTTAAAAAAGCACCACTTTCATCTCCAATATAAACGAATCCCTCTGGAGAGGTAATCATGGCTCTTGCAGCAACGTAACCCGCATAACTTTCCGCCCAAGTTGCACCATAATCAGTTGATTTATAAACCCCAGACCATGAGCCTGCTTTTCCTATATAAATTACATCATTATTATCAATTGTTAATTTATATTCGCCACCATTTGCAGTTCCAACCCAACTCCAGTTGTTACCACCATCTGTTGAACGGTAAACTCCCATACCACAAGAGAAAATATATCCATTCGAAGCAACATCTATGTCGGTCATATTGGAGTGCGCAAATACCTTTTCCCAATAAACTAATTGGGCATTTGGAGAAGAATAGTAAATGAGTAGAAATAAAAGTAAAAATCTATATCTCATAAAAACCCCTTATAAAATTATTTTAAATAAATCATTTTCTTTGTTTGAATAAAATCCCCAGCTTTAAGCTGATAGAAATACACTCCAGAACTTAATTCTAAATTCTGCATTCTAAATTCTACATTATAGTTGCCGGCATTTTTATATTCATCAAAAAGAGTTGCAACTTCATTACCAAGTACATCATAAACTTTTAGTATAGCAAATTGCCTACTGCCAATTGCATACTGTATACTGGTGCTTGGATTAAATGGGTTTGGGTAGTTTTGATGAAGTACAAATTCATTTGGCTGAATTTTCCCTCCATCAACATCTGAGGGATGTCCTTCTCCACTTATCGGAATTGATTTGCTGAATGAATAAACATTACCTTCAACAAAGGTAAATACAAATCTTAAAGTATCTTTAAAAAATTCCTGAACTTCATAATCACATATCGGACAAAGATCAACATTGAAGAAAGAAACTTTTATAGAATCGTGAGGAGGTATTACTATTCCTAATGTATCTCCTGTAAATCCTGGTGCGCTCTGAACAAAATAAAATGGATATTCAAATCCCGGCTTCGAAAAATTACCATGGTAACCATAAAAAGATCCAACAGAAATAATTGAATCTATTCTCACTGGAATTTCTGATGTATTAATAATTTTTGTTGAGCCAGAGTCTGAAAGCGTTGGTATATAAATGCTATCTTCTTGGAAAAACACAGACTCCGAACTTTGTACATATACCAATTTATAATAACCACTATCCGGTTGGATGGTTGTATGTGGTATAATCCCTTTATCGGTAGCCGAAATTTTGTAAAATAGCGAGTATCCACTTGATAAAAGACTTGTATTAATTATTCCTGAAATTGTCCATAAACTTGAATTATGTGTAGGGGATGCAGATAAAGCTGTAAATGGTATAGTATCTATAGAATTAGTATAAAATCCACTTAATATAACTTCGAAAATATAATTTAATGGATAACCTGGTGAATTTGGATTGGTAAAACGATTATAATAATGCTGAACTCGTAAAGTAAGATTTATATTATTTCCAAAGATAGTATCCAGTGGATTAAAACTTGTTATTGAAGGCAGATAACCGTGATCATAATATAAAATTGTATCGGGTCTTATTAGTATAGATTGAATCAAGGTAGCATAATCTGCCTCCTCGCCAAAATCTGAAATATAAATAGAAGATTGAGCAAAAGGAGGAAACGTCTGCCATCCCTTATATTGATGTATATTACCGAATCGATTTACACTTCCTTCAATTACCATTACTGTATGGCCAAAATAGGAAGACCCAGAGTCTGTCGGATAATATTGATAAAATGTTTGACCTGCAGGAATATTAAAATCCATATGAAGATATTCTTGATTTTGGACATTAAAGTATATCTTATTACTATCGATATCATATCGAATAGGGGCATTAGACAATAAATTAAGATTATTAATCAGAAAATGCTTTTTACCATCTATTATAATTGAATCATAAACATTTATAGTATTTATATCATAATAAGGTATTCCGCCATATGTGCTGGAAATAAAATATTGCCATTTATTCCCGACCTCAAGTGGGAACCAGTTTTGTGGAAAAGAAATAAAACCATATAAGAATAAAAACAAAAATGAGAATAATATCTTTCTCATAAAAACCCCTTACAAATGTGTGGCTATAATGTAAGAAACTAGATTGGCAATTTCAATTAAAAGTTTGTTGCTAAGCCACAAACACTTTTGCAATATCAACAAGCAAAAAGGGATTGTTCAATTAAAGTAATCAAATAAATTGGCACGTAGATTTGATGTTTCTAAGACAATAAAGATTGAGCTGGAATATTATATTTTTTATGAAGATCTCGCATCATCTTTGCGGTTAACTCTCTTTTCCTATTGAGTATCTCCGAAGCTCGATTCTTTCCACCAATAACCTCGGCAATGTCCGACTGTTTTAACCCAAGTTGATCCATTCTAAACTTAATTGCCTCAACGGGATCTGGCGGAGCTATTTCAAAATGCTTTCTCTCAAAAGCTTCAATAAGTGTCACTAAAACATCTAACAAATCACCATCCGGAGTATTCGCTTTAGCATTAAAAAGCTCTTCAATTCTCATAAGAGCTTCTTCATAATCTTTTTTAGTTTTAATTACTTTTATTTTCATTTAGATATCCTCCGCATTAATTCTATTATATTCTTTGTGTGTTCCAATAAATCGTATATATACAACCTTATAATCATAATTTATTGTTGTAATCAATCTGTAATCATTTCCTTTGATATTAAATACAACTCTGTTACTTGATAAAATACTGGCTGTTCTATAATATTTTGTAATATCATTCGGCTTTTTCCAGTCTGAATTAACGGCTTCTGAATACCACGCACGCAATGGTTGCTCAGAATCAGGATGTTTTTCCCAGAATTCTTTTAATCTTTTAATTGCTATAATTCGCACAGACAAATATAGTAAGTTCCCATATTGGGAACAAGTTGCATTTAAATATTTTTTAGCCAATTAAGATAACTATTGACTTAGCGCACCTTTCGATTATAATAAATCAGAGTTTTAAACCACAAACACTTTAGCAATATCAACAAGCAAAGAGGGATTGTTCATTAACGCAGTTGTAAACACTTTGCCAAGTGTTCTTTTTTCGATAGGAATTTTTAGAATTGAATGTGCTATGCTGTTAAACTTATCATCAGAAAAATTGTAAATGCCTTCTTTAATTCTGTTAAAAGTTTCGTGACGTTTTCCTAGTCTATCATTCCATGCTTTATCGTAAGTTAGTATGTGATCAAGCTTATTTTGTTTAACTGCTTCGCCTGCAATAATGCCTGCAATCTTTCCGCCAATCATTCCACTTGCAATTCCTCCGCCGCTTAATGGATTAACTTGTCGTGCAGCATCACCAACTAACATTATTCCTGGACCAGAAATTTTATTTAAAGTAATTGAGCACGGAACACCGCCCGCAATTTTTGTAAGCACAGGTGCATTGGGATAATGCTTGTTCATAAAATCATCAAGAAAAGATTGAGCGGATTTTTTCTTTCCGATCAATCCGCTTACACCAAGTCCTATGTTTGCCTTGTTGTGTCCTTTAGGAAAAATCCAGAAGTATCCGTTTGGTGCAACATCTTTTCCAAAGTAAAAGTAAAGTGTGTTTTGATCAACAGGAATATTAGCGGCAGTAATTTGCACAGCACTTTCCATATCACGGAAATCGATATGTGTTTCAAGTCCAGCCCATCGTCCAACACGAGATTCAACTCCATCAGCAGCAATTACAACTTTTGCTTTAACTTCTTTTTGTTCACCGTTAAGTTCGTATTTTACTCCGCTTACTTTCCCATCATCAAACAACAAACCATTAACATAAGCACGAGTTAAAATTTCTGCTCCTGCTTCTGCCGCTGTTCTTGCAAGTTCATAATCAAAAACTCTTCTTTCAAGAACATAACCTGCATCACCAAAATCTATTATCGCTTCACTGCCATCTGGAGCGTTAAAAGAAAACTTGCTGATCTTTGCAGCAATCCACTTATCATCACTCGGAATAAATTCTTCAACTCCAGCTTTGCTAATTGCTTCCCCGCATCTAACAGGATAACCAACATCGCGATCTTTCTCGAGCATCAAAACAGAAACGCCCTGCTCAGCAGCAAATCGTGCAGCTATACTTCCTGCCGGACCAGCACCGACAACCACAATGTCATAATGAGATTTCATTCATTCAAAGATTTTGTTTTTGTACAACAAGTCAACAGTCCACAATAATCAGTATGCAATAGACGGTAGACAATAGGCAAGAATAAAATCATTTTTTATCCGTATTTCTTAAATAACTCTCTGGGTTTTCAATCATATGGTTGAGCATTCTTCCAATTTCTTGCGAACGATTTATTAAATCTTCCACTATATCTTTCTCAATATATTTGCATTTAAAAGCAAATTCTAACCAAACTTGAGTCTCGGAGTTTTCCATATCGGCATCAGAAGTCTTTGAAATAAAGTGAGCTTCATATCTTCTTTTTCTATATGCTTCAGCTATTGAAGAACAGACCGACCTTGACGATCTTCTAATCTGATCGGTCAAAGAATATTTTTCTTCTTTAGGAAAGCTCTTAGATATTTCAAAAATGTTCATCGCTAAATCAAAAGCTTTTTTATAAACCGTTAAATCTTTAAATGTTAAATTCATTTTCTCATTGTCTACTGCATATTGTCTATTGCCTATTTTCAAGGATCCCATTTTTGTTAAACTTAATTACCTCTATGGGGCACGACCACACACATTTAGAGCAATTTGTGCATCGTTCATCTATAATAAATATCTCAGCTTCTTTTAGTTCGATTGCATCTTCAGGGCAAACACCAACACAGCAGCCACAGAAATCACACTTATCCGGTAAGATTTCTATTAAAAGCTTTCCGTTTTTTGCTTGTCGGTAATTCATATCAATTAAAAATTAACAATTAAAAATTTTATTGCTTTTCAAGGTCATCGCGAACTGATTTTCTTTGTCTTTCTAATTCGTGTTTTTCTTTCATCAACTCGAGTAATCTTTCTTCGCTATCAGCATTTTCCTGTGCCTTTACATTTGAAGTTATTTGCAAATCAATATGCATTTGTTTGTACTTTACTAATAAATCAACTGCGTATTTTTTTGTTATCATTTCCTGAGTGATTGAGGGATTCAAATCCTGCCAGTTATTACTTAAACTGTATTTCTCAATCGTTAATTCTCTTAAGTAAGATTGAACTTCATCATCAAACAAGGATATTAAATCTGCTGGATTTAAACTGCCACGATTTTCATATTCAAAATAAACTTTCTCAAAAATCTTTCTGTGGATATCAACAAGGATATCTTCTTCGTGAACGTTGTATGTAATCAGTCCAATTATCTCTTCATTGTTTTCGAATAATAGTCTTATCAGTTCTCGTTCAGCATTATAAAAATGCGGTGGTATGCTTATCTTTTCTGCCGGGATTAAACTTTCCTGCTGCGCTTCTTCTTTCTTAAAAATTCTTTGTGATTGCAATCGATTTTGTTTTTTTTGAAAATCTAATGCTTTATCTAACTCAGCCTCAATCAGTTTTTCTCTAAGATTAAACTTTCTTCCAATATTGCGTATTAAAAGATTTCTTTTCAATTCATCATCAACAAGAGCAATTGGTTTAACAAGCTCGCGAATAGCTTCAGCCATTTTTGTTGGATCATCAAACATTCCTTGTGTTTCATAGAATGCTGTTTGGTATTCAAGAAAATTTTCAGCTCGTTTAATAATTTCATCAAATGCTTCTTTACCGAACTTCGTAACATAAGAATCTGGATCTTCACCTTTTGGTAAAGTTGAAATCTTAACGTCAAAATCTCTTTTCAATAAAATCTCAATACTTCGCATCGATGCTTTTATCCCTGCAGCATCAGCATCAAATAGCAAAACAACATTTTTTGTATAACGGGAAAGAAGCTGCGCCTGATCATCGGTTAAGGCTGTGCCTGAAACGGCGACTACATTTTTAACTCCAGCTTGATAAAGCGAAATTAAATCCATGTAACCTTCAACAATAATAGCTTTATCTATTTTTCTAATATCATCTTTAGCGTGAGAAAGTCCGTATAGAATTCTGCCTTTAATGTAGATAATTGATTCAGGAGAGTTAATATATTTTCCACCTGAATCATCTTCACGTAATTTTCTTCCTGCAAATGCAACAACTCTTCCATTTGGAGAAAATATTGGAAAGATTATTCTGCCCGGCAAGTTTATCATAAACTCTTCCATCATTGTTTCGTCCAATCAAACCGAGTTGTAATGCTTTTTCAAGATCAATTTTTTTTTCTTTAAGAAAGTTTACAAGATTTTCATATCCATTGTGCGCATAACCCAATCCAAAAGATCTCATTGTTTGAACTTTTAGATTACGTTTTTGGAAATAATTTCTCGCAACCTCTCCTTCGGCATCGTGGAGAAGATTATTAGAAAAATATTTCGCAACCTCCGTATTGATATCATAAAGTACTTCCTGCTCAGATTGCTTTTCACCAAAGCCTTCATCATCGTAACTAATTTCAATTCCCTGCTGCTCGGCGATTTCCTGCACAGCCTCAACAAAAGATATTTTTTTGTAATCCATTAAAAATTTGTAAACATTACCGCCGGCGTGGCAGCCAAAGCAATGAAAAATTTGTTTTTCTTCTGTAACAGTAAATGATGGAGTTTTTTCAGAATGGAACGGACATAAACCAATATAGTTTTTCCCACGCTTTCTCAGTTGTACGTATTCGGAAATAACATCAACAATACTGATTGAGTTGCGTATTTCTTCTATTTTCGATTCAGGGATTCGCATATCCGAAATATAATAAGATTAAGATTCAGGATTTAAGACTTTTAGCGTGGGTTTAATTATTTTTATATTTGATAAAGGACAATGAACTAAATTAGTGGTTTTTGGTGTTTTAGAGGTTGAGTGGCATCTTATATTTCCACAAATTACCACGGCGTAAAAAAGACAGAAAAGAATATGCAAAAAGAGATTAATCAAATAAAAAAATATTGCAATAGCTTAACACAATTCTCACGATACAAAACCAGAGAAGTACATATCGGCGATGTTCCACTTGGCGGAAATAATCCAATCCGCATTCAATCTATGACAACAACTGATTCAATGAATACTGTTGCAACAGTTGAGCAGACAATCAGAATGGTTGAAGCTGGCTGCGAGTATGTGAGAATAACCGCCCCAAGTATTAACGAAGCAAAAAATCTTGAAGCAATTAAAAAAGAATTAAAAGCTCGTGGGTACAATGTTCCATTAATTGCTGATATTCACTTCACACCAAATGCCGCTGAAATGGCAGCACGAATTGTAGAAAAGGTTCGTGTTAATCCGGGAAACTATGTTGACAAGAAAAAATTTGATTTGATTGAATACAGTGATGCTGAATATCAGGAAGAGTTGGATAGAATTAGAGAGCGGTTCACTCCATTAGTAAAAATTTGTAAAGAGTATGGCACAGCAATGCGAATCGGAACAAATCATGGTTCGTTATCTGATAGAATAATGAGTCGATATGGTGATACTCCACTTGGGATGGTAGAATCAGCGTTGGAATTTCTAAGAATTTGTGAAGATGAAAATTATCACAACATCGTTTTATCGATGAAAGCAAGTAATCCGCAAGTTATGGTTCAGGCGTATAGATTGCTGATAAATAAAATGGAAGCAGAAAGAATGAATTATCCTCTTCATCTTGGAGTAACAGAAGCCGGTGGCGGCGAAGATGGAAGGATAAAATCCGCACTTGGTATTGGTGCTTTACTGGAAGATGGAATTGGAGATACAATTAGAGTTTCGTTAACAGAAGATCCAGAGTTTGAAGCTCCTGTCGCGATTGCTTTAGCTAACCGATACAAAAGAAGAGAAAAACATAAAGCAATAAAAGAAATGGATGAATCACCAATTGATCCATTTGTTTATAATAGAAGAAAAACGCTTGAAGTATTATCAATTGGCGGAAGTAATGTCCCGAGAGTTGTTGCTGATTATTCAAAAAGAAAAATTACATCACAAAAAGATTTGATTGATATTGGTTATACTTATGATGAGCCGACTGATAAATGGAATCTTTCTGATATAGCTGCAGACTTAATTTATCTTGGAATAAACATTTTGCCGTTTGATTGTCCCAATGGTTTAAATGCAATTTATGATTATGAAACCTGGAAAGATTTAAAGAATAATTACAATAGTTATCCAATCTTTACAACTAAACAATTTATTGATACGAATAAAAATTCCAACGAACTCAATTTTTTAAAATTATCGATTGATGATTTATCCCAATCGTTTTTAGAAAAAGTAAAGAATGATAAAACCGTTGTTCTTGTTCTGGAAACAGAAAATCTTGCTGGAATGGCTGAACAACGCAGAGTGTTTTTTGAGCTAATCGAAAAAGAAATGACCAGTCCAGTTATAATTAAAAGAAATTACTTTGATATAAAATTTGAAGACTTACAACTTTATTCATCCACAGATTTTGGTGCTTTATTAATAGATGGTTTTGGTGATGGTGTCTGGATTTCTGTTAATGAAATTAAATCTGAAAATACAGGAACTTATGTAAAAAGCTTTATCAACAAATCGGAGACAAAAGAAAAAATTGTAAACCGACTTTTATTCAACATATTGCAAGCGGCACGACAAAGAATTTCAAAAACTGAGTACATTGCTTGTCCTTCCTGCGGTAGAACATTATTTGATTTGCAGGAAACTACAGAAATGATACGCAAAAGAACTGAACATCTGAAGGGAGTTAAAATTGCTATTATGGGCTGTATCGTTAATGGTCCAGGCGAAATGGCAGATGCAGATTACGGATATGTTGGCTCGGGAGTAGATAAAATTACTTTATACCGCGAAAAAAACATTGTGCGGCGTAATATTCCCGCAAAAAATGCTGTCGATGAGCTAATTGATCTTATACGAGAAGGCGGCGACTGGGTTGAGCCTTAATTTAGAGCAAACAAAAATTGTTTATTTTATAGGATAGAATTATATTAATACCCTAAATATGAGAAGATTAAACCCGAAAAAATTAAAGTTTCTTGCAAAAAATGACCCAACCGGTCAAAATGCGAAAACCAAAAGTTTATAAGAATGCACCCAAAACACAAACGGGTGCATTTTTTTTGTTATTATGAGATGTGATAAGATCATTAAAATAATTGAAGACTGGGCACCCAAATCAATCGCCTGGGAAAAAGATAATGTAGGATTACAAGTTGGTTCATTACGCCGGGAAATTAAAAACATACTGCTCTGTTTAGAAGTTGATGAAAAAGTTGTTGATGAAGCGGTTGGAAAAAACTGTAATTTAATTATCAGTCATCATCCTTTATTATTCAAATCATTGAACAGAATTGATACAGAAAATGATAGAACATCAAGAATATTAGAAAAGCTTATTAAAAAAGAAATTACACTTTACTCGGCACATACTAATTTAGATTTTACAAAAGATGGTGTAAGTTTTCAACTCGCAAAAAAACTCGGACTAACCAATCAAAAATTTCTTCTCAATCTATCATCAAACCAAAATAAACTTGTAGTTTTTGTTCCTGTTACTCACACTGAAAAGGTTGCCGGGGCAATGTACAATCGTTGGTGCTGGAAAAATTGGCGAGTACACGAATTGCAGTTTTAGAACTTTAGGGACGGGTACTTTTAAAGGATCGGCAAAATCAAATCCTGCAATTGGATTAAAAGACAAAATAGAAAAAGTTGATGAAATAAAATTGGAGCTACTGGTAAATTCATTTGATCTGAAAGAGGTAATTGCTGAAATGAAAAAAGCTCATCCATACGAAGAAGTTGCTTATGATGTTTATCCGCTTGCAAATGAAAATGTTAATTATGGTGTGGGTGTGATAGGCGAATTGAAAAAAGGATTATCCGAAAAAGAATTTCTGAGTCTTGTTTCTAAATCGTTAAACTTAAAAAATTTCAGATTTAACCGGTCTAAAAAATCTAGAATCAATAAAGTTGCAGTTTGCGGCGGTTCAGGAAGTGATTTGCTTGATAATGCACTTATGAGCGGTGCAGACGCATTGGTAACTGCTGATATAAAGTATCATACTTTCCAGGATGCCGATAACCGCATTCTTCTTATTGATGCAGGACATTATGAAACTGAAATTCATTCGTTGAATGAAATTAAAAATAGAATTGAAAAATCTATAACTGACAGGACAAAAGTTTATAAATATAAGGGTTCAACTAACCCGATAGTTTTTTATAATAATTAAGGAGCCGGAAAAAATTGTATAACAGATTAAAGGTATTGTATCAATTACAACTTATTGATGATCAACTTGATAAGCTTGAAGAACTACGCGGAGATCTTCCAAACATGGTTAAGAGTTTGGAACTCCGTCTTGATGATTTGAAAACTGATATAAAGAATAAAACCACTGAACAGGAAGAATCAGTTGAAAAACGGGCACAGAACGAGGAAGAAATTGAAAAACTAAAAGAAAGTCAGAAAAAATTTAAAGCTCAACTTTACCAGGTTAGAAATAACAAAGAGTATGATGCACTCACAAAAGAAATTGATCATTCCGAAGAACAAATTTCTAAACTTGATGCTGAAAATAATGCTTTGGCTGATTCAAGTAAAAGTTTAACGGAACAAATTGAAGCAATAAATCCATTATTAGAAGAACTTGATAAGGAATTAGAAGAAAGACAAGCAGATCTAAAAGAAATAATTAAAGCAAACGAAACCGAAGAATCAAAGCTAAATGTAGAAAGAAAAAAAATAGAAGATCAGATCAAAAAACCTGATGTTTCTTTTTATATGAGAATCCGAAAAGCAAAAAAGGGTACAGCCGTAGCTACGATAAAAAGATCAGCCTGTTCTGGTTGTCATAATATAGTACCATCCCAAAGGCAATTAGAAATTAGAAGAAATAATAAAATCTTTACCTGTGAGTATTGCGGCAGAATCCTGGTTTCTCAGGAAATAGCGGATGAAGTTGACGGAAAATAATTTTAGTTAGACTTTACGACTAAATTCGGGTTCTATTTTTATTATATTTCGCCTTGCTTATTTTACTCAGTATTTAATCTATTTTACCATACAATCATAAAGTAATTGGCTGAGTTGGCAGAAATGTCAATTCAATATTAAAGAATAATCTAATAACTCAATCCGGGCAATTGCTTCCCGATTTATCGGGAGGAGGAAAGTCCGAACTTCATAGAACAAGGTGCCGGGTAACACCCGGGAGCTAATGGAGAAATCTATTATCGACTGAAAGTACCACAGAAAACAAACTACTCCGAATTTTTTCGGGGAAAAGGTGAAAAGGCGAGGTAAGAGCTCACCGGCTCAATAGTAATATTGGGTGCTTGGTAAACCACACCTGAAGCAAGGTCAAGTAAGAAAATCTTTCCGATTATATCGGGACAAAGTTGTTCGCTTTGAATTAATGCTTAATTGCAGATTGGATTTTCGGGTAGACCGCTAAAGCCTGCTGGTAACAACAGGATTAGATAAATAATTGCCGCCCCGATTTATCGGGGTTACAGAATTCGGCTTATAGGATTGAGATTTTAGATTTGTTCTTATAAAACACAAATAATTCTCTTATGTTAAATAAACGTTGGAAAATCAGAGAAGTAGAAGACAATAATTCGATAAAAAATCTTGCTGATTTATTAAATATTTCAGACGTCCTGGCAAATTTACTTTTTCTGAGAAACATCAAAACGTTTTCCCAAGCCAAGTATTTTTTCCGCCCATCAATCGAATCTTTACACGATCCTTATCTTATGCACGGAATGGAAATAGCCGGGAAAAGAATAATCCATGCACTAACAGAAAACCAACCTATTTGTATTTATGGTGATTATGATGTTGACGGTACTTGCTCGACAGCACTGCTCTATATGTTTTTAAAAGAATTAAGCGCAAATGTAGATTTTTATATCCCTAGTAGATTGAATGAGGGTTATGGATTATCTAAGGATGCCATTGATGCTATTAAAGCAAATTACGATTCAAAATTATTAATTACAGTTGATTGCGGTATAACAGCTATTGAAGAAACCGAATATGCTAATCGATTGGGAATAGATGTAATTATTTGCGATCATCATCAACCAAAGACTGAATTGCCAAATGCACTTGCTGTATTGGATCCATTAAAACCACAATGTCAATATCCATTCGATTATTTATCCGGAGCTGGCGTAGCTTTTAAACTTGCCCAGGGTATTGCAGAAAAAATTGGCAAACGTGAGATGCCCTTAAAGTATCTTGATCTAGTTGCATTAGCCGGTGCAGCAGATATAGTTCCCTTGGTGGATGAAAACAGGGTTCTGGTAAAAGAAGGATTAGATAGTATTAATAATAATCCTCGTCCCGGGATTCTTGCCTTAATTGAAAGCAGCGGGCTACAACCCGGGAATTTAAATTCGGGTCAGGTTGTTTTTACTATTGCACCAAGAATTAATGCTGTCGGAAGATTAGGGGATGCTAAAAGAGCCGTAGAACTTTTAATAACCGATAGTGTTGAAGAAGCAAGAATGCTTGCCAAAGTATTAGAAACAGAAAATTTTGAACGAAGGAAAATTGACGTAAATACATTTGATGATGCTTTGCAGCTTGTAGAAAGCTCGATTGATCTTGAAAATGAACTTGCAATAGTGCTTCACCAGGAAGAATGGCATCCGGGTGTAATTGGAATTGTTGCTTCAAGATTAGTTGAAAAATATTATCGTCCGACAATAATGCTAACAACAATTGATGGAGTTGCAAAAGGATCTGCACGCAGTATAACTAATTTTAATATTTATGAAGCACTTCAAAAGTGTGAAGATATGCTTATCCATTTTGGCGGGCATCAAGCTGCTGCAGGATTGGCAGTTAAATTGGACAAAGTTAAAGAATTTAAAGACAAGTTTAACCAGATTGTAAGGGAATCAATTACCGAAGATGACCTTTACCCGGAAATCTTAATCGATGCTAAACTTAAACTTTCTGAAATAACTCCAAAGTTTCTAAGAATACTAGATCAGTTTGCGCCATTTGGTCCTGAAAATATGCGCCCTGTATTCTTGTCTGAAGGAGTTGAGATTTATAATAATCCACGATTAGTTGGAAATAATCATTTGGTGGCTTGTTTTAAACAAAATGGGAATGACAAAGTATTTGACAGCATTGGCTTTAATATGCGTGAGTATTTAGATTTGCTATCGGATAAAAAAGTAAATGTGGATATTGTTTACACTATTGATAAAACTGTTCGGGATGGAAGAACTTATCCACAACTTAGATTAAAAGATTTACGACTTACCAGCATTGAGCAAGTTAATAAAAAAGAAAATCAGGAGATTATTTAATGTCCGGACACTCGAAATGGGCAACTATCAAAAGAAAAAAAGCTGTTCTTGATTCCAAAAGAGGGAAGATTTTTACAAAGCTGATTAAAGAAATTACCATTGCTGCCAGAGATGGTGGTGATGTTAATGGAAATCCACGATTGCGTTTAGCTGTTGATAACGCCAAAGCTCAAAATATGCCGCTTGATAATATCGAACGAGCGATCAAAAAAGCTACCGGAGAACTTGAAGGTGTAACTTATCACGAACTCACCTACGAAGGTTATGGACCCGCAGGAGTTGCAGTTCTTGTAGAGGTTGCGACTGACAATAAAAACAGAACAGTTGCGGAGGTAAGACATTTGTTCAGTAAGAACGGTGGAAGCATGAGTGAAACCGGCTCTGTTGCCTGGATGTTTGATAGAAAAGGGATCATTACTCTTTCCGCCGCAGGAAAAAAAGAAGATGATGTAATGGAAATAGTTTTAGAAGCCGGGGCAGACGATCTTACAACAGAAGAAGATTACTTTGAAGTGCAAACTACCGTTGAATCGTTTGAAACTGTGAGAAGAACATTAGTAGATAAAAAGTTTACAGTCGAAAATGCGTCTCTTCAATGGATTGCTAAGAATTTAATCGAAGTTAAAGGCGAAGATGCCGAAAAAGTTTTTAAGATGATTGAAGCCCTTGAAGATATTGATGATGTTCAAAACGTATATTCGAACGCTGATATTGTTGAATAAGTCCTTAACCGTTTCTTAAATTTATTTTTAATTCTTAGGCAAATGGAAATCTAATTTTAAACTTATTATTAATTTATGATCATTCTCGGTATTGATCCCGGAACAAGAATTACAGGCTATGGAGTTATTAAATACACAAATAATAACTTCTTAAAAATTGCCAACGGATCAATAATCCTTCCATCTAATCAACCAATACCACAACGACTTGAAATTATTTACAGTGAACTAAGTAAAGTTATAAAAAAATATAAGCCGGATGAGTTTGCCATTGAAACTGCATTCTACGGAAAGAATGTTCAGTCCGCAATGAAGATTGGTTATGCTCGAGGAGTTTCTATACTATGTGCATTGCATAATAAGATTCCGGCAAGTGAATACTCACCTCGTGAAGTTAAAAAATCTGTTGTGGGAAAAGGTGCAGCAAGCAAAGAGCAAGTTAGTTTTATGATTAAAACTATACTTAATATTAAATTAGAAAAAATAAAAGTTGATGAAAGCGATGCACTTGCTATTGCACTTTGTCATGCTTTCAGAATGAAAACTCCTGCAAAGAAAACAAAAGATTGGAAGTCGTTTATTGAAGCGTATCCGGAGAGAGTAGTAGGATAATTATGATTGGTTTTTTAACAGGCAAAATAATTTCATCAAAGCCAACACAAATTTTACTTGATGTAAACGGGGTTGGTTACACAGTAAACATTTCAATTAACACTTTTGAAAAGATTTCTGAAAAGGAAATTGTTTCTCTATTTATCCATACAAGTGTTAAAGAAGATTCAATTACATTATTTGGATTCTTTACACAATCAGAAAAAGAAATGTTTGAACTTCTAATTTCCATTAGTGGAATTGGACCAAAGCTTGGTTTAAGTATATTGTCTGGAATAGTTGTAGATGATTTAAAATTTGCAATAAGCAATGGAAATGTTTCGCGTTTAATTGCTATTCCCGGAATAGGAAGAAAAACGGCAGAACGAGTTGTGCTTGAATTACGAAATAAAGTAGATGCTATTAAAGCTGATGGAGTAATTAAAGAAACATCTGCAAAAGATGAAGCAATTTCTGCACTGACAACGCTTGGTTATCAAAGACAAATTGCAGATAAAGTTGTACGAGATTTACTTTCTGAAAATGTGAATTATTCTTTAGAAGAACTTATAAGAAAAGCTTTGATAGGATTGAATAAGTAAAATATCTAAAAAAAATCATTACGAATCCGTTTCGGTTAAAGCCAGCTATTAAATTACATTACATTCAAGATTAACAATTCCTTCTAGTTCTGCTTCTAACTTATCTCCACGTTCAACTTTGCGGACCCCTTTTGGTGTACCTGTAAAAACCAAATCGCCGACTTCTAATTTCATTAAAGTAGAAATGTATTGAACAACTCTCAGCGGGTTTGTGCAGCATTTTATTTAGCTGATCTTTCTGTCTGACCTCGCCATTTATTTTCAAAGAGATTGTTTCATCAAGTGTTAGCTTGTGGGAAGATTTTTCTACAAACTCAGAAAGCACTGTCGAAGTATCAAAACATTTGGCAATTGTCCAGGGATGTCCTTTTCTTTTAAGATCAGCCTGAACATCCCGCAAAGTCATATCGAGACCAATTCCATAAGCGGTGATTGCTCTTTCTGAAGATTCAAGATCAGCATCTTTAATATTTTCCCCAATTAACAAAACCAACTCAGTTTCGTGGTGCATATCATCTGAGAATGATGGATAAACAATTTCATCACCCGAATAGATCACTGATGAAACGGTTTTTAAAAACACAACGGGTTTTTCGTGAATTACATTTCCAAGCTCATAAACGTGTTCAGCATAGTTTCTCCCAACACAAACTATTTTACCAATTGTAACTTCTTTATTGCTGTTTTTAATCTTTATTGTTTTCATAAAATTATGTTTTCTGTTTTTTCTTTGTAGCTGCAGGAAATAAAATGTTATTTAATATTAATCTATAACCGGGGGAATTTTTATGCAAACTTAAATCTGTTGGAGGATCACCAACTGCGTGCTGGTAATCTTCAGGATCATGCCCACCATAAAATGTAAACGTACCCCTTCCAAAATTTCCATGGATATAGCGAACCTGATCTGTTCCTTGTCTTTCAGCCATTATTATAACGGAATTTTTAATCAGATTTTTTCTGAACATTGTGGTTTGCCCCATAAATCCTTCTATAACATTTGCATGATTTTGTGTTAGCATTGTTGGTACAGGATCGTATTTTGCTGAAAAATCAAAAAGCGTATAGTAATCGTTCTGCTGTAAACCAATCTCTGCAGGTTGAATATCAATATCGCTGTACTCATAAACATAAGGATTCATATCAATCTTAAAATTTTGGAATGCAAAGGTCTTTGAAAAATCTAATTTAGATTGCGCATCGGGATCAGCCGCATCGCCATCAAAAACAGGTGCGCAGATATCAACATTTTCTGCAGAAAGTGAAATGTCATAAGAATCCGTTGCACTGCACATTGCAAAAAGAAATCCGCCTTGCCCGACAAAGTTTTTGATTGTTAGTGAAACTGCTTTCATCATTTCAGAAACCTTGTCAAATCCATTCTTCTTTGAATTGTTCTCGTACATTATTTGCTGATCAATATACCATTGTGCATTGCTGAAACTTGCATAAAACTTTCCATACTGTCCGGTAAAATCTTCATGATGCAAATGAAGCCAATCATATTTCTCAAGATCGCCGCGAAGAATTTCATCATTCCAGATTTTATCGTACTCAACTTTTGCATATTCAAGTGCAAGAGTAACTGCATCATCCCAAGGTGCAAATCCAGGGGGCACATAAACCGCAATCTTTGGTGCTTTCTCTAATCGCACCACATCCATATTATTATCTTCACTTTGTACTTCAGCATAAATCTGAGAAGCCTGCGCCAGACTAATTTGTTCAAAGTAAACTTCTTCAAGCAAACACTCCGAAATAATTTTGTCAGATTTATCTATCATAAAGGAACCGCCGCGGTAGTTTAAAAGCCAATCAGCTTTAAGTCCATCCAGCAAAGCGTGAAATGTAACTCCATACGCTTTAAGATGATCTGTCTGGGAAAGATCCATTGGAACAAAAATTTTACTTTGGGGAAACGTGGAAAATGTAGTAAGTATAAAGAAGCTTAGTAGTTTAAATATGCATCTGGTCATAGTGTGACTTTAAAAAATGTCAGTCTTCGACAAGCTCAGACTGACAATAATCTTATTAAAAAGTTAAAGCAATTAAGCAGACTTAACATCACTCTTTATAAAAATCGGCTCTGCATTTTTCTCAACAGAATCTTTTGTAATAATACATTTGTCTACGTCCTTTTTGTTGGGTAGATCGTACATAATATCAATCATAAAATCTTCAACTATTGAACGTAATGCCCTTGCCCCGGTTTTTCTATCCATCGCTTTATTTACAATTACATCCAAGGCAAAGGGGTCAAACTCAAGCTCGATACCTTCCATCAAGAAAAGTTTTTTGTACTGTTTGATAATTGCATTCTTGGGTTCAGTTAAAATATTGCGCATCGCTTCTTCTGTTAGCTGATGAAGGGGAGCTGCTACGGGAAGTCTTCCAATCAATTCAGGAATTAATCCAAATCGCAAAAGATCTTCAGGCTGAATGTGAGAAATCAAATCATCTTCTTTTGTTTTTGTTTTAAGATCAGATGAAAATCCCATTCTATTTTCATTAAGTCTTTTTGCAATTATTTTATCGATACCATCAAATGCACCGCCAACGATAAAGAGAATATTTTTTGTATTAAGATTAATCAAACTCTGCTCAGGATGTTTTCTCCCTCCTTTTGGAGGGATTCCTGCAACTGTTCCTTCAAGAATTTTTAGTAATGCCTGCTGTACACCTTCGCCGGAAACATCACGGGTAATTGATGTGCTCTCACTTTTTCGTGCAATCTTATCTATTTCATCAATGTAAACAATTCCTTTTTGTGCACGCTCAAGATTATAATCTGAAGCTTGCAGTAGATGAACTAAAACGGACTCAACATCATCGCCAACATACCCGGCTTCTGTTAGTGTTGTTGCATCAGCTATTGCAAAAGGCACATCTAAAGTTTTTGCAAGTGTTTGTGCAAGTAAGGTTTTTCCTACCCCGGTTGGACCAATCAGCAGAATATTGCTCTTTTCAATTTCAACATCATCAAGTTCAAAAAAAGTAGTGCGTGAACCTATTCTTTTGTAATGATTGTAAACCGCAACGGCTAATACTTTCTTTGCTCTGTCCTGACCAATCACGTATTCATCAAGCGCTTTTTTAATAGTTTGGGGTGTGTGCTGATTCCATTTACCTTGTTTCTGATTGCTGTACGCAGCAAGATTATTCTTTAAAATATCAACACTGCTTCCGATGCAAATATCACAAATGTATACATCTGGTCCAGCAATCATACTGCCCACTTCGTTTCCATCTCTTCCGCAGAATGAACACTTTACGATTTTTTGTCCCGGTTTTTTAGACATTGATTGTCCTAACTTAATTTTTTCTTTAGCTCAATAATATTTTGTCTTGCCTCATCTAAGTATAATGACTTTGGAAATTTGGCAAGCAAGCTTTCATAAGATTCCACAGCTTTTGCAGAATCTTTCAACCCATACTGATAAATCTGACCCTGCAAATATAAGGCTTTATCAGCATAAATGTTTTTCTCAGCTTCATCAACTATAAGCGATAGATCAGCTATTGAATTTGTGTAATCATCATTTGCAATCATCATTTCTGCAACCCTTAGTTTGGCAATTGATTGAAAAATAAAAGCCTGTGGATTTTGCGAAAGTTGCCTATACAAATCTTTTGCTTCACTAAATCTTTTTTGCTCAGACAAAAACTCGGCTTTGCAATAAATTGACAAGTTAGACGAATCATTCTTTGCCGTGTTCAGTAATATTGAAAACGCAATAGCGTCATTAGCAATGTTATCTTTTAAATTTCCCATAACTGTAAGAAGGTTTTTCCGGGCCGATTCAAAATCATTTTTGAAAGAAAATATTCTTGCCAGCTGATAATTTGCAAAACTCTTATCTTCAATGTTTGCTCGAGGAAGCTTAGCTACTGATTGAAAGTATTTTTCTGCTTCATCTAATTTGGCTTGCTGGATCGAAATGTTCCCAAGCTCTACAAATGATAGTGATGCAAACTTTGAAGTGGGATAACTCTCAGTGATAATTTTAAAATATTTTTCTGCTTCGTTTATATCATTGCGATAATGAAAAAGCAACATTCCAATTCTCAAATTTGCTTCAACTGCAACTTCGGAATTCTGATACACTTTAATAATTTCCTGATATGCTTTTATAACAGGATCAATTTCATTAGCTTCAGCTGTCAATGTTATAAAAAATGTTTTCCATTCGGGATTATCTCTTTCTGATACTTTTGTATGAACAAAGCTTCCTGTGTTTTTGCATAAGCTAATTTTGCAAGTGGAATATTCTCTTGATCGCTGTAATTAACTATAAGAAACTTAAATACTTCTGATGCAGTTGAATACTCTCCGTCACTGTAAACAAACTCACCAAAGTTAAATAATTCAGCACCTTTTGTGTTTTGCTTTTTATCAATTTCTTTGTAAAGATCAAAGGCTTCGTCATACTTTTTCTTCTCAACAAATAACCTTGCAAGCAAATAAGTAAAGCTAATATTATCTGATTTATATTTCTCGATAACCTCAATTGCTTCATCAAGTGCATTTGGTTTATTTGAGTATGAAAGAATTTTACTTTCAATCGGCTGATATTGAGAAGGATTAGCTTTAATTAAATGACAGTATTCTTCAGCAGCCTCGCGGTACCGCATTGTAATGTTGTAAAGCTCAGCCAGGTCATACGAATACAAATAAGGATCTTTAGTTATCTCTTTGCCTTTATTTAATAATTCGATTGCTTTTTCAAAATCTCTTTTATCAATCGCATAATTTGCTATGACTCGATAAGTCATCTGATTTGTTTTATATTTTTCTGCAGCATCATCCCAAACAGAATAAGCTTTTGTACGATCGCCTGCTGTGTAATAAGTTGATCCTAACATTCCATATAAGCTTATATCTTGTGGGGATATTAAAATTCTGGAGTTAATAAGCAATACTGATTCATCGTACTTTTTTAGCTGAAGGTAAAGTGAATTAAGTTTGTTGAAGTATTGAATATTTGAAGGATCTTTTTTGTTTAATGTTTCGATAATCTCAACAGCCTTATTAAAATCACCCTTTTGCTCATAGCTTTCCGCAAGCATAAACTGGTTTTGATCCATTGGATTTTGCTGAGCAAACAGCGGAAAAGCAAATAGTATAATTGGAAGAAGATTCTTTAACATAGCTTAAAAATAGCAATTAAATGCGGGGTATCAAGGGGAGAAATCAGGTGATATGTTGGATTTCTGGAGTGATGGAATTAATACTGCACTTAAGTAAAACAATTTATTATATTTGAATTAAAGAACTTCAGAATAAATAACCGTAGCGTTGAGTAAATATGGATTTTATTTCCTTAATTATAGATTTTATCCAGGGTTTGGTAAGATTCGAATGGACATTCAAAAAAGTACTACTCTATACGGTTTCCTTTTTGGTTGTTACCGTACTAGTTTATTTTTTCTTTGTACATTGATCCCCACTAAAAAAATAAGCCTACACAAATGTTGGATAACTAGCAGGTTCTAAATAATAAATAGAGTTAATTTTAGATGAGAAATACGGCTATAAATCAACCAATTTAATTTTATTCCTAGCTTGTACTAATAATCACCAACCACTATCTCCATTAACATCATAATCAAAGCTTATTAAAATCCCTGCCGTAACACCCCAGGATAAATCTCCTTCGGATAATGCAAATGTAGGTCCCAAATATGCGTGTTCAGCTATTAGAATAGGTGCGGATAATCCTAAAGCAGTAACCGGATTTCCGCTATCTTCATCTGTGAGAATACCTACGGCGAAAGAAAAAACAGGATACCAACTTAATTTTTCGTGAAGCTTAATTTCACTTCCAACATTAAATCCGAGTAATAAAGCATCGCTACTTTTAAATGAATTGCTGCTTTCATTAGAAGTTGTATAGCCAATATTTACCTCAAGCTGAGCTTTTCTCTTTAAAAGAACGACTCCAAGTGAAACTGTTCTGGAATTAACTTCAATTTCATCGCCTAAACCATACATCTCCAATGTTATTTCAGAAGTTGAGCTAGTAAAACCAAGCTCTATAATTCCACCAAGAGCAAAACCACCGCCGAAGGATGTTGCGTGACTACTTTCTAAGCTTGTGTAACCGCCATTACCAAAAACTCCAAATTCACCTTTATCTAAAAAGATACCTTGAGAGTATATATGAGAATATGAAAGAACTATACTTACCAATACTGCTATAACAAAACTGTTTTTCATTTAGTATCCCCTTAAATGATAAATAATTGTAATGCAAAGTTAGAGTAGTTTGATTAAATATTGAAAGGGAATATTGGGAAGTCACGGAATGCTCCGTGACTTCTGAAGAATATTTTTAAGATAACTTAAACATTACCGGTATTACAACTTCTGCTTTTACTGGTTTTTATCTTTAATTGCCGGGAGTGAACTTGGTTTTTTTAATTGCATCCATTGCAGCTTTATCGCAATCTGTATTAACACTTTTATAACCTCTGTTTCGACTACATTTCCCCCTTCATCAATTATTGTTTTAACTAAAACTTTTCCTTCAATCCCGCGTCTTTTGCAGAAACGGGATAAACAACATTTTTAATCATTGCTTCGATTCCACCAATTGGTTCGGGATATTTATCTAGTTCTTCCTCTTGAGCAAATCCGCTTACTCCTAAGAAGAGAACGAATAATAAAAACGAATAGATTGAGTTTTTCATAGTGCCTCCTTTTTTGATTTATGTTTATTGAAGTTTGAATACTATTGGAATAGTTACTTGTACTTTTACAGGTTTACTTACTTGCATACCTGAGGTTAAACTTAGTTTGATTAACTGCTGACATTGCCGCATCATCACAACCGTATCCACTACCTTTTATAATTTTTGCTGAGACAACATTTCCAATTTCATTAATAAATGCATGAAAAAACTTTCCCTTCTACACCATTCCGTTTTGCTGAATCAGGATATATTATTTTACTCTTGTATCGCATACATTCCCCCGATCGGCTCTGGCATCTCATCAACAGACTGAAATATAGATCGTTTTCATTCACTTCAATGGTTAGCAATCGTCCTATAATGCTCATAAGCCTGATTGCCAATTTAACGATTTTGCCATCTTTTTTTCCAGTCTATGAATTTCCATTTTTATCACTGTGCTTAGCATTGCTAACACATCTGTCAATTTCCTTATCATTATCTTTTCCATCAGCAATTTTATCAATTTTCCCATTCTCATTAACTAAATACTTGTATTCTACTATGTACGCTTTCTTCTGATCTTTTTCACAAAGGGATTACTTCTTTCTATAAACGACATATTCTGAATCTATTAGTTGTTCCCGTTTTCCTGCTCTTATCGTAGTTCTGGATATTGATCTAATTTCTCTCCATCTAAATAAACTTGACTCATAATCAGTTATTACTTCAATCTCCTTTTCTTCTTTACATCCAAAAGGAATTATAAAAAGAAGAATTAGAAAAAATAATTTCATTTTCATTTTATCCTCAGCTATTTGGTTTTATAATAATTTCGTTATCAAAAGTTGCTCGTACTTCAACTCCGGGTAAACTGTTGTAAAGCATTTGTATTGTTTTGGATTGAATAATCATTTGCTGTGAAAGATTGTCAACTCGTTCCTGGTAGTTAAAAACTTTAAAGAAAAGATATCCGCTTAAGAACAGAAGAATTAATGCTGCGGCATAAGAAACTGCAGAGAAGATTTTTATGTTAGAAAACATTCCTGTTTTTACTGTGGCTTTAGATCCAACAGATCTTAATATTCTTTCTTCAAGCTCATCAGGAAAATCTTCTGCGGAGTTATCAACAGCATTTCTAATGACACTAAGTTGTTTAAAATAATCTCTTGCTATCTGGTCGCTTGCAAGCAAAGAAAAAAGGTTTACTTCTTTGCTCTTTTCAAGTTCTCCATCAAAGTAGAGATTTATCATTTCCAGTATTTTATTTTCAGTCATATCTTTTCTCTTTCAGTAATCGTCATTGCGAGTCCTGATTAAGGACGAAGCAATCTGTCGATTCTTTAGATTGCTTCGTCTCGAAGACTCGGATCTCGCAATGACTATTGTAATACCTTCGATATTTTATTAATTAACTTCTGCCGTGCTTTGTACAATCTGCTTTTAACAAGTTCATCATCAATCTTTAACAACGAAGCTATTTCTTTATAATTAAGTCCGGAATATTCTCTCAAAATAAAAACCTCACGAAAGTCTTCATTCATATTATCCAGTTCAATCATTATAAGTTTAGTTATCTCTTTATTTTCAATTTCATCTTCTAAAGAGTGCCGTGATTCAATTTCAACTTCATCTATATCAACCGAATTGGAAAATCAATTTTTTATTTTTTGTGCTTCTAAAAAAACTCATCAATTCATTTCTTGCAGTTTTGAACAGCCAAAATTGAACACTCTGTTTGTTGTGAATGTTATTAAGATTTTCAAACAACTTTATAAATACTTCCTGTACAATATCATCAGCACGCATTTTATCATTTAACATTTTTAAAGCGTAATTGTAAATTCTTTTCTTGTACTTGTTGAAAAGAATCGTAAACTCAATTATTTGGTTATTTTTTTCCTGCAAATCGATTTTGGTCTCTTATCTAATAGATGAAAAAAAAGATAAAATGTTTCCATGGATTAAATATTATTGGAATAATCTTTGTAATTCTAAGTAAATTATTTTTCAAAATATGCTACGAAGCATTTTTTACATACTTAATTCTTCTTTGTTACAATAATAACCAGTAACAAGGGTGTAAATTTATTCAATTACAGGTAAATTTTACTTTCTTTTATTTTAAAGATATATTTACAATTGAAATAAGGCAAAATTCTTAATTATTAATTATTAACTATTTACTTATGAAGTAAAAACTTAACAAATGTGAAGACTTTATAATTAAAAAAAATCTAATTAAAAGGAGAAATCTTATGAAAGGAAAATTACTGCTCGGTTTTCTGTTTTTATTTATTCTTGGATTCTATCTCGGTTGCTCAAAGGATGACAACCCCACTGTTCCAAACGAAAGCTCGGAAATAGGTCAATTAATCGTTAATCCATCTTCTATCCTTGCCAATCTACCTACACAGGTAACTGTTAGATTGAATGTTAATGCAGGCGTCACTTTAATTGATTCAACTGCAAAACTGGTAAAAGTAGATGCGAGCAATACCGTTATTCAAGAATTAGGACTTCTTCTTGACAATGGTGAACTATCAAACGGGGATGAAATATTAGGTGACAATGTTTATAGTGCTCTCATCACTCTAACTCAATCCGCTGGCGAAATAAAACTAAGAGTAATAGCCAATGTAATGAGGAACAATGTTACCACGACGGTCAACTCCAATGTTCTTAGTTTTACTGTTTATCCTGATTTTACTTCGCAAGAATTAAAACAAGTCTTAAACACTCAAGATAGTGCGGCAAGTAAATTTACCACATACCTTGGTGGAAATGTAAACAATATTGAACCCGCTATTGCACAATTAAAAACTTGGCTGCAAACCCAACCTGGAGTTAATGCCGTTGAAACCGAAGGCACCTCAAGTATGGAAATTAAATATTCATCAGGTGTTTATGGCAACCTTATTTTTGCCCAAGAAGATATAAATGGAACGACAATAATTACCCGCGGCGGATCTGGATTACAAGATGATCGGAGAAAATCATCGAGAACTATTCCTGTAAAATCCCAGACTAGGGGGACTATTGACGAAAACAAAATTCCTTCTCGCATCCAAAAACTTTCCGATCTTGATCCAAAGATTATTGGTAATAGAAATGTTATGATTTATGCACCATTTGAAGCTGCTTTTACGCCCTGGAACGAAGGACAAAAAGTAGTTGATATCTTAAATTCATCTGATTTCAAATTCCAGATAACATACTTAAAAAATCAAGATGCAACAATCAGTTCAATTTACAATTTGACTGATTACGGCTACGTTGTTTTGGCAACTCATGGCTCAGGAGGAAAGGTTTTTCTTTCTGGTGAACAGGTTGATACCACGCTTGCAATTTATACAAGTTCATATAAAACTATGCTGAAGGCTGGAAAAATTTCAATTTCAAAAAATCTTGTAGTTAAAAAAAATGGAGCCGTTAGTGTAAAAGCTGATGTTTATGGAATCCGCTTTCCATTCATTTCAGACCTTGCTGGTAAATTTCCAAATAGCGTTATTCTTAACAATTCTTGTGAAAGTACAAAGAGTGCTGAGCTTGAAAATGCTTTTATTGGCAAAGGCGCCAAGACTTACTATGGTTATAGTAAAATAGTAAGCAGCCGTTTTTGTATTGAAAACGCAGATACTCTTACCAGAAGATTAGCAAAAGAATTAAAAACAACAGGCAATTCTTTCCTTGCGGGTAGTGATCCTTATTCAACGCACAACGCTGCATTCCAGATGAAAGGTGCAAATGATGTTTATTACCCTGATGATCTTATAAATGGAGATTTCGAATTTGGAAAAATTGATGGTTGGACGAAAGATGGCGATGGCAGAGTAATTAGTAAATTAGGAACTGTAAATCCAACTCAACCAAATTTTATGGGTATTATTTCGACAGGTCTTGGATTTACCGAAGCCACAGGATCAATTTACCAAACCTTTACTGTTCGTGAAAATCAAACAACAATTAAAGTAAAGTGGAATTTCTTGTCAGAAGAATTTTTGGAATATATAAATTCTGCATATCAGGACTATTTTAAAATTACAATAAGAAAAGCCGATGGCTCGGAAGATGTACTTTATTCCAAAACCATCGATGAGATAGCTGCTGATTTTGGAGCACAAAAATTCAATGGTGGTGAAGGTGAAATACCACAACCTGGTAATCTGGTTTTTGTTTCACCGGGTATTGTTTTTGACCGGGGTGACGTTTACATGACTGATTGGCAAACTATTACATTTGACGTATCAGCATATAAAGGGACAAGAATTACTTTAATACTTGCTGCTGGTGATGTTGGGGATAGTATTTATGATACTGCAATCATTTTAGATGAGATTTCTATTTATTAATGATTTATTTAACAAGACCGGCTACAGGCCGGTCTTGTTATCATTAAGAACTCTTTATAATGCGAACAAAATTTTTTTATAACAGTTTTTTCATAATAATTTTCTTTTTACTTACTTACTGTAAGGCTGATGACAAATCGATGAAAGTAATAATATTTAACAAAAGTGCCGGATCTGAAGTAATTCTTAATGATGAAAATATTAAAGATGTAAAGAAAATACTGTTGGAATTACTATTAAAGACAGACGATATGATGCGTGTTTATTTTGATAGTGCAAGCATTGATGAAATAAAGCAGACGGAAAAGTGTATTGAAATCATTTTTAATAAAGCAGAGCATTTTAATACAGGTTTTTTGGGTGAAGTGACGCTAAATAAAATTTTGCTGCCCATTAGTGGCGACTTTAAACCCACCGAAAAAATTGATATTGTTACCATTATTATTGGAGAAAATGATTATACTTCGGGACCACTTACTGCTTCTGGTGGGCTAAAATTAATTCAGGAATTAGAACAAATACTCTTTCAAGATAAATGATAGCTTTAGACCTAGCTTGATTCTACCAAAAATTTATCATTAATTGTGCGCAACTCTGGACATCAATCGGTGCTACTATATTAAATTCTTTAAAAAAGCAAATCACATCCGTACAAGTTTTACATTGCTAATCTTCTCACACTTTGATAGTTTTAACCCTTAAATTATAAGAAAATGAAGAAAATTTTAATTTTAGGTTCTTCCGGTTCAATTGGTGTTAATACTCTAAAGGTTATTAGGAATTTTTCAGACAAATTTTGTGTTGCTGGATTAACAGTAAATTCAAGAATTGATCTTTTGGAACAACAAATAGAGGAATTTCATCCTGAATTTGTTGTTGTTACCGATGTTTCGAAGGCTAAGGAACTTAAATCTACCATTCGAAATTCTTGCGAAGTTCTTTCAGGCTATGATGAATTATTAAAAGTAGCTTCTGAAAAGGATTATGATATTTTATTTGGTGCAATGGTTGGTTTTGCAGGCTTAGCACCAACACTTGAAGCAATTAAACGCGGAAAGCGAATCGCACTTGCCAATAAAGAGACACTTGTTGTTGCAGGCGAGATAGTTACAAAACTAGTGTTAGAAAACAGTGCAGAGATAATTCCGGTTGATTCTGAACATTCTGCGATTTATCAATGCTTGGTGGGTGAAAATCTTAATGAAGTTGAAAAGTTAATCTTAACCGCTTCAGGTGGACCGTTTCTTAATAAGGACAAATCGTTTTTTGAAAATGCCAGTGTGGATGAAGCACTAAATCACCCTAACTGGAAAATGGGAAGCAAAATTTCAATAGATTCAGCAACGATGATGAATAAAGGGCTTGAAGTTATTGAAGCATTTTGGTTATTTGGATTACCCGCTGAAAAAATTGAGGTAGTTATTCATCCTCAATCAATAATTCATTCTATGGTTCAGTTTGTAGATGGGTCTGTTAAAGCACAACTTGGTTTACCGGATATGAAGCTGCCGATTCAATATGCGCTTACTTTTCCAGAAAGAATGCAAAATGATTTTACGAGAACAGATTTAGCGGCAATAAATAATCTAACTTTTTTTAAGCCGGATTTTAATAAGTTTGAATGTTTAAAATTAGCGTTTGAAGTTCTTAAAACGGGCGGAACTGCACCTTGCATTTTGAATGCTGCAAATGAAGTTGCTGTTAATAAATTTATAAATAAAAAAATAAAATTCTCTCAAATATCAGAGTTGATTAAAAAAGCTTTGGATAAGATTGAAAATCATTCTGATCCTGATATCGAAACTATTTTTAGATGTGATAAAGACACAAGGGAATTTGTTAGTACTTTAAGTTAGAAAAAGAATAAGGAGCTCCTGTTATATGGATTACATAATTTATTTTGCAATTACAATCGGAATATTGGTTTTTATTCATGAGTTTGGACATTTTGCTGCAGCTAAACTTAGTGGAATGAGAGCCGATGTATTTGCAATAGGATTTGGAAAAAGACTATTTGGTTGGAATAGAAAATCCGGATTTTCATTTGGTGAATTACCAAAAGATTTTGATGGCGAAGGACATACAGATTATCGATTAAGTCTACTACCGCTTGGCGGCTATGTTAAAATTGCAGGTATGGTTGATGAGAGCGGCGATGTTAGCTTTGCTGATAAAGAACCACAACCATATGAATTCCGTGCAAAACCAGTATGGGCAAAAGTTTTTGTAATTACTGCAGGTGTATTTATGAATCTTATGCTAGCCTGGGTAATCTTTTGGGGCGCAAATTTCTTTCAGGGAAAACCAATCACCCCAACTACAACAATTGCTTACGTGGAAGATGGAAGTCCTGCATCAAAATCTGGGTTTATGACAGGTGATAAAATCTTAAGCATAAATGGAAAACCAGTTACTAATTGGGAAGATTTACGTGCTGAGATTTTTATTAACACGCTTGGTGAAAATATAAATATAGTTGTAGAACGAAATGGCAAACAGGAAAAATTATTTGTAAAAAGAAATTTAATTCCAGAGGATGAAACACAAGTATTATTCTTAGTACCTGAGGGGGTTAAACCTGCAGTTGGAGAAGTGTTAAAAAATTCGCCCGCAGAAAAATCAGGTATGCAGGTTGGCGATATTCTTTTATCAATAAATGATATCGGACTTTATAGTTCAAAGCAAGCCACGGAAATTATTTCTTCAAACACTGGAAAGGAATTAAAAATTCTTATTCAAAGGGATAAAGAAAATTTAAACGTTAATGTTACTCCCGGTAATGATGCGAAAATTGGTGTGGCTATTGCAACAGTATTTATGGGCAAAACTCAAATGAGAACTTATGGTGCATTTGAGTCTGTTTATTACGGCTGGAAAGACATCGAAAAAATCACCGCATTAACCTTTTCTATGATGGGAAAAGTATTTTCCGGCAGCATAGAAGTCGGCAAAGCATTTGGTGGACCTATAAAGATTGCAAAATTTGCAGCAAAATCTGCAGATAGCGGAGTTCCGAGTTTCTTATATTTTCTTGCTCTTTTAAGTTTAAGCTTGGCAATACTAAACATAATGCCGTTTCCCGTTTTAGATGGCGGGCATTTAGTGATGATCATTATTGAGGCAATAATTAAAAGAGAAATACCCATTAAAATTAAAATGGCAATACAAAATACAGGACTAGTTTTATTGCTTTTGTTAATGGCGTTTATAATTTATAACGATATAATATCGCTTTAATTAGAAAAAAAATTCTTCTTTAACCCCGCTTTTATGTGGGGTTTTTTATTTTCCACCTATCACATTACTTTACCAACTATAAAAAAGATTTCCATATTGTAATTGCTACCCAATAAGTTTCCAAAGCAAAATTTAAAAATGATTCTCTTTTAGAAATGTTAAGATTATATTTGATATGAACACTGCAACTCTTAATACAAAGTTACATTTTGATAAAGATAAAGCCGGAAGTAGGAGCGAAGTTATCCACACCTTAAAGAGAAAAAACTTATACTGGATTTCTCAAGCATCGGGCTGGAGTTTATTTGTAATTGTAAATTTACTCATCATCTCGTCCTTCGAAACTATCCCGCTTAACAGGATTATACTGTGGCTCCTTCTTGCTTTGTATGGAATAGTTTTCTCTCATCTTTACCGCATTTATATTAAAAAGCATAACTGGACAAACCAGCCGTTAAAAAAAATTATTCCAAGAGTTTTAATCGCAAGTTTTGTTGTTGGGTTGATAATCTACATCCCGGTTTTTGCTTCCGGTCATTTACTTGGAGTAGAAAGAGAACCACAGCATCTGACTGCTTCAATAATAGCAAGCATTTTAAATATAACCAGTGTTATGCTTGTCTGGTCTTTGATTTACTTCGCAATCCACTTTTTTGAAAATTCAAAGAAAGCTGAAATAGAAACATTAATCTTTGAAGCAGCGGTAAAAGATTTTGAGTTGAAGACTTTAAAAGCACAGCTTAATCCACATTTTATGTTTAATGCAATGAACAGCATTCGCGCACTGATAGAAGAAGATCCGCAAAATGCAAAAGATGCAATAACAAAACTTTCAAATCTTATGCGGTATACGTTAAGAATTGAAAGAACAGAAACTGTTCCACTTGCTGAGGAATTAAAAACAATACAAGATTATCTTGACCTTGAAAAAATAAGATTTGAAGAAAGACTTAATTATAAAATTAAATCAACAACCGATGCGGACAGAGTTGAAATTCCGCCAATGATGGTACAAACATTAGTTGAAAACGGAATTAAACACGGTATATCCCAAATTACAAAAGGCGGTGAACTTCAGATTGATGCAAAAGTTGTTGATTCAAATTTGATGATTGAAATTAGAAATAGTGGTAAGTTTGATGAAGAAGCATTAAAAAATTCGCAAGGGTTCGGAGTCAGCAATACTAAACACAGATTATCATTGCTCTATGGAGAAAGTGCTTCTCTTTCTTTAACAAACGAAAACAGTAACACGGTAATTACAAAGCTTAAAATACCATTAGGAGGTTCAAAGTAATGAAAGCATTAGTTATAGACGACGAAAGACTTGCGCGCACAGAATTAATTAGATTATTAGAACCATTTAAGGAAATAGAAATTGTGGGCGAAGCGGTTAATGCTGAAGATGCACATAATAAAATTTCAGAGTTAAATCCCGATGTGATTTTTCTTGACATTCAAATGCCGGGTAAAACAGGATTTGAGTTGCTTGAAGAATTAGACAGTGTACCTAAAGTGATTTTTACAACCGCATATGATGAGTACGCATTAAAGGCATTTGAATATAATGCACTTGATTATCTTTTAAAACCGATTGAGCCGGTGCGTTTAGAAGAATCAATTAAAAAACTTATTGAAGGCAAACGTAAGGAAAGAACTCACGGATTATCACAGGAAACTTTAACTGCAGAAGACCAGGTGTTTGTTAAAGATGGTGAGAAATGCTGGTTTGTGAAATTAGAAAAAGTCCGGTTGTTTGAATCGGAAGGAAATTATGTAAGATTATATTTTGATGAGAACAAACCGCTTATCTTAAGAACTTTAAATTATCTAGATGAAAGATTAGACAACAAATCATTTTTCCGGGCAAACAGAAAGCACATAATTAATCTTAAATGGGTTGAGAATATTGAACCTTGGCTTAACGGGGGATTGCTTGCCAAGTTAAAAGGCGGACATAAAATTGAAGTCTCGCGAAGACAAGCTGTTAAGTTTAAAGAGATGTTGAGTTTGTAGGTTTGATTCGTCATTGCGAACGAGTCCTCGAGTGAAGCAATCTAATGCGCTGAATTATTATTAGAGATTGCTTCGCTCCCAAAGCGTCACTCGCAATGACGAACGAATATCAGTTAGACATTTCCCACGCCACACCAAATCTTATACTGCGAGATGGCATAGGATAATACGGTGTGATATAATAATTGTTTCCCAAAAGATTTTGCCACATGAAATAAATAATTGCTGTATTTTGAATTTCACCCGAAAGTGTAAAATCTAATTTGTTTGATGAGGGAACTTCAACTAAACCATTTTCAAAAGTGTAAACGTTGTTTTTACCAGTAAAATAAAAAACAAATCCCGTTTTCAAATCAAGGTTATTATTAAACAATTTACTTATGTAATAAAGTCCTGTTTGTGTTTGAAATTCCGGGACACCAAACAAGTATTGATCATCCATCGAACTATAATAGGATGTAACTGATTGCAGCTGAAAAGTTGAGTATTTAAGATCTAGGTTTAATCCAATGCCGGATAGATTTCCAAAATCTTTAGTGCTAGAATAACTTGCGAAATCATGATTCATAGTTTTATGATCATTTCTAAAATATCTAATACTTGCCTTTATAAATTCAGAATTAAATTTTCCACCAATTTCAAGAGGATTATCACTAACATTAGAATTAGAATAAAAGTTAGAAGACGAATAACCAAAATAGAGTTCAAAAAAATCTACTGGCATATATCTCAAATCAAAACCGAAACTAAGTGGATTGTCGGAAAAATCTCTGATTGATGAATTCCAAACCCACTTATTATAGTATGAACTGAGTTTCCCAAAGACAGATGGAACTAAATTGCCATCAAAAAGTTTTAGCGAAATATTACCAGCAACCGAAAAAAGATCATATTCAGAGTATGGAATGTTTAAATAATATAATGTGCTATCAATAACTCGTTCTTCCCATAAGTTAATTCTTCCTTTTTCATAATCAGTAAATAACTTTATATCAAATAAATCATCTCTAAAATCGTTTCTAAAGTTGATACCAAATATTTTATTCTCAGAATTCTGTTTAGACTGATTAACCCTCTCGTAATCATTATAAAGGTAAAAAAGACTTAAATCTGTTTTAATATTTTCAAAAGGCTTAATTAAAAATCTTAATCTTGGTAAATGTGTTAATGTATTTATCTCTCCGTTTGGATAAACCATTGGTGCGGCTCTGAAATCATATAGAACATCATTTACATTTTCACCAAGTGCAATAATGCTGTCAACATCAACGCCACCGCTGTAACCGGCCGTATAATCGTTATAGTTGTACGAAGCGATAATGTTAACGTCGTTCGATAATAAATATTTCAACTTAACCTTTCCCTGCCAAATCGAGTACTCAGTTGCATCGTAAGTTTTATCTAAAATCCTGTTTGCAATATCAAATGATGCTATTAGTTTTTTCATTACAACAGCATTAAAACTTCCGTCAAGCATCATATCCCGATTTGCCCCCTGATAAAACCGAATTCGAGTATAAGGCTGAGAAGTAATAAAATCCCTTGTTATAAAATTTACGCTAACAGGATTGTTATACGCCCCATAAAGAAATCCCCGCGGCAATGGAATAATTTCAATAGAATCAATATCTTCGCTTTGTATAAGATTAAGATTTAAAAAGTTGGAATAACGATCATTAATAGGAATTCCGTCCATTAAATAACTTATTGAATTATCCCCAACTCCATATAGAAAAGTTTCATTCGGCTGTCCTGTAAATCCTAAGTCTTTTGTAAAATTTAATGGAAACAATCTCAAATGATCGCCGGTGTATTTATAATCGTTGTGCGATAATTCATCATTCTTATAATAAAACTATTTTCTGTTAAAGCCTGAGAATAAATTGGAACAATGGAGTCTCTCGTTACTTTAGTCAATAATGAATCATTTAGTAAAAGTGAATCAGCATGAATAAAAGTGGTATCAGGATACAGTTTGACTTCAGTACTGATTGAATCTAAACTTTGGGTAAAGGAACATATAAATGGAAGTATTAAAAGTAGTATTACAGCTTTGATCATAGTAAAAATCAATCAACAAAAATTATTAGTAATCAAAATAATGAATTAACATATCTGCATCAAAAAATTAAACAATCTATAATGACAATAAAGAACCGTTTCCACCCTCAATCTATGGTAATGAACCGACTGTTAAAAAAATATTTTTATCCGGGATTCTTTTCTTTTGAAAGAAAATATATTTATTTTCACTTTGTAATTAAACAACATTCATTAATTAAAAGAGAGGGCTATTTATGGCAGTTAAACCAATGACCAAAGGTCAGATTCTTGATCATATGGCAAAGAAGACCGGCGTAACTAAAAAATTGGCCGGTGAGTTTTTAGAAGAGCTCGTAGCTTTATCGTACAAAGAAGCTAAGAAGTCATTTACACTTCCAGGTTTAGGTAAGTTAGTTGTTGTTAACAGAAAGAAAAGAATGGGAAGAAACCCAGCTACAGGTGTTACAATGGTTATCCCCGCTAAGAGAGTATTAAAATTCAGAATAGCTAAAGCTGCAAAAGATAACGCTTTATAACCTGAGTTGAGATTGTATTTTAAAGCGAAGAACAAGCAATTGTTCTTCGCTTTTTTATAAGGAGGAATTATGAAAGAGATAATTTATGCCTCAGAAAAAAATCTTGATGTTGCAGAATTTATAGAAGTATTGAAAAATAGTAAACTTGCTGAACGCCGACCAATAAGTGATGAGCAAAGAATTTCCTCGATGTGTAATAATGCTAATTTAATTGTTACTGCAAGAGTAGATGGAAAATTGGTTGGAGTCGCCCGTTCCATTACAGATTTTGTTTACTGTACCTATCTCTCAGATCTTGCCGTTGATCTTGAATTTCAGAAACAGGGAATTGGGAAAAGATTGATTGAAGAAACAAAAAAAGCAACACCACAAGGAAAATTAATTCTGCTTTCTGCTCCGGACGCAGTTGATTTTTATCCAAGAATTGGAATGACAAAACACAACCATTGCTATTTTCTTGATGATATTAGTGATTTGAAATAATAATTGCTCTTTTCCCACTTCATCTTTGAACCTCTTTTAGTAAATTTACACTACTAAAAAATGAACATCAGGTTTTAATAAATTCAACGTAAACAAATCAACAATAAAGCAATTGAACAATCATACTAGGACAAACAGATGTTAAAAAATATTATTGTGGCCTCAATATTTATATACTCATTAGGCTTTTCTCAAACAATTCAGGATTTAATCCAGCCAGTAAATCTGTCACAAGATCAATCAACCAAAGTTTTGATAAGTGATATTTTTTATTCTGATAATTACAATGTTGAGTTTACCCCAAGCAGGAATGTTGATGTTAGTTATGATAATTTAAAAAGAAGTTTTATTCGCTCCCAAAAATAATTTTTCCGGAATGGAATTAATTTCATTCAAACTTAACGGAGAAGTTTATCAGATTCCTGTTAAGTTAACAAAAAGCCCTAGATATCTTTTTACTTATAAACCACAGGCAAATGAGAAAGATGTAAGTTTATTTGGACAGTTTAATAGCTGGGATAGGCACAATCTTCCGATGAAGGATATGAATGGTGATGGCTTACTCGAAGTTGAGATACCACTTGATCCCGGTAGATATGAATACAAATTTTATGTTGATGGAAGAGAGGTTGTTGATCCTTCAAATCCTACAAAAGTTTCAAATGGAATGGGTGATTTTAATTCACTAAGAATAATTGAAGAATCCGCTAAAGACAAAATGTTTCTTCATGTTCTTGGATCGGAAAAAACTAAAGACGTGTTAAAGTTAAAATTCTATTTTGAAAATATTGATAGAAATAATCTTGTTGATAAGGAAAGTTTAATTGTTCTTTTTGATAATCAAAAGTTTCCATCCGAATTTATCAAAATAGATAGGAAAGAAATTACTCTTTCATTAAAAGGCAAAATGCTTGTTGGTAATCATACTATAAGAATTGCTGCTAATCGAATGGGTAAGATTACTAATATTCAAACAGTTCAATTGTACCATGGAATTATTGCCGGAAATTCCGATGTTCATAGTTTAAACGATAACATTATTTATAGTATGATGATTGATCGTTTTAACAATGGTGACAAATCAAATGACAATCCTGTAAAACGCGATTCGCTTTTTGTTCAGGCAAATTATCAGGGTGGAGATTTACAAGGCATCATCAATAGAATGGAAGATGGATATTTTGATAAACTAGGTGTAAACGCTTTTTGGATTTCTCCGATTGTTGATAACACAAATAATGCTTATCAAGAGTATCCCGCGCCGCATCGCTGGTATACAGGTTATCATGGCTATTGGCCTGTATCTTCTACAAAAGTTGAAGAGCATTTTGGAGATATGAATCTTGTTAAAAAGCTCATTGATATAGCCCACACTCAAAATTCAAAAGTATATCTTGATTATGTTGCGCACCATGTACATCAGGAACATTGGATGTGGAAAGATCATCGTGATTGGTTTGGAACTTATAATCTTCCTAATGGAAGATTAAATTTAAGATTGTGGGATGAATATAGGCTGACTACATGGTTTGAACCTTATATGCCTTCATTCGATTTTGCCGGTTCTTATGAAGCACTTGAGTTTATGACTGACAACGCTGTTTGGTGGTTAAAGGTTACCGGAGCTGATGGTTTCCGTCACGATGCAGTTAAGCATGTTCCAAATGAATATTGGAGAATGTTAACAAATAAAATAAAACGCGAGATTGCGATTCCTGAAAACAAAGATGTTTATCAAATTGGCGAATCTTTTGGAGGAATTGATATGATTGCGTCTTATGTTAACAACGGGCAATTAAGTGCACAGTTTAATTTTAATCTATATGATGTCGCTGTTCCGACTTTTCTTGATGAGAAAGCTTCATTCAAATTACTTGATTATCAGATGCAGAAAAGTTTCCAGGTTTTTGGTTATAACAACTTGATGGGCAACATAATGGACAGCCACGATAAAATTCGATATATGGCTTATGCTGATGGGGATCTTGCAATAAATGATGGAAGAGCAAGCGATTTCGCCTGGAACAATCCACCTAACGTTGATGATGTTAAAAGCTATGATAAATTAAAATTACACTTGGCTTACTTATTAACCATTCCAGGAATTCCAATTATTTACTATGGTGATGAAATTGGAATGACAGGCGCTTCTGATCCAGATAATAGAAGGATGATGCGATTTGGTGATGAACTTAATGAAAACGAAAAACAAACTTTTAATGAAGTGAGCAAACTTATTCATATAAGAAAAGAACATTCAGCATTGCGATACGGTGATTTTCTAACCCTGCAAGCTGATGAAAATGTTTATGCTTACTTAAGATCGGATATGAATGAGAGAATTTTAACAGTGATAAATAAAAATCCTAATCAACAAAAATTGGAGTTTACTTTGCCGGATATGTACAAAGTAAGTAAAGTAAAAGATCTGGTAAGTGGAAAAGAGTTTGAAGTAAATAATAATAAGCTTTCAGTTAGTGTTGAAGGAATTAAATATTTAATAATAATAATGAAATAATATTAAGGAGATGTAATGGCTAAGCTATCAATCGTTTATGGTGTAATTTTTATTTTGATGGGACTTTATGGCTACTTTGGAATAAGCAGTGAAAGCGTAACTGCCCTCATCCCAACTTTTTTTGGAATTCCAATGTTAATTTTGGGATGGTTGGGATTAAATGATAAATATTTAAAACATGCAATGCATGGTGCCGCTGTTTTAACTTTACTTGGATTTGCGGGAACTGTAAGTGGACTTATTAAATTTCTCAAAATGCTTGGCGGAGCAGAAACGGCAAGACCTGCTGCAGTAACAGTGCAGGCAATTATGGCTGTGATGTGTTTAGTGTTTTTAATCTTTGCAGTTAAATCATTTATTGATTCAAGGAGAAATAAAGAGAAAAAATAGAAGAAATTGGACGAACTAAAATTATCTTCTCTTATCTATTATGACGCTTATTACTTTAAATTAATTATTACTTGAGGTTTTCATGAAAGCATTTAGGTTGTCAGCTTTAATCTTTGCAGTCTGCACTGCGGCAAGTTTAATATTCTTTTCACTTCAAGAATTCGAAAAACCGCAGCACAAGAAATTAAAAACATCCGGGGCATTGCAAGCACTCCAATATTTAACTATGAAGCGTGCTTATCCTAATAGTGATATTCCCGCTGATGGATATTACCGAGCGTTTGAATTATCAAAGCAAACCTTTAGCACCAGGAATCAAAACTTTTTGGTATATCAATGGGAACAAATTGGTCCGCATAATATTGGCGGAAGAACTCTCGATGTTGAATTCAACTGGCAAAATCCAACAACAATATTTGCCGGTGCAGCCGGCGGCGGATTGTGGAGAAGCTACACCGCTGGTGTTGGTGCGCTTGTTTGGGAAAGAGTTGAAACAGGCTATCCTTTGCTCGGTGTCAGTTCCGTTGCAATTTCACAAAGTGATTCCAATACAATCTACATTGGAACCGGCGAAGTATATAATTACCAAAACGCTCTTGGTGGTGAAGTAATTAGAACAACGCGCGGAAGCTATGGGATTGGAATTCTCAAATCCACAGATTACGGACAAACCTGGATTAAGAGCCTTGATTGGTCATATAATCAGGAACGCGGAGTTAATGAAGTTGAAATTGATCCGAATAATTCGTCCATTAGTTTGGGCTGCTACCTCAGATGGTATTTATAAAACTACCGATGCTGGTTTAACATGGAATAACGTTCACAATGTTATTATGGGATTTGATGTTGTTATTAATCCTGTTAACAGTAACATTGTTTATGTTACTCATGGTAATCTGGGTTCAACAGGTAATGGAATTTACAGAACAACGGACGGGGGAAACACGTGGCAAAAACTTACAAATGGTTTACCTTCTGCATTTAGCGGTAAAGCTTTATTATCGATTTACAAAACAAATCCTCAAATAATTTTTGCGTCGATTGGGAATGGAAGTGCAACCGGTGCCGGCACCTGGTTATGTAAAACTACCAACGGCGGAGATACCTGGACGATAGTTAACACAACAGATTATGCAACTTATCAAGGATGGTACTCACATTGGGTTGGTGTTCATCCCACAAATTCAAATTTTTTACTTACAGGTGGAATAGATGTTTATAAATCAACTGATGGGGGAACAAACTTAAATATTAAAACTGATTGGTCTGCATGGTACTTTGGTGTTACTCCACCCGGCGGACCAGAAGGACCACCTTATTACGTGCATGCTGATCAGCACTCAATTACATTTCATCCATCTAACCCGGACATAATTTACCTTGGAACAGATGGCGGAGTTTTTCGAACAACAGATGGTGGTGAAAATTATGAAGGCTGCAACGGCGGTTATCAAACCACACAATTTTATAATGGATTTTCATCATCGCACACACTACCCAATCTTGCAATTGGTGGAATGCAGGATAATGCCACAGCAATATTTGAAGGTACTGTTGCGTGGAGAAGAGTAATCGGTGGAGATGGATGCCAAACGGGAATTGACCCTGTAAATAACAATATACTTTATGGCACCTATCAATACTTAAGTATATTAAAATCAACAAATAGCGGAGCTAACTGGTTTGGAATTGCTCCAAGTGGAATGATCAATCCGGCTTTCGTTGCACCATTTGTTGTATGCAAATCAAACTCAAATGTTATATACGCAGGCAGTAAAGTATTTCATAAAACTACTAACGGAGGAAATAGCTGGACATTGGGAAATAGCGGAGCTCAACTTGATGGCAACCAGATTTTATCTATTGGAGTATCGAGCACTTCAACCGATACAATTTATGTTGGAACAGCACCTATAACTTCATCTGCAAAAATATTCCGAAGTACAAACGGGGGAACATCTTTTACAAATATTACCGGTAGCTTACCCGATCGCTATCCAGACGATATTGCCGTCAATCCAAATAATTCTAAAATAGTCTATGTCGTTTTTTCCGGATTCGGAACTTCGCATCTATTTAAATCCACAGATGCAGGAAATAGCTGGAATGATATTGGTTCGGCTTTGCCCGATGTACCTTCGAGTGCAATTGTTATAGATCCAAACAATACGAACAATTTATTTTTTGGAAATGATCTCGGTGTTTATTTTTCACCCAATGCCGGAGAAACCTGGTATGAATACATGAATGGTTTGCCTCAAGCATCTATGATTTTGGATTTAAGCATAGTTAGATCTAGCAATAGAATACGCGCCGTTACACATGGCAACGGAGTTTATGAAGCAGCGATTGATGTTACTGTACCTGTTGAGCTTACATCATTTATTGCAGAAGTGCACGGTGAAAAAGTTATTTTAAAATGGTCCACTGCAACCGAAACAAATAATAACGGATTCGAAATTCAGAGAAGCTTTGATGGAAAATCATTTGCAGCGGTTGGCTTTGTTACAGGTCATGGAACATCAACTGAACCAAATAATTATTCTTACATTGATGAAGATCAGTCCGGAAAAGTTTATTACAGATTAAAGCAACATGATTATAACGGAACATATTCATATTCAAATATTATTTATGTTGATGCAATCACACTAAATGATTTTGTTCTTGAACAGAATTTCCCAAATCCTTTTAATCCTTCAACAACAATTCAATTTAAAATTCCTGTAGAAAGTTTTGTTGCACTTAAGATATATGATGTCCAGGGAAAAGAAATCAGCACACTTATTAATGAAATGAAACAGCCTGATAGTTATAGTTTTGAATTTAAACCTGGGAATTTGAGCAGCGGAGTTTACTTTTACCAGCTTAGTTCAAAAACGCAGGGCACCGGAAGAGAATTTATCAAAACCAGGAAAATGTTATTTATAAAGTAAAAACGAGAAGAAAGTGAATAAAATAATTTCCATTTTGGTAATAACTATAATTATGATTTCATGCAGTGAAAGAAAAGAATCTGTTATGCAAAGTGATCTTGAGTTGAAAATGAATATTATAGCAGAAGATTATGTAAAGCTTGTTTTAAACATCGGACAGTATGATACAGATTTTGTTGATGCTTATTACGGTCCCGAAGATTGGCGTTCCGGTTTAAAAACAGATTTACCATTTGATTCTACAGCATATAAAGAGTTATCCACCCAGACAGATGAACTTCTAAATGAACTTGAATCTCTAAGCGAATACAAAGCTGATGAACTAGAAACACTAAGATTCAGATACCTTTACAAACAACTGCTTGCGTGCAAAACAAAAATCTTTATGCTAAACGGCGTGCTTCTTCCGTTTGATGAAGAAACAAAAGCACTTTATGATGCATCCGCCCCAATTCATAATGATGAATTTTTCCAATCAGCTATTGCAGAACTTGATAAAATTCTTCCCGGTAAAGGTGATGTTGCAAAAAGATTAAATGATTTTAAAATGAAGTTTGTTATTCCGACTGATAAACTTAAAGATGTTTTTAATGCTGCAATTAAAGAATGCCGTACAAAAACCTTAAATCATATTAAACTTCCTGAACAGGAATCTTTTAAAGTTGAATATGTACAAGACAAACCGTGGGGTGCATACAATTGGTACAAAGGAAATTTCTTCAGTGTAATTGAAGTAAATACTGATTTGCCAATTTACATTGATGACGCAGTTGATCTCGCCGCTCACGAAGGTTATCCGGGACATCATGTTTATAATGTATTGTTGGAATACAATCTTGCTAAAAAGCGAAATTGGGCTGAGTTTAAAGTGTATGCTTTGTTTTCTCCTCAATCGCTAATTGCCGAAGGAACTGCTAATTACGGTATCCCAATGGCTTTTCCCGGTAATGAGAGAATTAAATTTGAAAGGGAGGTTTTATTTCCGTTAGCTGGATTAAATCCTGAAGAGGCAGATCTATATTACAAAGTTTTAGAACTGCAAAAGAATTTCAGTTATTCCGGGAATGAAGCTGCAAGAAACTTTCTTGATGGTAAATGGAATCGTGAACAAACAGTAAGCTGGCTCCAGAAAAATGCTTTACGCACAAAAGAAAGTGCTGATAAGTATGTTTCGTTTATTGAAAAGTATAGAAGTTATGTGATAAACTACAATCTTGGAATGGATATCGTTAAAGATTACATCGAACGCAATGGTGGAACAGAAAACAATTCTGCTAAACGATGGGAATTGTTTGAGCGTTTATTATTTACACCACAAACTCCTAGTGGATTAGTTAAATAAATTTGTCAACCTGAACTTGTTTCGGGTTCTTTAGCAATTTGCCTTAACAGTTTTGTCACACTGAGCGAAGTCGAAGTGTGACGATCTATTTTTTGAATGGTCATCCTTCGTCTTCGCTCAGGATGACATAATAATGGCAACAAGTTTATGTCACAAAAAATACAAGCAGACGGAGCCACAAAATTTTTTATTACAATTATTGGTTTAATTGTAATTGGAATGGTGTTAAAAGAGCTTAGTCATATTTTTATTCCATTAGTTATAGCGATTTTTTTATTTTTCGTTTTTTCGCCGCTTAACGCGTGGCTAAGTGAAAAAAAAATTCCAATGCTTTTTGTTACTTTGCTTGATCTTGCTATTATCTTTGGCTTGCTATATGGAGTTGGAAGAATTGTTGTTGATTCATTTCTTCAGTTTAGCGAAGGCTTGCCAATTTATGGCGAAAAATTAAGTAATATAGTTCGCGCTACTTCAATTTCTTGGGGTGTAACGGATCCTTTCTTCACTCAATTCTCATTTGATCAATTACTAGCAAAGTTAAATATTCAGAATCTTGCTGGCGGAATATTTTCCTCCACCGTTTCTTTGCTTGGAAATATTTTATTTGTTTTATTCTTCTTCTTATTTGTTTTATCTGGTAATAAAACGATCTACAAAGCAATTAAACAAAGATATGTTTTTAAAAAAGTTAGTCCCGAATTGAAAGAGATTAAAAAAAACATTCAGCAGTCAGAAAATTCTGAAGATGATCAAAAACTTTTAGACAAATTTCATAACGAAAGACAGGAACGGGAACAGCAGCTTGAGTCAACATTTAAAAAAATAACAGAACAAATTCAGCGATACATTATTGCAAAGGTTGGTGTTAATCTTTCTGCAGGAATTATCACAACAATTGTTTTATCATTTGTTGGAGTTGATTACCCGATTGTTTGGGGTTTGTTTGTTTTTCTCTTCAACTTCATTCCAACAATTGGTTCTGCAGTTGCACTTGTGTTTCCAGTTTTGTTTACTTTGGTTCAGTTCGATTCTGTTGGAACAATGATTTTTGTACTCGCTTTAATGGCGGGCATACAAACTCTTGCGTTTAACGTTGCGGAACCGATGATTCTTGGTAAGCGGTTAAATTTAAATCCGTTATTAATTCTGCTTTCAGTTTTAGTGTGGGGTTACATTTGGGGAATTGTTGGCATGCTTTTATCCGTACCGCTTACAGCAATAATTAAAATCATAATCTCAAACTCCACCTCACCAAATATGAAATTCTTTGAACATTTGATGAGCCAGGAAAAAGAATGAAAAATATATGAATAGTTTAATTTTAAATTTTTTGTTAGTCACGATTATACTTCTTTTTGAAGGTTGCGCAGAAAAGAGTGGTGACAAAACTATCGCAACGATAGATTCAACAAAACAAAATATTGAATCAGTTATTCAAAATGAGCAAGAAGAAGTGGTATTTGTTTACAAGATTAATCCGAAACTACCTGAAATGAAGTTTGTATTATTAAAAAATTCAAACCAAGAAATTACAGATCTTAAAATTTATTTTGCGAAAGATACAGCCCTAATCCAGCACTTTGAACTTGCAAACACATATATGCGAGGTATTTGGCCTCCACAAAATGAAGAATTTTTTGAAGTTAAAGATTATAATTTTGATTCTTATAAAGACGTTTCACTTTTATCTGCTTGGGGCCCTGGAGTACGAACTTGGATTGTTTGGATATATATGCCTGACAAAAAAATATTCGAGACGAATGAGTTTTATTCTGATCTAAATCTCCCCAAAATAAATACAACCAAACGAGAACTTCAGGTTTATTATAATAACGGAGACAAAGAAGAAATTATTAGTACCTATAAGTTTTACTCAAATAAGTATCATTTAATTAAAGAAGAAAAGAATTATGTTGATTATAATAATGAAGAACCAAATTATATTTCTGAAATTTGGGTACTTAAAAATGGTGAAATGAAACTTATTAGTCGTAAAAAGCAGACAACTGAATTTGAGGAAACTGTAGAATAAAATAATGTTCTAACTGATTATTAGACATATGATTGTTTTTTATAATTAGTTCAATATTTAGCCTCTCATTACTTTTCTTAACCTAGTAAAAATATCCTCCTCAATAAAAACTTCATTAAAAATCTCTTTTATCATTTTCTTTGTAATCCTGTTAAAATCTTCTTCGCGCGGAAAAACACAAACTCCGCCTAAATCTATTGCGGCAGGACTAACCAGCATTTTACTTTCATCTTCTAGCAAAGAAAACTGCGGGACGATGTTTTGCTCTAAAAATATTATTACACGCCAGCCGTACTCTTCTTCATAAAAAGAAACGAGGTTTATCATTGGCTCTTGCTCTTCATTCATCAACTCAGAATATATTTTATAAAATTTATCAAACGTCTTTACAACCAATTTTTTATCTAAACTTTCAATCGAAACAAACTTTCTCACTCCATCATCAATTGCATAAAAAGATAAATTATCATCTTCATAAATCACTTTGCCGTACTCATTCTTTATCTGGTGGAATTCATCATCAATCGCCATAAAGAATTTGTTACCTGCCTGAAAATGCAAATGGTCCGGTGCAGAAGCTCCGCATCTTGGTCCGTTATAAATAACCGAATAATATTTAGAAAGATCTTTGCTCAAATCGAGCATATCAGTAAAAGTATCAATAATCCTTTGCGGCTGATGTTCTTTGTATGTTAATGTAAAATGAGTTGGAAAAATCGGGAAATGGATTACAAAGAATAATGTACTTGTTATTGTAGAAAATTCCTTTTTGTTCTGCAGGAAGATTTTCCACACACAAAAAACACTTTCTCTCGCTTATAGATTTAGGATCAACCTTTGCAGATGTTGAGGTCATTCGTCCCGCATTAAACTGCGCTTTAATTTTAAATCCATCAAACTGAAATGATTTTGACTCTACAGTTTCAAGTGAATCGTACCCATCTGACAGCATTTGCCACTGCTCTTTCTGCATCTCAAACAATCTTTTTACTGCATCAGAATAATTATTTTCTTCAACAAAATTTTTAATTATTAAATCTTTGATTAAAACTTTCATCCTCTGTCTTCAATTAGTTTCGAATAAACATTTATGATTTGCTCGGTTACTTTTTCAAGATTAAAAAATTCAGCAACTCTTTTTCTGGCATTATTGCCAAAGGTTTTACGCTTTTCAGGATCAAGAATTAATTGTCCAAGATTTTTTGCCAGATCATTTCCGTCTTTTACTTTGAAAAGGTAAGACGTTTCATTATCAACTGCAATATCAAGCACTCCTTCAGAATTGGAACATACAGATGGTTTAAACATTGCCATTGCTTCAATAAGTGCAATACCAAACGATTCTGAGTGTGAAGGAAAAACAAAAATATCCATTGCTGCAAGTACATCCGGGATATCAGATCGAAATCCAGTGAAGTAAACATTCTTTAGCTGGTAGTTTAATGCAAGCTGTTTTACGCTGTTTGCATATTCGTCTTCACCATGGCTTGCTTCACCAACAAAAACAAACTTAAGATATGAAAATTTTTTACTTAGCTGATTTGCTGCAAATAAAAACTCCTCGTGTCCTTTACCGCGACTGAATCGCCCGGTCATTCCGATTAGAATTTCATTTTCAGCAATGTTCAATTCTTTTCTAAGCTTATTTCTGTCGGCATTTTCCGGATTAAATATTTCCAGGTCAACTCCGTTGAAAATAATTTTTATTTTATCTTCAGTTAAAGTTGTTGTCTCTATAAGATTATTTTTTATTACACTGCTTATCGCTATCGCAATATTTACTCTACTATAGATTTTACTGTGAAGGAAATCTTTTTTAATAATATAAGAGCCAACATGTTTTGTAAATACAAGCGGGATTTTACTTTTTAGAATTTGTAATGCAGGAACAATTAACCATAAATCCTTTGACGCGTGGCTGTGAATTACATCATAGCTGCCGGATCTTATAATTGATGCGACTCCAGCGAGAGAAAATGGATTAAGAATTTTTCCATTTTTTATTGGATGAATTATTATTCCTAAATTGTTGGCTTCTAATTGTAGGCGGGATTCATCAGCGCAAAGAAGTTCTACTTTATGGTTTCGTTTTATAAGCTGTTTTATTCCTGTAAGCGTAACCATTTCCATTCCGCCCCAGCTCTTAGATAAACAGGAATAAAGAATTTTCATTTAATAATTTCTCAAAATAATTTGCAGGTAGTCGCAATTCACCTCAGCGAATCAGCTTGCGCATTTAATCCTATTTAATCAAGCTAAAGCTTGAGGCTACTCTTGCATAAAAAATGTAATATTCTCAGTAAATCTTTTTAAGCTTAGCATTTTTAAAATAATGAGTTACAATCTCATCAAATTGATAACCTTGTTCAGCCATAACAGCGGCGCCGATTTGACAAAGACCAACTCCGTGACCCCAGCCCGCACCTCGTAAAATAAATTTTTCAGGAACACCATCAAATTCGCCAGACTTTTCTACAAAAAAAGCAGAGCTGTAAAGATGAGTTTCAGAAAAAGTTCGTCTGATCTCAAGCTCTTTTCCAATTGTTAATGTCTTTTTTGTTCCAACAATTTTTAGCTTGATTATTCGCGATGAAAAACCTCTTTCAATTGGGATGAGATCTTTTATCAGTCCAAAATCTATCCCGCTTTTTCGTTTGATGAGATCTGAAATTTGTTCCTGAGTAAAATTAACTTTCCATCTGTAAAAATCTTTTGTCTCCTGATCGTAATCCAGAAGAATCTGATTTAAAATTTTAGGATCGTTTGTATTACAGAATGCGGGAGGATTTCCTTTTATCCACTTTACAGCATTTTCTTCTTTGGCAAAGTTATTATCAAAATCATCAGCAATAAATTTATAATCGAAAACAGCAGTTAAAGATTTATGTATTACAGGTTCCCAAACATTTTCAAATGATTCGGATATTCCACCGCACGCCTTAGAAAACCGTGCATCAAGAATATTATCATCTTCAATCAGTACAACTCCCGCGGTTTGTTCGACTGCTTTTCTTGCAGCTTCAGAAGTCATTTTAGTTACGCCTTGATATCTTTGGCAATGATCATCTGCGCAAACATCAAAAAGTTTGTGATCTTCTCTATCGTACCATTTAATAAGCTCATCTTCAGATTGATATTCCGATTTATAATTTGTGTGCTCAGATTTTATTGATTTGGATTTCTCAATTTGTGCAAGAAGCCAGCTTCTTGAAACAACAGCCGTTGCCTTTAACATTTGCATTGAGCATTTAGCACTCATCTCGGATGAGATAACACTCATTAAATATTTTTCAATCGGGACAATATTTATTGCGGTAATTTTTCCGTTATCTTTGATAAGTTTTAAGGAATGAGTGAAACGCTGTTTCTCTTTTCTCTCCCAGTGAAACTTAACTCCAATTACTACATCTCTTATAAGAAAAGATTCGTTATCAGGTTCCTGCGGTTCAAAAATTATTTCATTTGTTATCTCAATTTTTTCATCTTCACTTTTGCAGATTATCCTGTCTTCAATAAGCTCAGCTTCAAACCTTCCGCTAAAAATACGTTTGAATCCATAAGAACTGTATTCACCGTATAATTCGAACCTGATTTTTTTATCGGTTAGAATACCAACACTTATTAGCGGCTCACCCTGATACTGTACCATAATAAACCTGTTTATAAATAATCTAAAAATTTTGCTGTTAAAATATAAGAATTGTATTAATGAATAGTAGAAAACAAACCCAATTCCCAGGAGGAATTGGGTTTGTAAATGGCAAGATTTACTTGAGAATCATCATCTTCTTTGAGTTAACAAAATTTCCAGCTTGCAGTTTGTAAATACAAATACCACTGATAAACTCTATTGTTTTGTCACGGTGCGACCGTGACAGCCTTGAAAAAATATTATTGTTGACCTAACAGAATTACCGCTTTGTTTGTACCAGATTCTCTACCAACTGCAGTAAATGTACTATTCTTTATATCAACCGAACGATATCGCGCATCCGATATAGTTTGATTGGACCAGGTTAAACCATCAAAATGAGAAATTAATCCAAAAGCACCTACAACAAAAATGTTGTTAAATCCACTTCCCCTTATTGAAGTTTTATAAAATGGGTAAATATAAATTTCTTCCTGCCAACCGGCTTCAGGTTTACTTGAATAAAACAATTTTGTTCCTGAAACAAAATATTTTTTATCGTTTATACACCAAATGCTGTTTAAATTTAGAGGGAGACCTGTAATTGGTAAATTTTCTACAATATTATTTTTGATTCTTAAAAGAGCCAAACCCTGTGGGACTGATGGACCATTTGAAGCAATGCAATAAACCTCATACTCACCATTACTGTTTTTATCGCCCCAAACATCAAGAGATTGGTTGTATTCCACTTTCTATTTTTGTCCAATGTGCCATTATAGTGGGCAATGTTTCCAGCGTCACCAACTATATACAAATTATTATTGCTGCTTCCCCAGATTTATTAATTGATCCAGTCAATCAAGATATTGTTGGGATCGATATTGGTATAAAGTTATACCATTAAATAACGACGCCACTAGCCTGAAAACCAAATATCATTTTGATTGAAAGCATAGATTGTTCTAATAGTCCGATAATTGCCACCCTCATATAAAATTCTTTTCAATTCCCAGCTATTTCCATTCCAATGTGCTGCATTATAAGCGATTGGGTCAGGATTTCCAAGCGAATCATTCATATAAATTTCACCCACAGCCCAGATATCATTTTCATTTATTATGGCTACATCATAAAGTAAACTACTGCTGTGCTCACCAAAAGTAAATGTTTGCCAGGTAAAATTGTGGCTGGTTGGGGCAAGTGTTTGTGTTGTTACTTTTTCACTTTTTATTGTTGTGTCTGCATTAAGCATTACCTGGTAATTATAAGTTTGACTTGGGGTAAGTGAATCGATATAGATTAAACTATCTTTAACTACAAGCGTAATAACCTGCGGTATTGCTTCCTGAAAAAGTTTAATTTCAGCAGGTAAAGCTATACTATCAAGTTTAACTCTTAGCCAAACTTCAGTACAGGATGAATCTTCAACCGTAAGAGTTATTTTTCTTAAATCCGGCGGTGGTGGCGGAATTATTGGTGGTTCTGTTGTGTTGCAGGAAGTTAAGTTCAAGTTTAAGAGTAAGTTCAAGAACAAAAGGGGAAACATTTTTAATAAAGAAACATTTGTTAATTTTAGTTTAAGCATTGGTAATTCTCACCTGAATAATATAAGCATCATAAATTGTTCCTAACAAAAAGAAACAAATAATAAAACATTTACAAGTTAGAAAATTAAATGGGAAGACTACTCAGTATTTGGTATAATTCTTGCAATCTCTTTAACTTTATTAAAATGATTTAACATTATTTAATAAGTTTTTATGAATACAGATAAACAACAGACAATTACTGTTATTGGTTTTCCGATGGATCTTGGTTCCGGAAGACGCGGCGTTGATATGGGTCCTTCGGCTCTTAGAATTGCTGGATTAGAAAGTAAACTTGAAAAGCTTGGTTACAAAGTTGAAGATACAGGCGACATTTATATTGAGATTATGGAAAAACAAAAACTTCACAATCCAAAACTCAGATACTTGAATGAGATTCTTAAAACCTCGAAAGTTCTTGCAGCACGGGTCGAAAAAGTTCTGGATCAAAAAAAATTTCCTCTTTGTCTCGGCGGTGATCATTCGATGGCACTTGGTACTATTGCGGGAATTTCATCTTACTGCAGGAAAAATAAATTAACTCTCGGCGTAATCTGGATTGATGCACACACCGATATGAATACAGATGAAACAACTCCTTCAGGAAACATCCACGGAATGCCGCTTGCTGCTTCTATGGGACTTGGCTATCCTGAGCTTGTTAACTTGTATGGCTTTGCCCCAAAGTTGAAACCTGAGAATTGTGCTATAATTGCTGCAAGAAGTATTGATCCGCAGGAAAGATTAAACATAAAAAAACTAAATGTAAATGTTTACACAATGAGTGATGTTGACAAGCTTGGAATCCATAGAATTATCAGCCGCGTGTTAAAACAATTCAAAGAAAAAGTAGATCACATTCACGTTAGCTTTGATGTTGACAGTGTAGATCCGAATTTTGCTCCGGGTGTTGGAACCCCAGTTCCGGGTGGATTGAATTACAGAGAAGCTCATTTATTGATGGAAGCAATTGCAGAATGCGGATGTATGTCTTCACTTGAAGTTGCAGAAGTAAATCCAATTTTAGATTTGCACAACAGCAGTGCTGTGTTTGCAGCAGATCTAATTGCATCAAGTATGGGGCAAAGAATTTTGTGATCAATTTTCGATCGGTTAATCTTTACATAATTTTATTTGCACTGTTTGCATTACTTCTTAGCATAACAGGAATAATTAGAATTTCATTTTTCGAAATCATTTCATACACTTCAATTCTTTTAGGATTAAGCATTTTCTATAATTCGCTCAATAAACAAAATCGAGTTTGGGTTTTTATAGGTTCTTTGATATTTCAATTGGGAACGATTGCTCTTGTATTTACTAAATTTGAAATTCTTGGTTTCGGGAGGATAATTATTCCCGCACTTCTTTTTATGGTCGGATTCAGTCTGTTGCTAGCCAATCTTGCGAATGCCGCATCAAAGATGACGTATATTGTTTCGATTTTAATGATGACAGCAGGAATTATATTATTGGTAAATCGCGGCAATACAAATTTGCAACTGTACTTATCCTCTGTTTATGCGATACTAAAAAATTATTGGATAATAATATTAACTGCCATTGCTGTAATTTATTTTACGGTGCAGGAGATTAAGAAAAGAAATATAGATCGCGATTAGTTTTGTCGTTAATGAATAATTGAGAAGAGAGATTCTTCTTTAAACTCTTCACCTCATTTTCCAAAGATTTTATATCAGAGCTGAATTTGAAGAATGAAAATATTAATAAAGCTAACAGAACAGCAATAATCACATAAGAAATGAACAATCCTCTGGAAAGTCTTTTTTCACTTTCTTCAAAATGATATTTTAATGAATCAAAATCCTGCTCAATTGCTTTGAACATTTTTTCGGCAACACTTTTCTTTGTCAGATCCATTTGTTTGCTTTGTTCTTCTGACTCGTTTACTTGAGTGGGCACAGCAGCAGTTTCTGGTATGGTTTTATTGTCGGTTGGGGGGATAAAATTTTCAGTTTTAGCAAATGCTTCTTCTACTCTTATTTCCTCAACCTGTGGAATTTCAATTGCCGTTTGCTCAACTAAATTTTCAGCGGGCGCTTCAATCTCACTAAAAACAGAAGTTTGTGGATCAGAAACTTCAGCCCGATCAAACTCCGGGAGGTGTATTTCATCTAAGTTAAAGGCAGTTTCATCTTGATTTATGTTAGTAACTAAATCTTCCTTAGCTTCAGCAACATCAGTCTCTATTTCAATTAGAGGTTCAAAATAAGGAGTATCAACTTTTATAAAATCTTTAACATCTTCTTCCACCTCAACTTTTTCTTCTTCAGACATTTTCTTTGCACGCAATTCTTCACTAAGCTTAATTAGCCTTAGTGCTACCCGATCTTTAAGTTCTGTATCGGGAATTTCTAATTCAAGAGCCATTGGTAAAAGAGAGGCTGCATTCTGAAATTGACCCAATTCTTCCCACGGGAAAATATGCCCTTCATCAATATAAGTTTGCAAATCCTGCTCCTCAATCGGGTCTAAGCAACCAAGTGCCTTTGCCTGGAGTATACCAACAATTTTTTGCTCATCAATCATTGGTTTTCCCCTTTCTCAAGATTTTCTTTTATACTATTTAATGCAACACGAATCTTTGATTTTACAGTTAACAGGGGAATATTTAGTTTATTGGCAATTTCTGATTCACTTAATCCTTCGTAATAAGCCAGTGAAAGAACATACTGCTGTGCTTCGGTAAGATTATGAAACGCAGTATATATTTTATCACGACGGTTAAAGGTCTTTTCTAAATCGTTTGGCGGAACAAATGCTGACAAATTTGGGAATATAAATTTGTTCTCATAATCATCATTGTATTCATCAACAATTAATGTCTTTTCTCGCCTGATAATATCTAATGCTTTATTTCTTGTCAGATTGATAATCCAGGCATATAGGTTTTCTGAATTGACATCAAACTTAGAACTTTTTTGCCAGATAATTATAAAAATTTCGGCAATAACCTCTTCGGCTATAGATTTATCATTTACTATTTTCTTGACAAGGGTATATAGAACAGGCGAGAACCTGTCATACAATAATTCCAATGCTTTTGAATCCCGATTAGAAATTCTCTGAATAAGCTCAATGTCAGTCAATTTTGTATCCAATTTGCCTTAAAATAAGTTCTAAATCATTTTACTATTATAAAAGTATATGTCCTGTAACAAAAAAGCAATTATTCACTTAAACTGGTGTGAATAATTATTGATGTTTTATGAACTTTATCTTGTTATGATATTGAAGCAGTCTAAATTACTTGGTAAATTTAACATCCAAACATAAAGGAGTGATAAATTGAGAAAACTATTTGTACTTTTTATTTTCCTGCTGTCTTCAAATGTTCTTTTAAGTCAGGTTGATATTAGCTCAAGATTGCAGGAAGCTTTAAACAATGCTAATCCTAGCGATTACATCAAAGTTTTGGTTCTCTTACGTTCACAAGTTGATTTGGCTACGCTTGATCAACAACTATATAGTCAAAAATCGACTATGCAGCAAAGGGCTTATCAAGTTATTACAGCTCTCAAGCAAAATGCCGAAAATACTCAAAGCAATCTTAGATCATATTTAGAGGGTAAAGAAGAATCTTCAGAGGTCTTTACATTTGAAGCTTATTGGATTTCTAATATGTTTATGGTAGAAGCAAAACCAAATGTAATTTATGAATTAATGAACAGAATGGATGTTTTAGAAATTGATTTAGATGCTTTCTTACAACTTGACAGACCTGAAGAAGTTAAAGATTATGTTGATGGAATAGAATCAGTTGAGCCGGGAGTAAAAATAATAAATGCACATTTGCTATGGGCACAAGGTATTACCGGACAAGGAAGAATAGTGATGAATATTGATACCGGAGTTCATCCAAATCATCCCGCATTAAATTTTAAATGGAGAGGCAACCATGTTCCAAGCGGCCAAGCTTGGTTCGATCCTGCTGGAACAACAACTCCCAGCGATTGCGATGGACACGGCACACATACAATGGGAACAATGAATGGATGGTCACCTACAACAGGCGATACAGTTGGTGTTGCACCGGATGCTGAATGGATTGCCGCAAAAACAATTTGTACAAGTCCGCATACTTCAAATTCAATAGCTGCTTTTCAATGGGCAATGGATCCGGATGGAAATCCATTAACAATTTCAGATATGCCGGATGCTATAAGCAACAGCTGGTACGATCCTGATGTAACAAATGAATGTTCCGGGATTTACAAGACAACTCTTGATGCTGTTGAAGCTGCAGGTATTGCAGTAGTATTTTCTGCAGGTAACAATGGACCGGGAACCTCCACGATTACAAAACCGAAAAATATTAATACTAATAATGTAAATGTTATGTGTACAGCTGCAATTGATGGCGCTCTTTATATTGGCGGAAATACAAACCCGATCGCAAGCTTTTCAAGCCGAGGTCCCTCTCTTTGCGGTGGTACAGGTTCGTTATTAATTAAACCGGAAGTTTCTGCTCCGGGTGTTAATGTTCGCTCTTCAGGTTCTTCAACCGGCTACACTGTTTTAAGCGGAACTTCAATGGCTTCACCTCACGTTGCAGGTGCGGTTGCGCTGCTTAAACAGTTTGCACCTAACTTAACAGGAAAACAAATTCTTGAAGCACTTTATAATACTGCTATTGATCTTGGTGCGGCCGGTGAAGATAACAGTTACGGACGCGGTTTGATAGATGTTTATGCTGCATTTTTAAGTTTGGGAACACCTGATTCGACGGCACCGGATCCGATAACGGATTTAACGGCTGGTGCACCTACTTCTAACTCTTTAACTCTTCAATGGACTGTTCCTTATGATTCATCAATGAATGGCGTTACTGGATTTGATATTCGTTACTCAACTTCACCGATTACGGATACAACAACTTTTAACAATGCTGCTCAACTTCCATTTACAGCTATTCCGGATACAGCCGGTGCAATAGAAACATATCTTGTTGAAGGATTAGATTTTGCAACACCATATTATTTTTCAATCAAGTCAAGAGATGTTTGGTCGAATTGGTCTTCACTATCTAACAGTGCTACCGGTACAACTTTGGCAGCACCACAGATTGCAGTAGCACCAGATAGTTTGTCTCATATACTTAATCCTTTGGAAGTTGTTGTTGATACAATTACGATATCAAACGTTTCAATTAATCCATCAACATTAGATTTTACAATTACCCTGGAGAATAATACTTTTCCCAATGGATTTGTCAGTTCAAGAGTACTGCCCAAATACAATCAGCTTGCAAATCTGACAGAAGTAAATAGAAAAGAAAATCCAGAAGAAATAAACGGAATTAGTTTTGATGGCAGCGGCGGTCCGGATTTGTTTGGTTATAAGTGGAAAGACAGTAACGAACCAAACGGTCCTCAATATGTTTGGTACGATATATCAACAAACCCCAATTCTGCTGTTATTACATTCCCCAATGGTGATCTTGATGATGGATATACAAATGCAATCCCTTTGGGATTTAATATGAAGTTTTACGGCACTGAATATTCGAACATCTATTTAAGCACAAACGGATATTTAAGTTTTAGTCAATTAACGTCATCAGTATATACAAATGCACAAATTCCTTCTGCAGCAGTTCCTAACAATTTAATTGCTGCATTCTGGGACGATCTTGATGGAAGAACACAGGGGACGGTTCATCGTTTACAGGATGGAAATAAATTTTATATCCAGTTTACAAACTGGCAAAAATATTCCGGGACAGGCTCACTTACATTCCAGATCGTGTTATATCAAAATGGAAAAATTATTATTTACTATAACAACATGATTGCTACACTTAATTCAGCAACGGTTGGGATTGAGAATCCGGCAGGTAACGATGGGCTGCAGGTAGTTTATAATGCTAATTATGTTGCAAATAGTTTGGCGTTAGAATTTGCCGCAGATCCTGACTGGTTATCAAATAATGTAAACAGCGGCACTATCTTTAACGGAAATTCTGTTGATGTCGAGCTAACATTTCATTCAGAAGATTATCCACTTGGTAATTACGCAATGGATGTTGTTGTTGCCAGCACTGATCCTATTAACCCTACTGTAACCGTACCAGTTACTATGACAATTCTTGAAATTCCTGTTGAGTTAACTTCTTTTGTTGCTAATACAGATAGGAATAATGTTTCACTTAAATGGTCAACTGCAACGGAAACTAATAACTCAGGTTTTCAGATAGAAAGAAAAGCAAACGGCACTAATGAATGGACAAAAGTGACATTCATTAATGGTAAGGGAACTTCTACTGAAAGAAATAATTATTCTTTTGTTGACCAGGGATTAAACGTTGGTAAATATTCATACAGACTAAAACAAATTGACCTTGATGGAACATACGAATACTCACCAATTGTTGAAGCTGATGTTAATGCTCCTAATGAATATACATTGTATCAGAACTATCCGAATCCTTTCAATCCAGCTACAACGATTGAATACTCAATTCCTGAAAAAGCTGACGTTACAATATCTGTCTATTCAGCTATAGGTGAATTAGTAGCAACCTTAGTCAATGAAACAGTTGAGGCTGGCTATCAAAAAGTAAGTTTCAATGCCGCAAATCTTACATCCGGCACATACATTTACCAGATTAAAGCGGTTGGCAGCGGAAGAACTTTTGTTGATACGAAAAAGATGATCTTAATTAAATAATGATTAAAAAACCCCTTCTTTTCTTATTTACTTAATAGAATTGAAGGGGTGTTTTTTATCAATTTGATTTAAACTCTCAATTAAATCTAAAACTCTGCACTTATTCCAATAGAAGGAAGAATACCGATTGAAGATGATTCATCGGTTCGCATTTCACGTCTGTCCCAACGTATTCCGCTTTGGTTATTTTGGTTATAGATGTTTTGGATATCTATATAAGTTATCAAAGTCCAGCCGGAAAAATACCAGCGCTTATCAACTCTAATATCCAAACTGTGTGCAGACTTAGTTTTTCTTGTATTATAATCGGCAATGTTCTGCGTTCCATCAAAATTAAAAGGAGTGTACGGCCTACCGCTTGCAAATCTGAATTTAGAACTTAATTCCCAGAATTCATTAAACTTATAACCGCCGGATAAATTAAATATCCAGTTTTGATCATAGCTGCCGGAACGTTCAATTCCATCTAAAGAGGTATAATCAGATTTGCTGTATGTTAAACTTAAAATTCCATAATACGGAATATCAGATAATTTTTTCTGAATGGATAATTCAACACCACGTGCTTTACCAAAACCAGCATCAACCAACGGCTCTAATCCAAAGGAAGAAAAATTATCATCACTTCCTGCAAAGCCGGCTCCTGTATTTGCAAGAACAAGATAAGGTCTTATAGTACTGGTAGGATAGTTATCATAATTTTTATAAAAAGCTTCTACCTTTAATAAAGCATCGGCAGCAATTCTGTGATCAACTCCTAAAACAAATTGATTTACTTGGATCATTCTTAAGTCCCTATTGCTTTCGAATGCTTCCAGCCAAATGTAGGAGGGTGATTGATGATAAATTCCTGTGCTAAAGTTGATGCTTGTTAAATCAGTTAATGCATAAGAAAGAGAGAGTCTTGGGCTGAAATAAATTTTTTTATTAAGTGCTGTAAAAATATCTGAACGAACTCCAATGTTTGCGGTTAATCTGTTAAACAATAAGGAATTGTAATTTGTATAGATGCCAAACTTTGTATAACTATTTTCAGTTTTTAAAGAAGTTAATGGAAGCGAATCGCCAAAAGTTGTAACAAATGTTGGAAACAATACATCATAATCAGCTTCAATTAGTTTTACAGTTCCGCCAAAGTTGATCTCAGAGGCTTTGGATAGTTTGAACACTAAATCAGCGCGCAATGAGTTTTCTTCTTCTTTGGATTTGTTAGTGAAGATCGGATTTAAAAGTGAATCACTTTGCCTGCTGTCGTAATCAACATAGTTACGACTTAAAGCAAGATTGAAAAATCCATCAGTAAATAAATGCCTGTAAGTAAATCCTGCAACATATTGAACCTGATCTGTCCCAAGAATTCTTGAGTTATCAAAACGCTGATCTTCATTATCATTAAAAAATTTAACATTATCAAACGCGCTAATAAATAAAAATCCAAAAGCATCTTGTGAGTGAGGATTAAAATCCGCTTTTAGTAATACATCATAATATTCAGGTACAAAGGCAAAATCGGCTGCTTTAAAAATAAAATCCAGGTAACTTCTTCTTGCAGAAAAAATAAAATTAGATTTTTCTGTAATTGGTCCTTCTAAGTTTAACCCAAATTGTGATGCCGAGATGGTAGCTTTTCCGCCAACTCTGTCTTCTCTTCCATCTCTAAGATTAATATCCAGAACGGATGAAAGTTTATCCCCATACAGAGAAGAAAATCCACCAGTAGAGAAAGAAGTCTCACGAACGAAATCTAAGTTAACATAACTTAATGGTCCGCCTGTTGCACCCTGGGTTCCGAAATGATTAATATTTGGTACTTCAATTCCATTTATAAGATAAAGATTTTCTGATGGCGCACCGCCGCGAACAATAAGGTCATTTCTTCCGGCATCAGCTTGTGCAACTCCGGGTAAAATTGAAAGTGCACGGATAACATCTTCAAATCCACCTGGACTTCTTCTTATTTCTTCATAATTAAAATTTCTTATGCTGTTTACTTCAAGCGGATCTTTTCTAAAGTAATCGCTTGTAACTGTAACACCCTCAAGCTCAATTACTTGCGGAACAAGTTCAAAATTAACCTCTGCAGGTTTACCGCTTTGGAGCACAACATCTGTTTTTGTTTGGGAATTAAATCCTACAACAGATGACCTAACCTGATAAGTGTTTAAAGGAAGACCAGTGATTTTGAAATAACCATCTTCATTCGTGGCACTGCCAAAATTAGTTTCCAACACAATTACATTGGCAAAAGGTATTGGTTGTTTTGTTACAAAATCAAATACTCTCCCGTATACATCACCGATCAAATCTTGTGAGAATAAAGAATTGGATAAAACAACAATTATTATTACTGATAGAATTTTTTTCATCGTTTTTCAAGGATATTTGTAAATATAGAGTAATTAAAAACAATAATGGGCGAATAAAGTTCCATTTTACTTAATTAATAGCGTTTCATGCAAAATAGTAAATTGGTATATTTTTGATATAAAGATTTATCTAATGATTTAATGCCAAGAAAAAAAAACAATCACGACTTAAAAAATAGTAAGAAGAAACCAGAAAGCAGTTTTCTTTCCGGAGTGACTGAAAAAAAACTAATTACGGAACCCCAGAATTATGTGTTGTGCGAAATTGCAAATGAATTTGAAGATCAATTTCATTATTCCTTTGCGATAGAAGCGGATAGGTTAGAGATATTCTATTCACCAAGCATCAAAAAAGTGACCGGGTATAAAGCTGAGGAACTTGTTAAATTAAAATCCCTTGGCAGAGAAATGGTCTACTTGGAAGATGTACCCGATGTAAAGAAAAAACTTCATAAAATTGAAAGCGGTAAAGTTTCAAATCTCGAATTACAGTATAGATATGTTCGAAAGGATGGAAAGATTATTTGGTTAAAAGAGCAAATTAAGGCAGAAAAAAGTAACGGTCAGAAAGTCTTTAAAGGGCTTGTTGTTGATGTAAGTGAATTTAAAAAATCAGAAAGTGACTACGGAGAAATTATTAATAATCTTTCGGCTGAAATTACTGCCCGTGATAATTTTCTCTCAATCCTTTCACACGATTTGCGGGCACCATTTTCCAGCATACTTGGATTTACTGAAATCCTGTTAAGTGAAGCATCACTAACAGAAGCAGAGCGAACCGAATATCTTAATTATATTAATGATTCCTCAAGTAATCAATTGCAACTTGTAAATTATCTGCTTGATTGGTCTAATCTGCAAACAGGTAGAATGCATTTAGAACAAAATCGTGTGCAGGCACAGGGATTGGTATTTAATTGTATTTCTGCTTTAACAGGAATTGCAATGAGAAAAAATATTGATATTAAAGTTAATGTTCCTGAATCAATATTTATTGAAGCTGATGAAAGATTGATGATGCAAGTTATTACCAATCTTGTAAGTAATGCTATAAAATTTTCTGACGATGGGAAAATTATTCGTATATCTGCAGAAAGATTTAACAATGAACTTGTTGAGTTTGTTGTAAAAGATGAAGGTATTGGAATTCCTGATAACTATCAGCGGAGAATTTTTAAATTTGAAAAAATGTTTACTACAAGGGGAACGCATGGTGAGAAGGGAACCGGGCTTGGATTATCATTGGTAAAAGAGATTATTGAAAGACATAAAGGACAAATCTGGTTTTACTCCAAAGAAAGAGTTGGCAGCGAATTTCATTTTACCGTGCCAAGTTCTGAAAATACAATTCTGTTGGTTGAAAATAATCACGAAGACTTTAACGGAATAGAAAAAGTAATAAAAGAAAATTTTCCAGAGTTTAAATTTGTTGGAACAGACAACGGATTTGAAGCTATTAATGTAGTTCTAAAGCAGCACCCTTCATTGATTATTTCTTCACATGATTTACCCTTGATGAATGGCGTTCAGTTTATTAAATCTATTTTGCGCGGCGATAAAAGATTTTATGTTCCAATTATTGCTTTAATTGATTCCCCGAATGATGCATTGTTAAAAACCTATTTTGAAATCGGAATTCGAGCAATAATCTCAAAGCCAATAGATTTTAAGCTTTTTCAAAAAGAAATTAATATGGCACTCAATTAATCTGATGTTTCATAAATTCTATTTGAAAAAGACTTTCACTATTTTTTATATGTCAAACAATTTATATCGGAGGAACTAGTGAGTCTTGCTGTTGTTGGAACCGGATATGTTGGTCTTGTTTCAGGGACTTGTCTTGCAGAAACAGGAAATAATGTTATCTGTGTGGATGTTGATAAAAACAAAATCGAAACTATGAAGAATGGGCAGATTCCAATTTATGAGCCCGGACTTGAAGTATTATTCTTAAGAAATATTGTAAAGAAAAGATTGACTTTCACAACCGATTTACACGAAGCCGCGCGAAAATCAGATATTATATTTCTTTGCTTGCCAACACCGCAGGGCGGTGATGGTGCTGCTGATCTTAAGTACGTGTTGAAAGTTGCGGATGATCTTGGTCAGTTATTTAGAAATGAACCAGAACTTGGTTTTAAAGTTATTGTCGATAAAAGTACTGTTCCTGTTGGAACTAGCGATAGAGTTCGTGCTGCGATAAGAAGATATGCACCCAATTTTGATTTTGATGTTTGTTCCAATCCTGAATTTTTGCGTGAAGGCATTGCTGTTGAAGATTTTATGAAACCGGAAAGAGTTATCGTTGGAACCAGCAATGAAAAGACCCGCCGTAGAATGGAACAGCTTTATGAGCCATTCGTGCGAACCGGAAATCCTGTTTACTTTATGGATGAAAAATCTGCAGAAATGACTAAGTACGCTGCGAATTCTTTTATTGCCATGAAAATTTCATTTATGAATGAGATTGCTAGATTGTGCGAACTTACCGGGGCACAGGTTGATGCAGTTAGATTAGGAATTGGTTCTGATTCCAGAATTGGTAAAAGATATTTATTCCCAGGGATTGGTTATGGTGGTTCTTGTTTTCCCAAAGATGTTCATGCCTTAGTTAATACCGCAAACGAGAACAAATATGATTTTAAAATTTTAAATCAGTAATTGATGTAAATAAAGAACAGATAAATCATTTCTTTAATAAAATATCCAAACATTACAAAGAAAATCTTAAAGCAAAGCATTTTGCAATGTGGGGATTGGCATTTAAACCTAACACAGACGATGTTCGCGAAGCACCTGCACATTATCTTATAAAACTTTTGCTTAATGCCGGGGCAACAGTTAAAGCTTATGATCCCGAAGCAAACCACACTACCAAAGCAGTTCTTGGCGATATTATCCAATATGCAGAAAGTTCCGATGAATCTTTAATAGACGCTGATGCGCTTATTGTTGTAACCGAATGGAAAGAATTCCGAAATCCCGATTTCGATATAATAAAGAAATCCTTAAAAGCTCCTGTTATTTTTGATGGAAGAAATCTTTATGATTTAGATAAACTGAATTCTATGAAGTTTACTTATTATTCAATCGGAAGAACGGATATAATTAATTAAAAAAGCTTTATGAGTGAATCATACATTGGTTTACTCTTATTTATTTAAACTCAATTGTTGAATTTTAAAATAAAATGTTAAACCAATCGGAATTATCATCTCTTTCCAAAGGAGAACCAGTCGACCACTTTCTTCTTGTAAAAAAATACGAAATAAGACTAACCAAAAACGGAAAAGAATTTCTTTCTTTGGAGCTTGGAGATAAATCAATTTCATCTGCAGCAAATCTTTGGGAAGATGCTTCAGGATTCAAATCAATTAAAAACTCTTTGGCTGTTGGAGATGTTGTTAAGATTACCGGATCGATGGATGAGTATCAGGGCAGCCCACAAATTAAGATAGAATCAATCCGCCTTACTAAGCAAAGTGATGACGTAACGCCAAAAGATTTTCTTCCAAAATCTTTGCGTGATCTTATAGTGATGAAAAAAGAATTCATCGGAAGGATGGATAAAATTTCAGATACTGATTTGAAATCTCTTATGAAAATTATTTTTTCTGAAGAAAGATTTGATAAATACACTTCTGTTCCCGCAGGAAAAATGTGGCATCATGCATATATAAGCGGATTGATTGAGCATACCCTGGAAATTATTAAAATATGTGATTTGATGTGTGACATTCATCCACAAATAAATCGAGACCTTTTAGTTTGTGGTGCTATGCTTCATGATTTTGGTAAGATTGAAGAATTAACCTTTGAACCTGTATTTGAATACACTGACAAGGGTAAATTACTTGGGCATATCGTAATTGCGGCAATGATTGTAAATGACGAGATAAATAAGATTTCAGATTTTCCCGAAAACTTGAAAAATAATTTACTTCACTTAATTTTAAGTCATCAAGGAAAGCTTGAGTATGCTTCTCCGGTTGTACCCAAAACCTTGGAAGCAATAACACTTTATCAAGCAGATGAATTAAGTGCAAAAGTTAACGCTTACAAAAATGTTATAGCAAACGAAATTAAACCGGGCTCAAACTGGACAAAATTTATTTCACTCGCCGGTACAGATATACATTCGCACGGATTATTGAATAATTCCGATGAAAGTAATAAAACATTGTTCGACTAATCTCAAGAAATAATAAGGAACACAAATGAAAAAAATTCTACAACTCTTATCAATCCTGTTGCTTGCTGTTTTGGGGCTGAGTGCATTCATTTGCTCAATCTCTTGATGAACTATTAAAACAAGGGGATCAGTACGTTGCAGAATTTCAAAATCAAAAAGCATTGGATATATATCTGAAAGCCGATAATCTTTCTCCGAAGAACTGGGATGTATTATGGCGCATAAGCCGTGCTTATGTTGATCTTGGTGAAAAGATGCCGGATAAAACAGATTTGCAAAAGGATGAACAGGAAAAGATTTACAAAAAAGCACTCGAATATGCAGACAGATCAGTTAAGCTTGATCCAACACAATCAATTACATACATACGCCGCGCGGTAGCAAATGGCAGAATAGCATTATTTGAAGGTGTGTTTTCAGCCATCGGAACGGTGAACGATGTAAAAGAAGATTGTGAAAAAGCTATCCAGCTTGGCAATGGCGGTAACTATGTACAGGCACTTGCTCATTATGTTTTGGGTAGAACACATTTAAAGGTTTGTGAAAAAGCATATCTCGTTCGCTTGCCATTAGGATTAGGATGGGGAGATACTGAAGACGCAGTTAGACTTCTTGAAACGGCTGTTAAACTAAAACCAAATTTCAGAATGTTTCTGTATGAACTGGCAAAGGCTTATGTTGAGGAAGATGAATACGATAAAGCAAAAGAAACGTTAAAGAAAGTTGAAAAAGCACCTTTAACTGATGAAGATGATGATAAAGTTTTAGCAGATGCAAAAAAACTTTATGAAGAAATTAAAAACGAATAATATATCTTAGTGTTTCTCTGTGTTCTCAGTGTCTTAGTGGTGAAATAAATTCTTTTTGCTACTTAGACACTAAGAACACTTAGTCTTACATTGATTATAAAAAGGAATTCCGTTTTATGAATTTCAGTCAAACTTTCCTACACAAACTTACCGAATCTAAAAAAATTGTATTCTTTACAGGTGCAGGCATATCTGCTGAGTCTGGCATTCCAACATTTCGTGGTAAAGATGGAATATGGAATAAGCTAAAACCCGAAGAGCTTGCGAACTTTAATGCGTTCATGCGAAATCCTCAAATGGTTTGGGAATGGTACAACCATAGAAAAAAAATTATTCACGATTCAAAACCTAATGCCGGTCATTTTGCAATTGCACAGATGCAGGATTTGTTTGATAAGGTTACGGTTGTTACTCAGAACATAGATAACCTTCATAGACGAGCAGGCAGTGACAATATTTTTGAACTGCATGGAAATATTGAAAGAAATTTTTGCATTAATTGCAAAACATTTTATAATGAAGAGTTAGATTTTTCAAGTGGTGTTCCTAAATGTAAGTGCGGAGGTTTGATTCGTCCTGATGTTGTTTGGTTCGGCGAGTATTTACCCGAAGATCAATTTGAAGGCGGTGAACAATCTGCTATTAATAGCGATATGTTTTTTGTTGTTGGAACGTCTGCCGTTGTTTATCCTGCCGCAGGTTTAGTGCACGCGGCAAAACGTGCAGGTTCATTTATTGTTGAAGTAAATATTGAACAAACAGAAGTCTCATCTATTTGCAATGCATCTTTCTTTGGTGAGGCAGGAAAAATTTTGCCAGAAATGGTTATAGAATTAAAAAAGATCAAAAAAATATAAGTTTACTATTGATTTTTTTTGGGAACAATCAAACTTAAAATAGCTGTAAATACAGCCGCACCAACAATTGACCAAATTATCGGGTAATTAATGCCACGAATTTCAAACGACCAGAAATCAGGAAAATTAAACTCACGGGCAAGTATAGTTCCGATGTAAGCACCGATAAATCCTACAACAATTGAAATAATACAGCCGCCGCGCTTAAATCCAACAAGTGAGCGTCCAATTCCGCCAGTTATTCCAGCAATTAGAAGCAAAAGTATAATTTCAAACATTTTATCCTCGTTGTTTTTATTTATCAGTCAAAAAATAGGTTTTATTCTGTTAAATTTCTTATAATATTAAATCAGAACTTTTATTAGAAATATTTGGTTGTAAAGTAAAAGAAAAGAATAAGGATAAAAATTGAATAGAAGAAGATTTATAAGAAATATTTCACTTGCATCAGCTGGAATTGTATTTGTAAACGAAAAGATACACGCCAAGCAACCACCATCATCACCAAACTTTAAACCTGATCCTTCAAATTGGAAAAGTAATGAAATTAATATTGCTTGGATCGGACACTCTACAATTCTGATTAATTTTTACGGAACAACGATTTTAACTGATCCTGTTTTATTTGAACGAGTTGGCGTTAGCATCTTTGGAATGACTTTTGGTCCAAGCAGATTTACACATCCCGCACTTAGTGCTGATGAAATTCCAAAACCGGATATTATTTTACTTTCTCACGCTCATATGGATCATATGGATTATGAAACACTTTCAACTATTGTTGATAAATATCCAAATCAAATTGATTGTATAACGGCATACAACACCTCTGATGTAATTGCTGAACTTGAATGGAAATCGTTGCAAGAAATAGATTGGAACGAAGAGGCTGAATTACTGGGAGTAAAATTTAAAGCGCTTGAAGTAAAACATTTCGGCTGGCGTTATCCCTGGGAAAAGGACCGCTCCAAAGGTTATATGATTGATGGAAGAAGTTTTAATGCTGTTCTAATTGAGAAGAACGGAAAGAAAATTCTCTTTGGCGGTGATACTGCTTATCATGAATTGTTTAAATCATTGAGTGGTGAGAATATTGAGATTGCAATAGTTCCGATTGGTGCTTATAACCCGTGGAAGAAAAATCATTGCAATCCGGAGGAAGCGCTTATTATGGCAAACGATCACATTGGTGCAAAATATTTTATTCCAATTCATACTAAAACATTCAAACAGGGAAGTGAACCGATTGATGAGCCATTAACATGGTTGAATAAATCTATAGTGAATTATGATATTAAACTTGGATTAGATGATATTGGAAAAACGTTTACTCTTCCCAATCTTTGATAAACAAATTAAGGAATGCTTTGCAGACCATTCAACAATTAAAACAAAAATTCATTTCTGATACTGAATCAGTTCTAAATGACTTCGGTAAATTCAAATCACTTTCTGAAGATCAGATTAATTGGAAGCCGGAAGAGCAAGGCTGGAGTATAGCAGAATGTATTGATCATCTTGTTGTTACAAACAAATTATACTTAGCTGAGTTTGAAAAACAATTTTCTAAAGATCAAATAAAAGCAGATTGTTCAGTAACTAAAGTTAAGCACAGGTTAATTAGTAAGTTTATTATAAAATCAGTTAACCCTGATAATGTTAAGAAAGTAAAAACATTTCCGGTTTTTATGCCTTCGATGAGCAAGTATAAGAAGGATGTTTTTGATAATTTTATTGAGCTGCAATATAATCTGGTAAATCTAGTGAGCTCTGCTAAAGATTTAGACTTTAATAAATATGTTATGTCTTCGCCAGCTGCTAAAATTATTAAAGAAAATTTTTGTGATGTTCTTGAGATCATTCGCTTTCATGATAGAAGACATTATAATCAAGCTGAAAGAGTATTTAATCATCCCAAATTTCCGAAAAATTAAATGAACAAATTAGAAAAAGGTTTCATCCAGATTTATACCGGCAATGGAAAAGGTAAATCTACTGCGGCAATTGGACAAGCAGTGCGCGCTGCTGGTTATGGGCTTAGAACTTACATTGCACAGTTTATGAAAGAATATCCATACAATGAATTAAAAAGTCTAGGATTATTAAGCGAATGGATAACTATTGAACAATTTGCCGGTGATGATTTTGTGTACAGAAAAGAGATGCCAAATGTTGTAGAGATGGATAAAGCACGACGAGGGCTTGAAACTGCAAAAGCTAAAATGTTAAGCGGCAAGTATAATTTAATTATTCTTGATGAATTATTAGTTTCAATTCACTTTGGACTATTTAATGATGAAGAAGTATTAACCTTTATGAAAATGAAACCCGAGAAAGTTGAATTGATTTTAACTGGAAGATATTGTCCGGATAATATTATTGAAGCAGCTGATCTTGTAACTGAGATGAAAGTTATTAAACACTATTATCAGGAAGGTGTTTTGGCGCGAAAGGGAATTGAATCTTAGTTTATTTGTCATTCCCGCGAAGGCGGGAATCTATAAAATAATAAAGATTCCGGCTCAAGGCCGGAATAACAGAAAACCTTAATTTACTCGTACCTCTTTTAACACTTCACCATTAATTCCAATAACAATAACTTTAAGTGGAATGTTTTTTCCGGATTCCTGAATTGCACGCTGTGCTAATTGATACAATCCGCTGCAGCAAGGAACTTGCATAATCATAACAGTAATTGATTGAAGATTCGCCTCATTTATCATTGCAATAAGTTTGTCCATATAGACTTGCTGATTGGAATCTAATTTTGGACACGCCACTGCAAGACTTTTGTCTTTTAGGAAATCTTTATGATAATCCGGATAGGAAAAAGGAACACAATCGGCAGTTAAAAGTAAGTCTGAATTCTGATAATAATTTGCATAAGGAGAAACCAGATGAAACTGTACTGGCCATTGAGTTAAATAAGATTTACGTTTTCCTGTTTCATCTTCCTCAACTTCGTCATCAACAGCAAAAGACATTTCTTTTGAGCCGGGACAACCGCAAGCAGAATGTTTTTGTTCAGTGTTTTTAATTTTTTCGGTCGCAGGATTAGTAATCCCATTGATCTTTAAATACTCAACAGCTTCCTGAAAATATTCCATTTCATTGTGATCGATTAAGTGTTCAAGATGTGCTTTGATGACATTTGGTCCGCCTTTAACAATGTAATCCATAACTTTCGTTTCGTTGTATGGCTCAGCTTCACGAACATCAATTGTTATTGCACCTTGAGGACAGTGACCAATACAAGCCCCTAATCCATCACAAAAAAGATCGCTTATTAGTCTTGCTTTACCATCAATTATTTGTAATGCACCTTCATGGCATTCCGGAACGCAAAGTCCGCATCCATCGCAAAGATCTTCATCTATATTTACAATTTTTCTTAACATAACTTCCTTAAAAAGATAATCAGATAAAAACATCTGATTAAAAATATCTGATAATCAATAAAAAGGCAAGGAAAAAAAATAATATTTTATGATGTATGGAACTTTTTTCTGCGAAAATGTATTATTAGTTTATAATTAGTTTACTGGAAAAATTATGACTGAAATAAAACAATCACATTTTCTCGGTTTTTATAATGCACTTGTAGAGGGTGATAAGGATAAGTGCACTCATATCGTTCAAGAATTAATTGACAAAGGTGCAGATTTAAAAGATATATATGTTGAACTTTTCCAAAAATCACTGTACAGAATTGGTAAGCTTTGGGATCACAATAAAATTACAATTCCCGAAGAACATATGGCGACGCAAATAGTTGAATCGCTTATAAATCGCTTTGCACCTGTTGGAAAATCAGAGCCAGAGAAAAAAGTAGTTGTAACCTGCATTGATAAGGAATTTCATGATATTGGTGCAAAAATGGTTTCTAATATTTTTGAGCAAAAAGGATGGAAAACTTATTATCTAGGCGCGTCAGTTCCAACTAAAGAAACAATAAAATTTGTTAAGCAAATTGATCCAGAAGTTATTGCACTTTCCTGGAGTTTATATTTAAATCTCGGAAGGTTTTTGGAAGTTGTTGATCATTTGACAAAATTTTTTCCCACTAAAAATATACTGGTAGGTGGTCAGGCATTAGCTGAAAATTCTGATAAGATTTTAAAGAAATATAAAAATGTCCGATACATAGAGTCACTTGATTCTTTAGAAACATATCTTAATAAATAAATATTTTGATCTGATTATAGGCAAAGATTTATCCTTGCCTTTTATTTTATCAATAGTTAGATTTAAGCGCACTTAAATATATAATTAAAAATACTTAAATGATTAATATTTCACAAGAAGACTATTTAACGGCTATTTATCGCAATCTTGATGATGCCGGAGAAATAAAACCCAATCTGCTCGCATCAAAATTAGAGATCTCAAATGCAGCAGTCACCGATATGCTGCGTAAACTTTCGCGTGATGGTTTTGTTGATTATCAAAAATACAAAAGCATTAAACTAACGGTTGAAGGTGAAACTTACGCTAAAAATATGCTTAGGCGACACAGAATCTGGGAAGTATTTCTTCATCAGACACTTGGAATGTCTTGGGATAAAGTTCATGATGAAGCAGAAAAATTAGAGCACTCTTCTTCAGATGAGATGATAAATCTTTTAGATGAATTTTTAGAATATCCAGAAGTTGATCCTCATGGTTATCCGATACCGGACAAAAATGGAAAAATTAAAAAGAGCAAAACTGTTTTTGCGATAACTGAACTGAATGAAAATGATTCTGCAAAAGTCATTCGAGTAAATGATGATGTGAAAAATCTTTTATCATATGTAACAAAAATTGGAATATCACTTGGCAAAGAAATATTGGTAAAGGATAAATTAGACTATGACGGTTCGATTTTAGTAATGATCGACAACAAAGAAATAAGCATCAGTAATAAAATTGCCTCTAATATTTATGTTGAAAAGATTTAATAGAGATTTAAATGAATGAGCCATTAATACTTCTAATAATTGGAATACTTGTAACACTGATTTTTGTGTTATTGTTTTATCCAAACAAAGGAATCTTGTCTGTTTGGAAAAAATCACGCTATGCAAACAAAAAAATTTTGATTGAAGATGCCTTAAAATATTTATACAACTGCGAGTATAACGGAACTAATTGTACATTAAATGGAATTGCAGGAAATCTTTCAATCTCAGCTGATGATGCAACAGATATTATTTCCAGATTAGAATCAATGGGACTTGTCTCTGCAAAAAAAGATGAACTTGATTTAACTGCAGATGGAAGATCTTATGCGCTTCGCATTGTTCGTGTTCACCGATTGTGGGAAAAGTATCTTGCTGACGAAACGAGCGTAAAAGAAGATGAATGGCATCAAAAAGCGGAAGAGTTAGAGCATACATTAACACCACAGCAAGCAGATCAGCTTGCGGCACAAATTGGTAACCCTGTATTTGATCCTCATGGCGATCCTATTCCATCTGCTTCTGGTGATATTCCTGTTAGAAAAGGGAAGCCTTTAACTGAAATGAAAGATGGCGAGTTTGCAAATATAATTCATATTGAAGATGAACCGCACGCAATTTACAGTCAACTACTAGCTGAAGGCTTGTATCCGGGAATGCAAGTCAGAATGATTGAAATTTCCGATAAGAGAATAAAATTTGTTGCCAATGGGGAAGAATGTATTCTGTCTCCGCTGATTGCGAAAAATATTACTGTTGGAGTTATAAAATTTGAGAAACAGATCGAAGGGAAATTCAAAACTTTATCATCACTAAAAATTGGTGAGCATGGGACAATACTAGGAATTGCAAAGGTCTTACGTGGTCAACAACGCAGAAGATTAATGGATTTAGGTATTGTACCTGGGACAAAAATAGAAGCAGAACTGGAAAGTTTTACAGGTGATCCGATAGCGTACAAAGTTAGAGGGACTACTGTTGCATTGCGTAAGCAGCAGACAGATAAAATCTATTTATTGAATGATGAGGAAATAAAGAAATGACAAGTGTTGATCTAAACAATTGTGCAAATTGTCCAGTTCACAATATGGGCAATTTGAAAAAACTTGGCATTGATATGAGCAGTTTTGATTTTGTAGTTGCGCTTGCAGGTAATCCTAATACAGGCAAAAGCACTGTATTTAATTATCTGACTGGATTAAGACAGCATACGGGCAACTGGCCAGGCAAAACAGTCACTCGCGCTGAAGGCGGATTTGAATTCAGTGAGAAAAAATTTAAGCTGGTTGATCTGCCAGGAACATATTCACTTCTTTCTACAAGTACAGATGAAGAAGTTGCTCGTGATTTTATTCTATTTGGTCAACCCGATGTAACCGTAATTGTTGTTGATGCAACACGAGTTGAAAGAAATTTAAATCTTGTTTTACAGATTTTAGAAATTACAAATCGTGCTGTCTTGTGTCTAAATCTTATGGATGAAGCCAAAAGAAATGGGATTCAGGTTGATGATAGAACTTTAGCAAAAGAATTAGGAATTCCAGTTATTCCTACCTCAGCAAGACAGGGAGAAGGAATAAATGAATTGTTGAGCAAGATACACGATGTTGCAACCGGAAAATATATTTGCAAACCATATAGATTGAAAACTAATTCTTCAGAATTGAACTCAGCAATAGAAAAATTAAGCAACGAAATAGAATTAGAATATCCGGGGTTACCAAATCTACGCTGGGTAGCTTTGCGTTTGCTTGAAGGTGATCAAAGCATTATTGATGCAATTCGTAGTGGTGATTTAGGAAATCTTAAAAAGGATTTTATCTTGAGTGAAGTTGAAGGATAAAATCAATTATAGTAATTCCCACGAAGGCGGGAATCTAAATAGTTAATAAAAATGAATTCCAGATCAAGGCTGGAAAGACAAACTAAAGAGAATGAATAACAATAACATAAAACGAGAATCAATCTTAGCAACTGCTAATAATTTGCGCTGGGAAGTTGGAGAAAATCTTCACGACACATTAATGGAATCAATTTATGAAAATGCTACATCTATCTCTGCTAAGGTTGTAATCTATCCAGATAAAAAACCTGCATTTAGCTTAGATAGAACTTTAGACAAAATTCTCACCAGTAAGTACCTTGGATTCCCAATAATGTTCTTAATTCTTGCGGTAGTTTTCTGGTTAACTATTGAAGGAGCAAATGTTCCTTCAGGTTTAATTGCAAATTTGCTTGTTGATTATTTTCATCCGGTATTAAAAAACTTTGCAGATTCATTTATGCCCTGGTGGTTAAGCGGAGTCTTGATTGATGGAGCATATCTTGCAATGGCGTGGGTTATAAGTGTTATGCTACCACCAATGGCAATATTTTTTCCTGTTTATACTTTGCTTGAAGATTTTGGCTATTTACCTCGGGTAGCTTTTAATATGGATCCGCTTTACAAAAAAGTGGGTGCACACGGAAGGCAAGCCCTTACTATGACAATGGGATTTGGTTGCAATGCTGCAGGAGTTGTTGCGACAAGAGTAATCGATTCTCCGCGCGAAAGATTAATTGCAATCATCACCAATAATTTTTCTTTATGTAACGGCAGATGGCCAACTCAAATTCTTATAGCAACAATATTTATTGGCGGTGCCGCACCAGCGTATCTTGCCGGAATTGCATCAGCAGGAGCAGTTGTGTTTATTGCAATTTTAGGAATTGTATTTAGTTTAATTGTTTCATGGGGCCTGTCAAAAAGTTTATTGAAAGGTGAAGCTTCAGCATTTAGCTTAGAGCTGCCACCATATCGACCTCCAAGAATTTTGCAAACGCTTTATACTTCACTTATTGATAGAACAATTTTTGTTTTGTGGCGCGCAATTGTTTTTGCAATTCCTGCAGGAATGGTTATTTGGTTGGTTGCAAACATTACAATTGATGGAGTTTCAGTGGCAAATTATTTTATTAATTGGTCAAATCCAGTCGCATTTATTTTTGGATTGAACGGAATAATTTTACTTGCATACATAATTGCAATTCCCGCAAACGAAATTGTGATACCTACAGTTTTAATGTTGACAGTTGCAAACCTTGCTTTAACAGGAATTGGCGGGGATAGCGGAGTTATGTTTGAGCTGGATTCAGTTACGGATACAGCATCAATCTTGCACGCTGGCGGATGGACTTTATTAACAGGAATTAACCTGATGATATTTAGTCTACTTCATAATCCTTGTTCAACCACTATTTACACAATCTACAAAGAAACTAAAAGTGTAAAATGGACTATCATCTCAACGCTCCTCCCAATAGTAATGGGTTTTCTAGTTACATTTTTTGTAACGCAGATTTGGAGGATATTATTTGGGTCAATATAAATTCTATTTATCCATAATAATCATTAATTCCAGCATTTTTTCTCAATCACTGATTACAGATAGACCAGACCAAACCGAATCAGCGCTCACCGTACCAAAAAATTCACTTCAGATTGAATCCGGATTTATTTATGAAAATTTTAATGAGAATGGAGCTTTTACAAATAATTATTCATTTGCTGGTACTTTATTGCGATATGGTTTAACCAGTGTTTTAGAATTAAGATTAGGAACGGCTTATTTAATATCTAAAGCCAGAATTACAAATCTTGGTTTTGATAATGTTTTAACAGGAATAAAATTAAATCTTGCTACTGAAGAAGAAGAGTTATTTAACTTCGCTTTATTTGCTCATGTTTATTTACCCATTGGTAGATCTTACTTTACTTCACCAAGCCTTGAGCCGGAATTAATTGCTGCATTGTCGAAATCATTATCTAATAATATTTCTTTATCTGGCAACTTGGGAAGTATATATAACAGCTCAATTAGAAACACAGTATTTTTTTATACTACTGCTATCGGAATATCCTTAAACGATCAAATAGGCATGTTTATTGAAGTTTATGGTGAAATTATTTCAGAAATTATTGCTTCTAACTATTTTGATGGTGGATTTACTTATCTGTTTTCAAACGATTTGCAAATAGACATTTCGGCTGGCAAAGGAATTTCTGAATCAGCGACAGCATGGTTTTTAAGTGCGGGCATTGCTATTAGATTTAATAAGCTTTAATCTATTGCGTTTAGAAGTGCTAATTAATTAACCACTACTTTTTATTTAATATCGATTTGACAATTGATGTTTTACTAAGTCTGTGTAATAGTTTTATCTGATTGTTAGTTGAATTTCCTATCTTTGCACATTCATTTACAATATAAGTTTTGATGCACGCGCATTCGTATTCAAATATCTGGGAAATTATTTTAGGTTCGTTTGGGGATACTTATTTAATGATCCCAATCTTATTTACGCTTTACTTTATTTTAGAATATTTTTCACATACCAAACAGCTTGATTTAATTTCATTCTTGAAAATTTCTGGTCCGATGGGCCCATTAGCCGGAACTATATTAGGGCTAATCCCTGAATGTGGAATGTCGGTTTTTGTAACTTCACTTTTTTTAACACGTAAAGTTTCCATCGGAACATTAATTGCAACTTATCTTGCAACATCAGATGAAGCATTGCCAGTTTTAATAGCAAATCGTGAACACGCTATTTACATCTTTTATATACTTGGATTAAAATTATTGATTGGAGTAACTTCAGGATATATTATAGATTTTCTGTTATCCCAAAAGTTTTACGAAGGTAAAGCGCCGGAAATAAAATCATCCAGAGCTGTAGAAATTGATGTCGAACTTCACAGAACTCGCTATTTGGAAATTATTATCCATAGTCTAAAGCGCACCTTTAGAATTTATTTTTGGGTTTTTGCAATCACTGTTTTAATAGCTTCGTTATTTACCCTTACCCATTCTGAAGAAATAATTGAAACATTAAATGTTAATCCGATTTTAGAAATTGTAGTAACTGCTTTATTTGGGCTTATACCAAATTGCGCAGCATCTATAGCAATTGCTCAAGCTTTTCTTCATACAGGATTATCACTTGGGGCAACAATGGCAGGGCTTAGTTCGGGCGCAGGTTTTGGACCAATTGTTTTGTTTAAGGATGGAGAAATTAAAACATCAGTTAAAATTTTATTACTAACATTATTATGTGCAATCTGCTGGGGCTTAATTATAAACTTTACTTTTTAAAATCAAATTGAGGAAAAGCTTATATGAAAAAACTTAGATTACTTTCTTGGAACGTTAATGGAATCCGTGCTGTTCAGAAAAAAGGATTTATTGATTGGGTTTTAAAAGAAAATTCGGACGTACTTTGCTTGCAAGAAACAAAAGCGTATCCCGAACAATTATCGGAAGAACTTTTAAATATTGTTGGGTATAGATCTTACTTTTCTTCTTCAATAGTTAAAAAAGGTTATAGCGGAGTTGCTATCTATACAAAGCAAGAACCAATTAAAGTTGAGCATGGTTTTGGCATTCCAAAGTTTGATGATGAAGGAAGAATTATAATTGCAGACTACAAAGACTTTGTTCTTCTTAACATTTACTATCCAAATGGAAAAAAGAATGAAGAACGTTTACAATATAAAATGGATTTTTACGATGCTTTTCTTGGTTACGCAAACAAACTTGTAAAGAAGGGAAAGAAGATTGTTATCTGCGGTGATGTAAATACTGCACACAAAGAAATTGATTTGGCTCGACCAAAAGAGAATGAAAAAGTTTCCGGATTTCTTCCGATTGAAAGAGAATGGATGGATAAATTTGTTGCACAAGGATATGTTGATACTTTCAGGATGTTGAATTCGGAGCCGGAGAATTACACCTGGTGGGATCAAATAACCCGCTCACGGGAAAGAAATGTCGGCTGGAGAATCGATTACTTTTTTGTAAGCGATAATTTTAAGGAAAATGTTAAAGATGCTTTTATAATGCCCGATGTTCTGGGCTCAGATCACTGTCCTGTTGGGATTGATTTAGAAGTTTGATTTCATGGTTAACAAAAAAAGAATAAGGTTACTTCAAAAAGGAATTGAAACAAACGGCCCAATAGTCTATTGGATGAGCCGTGATCAACGTGCTCACGATAATTGGGCATTATTGTTTGCTCAAAGATTAGCTTTAGAAAACAAAAGAAGTTTAATTGTTGTATTTAATCTTGTTCCTGATTTTTTAGAAGCAACTATTCGTCAATATGGATTTATGCTTAAAGGATTGCAGCAAGTTGAGTTAGAATTAAACAAATACAACATTCTTTTTATTTTAACTTCCGGAAAACCTGAAGATGAAATTCCTAAACGATTAAAACAAATAAATGCCTCGGTTCTTGTTTCTGATTTTGATCCCTTAAAAATAAAACGAATCTGGAAGCGTGATGTTGCGAAAAGCATTTCAATTCCATTTTATGAAGTTGATGCACACAATATTGTTCCTTGTTTATACGTTTCAGATAAAGTTGAGTTTGCCGCGTACACAATTCGCCCTAAAATCCATAAAGCATTAATTGAGTTTATGGATGAGTTTCCTTCTTTAAAGAAAATGAGCAAGTGCGAAATTTCATCTGATAAAATTGATTGGAATAAAATTGAATCATCTTTAAAAATAAATCTTGATGTTGAAGAAGTTGATTGGATAAAACCCGGAGAAACGGCTGCATTAAAATCCCTTAAAGTTTTTCTGAAAAATAAATTTGAGTTGTATAATGAATTGAGAAATGATCCAACGAGAGATGGACAATCAAACCTTTCTCCATATTTGCACTTTGGACAATTTTCTGCGCAGCGGGTTGCCCTTGAAATTAAACGATTAGATAGTAATAAAGAATCCGAAAAATCTTTTCTTGAAGAATTAATCGTACGAAGAGAATTATCCGATAATTTTTGTTATTTCAACAAAAATTATGATACTTTGAATGGGTTTCATCAATGGGCAAAAACATCTTTGAATGAGCATCGAAAAGATGAGCGAGAATTTGTTTATACTCTTAAACAATTTGAGCAGGCAAAAACTCACGAAGATTTATGGAATGCCGCTCAGATGGAAATGGTTACGACCGGAAAAATGCATGGTTATATGCGGATGTATTGGGCGAAGAAAATTCTTGAATGGAGTAAATCACCGGAGGAAGCTTTAAAGATTGCTATTTATTTAAATGATAAATATGAATTAGATGGGCGTGATCCAAATGGTTATACCGGAATTGCATGGTCAATCGGTGGTATCCACGATCGTGCCTGGTTTGAAAGACCAGTTTATGGCAAGATAAGATATATGAACCGCAACGGAGCTGAGAAAAAATTTGATATCAAAGCCTATATAAGTAAATTTTTACCTTAGTATTACTTAATTGCAATTGAGGAATTCCGGTCATATTTATTCACAATTATCTCATAGTTGAACAGTAAAACCTTCAATATTTTACCAAAAACAAACATTATTTTTTATTATATACGGCACTTAAATTGCTAATTAATGAGTAAAATAACACTTAAAAGAATGTTTAACTTTAATCCAAGAAAAAGATCGCGGTCGCAAAAGCTTCAATTGAAATTGACTATTCAGTTTGCCCTGTTCTTTATTATTATTTCAGGATTTGTTTTCTTCTATTTTACAAATAAATATGAAGATCAGATAAATGAAAAATACACATATAAAGCAGATGTTTTTGTAAACTTTTTCACCCAAAATCCACAGATTTTCTTTGAAAAAAAATTTACGGATGTAGAAGTAATTACAAAACTATTAAACTTAAATAAAGCAGTTTATTTAGTTGTCGAAAATTCCGCAGGAGAAATTCTTGATGCCCTGAATTTAGAGATTGCTGAGAAAAACCTATACATTCTTACTAAAGATTCTGGAGAGGGAATATCTAAAGATGAAAAGGTTTACCGTGTAAAACTACCTATACAGGCACAATCTATTTCCGGCCATATTTATGTCGGATTTCAATCTCGTGATGATGCCCGAAAACTTTTTAAGAATAAATTACTCACAGCATTGTTTAGTCTCTGTATTCTTATGGTGGGAATTGTATTTACTTATTTCTTAAGTTCAATTTCATTCCGTCCGTTAGCTAAAATATTAAAGGCACTAGATTCTGCTAACATTTCAGAAGACATTAAAAAATTCAGCTCGCATAGAAAAGATGAACTGGGAATAATTGAAGATCGTGTTAAAATTGTATTAGCTGAGTTAGACAGATCAAGCGGGGAAGTTGAATCATTAAACAAAAAACTTCACGATGTTTTTAAAGATAAGATAGCAGAACTCAACTTTGAAATTAACCAAAGAAAAAAAGCGGAAATATCACTTCAAAAAAGTGAAGAACAATTTAGAACAGTATTTCAAAATGCCCCGATAGGGATAGTAATCATTTCCACTGAAGGAAAAATTATTAGTGTAAATAAATCGTTTTGTGATACGATTGGATTTCAAAGAGATGAAATTATTAGCATGCCAATCAAATATTTGTTTGAGAGAAATGATCTTGAAGGATTTAGTGATGAGACATTTGAGTATGACGGAAGCCCTGTTGCCGATATAAACTCAGAAAAAATGCTGCTAAAAAAAGAAGGAAAAGAAATTCATGTTATCGTAAAATCTGTTTCCGTTCTTGACGATAAAGGGAAGGTTAAGCATTATGTAATGCAGATTCTTGATATTACAGAAATAAAACGTGTGCAAAAGGAATTAATTGAAGCGCTTGATAAGGCAGAAGAATCTGATAAACTCAAATCTGCTTTTCTTGCACAAATGTCTCACGAAATAAGGACACCGCTAAACGTAATTTTAACTTCAATACCTTTACTGGCAGATGAAATCTCACAAGATGATGAGGAATCAAAAATTATATTAGATTCTGTTAAAAGTGCTGGCAGAAGATTACAAAGAACAATAGATATGATTCTAAGTATGTCATCCGTTCAAAGTGGTAATTATAAAGCGACTTTCGAAAAATTTGATATTGTTTCTGATCTCAAAAAGATGATAAATGAGTTTAAATCCTTAAGTGATGATAAGGGATTAGATCTAAAGTTTACTCACTCCGAAGAGAATTCTTTTATCACGGCCGACAGGTATACGATAAATCAGGTATTTCAAAATCTTATTAACAATGCTATCAAGTATACACTTAAAGGCTATGTCGAAGTGTACATTAAAAATCTTAATAATAATAGAGTGAAAGTAGAAATTAGAGACAGCGGTATTGGTATGAGTCGGGAATATATTGAAAAAATGTTTGTACCTTTCTCGCAGGAAGATGTTGGCTACAAAAGAGAATTTGAAGGTAATGGCCTGGGATTAGCGTTGGTTAAAAAATACATTGAATTAAACCGCGCAGATATAAGTGTTGAAAGTGAAAAAAATATCGGTTCCGTATTTTCGGTGATTTTTGATAATCAACTTAATTTTTCAGACAACTCTTTAACTGAAAAAGCATATAAATCATTCCGCTAATTTTGTAACTGCTTTAATCCAATAGTTTTTCAGAAAATCTTCAGCCATCCTTAAATAACTTTGATGTAAAAGTATATATTTGTGTTACTGATTATGTAGACATTTCAAGATAAATATTTAATGAGAAAAAATGTTTAAGGTTGTTTTAATAAAAGGTGATGGCATCGGGCCTGAAATTGCCGATTCGGTTGTAGAAATATTTGAAGCTGCAAAAGTTCCGATAACATGGATTGAACGACAAGCAGGCTTAAATATGATAGAAAAATATCCTTCCGGTATTCCTGAAGAAACTCTGAAAGCAATAAAGCAATATGAAGTAGCACTTAAGGGACCAACAACAACACCAGTTGGTAAAGGACATAAATCAGTAAACGTAGGCTTGCGTACCTCTCTTGAATTGTATGCAAATGTTCGTCCCGCCAAATCATTACCGGGTGTACGAACAAGGTTCGATAATGTTGACCTCATAATTGTCCGTGAAAATATTGAAGATACATACAGCGGAATTGAGCATAACCAAACGGCAAGTGTTGCACAAAGTTTAAAGTTAATCACCAGACCAGGTTCAATCAGAATTGCAAAGTATGCATTTGAAATGGCAAAACTTTATGGCAGAAAAAAAATTACTGCAGTTCACAAAGCAAATATCCATAAGCTAACAGACGGTATGTTCCTGAATTGTTTTTATGAAGTTGCTCATGATTATCCCGATATTAAAGCCAACGAGTTGATAGTTGATAACGCTTGTATGCAGCTTGTTTCAAATCCCGAACGATTTGATGTTATGGTTCTTCCAAATCTTTATGGAGACATTGTTAGTGATCTTTGTGCCGGTTTGGTTGGTGGACTTGGTGTAGCGCCGGGTGGAAATATCGGTGATAAATCAGCTATCTTTGAATCTGTACATGGTTCAGCACCTGATATTGCAGGACAGGGAGTTGCAAATCCAATGGCTCTTTTGCTTTCGTCTTTTCAAATGCTTCAACATATTGGTCTTCATAAAACAAAAGATAGACTTGAAAGAGCCTTACTTGAAACTTTGAAAGATGGTCTTAAAACACACGACCTTGGAGGAAAATTAAATACAAAAGAATTTACAAAAGCTATTATCGATCATATTAAACCAATGGCTATTGACGAAATGAAAGAGCCAAAACCATTACATATCCATAGCGAACTTCTTCCGACATACAAAAAGGTTGTTGAAGATTGTCATGGTGTTGATGTATTTGTAGAACATCCGGATGGGATTCCAACTTTACCCGAAATTGTGGGAAAACTAAAACTCAAAATGATTTCTAACCGCGGTACAAAAGTTTATCCGGGTCCGTTGCCTGAGATATGGTTGGTCGATCATCATCGCTGCAGGTTTATTGCAAGAGATGAAAAAGGTGAATTGATGAATATAGGTGATGAAGAAATATTTAATCTTATCCGAGAATTATCTTTAAGAAAAATAAAATGGATGCATATTGAAAAACTTCAACTATTTAATGGTGAAGTTGGTTATTCCAATGCACAAGGGGAGTAAATAAACTTCGCTGAATCCTTTCCTAAAAACCTAACCCTATAAAAGTTATAACTAATATTTTATGAGCAAATACAAAGTAATATCGTTTTATAAATATGTTGAAGTTGAAAACCCGGAAGGGTTCGCAAAAGAGCACCTTAATTGGTGTTTGAAAAATGGAATACTTGGAAAGGTATATCTCGCAAAAGAAGGAATTAGCGGTTCTGTTTTTGGAGATGATGGAGTAGTATCAAAATATAAAGATCATCTAAAAAGTTTTAAGATTTTTAAAGATGTTTGGTTTAAAGAAATCCTTACAGATCAAATTGCATTTAAGAATATTCACGTTCGGGTTAAAGATGAAATCGTAAATTCCGGTTTGCCTGAAACCAAGCTTAAAAACACGGCTCCAAAACTTACACCCGAACAATTACTTCAGTTTTACGAAGATGGTAAAGATTTTATAATTGTTGATGTGCGTAATTGGTACGAAAGCAAAATCGGGAAGTTTAAAAATGCAATCACTCCGCAAATAACACATTTTAGAGAATGGCCCAAAGTTGTTGAAGAATTAGAAGAGTATAAAGACAAAACGATTGTTACATATTGCACCGGTGGGATACGGTGTGAAAAAGCCTCAGCTTATATGCGTGAGAAAGGATTTAAAGATGTTTATCAGATTGATGGCGGAATATTAAACTTACATCCAGCAATTGCCTGATACTTATTGGGAAGGCGGCTTGTTTGTCTTTGATGATCGAAAAGTTATTGAACCGAATACTAAAGAAGAACTGAAGTATACTGCTAACTGTCATTTCTGTAATAAGCCAACTTCATATTATATCAATTGTCATAATCTTGATTGTGATAAGATTATAGTCTGTTGCCATGATTGCAAAATTAAAGAAGAGTATTGCTGCAGTGATAAATGTCGAAATAGCTCAAACAAGAGAAAAGTCTTTTACGGATGATTTGTTTGGTTAGAGGCTTGTAATAAGCAGTAAGCAATTGATGACATTGCCTACTGCCTATTGTTAATTGCTACTATTTTTTCCAGTCAGTTAACATTTGCTTCATTCTGTCAAAATCAAAGGGTGCGTCTGGCATTTTATTTCCAAGTTCAATTGCCTTTTCCATTGTAGAAATTGCTTCTGATTTTTTATTCATTTTAGCATAGTATTGTGCAAGTATTCTCTTGTTCCAGTAGTTTTCATTTATTAGAGATGAAGCCTGAATCCATTTAAATCCTTCTTCAAGATTTGTGTTATTATCTAAGCAATAAGTTGCACCTGCCATCAGTTGATTCCATTTAAAAGCATCTCTTGCTTTTTGTAACGTCAAATCCTGAGTTTTCACATCAACTTTAAATGTTACTTTAACTTTTTCCCATAGCAAATTAACATTAACTGAGGTTTCAGTGGCATCAGTAAATAAGAAAGCCATTCTCTCCAGAAAATGATGTTCTTCTGGTTTTACTTTTATACGTAATAGCTTCTTTCTTTGGGTCTAATGTTGAGCTTCCGTCAACAGGAACATCTTTACTAAAAATTATTTCCCATTCATTTACGTTTGGGATACAATGAATTGCATAAGTGCCTGCAGCGAGTTCATTTCCGTTAACACTAACAACGTCGGTAAACGTTATTGTTGTTGCCTCATTTGCGCCTGTTCTCCAAATTTGTCCAAATGGCACAAGTTCGCCCCAAATTTTTCTATTTTTAACTGCCGGGCTGCTGTAATCTATAGTAATTTTTGTGACCCCAACAAATTGAGAAACAGTTGCATCAGGACTTGGACGTGGTGTTCTAAAATCCTGAGCTGAAGAAATGAAACTTAAAATCATAACACTGAAAATTACTAATGCATTTTTTGTCATAAATTGCCTCTCTTTTAATTTTAAATAATTGAACGATGAAATTGGATTAGTTAATTTTAATGCGAAGTTAAAGATCATTTTTTATTTAAGCAATTTTATGGATGATGAATTAAAGAAAGAAATTGAACAAAGTTTAGCAAAATCTAAACCGCACACGGGATTTGATGAGTTTAAGAAATGGATTCCATCTATTATCATTCTGCCAATTGCGCTTTACTGGATTTTTAATCGTGGTGAATATGGTATGATTGATAATGCTGATTTGGTAATTCACGAAGCCGGGCATTTTTTCTTTTAAATTCTTTGGAAAATATATCTACACCCTTGGCGGAACTTTGATGCAAATTATCCTTCCATCAATAATTTTTTACTATTTTTTTAGAAATAATTACAGGACCGGAATGCAGTTTTCGCTTTTATGGCTTGGTCAAAATTTTATTAACATTTCTGTTTATGCTGCTGATGCACAAGCAAGAAAATTGCCTTTGCTTGGCGGCAATAAAGTTTATCACGATTGGAATTATTTATTAACTGAAATCGATCTTCTCAAATTTGATGCTGAAGTTGGATTTTTCATTTTCGGTATTGCTGTATTAGTTTTTATCATCACCCTAATTATGCCTCTAATAACTCAGAATTAAATATTATCTTTTGCCACAAAAATTTATCAGGTTGTTTCTATGAGGTTTGTTCTTTTTTCAATTTCATTTCTTTTTATTATTGATGTAACTGCACAGCAAGATACTGTAAAGACATATTATCCAAATGGAAATTTGGAAACCGTGTTTGTTTACGAAAAAAATGTACGCCAGGGACAAGCCATTTTTTATTGGGATAATGGTAATGTGAAAGAAAAAAGAAATTATATTAACGATAAAATAGAAGGCGGAGTTACAAATTATTATCTGAACGGGAAAACAAAAGAAAGTTACTTTATTGAAAATGGAAAGAGATTTGGTCCTTATGTTTTATATGATTCATTAGGTGCAATAATTGACCAGGCATATTTTGAAGATGGAATGCGTGAAGGGCAAGAGTATGTTTTAATCGGAAAGTTTAGAAAAGAAGATTATGAAAAATTGGTAGCAAAATGGAAAGAACAGCAAGAAAAGAAAAAAAACAACAAAAACGAAGATGAATTTGTTTTACCGCCTGTTGAACAGCAATCAGTTCAAATTGAGGAAGACAGCATTTACTTTGCTGATGTTGAAGTTATGCCGGAACCAATAGGTGGTATGAATACTATTTATAGAAAACTTGTATATCCTCAAGAAGCTAAAGATAAGAAAATTGAAGGCACTGTAAAAATTCTTGCTTATATTGAAAAAACTGGTGAAGTATCATCAGCCGAAGTTGTTGAAGGAATTGGTTTTGGTTGTGATGAAAATGCAAGGCTTTCAGTTTATTACACTCGATTTAAACCCGGATTACAAAAAGGGAAAAGAATGAAAGTGCAAATTGTAATTCCAATTGAGTTTAGACTTGATAAGGTTTCTAAGTAGTAAGTTTAAATCGTAGAGTTTCTAAAATGCTTTTTGTTTCTTCAGATAAATTGTTTGATTTTACTAAATAGTTATTAAACTCTCTTCTAATTGGATAATTCTTTCTTTGCAAGTCAAAAGACTTTATTCTTTCTTCTCTATTCATGATTCAACATTTCTCTCATTCTTTTATCATCTTCTTGAATGGAATAAATGCTGGAAATCAATTTCTCTAAACTCAATTCAATTTTATTATTCGTATCAAAGCGTTTATTTGAATTAATTGGAGGATCATTTTCAAAGGGAAAAGTTATTTGGGCATTAAGAAACTTACACAGCGAATTATAAACCATTTGTGTTCCATAAACTTTTCCTTCTAAAGAGTATCCGGCAATATGCGGCGTACCAATAACAACCTTATTTAATAACTCAACATTTACAGAGGGTTCATTTTCCCAAACATCTAAAACAACCTTTAAATTTTTCTTATTTAAAACATCAAGCAAATCAATGTTGTTAACAACTGCACCACGTGAAGTATTTATAAGAATTGCTTCGTCTTTAATAATACTCAGTTTTTCTTTATCTATAAGATGATAAGATTTATCAATTCCTTTTAAGTTTAAAGGAACGTGAAGTGTAATTATATCTGCAGAAAGAATCTTATTTAAATGAACAAATTTTCTTGTATCACCGTTTCTCTCCAATGGAGGGTCGTTCAATAAAACTTTCATTCCAAGTGCTTCTGCAAAGCGGGCAACTTTACTCCCAACATTTCCGACACCCACAATTCCAATGGATTTATTTTTTAACGAAAAATCAAATTTCAAAGAAAGGTTAAGTAAAGAAGCGACTACATATTCAGCGACTGAAAATGCATTACAACCTATAGCGTCCGCAAAATTTATACTATTTTTTTTTAGATAATCCAAATCAATATGGTCAGTACCAATAGTTGCGGTTCCAACAAATTTAACTGAAGTATTTTTGAGAAGCCCTTCATTCACATTCGTTATGGAACGAACAATAAGTATATCAGTATTACGTAAAACAGCATTATTGATTTTTCTGCCCGGCAGTAAGGTTACATCCCCAAACTGTTTAAAAGCTTCTCCGGCAAAAGCAATATTTTCGTCAACAATTAATTTGAGCATAATTTTTATTTTAAGCTGTAATTCCTAAATTGCAAATTGAGTTTTGAACTTAATACAATTATTTTTTGCTGGCCAAAAAACAATACAAATCTATAAAATGTAAAAATAAATTGTCTTCGTTAAAATAAGGATTTTCAGATGCTAAGCAGATTATTACAACCAGAAATCCAGTCTCTTATTGAAGAGAGACAGCTTGGTATCTTAAAGGAAATCCTTACCGATTGGACTCCTGCTGATATTGCTGAGCTTCTCGTTGATCTTCCGGAAAAGGACAGAGTAATCATCTTTCGTTTACTTTCTAAAGAATTAGCTGCCGATACTTTTGAGTACATGGATTTTGATACTCAAATGGAATTGTTAAAACTTATGGGTAAAGAAGAAAGTGCTGTAATTCTAAACGAAATGGATCCTGATGATCGTACGGCTTTGTTTGAAGAACTTCCTTCTGCCGCAGCAAAGCAAATGATACAATTACTTTCACCTGATGAACGGAAAATCGCTGTTACTTTATTAGGATATCCTGAAAATTCGGTGGGGAGATTAATGACTCCGGATTACATTGCAATAACTCCATCCAACACAATACAGAAAACTCTCGATTATATCAGGGAACATGGAAAGAATAAAGAAACATTAAGCATTATTTATGTTGTTGATGATAAAGGGAAATTAATTGACGATGTTAAAATTAGAGAGTTCCTTTTAGCTCCATTAGACCAAACGGTTGCAGATTTGATGGATGAAAACTTTGTTGCTTTACATGTGTTTGATGATCAGGAAACTGCCGTTGAAGCGTTTAAGAAATATGATAGAGTAGCATTGCCTGTTGTTGATAGGGCAGGAATTTTGATTGGGATTGTGACTGTCGATGACGTTTTTGATGTTGCAGAAGAAGAGGCAACGGAAGATATACATAAACTTGCCGCTATTCAGGTTTTAGAAGATTCATATTCAGACATCCCATTGTATGATATGATTAGGAAAAGAGGCAGTTGGCTTGCAATTCTTTTTATTGGAGAAATGTTTACTGCTTCCGCAATGGCTTTTTTTGAAGACGAAATAAGCCGGGCAATAGTATTAACATTATTTATTCCCCTAATCATATCCAGTGGAGGTAACTCAGGATCCCAGGCAGCTACATTGGTAATTCGTGCTTTGTCACTTGGGGAAGTTACCTTAAAAGATTGGTTTATTGTTTTTAAGAGAGAATTGTATACCGGATTAGCACTCGGTATCGGTCTGGCAGTTATTGGTTTTTTAAGGATAACCGTTTGGGAGGCTGCATCTAATGTTTACGGTGAACATTGGTTCTTAATTGGGGCAACAGTAAGTCTTTCACTGATAGGAGTAGTTTTGTGGGGTACAATATCCGGCTCAATGTTACCATTTATTCTTAAAAAATTTGGGTTAGATCCGGCAACTTCGTCTGCACCATTAGTTGCTACAATGGTTGATGTAATCGGAGTTGTTATTTACTTTTCGCTTGCACTTTTCATTCTACGTGGAACATTACTTTAATTTATCCACTTTTTCAATCATATAATTACTTCTCTACTAGAATATCGGGATTAGTTAAAGGAATCTTTTTATATTTACAGCATTATTTAATAATCAAAAGTTTAATCGATGAATACAAAGAAAAATGTAAGAGGAATCATTTTAGCAGGCGGCTCTGGTTCAAGGCTCTATCCAATTACAAAAGTTTACAGTAAACAGTTGGCGCTTATTTATGATAAACCATTGATCTATTATCCACTCTCTATTTTAATGCTTGGAGGCATTAAAGATGTTTTAATCATTTCCAACGAAGAAACAATTCCTCTTTACAAACAATTGTTTGAAAGCGGCAGTTCGATTGGAATGAATATAAGCTATGCTGTTCAAGCAGCACCAAACGGAATTGCCGAAGCATTTATAATTGGCGAAAAGTTTATCGGTGATGATGATGTCTGCCTTGTTTTAGGCGATAATATTTTCTATGGCGATTTAACTTTTTTCTATGATGGTATTCAAAAGAATGTTGGTGCAACTATTTTTGGTTATCAGGTTAACGATCCTGAGCGATACGGTATAGTTGAGTTTGATAAAGATGGGAATGCTATTTCTATCGAAGAAAAACCGCAAAATCCAAAATCACAATACGCCGTGCCAGGACTTTACATTTATAATAATGAAGTGGTTAACATTTCAAAAAATCTTAAACCATCTGCTCGCGGGGAACTTGAAATTACTGATGTAAACAAAGAGTATCTAAATAGAAAACATCTTAGAGTAGAAAAAATTGGAAGAGGAATAGCATGGCTTGATACTGGAACTCCCGAGGCCTTACTTCAAGCCTCTAACTTTTTTGGAGTAATAGAAGACAGACAAGGATTAAAAGTCGCTTGCATTGAAGAGATTGCATACCATAAAGGGTTTATAACAAAAAATCAATTTGCAGAATTAGTTAACTCAATTCCCAGATCATTATATCGAACTTATCTTGAAAAAATATTAAAGGAAGGATAGTTCTATTGGAGGTAGTTAAAACAGAAATAGAAGGTCTACTTATCCTTAAACCAAAAGTCTTTGGTGATGAGCGCGGTTATTTTTTCGAAAGCTATAATGAAGACACTTACCGCAAGGCAGGAATAGATTTTTGCTTTTTACAAGATAATATTTCCAAATCAAAAAAAGGAACGATTAGAGGATTACATTATCAGGTTGGAAATAAAGCTCAAGGTAAATTATGCAAAGTAATTTATGGAATAGTTTTAGATGTTGCTTTAGATATTCGTTTTGGTTCACCAACTTTTGGAAAATATTTTTCATCAGAATTGTCCGAAGAAAATCACACCCAGCTTTGGATTCCTCCTGGATTTGCGCATGGGTTTTCTGTTCTTTCTGAAGAAGCAATTTTTTCTTATAAATGTACAGCTCTATACAGTAAAGAGCACGAACGTGCAATACTTTTTAACGATCCTGCTTTAAACATTAATTGGAAAATTGATAATCCAATCGTTTCTGGAAAAGACTTAGAAGCTCCGTTATTAAAAGACATTCAAAAAGATTTTATTTATTAATCTGTATTACAAAGGAAATTATATGCGTGTACCACTTTTAGATCTAAAACCACAATACCACTCAATAAAAAAAGAGCTTGATGAAGCAATAATTAAAGTTGCAGAATCCCAGTATTTTATCTTGGGACCCGAAGTATCCGGAATGGAGAAAGATTTTTGTAATTACCTTGGCTGCAAACATGCACTTGGAGTTTCATCCGGAACAGATGCGCTGCTTTTAGCTTTGATGGCAATTGACATCAAACCTGGGGATGAAGTTATTGTTCCAACCTATTCATTCTTTGCAACAGCTGGCGTTGTTTCAAGATTAAATGCTACTCCTGTTCTTGTAGAAAACGATTCAGTTACATTTAATATGGATCCAAAAGATTTTGAAAATAAAATTACCTCAAAAACAAGAGCAGTTATTCCTGTTCATCTTTATGGGCAGAGCTCGAATATGGATGAAATAGTTAGAATTGCAAAAGCTAATAAAATAATTGTAATAGAGGATGCAGCACAAGCAATTGGAACCCAATATAAAGACGGCAGATTTGTTGGAACAATTGGAGATATTGGATGTTTCTCGTTCTTTCCAAGTAAAAATCTTGGATGTTATGGAGATGGCGGATTGGTTACAACAAATAATGATGACCTTGCAAAAATTCTTACAATAAAAAGAGTACATGGCGGCGAGCCTAAATATTATCATAAAGTTATCGGCGGAAATTTTAGAATTGATGCTATACAAGCTGCCGTACTTCGAGTTAAACTTCCTCATTTAGATAAGTGGTCTGAAAAGAGAAGACATAACGCAAATCGTTACACACAACTTTTTATGGAATCAGGATTAGCAGAGAAAACAGGTAAAGCAAATTTTGATGCAAAGAATAAAGTCCTTTTACCAGAAGCTGTTTATGAGAAATCAGGTGTAAAGAATTATCATATATACAATCAATATATTGTTCGTGTTGATAAACGAGATGAATTAAGAGATTTCTTAACGAAAAACGAAATCGGATCAGAAATTTATTATCCTGTTCCATTTCATTTACAGGAATGCTTTAAAGATCTTGGACATAAAAAAGGTGATTTCCCAATTTCGGAATTTTCTGCAGACAAATCACTTGCTTTACCAATTTATCCCGAATTGAGTGATGAACAATTAGTTTATGTTGTTGAAACTTTCAAGAAGTTCTTTAATCAATTATAGAAATTAATGCTTAATAAAATATTTTTATTTTTGGCTCTAAGCTCCTTAACTTTTGCACAGGTAGTTTATGAGCCATTATACAAAGATGTTTATTCATTTTTATCAAGGCTAAGTCAAAAATCTATTCTTTTGTTTGATGATCAAATAAGACCGGTAAGCAGAAAATACATTGCACAAAAACTTATTCAAGCATCAGAAAAATTACCACAACTTACACCACTTGAAAAAGAAGAACTAGATTTTTTTAGTAAAGACTTTAAACGAGAGTTTGATATCCTCAATAATGTTGAAATAGATTCAGCCCAATTAACATTAATTGGCTTTAATGAAGGGGATAGATTTAGGTTATTTAGCTATCAAGATAATCTTTTCAGTATAAATTTGAGTCCGATATTAGGCTATAAAATAGGATCCCGCGATAGTGAAAAGTTAACTCATTTCTGGAATGGGATTTACACTTATGGCTACATTGATAAATATCTTGGATTTAGTTTTGATTTTAGAGATAATCAGAACAACGGAAATAATATGATAAGCTGAAGGAATTTACTCCCGTTACAGGTGTTGATGCAAAATCAAGCTGAAAACCCAATTTTATTCTCCCAGATAAAATGGAATATAGTGGGTTAAAACTGTTTTGCGACCGATTGGAGTTGGGGTTCATTTGCAGCTCGGTAAAGGATTTTTTAGAATGGGGCTATGGTGAAAGTGGGTTGTTGTCCTTTCACAAAAACCACCATCTTATGGATTTTTTAGATTAGATATTAAACCCGTTGATTGGCTGAAGTTTAATTACATACATGGCTGGCTTTCTTCCGCATATCTCTGATTCAAATTCTTTTTTTTATAATAGTGCTGGAACAATTAGTTTTTCTTATCGTAACAAATTTATCGCATCTCATTCTTTAATTATTACTCCGATATCGGGATTAGATTTGTCGGTTGGCGAATCAATTGTTTATGATGATGAACTTGAACTTTATACCTTATGCCAATTATGTTTTTTAGATTAGCTGATCATCAGCTTAGCAGACAAGTAAATGCTGCAGGTGGTAATGCCCAAATATTCCTTGCAATTAGTTCTAAAGGTCAAATTAAAAACACACATCTTTACGGAACTTTGTTTATTGATGAAATAACATTAAGCGGATTATTCGATTCATATAAACAGAGAAACCAACTTGGATTTACGTTTGGCAGCTCAGTTGTCGATTTACCAATTGAAAATCTTACAGCAAAAATTGAATACACAAAGATCTATCCATTTGTTTATAATCATTATATCCAGAGTAAAGATTACGAAAGCGCCGGTTACTCTGCTTGGTCATTGGATGGGGCATAATGCTGATTTAATATATGCGTCATTAAATTATCGTTTCCTTAGAGGATTACAAGCCACCTTGTGGGGGCAATACATTCGCAAAGGAGAAGATGGAAATGTAGAACAGCAATATAATATTCAACCTCAACCTCCGTTTTTGTTCGGATTAAGAAAAAATTACTCTTACCTGGGGGTAGAAATTAAATATGAACATACTCATGAACTTTTTGCAAAATTGAATTTTCAAACTACTAATTCATCTATACAACAAGATGATTTAAGTTTTATTGATAAAAGATTGAATGAATTTTATTTCTCTGTTTATTATGGATTATAATTTTTAATGAAATACTTACAGAATAAGAAAATATACCTTGCAGGCCATACTGGAATGGTCGGTTCAGCGATTTTTAGAGAATTGCAAAATCGTGGATACAATAATTTAATTCACAAAGAACTATCAGAACTTGATTTGAGAAATCAATCTGCTGTAGAGAAATTCTTTTATGAATCAAAACCAGAAATTGTGATAATTGCTGCAGCTAAGGTTGGCGGAATACTTGCAAACAATACTTACCGTGCAGAATTTCTTTATGATAACCTGATGATTGAAGCTAATCTTATTCACTCTTCCTATTTGAGTAAAGTTGAAAAAATTGTATTTCTTGGAAGTTCCTGTATTTATCCAAAGCTTGCACCACAGCCTCTGAAAGAAGAATATCTGCTTACCGGTACACTTGAATTTACGAATGAACCTTATGCTATTGCAAAAATTGCCGGAATTAAATTATGTGAAAATTATTACAGACAATATGGGTGTAATTATATCTCCGCAATGCCAACTAATCTTTACGGACCTAATGACAATTTTAATTTAGAAACCTCTCATGTTCTTCCGGCAATGATCAGGAAATTTCACGAAGCAAAAGTTCAAGGAAAAGATTCTGTTATAATTTGGGGAACAGGAAAACCATTGCGTGAATTTATGTATGTAGAAGATCTTGCAAATGCAATTGTTTTTTTAATGGAAAACATTGAAGCAAAAGATCTTTATGAAAATGGGATTACTCATTTAAATGTTGGAGTGGGAAAAGATATTTCTATAGCAGATCTTGCAAATCTGGTTGCGGATATAACAGATTTTAATGGAAAGATTTTATATGATTCATCCAAACCCGATGGTACACCAAGAAAACTTATGGATGTTACACGAATAAATGGACTTGGCTGGACCTATAAAACAGAATTGAAGGAAGGAATTATAAAAACTTATAATTTCTTTAAAAGAAAAATATTTATAGGCATAATAATGAAACGAGCTTTAATAACCGGAATAACCGGACAGGACGGAAGTTACTTAACAGAAATACTTCTTGAAAAAGGATATGAAGTTCACGGAATAATACGAAGAAGCAGTTCTTTTAATACAGGGAGAATAGATCATCTTTATGAAAATCCGGAAATACTGAATAAGAAATTATTCCTTCATTATGGTGATCTTGTTGACACAAGCAATCTGAATCGCTTGTTAGAAAAAATACAGCCGGATGAAATTTACAATCTGGCTGCTCAAAGTCACGTAAAGGTTTCATTTGAAATTCCAGATTACACCGCGCAAGTTGATGCACTCGGGACACTTAGATTTCTAGATGCCATTCGTGAAGTTGGACTAAGAAAAGTTAAATTCTATCAGGCATCTACATCGGAACTTTTTGGTAAAGTTCAGGAGGTACCTCAGAGTGAAAAAACTCCATTCTATCCACGTTCACCTTATGGTGTTGCAAAACTATATGGTTATTGGATAATTGTAAACTACCGAGAAGCTTATGATCTCTTCGCGTGCAATGGGATATTATTTAATCACGAATCTCCAAAGCGAGGAGAAACATTTGTAACAAGAAAAATCACTCGTGCTGCTAGCAGAATTGCAGCGGGGTTGCAAAGTAATCTTTCATTAGGAAATCTTGATGCAAAGCGTGATTGGGGGTATGCCCCGGAGTACTGTGAAGGAATGTGGCGAATACTTCAATATAGGAAAGCTGAGGACTTTGTTCTGGCAACAGGACAAACAAACACTGTAAAAGAATTTGTAGAGTTATCATTCAAACACCTTGGGGTCGATCTTGAATGGAAAGGCAAAGGGATAAATGAAAAAGGAGTTGTTGAAAAAATTGATTTTGAAAAAGCAAAATCTCTGATAAACTTTAATAAGAATTCTAAGTTTTATAAATATGGTTTTGCAATTAAGCTAAAAGAAGGGAATACTGTTGTAACAGTTGATTCAAATTACTATCGCCCAACAGAAGTAGATATGCTGATTGGTGATCCAACAAAAGCAAAAAAACTTTTGGGTTGGAAAGCCAAAACAAAATTTGAAGATCTTGTTCAGATTATGATTAAATCTGATATGGATAAAGTTTTAAGAAGAGGCTATTGATATATTGATTTTGTTCTTCTCAAATATTTGAAACCATTTTTCTAACTTCGCCCGGAATGATTGATGAAAAGTTAGGGGCTAAATTTGTTTCAGGCATTCTTTCAAAGTTTATAACTTCAGTAAACACATTTAAATGTTCTTCAGCAGAAAACCTCCATTTGAACAGCTTAGCATTATCAATAGAATTAAAAATCATTTCATTCATTAAGGATTCATCTGATAAAACTTTGGTTATTGCTTCTGCAATTTCATCGAAATTATTTGGATTAATGTAAATGGCTGCATCTCCACAAATTTCCGGTAAACTGGAATTATTAGAAACTATAACAGGACACCCACAAGCCATTGCTTCAATTGGAGGGAGACCAAACCCTTCATATAATGAAGGAAATAGAAATAGGGAGGCTTTGCTAAGCAGTTTTGTTTTTTCTTCTTCACTAACATTGTCTTTAAATAAAATACGTGCTGAAGTTTTAGGAGAAAGGTTTGCCTTTGCGATTTCTTGCCGGAGTTTATTTTCATCATCACCAATGAATATAAGATTATGTGAAAAATTTTCAGCTATAATTTCGAAGGCTTTTAATATTCCTCTGATATTTTTCATTTCACAAATTCTACCAACATAAATAATATAATTCTCCTTCTTTAACTGAGGTATTTTAATGTCCTTACTGGAATTATCTGCACCATTGTGAATAACCTTTATTTGTTCACAATTTATTTTATAAATTTTTTGTATCAGCTCCTTCGAATGATATGAAGGAGTAAGAACATATTTTGCTTTTCTCAATCCAAATCCTAAAAACAGTTTGTAATAATGATATTGTTTTTTATGTAAATGTCTGAATAAAACTGGTATAACATCGTGTATAGTCACAATCTGATTTTTTCTGAAGAAATTAATTTCGAGCTGGCTGGTATTGAATTGCAGTGTATTTCTGTGCTTAAAAGAAAGCCAATTTGAATAAATCAGTCTTAATAATATGTCCTTTAAATTTATTATCAGGTGAAATTTTTGCAGATGCCCATTTTATTGAAAAATTACTTGGAAAGGTTATTTGATCAATAGCTGGTTTTGCAGTTTTATTAACATAAACAATAAACTGTATCGAAGTTTTTAATTTGGATAATTCCTTTAACAGATTTAGTGAATAAACTCCCAGGCCATGGAATTTATGACCGATATTAGTGGCATTTACTATAACTCTGTTTTTATCCTCTGACTTCTTCATGCAGATTACTGCGCTTTTAACAATATTAAATTAGAATCAGTTTGCCTGAATGCTTGTGCAACTTCATCTGCATTACCATCCATTTTAATTTGTCCATTTTCCAACCAAATAAAACGATTGCATTGAGTCAGAAGAAAATCTAAATCGTGAGAAACAAAAACGGAAGTAAGACCCATTTGTAAAAGATTTTGCATTCGTGTATTACATTTTCTCATAAAAAACTCATCGCCCACACCAAAAACTTCGTCGATGATTAAGACTTCGGGGTTTATATCAGTTGCTATTGAAAATGCTAATCTTGCATACATTCCGGAAGAATAATTTTTTACAGGCTCATCAATGAACGAACCCAATTCTGAAAAACTAATTATTGATTCAATTTTTTCGTCTATTTCTTTTATGGTGTAACCCATTAGTAATCCAGCCAGATAACAATTTTCTCGACCGGAAAGATCGCCCTGAAAACCAATTCCCAACTCTAGTAGTGGTACTATATGTTTTCCGTCATCGCACCTTACTTCACCAAAAGTTGGAGTAATTACTTTAGTTAATACTCTTAACAGAGTGGATTTACCTGCACCGTTCCTGCCGATAATTCCGATATGATCGCTTTCGTGGATAGTTAGATTGATTTTCTGTAATGCTAAAGTTTTATCAGATGGTTCGGGATTAAACATTGCACCTAAAGACTCACGCAGACTTTTTCTTCCAATTGCACGTTTTTCAAATTCAACATGAACGTCTTTAAGCTCGAATATGATTTTTTTCTTAGTCATTTTACAAGTAGAAATAAAATTTTGATTTGTTTTTATTAATTAAATAAATCCCGATTATTAATGATGATAAAGCAATTGTTGTGGATATAATCCAGTCTGTAGATGTTGGCCAATTAGCATTGTAAACCGGTTTTTGAAAAAGAGCAGCAAGATAAGTGAATGGATGTAATGCCATTAAAATTGATTGAACCGAATCTGCTTCAAACACTTCTTGTTTGAATAAAATAGGAGATGTAAAAAAGGTTAACGTTAGAGCAAGCTGTACAAATGGTTTTATATCCCTAAAAAAAACATACAGCACTGAAAAGACCATCCCTACACCCATTCCGAATAGTGCCCAAGGTATTATTGCCAACGGAAGAACAAGTAAATGTATTGTCCAATTTGTTTTGAGAACAGCAAAAATTAAGAAGGCAACGATAATGCTAAAGAGAAACTCGAAACTGGCAGTTAACCACCTGTTTAATGGAAATGCAAATTGTGAGACATACATTTTCTTATGTAACCATTCACCTTGAACAATTGAATCAGTCATTGTAGCTACAACCTTTTCAAAATATCGCCAGGGAACTAAAGCACTGAAAAGAAAAACCGCATAGTCTCGTATATCCATTCTGTTTATTACAGAAAAAACCAGGCTAAGAATTATCAAGTACAATGCAGGTTCAAGAAAATTCCATAAAAATCCTAAAAAGGTATATCGGTACTTTAATTTTAACTGACTGATTGAATAAAACCAGGTGAATCGCATTGAGCGCGCATCTAAATTTTCTGATGTGAACATCAGCTTAAAACTCCTTCCAACATTTTAGCGTTTGATTTTTCGTGTTCAGATTCCGCTAATTGAGTTTCAGGGGTGATTCTGATTGAAATATCTGAGCAAACACAATTGCCGGAAACTAATTTCGCAAGAAATGCATAGTTGTTTTCATCATTGATTTCAAGAGAAATTATTTCCTGGATCGTAGTTTCCTTTCGGACAGTAACATTTTTTTCATAAACACATTCTACAATCGTTGAATTATGAGTTTCATATCTATGAATTCTCAATTGAATAGTATTAACTTCTTTTAGTGAAGCATCACCAACTTTCAGGACTATCTTAATATTCCGATTTCCTTTTCCTATCCAGAAATAATCGCTATGAAAAATGGTCTCATCACTATCATTTTCCTTTAAAGTAGAATTAAAAAAACCGGAATGATCTAAAAAGTATCTTGATACACCATCAGGCAGCATTGAAAAAGGGGATAGACACAACTCTTTTTCGTTTAATTGATTTTGATATTCTGCAACTGCTTTAACTAAATATTTTTTTGTTTTGTCAAATCCGATAAACTCGATCGGCTGTACACTTTTATTCGAAGACTTTCTAAGAATAAATAACACGGAAGTAAATGGTACTTTACCTCTAAGTAAAATCAAATGCTGAAAGTTATCAAATAAGGATTCACCGATATTTTTGCTGCCACAGAAAGCCAGGTTTTTTACATTTGTTGGATATGGTTTATTTATTTGATGCTCACTCAAACTTACATCAACATTATCTTCGGGATTTAACTTAGTCTTACTTATTAGATTAGAAAGATAATTTTTCGAAAAAATATAATTATTTGGATCTTTAATTGTTTCTTCTTCAAATTGGAATTCAGTCGTAAAAACGTAAACTCCATCATTCTTTAGTACCCTATGCACTTCATTGAGATGTTGAAGAAAATCTTCATAATTTCCGATATGTTCAAATGCACAGGAAGAGTAGCAGAAATCAAATGTGTTATCCTCAAAATCAAGATACCGCATATCCATTCGCAGCGCCTCTATCTTTTCATCATCAACAGGGAATGGTTTGCTTACTTTTATATATTCATTCGGATCATTGGTCCTTGCGCAATCCCACGTTGTTGAATTATCGTATAAATCAGTTACAATCAGTTTTTTAATATGATTCGCCAACGAATAAAGTACTCTTTCATTTCCTCCGCCAAGTGATAAGCCTAACTTTTCGTCACTTAAAAAGCCAAGTTTCTGCAGGGATAAAAATATTTGTGCAAATTCCCATTGCTTGCGATGAAATCTAGCCGGCTCACGCAGCTCAAATTGCACAACATTATTAAATTCAGGATCGAACCAATCAGCTGCATCACAAATTTTACTAAGTTTTTTCATTTTATTTTCTTTCTTTCTTTAGAATACTTTCAAGTTCAGTTATGATTTTATTTATTGGAATATTTCCTAAACAAATACTTTGCCTCATTCCAGTAAGCTTACAAGGAATAGATTCATTACGCCAGCAAGGCAGGCATCCAAATAAATCTCTTGAGTTTATATGATTACAATTAGGGTAGTGTTTTGTTCTTACCTTTCCATCAATTGGTCCGAATAATGCAATAGTTGGTATCTTGAATACTGCAGCAAAATGTATAAAAGATGAATCTGGCGCTACTATTGCATCACATTTAAAGGCTATTGCAAATGCTTTACGCAGCGGCATTGATTGAATCTTAATTACGTTTTCAAAATTGTAACCTTTTATAGGCTCCCCATCAAAAACTAAAACCTTATATCTTTCAGAAATCTTTCGAACTAACTCTTCCATCATAGGAAAATCCCTATAGCTTTCATCAGAATGAAGTTGGATACCAATTACAGATTGATTTTCTAACTGCATATTTTTCCAGAACTCATTAACGAAAACAGTTTCTTCATCATTTATAAAATATCTTGGCGTTTTATCCATTTTTAAATATCTGAAATGCCTTATCCCAACAGAATTAGCAAATATTCTGATTCGGCTTTTTTTAACTCTTGGCGAAGTTCTGCTTTCGACTCTAGCTGCAGGGCAATCTGTAAAGTTGTACCATTTTTTGTAAGTGATGTGGGAGAAGAAATCATCTTCGATGTTAATCAGTTTAACATCATTGTTGCCTTCAAATACAGGGAAGTATCTTTTGGGAATTGCCAGATGAATTTCGCGCTTAGGGTGTTTTTTCTTGAGAGCATGAAAGGCTGGAGTCATCATCAATAGGTCACCAATTCCACCCATAGCACGCGTAATAAGAATTTTCTTCAATTTATCTGGTTGCTTCATTAGCTGCTTACCTGAATTATCGATAGCCAACGACAGATTTGTTTTATTGTTTACCTTTGAAAAAGTTTGAATTGATTCTCCACCGCGCGCATAATTTAAAATGTAAATAACCCCTAAGAAAATTTTGTCGATTAGTCGAGATATTGCCCCGAGTTTTATTTTATAAAAATTTGGTCTTCTGAAATAAATCCAATGAATAAGAAAAAGGAATTTATTGTAAAGCATTATCTCATCACTAAATAAAACCAGCAATGATTTTTTGTAAGTAAACCTTATCTGGTCATAGAATCTTCTTCTATCATCCCCATTTGTATAAAAATATCTTAAGCCAAGAAAGAGAATTTTCTTATACTGAATGATGTTTCCGGACTTTAAAGTTGTTTGGCTAAGTTTAAAAAGAAGATCTGCAATTTTACTTTTATCACTTATAAAATAGGGATGTTCAATCATCTTGCTAAAAAGTTCTTGCGCTTTTAATAGTTCACCATTTGAGTTGTGTATAAACGCAATTCTAAAGTTGGTCATCATCCTTAGTTCTGGAAATTTATCTACACCATGATTTAAAAGATAATTCAGGTACTGAAGGGCTGTATCATACTCAGATAATTTTGTAAGTTCATCAGCAGCTAATAATATTGAATTGTAATACTCTCTCGGAAATGTCGAACTATTGTTACAGTGATCTGTAAACATATCCAGTGTTTCTTTGAGAAAAATTAATTCATGTGCAATTAAATCTTCATTATGAAGATTTTTTAGAGCATTGATTTTTTTTATTGATCCATTTATTACTTCACTAAAAATATATTTATCGGAAAAATCATATCGGTTTTCAAGTTTAATCTTTCTATAAACTGAGTAAACCATGTCATTTTCTCCATTAAACGCCATAAATTTTAACTTATCAGGCGAAATGATATCGCTTTCAGTGATAATAGATATTCGTTGTTCTTGTTTTTCAGTCATTTAATTATTCTCTAAGTTATGTGTTATAACTCGCTCTCAAGACATTAGTAAAATCAAAGTAAAGAAAGTGACAAATTGATATATTTAATTAAAAAAAATTCACCGGAGATAATGAGGATCAAATAATCTTGATACTAAAGCTCAATTTCGATAGGTTTCGAACACTAATTAAAATTTAATAGAGGTTAATATGTTCGATCCGAAATACAAGTTCATTTGTGTAGAAAAATTTCTTAATTATGTAAAATACGATACCCAATCTGATGAGGACTCAACTTCGTTTCCAAGTTCAGAAAAACAAAAAACTCTTTCAAAAGTTCTTGCAGAAGAACTAAAATCGATAGGATTAAACGATGCGCACATGGATGAATGGGGATATGTAATGGCGACACTTCCATCCAATACAAATAAAAAAGTTGACCCGATTGCATTTATTGCACATGTTGATACTTCTCCGGCAGTAAGCGGAAAAGATGTTAAACCAATGATAAGGAAAAATTATCAAGGCGGCGACATTAAACTTGAAAACGGTGAATATGTCATAACTGTAAATGATAATCCGGATTTAAAAAATATGATTGGATTTGATATTATTACAACGGATGGTTCAACTTTACTTGGCGCAGATAATAAAGCTGGAGTTTCAGAAATTATAGATGCAGTAAACTACTTGATCACTCATCCTGAAATTAAACACGGCGATATTAAAGTTTGCTTTACTCCTGATGAAGAAGTTGGAAGAGGAACAGAAAAAATCAATCTGAAAAAACTTGGGGCAAAGTATGCGTATACAATTGATGGCTCAAGCAGAGGTGAATTAGAAACCGAAACATTTTCTGCAGATGCAGTTGTTATAAAGTTCTTTGGCAAAAATATTCATCCCGGCTATGCAAAAAACATCATGATAAATTCAATAAAAGTTGCCTCACATTTTGTTGATAATCTTCCAAAAGGCACATTGTCACCCGAAACAACAGATGGCAGAGAAGGTTATGTTCATTGCGGTTCATTTAATGGAAATGAAGAACTTACAACATTAAAATTTATCATCCGTGATTTTGAAACCGCCAAATTAAAAGATTATGAAAATATCTTAAAAAAATTAGCAGAAAAAGTTGTCGAACAATTTCCTGGTTCAAAAATGGAATTCCAGGTAACTGAACAGTACAGAAACATGAAAGAAATTTTGGATAAACATCCTCAAGTTAATGATTACGCAATTGAAGCAATGGAAAGATTGGGAATAAAACCAATCATGCATCCTATACGGGGTGGTACTGATGGCTCGCGTTTATCTTTTATGGGTTTACCCACTCCTAATATTTTTGCAGGTGAACATAGTTTTCACTCACAACTTGAGTGGATTGCTATTCAGGATATGGAAATGGCTGTTAAGACAATTGTTGAAGTTGCTAAAGTTTGGGAAGAAAAGGCGTAACACAATAGCAAATGAATGACGCGGATTGGGCTGATTATCAAAGATAGAATCAGCTTTATCCGCGTTCTAGTCTTTAAATCTTATGATAACAATAAAACACAAACCAGAGTTAATGGCTCCAGCAGGGGATTGGATGATGTTGCGTGCAGCTGTAGGTAACGGTGCCAATGCGGTATATTTTGGATTAAACAAACTTAATATGCGCGCCAAAGCCACAAACTTTTCTGTCGAACAACTTCCCGAAATTGTTTCATTCTGTAAAGTACACAAAGTAAAATCGTATCTTACACTAAACACAATTGTTTTTGAGGAAGAATTATCTGAGCTTGAAGAAATAATAATTGTTGCCAAGCAAAACGAAGTTGACCGAATTATCTGTTCAGATCTTGCAGTAGCTGACTTATGCCAGAGACATAATTTTCCATTTTGTATATCTACACAAAGTTCAATTTCAAATTCACTTGCTGCTGATGTTTATAAAAGAATGGGTGCTGTAAGAATTGTTCTCGCTCGTGAATGTTCTTTGGATGAGATTAAAAAGATCAGAACAAAAACAGACCTTGAGATAGAAGCATTTATTCATGGCGCAATGTGTATTGCTATTAGCGGCAGATGTTTTATGAGTCATCATTTGTTTGGTAAAAGCGCTAACCGTGGGGAATGTATCCAGCCTTGCAGACGAGAGTATGAAGTGCATGATAATGCGATAAATCGATCCTTAATTATAGGGGAGGATTATGTAATGTCGCCAAAAGATTTATGCACGATTGAATTTATTGATCAACTAATTGAAGCAGGAATTGATTCCTTTAAAATCGAAGGGAGAAAACGAGCACCCGAATATGTTGCAAAAGCGGTCTCAGTTTATCGGCTAGCAATTGATTTGCACTTCGAGAATAAACTTACCAAAGAAAAGAAAAAGGAATTGCTAACGGAGCTTGAGAAAGTTTATAACCGCGGATTTTCATCTGGATTTTATTTCGGTATTCCAAGTTCTGAAGAATATTCAGGTGTTGAAGGTAGTAAAGCTACAACAAAAAAAGTTTATGTTGGTAAAATTCTAAATTATTACAAGGAAATTGAAATAGCACACATTTTAATGGAATCTGGTGAAATTAAAATTGGGGATAACATTTTAATTATGGGAGAAACAACTGGTGTTTTAGAAATCAATCTTGAAAAAATGAGTGTTAACGATACGGACAATGATTTAGCAAAACGTGGAGACGAAATAACTTTAAAAGTTCCTTCTATTGTAAGAAGAAATGATAAAGTCTATTTAATAGAAAATATTAAATAGAATTATCTTATTCCTGTATAGCTGCTTTCTGCCTCTTAAAAATGCTTAATGACAGAATTACGAATCCCAACGTAATATAAAAATCTGCAATGTTAAAAACCCCAGTACTGATTCCTGACAATCCTAATTGAATAAAATCTATAACCTTACCACTATTTAATATCCTATCGAATAGGTTTCCCAAACCCCCGCTTAGAATTAATAATAAAGCAAATTGTTTTGAAAAAACGAGTTGTGTATGTTTTATCAAGTAAACAAATAGAATTACTAAAAAAACCGCAACAACGGGAATAAAAATTAGGAATTTAATTTCTTGAGGAAGATTACTTCCAAGGCTAAGCATTCCCCCATCATTTTCGATATATTGAAGATTAATAATTCCGCCAATTTCTGTCTTTGATTGGTTTTTTAATTCTGTCTTCGCAATATTTTTTGTTGTTTGATCACAGGCAACTAAAAATAAAATTGCTGCGCTGATTATAATTAATCTCAAAATATGCTTTTGAAATATCTTCATTTGGGGTTTTTCTTATTTTATTAAGCTATCCTTCATCTTCTCATAAAGCTCAACAGCCTCATTCACTATCTTATAAGCTTCTTCTTTACCGAGAAACTGCTCAACAATAACTTGTTTGTGTTCAAGTTTTTTATAGTCCTCAAAAAATCTTCGTAACTCTACGACTGTGTGGGGTGGTAGTTCGGAAATATCATTAATGTAATTAACTGCCATATCATTGTTAGCTACAGCAACTATTTTATCGTCCTGCTCATCGTCATCAATCATATGCATCACGCCAATAACTTTCGATTCAATCAGACATAGAGGATCGACGTCAATTGAGCAGATTACAAGAATATCTAACGGGTCTTTATCATCGCAATATGTTTTTGGAATGAATCCATAATTAGCCGGGTAATGAACAGAGGAATAGAGTACGCGGTCTAATCTTAATAATCCGCTTTCTTTATCAAGTTCATATTTCCCCTTTGATCCTTTGGGAATTTCTATAATTCCATTCACTGTTTGAGGAATATCTTTGCCAGGACTAACATTGTGCCACGGATGAAATTGTTTTGGATACATTTATTTCTCTTTTAAATAAATAATAATTGAACTAAAATAAATATTGGTAAAAGAACTATGATAGAAAACTTAAACATATAACTGAAAAAATGTGGCATCTTAATGTTATTTTCTTCTGCAACAGCTTTAACCATAAAGTTTGGCCCATTACCAATGTAAGTCATTGCACCAAAAAATACTGCCGATGTTGAAATAGCTTTTAATAGTGGTTCAGGTATTTCCGCCACCAATGGACCAACCGTGTTTCCTAATCCAAGGGCAAGAGAATGGAAAGTTACAGCAGTTGGAGTGTTATCAAGAAAACTGCTTAATAAACCTGTGTAATAATAAAATTGACTTACTGACTGGACACCGAGTTGTTTTGCATTTGCCTCAAGATATAAAAGGCAAGGTACCATTGTTATAAATATTCCCAGAAATAAATATGCAACTTCTTCAATTGGCCCCCAGGTAAAGTTGTTCGAAGTTCTTAAAAGCTTAGGAGTAAACAATAAAGATAAATAAGCCATCAGTACAATTACCGCTTCTCTGATGAATTTGAAATAAGGATTAATGCTTATGAATGAAAGATATTGTTCGTTGATAAATGCAACTGAAAGCACAACACCAATTAGAAAAATAAAATTTCTTTTCCCTTGAATTTTTATTGGACGAATATTTGTTTCATCTCTTATAAGAGCAGAGGCTGGTTCTTTTTTGTGAAAATAAACATCCACAAAATAGTATATGATTAATAATAAGGCATTTGTTAAAAACCATTCAGGGGCTAAATTAAAAAACCATGTAAATGGTGCACCTCGCAGGTACATCATAAATAATGGCGGATCACCAAGCGGAGTTAAAAGTCCTCCGCAGTTTGCCACAATTCCAATAAAAAATAATATGGTATGAACTTTAAAAGTACGTTCCTTATTTGTTTGGATAACCGGACGGATTAATAACATTGCTGCGCCAGTTGTTCCCATAATCGATGCAAGCACAGCCCCGGTTCCAAGAAACAGTGTATTGATTGAAGGCTTGGCTTCGATATCCCCAGTCAAAAAAATGCCGCCGGTGATTGTAAACAATGCACCGAGTAAAATTAAAAACGGCACATAATCAAAAACCATTGTATGGATTAGTTGATGTGAAAATCCATTTGCTAAAAGATAAATGATGACTGGAATACTAAGGGCAACAGCAATATAGAGTTTGTTTTTATTCTTCTCCCAAAAATGGTTCCAGAACAATGGAAAAACAGCAATTGATAAAAGCATTAAGACAAACGGAATTAAGCTTAAGATTGATATTTCTATAACGGAATGTTTCATTAAATTATTACGGTCATTTTCTATTTGATAAAAATTTGTTTTGTAAACTTAAATAAAATTAGCCAAACTATTTTTACTTTATGTTCACCTCAGTACATTTAAACTTGAAGTAATCAACTTTGATAAGCCTGCTCAAATCAGTATTTTTAGCCTCAAAAATTTCACATCAAACAAAAATTATTTAGAAAAGTTATTTATGAGATTAAGTAAATATTTCGTTCCAACATTAAAAGAAGTTCCAAACGATGCCGTTGTTATAAGCCATATATTAATGCTAAGAACCGGAATGGTAAGAATGCTTTCGGCAGGAATTTATTCTTTTCTTCCACTTGGCTACAAAGTAATGAGAAAAGTAAGCGAAATTATTCGTGAAGAAATGGATGCAATTGGCGGACAGGAATTTCATTTACCTGCACTTAATCCTAAAGAAATATGGGAAGAAACAGGAAGGGTTGAAGCATTTGGAGATACATTATTTCACATAAAAAACCGGGAGTACATCTTAGCTCCAACTCACGAAGAGATTATGACTTATCACGCACGTAATGTTGTAAAATCATATAAGGATATGCCGCAAATCTGGTATCAAATTCAAACTAAATTTAGAAATGAATCAAGACCAAGAAGCGGAGTTATACGCGGAAGACAATTTTTAATGAAAGATGCTTACAGCTTTGATACGAGCTGGGAAGGTTTGATAAATCTTATGGACTGCATGATAGCGCATACAGAAAAATATTCGATAGATGTGGATTAAAATATTTTGTTGTCGGCGCATCAAGCGGTGCAATGGGCGGAACTGGTTCAGAAGAGTTTATGGTTAAATCCGCTGCGGGTGAAGATACAGTTGCTTATTGCGAATCATGTGGTTATGCTGCAAATGTTGAAGTTGCTGTTTCAAAAGTTGATGGGGTTGAAAGAGAAAAGGAAATTAAATCAGTTTATGAAATATCAACACCAAATGTTCATTCGATTGATGAGCTATGTGAATTTTTGAAGATCGATGAAACACAATGTGCTAAATCAAGAATTTATATTCATAACGATAAACCGATATTAATTTTAATGCTTGGCAATGATGAAGTTAATGAAACAAAATTAGAAAAAGTTCTTGGTGGCAATGTTCGTTCTGCTCATCCAGAAGAATTAAAAGATATTTCCGGTGCTGATGCTGGTTCGATTGGTCCAGTTGGATTTAACGGAAGAATTATTGCAGATAATCGTTTGAAATATGCTAACAACATGTTCAGCGGCGCAAACAAAAATGATTATCACATTGGCGGAATTGATTTTAATCGTGACATTCCAACAGTTGAGTATGCTGATTTTAGAACAGTAAAATCGAGTGAAGGCTGTCCAAGCTGTGAAGGACATCTGGAAGTTTTTCCTGCGATCGAACTCGGACAGATTTTTAAACTCGGTACAAAGTATTCTGATTCTATGGGTGCTTTGTTTACAGATGAAAAAGGTGAAGAACATCCGATAATTATGGGGAGTTACGGAATCGGTGTTGAACGTGTAATGGCTTGTTATATCGAACAGAATCATGATGCTGGTGGAATTATTTGGGATAAAGCTCTTGCACCATTTCAAGTACACTTACTTGGGTTGAATTTGAAGAAGCAGGAAATTATTGATGCAAGTGAGAAAATCTATAATGATTTAAACAAACAAGGAATTGAAGTGCTTTTTGATGATCGTGATGTAACAGCAGGATTTAAATTTAATGATGCAGATTTACTTGGAATGCCGCTTCAGGTTGTAGTTGGCGAAAAGAAACTAAAAGAAAATAAATGCGAAGTAAAAGTTAGAAAAACCGGCGAACGTTTTGATGTTGAGTTGAGTGATCTGATGAATAAAGTGAAGGAGTTGTTAGGGTGATTGTTTTAAGTAGAGACGCATTGCAATGTGTCTCTATAATTTAAGTGTTGATTTTCTCTTTTCTAGTAACTGAAAATACTTTTCTTTAATATCATCAGAAAGAAAACTAATCTTTATGAAATTTTCACAATTGTCCCATTCAGTATTAATATTATTTAACACTTGCGAAATTATTGTATCGTTTAATTTCAATCTTTCTTTACCAAAATAATCTATCAAAACTTTTTCAGTTAAATTTCTTTTCTTACCCGCAATAGGTAAAGCAATCTCTTCCTGTGTTCTTGGAACAACTATCGTTGTATTCAATAAATCATAAGCTGGTGAAAGTTCTACTTTATTATCGTGAGTAATTAATGAGAAATTCTTTAAGTGCATATCTTCATTACCGACAAGAAAATTAAAGATTGTTAATCGGAACAACTTTACTTTTTCAATTGTCGGGAATGTGCAAAAGGTATCAATAAGAGTAATAACTTTTTCCATACTGTAATCATATTTTGTCTCTCTGCTTTTTCCAGCGAGTTGTGCAAAGTCTTCAACAGATAGCTTTTTATTTCTTCCGTATCTATCAAATCTTTTAATGAAGTAAGTAAATTTTCCATCAGAAGAATAGATCATCCCGCTAAGCGGGACTTCAATACCAATTAACTCAGCAAGCTTCATAGTTAAGGATTCATTTTCTGGTAATTCTGGATAAAAATTATTTTGTGGTTTTAAAATATATTCTCCACCTCTATCAACAATGTCAAACACTTCATCTTTAACATTAAGTCTTGCGCTTAGTTTTGGCTGCACACCTTGAATTGACATTTTATCAGCCCTGATCGCAGCTTCTCTTAATTGTTCTTCTTGAGTTAAAGGTAAATCTTTTAATTGAGTTAAGTTTCGTGAAAGAAGTTTTAATCCTTTGTCGGAGTATTTTTTATCACCGCAAGGTTGGTATGTTATTGGGCAAATATTCATTCAACTTTCTCCAGCGTAACCGAGCCAACTAAATCTTTACCAGTTATCAACAGAATAGAAAAAAAATCATTTCGATCTATTTTTGTTTGTCGCAACAATGCATCAAGTTGAATTCCTTCAGGCAACAAACCTTCAAAGAAAGGGGGAAACTCATCAAAAGAAAATTCTCTCTGTTTTAATGGCAATGTTAAAGAAACCGGAGAGCCAGCGTAATCAGCTGTGTATTTGAATTGATACTTTTTACTTTTTTCTAATTCAATCAAATCTCCAGCGTAGATTCCAAAATTAAAAACTTTAGCTTTCTTCATTTTCAGTCTCCATCAATTGCATTAAAGAACTTTTCATTTCAAGTTTGATATTTAAAACAGAAAGTACTTTTAGTAACGAGTTTAGCTGAACAGTTTCTTTACCTTTTTCAATATCAAAGACGACTGTTTTACCAACTCCAGCTAAATCAGCTAACTGCTTTTGAGTAAGTTTACTTTTCTTTCGATGAAAGATTACAGCTTTCCTTATTTGTTTAGATGTCATTTTATACCGTTATAACAGTAATTAAATTTGTTTCGATTGAAAATTACTTTAGGTGCGGCTAAATGTCAAGAAAAATCTTGTTATAGCAGTAAAAATTGTTGATCAGTGTTAAGAATTTAAGATTTTGAAAAAACCCTTTGATTATTACTGCTTCAGCGGTAAAAAAGAGACGCATCAACGATGCGTCTCTGCAATAACTTATATTTTACTATCTCCATCAGGATAAGTTGGTCCTGAATCTATATCCGGTTTCCCTTTCAACGAATCCCAAATCATATAAGCACAAAGTACCGCAAACATAATTAGTGCTAATAATTCTGCTGAGTGAGATTCCGCCCATTCAGGATTAACCCAGTTAAATCCTTGCCATCTTAAGATTGCACTAATAACACCCATCAAAGCACCACCGGCAATAAATCCGGACGCAATTAATGTTCCGCGTTCTCTTCTTGCAGTATTTACTTTTTCATCTTTGCTTCTCGTTGAAACGTAATGTGCAATCAATCCACCAACTAGCAAAGGAGTGTTAAGTTCAAGCGGAATATACATTCCAAGTGCGAATGCGAGTGCAGGAACTTTTATCATTGTTAAAACTAATGCGAGAATTGCTCCAACAATATAAAGTATCCATGGTGCCGGCTGCTGATCCATTAAAGGCTGAATAACTGCTGCCATTGCGTTTGCTTGTGGTGCAACTAAAGATCCTTCACCGACAAATCCATAAGTTTCATTTAGAATCATAATTACAAATCCAACAGTTAGCGCTGAAACAAGCACACCTAAAAATTTCCATTGTTCCTGTTTGCGTGGAGTCGATCCGAGCCAGTAACCAATTTTAAGATCTGTAATAAATCCGCCAGCCATTGAAAGTGCAGTACAAACAACACCGCCGATTATTAAAGCGGCAATCATTCCTGATTCACCTTTCAATCCAACAGACGTAAGAACTATTGATGAAAGAATTAATGTCATCAAAGTCATTCCGCTTACAGGATTTGTTCCTACAATTGCGATTGCATTTGCAGCAACGGTTGTAAACAGGAATGAAATGATGAGTACAATTAATAATCCGGCTAAAGCCCAGCCAAGATTATGAACAACACCGAATTGGAAAAAAACAAAAAGTAATATTGCGGTGATAATTAAACCGCCAACAATAATTTTCATTGAAATGTCTAATTGTGTTCTAACTGTAGTGTTGTCTAAGGATTTCTTGCCAAAAATTTCTTTAACTGCAAGGGTAAGAGCATCACGGATTATCTTTGATGAACGAATTATCCCAATAATTCCAGCCATAGCTATTCCGCCAATACCAACGTGACGAACGTATTGCCTGAAAATTTCTTCAGCGCTCATAGCAGAAATTATTTTTGTTGCACCCGTTCCAAATGTCTCAGTTAATCCGCCGCCGATGTACGAAATAACAGGGACAAGAAGATACCATGAAACAAAAGATCCGGCAGCAATGATAGCTGAATACTTTAATCCAACAATGTATCCTAATCCCATTACTGCCGCTCCAACATTCAATCTGAAAACAAGTTTGAATTTATCTGCAAGCAATTCACCAAATCCAGCAACCCTTGTTGTAAAAGTTTCGCTCCACCATCCAAAAGTTGCGATGATGAAATCATAAAAACCGCCTATCAATCCACTGACAACAAGCACTAAAGCCTGCTTGCCGCCCTTTTCACCCGCGACCAATATTTCTGTTGTTGCAGTTGCTTCAGGAAAAGGAAACTTGCCATGCATCTCTGCAACAAAATATTTTCTAAAAGGAATAAGAAATAACATTCCCAATACACCACCGAAAGCAGATGCTAAAAATAACTGATAGAATTGTACCTGAAGATTTAGAATGTAAAGTGCCGGAATTGTGAAGATGGCTCCAGCGACAATCAAACCGGAGTTTTGTCCGATAGATTGGATAATCACATTTTGTCCGAGCGAACCTTTAATCTTTAGCAAAGTTGAAACACCAACTGCAATAATTGCAATCGGAATTGCAGCTTCGAACACCTGCCCGATTTTTAATCCGAGATAAGCTGCTGCGGCAGAAAAAAGTACCGCCATCAGCAATCCCATTGTTACAGAGTAAACAGTTATTTCCTGCGGATTAGAATTTGCAGGCATCAGTGGTTTGTATTCTTCGCCGGGCTTAAGTTCCGTATAAGCATTTTCGGGAAGTCCTTTAACTTGTCCTTCGTGATGTTCGCTCATATTATATTCCTTTATTAGAATTTAAAATTAATTGGAAGTTCATATTCTTTTTTCTCTGTTGATGGAGATTTGAAATATACTTTGCCATATATATCGGCGTCAACAGGAATCGCGATTTCTGGTTTTGAGTAATTGAAATCAAGATACTTAATATTATTTGGATAAAGTGATAATGAGGTTTTCCCAGCATTTTTAACATCAACAGAAACCGGAGAATCAAAGTAGGTTATTTCATTAACAGATAAATTTGCATTTAATTCTTTGCTAACAAAAGCCGGAATAATTTCTAAAACATATTTTGCTGTGTCTTTATCGCCAGAAAATTCAGCAACTATGCTTCCAGTGCGATATGATAAACCATCTTTATTAACTGCTTTTCCATTCTCATCCAATATTTGATAAGCAAAATCAGTGATCTTACTAAAATCTTCTTTTGTTAAAGAGAATCTAAATTCTTTTGATCCTTCACCTTTTGAAATAGCAAAAGGCATTTTATAGGTATCGTTGCCATCAACCATTAAATTGTAATTGCGTTGATAGCCCAGCATTTCTGAACTGATGTTGTATATCTTTGTTTCATTAAAATAATTGATTATTTCAATTCGCTTATCATTTGAAGAAACTTCTTTTGCATCTATGACTTGCAATGAAAGAAACTCAACACTAAGATTATAAGTTGATGGATCCGAAGCTAAGAAAAATCCATCAATATCGATTTCATAAATTCCCGGCTCAAGATCGTAATAATAATTTTGAATTTTTTCATCTTTATTTACAGAATATAAAACATTTGATCCATCAATCTGAACTCCATCATTGTTTGATAAAAAATATCTACAGCGAGAATATTTGTTGGATGAAGCATCTCTGCTTAAGGTGATTTTCATACTGTTTTGTCCGGCAGGAACTTTTACAAAGTATCTTTTTATCATCCCCTGGTTTATTGTTTGATCTTTCCAGTTCATCCTATAATTGTTTGATAAATTTATTTCATAAGGAATTACAACTGTTGCAATCATATCAAACTCTGGAGTTTTGCTTGCATCATCGCGATAAGCTGTAATTTTAGCCGTGTACATTCCTGGTTCTTTAACTTTTGATTTATCAATCTTAACGTTAACAGTAGCAGTTTGATTATTTCTTATATAAGTTTTTTTCTGAACGAGAGTCAGCCAGTCAGTATCACATTTTAAATTATAAACTCTGTAAAACTTATCCGACTTAATAAGTTATCTCTTTTAACAGTATAGGAAAATACTTCATCACCAGTCAAATAAGAACCATCACGGATATAAAGATTTCTGGATTTGTTATCCGGTTGATTTGGCGCGAATGATGAAACCGTGTAAGTCTCAAACTTTGAAATCTCATTATTCTTTAAATATTTTTTTAGAATCTCATACGAATTTAAAACATTTATGTAACCCGCACCCTGATCAACTGCTGTGTATTCATCTATTTTAACTGCGCCTTCTCTTATTACTTTGAAGAGAAGTTGTGAAGGAATTTTAACTCCGGGAAATTCTTTTTCAGCAGCACTAAGTAATAATGCCATAACCCCGGAAGTGTAAGGACACGCCATGCTTGTGCCCCAGAATTTATCTCCGCCAGTAAAGTTAGGAACTGTTGAAGTTGCCGCACCCGGAGAAATCACATCCGGCTTGCTTACTTCTCCGCCACGTGAGCTAAAATGTAAAAGTATATTGTAAGGAAGTAAGTTTCCATAATTATCGCGAGCAATTTCCTGTGTTAAAACTGCGCCGGATGAAAAAACAAAACTGCTAGATGAGGGCAATCCCGCTGATGAAATTCCGGGTCCGTTGTTACCATTACTTGTGCTTACATATAAGTAAGGATTTTTGCTTAATAAATCTGCAAGAAATTTTTCCATTTCAGAACGAGCTTCGATTTCACTTCCAACACCAAAACTCATACTAACTATACACGGGACTTTCATCTCTTTTGAAATTTTATCAGCATACAGGTAAGCTTTCTTCATACTTTCTGTTACTGTTGCACCGCCGGGATAATTATTGTTTCCGAGTTTCAGTCCGATAACTTTTGCTCCTGGTGCCACACCATTTATACCAACATCGCCAATATTAAATCCTGCAGCAATACCGGCGCAATGTGTTCCGTGAAAACCATCATCAAAGTAAAGTGAAATTAACTTTTCTTCTGGAAAAATATTTAAGGCCAGAGTAATCGGCGCCAATCCTTTTTGATTTTGAATTGTAAATGCATCAAAATTTTCTTTGTAGTTACGCAGAGGCTTTTCGTCAGAAAGATCACCATTGCCATCTGTATCAAAGTAAACAACCCAGTAGCCATCGGTTGTTTTATAAGTTACCATAAAGTATTTATCATCTTTAACGCCGTTGCCATTCAAGTCCTGTGCGCCTGAACCTGAATTCATTAAATGAGTTTCATTCAAAACACTCATCCAATAATTGCCATCTGCACTTTTTGGCATTTTATTTTTATCTGCAAAAACTGAAAAACCTTTTCCTTCATTTTCAAAAACATCTTTACCATCTTTGCTTGTTAAATTTGCTTCAACAAGAGGCATATCGCCCTGTCCGGTAAAATCCTGCGCGTCAATAACTTTTACTTCTCCGGTTGATGTTTTAGTTAATCCGTCAATTCCCATATCAACGCCCGTATCAAGCACTAAAATAATTGTTCCTCTACCATCATACTCGGGATGAAGTTTAATAAACTCTTCTACGCCGGTATCTTTTAATGATAAGAAAGTCTGATCATTTTCCTGCGCAACGATTGATATTGTAAGCAGGAATAAAATGAGTGAAAGAAATCGTGTCTTCATATATTATAACCTGTAAGTTTTGTATTGGATTGATTTAATTTTTTCGTGGTGAGAAAATTTGTGATGAAGTAATATATAGTTGCTTCATAAGCCTGAATTTAATTATAAAATTTATGCTTAAATTTAAGCACAAATAACCAGAGTTTTCAAACAAATTATTAAGTGTTTTTACAAGTGTCATACTTCGACTTCGCTCAGTATGACAAAAGGATTAACTGTCACCCTGAGCCCCGATAAAAATCGGGATAAACTCCGTCGAAGGGTGAACTAAATAAGTTTTATGAATAAACCCAAACTATACATCGTTTCTACACCAATCGGAAATTATGAAGATATAACTCTTAGAGCTTTAAAAATATTAAAAGAATGTGATTTTATTATCTGCGAAGAACTAAAAGAAGCACGAAGATTATTATCTCATTACAAGATAGAGAAAGAACTTTTTCCGCTTAACGAGCATAACGAAAGTGAAAGTGCTAATGAGTTAATCCTAAAACTACTTGAAGGAAAATCTGCCGCACTCATTTCCGATTGCGGAACACCGCTTTTTTCTGATCCCGGACATTTACTTGTTGATCTTGCATTGCAAAACAGGATTGATGTTATTCCTGTTCCCGGTGCAAGTTCTTTGCTTACAGCTTTGGTTGGAAGCGGATTGGATTTTGAAAAGTTCTATTACTACGGCTGGCTTTCACCAAAGAAAGATATAAGAAGAAAACAATTACTTGATTTAAGAAAGCGAAGAGAAACAATTGTTTTGATGGATACTCCATACAGACTAAAAACTTTGCTGGAAGATATTGTAAAACTTCTTGGTCCAAACATTCCTTGTGTGCTTGCATTTGAGTTAACAAAAGAAAAAGAAAAATTTTACCGTGGCAATGCACAAAATATTTTGAGTGCTGTTGAAAGAGAAAATCTTAAAGGTGAGTTTGTGCTGATATTAAAATACTAATGGTAGGCCGATTGGCGAAGCAGCAGACTTAGAAGCACAAAATTATCAAGCCACCACAAAAGTCCATTAGACGAACGTGTTTGATATAACCTCGAAACCTTTCATTTCTTAAACCCCCTGCTATGGGCAGTGCTTTCTCTCACGTGTCTGTAGTGGAGTCTAACGATTTTTGTTTGTCTTCTTTGTCTTGAGTGAGGGCCTTTTTTGAAAATTTCTTTCTATTTGAATGAAAATTTGCAAGCTTTTGCAGCATAAATAGTTTTCTTTTACTAAAAAAACTGCTCTCGTGCTTGCAAATGTGAGATTGTTTTATTTTTATTATGTAGACAGTTGTCCGTTGTATAGGTGTCAACATATATTCACATTTACGACATGGATATAAAGAAAAAGATTGGCAAGAAGTTGAAAAAACTTCGCTTAGATAGAGATCTATCCCAAGAGGCACTTGCAAATTTGGCTGAACTTGACAGAACTTATATTCCTAGCATAGAGAAAGGAGAAAGAAACGTTTCTATAACTGTGCTTGAAAAACTAGCCAAAGCACTTAAAATTTCCATTAAAGACTTGTTTGATAAAATTAATGATTTTCTTGGAACTGGCAGGATAGGAGAAATCATTTAGCTGCACTAAGAAAGGTTTACTCATGTTGAATCAACACGGAGAATTTCCGAAAAAATAAATCTAGAAGCCTTGCTTACTGCTTTGCAACTAAGAGCTGATGAACTTGATAGTATCATCGCAGATAATTATCCGGTTTTCAGAACAATTAAAGGCCATGCGTTTGAAATTGTTTTTGAATACTTAGTCAAATCAGCAGGTTTTGATGTTACAGATGTTGGCGGTGATGGTAATGTTGATTTAATTGTCAGTGGAGTAAAGTTACAATTAAAAACGCCTTACAGTGCTGGAACCACTGATAAAATCGTCCAATACAAAACGCATAAAACTCATGGTGCAAAGTCAGAGAAGAGAGTCAATGATTATCACCACAATGTGAATATTTTGAGTTATTTAGATGGTTGATTTCCTATGAACCTTTGAAGATAATTTTCTTAACGAAGATGAATTGCCAAGACATCCCAAATCTAAAGAATCATATTTTAAGTCCGTTCATTGTTGAATGGAAAAAACATAAGGGGCTTAAATAACTTTAAAAGGATTGGGATTTAATAAAATTGAGCTTACTTCAAGTTTGTATTTTCCTGTTGACTTAAAAAAAGAGTTGCTTCCAAAGTCCGCTACTCGTCTGAATCTGAAAACAAATATTATTCTTGATACCATTTTGTTTCAAAACAATTTTCGAATTTGGGATATGGCTATTCGCGGTTGGGCTCGTGAAGTTGCAATCAACAATTTATTTGCTAAGAGCAAAATAGATTTGATAAAACCAATTACAGTTAGAAAGTCAAGAGGTGATAAAAATGATTTTCCTTTGAAACGAAAATCCGGTGACTATGATTTTTATCCATTGAAATGGTAGTTTCTAAAACAATTGTTTCTTTAAAGGAAAGCATTCTGTAATTGCTACTTAACACTTGACAAGAGGTAGAGTGAATAACCATCCTGTCACAAAGCAGATATATTTGAAATCCGAATATGATGTTTTTGATTTTGTGCGTTGACCCACCCCTTGTGAAAATGTTTGATAAAGAAATCGGAATTGATAAAGGTTTGTATTGGAAATATTATTGTGTTCCAACTGGTGAGCTGCAAGTCCATCATACATTAAAAAACAGATCTGCAATCCCTTCGAGTTTCAGTGTCCTTGACATTGAAAAGTATAAGATTACAAAAGATATTTCAAAAGGTATTTATAAGAAAAGGTCAGCGAGACCTTACTTCATAATTTGTAATCACCAATTCATTTCCTATGTCTCTGCTCTCGCCTTTTTTATTTGCTGTGTTGTAAAGCCATTGCTTTTCATAGACGTATAGCCCATGAATACAACTCTCTTCACTTCTTCGCAATCATCATAAGACAAACAAAAAAGGAAACCAGTTTTGCTTAATGCCTTAGCTAATCTTCTATGGTCTTTTTCTTCAAATGATTTAGTGTATGCTCTTTTTTGGTCGGCATGATAATATGGTGGGTCTAAATACATCAAAACAGTTTTCCCTTTTGGGTTTGCACTTGTATTACTTCTTCAAAATCATAAGAAGTGATTTTTACATCATTTCAATTTCGTTGAAGCTTGACGAATTGAAACTATGCCAATTTTGCGGAGGGGAACTTTTTCCATCTTTATATCCCCATGCCGGTTTATTAATAATGCCACTATATGAAGTTCTATTCAGGTAAAAAGTTTTAAATGCCTTTTCAATAAAATTTTGTGGAGAAAGATTTTTTATCTCCAAATGTCTTTCTGGTGTTGCAATTTCACTGCTTAACAAATTGCCGAATTCTAGCCTACCATATTTGAATCAGAAAATGCTTTGTAGACATCAACAAGATCTTTTTCCAAGTCATTTATCCAATTAAATTTTGTTTTCTTTTTTCCAAAGAACACACTTCCGCCGCCAACAAAAGGTTCTCTGAATTCATCATGCGGAACACAATCAATAAACGGCATTATATGCTTAAGTGCATAATATTTCCCTCCTGGGTATCTAAGTGGTGACTTAACAAAGTCGGATGGTTTTTTGTAGTTCTTAACTATAAAAATATTTTCTTCGGAAAGTTCCAGTAATCATACTAGAAGCTGTGTTCATCTTTGAATATTTCAAGTTGTTTTTGAATGTCGTAATTGGTGACAATTAATTCTAAACCAATTCTTCTAAACCATTAAATTCTTGTGAATTATCAACCCTGTAAAAAAACTTTACTTCATTGATGTTTGCCCATTTATACATTTCTCGGATTTCTGGAATGTCATCATATGTTAAAAAGAATTTGTACTTAGTCCTCTTCAATGCTTCCATCAATCGCAGATGGTCTTCATAGTTAAAACCATTTCTGTAATGTTTTTTCTTTGGCGGACTGAAGTAAGGCGGGTCAATAAACATTAATGTTGTTTTCTCTTTTTGTGGTAAATCAATTATTTTTTCAAAGTCGATGCTTTTGATTTTCGCACCTTCAAGTTTTCTCCACAAGGGTTAATTCTTTCATGCCAGCGGTGTGGGGGTAAACTTCTTTTCTCTCTGTAACCCCAAGCAGGCGAAGAAAGTTTTCCGCTAAATGAAGTTCTGTTCAAATAAAAATATTTGTATGCAACATCAATTTCATTTTTCGGTTTGAACTCAAAAATCTCCCTCCATCTTTCTTTGCTTGCAATTTCTTTTTCAAGTTTGTTGAGGAGTATTTTTCTTTTTATGGGGTCTTGTAAGATTTTATAAGTAGTAATCAATTCCAAATCTATGTCGTTTCAAAATATTCTATTTGATTTTGGCTTTGTAAAAAACACACTGCCACCTCCAAGAAAAGGTTCACGAAATTCATCGTGTTCAATTTGCCAAAATGGAGCTAAAAGTCCCAGCGCATAAAATTTTCCGCCCGGATATCTGAAAGGAATTGGATGTCTTTTTATATCAATTGTAATTGAACTCATTATTTTGTTCTGTTGGCTTTTAAATATTGCGACTTTTTTTTCGGCAACTTTTAATGTGTTCAAGATCTGCTTCTTCTTCTAATATTCTATAAGCAATTTGATCACTTAAATATTCTTTCCGTAAATCCTTTTCGTCAATATTAAAATACTTTGCAACAAGTTTGATTTGTTCTTTGGTTGGCTGTCGGTCACTTCGCTCAATTTTGCCAAGCAATGAAGTGTCAATGCCAATTTCTTCAGCAACCTCTCTTAATGAAAGTTGTGCACTTTCTCTTAATGTTCGGACTTGTTCACCAAATGTTGCAACTTTATTCTTACTCATATATTAAGGAAAATTGTTATACAAAAGTAAGTAAGTTTTTAATTAAGGACAAATCTTGTCCTTGATAGTTTTCAACATGCTATCAGTTTCGTTGTGTTGGCGTTTCTGTTTTTGTCTGATTGTTAATGTCTGCACAGTAGTTTTTGGGGTTTGCACACAACTCGATTAATTATTACAATTTAAGGAATTTTCTTATTTCTACATCGTGTAGTCCATCAAAAAGAAAGACTATGCGAATAGAAATTAATGAAAATTTAATCTGTAGAGGGGATTACCATATATTCTATCTACAGTGGCTCTTATTCTAGTTAATTTTTAACTAACAACGCCACATTCTCAATATGAAAAGTATGCGGAAACATATCAACGGGTCTTATCTTAATCAATTTATAACCAGCTTCAACCATTAATTTAATATCTCTCACTTGTGTTGCGGGATTACAGCTAACATAAACAATTTTATCTGGAGAAAGTTTTATTACATCATCAACTGTGGTTGGGTGCATTCCGCTTCTTGGCGGATCAATTATCATTACATCAGGTTTTGGGATATTGTATTTATCAACTATCGGAAGAAAAGATTTGTAAAGATCTGCATGTAAAAAATTTAACATTTAAAATATTGTTTAAATCAGCATTTACTTTTGCATCCGCAATTGCTGATTCCACAGCTTCAAAAGCATAAACTTTTTTTGCTTTATCAGAAATAAAGATTGTTATCGTTCCCGCACCGGAATACAAATCGTAAACAATTTCATTCCCTTTTAACTCAGCAAAATCCAACGCAGTTTGATATAGCTTTTCTGCCTGCAAAGTATTTGTCTGGAAAAACGAGTTAGCACTTATGCGGAATTTGTGCTTTCCTATCTCATCATAAATAAAACCGGAACCGTAAATAACTTTTTCGTAATCACCAACGGCAACAGCCGCAAATTTTTTGTTTATGTTATTTATAACCGTAGTTACTTGCGGAATTTCTTTTCTTAACTCATCACAATATTCATTAACTAATTCATCGTTTTCTTCAGATGTAACAAGATTAACCATTAAATCATCGGTTAGAGAAGCTTGCTTGATTACAAGATTACGCAAATATCCCACGTGGGTTTTTGTTGAATAGATTGACGTGTTTCTCTTCTTAAAAAAATCACGAGTAAAATTCAAAATCTTATTGCTGGATTCTGATTGAAGAAAACATTCATCAACATCAAGAACCTTATCATAAATTTTGGGAATGTGAAGTCCGAGTGAAAAATCTTTATCAAGAATTCCTTCTTTAGAAATTTCTTCTTTCGTCAGCCAGCGTTTTTCACTAAAAGAAAATTCCATTTTATTGCGATAATGAAAAACATTTTGTGCAGAAATAATCGGTTCAATTTCAAAATCAGAAAATCCGCCTAACTTGTTAAATATTTCTTCAACCTGCTGCTGTTTGTATTTTACCTGAGCATCATAATCCAGATCCTGCTGTTTGCAGCCACCGCAGGTACCAAAGAATTTACATTTTGCCGTTACTCTTTCGATGGATGGAGTAAGTATATCCATAACCAAGGCTTCGGCATAAGAGTTTTTAATTTTTAACAACCGAGCGCTTACTACATCGCCGGGATAAGAACCAACAACAAATACAACATAATTCTTTTCTCCGCCGTTTTCTTCGTTTAATCCAAGCAGTTCATTTTTAGAAACTTTTGCAATTCCTTTTCCTTCAAATGCATACTTCTCGATTTGAAATTCTGCTACGTCGCCTTTTTTAATATTCATCTTTCTTTCTGTGATTTCCTGTTGTCATTCCCGCGAAGTGCGGGAATCTAAATGTTTGTACTTTATGGATTTCCCGACTTTCGTCGGGAATGACAGTGCTAGTTGGTTTTCTTTAATATCAGCATCTTAAATCCAATATATCTATCCGCACCAAGTTTTAAGTAGGCATTGGATTCGTGACTAATCTTGCTTAATAATTTTTTGTAATAACTTTTCTCTTTATCCGATAGCGTATAGATTTTATCGGCTAATTTTTCAGCAGTGTGTTCATAAAAACTTTTTAATGACGATGATAAATCTTCTTGATATAAAACAGAAAAATTTCTTTCTGTGTAATAAGTTCCGCATTCGTCACTTACTAAAGCTAAAATATCAGAAGTATCAAAAATATTTCTTACAAATGGAGGGAAATCACTTATCAGCGCCGTAATCTCTCCAACACATAAAGTTGCTTCAGGTTTTAGAATTCGTTTTATCTCTTTTACAATTTTATTTCTGTTCAATAAGGAAATTGAAGCCTGCGCATAAACAAGATCAAATTCTTCTGCATCAAAATCTGTATTATCAAAATCCATCATCTTAACTATAACTTTACTGTCTTTAATTAGGTTTAATCTTGCGTTAATTAAAGAATCATAATCATTTACAATCAGTGTTACTAAACTTGCACCGGATTCAATCATTTTTTCAGCAATCCTTTCACTTCCAGAGCCAATAATTAAAACATTTCTATCGTTTAGAACGTACTTTGTTTTGAGAATCCTGAATTGCTTAAATCCGCCGGGTAAGAATATTTGTTGAGTTTCTTTTTTCATTTTGTAAAATGTTTGTAACAAAGTTACTTATAATGATTATAAGATTGAATTTGTTGTTCTGTATCAATCTTTACTTTGTCTTTATCGGCCAAGTGCTTTATTTTTGGCTTAACAATTAGAACACATCGGAACACAAAAATGTTTAGAAGCGCAAATAAATATTTTCTACTCTCACTTTTAATTACAATCTTCATTTTTCCTCAAACAAAAAGAGCTATTACTGTTGATGATCTATGGGCAATGAAACGTATTGGTTCTTATTCAGTTTCCCCGGATGGAAAAACTATTGCTTATACTTTAACCAGCTATACATTTGAAGCAAACAAAGGCAATACAGATATTTATTTGATTGATGCTGACGAAAAAAATTTAAGAGTCTTAAAAAATTCAGAGAAGAATGAAGGCGAACCAAAGTTTTCTCCAGATGGAAAATCAATTGCATTTACACGTGGTGGTCAGATATGGCAATGCAATCTTGATGGTTCAAATGAAAAACAGTTAACAGATATTTATACAGGTGCTTCGGATTTTGAATGGTCTAAAGACGGCAAGAAAATGTTGTTCACATCTTCAGTTTATCCGGAGTGCACGACTCAAGATTGCAATGAACAAAAAGATAAAGCTTTTGAAGAAAGTAAAGTTAAGGCGCAGATTTTCACCGAGTTAATGTATCGTCACTGGAATGATTGGCGAGGGCACAAACGCAGTCATTTATTTTTGCTTGATGTTGCAACCGGTGAGTTTACTGATTTGAATGAAGGCAATAAAGAAGATGTTCCTCCGCTTGCATTAGGTTCAGCAAATGATTTTAATTTTTCTTATGATGGAAGTGAAATTGCATATTCACAAAACCCTGAATTTACAAAAGCAACAAGCACCAATATTGAGATTTATCTTCTTAGCTTAACTTCACCAAAAACTCCAAAGCTAATTTCAACAAGCAAAGGCGTTGATTGCCAGCCTGTTTATTCACCGGATATGAATTGGTTAGCCTGGACATCAATGAAGCGTGCCGGATTTGAAGCGGATAAAAAAGATTTGATTTTGTTTAATCGTAAAACTGGAGAGATGAAAAATCTTACAGAAGATTTTAAGTTTTCTGTTGATGAATTTATTTACTCTCCGGATTCAAAAACAATTTACTTTACTGCCGGAAATGAAATTAATAACTTGATCTATAAGCTTGATGTTAATAACGATGAAATAGATCTTTTCCATAAGGATAATTACAACACAGGAATTCAAATTTCTAAAGACGGCAAAACTCTTTACTTCTTAAAACAAAGATCAGATCTTCCAAGCGAAATCTTTTCACAGAGCACAGATGGCAAAAACACTTTAAAGAGAATAACTTTTACAAATGATGAAATACTTGCAAAACTTGAAATGAATCCTGTTGAAACATTCTGGTGTGAAGGCGCTGATGGTGATAAAGTACAATCAATTTTGGTAAAACCGCCGTTCTTCGATCCTAGTAAAAAATACCCTATGATGTTTTTAATCCATGGCGGACCGCAAGGAGCATGGGAAGATAATTTTCATTACAGATGGAATCTGCAAATGTTTGCCGGTGCGGGCTATGTTGTTGTTGCACCGAATCCACGAGGCTCAACTGGATACGGACAAAAGTTCACAGATGAAATATCCGGTGATTGGGGAGGAAAAGTTTATACTGATTTAATGAATTCTTACGATTATGCTTTGAAGAATTTCTCATACATCGATCCTAAAAATACTTTTGCGTCAGGTGCATCTTACGGCGGATATATGATTAACTGGATCGAAGGACACACGGATAGATTTAGTGCTTTGTTTTGTCATAACGGAACTTTTAATCTTGAAAGTATGTGGGGAACAACAGAAGAACTCTGGTTTCCCGAATGGGATGTAAATGGAACTCCGTGGGAAAATCGCGAGGCTTATGTAAAATGGTCGCCGCATCAATACGCAAAGAATTTTAAAACCCCAATGTTAATTGTACATAGTGCGTTTGATTTTAGATTATCTGAAGAACAGGCATTTCAAGCATTTACAACTCTGCAAAGATTGGGAGTTGAAAGTAAGTTCCTGTATTTTCCTGATGAAACTCATTTTGTTTCTAAACCGCAAAATGCAAAGTTGTGGTGGAATACAGTGTTAGATTGGTTTAAATCGCATCAAAAATAGGAGAGATAATGAAAGAAAGAGATTTAGAAATAGTAACTCCCGATGACGAAATTTTTGAAAACTTAAATGATCTCGGGGCATTTAGGACAGGCGGAAGAACTGAAAAAGAAATTGAAGACGGCTATAGCGAAAGAACTACTTACGTTGAAGAAAATTTATGGAGTAAAGTTCAGCGAGTTGGTAAGAAGATTTCATTTGCAAAGGATGTAATAGCTCTCTACAATTATATGAAGGATTCTTACGTTAGCTGGCACCGTAAAGCAATTGTGGTGATGGGATTGATTTATTTTATCTCACCGATTGATACAATTCCGGATATAGCCCCATTAATCGGATATCTTGATGATCTTGGTGTAATAACCGCACTCATTAAATATCTTGGCAGTGAGCTGATTCCATATTATGATGATAGATATAGAAAGTAATTTTTCATTTTGTCTTGCCGGACTTGATCCGGCATCCATCCTTAAATCATTTTTAGATTCCGCATCAAATGCGGAATGACAGAAAGTCATTCTTAGCTTTATGAAATACAAACTCCTCAAATCAGAAATTCGTTTTAAAGGAAAAGTATTTGATCATCAGGTTGATGAAATTGAATACGAAAGCGGCAATAAAGGAATAAGAGAAATTGCAATTCATCCCGGCGGAGCAGTTGTTGTTCCTATTAAAGATGATGGAAAAATAATTTTAGTTAAGCAATTCAGATATCCACTTCAAAAAACTTTGATTGAACTTCCAGCAGGAAAACTTGATAAAGGAGAAGATCCATTGGTTTGTGCAACTCGTGAGCTTGAAGAAGAAACAGGATATAAGGCAAAAGAAATAAAGAAAATTGGCGAGATTTATACCGCACCTGGCTACTGCACAGAAATACTTCACATTTACTCTGCCAAAGGATTAAATCCTGGAAATCATAACCGTGAAGAAGGTGAACATGGAATGGAAATCCTTGAATTTTCAATTAGTGAAATTGAAAAAATGATTTCTAATGGTGAAATAACTGATGCCAAAACAATCGTTGGAATCCATTATTTAAAGAATCTGAATAATCATTGAAAATCCAATCTTTTTTCTCTAAACCTAAATTCCTATATTGAAATAGCTATAAATCAATTTTTATGAAGATTTACAATCATCTGTTAAATACAATTAAGGAAAAGGGAGCTGCTTATTTAGTTCTGCTAGATCCTGATAAACTGCCTGAAAATAAACTTGCAGGATTTTTAAAACATTGCGAAAAATCTGGAGTTGATGGATTTTTAGTCGGTGGTAGTTTAATGGTTAATGGTGATTTTGAATCCTTTGTTGAAAAAGTTAAGATCAACACTAATTTGCCATCAATAATTTTTCCCGGAAGTATTACACAAGTTTCATCTTTTGCAGATGCGATTTTATTTTTATCTGTTGTAAGCGGAAGAAATGCAGAGCACTTGATCGGCAAACATGTTCTTGCAGCGCCATCAATAAAAAAATCCGGAATTGAAGCAATATCAACTGCTTACATATTAGTTGAATCAGGTTCAACAACAACAGCAATTTATATGAGCGGAAGTTTACCAATTCCAAGAAACAAACCTGAAATTGCTGCTGCAACTGCGCTTGCATCAGAATATCTTGGAATGAAATTGATTTATTTAGAAGCAGGAAGCGGTGCAGATAATTCTGTTCCGAATGAAATGGTGAAAGCTGTAAGTGATCTATGTACCATTCCGGTTATTGTTGGCGGCGGGATTCGAAATCCACGAACGGCAAGAGAAAAAGTTGAAAACGGTGCATCGATAATCGTAACAGGAAATTATTTTGAAGATGAAAACAATTGGGATTTAATAAAAGATTTTGCTTCGGCTGTACACATTAAACAATCTATATTGGTTTAACATTGGACGCACAAAAATTTATAATAGATTCGCTGAACGAAAGTTCTGAAACAAAACTTAAAATAAAAGATCAGCTTTCTGATGAAATTTTAAAAGCTGTTGATATTCTTGTAGCATCGTACAAAGAAGGTAATAAACTTTTACTTTGCGGTAACGGCGGCAGTGCTGCTGATTGCCAGCATATTGCAACAGAGTTTATGATAAGATTAAGTCATCACATCCAAAGACCGGCTTTACCTGCAATTGCTTTAACAACTGATTCATCAAATCTTACTGCTGGCGGAAATGATATTGGTTTTGAAAATGTTTTTGCAAGAAATGTTGAAGGGCTTGGAGCACTTGGTGATGTATTGTTAGCTATTTCTACAAGCGGCAACTCACCGAATATTATCAAAGCTGTAGAAGCTGCTCATGCAAAAGGAATGAAAGTAATTGGCTTACTTGGTGGAACAGGCGGCAAACTAAAGTCTATTGTTGATCTCCCAATCGTTGTGCCTTCATCGAACACACAAAGAATTCAGGAAGGACACACCACAATTGCTCATATTATCTGTGAACTTGTTGAAGATAAACTTTACGGATAATTCTAATTTATTTTACTAATCAATTTTATAAAGCATAGCCGCTTTTTCTGCAGATGTTACAATCCCCTTAATAAGCGCAGAGCTAAATCCATTATGTTCCATTTGATTTAATCCTGATATTGTGCAGCCGCGCGGAGTTGTAACTTTATCAACTTCACTTTCCGGATGAGCTTCACCACTTAACAGCAAAGCCGCGGCACCCTTTGCGGTTTGTGCTGCCATAATTAGAGCTTCCTCAGAATGAAAACCAATTTCAATTCCGCCCTGTGATGCTGCTCGAATTGCTCTGAGAAAAAAAGCAATACCACAAGCACATAGAGCTGTAGCAGGAATCATCAACTCTTCATCTATTATTAAAGTTTTGCCAACCTGATTAAAAATATCTACCGCAATCTTTAATTTATCGTTTGCTTTGCTGTCTGCCGAAAGACAAGTCATTGATTCTTTAATTGCTATTGCTGTGTTAGGCATTGCACGAATAACATCAATATTCTTTCTTATATGATTTTTGATTGCCTTTATGCTTGCCCCTGAAACAACGGAAATTATTAAATGCTTTTCTGGTTTAAGGTCATTGCTGATCTGCGATAACAAATCATTTAACTGCTGAGGTTGAACAGCGATGATTATTATATCAGATTTTATTACTGCGTCTTTGTTATCCGAAGTAACGATAAATCCATTATTCTTATACTCAGAGATAAGATCAGTTCTTCGTCTTGTTATATAAATATTCTTCGGATTAAATGAATCTGAGTTTTGTAATCCTTTTGCGATAGAAATTCCGATATTTCCGCCGCCAAGTATTGCAATATTTTTATTTGATGTCATTCGTTGATCTCCGGAAATTGTTTATAAATCATTGAAATACCTCTTGATAAAACTAAAACTCGTTTAGAGGTTTTAGATTAGAACGTGAATTTTAAAAATGCTTAAGGTTTACTATTTAGGATTTCCCAGATTCGTTCCCATCCAATTAATTTTATCTCCAACCTGAATATTATGTTTGTCTGTATATCCAGCTAAAACTTCTACAACGTAGATTGATGGTTTAGTGGCAGGGTAACTTTGATCAGATAGTATTTTTGTGTTTTTGTGAATTGTTACAATTTGTTTCTGGTCGTTAACAAAAAGTATATCAAGCGATATTAGAGTATTGCGCATCCAAAAAGATTGATTCCCTTGCATTGGGAAAATAAAAAGCATCCCTTCATTATCTTTCATCTCTTTACGATTCATCAAACCAAGCTGTCTCTCATATTCAGTATCTGCAATTTCAAGATCTATCTTAGCTTTTAATGTTCCAAGTGAATCTGTAAATGTTAATTCACCTTCTTTTGTAAAAGTATAGTATTCCACTTCAGGCTCATTGTTGCTTATAAAATTATTGACAATAAAAAATCCTAACAATGCTACTACAACAATACCAACTATAATTCTTTGTGTTGTCAGTTTACTTTTGGTTTTGTTTGATTTTTGTTCTGTGTGTTTCTCGTGCTTTTTAGCCATTTCCATTTTTCCGATATTTGTACGGATCAAATATAAATAAAGATTTTTAGTATGTCATTGCGAGCGACGCTTTGGGAGCGAAGCAATCTCAAAACTATTTAAACAATAATGGATTGCTTCACTCGAATTCGCCGCGGCGAATCGTTCGCAATGACATTTAAAGGAAACAATGAAAAAAATAATCAACCGGGAAATAATTGAATTAACCGAACAGCAGCAAAAAATGATTGTTAGCGGATGGGGAAGTGATACTCTTGATAAATCAATTGTTGAAAAGATAACATATGTTTCGGATGGAATAAAAGTATCTGGTTACATTGCCTATCCAAAAGATGATTCCCAAAAGTATCCTTGCGTAATTTGGTGCAGAGGAGGAATCGGCAACGCTGGTGCGATTGATAAATTTACAGCCCGCGGAATATATGGACAACTTGCAAGCTGGGGCTATTGTGTTTTTGCTTCCCAGTACCGTGGTAATGATGGAGGAGAAGGGCACGATGATTTTGGAGGTGATGATTTAAATGATGTTCTAAATCTTATTCCACTTGCTGATGAAATTCCACAAGCAAATAAAAATGTTTGGGGAATTGAAGGCTGGAGTCGTGGTGGAATGATGACTTATCTTACTTTAACAAGAACTAATTTATTTAAAGCTGCAATTGTCCTTGGTGGAATAGCAAATCTTCGCTGCAACTCGGAGGAAAGTAAATTTATGCGAAGACTTTATGAGCACACTATGGGTAAATATGGTGATGAAGAATTTAAAAGTAGATGCGAAACAAGATCAATTGTAAACTTTCCGGAAAAACTTTCTAAGACAACTCCATTACTTATAATTCACGGCAATGCAGATGATAGAGTTTTGCCGCACGATTCACTTGATCTCTCTTATAAACTTTTGGATTTGAAAATTCCATATCAGATTAGTAATGCTGGAAGGCGGAGATCATTTCCTAAAATCACATCGCAAAGAAGTTGATGAGATGAGAAAGAATTGGTTTGAGAAATATCTGAAATGATATGTCACACTTCGACTGCACTCAGTGCGACATATTAAAATTATGTAATTTTTTCTATCACGCTTTCTGATTTATCAACCCAAAGTGCCAACACAATATCTCCGGTTACATTAACAACAGTTCGGGACATATCAAGCAATCTATCAACTCCAAAAATAATTCCTATTCCTTCAGCGGGAATTCCAACAGTTTGCAATACCATTACAATCATTGGCAGTGAACCGCCGGGAACGCCAGCGGTACCAACACCTGCAATGATTGAAAGTACAACGACTAAAATCTGCTGACCAACACTTAAATCAATTCCATAAAACTGAGCAAGGAACAGGACCGTAATTCCTTCAAACAAAGCTGTGCCGTTTTGGTTTGCAGTTGAACCTACAGTTAATACAAAGTTAGAAATATCTTTGTTTACATTTAACTTGTCCGATGTAACTCTCATTGAAGTTGGAAGTGTAGCATTTGATGAACTTGTTGAAAATGCGGTCACAATAACTTCCGTAATCGCTTTAAAAAAATCAATGGGATTTTTCTTGATAATAAACTTCAGTATTGCACCATAAGTAACCAAAAGATGAATGAGCAATCCAGTTAATACAACCAAAACATAAAGCAATAAAGTTGAGATGATTTGAAATCCAAGCTGCGATGCAACTGAAAAGATTAAAGCAGCAACTCCAAAAGGCGCCAGTTTCATTGCGAAATCAATTATCTTCATTACAACATCGTACAAACCTTCAAGAGTTTTTGTCAGCATATCGGTTCGTTCTGATTTGCTGAGTGCTAATGCAACTCCAAATATCAGGGCAAAGAACATTACTGCAAGTAAACCGCCGCCCCTATAGTTTGGATCGAAGGCATTAACAATATCAACAAACGGGTTACGCGGAATAATATCAATTATAATCTGCATCAATCCTTTTGTTTCTTTTGCCGCACTGACTATCTGGGAAACATTCTGATTGTTGCTTAAAGTTTGTATCAAAGCTTCTCGGTCTTCTGCAAGAATTCTTGAACCGGGTTGAACAAGATTTACAAGAAGTATTCCTATCAAAACAGAAACAGCAGTTATAACAACTGTAAACAGTAAAGATTTAATTCCTACTCTTCCGATTTTATGAATGTCTTTGAAATCTGCAACGCCAAGCACAATTGCAGTGAAAATGAGAGGAATAACGATCATAAATATCATTCGCAGAAAGATTTGTCCGGCTGGATAAGCTATGTTGCTAACAAACCATTGTACATTTTGATTTGCCGGATAAAAAGTATTTACATGTAATCCAGAAATAAGACCAATTAAAAGTCCAAGTAAAATTTTTGTGTGAAGCGGCAGTTTTTTTTTCAATGAAAATATTTTTATAAGTTATTTTCTGCAAACATAAAGAAATATTGTTGGAAAGTTCAAGTTTAAGATTAAGTTCAAGAATTCTTTCCGACTTAGCGTCTCTGCATGAAATGTTTTTTTTGTTTCTCGCAAAGGCGCAGAGTCGCTAAGTTTATTTTAAAAGAATCATCTTCTTCGTTTCAATATAATCTCCAACTTTCAATTGATAAAAGTAAACTCCATTTGCCAGCTGATGACTGCCGACTGATCCGCCTGCGGCGGACTGAAAGTCTATTTCATAAGAACCAGCATCTCTATACTCATTTAGTAATGTTGCAACTTCATTTCCAAGAATATCATATACCTTTAAATGTTTGCCAGCTGCCCATTGGAGACTGCCAACTGATTTTTGTACTCGGATTAAATGGGTTTGGGTAGTTTTGCTGTAATAAAAATTCTTTTGGTTGTGCTGGATTATTTTCTTCAATGAATGTTACACCGCCGTTGGTTGTGTGGAGGATTGTACCAATTTGACCAACTATAAATCCGTTATTTTGTGAGATAAAAGTTACATCGTATAAATTATAATTGGTATTACTTATTTGTGTATCCCAATTATTACCACCATCAGAGGTTCTGACAATAAATCCATTGAGTCCGGCTATAAAGGCATTTGATTCATCTATATAACAAATTTTTCTTGGGAATAAAGAAAGGGTATTTAAATAATACCAAGTATTTCCGCCATTTGTAGTTTTAATAATATCTCCATCCTCGTCAACAATAATTCCGTTATTCAAATCAGAAAAAGAAATAGAAACAAAATTTGCTGTAATCGGAGAGATAGAATAATTCCAATTTGTACCAGCATTCGTTGTTTTTAAAATTTTACTAGCTCCCCCTACTATAAATCCATTATTCGAATCCGTAAAAAATAAATCTCTAAACTCATCTTGACTTTGTGATATGATTAAATCCCAATTGAGACCACCATTAATAGTTTTTAACAAGGTATTGGGTCTTCCGACTATCCAACCATTATTATTATCGATGAAAAAGATCCTTAGAAAATCACTATTTATTGGGCTAACTTCTTCGTACCAAAAGTTACCACCATCAGTTGTTCTAATTATTTTCCCATAGGCCCCAACGCACCGAACATTATTAGAATCCAAGCAGTTAATAGAAAAGAGTGCTGCATTTATAGTGTCACATTGACTGAACCAAGAATTTCCTCCTGTTGTTGTCTTTAATATTACTCCTGTAGTTAAATCATATCTACAACCAACTGCCCAGCCTACATTATTCGTAGCAAATGTTACTCCATATAGATGACAATCTGGAACGAGTATATTTTGATTAATCCATTGTGCATTTATTTGAAATGAAATTGATAAAAGAAAAGCTAAAAACAAAAACTATCTTTTTCATAAAAGCCCCGTAATGAAAAATTGAATTAAATGTTCACTTCTAAAAAGGGGAAGAAAAACCGCAATGTCAAGAGTTTTTTAAGTTAAAGTTCAAGAGAAAAACCATTGGGTTCATTGAACATTAAATATTGAGCATTTAACATTCAGTCTACTCTTACTTCATTCTTACTCGTAATCCTATTTCAACAAAGTTTAAACAAAAAATCCACTGCCGGTTGAGTCGCATTCTGCTTCATTAAAGATCAGGATTCTCCTCTGAGCATCAGCCGGCAATGGATGTAATTTTAATGTGTCACACTTCGTCCTTCTCTTCGCTCAGGATGACTAGCTCAGTGTGACAGAAATTATTTATAAGATTGAAGAACTTTCATATAATTAGCGCGTTCAAATTTAGCCGGGTCATCTACATTCATATAGCTCATACTTCCGCGCATCTGTTCAATTGATTCATATTCTTTTTCTTCCATCCACAATTTTAAATTTGTTGTAACGTCCGCAATGTGACCAATTCCAAACTTTAATAATGAGGAAAGCATTTGTGTAACTTTTGCACCAGCCATAACCATTTTGATAACATCTTCAGCAGAGTAAATCCCACTGGTTGCAGCAAGATCAGCATTAATTTTTCCATACATCATTGCAATCCATCTGAGCGGTAATCTCATTGCCATAGGTGTGCTAAGAATTACATTTGGCACAACCTCAAGTTTTTCCAGATCAATATCCGGCTGATAAAAACGATTGAACATTACCAAACCGGCAGCACCGCATTTATCAAAATGACTTGCCATCCAGCCAACCGAGGTAAAGAAAGGATGCATTTTTACAGCGATAGGAATGCTTGTATTCATCTTGACCGCTAATAATATATCTATATAAGATTTCTCAACCTCATCAGGACTCATATTCGGATCGATTGCCAGTTTATATATATTTAATTCTATAGCATCGGCGCCCGCTTGTTCCATTTTTTTTGCATATTCTATCCACCCACCGGCTGATTTACCATTAAGACTTGCGATGATAGGTATATCAACGGCTTCTTTTGCTTTACGAATGTGATTTAAATATTCATCGGGACCAAGTTTAAATTCAAAAGGAGCAGGTAAATATGATGTTGCTTCAGCGAAACTTTCTGAGTGAATTGAAGTATGATGATCCAATTCTAATTGATCATGCTCAATCTGTTCTTCAAAGATCGAGTATAGAACAACTGCACCTGCACCGGCATCTTCCATCTCTCTGATGTTAGAAATTTTTTCAGACAATGGTCCTGCAGAACAAACGATGGGTGATTTAAGCTTTAATCCTAAGTATGTGGTTGTTATATCCATTTTATTTTCCTTAACTGATTCTAATTTCAAAATTTATTTTATTGTCATTCCATTCAGATAAATCCAAACGGAATGACTGGTTGATTATTTACTTTTCCAATTTCTCAGGTTCGTAAGCTGCAAGTCTTTCATATTGCTGCCATTTTTTCACAACATCTTCCTGAGCTTCTTTTATCAAAACAGCAGCTTCTGTTGGTAAAGATTTTGTCAACATCTTGTATCTTGTTTCCATATATGCATAATCTTTTAATGGGATCTTCAAACCTTTGGAATCTAGTTTAAATGGATTCTTTCCCTCTGCTTCAAGTTCAGGATTGTAACGGAATAACGGCCAATGTCCTGAATCCACGGCAGCTTTTTGATTTTGCATAGCGGTACCCATATTTATTCCGTGCGCAATACAATGGCTGTAAGCGATAATCAATGATGGACCATCATAAGCTTCCGCTTCTAGAAAAGCTCTTAGTGTATGCTGATCGTTAGCACCCATCGCAACTTTTGCTACATAAACGTTTCCGTAACTCATTGCCATCAAACCAAGATCTTTTTTAGCGCCGGGTTTTCCTGCGGCTGCAAACTTTGCAACTGCTGCGCGCGGTGTAGATTTTGAACACTGTCCGCCCGTGTTTGAATAAACTTCAGTATCAAGAACCAAAATGTTAACATTTTTTCCTGATGCAAGCACATGATCTAATCCACCGTAGCCGATATCATATGCCCAGCCATCGCCGCCCATAATCCAAACAGATTTTTTAACAAGATAATCTGCTAGGCTTAATAAATGTTTTAGATCACTTGTTTTGCCATTAGCTCCAGTTTTTAACATACCACTCAATTTATTCTTTAATGCATCAACTCTTTGTCTCTGCTCATAAATTTCTGCTTCATCTTTTTGTGTTGCATTTATGAGAGCATCAACTAAATTCTTTCCAATTTCAGCGGCATATAATTTCAATAATTCTTTTGCGTGAAGATTATGTTTATCAATTGCTAATCTAAAACCGTAACCAAATTCGGCATTATCTTCAAATAAAGAATTTGACCATGCAGGTCCGCGGCCATCTTTATTTGCAGCCCACGGAGTTGTTGGTAAGTTTCCGCCATAGATTGATGAACATCCGGTTGCATTTGCAATGATTGTTCTATCTCCGAACAACTGGCTTACTAATTTCACATAGGGAGTTTCACCGCAGCCTGAACATGCACCAGAGAATTCAAACAATGGCTCTAAAAATTGTGAGTCTTTAACTTTTGAAACTGCAACAATTTTTCTGTCAAGATCGGGAATGTTGAAGAAGAAATCCCAATTTGCTCTTTCTTGTTCGCGGATTGGAAGCTGTTCAGCCATATTGATGGCTTTTAATTTTGTTTCTTTCTTATTTTTGGCCGGACAAACATCTACGCATAGTGCACAGCCTGTACAATCTTCTACAGCAACTTGCAATGAGTAATAAAATCCCTCGCCATAATCTTTTGCTCTGAATTTTGTGTGCTTAAATGTTTCAGGTGCACCAGCCAGGTCTTTTTCATTAAAAATCTTTGCACGTATTGTTGCATGAGGACAAACCATAACGCATTTGTTACATTGTATACAAGTTTCCATATCCCAAACAGGAACTTCCAGTGCTATATTTCTCTTTTCCCACCTTGTAGTTGTCAGCGGGAAAGTTCCATCGACAGGCATTTTACTTACGGGAAGTAAATCGCCTTCGCCGGCAATAATTTTAGCAGTTACTTCTTTTACGAAATCAGGTGCATTGCCTGAAACAGGTGGCTGCATTTGCTTGTTACTAGTAATTTTATTTGGAACTATAACTTCAAAAAGGTTTGCAACAGTTTTATCAACTGCATCAAAATTCATTTGAACAATCCTATCGCCCTTAGCGCCGTAGGTTTTTTTGATGGAATCTTTAATCATTCCAATTGCTGCTTGCTGAGGGAAGATATTTGAAATTGCAAAGAAGCATGTTTGCATGATTGTATTGATTCTTACACCCATTCCAGTTTCTTCACCTACTTTGTAAGCGTCGATAATCCAAAATTTCATTTTCTTAGTCATTAAAGATCTTTTTGAACTTTTTCAGGTAAAGAGTCCCAAACATGTTCTTTATCAACTTTTGTGTTAAGTAGAAAAGTTGCTCCTTCATCAGCATCTTTTAACATATCCCATTGTTCCAAGAAAACCTGCTGATGACAAGCAACAAATCTTGCTTTATTGATAAGATAAGTTGATTTGATTTCTTTTGGTCCGAATCTTAAATGAGATACTGTTGTTGAACCGGATTTCTTAGAATCATAAACAAAGTAACCCTGAGCGAAATAATCTGTTCCTTCACCAATAATCTTGATTGAGTTTTTGTTTGCACCAACAGTTCCATCTGCACCGAGGCCATAAAACTTACCACGGAAAGTTTCTTCTGCTTCCACTGAAAATTTTGGATCATAATCTAAACTGCTGTGCGTAACGTCTTCAATAATTCCAACTGTAAAATGAGTTTTGGGTTTATCTTTTGATAAATTATCAAAAACTGATTTAACCATTGCGGGAGTAAATTCTTTTGAAGACAGTCCGTATCTGCCGCCGATTATTTTAGGATAAGCAAATTGCAGTTCGCCAGCCATATATTTTTCTGAAACTGCATTAACAACATCAAGATAAAGTGGCTCACCGCCGGCACCCGGTTCTTTTGTTCTATCCAGAACCGCTATTGACTTTGTAGTTTTAGGAAGTGCTTTAATAAAATGTTCTAATGAAAATGGTCTGTATAATCTTACTTTTAATAGTCCAACTTTTTCGCCTTTACCCACTAAGAAGTTTACAGTTTCTTCAGCGGCCTCACTACCAGAACCCATCATTATAATTACTTTTTCTGCATCAGGTGCACCAACGTAATCAAATAAATTATATTGTCTTCCGGTAAGCTTTGCAAATTTGTCCATATATTTTTGTACGATTCCCGGACAAGCATTGTAAAATGGATTCACTGTTTCTCTTCCCTGGAAATAAACATCAGGATTTTGCGCTGTTCCTCTCATTACAGGTTTGTCTGGAGTTAATGCTCGATTACGATGTGCAATTATCAATTCATCATCCATCATCGCTTTCATATCTTCAATAGTCAGTTCTTCAATTTTCATTACTTCGTGTGAGGTTCTGAAACCATCGAAGAAGTGAATGAAAGGAATGCGTGCTTCTAAAGTTGCAGCTTGTGCAATCAAAGCAAAATCCATTACTTCCTGAACTGAGTTTGATGACAATAAAGCGAAACCTGTTGAACGTGTTGCCATAACATCTGAGTGATCACCAAAAATTGAAAGTGCAGCGGCTGCAATTGATCTTGCAGAAACGTGAAACACCGTTGAGGTTAATTCACCGGCAATCTTAAACATATTTGGAATCATTAAGAGCAAACCTTGAGATGCGGTAAATGTTGTTGTTAATGCTCCTGTTTGTAATGCGCCATGCACACTACCCGAAGCTCCGCCTTCACTTTGAAGTTCACTTACAGAAGGGATCATTCCCCAGATATTTTTTTTGTTAACTGCAGCCCATGCATCACACCACTCGCCCATATTGGATGAAGGCGTGATAGGATAAATAGCAATTACTTCGTTTGTATTATATGCTACATACGCAGCTGCTTCATTACCATCAATTGTTACTTTTTTTCTTTCCATTTCTATACCGTTAAGTTATTAGTTTTTAATTTTGTGGATATTAAGTGCCTCTGTTTACCCAATAATAGTACCAAGCAAATCGCCCTAAAAACGAAGAAATTAAGATATTAATAAGGAAAAATTTTAATTGTGAAGAATAAGGGAGAAGAGCTTTTCCCACTTTTAAGAATAATGTTTTGTGAACGTTAATTATTGAAAAATGTTAAAAGTAATTAAGTAAATAGTAACTGATTTATTGAGATTACGATTTATTAAATCTAATTTTGCTGTAAGTATAATATTTGCTCTTTAATTATAAACTTATCAGGAGGTAAAATGGATCCTTTGAATACAGGTTTTACTACTAACTACAAACCAATGTCAATCGGCGATTGGTTAATCACTTTTCTGATTCAGGCAATTCCTTTAGTTGGATTTATTATGCTGTTCGTTTGGGCTTTTGGTGATGGAACTCATCCGAGTAAAAAAACCTGGGCACAAGCTTCATTAGTTTTTGCTTTAATTATGTTCATACTTGTAATAATATTTATTGCAGCGCTTTGGACAATGTTTAGTTCATTCTTTAGCGGGGCGTATAATATTCAAAGCGTATAGGCATAATCAGACTTTAACCCGATTCAGAAAATGGATCGGGTTTTATTTAATAATACGACCGTTAAAACTTTATTGTTTGCTTCTTTGTAATCCAATCCCAATTTTTCAACTAAAACAAAAAAGGATGACCTATGAATATTAAATTCACTCTCTACATACTTCTCTCAATTCTTTTCTTGACCTTTACACAAACTTTTTCTCAGGTAGAAAGAAAAGAAGTTGGAAATCTTGTAATGGAAAATATTCCTGAAATTCCGCAGCAATTAAAGGATAGAATTTTTCAATATCAGAATACACGTTCAGCATCTTTCCAGGATTGGCTTCACAATGATGCCGGAATTTTAATCTCAACAAGATTTGGTGAAACTGCGCAATTTCACAAAGTTAAAATGCCGGGTGGTTATCGCGAACAGATTACTTTTTTTTCAGAGCCGGTTGGCGGTGCAACTCTTTGTCCTGATAAAAACAAAAACATTTTTCTTTTTACAAAAGATGTTGGCGGCGGTGAGTTCTATCAGATTTTTTCCTTTGATGTTGATAATGCCAGCTACAAAATGTTAACAGATGGAAAATCAAGCAACGGCGGAGTTAACTGGAATAATAAAGGTGATAAGTTCTCTTTCTTCTCAACAAAACGTAACGGAACCGATTGGGATATTTATGTTGCTGATCTTAACTCCCCGGAAAAAGCAGAAATGGTTTTAAGTGAAGGCGGCTCGTGGGGCGCTGGTGATTGGGCTCCGGATGATAAATCTATAATTGTTGGTAAATATGTTTCTGCAAATGAAAGTTATTACTACACGCTTGATCTAGCAGCAAAAAAACTTGAACAGATAAATCCTTCATCAGAAAAGATTGCTTACGGCGGAGCAGTTTTTTCAAAAGATGGAAAAGGAATTTTTATTACTTCAGATGAAAACAGCGAATTTCAAAGACTTCGTTATTATGATCTTCAAACAAAAAAGTTTACAGTTCTAACTTCAGATATTAATTGGGATGTTGAATCTTTTACTTTATCCGAACAAGGTGATAAGCTTGCATTTACAGTTAATGAAGATGGAATGGCAAAGCTTTATATGCTCGATACAAAAACAATGAAGTATAATGCCGTTCCAGGAATTCCAGTCGGACAGGTTTACGGTTTATCTTTTCATCCTGATGGAAAAAAACTTGCGATGGTTTTAAATACACCTCAATCTTCCGGCGATGTTTCTGTTATGGATCTTTCCAATAATTCACTCGAGCGCTGGACATACAGTGAAGTTGGCGGATTAAATACTTCCAAATTTTCTATACCGGAATTAATTCACTTTCCATCGTTTGATCAGGTTGATGGCAAGCCGAGAATGATTCCTGCTTTTATTACAAAGCCAAAAGGCAACGGACCATTTCCTGTTGTAATTGATATTCATGGCGGACCGGAAGGACAAGCACAACCATTCTTTAATCCAATTGTTCAATACTATGTTAATGAAATGGGGATTGCTGTTATCGAGCCGAATGTTCGCGGCTCAAGTGGATACGGAAAATCTTTTCTACAACTTGATAACGGATTTAAACGTGAAGAATCTGTTCAGGATATTGGTAAACTTTTAGATTGGATTGCAACTCAGCCTGATCTTGATCCAAAACGTGTTGCGGTTACAGGCGGATCTTACGGCGGTTATATGGTGCTTGCATCGATGACGCATTTTAATGATAGAATAAAATGCGGAGTTGATATTGTTGGAATAAGCAACTTTGTAACTTTCTTAACAAACACGCAGGATTACAGAAGAGATTTAAGAAGAGTTGAATATGGTGATGAACGCGATCCTAAGATGAATGAATTTTTACAAAAGATTTCTCCAACTACAAACGCACATAAAATTACAAAACCATTATTTGTTGTGCAGGGATTAAACGATCCACGTGTGCCTTACACAGAAGCGGAACAAATGGTAGATAAAATAAGAAAGAACAGCGGGGAAGTTTGGTACTTACTTGCAAAAGATGAAGGACACGGTTTCCGGAAAAAAACCAATCGTGATTTTTACATTTGGTCCGAAGTTTTGTTTTTAGAAAAGTATTTGTTGAAGTAGCCGTTTACAACAAACCCGGTTTTTTTGAGGAACTGGGTTTGTGATTATAATTATTTCCTTTGTCACACTGAGCGAAGTCGAAGTGTGACATTATTTAAACTTGTTTAGGAAATTTATACTAATTATTTCCCATTCGCTTCTCGTTACTCTAAAATTAGTCCCTTGGCTCTGTTTAAAAATACTAAGGTTTTCCAATCCGGCTGTTTTTCTTAAATCTTCTTTTGTAATTGGATTATTTAAAAGATTCAATTTTAATTCCATTTTTACTCTTAGTCGTTCCTTATTTTTATCATCTGAATCTATCCAATATTTTTCTTCTTTTTCAGAAGGAATCAACATCTCCGGATTTGAGGTAATTTGAGACAGCGCATAAATTCCACCTTCACTACCAGACAACCAAATTAAACCTATATCTCCAGTCGAAATTTCATTCTTATGTTGATTAACTAACCAATGTTTTTCTTTGCCAATTTCATTGTCAGCAAGTGCATTTAAAATATCATAACGATTTGGATTAGCTTGAAAAATCCAAACATTATTGGTATCTGATATTGATAACGGTTTATTTTCTTTTTCAAAAACTATAGATTCTTTAGAATCTAAGTATTTATAATTGTATTTCGAGGCAATCTCATTTAATCTATTAATCCCGAGTTCTTTACATTCAATTCCAATTGTCTCTAAAAAAGTTCTTCTTTCTGCAGGAATTATATTCGCACATAAAATAAGTTCAACTATACTTTCAGGATTTTCATTCTTTAACAATCCATAATATTCCATTACTTGACCAGAGGCATCTCTTGAAAGAATTCCTCTCTTTACTTCAATAATTACTTTTCTATTGTACTTATCTTCAAAAATTATATCAGTGAAACATTTTCCGAGTTTAACTTGCTGTCCAATTAATTTGAACCCAGAATATGGGAAAAACTCCTCAGGATATTTTGCAATCAGGTTTTCAATATCTTTCTCAAGCATATAATATGATCAGGCTAGTATTTTCTAATAATTTAGGAATCGTAATTAATTAAATTTGGTGATACACACTTGATACAATAATGAAATAGCTTCTTTAGCTTCTTTGTATAGTACATCATCAGGCATAATTTTATTTGGTATAGACAAATTCATAACATTAAATTCATAATTACTTGGCTTATAATGAACAAATGGATTCCTGATTTTTCTTAATCGATCAATTTTATTTAGAAGATTTATATTCGTTGAGTTTTTTTCTTTCATTGCTTTTATGACGATTGCCAGACTATGATTCCCATATCTCTTTATTTTTGATTCTTCAATTCTATCCTCAAGCCAGTGTTCTATAAAAGATTGAGATAATAATAAGACCGCAACGAACTGACCATTAATAAAAGATTTAATAGCTTCGAAATGAAGATAATGCATCTCAACAGAATAAAGAAAACTTATATGCTTAGGTGTGATTTTATCAATATACAGTAACCTTTCTAAACGTGCAGGATATGTATAGGAATCTGATTTTTCTAGAGAGGTTTCTAATTTAGTTTTTCGTTTTCTTTTAATATTTCCAAATAAATCTTTTTCCATTTTCAAATTCTAACTATGCCTTACAGAAATTATATCACCATCTTTAACAATATATTCTTTTCCTTCAAGTCGCCATTTGCCAAGTTCTTTAGCTTTTGCGAATGAACCTGTTTCAATAAAATCATCGTAATGCACAACTTCTGCACGGATGAACTTTTTGAAAAAGTCTGTATGAATTTCTCCGGCTGCTTCCTGCGCTGTCATTCCTTTTTTAATTGTCCACGCACGGCATTCATCTTCGCCGGCAGTTAGGAAAGATTGAAGTCCAAGTAAATCATAAGCTTCTCTAATCAATTTATCCAAAGCGGATTCAGTAATTCCATAATCATTCATAAAAACCTTTGCATCTTCTTCAGGAAGATCAGCCATTTCTTTTTCAATCTGTCCAAAGAATGATAAGAGCTTTTGTGTTATGCCCAAGTTTATGTTTAACAAGTTCTTCCATATACTTTTCAGTGTTGTTTATTTGTGATTCACCAAAATTCAAAGCGATAAGCATCGGCTTTACAGAAAGCAGCTGATAAGTTTTTAAAATGTGCAATTCGTCTTTATTAAGATTCGCATCGCGTAATGGTTTTTCAGTCTGCAGAATTTCATAACACTTTTCAAGCACGGGCAATTCACGTTTAAGATTTTCATCCTGAGTTTTTAATATTTGCTTCTTAATAGTTTCCAATCTTTTTTCAAGAATTGCCAGATCAGATAAAATAAATTCTGTTTCAAATGAATTTATATCGCGCATCATATTTATTGAGCCATCTGGATGCGGAACAGTTTCATTTTCAAAAATTCTAACGACCTGTACGAGTGCATCATTTGTTTTTACTTTGCCTAAAAAATTTCCAGTAAACTGCGTTGAGCCTGAATCACCTTTTTGCAATCCAACAACATCAACCACTTCAATTGTGGCATTAACTTTTTTCTTTGGAACGAACATTTCAGTCAGTTTATCTAACCTTGCATCCGGCACTTTAATCATTGCCTGATGTGCTTCTGATTTTGAAAGTTCGTTTGGATCAAGTAAAGTTTTTGTTATTGTTTGAAAAAGAGTTGATTTTCCTGTAAATGGCAGTCCAACAATTCCTATTTGCATTTATTCCTCTGGTTAAAATTTCTTAATGATTATGTACAAATATACGAAGATTCTTTGGTCGGCTTTCCTGAATATGAACAATTTGCTATAAATAGTCTCTATTTGCTTATGTCACACTGAGCCTGTCGAAGTGTGACTTCCACAGAAAAGGTCAGTCTTCGACGAGCTCAGACTGACAATCGAAAAATGATATTAAATCTCTTGACATTATAAGTATCACAAATTATCTTGAACTCGAAATTCAAATAATAAAACTCTTGAACAAAAAACTTACATATAACCTTTCATCTTCTTCAGCTACCCAAACCTGGCGTTGGCGCCTTTAATCTTTTACATATTCTCAAAATCCGTACAATCTTTTTAAAACTTAGTTAATCACTAATTATTTATTCATTTATTTAATCTTAAAAGGAGTGCTCTATGAGTGCATCAAAAAAAATTCTGTTAAACGAATCAGAAATGCCGCAAAATTATTATAACATTCAGGCTGATATGCCAAATCCAATGCTTCCGCCGCTTCATCCCGGAACAAAACAGCCAATCGGACCCGAAGATCTTAGCAGCATTATTTCCAATGGAATTGATCAAGCAGGAAGTTTCACAGGAAAGATATATTGAGATTCCTGATGAAGTAAGAAAAATTTATAAACTTTATCGTCCAACTCCGCTTTACCGCGCATTTGAATTAGAAAAACTTTTGGATACACCAGCAAAGATTTATTACAAGTATGAAGGTGTAAGTCCGGCGGGTTCACACAAACCAAACACTGCAATTGCACAAGCTTTTTATAATAAGATGGAAGGCGCAAAAGGATTAGTTACTGAAACAGGTGCAGGGCAATGGGGAAGCGCATTAAGTTTTGCTTGTCAAAAATTTGGCTTAAGCTGTGAAGTTTATATGGTAAAGATTAGTTATGATCAGAAACCTTACAGAAAAGTTATGATGAATACATGGGGCGCCACGGTAATTGCTTCACCAAGTAGAAATACAAATTCCGGTAGATCAATCTTAGAACAAGATCCAAATTCTCCCGGCAGTCTTGGTATTGCTATCTCGGAAGCAGTAGAACGCGCAGCAACAACAGAAGGAATAAACTACGCGCTTGGAAGTGTATTAAATCATGTTCTGCTTCATCAAACTGTAATCGGGCAGGAAGCAATAACGCAATTAGAGATGGCAGGAGATTTTCCTGATATTGTTGTTGCACCTTTTGGTGGCGGATCAAACTTTGCTGGAATCGCATTTCCATTTTTACGTTACAATTTCCAGGAAGGAAAAAATGTTCGCTGTATTGCTGTTGAACCTGCATCCTGTCCAAAGCTTACTAAAGGAGAATTCAGATATGATTTTGGAGATACTGTTGGATTAACTCCGCTTATTCCAATGTATACACTTGGTCATACATTCGTTCCGGAGCCTATTCATGCTGGCGGATTAAGATATCACGGTGCTGGTGCCATTATTAGTCAACTTTTAAAAGATAAATTAATTGAAGCTTCAGCAATTGCACAACTTGAATGTTTTGAAGCCGGAGTAAAATTTGCACAGACTGAAGGAATTATTCCTGCACCGGAAGCAACACATGGAATTGCTCAAGTTATTCGCGAAGCATTAAAAGCGAAGATAGAAGGAAAGCAAAAAACTATTTTATTTAATCTTTGCGGACACGGTTACTTTGACATGAGTGCTTACCAGGCTTACTTTAATGGCGAGTTGGTTGATCACGAATTGACTGAAGAAGAACTTTATTCAGCATTAAGAGAACTTAGACACACCTGTTGCTGTTTAAACTAAAGGTTAATGTTATTTTCTAACCCGATTTTTAAAAAATCGGATTAGATTTTTTAATCTTTTATTTGAAAATATTTATCTTTGTTCACAGAGTTATAAGATTAAATCAAATGAAGATGTAGTTCCAACTTCATCCTTTTGATGGATTGACTCACTCAAATCTTCTATTATTTTTTAATCAATATTAGTATGGAAAAATAATATACTATCAAATAAAAGGCACAAAATGAAACTATTAAAAATATTTTTTCCAATAATTCTGCTTGCACTAACAGTTTATTATTGCAGTACCGTTCCCATTACAAACAGATCACAATTGAGTTTGGTTTCCGCAAGTGAAATGAACGCCATGAGTTTTGCTCAATATGGTGAATTTCTAAAACAAAATAAGATTAGCTCAAATAAATCAAATGTTGATATGGTAAGACGAGTTGGTGGAAACATACAAAGGGCTGTAGAAACTTATTTTGCTCAAAATAATTTATCTAAAGAGCTTGCTGGATATGCATGGGAATTTAACGTTGTAGAAAGTGAAGAGGTAAATGCATGGTGTATGCCCGGCGGTAAGGTTGTTGTTTACACTGGAATTCTTCCTATCACAAAAGATGAAACAGGTTTAGCAGTGGTAATGGGTCATGAAATTGCACACGCAATTGCTCAACACGGTGCCGAAAGGATGAGTCAAGGATTATTGCAGCAGCTTGGCGGAGTGGCACTTTCAGTTGCTTTACAGAATGAACCCGAAACCACGCAAGGACTTTTTATGACTGCGTATGGAGTTGGTACAACTGTTGGAGTAATGCTTCCTTTTAGCAGAACACACGAAAGTGAAGCAGATAGATTAGGATTGGTTTTTATGGCAATGGCTGGATATGATCCAAATGCAGCGGTAGATTTTTGGACAAGAATGTCTCAAAACAAAGGCGGCGGTGCGCCACCGGAATGGTTAAGTACGCACCCTTCTGATCAAACAAGAATCGCCGATATTAAAAAGCATTTGCCAGAAGCAATGAGTTATTATAAGAAATAGAATTTGAAATTGAGATGACAGCTTTTTATAAGATGTCATCTCAATTTAATCAAATCATTTTAACAATATCATCTTTTTAGTTTCTACAAACGATCCTGCCTGCAGTTTATATAAATATATTCCTGATGATAAATTATTTGCATTAAACTGAACTGTATGATTTCCAATTTCTCTGTATTTATCAACTAATGTTTTTACTTCTTCTCCAAGAATGTTATAAATTTTCAAAGTCACAACACTCGCCACTGGAGTTGAAAACTTGATTGTTGTTGTTGGGTTAAATGGATTTGGATAGTTCTGTTCAAGGGCATATTCAGTGAGCAGAGGTTGAGTATCTGATTTGATATATGTAGCATCTCTTTGATAATGCAAAATCATTCCCGATTCTCCGACTGCCCAACCATTGAGGTTTGAAGAAGTGGGTGAAAAGCTTACAGCCCACAAGGGAACGATTCCTGAAAAGCCGGGACTTGAAGATATCCATGTTTGACCATTTGTGTTGGTGTATGCGATACCTTCCCCAGTGGTAGCCCAGAATTCATTACCAGTACCCGAAATACAGGTTATATCTTGGCTCCCTACCGCACTCACAGATTCCCACGAATCGCCGCCGTTAGTGGAAAGATCTGTAGTCCCGTTATTAAAACCAGTGAGGCCAAGTGAACTGGAATTAAAGTGGAGCCCATAGACTAATGATCCGGATGTAGCGGATGATGTCCAGGTTAGACCAAGATCAGTTGAACGATAAACTTTACCTGATGTTGTCCCAAACCATATTGTGTTGCTAAGAAGTTGAACGGAAAGCAATCCCTGTTCATTCCCAACTTGTATTGGTTCAGTTGTTAAGCGATTCCATAAATTTCCGCCATCGGTTGTTTTCAGGATTGTCCATTTACCTCCAACAGGACTACCAACAGCATAACCTTCAATATCTGACTTCATCTGTATACCACCAATAAATCCATCCGTCTGGCTGAAAACCAGAGACCAGGATCCGCCGCCGTTTGTGGTCTTATAAATTTTCGCAGTATTTGAATTAGCCGCAATAAAAGCGGTGTTGGCATCAAGTGCCTCGACTGCGTACACAAAATCAGATCCGATTATTCCTCCTCCGACAGAAGTCCACGAAGCACCGCCGTTCGTTGTGAACAATACACTTCCATTGGTTCCCGCAGTCCAAACCACATTATTGTCTACTGCTTTCACAGTAAATAGTATTTCGGACGTACCGCTTTGTTGAACAACCCAGGATGTATCCTGTATGGTGTTATATTTCCAGATTCCTCCGTAACCGCCATACTCACCTGTAAAAAGATAGTCACCATTTATGGTAAGGCATTTTGATGGACCAGCTTCTGAGGGCCATCCCGTATCCCACCATTGAGTTCCATTGTTGGTTGATACATAAACAACCCCTGAAGCTACGGCAAAAATGTTGTTTATACCAACTGTCCCATTAGGGATAGGACTTACAATAAAATCATCTATCCAGGGATTGTAACTCGTTGGGAATCCGTTATTAACCTCTGTCCAACTTGAACCGTTGTCGGTAGAACGGAAAGCGCCACTATAACCAACCCCTGCAAACAAAGTTTGTTCAGTAATCCCACCGGAGCCGGGACTTACAGCTATTGCAGAAATAGCCTCTGGAGGCAGTCCATTGCTTATTCGTATCCAACTCGTACCATCGGTGTTTGACATAAAAACACCGCCTCCGGTTCCGGCGTAAAAATATGTTGTACTTCCTGTTGTCATGGAAGCAAATGAATAGACATTGGAATCAGCTTGAGTTATCAGTCCTGTATTACAGTTTGTCCATGATTCGCCATCGTTTACTGAACGATATATACCACTTAAACCAGGTTGTTGAGCGGCCCCGGCAAGAAGAGTAGTACCTGCAACACCTAGAGAAAGAATATTGATTCCGCTTCCCAACCCAGAATTTACTGCTGTCCAGCTGTCACCATTGTCAGTTGAACGATACACGCCGCCGTACTCCATTCCGGCAAAGAGATTAGTTCCACCTCCACCACCTGATGAAGGAACCACGGCAAGGGAGTAAACCCATCTGGCATAGAAGTCCGGTAAACCATTATTGATCTCTGTCCAGGTTGTCCCGTTGTCTGTGGAGCGATACATACCATTTCCCCAAGTACCGGCAAATAGATTACTCTCTTTAGATGCTAAACAAGAAACCCAATAGTTAGGGAAACTGGTTTGAACCCATTGTGCAGAAATGGTTGAGCTTAAAAGGAGGCAAAGACCAAGAGTGATCATTTTCTTATATATTTTCATAGTAATACTTTTATAATTGAATGAAAACAAAAATTAATTAACTCATTTAAGTAGCACTAATTTTTTTGTCTCAACAAAACTACCAGCCTGCAGGTTGTAGAAATAAACTCCACTTGAAAGTGAAGACGCATTAAAATTTACTTCGTAATTTCCAGCAGGTTTTTCTTCGTTAACAAGTGTAGCAATTTCATTTCCAAGAACATCATAAACTTTTATTGAAACAAATTGGTTATTGCCAATTGTGTACTTAATGTTTGTACTTGGGTTAAATGGATTTGGATAATTTTGAGAGATTGAAAATTCATTGAGTACCTGGATTGAAAAGGGCTCAACAGAAGTCGGCGTTTGGACATATTTTATGGTCGCATAATCATAAGTTGTACCGTTGCTGCTTTTTCCAGTTACATATACATTACCCACAGTATCTAATGCCAATGCGTATGAGTAACTATACCCTGGCGCATCATAAGTCTGCAACCATTGTTGAACTCCGGAGGTATTATATTTTATTGTCGCAAATTCACTTGAGGAAAGCGTAATATTATTACCGGTTACATATACATTGCCAGATAAATCTGTTTTGACGGCACTTGCAACATCATTACCGTATCCAAGTCCGTTATATTTTCTTATCCATTGTTCTACACCCGATGAATTATATTTTACAGTAGCAAAACCAAGACTTTGACCGGTTATATAAACATTTCCCAATCCATCTAATGACATTGAATTTACATAATCGTATCCATTTATCGAATCATTATATGTTTGCACCCATTGCTGTACACCTGAAGAATTATATTTTACAGTTAAATAGTCGTTTAAGGTTGTTGTGGAATATGTTGTACCAGCAATATAAACGTTTCCTGAAACATCAACAGATATTGCAAAGGCATAATCATAACTATTTGAGGACCCGTTATATCGACTAACCCATTGCTGAACTCCTGCTGAACTATATTTAATTGTTGCGCAATCGGTAAGAGATCCTGTACCAGTACTGTATCCGGTCACATATACATTTCCATCTGTATCTATAGCAAGTGCAGTGGCATAATCCTCGTCGCTAGCTAATCCGTTGTATCGCCTAATCCATATAGTGTCGCCTGCTGAATTATATTTAATAGTTGCGTAGTCATGATATAGTAAACCAACACTATTACCTGTCACATAAACATTTCCAGAACTATCAACGGCTATTGCTGTTGGTTTATCTTCACTTCCTCCAGGTCCTTCATATTGTTTTATCCACTTCTGAACACCATCCGGGTTATATTTAATGGTAGCATAACCACAATTATTAAAAGCCGAATTGATGTAACCAGTCACATACACATTTCCCGAGTCATCTAATGCTAATGCTGTTGCCTGATCTTCTGCTCCTCCATTAAATATTTGCTCCCATTGCTGTATGCCTTCTGAATTGTATTTAATAGTTGCATAATCATTTAGACGTGGAATTATTCCGCTATAACCAGTTACATACACATTTCCTGCGTTATCCACGGCAATAGCACTTGGACTATTATTTGTGCTTGATAGCCCATTATATCGTGCAACCCACTCCTGCGTAACTTGAGCATAAAAATTAAATGTCATCAATTCTTGTAAAATCAATAAAGTTAAAACGGTTTTCATTCTTAATTCTCCTAGTTATTTAGATTAATTATTATTCAGGTTATTAATGTTTCGTAGTTTATTTTATTAATATCATTTTCTTTGTTTCAACATAACTTCCAGCTTTAATTTTGTAGAAATAAATTCCACTTGTTAATTTTGATGCATTAAATTCCACTTCATAACTTCCTACAGGTTTTTCTTCATCAACAAGTGTCGCTACTTCATTTCCAAGAACATCATAAACTTTTAGTTGTACAAATTGCCTGCTGCTTATTGCATACTGGATTCTGGTAGATGGGTTGAATGGGTTTGGATAGTTCTGTGAAAGTAAATAGTCTGTTAGGGCAACTTTCTCACTATCGATATAAGTAGGTGAATTTTTATAACTAACTGTTATCTTAAATCCATAAAATCCAAAACCATTATTCAGCTGATCATGGAATAATAAGGACCCATCAGACGGTGTCCAGATTGAATTGATCCAAGTATAATAGTTTCCGGTCGTTAAATTATTGTTAGCATCATACTCATAAGATTGTTTCCAAACATTTTGCCATTGCCCAGTATTCCACAACTGATAAATGCTAGTTAATAAATTATTATTAATATCATAAGTGTATCCATAAAAACCCCAGTTTGACCACTGCCCGTTTAGCCAGGCTTCATAAAAATTTGATAGTAAATTTTCATTTGCATCATAGGTGTAAGTATAACGATCCTTGTATTTCCATTCGGTAAAATCGTAAATCTCATTTGTTTGCCGAAGAATATTATTTGAAGCATCATAACTCATTGTATTTCGGAACTCACCTACCCAATTATTATTTTCCCACTTTTCATTAAGTGAAGTAAGCCTATTGTTATTGCCATCATAGGTATTAGTTTCTCTTGAGCTGTTTTCCCATTGGTCATTCCATATTTCAGTTAAGCTTGTTAATAAGTTGGAATTCCCGTCATAGGTTGAAGAAAATCTTTGATAATTTTCCCAAGCTAAATTTATCCACTTTTCTTCGGTATCAGAAATGTGGTTTCCCCGATTATCATTAACATAAGTAGCCTTTAAGTCGTTTACCCAATTTTCATTCTGCCAGATTTGTACTATTACCGAGACAATATAATTATTATCATAGGTATAGGTTGTGAGAGAAGTATTTGTCAGCTGGTTATTAGCGTTATTCTGTTGAATAAGTCTTTGTACAGCTTGTCCATTCAAATCGTAAGTTATAGTCGATTTAAGCAATATAATCCATTGATTACTTTGCCACATTTCCTGAGAATAAATCAGCAGATTACCATTGGGATCAAAAACGTTGGAAAGCCGCAGATAATTTTCCCATATCGTTCCATTTAGTTTCTGAGTAAAACTTTCAGTTATCGTTCCAACAGAATTATAAGAATAAATAATTCTTTGTTTTCCAGTGGACGCATGGACAAAAACAGTATCAACAAAATATGTTTGATTTACTATTTCTGCTGAATGATTGTTAGTTATATCTACCGAAATGAGGGTGGGTTGAGAAAAAGCAGTGTTCACAAAAGCAAGTACAAATAATATTGTAACAAGTATTCGTTTCATATTATACTCCTATTAGAAAAATTGTTTTAATATCATACTTTTACGAATAATCTCATTTAAGCTGCTCTTATCAAAATTAGAAATATGAGATCTTTAATCTATAGGGAATATGCGTAATTTAAATGTAAATAGGCTCAGAAGCAGGAAGGGATTTTCTTAAAGATTACTTTTTAGTGAGATTTTGAAGAATGATTTTATAGACCTGAATATTTTCAGTATCCTTTTTCTTCTCATAAAGTTTTAGAAGATACTCTGCAAATCTTAAAGAATCAGTAATTGTCGTGTTTTCAGAATTTTTATTCCCATTGTAGGCATTTAAAAGTAATTTTTCAGCTTCAGGCAATTTATTTTGATAATAAAGACAGATACCTAAATCACCTTCAGTAATATAAATCAAATGGTTTTCTTCGGGATAAACTTTCCTTCTGATTTGTAAGGCATGTCTTAGATTCATCTCGGCATTTTTGAAATCTTTCATCTCGATTAAAGTTTTTCCAAGTCCATAATAACTGTTTGCTAACCAAGCGTGCTCATCAGGTAATGTTATCATTAGTTGAGCGATTGCTTTGGAATATAAGTCTTTCGCTTCTTTATAATTTTTTAATTTAAATTTAACTGAGCCAAGATTATTTAATGCTAATCCTACATCAGGATGATCTGTACCCTTTATTTTGAGTTTTAAATTATAAGATTTAATAAAATTCTCTTCAGCAAGCCTATAATCTTTTTTATCAAGATAAATAAATGCAAGGTTGTTATAAGTCGAAGCAACTTCAGTTCGATTTTCACCAAGAAGGTCTATAAAAATCTTTTGAGCCTCCAAATAATACTTTTCTGCTCTATCAAGATCATTTAAACTGTGTGTTGTTATTGCCAAATTATTTAATATTGATGCGTAATCAATATCATATTTGCCAAACTTTTTTTCAAGTATTTGTAATGCTTCTTTAAATTGCTTGACAGCCCCCATATAATTTCCCAAATCACTCTTAATTAAAGCACAACCGTTTAAAGTCAATGCAAGATCTCTGGTTGGTTCCTTAAGTGTTTTTTTAAAAATTGAAAGGCTTTTATTATAGAGAGAATCAGCATTCTTTAAATCACCAATCCAATGGAAGTACATTGCAAGATCGTAAAGATTTATTGCGACATTTTCAGACTCTTTTCCATAAATTTTTTCATCCAGTTGTAAGGCTCTTTCAAGATGTTCCTTTGCCAGGTTATACTCGCCAAGATTTGTATAAGTGTTTCCTAATGTTCTTCTTATTGCTGCTTCAATTTCGGGCTTGTCTTTAAGTTCCGTTTTAACATTTTTAGCAGCCCTGTTCAGAACATCATAAACTTTAACCTCCCGTCCAATTTCATCAGGATCAACTGATGAAAGCATATCCTGTAAAAACTTATTTACTGTTACCACTTTTTGTGCTTCAAGCTTTGCTTTATCTCTTTCACTTGCTGCAACATTAGCCTGCCAGATTATTGCAATAAGGCTAGTAATCAAAAAAACAATAAATACAACTGTTGATATAAATCCAACCTTATGCCTTAGAACGAACTTTGATAGTCTGTAACCAGCAGTATCTTTTTGTGCTATAACGGGTAAACCAATAAGATGTCTTCTTATGTCTTCAGAAAGCTGTTCTACAGAAACGTATCTTCTTAATGGATCTTTGTGCATTGCTTTAGATACAATGTTATCCAAATCTCCTTTTAAATTATTTGAAAGTTTAACAGGATTTAAAAATTTATTTTCGAGTTTTGATTCTGATGTTTGCTTAACTCTTTCACTTGGTTTTTGAACACTTTCTTCAGTAATGATTTTACTAATAGCAGCAGGAGAGCTATTAGTTATTTTATATGGTTGGGCACCGGTTAAGATTTGATATAGTAAAACACCAAGCGAATATATGTCGCTGGTAATTGTGATCCTTTCTCCTTTTATTTGTTCTGGACTTGCGTATTCGGGTGTAAGATGCCATATTCCTATGCGAGTTAATCCTTCATTATTATCTACTAAATTTTCATCAATAAATTTTGCAATACCAAAATCCAAAAGCTTTGGTATTCCATCCTTCTTAACAAGAATATTTCCCGGTTTAAGATCGCGATGTATTATAAGATTTTGATGAGCAAAATGAACAGCATCACAAACTTTCCGAAAAAGTTTTAGTCGTTCTTCAATACTTAGTTTATTTTGATTACAATATTCTGTAATTGGAATTCCATCGATTAATTCCATGACAAGATATGGAAGTCCATCATTTGTTCTGCCGCCATCTAAAAGTTGTGCAATATGTGGATGCTGAAGGTTTGCAAGTGTTTGCCGCTCAATTTGAAAACGCTTTAAAAGATATTCAGAAGCAATTCCATGCTTTAAAATTTTTATTGCAACTTTTTTTTCAAACTCCTTGTCGTTACGTTTACCTATGTAAACAATGCCCATTCCACCACTACCGGCCTCACCATCAATTATATAATTACCAATTTCTTTACCAAGATAAGGGTCGAGAAATGATTCCTCTGAAGTTTCTGTTTTTGCTAAAGTTTTTTCCAGAAAATCTTTTGTGTTTTCCAGTGAATGAAGAAGGGAAAGTACTTCAAGTTTAATTTCACTATCATTTCCACACTTTTCATCAAGCAATATATTTCGTTTTTTTGTATCAAGATTCAGTGCTTCATCAAAAAGTTGCTTGGCTATTAAAAACTTATCTTTATTCAAAAACAGGTCCCTATATAATTTAATTGCTGCTTATTTCTCGATAGAGCCAGGCTTTAGCAAAGTTCCAGTCACGTTTTACTGTTGCAGGAGATATGTTTAATACTTCTGCAGTTTCTTCAATTGTAAGTCCAGAAAAGTATCTAAGTTCAACAAGCTTACTTGATCTTTCTTCAACAGACTCGAGTTTTTTTAATGCTTCATCAAGTGCAATAATTTGCTCATCATTTGTTTCTGAAATTTCAAAAACATCATCAAGTGAAATATTTCCTTTTCCCTCGTTACGCTTTAATGATTTTCTTTTTCTGGCATGATCAACAAGTATTTGTCTCATTGATTGTGCCGCAATTCCAAAAAAGTGCGCACGGTTTTGCCATGAAATATTTGCGTTACCAATAAGCTTTAAATATGCCTCATGAACAAGCTCTGTGGTTTGCATAGTGTGGTTACGATATTCGTCATGCAGATATTTAGATGAGATTTTCCTTAGCTCATTGTAAACGTGCGGCAGCAGTTCATCCACGGCACCTTTTTTTCCATTGATACAATCTTCTAACAATAACGTGATTTGCTGTGCAGAAATACCAGACATTAAAATTTTAGAAATTAGTTTAACTAGCTAAATTTAGAAATTAAAATAGGGGATTAAATGGGAGTTTTCAAGTTCGGTTTTATCAATAATGAAAAAAGCTTATGCTTTTTAATAAATAGTTCAATTAATCAAAAATTTGCCAATAAAAAAACCCGGATTAAAATTATCTAACCCGGGCTTGTAAATAAATAAGAAGCGCAACTTGAATTAGTTAGGTGAACCCGTCGGGTGCTTTATTTTATTCCAGGACTCCTCAAAGTTAAATCCCTTATAACTAGGGCTCTCTTCGTTGTGGCATGTTTTGCATAATTTTTCAGCAGAACCATCGCTTACTAAAATATTAGACATTCCATTTTTTATAGATTCCTCACGGCTTTTCATAACCTTCATATTTTTATAATCGGAGCCGGCACCGTGGCAGCTTTCACATTGAACGCCGTCTTCTGCTTTAAATTTTGCATCAAACATTTCCGGTGCTGAACCATAACCGGCTGTATGGCATTTTAAACATTCCGGTGATTCAGAAGCTGCTGTTTTAAGCCCCATTTTAGTTACAATCTCTTTAGCTTTTTCTGTTTTAAGTGTCTCGATTGCCTTTGAGTGTAAACTATTACTCCAGATTCCAAATTGATTTCCTGATTTTTCTGTTTTATGGCAAGTAGCGCAAACTGATACTCCAACATACTTATGTTGTGCATAATTTTCTATTGAGCTTAAAAATATTAATGAAGTAAATAGAATAATAAAAATATACTTGTACATTTAGTAACCTTCCTTTTCTGGAATTAATCAAAAATAAGTGATCTACTGTTTAACTATAATTTACAAATTAATTAGCAATTTTCTTACCTGTCATAGATTTTGATTAACCGATATATAAGTGAAATTTTAAACCAAGATGGAACTGACTTTTTAATTTAGCGGGATTGATTTGATTTTTAACTTCGCAAACGATCTTATTTTTCTTCTTAAATATAAAAAGTCTTTTATGAGAATAAAGGTGATAAAACAAAATTAGTCGCTATGTTTTAAAACATTACTACTTTGAATATATATAATTGTTTAAAACTTCAACGGTTGTTTTGCATTGATTCAAATCAATCTCTAATAAGTCGCGTAAAGATAGAACACCAACAAGTTTTTCATTGGATATAATTAAAATATGTCTCGTCTTTGCTTCTTTCATCTTTGCAAGTACTGATTCGTTAGGCTCATCAATTTTACCAATAACAAGATTTTTACTCATTACTTCATCAACAAGAGAAGTATTTAAATCCATCTCTTTAGCTATAACTCTATTTACTAAATCGCGTTCAGAAAAAACGCCTATCAGTTTATCATCTTTCATTACGGGAACTAACCCGACCCCTTTTGAAGCCATATATTTTACAGTTTCTTTTATCGATAAACCTGATTGTACAGTATAAACTTCACGTCCTTTCAATATATCGGTAATTGAATCCATCGCTGACTCCTTTTATTTTTTTTTGAAATATAATCTTTTTATTTAGAAGTGCAAAGAGATATAAAAATAGGACAAAAATATTTCTAGCTTTTTTGCTCTTTTTTAAGGTTTGAGAGAAGTTACTGCGGATTATACTTCAGTTCTTCGTATAAAATCAACAATTACTTTATCTGTCGAGTTGATTAGTTCTTCAGGTTTACCAGTGAAATAGATTATGCCTTCGTTCATCATTGCAACTTTGTTAGCAACATTTTTAACGCTGTACATATCGTGTGTAACTACAATAGAAGTTACATTTAATTTTTCTGCAAGATCTTTTATTAGATTATCTATTGAATCTGACATAATCGGATCAAGTCCGGTTGTAGGTTCATCATACAAAATGTATGAAGGATTTGTAATAAGAGCTCGTGCAAGAGCAACTCGTTTTTTCATTCCACCGGAAAGCTCTGAAGGTTTAAGTTTTAGATTTCCTGATAAACCAACAAGTGACAATTTTTCTTCAACAGCTGTTTTAATATCACTTTTAGAATGGCTAATTTTTGATTCAACTAAAGGTAACCCCACATTTTCTTCAACAGTCATAGAATCAAATAATGCAGAGCCCTGGAATAGAAATCCAAACTTTTTTCGTATTTCGTATAATTCTATTTCCCCAAGATCGCTAACCATTTGGCCTTCTACTTTTACATGGCCGGAATCAGGCTCAAGTAAACCGACAATATGTTTTATCAATACACTTTTACCGCAGCCGCTTCTTCCAATTATTACAATAGTTTCACCTTTATTTATTGTTAGATTAACTCCTTGTAATACTTTTTTACTTCCAAAGCTTTTATGCAGATCTTTTATTTCAATCATATTAAATCAATTGTTTGATGAGCAAAAATAAACAAAAAGATTCACTTATGATTTACAAATGATCAAAAATAAAAAAGCCGGATTTTTTCAAACCCGGCTTTCACCATCATCATCGAATCACTACCTAATCATTACTTATTTACAATTATCTGCGCGCCCAAAGTTTGTGTTCCAGTGCCGCCAACCAATCCTTTTGCAAATACAGTATAAATTTTACCGGCTGTCAATGCAATATTAGGAAGATCTAACACTACAGTTGAAGTTCCTGCTAATCTTACTTGTAAATTATATGTGGCTGCATCAAGCGGAGTAAAAGCAGAAGCTTCTTTAAAAATATAGTCTCCAAATACGATCGTTCCATCAGTTAATGTTATATCTACTGCCGGTGCATCAGGTGATAAATGTATAAATCTAACGTGTGCTTTACCGCTTGCAGGCGAAGTAAGATTATCTTCCAAAACAACTGCTTCAATTGATGCAACATTATTAACCGCAAATACAGAATAATTTTTATCTGCTGCTAAAGGTAAATTAGCTTGTAAAGCTGTTGTTGAAGTTCCGGTAACATTAACTTTTATGTTTCTGGTTCCGGAATTTAAAGTTGCATAAGAAGGAGTGCTATTTGGGAAAGTAAGATTTGTAAGAGCTATTACGTTATCAACTAAAACATCAACTCCAGGCGCATCTGGTGAAGCGTGAGTAATTAAAACTTTTGAAGTTGGTGTAGGTGCAGGCGTCATTACTTCTTCATCTTCACTACAACCAGTGAAAACGGTAATGCCTAAAACTAAGATTAAGAACATTGAAAGATACTTTATTGCGAACATTTGAACCTCCTGAGATTTATTATTTTGTTTATTTACGTTATCTAAATGACACAACAGAATAGTTGTCAAATGAGTTCCCAAGGTTTTAATTTTTTTTATCTCTTTAAATAATTATTGTATTATCTTTAAAAAGCTCAAAAACGATTGTAATTGGAGATTAAGTATGAATCGAATTTTAATTCCTCTTTTTATTTCTTTTTTAGTAATCATGCCTTTACTTTCTCAAGAACGATTTCCTTCTTATTACTCGCAAAATGATATGGAACTGGCAACACCTGGAACCATTTTATTTGGACTTAATGGATACAGCAATCCCGCTATTCTTACTTATTTGAAACAACCGAACCTCTATTTTACCTGGAATGATAATAATTCAGGGCTAAATAATGTAAGCAGGTATGGGTTATTTGCTGCCCTGCCCTATTTTGGATTTAGTATCGTGGATTATAAGAATAATGATTTTTCTATCAACGACTATAAACTTTCTGCTGCTTTTGGTTCATCTGCGTTAAGTTTTGGTTTTGATTATGGCTGGTCTACAGGTGATGTTAATTATTACAACAGATCAAACATATTTACACTTGGTGCAATTTATCGTCCGGCAGATTTTTTATCGTTTAGTCTTATCGGTAACCTTCCTACCGACAATGAAAAAGAAGGAATCTTTGGAATTGGTATCCGACCATTTGGCAGCTATCGTTTTACATTATTCGGCGATTATCTTTTTGCTAAAGATATTAAACCGGAAGAAATCCGCTGGAGTGCCGGTGCAACAATAGAACCCATTAATGGATTAAGGTTTGTTGGAAGATATTTTGAAGGACAGTCTTTTAATGTTGCAGTACAACTTGGATTAGGAATGCTGGGCTTTTCAACCATTGCGCATTATGATGAAGATGCTAAAAGATCATATAATACTTATGGAATTAGAATCGGTGCAGATGACAGAAATTTATTAAGAATCTTTTCCAGTGATGACAATTATGTTAGTATGAACCTGCAGGGTGGAATTAAATATCAGAACTTTAAACTTTTTGATAACAGCAAAACACTTTTCAATCTTCTTGAACAGCTGGAGGCAGTTAAAAACGATAATTCAGTTTCAGGCATTGCTATAAATCTCTCCGGTGCTAATATCAATAAAGAAATGTACTGGGAACTGCGAGAGAAACTGCGGGAAATAAAATCCTACGGCAAAAAAGTTTATATCTATATAGATCGTGCTGGTATGAGTGAATATCACTTTGCTTCCATAGCTGATAAAATAATTCTTGATCCAATGGGAACAGTTTCACTCAATGGCTATTTGATGGGAAGAACTTTTTTTAAAGGATCGCTTGAATTGCTTGGACTTGGTTTTCACGAGCTGAGATATTTTAAATATAAATCTGCTGCTGAAAATTATGCACGGGAAGATTTCAGTGAAGCCGATCGTGAGCAAAGACAAAGGCTTGTTGATGAAAATTACAATCTTGCGCAACAAGAAATTTGTGAAGGAAGAAATTTCACACCTTCATACTTTGATATGCTAGTTGACAGCACTTTTATGTTTTTACCGGATGATGCAGTAAAGCTAAAACTAGTTGATACTCTTGCAAGATGGAGCGACATTGGCGATATAATTAAAAAGTTCGAACGAGAAAATAAAAGTTTAATCAGTGCAAACTCGTTAGAAGAGTTTAACGTACCGGATGATTACTGGGGATCAAAACCAAAGATTGCTGTTATATATGCTATCGGTGGAACAAGTATGGATGACGGTATTAAAGCCAGAAATTTGGTTAAGTATGTTGAAGCTGCGATGAACAGCGGCAATGTTAAAGCAATTGTACTTCGTGTTGATTCACCCGGCGGCGATGCTCTTGCTTCTGATCTTATTGCTGAAGTGCTGCGAAAAGGAAAAGGGAAAAAGCCGATAATTGTTTCACAGGGTTATGTTGCTGCATCCGGGGGTTACTGGCTTTCCATGTTTGCTGATACAATTGTTGCCGCACCCAATACAATTACGGGTTCTGTTGGTGTTATTGGCTCATTTATGTTTAATAAATCTTTGAAACAAGATCTTAGGGCTTTCAGTTGATCACGTTCAAAAGGGAAAATTTGCTGATCTCGGTTTTGGTGCAACACTTCCATTGATTGGTATTTCACTTCCCGATCGTGATTTTACTGAGGAAGAACTTAAGATGGTGGAAACTGGAATTAAAACTCTTTACAAAGGTTTTGTAGAAAAAGTTGCTTTGGGTAGAAAAAAATCTTTTGATGATATAGAAAAAATTGCGCAGGGAAGAGTGTGGTCCGGAAGCGATGGTTTAAAGAATGGATTAGTTGATGTTCTTGGCGGATTAGATGCTGCGATAAAAATAGCATTACAAAAAGCAAATCTTACAAACAGCGAATATGAAATTATTGAAATGCCGGAACCCGAATGGTTTGATCTCAATTCATTTCTGCCAAGCTTTTTAAGAATCGAACAAAAGATAGTTGAAGATCCGTTTATAAGAGATTTGAAATTCCGGCTACAGTATAACGGAATACCTATGCCTCTTTTACCACTTGAATATATTGATGAGAATATGATCTTTGAAGAATAGGACTATGTGTTAATTGCGCCTTAGCGTCTCTGCGTGAAATTCTTTTCTCACGCAAAGACGCAAAGTCGCTAAGTTTATTTTAGAAGTAACATCTTCTTCGTTTCAACAAAACTACCAGCCTGCAAGATAGAAAGTAAATTCCAGATACTTAATTCTTGATACAAGATTCTGGATTCTAAATTCTACATTCATAAATCCCAGCAGGTTTTATTTCATTAACAAGAGTTGCAACTTCTTACCAAGTAAATCATAAACTTTAAGTGATTACAAACTGCCTACTGCTAATTGCATACTGAATATTTGTACTTGGATTAAAAGGATTAGGATAATTCTGTGCTAATGAAAATGTTAACGGTGCATTCACATCAACTTCTACTTCATCTGAGTATGAGAACGTTCCATCGAAATCAATTTGTTTTAATCTGTAGTATGTTTTTTGTGTAAGAGTTCATTATCAACAAAAGAATAATTACTAATCTCAGTTGTTGTTCCTTTACCATTTACAAAACCAATCTCTTCCCAATTCTTCTTATTGCCAACTGATCCGCCTGTGGCGGACTGCGGACTGAAGACTGATTTCTCAATTTCAAATCCAGCATTATTCAACTCACTAGCAGTTTGCCATTCCAGTTTTATTTTTCCATCAACAACATTTGCGGTAAAAGAAGTAAGCTCAACAGGAATAATACCATAAACCAATATTCCAATATCATCAACATACCAGCCATCTTTCACTTGAGAGCCATCAGTCTTTAATTCAAATCTTAATTTGAATTGATTACTATTAAAACCTGCAAGACTTATTTCTTCTTTTACCCAATTCGTTTTTAGTCCATCATAAAGCGGTTCGCCATTCGGTTGAAATTCCTGCTCCTGGTTCAGTATATAATCCTTCCAAAGGAATCCAGCTTGATCCATTATTTGTTGAAGCTTCTAACTTGCCCGTAATCCCAATTACTTTCAATATCATACTTCGTCCAGAAAGTTAATCTTGGATTTGTATAAGATGAGAGATTAATTGCATTCTTAAGTGTCATAGTAACAGTTGCATTGCTCGAATAATTACCAGTCTTGCTATCAGTGAATGAAGTTGGTGAACTGTGATAAGTTGTGCTCGTAGCTTCCCATTTGGGAATACTTGGGGTTGCCGTTATAGTCCATAAAAGTAAAGGATCGTTTGTTGTATCTGCAAAAACAAACATTGGTGTACCCAGAATAATACTAATAGTGTCTTGTTTAACATTTGTTCCGCTAAAGCTTGATGTTAACAAAAGTTTTGCTGATACATCTGTAGGTGCAGAAGCCGAAACACTAAATGATAATGGACTTGTAAGTGTTGCACTGGTTCTTGATTGTATGGAATCAAACTGTGCTGAACCAGCAGTTACGGTTAGATAGGGACTAAGTGAACTCAGCTGTAAATCAAGATCATAAGCAGTTGCCAATCCAATATTTTTAAATACACTGTTCATATTAATATTATCACCCGGATCAAAAAACTCTTCACTGTAACCGGGATCAACTAACTGCACATAAGCACCGGCAAGATATGTTTGATAAATCATTGTACTTAAATTTTGCTGTGCGATAGGGAAAATTTCACTTTGTGACGGCCAGAAAGCATCGCCAATTTCGATTGTATAACCAAAAGTTTTACCCTTAAGTGTTTGCTCGCCATACATCCAGTCTCTAATGCTTCCGTTAGATGGATAACCCAAAAGTTGAGATCCGGAACCATAAAGATATCCGCTTTGGGATGTTAGCAGTGCGGCAAATTCTCTGTATGCTAATGAATCCGGAGTTTCTGCATCTATGTATCCCCATGGATATAAAATATATCCGCCGTACGTGTGCATATTAAAATATGTTTTATAACTTCTTAGAGTTGCAAGATTTCTTATAGCTTGTGATTCGGGTTCAGAAAAAGCAGAAGGTCCACGATAAGTCTCACTGCTTGGAGTTGGGCTTGAGCCAATGTTATCATATCCCCATTGATACCCGAAGTTCCTGTTAAGATCTACACCATAACTTCCATCACCATTATTTCTTCTATTCTTACGCCACATTCCGCCGCCGTTTGGATTTGTAGTGCGATTGTATTCATATCCATCAGGATTAAAGCAAGGAACACAATAAATTTCTCTACTGTTTACCAGATAAGTTACTTCAGGATTTGTTCCATAGTTTTGAAGCAGGTACCACATATAATACATTAATGTTGCCATAGATTGAGGTTCGCGAGCGTGTACAAGTGCATCAAAACCAACCGCCGGTTCATTTTCATTTATGTTTGGATTATCTGAAATTTTAACAGCCCATATCGTTCTTGATTGCTGACTTGATCCTATGGAATATTTTTGTGTTATAAGATTTGGATATTGTGCATACATAGAATCCAGATTAGCCACAATTTCATTGTAAGTGTAATAACCACCCATCGTTCCAAATCCAAAACCATCTACATTATAATCACGTAAACTCTCACTTAAATAAATATCTTTTTCTTCATTAGATAATTGCTGTAAGGAGTTATAATAAGAATTCCAATCATCAATTAAGATTGTATATGAAAAACCGTTCGAAGAAATTAAATTGAATTCCTCATCGCTTACAAATAAAGTGAGTGTATTGTCCTTGTTTAACTTAGAGTCTTCAAGATCAATTCCAATTTGTGCTAATGTAATAAAATCGTTTGCGCTTGAAATTTGAATGCTGATTTGTTTATAGTTCTGAGCAGAAATTGTAACGGATAGAAAAGCAATTAACAAAGCGAATAGAGTTTTCATAAATCAATGATCCTTAATTATAGATTTTGATATGTAAAAATAATGTTAAATGAGGATAATGTTCTATTAAAGTATCTATAAAATATTCTTCAAGATTTCATCACAAACCGCGTACCCCTTTGATGTAAGCTTAATTATTGATTGATTTTGCTCAATTAAGTTTTCTTTTTGTAACATTTTAAGATATGGATAACTCTTATTAATCCATTCTTCAGAGAATAGAGTATTATACTCATTCAAATCCAGACCGGAACTGCGCAAAGCAAGCATAACATATTCATCGTGTTTTTGTTCTTTAGAAATAATTTCGGAATTCATAATCGCGTGATTATTTAACTCTATTTCTGAAATATATTTTTTCAGACTGGAATAATTCCACCATCGTTTTCCATCAACAAATGAATGAGATGATGTTCCGAAACTTAAATAATCTCTGTATCTCCAATAAGCATTGTTATGAACACATTCAAATCCGGGTTTTGTAAAATTAGAAACTTCGTATTGATAAAAACCTTTTGAGATAAGAAAATCAATTGTAGTTTCATAAAGGTCAGCATCGTAATCATCATCCTGCATTGTTACTTTTTTATCCAGAACAAGCTTGTTTAGAATTGTTCCTCGCTCAAGAATTAAACTATAAGCAGATAAATGTTTTATTGGAAGTGTAATTGCTGTTTCAAGATTCTTAATCCATTTTTCTTTTGTTTGATTGGGCAGGTTAAAAATTAAATCAACGCTTATGTTTTCAAATCCAATTTCTGCCGAATTATAAACTGTTTGCATTGCTGTTTGTTTATCGTGAATGCGGGTAAGAAATTTTAATTCTGCTTCATCAAATGATTGAATGCCAATGCTGATTCGGTTTATTCCAGTTTCTTTAAACTTTTTTAATTTTGCTTTATCAACAGTGCCAGGATTTGTTTCCATTGTAACTTCTGCATTTCCATCAACATTAAAATGTTTTTTAAGATGATGAAGTATCTCCTCTAAATATTTTGGCTCCATTAAAGATGGAGTTCCTCCGCCAAAAAATATAGAAGTAAACATCCTATCATTGGAATAAAGATTAGAGAAATATTCAATCTCTTTCTTTAATGATTTTAAAAAACGTTTCAACATTATCAGAAGTAATGATGGAATAAAAATCACAGTAAATGCATTTGTGATCGCAGAAGGGAATATGAATATATAATGCGCTGTTTTTCAATAATTTAGTCTTTGCTTAAAACAAGAGATGACATCTTTACGAAAAGATGTCATCTCAATCTTTGATAATATTAATTAGATATTATGGCTCTATTTGCAATTCTGTCAGAAATTCCACTTTGCCATTTAATTGAAATGGCGGCCCATCGTTATCATTAGCATTTAATACCTCAAGCTCTGCTCTAAAACACTTGTCAACTTTGGGATTAGTTAAGTATGTATTGATATTATTTACTTCTTGTTGAGTTAAATTTATTTTCATTGGTTTTGTTAAATATAAATCAGCATTAAAATTTGAATCAGTAAATTCAAATAAAAGTGTATTTGTATTTCCCTGATATAATTTTAATCTCAGATTACCGTTTAATCCATTTGAGGAACTAAGAGTAAAATACGCTGCTGAAATGTATTTGATAACTTTAAGCTTATCATTGTTATCTTCGTAATCATCAAAGTCTGATAAGCATATACTGCTGGTAAGGAACACATTTGATACCGGGGCAATAGTCTCAAACCTAGTATCCATTGCAAGTGTAAGGTAAAGTTCATCAAACGGATCACAGCTATTAAAAGCAAGGGATGTTACTATGATGATGCTTATAAAAAATAATTTATTTAATTTTTTCATTTTTATATTCCTTTAAAAATCAAATGATAATCCAGTTGTAAATGTTGTAAGCTTTGTAAGGTTAACATCAGCATTTATAACAAAGAAGCCCAGCTTAATTGCCCCGCCAAGAGTAAATCTAAAACTATTATCGCCATCAATGCTTAGATCGTGTTTCTTTTTTCCGAATGTAGCAGGATAATAATTATTTTCATCTTCAAAGTAATAACTAAAATCCATACTCGAAGACTCATACTGCAAACCGCTGTAAACAATAAATATTCCCGCAAACGTTTTGCTTGCGTGCACATTAAAAGCAAAGTTATTTGATTTAATAACCGTATAGTTCACAGGATCATCACCGACATATTCAAAATTAAAATTGTTATAAAGAAATTGAACTGCTATATCAACAGGTAATAATGGAATATGACTGCTGATCTCATGCTTAATCCCAAATCCAAAGATTCCAACTTTAACATCACCCATCTTTACTTTGGGGAAAAACCTGAGCAGCAATTCTGTATTATAAGTACTGCCTGCAAACTGATAAATTCCAAACGGTACAGCATTTAACGATAGACCTGAAGGATAAGTAAAAAATCCGTTATTGCTTAAATAGTAGCTGGCTCTGTTTCCAAATACTGTTGCTGTTGGATCAACATTCCCAACACCGGCTAACTGTGGATTTGGGTTAAAAGTTTTTTGATCTTCAGGAATTATGGTCCACATTCCAATTATATTAAATTTAAAACCAAAAATATCGGGGACAGAAGCATCATAATATGTTCCTGAATTAAAATAAGTTCCAAACCATGTGGATAAAGGTCTTAGATATTCAGTTGCCTCAAACGGTGGAAGACTGTTTACTTTTACCCCGATCTGCGTAAATGATGTTGAAGAAAAAAGAAAAATTGAAAGAAGAAAAACTGGCAGAAAAAATTTCATATGAATCTCCTCAGTAAAAATTTGCTTATGCAAAAATCCAAATAATTATATGAAGAAGCAAAGAAAATTAATTTTTATTGATTATAAGCTGTTTTGCACTTTCTAAACTTGCAGGAGTAATTTTCTCACCGCTCAATAATTTTGCAACCTCTTTAACACGATCATCATTATTTAGCTTTTTTATACTGCTTGTAACACGATCATCTTTGGATTTTTTCTCTACAATAAAATGATGATCTGCTAATCCTGCTATTTGCGGAAGATGTGTAATCGAAATGATTTGATGAAAAGAAGCAAGCTCTTTTAACGCAGCTCCAACTTTCTGGGCAATTCTTCCGCTTACACCCGTATCTATTTCATCAAAAATTAATAAGGGAAGCTTATCTGATTTAGCCAGAATTGATTTAAGTGCCAGCATAATGCGTGACACTTCTCCGCCGGAAGCAACTTTAACCAGCGGTTTTGCATCCTCACCTGCATTTGTACTTATGTAAAATTCAACTTCATCAATTCCGCTTTCATTGAACTCAAATCGCTTGTTGTTGATTAAAAGAAAGTTCTCATCATTATTATTTAACTCAGATAAAGCAATATTTACTTTAAAAACAGCATCAGGAATGCCGAGTTGCGATAAAACTTTTATTACTTCAGTTTCAACTTTAAGCTTGCATATTTTTTTCTTGCGGATGAAATTTTATCAGCAGCATCCCCGGCTGATTTTCTATGTGTATTAATTTCTTTTTCAAGATTGCTTATAGCGCCGGAAAAATTATCAGCAAGTTCAAACTCTTTCCCAATTTTTTCTCGATGTTCAATTATTTTTTGAATTGAACCGCCGTATTTTTTCTTAAGAAGATTTATTGCACCAAGCCGCTCACGTTTCGCTTCAATCTCTGCAGGATTAATATCAATCTTTGATTTGTAAGTACGAATTGAATTTGCAAGCTCACGCAATATTGTTAAAGCAGAATCACATTCACCTTCAGATTCTAAAAATGATTTATCAATTGCTGCAAGCTGATTTATTTTGTGTTTCACATCTCCAAGCAAATCAATTGCAGATTGTTCGCCATCATATAATTTGTTATAAACATCATCACTAAGTTCCATTAACTTTTCTGAGTTCTCAAGAATGTTCAGTTCATTACTTATTAATTCATCCTCATCTTGCTGCGGATTAACATTATCAATTTCTTTTAACTGAAAACTGTAAATCTCCCTTTTTTTCTTTTAGAGATTCTTCTTTTGATTTTAATTCTCTTAACTCAGTTTGCTCTGGAAATTAATTCTTTGTAGAGAATCCTGTAATCTTCAAGCAGTTTATAATTGTTGGCAAACTCATCAAGAAAATCTATGTGCGTTTCTGTACGAAGTAATGATTGATGTTCATGCTGTCCGTGTAAGATCAACGAGTAAATCTCCAAGTTCCTTAACAATATTTAGCGGAACAGGAGAATCATTTACAAAACATCTGTTTGATCCTTTTAGAGATATTTCCCGGCGGATAATTAATTCGGGCTGGAATTCAATTTCATTTTCTTCAAGTAAAGATTTAACTTTTTTATTTGTCTCAACATTAAAGATTCCTTCAACAAAAGATTTTTGTGCACCTTTCCGCACTACTTCAGTTGATGCACGTTCACCAAGAAGCAGACTCATTGCATCAATTAAAATAGATTTGCCTGCACCGGTTTCACCGGTGATAATATTAAGTCCTTTACCAAACTCAACATTTATATGATCGATAAGTGCGTAATCTTTTACTTCTAATGATTTGAGCATTGTGATGATGAAATTGTTATCTGAAAAATAGTTTAAACTTAAAGCAATTTCAAAAAAGGATTTTATTTGATTTTAGTATGAAGAAATTGTTTCTTTTTATAAACGTTATTCTAATTTTAATAGTAGGTATTTAAATAATTAATAACGGGATAACTGAAATAACTATTTAGTAATCATACTCGGGGATTATATGAAATATATTCGCACTTCAAGCATTTGTTTAATTTTACTCACCAATTTATTATTACCGCAATCTGCAGCGGTAAGCAATGATTATGAAAACATAATTAAATCAATAAGAAGCCTTCATATAGTTTCATATGGAAAAGTTCCTGCCGCTGGGATAACCATCGAAAAAGATGCTGCTACATTTAAGTTAAAAAGCGGTGTTGTATATAGATTTTCAGATGTTGCTGATAGGGAATCATTCCTGCTTTTTAAAGGCTCGGGTGAATTTTATTTTATCCCACCTCTGAAAACTGAGCAAGATCAACTAGAAAGATTTTATGAGAAAAAAACTTTGGATGAAAAGTTTAATACATTATTCATGATTTTTTCTGATACTGCGAATTTAGAGCTTTTTTCTGCTGTCGAATTTAAAGAGCTTACTTCATCTAATAATCTTATTGACGATTATGTTGAACCATTGAGTTATTTGTTAGATACAGACGCTGGATATTTTGATACTGATTTTATGCATTCCTTTTTGGAGCGGAAATCTAATTCACTTTTTTATGCTCATATCGAATTTGATAATTTTGAAAGACTATTCTTTAAAATCTCGCCTTATGACTTCGAAGAAGTTACTTTATCAAGGCGAAAATCACATACATTCTTCACAGAAAGAGAAAAAGATTTAATTTGTTCATTTCATCAGAACAATAAATTTTCTGATAGTGAAGCACGCAAACAAACTTTAAATATAGTAAATGTTCCATTGTATAAAATAAATTTAACAATCGAAGATAACCTGGAAGTAAGAGGCGAAGCGGAGTTAATTTTTAATTTAAATCAACCAAATTCTAGATGGATAAATTTATTCTTATACGAAGAATTTGAGGTTGATTCAGTCAAAATAAATGGTAACAAAACCCGCTTGTTCTATAGAGGCAAAGAGAATCCGGAGCTATGGATTAATTTACCGGAGATGATAGACTTAAATAAAACTCACTCGTTAACTATTTTCTATCATGGCGAGTTATTGGAAAAAGATGAATTTGGCTGGATTGCTATTAAAAGTTCTTCTGATTGGTTTCCTAATTACTATAGTCGAGATAATTCCTATTTTGAACTAAAATTCAATTATCCGGCAGATTACGAACTTGTTAGTATCGGTGAGCAAACCTCATTCTCGGAGGATGAAGAGGTAAAATCTTCTAGCTGGAAAAATAAAATTCCATCACATAATGCCTCATTCAACATTGGTAAATTTGAAAAGTATGAGTTTACCGAAAAAGATCTTCCTAAAGTTAAAGTTTTCATTTCTCCTTCAGGACATTCAAAGTTGTCACATATGCTTGTTCAGTATGAAATTCTTTCCGGTGCTGATATGGAGGAAAAAATTGGTACAGATATTTTAGCGAGCCTGGAGTTTTATCAAAAAGTATATGGAGTCATCCCTTTAAATGAAATTAATGTTACCGAAATACCTTATTTACACGGGGAAGCGTTTCCAGGATTAGTTCATCTTTCGTGGTTTAATTATCAAGGAACTGGTCATGATAAATCCGGTGAACTGATGCGTGCACATGAAGTAGCGCATCAATGGTGGGGCATAGGTGTTGATTTTGATGATTATCACGACCAATGGATAAGTGAAGGATTTGCCGAGTTTTCTGCGCTCTATTTTGTTCAGGTTGGGTTTGGTATCGAAGATTACTTTGATATACTCGATAATTGGAAAAAAGATATTATAGAAAATAGAAAATACATCATTGGGCAAGGACAAAAATCCGGACCAATCTGGTTAGGTTATCGAACTAATAGCAGTGAAACTGAAGGTGATTACAGTACAATTGTTTATAAAAAAGGTGCCTGGGTTTTACATATGCTTAGAAATATGTTGATTGATTTAAAAACTATGGATGAAGATCGCTTTAAAGGATTGATGAAAGAATTTTTCTCAAGTTATTACGGTAAAAAAGCCACCATAAAAGACTTTAAAAAATTAGCGGATAAATATGCAGGAGCAGATTTAGAATGGTTTTTTAAACAATATATATATGGAACAGATATCCCTGAATATAATTTTTCATACACATCTGAAAAAAGATCTGATGGAAAATTCTATACGACCTGTAAGATCATCCAAAATAACGTTCCGGATGATTTTAAAATGTATGTACCAATAAAAATAGTTTTACCCGGAAACAAATTAGCTCGTCTAAGAATTGAAGTGAAAGGAAAGGAAACAATATTCAACATTCCTGCTTTGCCTGAGGAACCTGAAGAAATAATTTTTAATGATTTGAATTCTGTTTTATGCGAAGTTGATTACGATTAGCAAAAGAATAGCTGCCCAGGCAATATTACCTGAGCAGTATCATCTTCTTTGTTTCAACAAAATCTCCGGCTTGCAAGCTGTAGAAATATACACCACTTGCTAAAGCGGAGGCATTAAAGTCAACTTTATGAAATCCTTTCTCCTGCTCTTCATTTACTAATACTGCAATCTCTTCTCCAATCGCATTAAATAAAATTAGCTTTGTATTGGTTTTTTCTTTGAGAACATATCCGATTGTTGTAGCCGGATTGAAGGGATTAGGATAGTTTTGTTCAAGAGTATAATCATCAAGACTTCTTACATCAACTTCAATTACACTTGAGTATTCATAAGTACCATTGAAATCAATTTGTTTTAGTCTGTAGTAATATTTTCCATCAGTCAAATCTTTATCGATGTAAGAATATTCTGTTTGATTTGTAGTTGTTCCTTCGCCTCTAACAAACCCGATAGTGACAAAATCACTTTCAGCAACTCTTCTCTGAATTTCGAAACCGTTATTGTTTAGTTCTGTTGCGGTAGTCCATTTTAGAATTATTTTTTGATTTTGAGCTTGTGCTGTAAATGAATAAAGTTCGACTGGCACCACACTAATTCCCATATAATCCATAACGCCGCGTAAAATTGCATTGGCAGTCGAATCAAATTTTCCGGTTTGCGAACATTGATACATATCTTCATAAGTTAATGCCATAACACTTTCACCATGATTAATCCAGAACCAGCTTTCCGGATATTGTAATGCTGTTCCCGAAGTCCAGCTTACAAAATAATTATAGGGTTCAATTCCACCCGGAAAGTAATTTCTAACTCCATTAATAAAATCCTGTTCCATCAAAGCATAAGCAGGAGATGTTCCATTTTCGTGATGATAAACAAAATATCTTGTGCATAATGAAGATGAATGCATATTCAACATCACCTCAATAGGATTTTGTGAAACCATTAACTGAGTAAACCTGGCTTTTAATGCTGCAACTTCAGGTTGATGAGGAGTTGTATTCCAATTGCTTTCCAGATCAACGTTGTTTGCATTCCTTCTTGGATAACCTAAAACCACGCCATCCGGATTGTACATTGGAATTATGTAGAACACGCAATTTGTTCTCACAGTCTGGGCAAAATCACTTTCGGATAAAAGAATATTTATAATTTTATCTGTAACATAAAATCCTTCTGTTTCTTGCGGATGTGTTCGTGCGTGAACGTGAACGGTTCGCTTACCTGCGACATTATATGGATCGCTTGAAATTGTTAATTGCCATAAAGGTCTTCCCTGAACACTAAGACCGATTGAATCAATCTTTACATATTCACTCATTCTCCAAAGTTCAAGATCAGCAAGCAAACTATCATAGCTGTATCCCATATATTCAGGAGAAATGTATTGCGGTTCATTTGAATCATCAATTGGAAATCCGCATTTATCAATTTCTATTGCTCGTCCATCTACAATATTTATTTCTTTTTGAGCTAAAGATTCCACGGAGATAAACAAAAAAATGAAGAATGAAAGTAAGAGAAATGTCTTAAATGATGTGTGCATATTAAACCAATAATTTTGTTGGTGTAAAAATACAGATATGATTTTTGATATGCAGATAAAGAAGTCTGGAATTAAAGGGGGTTGTTTCATAAGTCGGGGTTTATCTGTCATTCCCGTGAAAACGGGAATCCATAAATCCTAAAACAAAGTGGATTCCCACTTTCGTGGGAATGACAATCATCTATTTCTGACTTTTGAGACAGCTTCCTCTAAGAACAATTATATCATCTCAAAAGTGGAGGCCACCTTAAAGGTAGACTCCACACTTGTTAATTTAATACCAGAAGTGAAACTGAAGTACAAATGAATCATTATCAACAGAAGGATCTTCCATAACTAATCTGTATTGCGGACGAATTTCAATGAAGCTGTATGGATGAAATTCAAAACCGAAAATCAATCTTGATATCTCATCTTTATCTATATCTGCGTTATAGTCAATTCTATCATAACGAACGACAGCATCAAGTCCGGTTAAAACTCCGTAAGCTGCTTCAAGCATAATCATACTCGATTTTACATCGGGCGATAAAAGATCATTTGACATATCATATTCAGCCAGAAGTGAAAATTCATCGTAACCGAAACCAAAAAATCCGCCGTACATATTTGTGTTTAAAGTATCCGAAGCACCTCCAAGTTTTACTGCGGCAAATGAACCGCCAAACATCAAACCGACCTCACCTAATTGTGGTGTTATCTCTACCCGCGCAGTGTACGTTGGGTCTTTTGTATAATTACTTGTATAATCTGAAAGATTAGAACCTGCACTTGCGCTTGCATAAAGCCATTTATCTGCAAAAAATCCAACTTCAACACCGGCTTCTCTGTAAAACGGATTAAATATTAATCCTTGCCGCGTATATGCGGTATGGTCATCCATTCTGATTCCATAATTGGGAGTAAAAACGCCGGCTTTAATATATCCACCGCCGGGAAGAATACTAGCAACTCCGTAACCTTCCCAGAGCTGATTTACAAAATCGTATTTGCCAATAAGATTAATTTGCTTTGATAGTGCAAAGTTTGTATGAAGTGCTGCCGTCATGTTCTGGAAATAGGTTCGCTTTATGGATTGTGAATAAATGTATTGTGTTCTATAATCAAGCCCGATAGAAATGTTATCTGAAATTCTTGGCGACATTATAAAATCTTTATCACGGGCAGAGATCATACTTAAAGTATTTTTTCCCCAATGCCATCCGTTTTCATTTCTAATAAGTCCGCCGCTTGGATTATAATGACAATCGATACATCTATCGCCAAGCTTAACTGCAAATCGTGGCAGCGCAAATGAATCAAATGAAATTAGGAACAGCGCAGCGCCCAGAATGGATAGAATTTGTTTCTTCATATATCTCCTTGAATTTTTTTAGTTATTCTTGCGTGAATATTGCAAATAGTGTTATAACATACAAATATTATTTTTAAGTTCTGGAAGTTATTGAATAAGTGCGATTAGTTTGAAATTAGTGACAAGAATATTTAAGAAGTCTACAGTCTTCAGTTGGCAGTCTACAATTTGCAGAAAACAATTAATGGCTTAATGACGATGAATGATATCCATTTGCGAATATGTTAGTATTATAATTACTCTAATCAAGCATCAAGAATCGAGTATCCACAATTATAGTTTCCTTGCTACTACAACCGTGGACTTAATTGTTTCAACAATTCCGGAATTATCATTCAATGCTTCTAGGAAGATTATATAGATTCCCATTCGCAAAGCGTTGTTCTCATCATCAAGTCCATCAAAAATTACAGAACCGTTTGAGCCGCTGGCTTGATTGTTAAGCAATGTTCGCACAAGTCTTCCTTTGCTGTCAAATATTTTTATCCTTACTTGTGCAGTAGCCTGGGTAAGGTTGTAATTGATAACAGTGAAATCTTCAAAGCCATCATTATCCGGCGAGAAAGGATTTGGGTTAACAGAAAGGTTTGCCGATTGATTTAAATTTTCAGCAAATATACTATTTTGATTTCCCGGTGTTCCACCGAGTGAATTTACAGATGTACTCCAATTCAATGGGTCATTTCCATTTAAATTCGGGTTAATTCTCTCCAAAGATTTGTTCTGTGTAGATGCGATGTTCTTGTTATTCCAATTATCTCTGTAATAAACAGAATCAATTACATTTCCTCTTACATCTTCTAAAAGAATAAGTTCACCTGTGTTTACAAGTCCCAGACTTGATTGACCGATGATATTTTTATTTTCATAATCAAATAGGTTGTAATTAATTAAAGTGGAAGAATCAGCAATCAAAATAAAATATTGCTGCGGCGGGATAATAAAACTTGTCTCAATTAATTTATTTGTATTTCCATTTTCATCTTCAAACTTCCATCCGCCAATGTTTATTGAATCAGGGCTGAGATTATAGAACTCCACATACTCGCTGTTGCTGTTTCCCGGATCATACATAATTTCATTTATCACAATTGTAGTGCTTTGATAAGCTGGAACATTAAAGATTGAATTTTGTTTTCCGGGTGTGCTTCCGCTTATATCAAGTGAAGTAACCCAATTAGTGCTATCGTTTGTTGCTTCAATTGTAGATATTCTTTCTAAAGAATATCCTTTCTTTCCACCCCAACTTGAACGATAAAATACACTATCAATAATTCCATTTCGAAAATCATAAATAATTACACCATCGGCTGTATTACCCAAACTACCAAAATTTGTGTAGAAAACTTTTGCATTTGTATTTGGATGTGCAGAATTAAATGAGGTGTCTTTTGCAACAATAAAAAATTCATCCGGTGTGATAAACACGTCTTCATTCGTAATAAAGTTTTTAGTTGGAGTTGAAAGCACGTCACTTATAAACCAGTTTTTAATATTGATTGAATCGTTACTTACATTAATAAGTTCAACCCATTCCGGATTTCCATCAACGGGATTGTACATGACTTCATTAATCTTAACAATGTCCTGGGCAAATCCCGGCTCAATATGTTTTTCAAAATAATTATTCAGTGTGTCTTCATCCGGAGTATAAACAACTCTGACTGCAGTTAAAATTTTTTTCTGTAATGATTGTATCTGTGAATTAGAGGTTACCGAAACCGAATCACCGGAAATTAAATTTGTTGATGTGATCGAACTTAAAAGTAAATCAACAACATTATTAGAGTCAGTATCGATATAAAATTCTGTAGTAAAACTTTGCGCTGATTGATTCCCATTGTTTTTAATCTTCGCCGTAATTGAAACATTTTCTCCTATAGTTGGAAAACGCGGCGAGAATGATATTTCCGCAATGGATAAATCAAACTCTTTTGGTGTGATACTGTTTATTCTTCCGGGAGTACTTTGTTCAATATCTTTACTGCTTGCCCAATTAAACTGATTGTTTGATGAATTAATTGAAGAAACTCTTTCTAAAGAAAATCCATTTGTACCGCCCCAATCATTCAAATAAAAAACAGAATCAATTGCAATTCCCCGATTATCTTTTAATACAACGCCATCTCTATCATTATTGAAAGATGGAAGATTTATCTCCAGAATTTGTGAAGAAATAAATCTGTGATAATTGAGGATTGAGGAATCTTTAGCCAAAACGACATAACCGTTTACAGGGATTATAAAATCATTTTTGATTATTGCTTTAAAAGGCGTTGTAATAATATCCCACACAGCCCAGTCTTTTAAGTTAATTTCCAGATCTGAATTATTAAATAATTCAATCCATTCAGGTTCACCTCCCTGCGGTGCAAACATAATTTCGTTTACAATAATTGTTTGAGGTGGAAATCCCGGCTCAATTGTTTTATAATAGTTGTTGTTTGTCGTGTCCTGATCCTGAACAAAAAGTGCTTTTATAAAAAATCCTTTTTTATTCTGGATGCTCTGGATTATATGATTGAATTGATATGCTGAAGAATCATTTACAGCAAGATTTAAATTTGAAATTGATTCAATAAACAAATCAGGTATTGAATCAAGATTAGTGTCCTCATAGAGATCAATTGAAAATTGAGCAGAATTCTTCCCAGTGTTTTTTATAAGAGCAGAAATGTTAACATTATCACCAACAAGCGGAAACTTTGGTGTGTAAAAGATATCATCAGCAAGCAAATCATAATCTTTTTGAGTTACTGAATTAAATGTTCCGGGAGTTGCATAAAAAATACTTGTGGAGGTTTTCCAGTTAGTAGAATCTGTTGAAGAAAGATTATCGGCAATTCGTTCTAAAGACTTATTATTACTGCCGCCCCAGTTTGAAAAATATTTCAATGAATCAATCACTCGATTAAGAGAATCGAGCAATATTACTTTATCATTTGTGTTATTTAAAGTTGGGAATGAACTTATTCTAATACCGGAATTAATATTATAGAAATTAAAAATGGAAGAATCCTTTGCAATTACAAAAAACTCAGCCGGATTTAGCAAAATTGATTGCGTTACAATTTTAATCGTATCATTACCATCTGCAAGTTGATAATTTTTCAAATCAATTGTTTTGCTGCTTCTGTTAAAAATCTCAATCCACTCCGGCTGCGGTGAAGTTGGAGCATACATTATTTCATTAATAACAATGTCACTTCTTACTTCGTTGATTGAAACGCCGTTTACTTTTGAAAAGGAAATATTGTTCGTTAAATCATCTTCTGGAACAACATCCACAGAAGAGATAAACATGTTACTACCTGATATGAAATCAACCGTAGTAAAAATTAATGTCGTACTATCTCCGGAAGTGAGTGCAAATCCTTGTTGGGTTGAAATCAATTCAGATTGTTGCGCAACTGAATCAGAATTCGCATCTCTGTAAAGATTAACATTAAAGTTTGATGATGTATTTAATCCAATATTTTTTACAACGATATTAAAATGGATTTCTTCGCCAATGATTCCAAACTCGTGTTCACTCTCGAATTTTGTAATTGTAAGATCAAAATCTTTTGGAGTAAGCGAATTTGTTTTTCCCGGAGTTGCTTTACTTGTACTGATTGAACTTCCCCAATTGTTAGGATCATTACTTAAAGCATCTACAGAAATTCTTTCAAGAGATTTTCCCCCAACATTTCCACCCCAATTTGGTAAGTAAGATATAGAATCTATTTTAATTCCATAGTACATCTTTAATTACAACTGCATCACCAGTATTATTTAATGCAGGAAGATCGGTAACAATTATTTCCGATGGAATATTAGTAATAATTAAGTATTGATGCATCTTTTAGAAATTACGATAAAAGAATTCGCGGGAATTAAGATTTGATCGATGATATGTTCTGGCAATTGTAATTACGTTGTGTGATGCATCAGATATTTTCCAATCTTCTAGATTTATTGAACTTGGTTTGTTCTGTTATAAAGTTCAATCCATTCAGGTTCACCGCTTGAAGGTGCGTACATAATTTCATTAATAACAACATCGTTAAAATTATTACCCGGAGGAGAAACCGTAAATCGCCTTATTAAAATATTGTTGGTTGGATTTTGATCTTCCGTATAATTAACTCTTGCAATTATTTGATAAAGATCTATAGGAAGAGAATTTAGTGCTGCAGTTGCAGTAATGGAATCATCGGGCAAAAGATTTGAATAAGATTGATTAAAAATTCTTTCACTTAATTCAGCTACGGAATCCTTATTAACATCGTTAAAAATTTCAATCGAGTAACTTGCTGCATTTAATATTCCATTATTTTTAACTTTTGCAGTGATAGTAACATCATTGCCAGCAATCGGATTTACTGGAGAAAAAGCAAGTGAACTTAATTGAAGATCATAATTAGTTGGTGTAACTGAGTTTGTAAATCCCGGCGTACCGTTTATTTCAAGTGAGTTTGCCCAATTTGTTTGAAGTGAATCACGATTTAAAATTTTTTTCTCATCAGAAATTGCTGTTGTGTTGTTCGCAGAGTAGAAATAAAAATCAACACTATCATCTACTCCATTTAATAACCACAATGGTCTGCTGGTTGTATTTGCCATTCCGGATGAACCAAAAGAATTATCTGTTATCTTTAATATTATAGCGTTTGCCGGAACAATTCCATTATATATTCCCGTTGCAATGTCATAATCATTTTCAAAAATTATTGCATAGGAATTTGGTGGTAATGTTGTTCCAAATCCCGCATCTACAATTTGATCAGCAGTTGAGGTGTAATACTTTATTTGATATGAGCTAACATTTATTGATTCTGTGCCGCTTAGATTATAAAGTTCAATGAACTCATTGTTACCGGATGTTGGTGAGAACATAACCTCGGAAAAAATCAGCAAAGTATCTGATTGCGAATAAATTATGTTTAAAGTAAAAAATGAAATTAAAAGTATTCTTTTTATCATCTTAAACTCAAAAATATTTTATATGAATGTTTTAGTCATTTCTTTTCCGTGGCGGCTCTTTTGAAGCTATATATTCAAACCATTTTGTGGGCATCATTCGTAAAACTTTTGCCCCAATAGTTGTTTGCCAGGGAAACTCAATTATTCTTTTATCTTTTTTCAAGCCATCAATAATAATTCTACTGCCTTCTTCAACGCTCATTAAAAAAGGCATTTTAAATTCATTCTTATCTGTCATTGCTGTTTTTACAAAACCCGGTTTAACGGTTATGACCTTTACATTATACTTTTTAAGTTCAATTCTTAAACTTTCCAGAAGAATTGTAAACGCTGCCTTGCTTGCTGAGTAAAATCCACTTTGGGGAAAACCTTTTCCATCACCAAGGCTTGAGATTCCAACAATCACTCCTCGATTTTCAGAAATAAATTCAGGTAAAAGTTGTTCGATGAAATAAACAGCACCGAGTACATTTGTGTTAAAAATTTTTTTTGCGGCATCGGAACTATATTCCAAAGCGCTTGAGCGGAAACCAACACCGGAATTAAGAATTGCAATATCAATTTTACCAAAATCCCTTTTGATTTTTGAAATAGTTTCAGAGACTTCATTCTTTTGGGTTACATCACATTTATAATTTTGGATAGTGGTGAGGTTTTTTAATTGGATAGCTAATGAATCCAAAAGCTCGATTCTTCTTGAAAGCAATGCAAGTTTTGCTCCTTCAGTTGATAGATCTTTTGCAAGCTGATAACCAATTCCGGATGACGCCCCTGTAAGAAGAACTACTGTGTTTTTAAAATTCATAATAAACTTGAGATTTGGTGTACAGCAAATAATTGATTTGAAAGATTAAAATCAACTAAATAGAGAAAAAATTTGCTGTTAGACCAAGAAGTGTAGAATAAAAATAAAAATCAAGTTGCGATAAAAAGAATTTTTACTGTATATTTTGGCATAATAATAGCAATAATTATTCCAATGGTAACTGATAAAATTTTTGCAATAAATGACGTTTTGGTCCGGGATGAGATAGTAGAAATTCCGTTTTCCTGCGACTTAAAAAAATGCAAGGGCGCTTGTTGTACTTTGGAAAGTGAGATTGGTGCACCTGTTAATAAAAATGAGATTGAAGAGATAGAAAAAATATTGCCCATTATAAAAAGATATTTGAGCCAAACCAATATTGATGAGATTGAAGAAAAAGGTTTTTACGAAATGAAAGACGGCGAGTTATTGATAACGAGTATAAATAATCGTGATTGCGTTTTTTCTTTTTGGGAAAAGGACGTTGCAAAGTGTGCAATAGAACGTGCATACTTTGACGGCAAAGTTGAATTTAGAAAGCCTATTTCCTGTCATCTTTTTCCGATTAGAGTTTCTGATTTTAGCGGCGATGTTCTGCGTTATGAAAAATTCAGCGGATGTGCACCGGCTTTAGAAAAAGGAAAAGAAGATAATTTGGTGATAGCTGAATTTTGCAAAGAATCTTTAATAAGATTATATGGGGAAGAATGGTACGGTAAACTTATGAATTATTCAGGTAGATAAAATGCTTTCACTCAGCCAAAGACTTTCGCAAACTCAAAAACTTTCACCGCAGCAGATTCAATATCAAAAACTTCTGCAGTTAAATACTCTTGCACTTGAACAGAGAATTAAAACCGAGTTAGAAATGAATCCGGTTCTTGAAGAAGATTTGGAAATGAGTTTAGAACAGGATGATAAAGAAAAGGAATCTGAAACTGAAACAGAGACTGAAGAGGAGTTTTCTGATAAGGATAACGAGGAGTTTGATTTAGAAGATTATTCAAATGATGATGATTTTGATCATGAAAAAATTAACCGCAGCGCTGATGAGGAAATTTACCAGCCGCTTGCCCCGCAAAGAGAATCTTTAAGCGAACATTTAACCGAACAGTTAAGATTATTAAATCTCGAAGAAAATCTTTTTATTCTTGGTGAAGAAATTATTGGCAATCTTGATGAAGACGGATATCTAAAACGCGATCTCCCGGATATCTTAAATGAACTTGATATGTTTGATCATATTAAAATTGATCCACAGACTGGTGAGGAAATTCTCAAAAGAATTCAAAAATTTGATCCGATTGGAATTGCTTGCAGAACCTTGCGAGAATGTTTAATTGTGCAGCTTCGTGAAAGCAAATCAGATCCGTATAACAAATATCTTGCAATACAAATGCTTGAAAATCATTACGATGAATTTACTAAGAGACGATTCGACCTTATAAAAAGCAGGATGAATCTTACCGACGAAAGCTTACGCGATACCGTTGAGCTTATTCAGGCGATGAATCCTAAGCCTGGCGAAGGAAATATTTCCTCAATGGAAAGCAACCAGGTAACCCCGGATTTTCTTGTTGAAAAAGTTGATGAGAACTGGATTATAACTTTGAATGATAGAAGCATGCCATCTGTCACAATCAGTAAACATTATTTGGAAATGTTCGATTCAAACAGGCGAAGTAAAAAAACTCCGCGCGAAAAAGAAACTTATAAATTCTTAAGAGAAAAGTTTGAATCAGCAAAATGGTTTATAGCATGCATACAGCAGCGCAGAGAAACTTTGATGAAGATTATGCGGGCAATTCTGGAAAGACAGTATGAGTTTTTTGAACGAGGTCCAAAGCTATTAAAACCGATGATCTACAAGGATATTGCGGAAGAAATAATGATGGATATTTCTACAATTAGCAGAGTAGTTAACGGTAAATATGTTCAAAGCCCGATGGGAATACACGAACTTAAATATTTCTTTAGCGAAGGACTATCCACAGATTCCGGTGAAGAAGTTTCAAATAAGCACATAAGAGAACGGTTGAGAGAAATTATTGAAGGTGAAGACAAAAAAGCACCGCATAGTGATGATAAGCTTGCTGAACTTTTAAATGCCGAAGGAATTCATATTGCAAGAAGAACTATTGCAAAATACCGCGAGCAGCTTAAGCTGCCTGTTGCAAGATTACGTAAACAAATGATGTAAATGAATTATGTAGTTGATGTAACAGTTATAATTATTCTTTTGGTTCTTTACGGTTTCATCCATTCAATTCTTGCATCAGAAAAAGTAAAAAAAATTTTTAGAAAAACATTTGGAAAGCTGATTGCCTTCTATCGTTTAGGTTATAATTTTTTTGCTCTTGTAGCGTTATATTTTATCTGGGACTTAGCTCCTCATCCAACCTTACAGATTTATAAACTTCCCTCACCTTATGATTATTTTGTTTTAATCCCGCAGTTTCTTTCTTTAATTGGAATAATCTGGTGTTTTAAGTACATCTGTTTTAAAGAATTTATTGGATTAAATCAGATAGATCGCTATTTAAAAAAGGAATATTCCGATACTGAATTAGATGAAAACTATACCCTAAGGATTGAAGGTCCATATAAATACAGCAGACATCCCATTTACTTTTTTTCAATTATTTTTTTGATGTTTAGAGCAGAAATGAATTTGTTTTATCTCACAATGTTCATTTCATTTACAGCATATTTTTACATCGGTTCGTACTATGAGGAAAAGAAAATGGTTAGATTGTTTGGTGATGATTATAGAAATTACCAGAAGAAAGTTCCAAGAATTTTTCCTTATAAATTTTAGTAGTCATTCCGTCGAAAGACGGAATCTTTGGAATCGTAAAATAACAACAAAATTTTGATTAGAAAGAAATAAATATGAAACAAAAACTCAGATCAACAACAATACTTGGAATTTTGCACAACGGTGTTGCTGCACTTGGCGGTGATGGACAAGTATCACTCGGTAATACTGTTATGAAACATAATGCAATGAAAATAAGGAAAATTGCAAATGGAAAAGTGCTTTGCGGTTTTGCCGGAGCTTCTGCAGATGCATTTACATTAATGGAAAGATTTGAAGATAAACTTGAACAGTATCGCGGTAATGTAAACCGTGCAGCCGTTGAACTTGCAAAAGACTGGCGGACAGATAAATTTCTTAGAAAGTTAGAAGCTATGCTTGCAGTTATCTCAAAGGATACTGCACTTGTAATATCAGGAACAGGTGATGTAATCGAACCGGACGACCAAATTGTAGCGATTGGTTCCGGTGGTATGTACGCACTTGCCGCAGCGCAGATGTTAAAAAAGCACAGCAAGCTTTCAGCAAAAGAAATTGTGCAGGAAGCTCTTAAAACCGCTGCCGACATTTGTATTTACACCAATGATAAAATTAACGTTGAGGTTATAGAATAAGTATGGAAAAGAAATCCTTTGATATGAAAGTTTACACTCCTTCTCAAATTGTTAAGGAACTTGATAAATTTATAATCGGACAAACGGAAGCTAAACGCGCTGTTGCCATCGCACTTCGTAATCGATGGAGAAGACAACAGGTAAAAGATATTCTTCGTGAAGAAATTATGCCGAACAATATTATCCTGATTGGTCCAACCGGAGTTGGTAAAACAGAAATAGCGCGCAGACTTGCAAAACTTTCTCAGGCTCCATTTATAAAAGTTGAAGCATCTAAATTTACAGAAGTTGGATATGTTGGAAGAGACGTGGAATCAATGGTGCGTGACCTTATTGAGGTTGGAGTTAATCTTGTTAAAGCTGAAAAAGGGAAAGAAGTTCAGGCTAAGGCCGAAGCACTTGCTGATGAAAGAGTCCTTGATATTTTAATCCCGCCCGTAAAGAAAATCCAAACTGCGCCGGTTGTCCAGGAAAATGAAGAACAACCTGCGAATGGTGAAGAGAACGAATCCTATCAAAACCAGAAAACCCGTGAGTGGATGAAATTAAAACTTAAAAACGGCGAGATGGAAGATAAAATGATTGAGTTTGATTCGCAGGCACAATCATCAATCGGAATGCAGGTACTTGGTCCATTTGGTATGGATGATATGGGAATTAACATCCAGGAAATTATGGGTAACATAATGCCAAAGAAAAGAAAGAAAAGAAAAACTACCGTTAAAGAAGCAAGGCAAATTCTTACTCAGGAAGAAATGCAAAAGCTAATTGATATGGATGTAGTGCAGAAAGAAGCGATTGAGCGTGTTGAAAATTCCGGAATAATATTTATTGATGAGATTGATAAAGTTGCTGGCGGTGGTAAGGGACAAGGTCCGGATGTTAGCCGTGAAGGTGTTCAGCGCGATCTTCTTCCGATTGTTGAAGGCTCAAATGTAAATACGAAATACGGTGTGGTTAGAACTGATCATATTTTATTTATTGCGTCCGGGGCTTTCCACATTTCAAAACCATCTGATCTGATTCCGGAATTGCAGGGAAGATTTCCAATTCGTGTAGAACTTAACAGTTTGAGCGAAGATGATTTTGTCCAGATACTAACAACTCCGCAAAATGCTTTACTAAAACAATACGGCGCTCTGCTTGAAACTGAAGGAGTTAAACTTAGTTTTAGCAAAGACGGCATAAAAGAAATTGCACGCATCGCAACAGAAGTAAATGAACAAGTTGAAAACATCGGGGCAAGAAGATTGCATACAATTTTAACAACTTTGCTTGATGAAATACTTTTTGATGTTCCGGATAAAATTCCATCCGATACAGTTAAGATTGATGCAAAATTTGTAAAAGATAAATTAGAAAAAATTGTAAAAGACAGAGATTTGAGTAAGTTTATTTTGTAAACTCAATTCAAAGGCTGTTGCATACGATAGAAATACCGGTTTGTCATTCCCGCGTATGCGGGAATCTAAAAACTCTAAAACCAAATGGATTCCCACTTTCGTGGGAATGACAGACAGACCTACCTTTCGCATAAATCAATTCTGTTAACAAACGGCAAATAAAAACTTCTTTACTTTCCAACTATTCATTTCTTAAGTTTGAAGTAGGTATCACATTATAAGGGGCGCTTTATGGAAAACTTTAAAGTACTTTATTGTTTTAGTTCTTTTTTTTCTACTGCATACAACACTCACCGCACAAAATGTTTCTCCGCAATTCTCTGAGCTAAAGGGAATGGAGGACGCGCAAGGAAATACACATCTATTTTATAGAGTTTACAGTTACGAAGAATTACAGCCATTTGGTTTTTATGAAGATAATTCTTTGTATCATTATAATCTGATCAATAAGACGGATACTTTATTTATCAGAGAATCTGGCAGCGATATTTCCGCTCATATTTATATAGATGATTATAAAATTATAAATTTAAATCCAATGCATTACATCTATGCAGGTACTGCGTGCGGAATGGAATGTTCTCCATTTGCATACAATTCAAATTCCGGAGTGATTTTTAATGATGGTTCATGGGGAAGCAGTTACAAAATCGGGTTTGGGCAAGATCCATCTTTGATTTATTATGGACTAATTGCAGCAGCCTCTGATTCAACAATAGCTACTCTTATAAGCAATAATGGCGGACTTAACTGGGATACATTGTCATCAAGCAAAATATTCTTATCAATAAATCCTTTTGAAAATCAAACTTCTTTTTATTCAGATTACTTGAATTCTAAACTTTACAAATCCTCTAACGGCGGAATTAATTTTTATGTTGCAGATACCACTCAGAACTATAGTTATTCTGGATTACCTGATTTTTATTATGATATTGATCAAAATCATATTTATAGAAATTGCATTCGGGGTAATTCAAGTTATCCATACTACTTATCTGTGTCGTCTAATAATGGTGAACCTTTTTCCTGGAGTAATAAATATCAGAGTAACAATCCTATTTTCTTTTCAAATGATATTTCACAGTCGGGCAAGTTTACTTAGCTGATAGAAAAAGAATATTTTATTCATCCGACTATGGAACTAATTTTAATCTATACAAAGAATTAGATAAAAGAATTATCGGCATCTACAAAAAACCCAATTCGAATATGCTTTACGCTGCAACAAAGTACAGGATTTATGAAATCACAGATGATACACTCACCATTATAAAATCTCTTCCAATCCCAGATGAACTGCTGTCTTTTTATCCATTGAAAGTTGGAAATAAATGGGTTTATGAAAGAATTGATTATTCAGTAGATTGGTTTACTGGGACAATCATAATTGACACAAGCTATTTCCACAGAAAAGTTTCCGGTTTGCAAACACTTCCCAATAATATACAATACTACAAAATTGAAGATTATGATTTTTACCAATATCAAAGCAAAATTAGTTTTGAAAGGATTGATTCACTAACTGGAATAGTTTATCGCTATGATGAAAGTTTAGACTCGATGAACTTTGAGTTTGTAATAGACAATTTAATGGCTGAGTATGGTGAAGAGATAATTTCATCCCGACTTTATTCATATTATTTACCTCAGTCAATGGTATTTAGTACCGAAGATTATTTTAATGATTTTGGTTTGTATAGAAAAAGAAACGGATATTCAGTTGGTTATTGGGGTTCTGAATATTATTCGTTAGTAAGTGGGATAGGATTAGACTCTGTTTTTGTTTCACTTATTGATGCTTATGATGCTCATATAAATTTAAAGGGTTGTGTTATTGATGGTATTGTTTACGGCGATACAACTTTAACAGATGTTGAGGATGAAATTGAATTACCAAAAGAATTTTCACTTTCACAAAACTACCCCAATCCATTCAATCCAAGCACAAAGATAAGTTGGCAAACGCCAGTAGGCGGTTGGCAAACTTTAAAAGTTTACGATGTGCTGGGAAACGAAATCGCATCACTTGTCGATGAATACAGAAATGCAGGAAGTTATGAAGTTGAATTTAAGTCAGCAGTCGGCAGTCTTCAATTGGCAAGTGGTATATATTTCTATCAGCTAAGAGCTGGTGACTATGTTCAAACTAAAAAAATGATTTTAATCAAGTAAGAAAGGGGAGAGTTATGAAAAAACTATTAATAATTATCGTGTATTTATTTTCTTTTGTTCTTAATTCAACTTTAGCACAATGGGAAATGAGATACCCAGCACAGCCCACAAGCGGAATAAATGATATGTTCTTTCTGAATCAATCATTAGGATTTGCTGTAAATGGTTCAGGTAGTATTTTAAAAACAACTGATGGTGGTTTACATTGGAGTATTATTGAACATTATCAGAGAGATTACCTTGCTGAAATAAAATTTGTAGATCACCAAAATGGATTTATTATCTCACCACATTCATATATTGGAGATTCCGAAGACTTTATGTTTACAACTGATGGAGGCAGCTACTGGCAATCAACATATCTTGGAACAAGTGACGCATTAACTTTTCTACCTCTATCTACATCAGAAATGATTAAAAGCGGAGATCAGGGGACAATATCAAAACTGGATAATTTTTTTGGTCTATGGAGTGAGCGATATCGTATACCGACATATTTTGAATGGGATATTGATGTGCCATATGGAGATATACGGCAGTTTGAAAAATTAAACTCAGGAAGAATCCTTGCACTAGGCTCAAGTTGGAAAGCTTTTCAGGTAAATGCTATTGCTGATTCAGTTGCATTTATTTTGTACAGCGATGACAATGGCAGCACATGGGATACACTCTGGTGTGATTTGCCAAAAGTATTACCCACTTTTTCATTTGCAGATAACAACTATGGCTGGATGGGAGGGAATGAAAATGAAATATATAAAACCACTGATGGAGGAATTAGCTGGCAACTAAATTATTATGAAAATAATCCCGATTTGTATAGTTCAATTTCCAAAATTAAGGCGATAGATCCTTTGACGGTTTTTGCAGTCACCACTAAAGGAAAAATTATTTCCTCCGCAGATGGAGGAATTAATTGGGATACTACTTCTATAGTACCATACTCTTACTACGAATCATTTTTTAATATCAATTTTATAAATGATCAAACAGGATTTATCTTTGGTTCCGATTTATGGATTACAACAAACAGCGGTGTCAATTGGAATAAAGTTGATGATTCAATAAAACCTAACTTTTTTAAAATTCAATTTTTAAATACAAGTTTAGGTTTTGGAATTGGCGGTGATGGTTATTATGGCGGATCGTCTTTTTATAAGACATCGGATGGCGGATACAGTTGGGCAAAGTTGTACGACGGAGACCCAAATAGTTCATTCAATGGTTTTTTTATGATGGATTCAATTAACGGTTGGTTAACAGAACATAATTCACTCTTTAAAACCACAAACGGCGGTTACGGATGGAATGAAGTTTTTATTGATACACTTTTAGATTTTATGAGAGGAGTAGAATTTTTTAATAATAATCTGGGTGTAGTTTTCGAAGTACAACAGAGATTTAATAATTACACACTAAACTATCTTACAACCGATAGTGGAGAATCCTGGCAAAAGTATCAGATGGGTGATCAACCGTTCTTAACCTCCTTTCTAAAAATTAAACGAACTGATCCTTCGCACATCTGGGTTGTTAATGCTCAGGGTGTGTGGCTATCAAGAGATACGGTTAAAAGCTGGACAAAAATAAGTACAGAAGTTGAAGGTTGGGCAGCAGGCTTTGATTTTCTTGATTCACTTAATGGATGGGTTGCGCATATGGATGGTCAGCAAAATAAAATAAAATATACGAAAGATGGCGGATTGAGTTGGACAACTCTAATGAAACCATATATGGTTCAGACTCAGGATTTGGTGATTGATGGAAGAGATTATTTCGGGAGTATTAATGTTACTGTTGCAGGATTAGATGGAAGTCTTTTTAGATATCTAGAAGATTGGGAATATGGTTATCAGCAGAATAGTTATACTAATGGTTGGCTTACTTCCATTGCTATTTTTAGGGATGGAAATACTGCTCATATCTGGATATGTGGAAGTGGAGGATTAATACTCTATAACAGTGAGTATATAACTGATGTTTCTGATAATAATCTTGTTGAATTGTCGGAATTTAAATTACAGCAAAACTACCCAAATCCATTCAATCCAAGAACAAAAATCAGTTGGCAGTCTCCAGTTAACGGTTGGCAAACTTTAAAAGTATTTGATGTTCTTGGTAAAGAAGTTGCAACGCTTGTTGATGAATACAGACCTGCAGGAAGTTATGAAATTGAATTTAATCCAGCATCCAGTATCAAGAATCTGGCATCCGGAATCTATTTCTATCGGCTACAAGCTGGTTCATTTGTCGAAACTAAAAAAATGATTTTAATAAAATAATTAAGGAAGTTGTTATGAAAAAAATCTTACTGGCAGTATTTATAATCCTGACTTTCTCAAAACTATATTCGCAAATTCCATACAATCAAACTCCAAACTGGATTTCAACTGATGTCACATCAGTTTCAACCGGTGGAATGTTCGCTGATATAAATCAGGATGGCTGGCTGGACTATGTTGTTGCAAATGGAAATGATATGGCTCGCCAGAAGGTGGTGGTTTATTATAATAACGGTAATGGAACTTTCGCGACAACACCCAACTGGCAGTCAACGGATATAGATTATCACGGTCATCTTGATGTAGGTGATGTAAATGGTGATGGTTATCCCGATGTTGCTGTCTCTGTTTATATAGGACCTTCAGGATTTAGTTCTCCTGGAAAAGTAAAGCTGTATTTAAATAACGCAGGAACTCTTTCATCAAATCCAGGATGGGTTTCGGGAGATAATTTTTATACTTTCAGTTGTGCATTCGGTGACGCCGATAGCGACGGTGATCTCGATTTAGCTGTTGCCTGTGGTGAATCATATAACAGTTTTCCGGGACAGCAGCGCATCTATTTTAACATTGGCGGAACGCTTGAAACACTGCCATCGTGGAAGAGTGCTGCATTTATTTACAGCTACGATGTTAACTGGTTTGATATGGATAATGATCGTGATCTCGATCTGGTGTTTGCAAATGAAGGCTACCCAAATTATGTATATCAAAACAATAATGGTGTTATAAGCACTACTCCCATCTGGCAATCTGCAGATGCAAGTACACAGGCTAATTCTCTGTTTACCGGAGATGTTAATAATGACGGTTATCTTGATTTAGCAATTTCCGATAACAACCAGCTTGGCGGTACAGGTAGATTTAAAATCTACCTCAATAATAATGGAATACTGAGTACTACACCTTTCTGGAATTCTTCTTTTTCCGGATATGGTTCAGGTATTTTACTTGCCGATATTGATAATGATAATGATCAGGATCTTATAACCGGCGGCTGGTGGAATCCGGTAAGGATATACTAAAATAACACCGGCAGCTTTAATACTAATCCGGAATATACATCAAGCACTAACAGCGTGGTTGAAGCCATATTCTGCGGCGATGTTACAAGGAACGGAATTCAAAATGTAACTGAGTCCTTTACAGGAAATGGATCAAGAAAATTATTTTACCTGCCCAAAACACATTTGCAGTATATTGATAGAGTTATTGTTGCTGGAGATACTCTTCAGTTCAACGAATATTGTTATGATCTTGAATCTGGCTGGATTAGTCTGGCAAACGCTCCGGCTAATGGTGTCTCAGTAATTGTTGATGCTGCTGTATCCTGGAGTCTTGATCTGGGAGTAACAAACTGGGATTCAAATATCGGGAATTATCTTTTCACTAATACAATAGTTCCGGTTGAATTAATTTCTTTTTCTGCTTCGGTAATTAATAACACAGTTCACCTCAATTGGTCAACAGCATCAGAACTAAACAATATGGATTTGAAATTGAACAGAGCATTGATAAAACTGACTGGATATTAATAGGATTTGAGGAAGGCAATGGAACAACTTCGGAACCACAACAATATTCATATACAGATGATATAGTGGATATAACATACATCCAAACTTTATTACAGTTTAAAACAAATAGATTTTAGTGGAAGTTTTGAATATTCGATAGTTGTTGAAGTTGATAATTGCACCAACCTCATTTTCACTTGACCAGAATTACCCAAACCCATTCAACCCAAGTACAAAAATAAGTTGGCAGTCTCCAGTCGCTGGTTGGCAAACTTTGAAAGTTTATGATGTTCTTGGAAATGAAGTTGCAACACTTGTTGATGAATTCAGAGAAGCTGGAAGTTATGAAGTTGAATTCAAGTCTGCAGTCGGCAGTCTTCAATTGGCAAGTGGGATTTACTATTATCAACTCAAAGCCGGTAATTTTATTCAAACAAAGAAAATGATGTTGATGAAGTAATGTGATAAGAGGTTAAACACTAGAAGTAAATTTTTTAATTGGTTGTTTCATAGTTTGAGTATTATGTTACATTCTTGTGAAAACCGGAATCCAAAACTCATAATACTAAATGGATTCCCACTTTCGTGGGAATGACAGTCCCTTATTTTTAACTTTTACAACAGTCCGTTTTGATTTTACTTATTTGTAATCAAATAGTAATAGAAAATCAATTTCTTATTGTCAGAATACTCAATCTCTATTTATTTATTGTTAATTCTTTACCTTTTCATCATCATTTCACAATTAGCAAAAGCTAATAAACAGCATATCTTATTTGAGAAGTAATTGTTCTTATCTTTAAGAAAAACCGGGAATAAAAATAAATTTCCCTTTCACTAAGTGAATTAAAATAATTTTTTACTTTCAAATGATGTGGCATTTAACATGTTAATAGATGGCAACTTGAAAACTCTTAATTAACTAAATATTCCATCAATTTATCTTTAGGGGATAAAAAATGGCAAAAATTGCAATCATAGACGACGATCCTGATATTGTTGATGCAAGCAGTTTGGTTTTGCAATCAAAAGGATACGACGTTATCACAGCTTCCAATCCTGATGATGGTTACAAAATCGTTATGGATCAAAACCCGGATTTAATCATTCTTGATGTGATGATGAATGAACCGGATGACGGATTTTTCCTCGCACAAAAATTCCGCAAAATGAATGTTGACACACCAATAATAATGTACACATCTGTTTCTAAAACTCTTGGGATGGATTTTGAAGCAGGTGAATTAGTACCTGTGGATGAGTTTGTTGAAAAACCAATCTCACCTGAAACACTAATAGATAAAGTAGAAAAATTATTAGCAATACATTTAAAGGAGTAGAGCATGTTAGTTGTTGAAAAAAATGCTCTCTCCGAAGAGATAGAGAGCTACGTAAAAAAATATGGAGAAGATCGCTCCGCTTTATTAATGATTCTTCATGAAATTCAGAATAAACACAGACACATTTCCGAATTTGCACAGCAGGAAGTTGCACGACTGTTAAACATTCATCCTGTTGAAGTTTACAGTGTTATATCATTCTTTGCTTTTCTCAATTCAAATCCAAAGGGAAGAAACATTGTAAGAATTTGCCAGACTATTTCCTGCGATATGTACGGTAAAGCTGCTGTCGTTAAGGCAATAGAACGAGAGCTGGGAATAAAGATTGGTGAAACGACCAAGGACAATAAATTTACTTTGGAGTATGCCAACTGTCTTGGCTTATGTGATATGGGACCGGCAATGGCAATTAATGACCAGGTTTACACCAAGTTGACTCCTGGAAAAGCGGTCGAACTTTTAAGTAAAGTGAAGTAGAGGCAAAAATGGAATTAACAAAACAAAAAAGAACAGGTGCAGTTATCTTCTCAGATTACAAAAGAGGAGATGCAATTAAAAAAGTTATTACGATGTCTCGTGAAGACATATTATTTGAATTAAAAGAATCAAAACTTAAAGGAAGAGGCGGCGCAGGATTTCCAACATCAACAAAGTGGATGTTAACGGCAGCATCAAAATCCGATGAAAAGTTTTTAGTGTGCAATGCGGATGAAGGTGAGCCTGGAACATTTAAAGACAGAGTTCTTTTAATTGAATATCCTGAACTGGTTTTTGATGGTATGGTTGCCGGCGGTTACACGATTGGTGCACAATATGGAATTTTATATCTACGCGGCGAATATGAATATCTTCTTAAATCACTTCAAGCGTATCTTGAAGAAATGAGGAAAGATAATCTACTAGGAAAAAACATTTTGGGAAAAGAAGGATTCAATTTTGATATATCAATCTTCCTAGGATCAGGTGCTTACGTTTGCGGAGAGGAAACTGCGTTGATCGAATCTCTCGAAGGACATCGCGGTGAACCGAGAAACAGACCTCCTTATCCAATCAGTACAGGTTATCTTGGTAAACCAACATCGGTAAATAATGTAGAAACACTTTGTGCTGTTGCTCATATAGTTTTAAAAGGCGGGCAGTGGTTCAGTAAAGTTGGCACGGATAAATCATCTGGTTCAAAATTATTTTCGGTTTCTGGTGATTGCGAAAGACCTGGAGTGTATGAACTACCATGGGGTACAAAAGTATCAGAACTTCTTGAGCTTGTTGGTGCAAAGAACACAAAAGCCGTACAGATAGGCGGAGCTTCAGGGGTGTGCATTCCAAAATCACAATTTACCAGAGCTTTTGCATATGAAGATGTAGCTACTGGCGGTTCGGTTATGATATTTAACGAAAGTAGAAATATGCTGCACGTTCTTAAGAATTTTATGGAGTTTTTTGTTGATGAATCCTGCGGACAATGTACTCCCTGCAGAATTGGCAATGTAAAACTGCTTGAAGGTGTTGAGATGATAGAGAAAGGCAATTACACTTTTGCTCACATTAATAAGCTGAAAGAGCTTGGAAAAACAATGCAGGTTGCCTCTAAATGCGGATTAGGGCAATCAAGTCCAAATCCATTTATTTCTATTCTTGAAAACTTTAATGATGAAATATTGAACAGTGGTAATGGAGGTGGTTATGGAAAATAAAAAGAAACTTAGAGCACCTGTCAGTCAAAAAGCACACGTAGTTCCAATACCCGAACATCCGGAATATATAGGCGGTTCAATATCAATTGAGCTTAACGAGAAAAAAGTTACAGTTCCATTCGGTACAACAATTCTGGAAGCTTGTCAGCAGAATCAAATTCATATACCTACACTTTGTCATCATAAAGATCTTTGTGTTGCCGGGGTCTGTCGTATTTGTGTTGTTGAAGTTGAAGGAATGAGAACACTTCAAGCATCATGCGCTTTCCCGATCACAGCTCAGATTAAAATCAAAACCACATCAAATGCAGTAAGAAGAGCCAGGAAACATGTTATTGATTTATTATTGAGTGAACATCATGGCGAGTGCTATTCATGTTTCAGAAATAACAATTGCGAACTTCAATCACTTGCAAAAGAATATGGTGTTGATCATTACAACTTTGGACATATTGAAAAACCGAGATACGAAGTTGATAATTCATCTTACTCGGTTGTAAGAGATTTGGATAAATGCGTTTTATGTAAACGTTGTGTAAGAACCTGTATCGATCTTCAGGAGGTTGGTGTTCTTGAAGCAATTGAACGCGGACATAACACTCATATAGGAACTTTCTGGGATAAACCGCTTGCAGAAGTCATCTGTATAAATTGCGGTCAGTGTATTAATAGATGTCCTACCGGTGCACTGCGGGCAAATGACCCAAGAGATGAAATATGGGCTGCAATTGATGATCCTAAGAAACATGTAGTTATTCAAACCGCTCCCTCTCCTCGCGCCGCGATCTGCGAGGAATTTGGAATGGAGCCCGGTCATTCGCTTACCGGAGAAATGAACACAGCTTTGCGAAGAATCGGGTTTGATGTAGTGTTCGATACAAACTTTACTGCAGATCTTACAATCTTTGAAGAAGGTACAGAACTTATTGCAAGATTATATAAAGCTCTTGTTAAAAAAGAGCAAGTAGCTTTACCGCAATTTACCTCTTGTTCACCCGGGTGGGTTAAATATCTTGAACATTTCTATCCTGAATATATTGACAATCTTAGTTCAGCTAAATCACCGCAGCAAATGTTCGGTGCGTTGATAAAAACTTTTTATGCACAGAAAAAAGGTATCGACCCAAAAGATATAGTTTCAGTTGCGGTTATGCCTTGCTCAGCTAAAAAGTTTGAATGCAATAGACCGGAAATGGCTGATTCCGGATTCAAAGATGTTGACTACGGTTTAACGACACGTGAACTTGCACAGATGATTAAAGAAGCAGGGATATATTTACCCGAAATGCCCCCATCACATTTTGATGATCCGTTTGGTGAAGCCTCAGGCGCGGGATTAATTTTTGGTGCAACAGGCGGGGTTATGGAAGCCGCATTAAGAACTGTGATTGAATTTGTAACCGGCAAACGAGTTGAACATATTTTTGCAAATGCAGACATAACTCCTGTTAGAGGATTTGAAGGTGTTAAATATGCAGAACTTCCGATAAAAGAAGTTGGTGCTGTTCCTGAACTTATTAAACATCTGATCCCTGATTGGAACTGGTTAAAAGGTGCAACGCTTAAAATTGCCGTTGCTCATGGAACTGCTAATGCTAAAAAGGTTATGGATGATATTAAAGCAGGTGGTAAATTTAGCGAATGTCACTTCATTGAGTTTATGGCTTGTCCAGGCGGTTGTATTGGCGGAGGCGGACAGCCGATTCCAACTACCGAAGAGATCAGAAAGCTAAGAGCAAAAGCTATTTACGATGAAGATAAATCATTACCAATTAGAAAATCTCATGAAAACAGGCATGTTGTTGAAATTTATAATGAGTTCTTAAAAGATGGACCTTGCGGACATATATCGCATAAACTTCTTCACACACATTATGTGAAGAGAGGAAAATATATAGCGTAGCTTGCGTTTCCTTTTAGGCAGATGTTCACAATTAGCATCTGCCTTTTTTATTTTTACCTGTTCATAAAGGAGAATTGAATGTTTAATCTCGTTCCTGAGTGGGCAAGCCATTATGAAGAGTTTTGGCTATCCATCCGCAGAAGAAACCTATGGTTTATAAAACTAAGGTATTCTGCTGTGGTAATGTTATTTCTCTTTTTGTACTTTTCTAAATATTTTCTTGATATTTCATTCACGCAGACTCAACAAGAAGCTATAATCATAATTACAATTTCAATTCTAGTCTACAATCTAATTTTCCACTTCTTACGTCAATATGTAAAATTTGAGGCCGATAAATTTAATCCGTTGCATTTGTCGATACTGCAAATGATTTCTGATCTGATTGCTCTTTTGCTAATTGTTTATTACACTGGAAGTGTTGAGTCACCGTTACTTTTATTTTTTGTTTTCCATATGATAGTTGGAAGTTTGATTCTGCCGGGCTTTATTATTTACCTGTTTGCTTTCTCGGTGATCGCTTTTGTTTGGGCATTTACAATAGGCGAATATTACTTGATTATTCAACACAATCACATCTCAGGCTTTCTACCTATTTCATTGCATCAGAATTTAAATTATGTATTGTCTGTAAACCTAGGATTTGGATTTATGGTATTCATGGTTGTTTTGATAGCAAATAAAATGGCAAATCAATTATTCAGAAGAGAACAGCAGTTATTGGAATCAATAGATAAAATAAATGCTGCGGAAAAGGAAAAGCAAAAATATATTTCTGGAATTGTTCACGAAATTAAAACTCCGTTAGCGGCTGTTCATTCCTATTTGGATTTAGTGCTGCAAAAATTTCTTGGTCCCCTAGACGAGGTTGTTGAAGAGAAACTAGTTCGCGCAAGAAGAAGATCTGATGAAGCAATAGAACTGATTAATAGTGTTTTAAAAATTTCGAAGCTCCGACTGGATGATTCATTCAAAAAAGAGCAATTTGATATCTCTACTATTCTTGCAAGAGCAATTAAAAGTGCAAAAGTAAATGCTGATGCAAAAGGTGTTAAGCTTGTCATTAACAATAAAAGAAAAGAAAAACATAATATTGAGGGTGATCCATTATTGATTCAAATTGCTTTATCAAACGTTATTGGGAATGCCATAAAGTACAATAATATTGATGGAATTGTTGAGATAAATATTGAGGAAAATAATGATAAATTAATTATTCAGGTTTGTGATGATGGAATTGGTATTCCCCAAAAAGAAGTTGATAAAATATTTACAGATTTCTTTAGAGGAAGTAATATTAAACAATCAGGGATAGAAGGATCAGGTTTGGGTTTATCTGTGGTAAAACAGATAGTAGAAAGACACAATGGCATAATTGAAGTAAAAAGTCCATCACATCTTTCTACAAGTAAATATCCGGGAACCTGTGTTAAAATTACTTTGCCTTTTTTAAAAGAAGTAGTCTTAATGGTTTTCTTTTCTTTAGGTATTTTCAGATCAATCAGTTTTGATGAAACACCCTTTACCAAAGAAACCTTTCTGGCAAGCTCGCCCATCTGTTTTCTCTCACCTGCAAGTTCAAGAATCAATAATCCCTGGTCGCTACAGTTTTCCATTACGCCATCGTGAATGCCCAATCTTGTTTTGATCATGCATCCCCAGCCAGTTAACACTTTTTGAACTTGAACAGCAGCTTCTTTTCTTTGACCGATAAGAATTAATAATATAGTTTTCATAGATCTCCCTGTATAATGTGATTAGATTATATTCCAAAATTAAATACTTCGAAACAAACAATGAAATTTTATAAATGCAATTTGTGTATTGTTTAATAATTATATAGGTTCTTTAGTAAAGTAATTATCTATTTCTCAATGAGAATCAACCAACAACTAAATTGTGAGAACACTTTCCTTGTTGAGATAAAAGGACTGGTGCAAGGAGTTGGGTTTCGCCCATTTATTCATCGTCTAGCTGTAAGTAATAATCTAACAGGGTGGGTTGAAAATAGAAATGATGGTGTTGCTATTAAAATTACTTGTACTTCGGAAGTGTTAAATCAATTCATATCTTCGATTAAACTAACATCTCCTCCTGCTGCAATTATAGATTCTATCGGCTTCAGACAAACAGACAAAGAGAATTTTACTGATTTTAAGATTGTCAAAAGCAAGACTATATCGAACAGGATAACTGACATCAGCCCTGATATTGCTGTATGCAGTGATTGTCTAAAAGATATGAAAGTCCAGAACAATCGTATCGATTATCCTTTTATCAATTGTACTAATTGCGGACCACGTTTCACAATTATCGAAGCCCTTCCTTATGACAGGGATAAAACAACCATGATCAATTTTGAAATGTGTACTGACTGCAGGAAAGAATATTGTGATGTTACTGATAGACGATTTCATGCTCAGCCTATTGCCTGTTCTATTTGTGGACCCGAGTATTCACTTCTATTTGATGGCAAGGTTATTAAAGGGACTAAAGATATTATTGATAAAATAGTTGAGTTGATCAAAAACAAATGCATCGTAGCTGTAAAAGGATTAGGTGGATTCTTTTTAGCTTGTGATGCTCTAAGTGAAGAGGCTGTTGTTCGGCTTCGGGAAAAAAAGAATAGAGAAGGAAAACCTTTTGCAGTAATGTTTTCAAGTATTGATACGATAAAAGAGTATGCTACAGTTGATATTACTGAAGAAACTTCCTTACTCTCATTGAAAAGACCCATTGTCCTTCTAAACCAAAAAAAGAGCCTTGCACCTTCTGTATCAATTGGATTTAATACAATAGGTGCTATGTTACCTTATATGCCATTGCACTATTTATTGTTTGAAAATTCAGATATTTCTGCCATCGTCCTGACCAGTGGAAACATTTCGGATGAACCTATAGTAACGGATAATAAAATAGCTATTGAAAAATTATCACACATTGCAGAAGCTGTTCTGACTTATAACAGAAATATATACAATAGAACAGATGATTCGGTAGTAACTATTATAAATAATAAAGAAAGAGTTTTAAGACGATCTCGTGGATATGTGCCAATGCCGTTAAATTTAAATATAAATGTTGATGGGATTTTAGCTACAGGGGCAGAACTTGTAAACTGTTTCTGTATTGGAAAGTACAATCAGGCAATAATCAGTCAGCATATTGGTGATTTGAAAAACATAGAGACATATGAATTTTATTGTGAAACAATAGAACAATTCAAAAAGTTATTTCGGTTTGAACCTCGATTGATTGTTAGCGACTTGCATCCAAATTATTTATCAACAAGATACGCAGTTGAGACTAAAATAAAACATGTTGAAGCTCAACATCATCACGCACACATCGCTTCTTGCATGGCAGAGAATAATTTAGATGAAGAAGTTATTGGTGTTGGTTTTGATGGAACAGGATACGGTGATGACAACAATATATGGGGCAGCGAGTTCTTTGTCTGCAACTTAAAAGAATATACCAGAATTAATCATTTTGATTATATGCCTATGCCCGGTGGTGATAAGGTAACCGATGAGCCGTGGAGAATGGCGGTATCATACTTGTATAAAATCTTATGGAAATAATTTATTAGAACTTAAGTTGCCTTTTCTAAAAAAGATTAATCGATCTTCCGTTGAATTAATTTGCAGTGCCATTGATAAAGAAATAAACTGTACAATGACATCAAGTGCTGGCAGATTATTCGATGCTGTGGCAGCATTGATAAATCTTTGTCCATACAGCAAGTTCCATGCAGAAGCTCCAATGCGATTAGAATCCATTATTGAAAATAAAACAAACCAATTCTACAGCTGTTCTATAAGTAAAACAATTTCTTTTGATCCGACAATTGAACAAATTGTTAAAGATTTAAAGCGGCATGTTCCACTCCCCGAAATATCTGCTAAATTTCATAACACTGTTATTTCTGTAATCTATGAGGTTGTTAAAAAAATAAGGAGACGGTTATAATTTGAATAAAGTTGTATTATCAGGCGGGACATTTCAAAATAAATATCTTTATGAGAATCTTGAAAATATTCTTGACTAATAATGATTTTGAAGTGTTCTCGAATAAAAAAGTTCCAACTAACGATGGCGGAATTGCACTTGGACAATTAGTAATTGCAGCGAAGAAATATTTATAAGATTTAATGGAAGTTAGATCTATAATTATTTTACATGTACACTTAAGGGATTATTTTGTTAATTTTCCATTACTAATATTATTCCATAAATATTTTTTTGTAATAACTACAATTTCTCTGAATTATTATGTGTTTAAGCATCCCTTCAAAAGTTATATCTATAAATGGTAATAAAGCTGTGGTATCTGTGGGTGGTACTGAATACGAAGCATCACTTCAACTTTTAGATGATGTAAAAATAAATGATTATGTTTTATTACATACCGGATTTGCCATTCAGAAAATCAGTGAAGAAGAAGCGCAAGAAACTTTAAATCTTATTAGGAAATTAGGTGAAATTGATCACGAAATTAGAGCTAAGGAGAAAAATATAATTAACTCTGATTAACTAACTAAAATTTTATTATTTGAAATATATCTCTTTTACTAACAACCATAAGGATTTATATTCTATGAATAAAAATAAAATATTAATCATCGATGATGATGCTGATTTATTAGCATCTACCAAGCTCTTTCTCGAAAGCAAAAATTATGAAGTCGAGATTGCAATCAATAGTAAAATTGGATTAGGGGTCATTAAAACTTTTCAACCTGATTTAATTATTCTGGACATTATGATGGATACACAACTCGAGGGATTTAATTTTCTGAATGAATTAAAATCAGTTGATGCTTTTAAAGAAATTCCTGTTATAATGAGTACGGGCATGGCTAAATCAATTGGAGTAAATATGCGTTCTTCGATTGAGGAAGTAGACTCTCTGCCCAAAACCAAATTTTTCGACAAATCTGGAGATTGGGAAGAATTACTAGAAGCAATTAAAGAGTTATTATAATTAATAAACCTCGATTCCATTAAAGATTAATATATTCTGAAGTGTAACAGATGAACCTCAGAATTGTCAGGTTAGCACATTGGCTTATCCGGTTACGATGGTTTGCTATTATTGGCATTTACATTGCATATTATATAGCCAAACATTTTCTTCAAATTACCATCCAGGATTTACCTGTTTACATTATAATCGGCTTTTTAATTCTATTAAATGTATTATCAATTTCATTCTTAAAATATTTACAAAAATCGGGCGTAAGAAAATCATCAAAAGATATAAAGAGAATTATCAATTTTCAGATTTCCACAGATTTGATCGTCTTAACTATTCTTTTACACTATACAGGCGGAGTTGAAAATCCATTTATCATCTACTACATCTTTCATATGATAATCGGAAGTATAATGCTTTCTACAAAAGAAAGTTTTCTTCAAACTTCATTTGCTTTATTTCTTTTAGGTTCGATGACTTATTTAGAATATTTAGGTGTTGTAAAACATTATCCGTTAACTGGATTTATCACTACAAATATGTATACCAACTTTACCTATTTAGCATGCACCGGAATTATCTTTATTTCTACATCTTATTTTGTTGTCTATATAACAAGGACCATTATAAAGCAAGCCGAGAAGCATGAAGCAGCCTATTTACAGGCTAATTCTAAGCTAAAACAAAGAGACAAAGTAAAAAATGAATATGTAATGCGTGTTACCCACGATATAAAAGGACATATTACAGCAATACAAAGCTGCGTAACAGTTCTTAATCAAAAATTGACTGGACCATTAAATCAACAACAGGAAGACTTTGTAAGTCGAGCTCATAAGAGAATTCAAATACTTAATAAATTCATTTCTGATCTTTTAAGCATAACTAACAAAAGGCTGCTGGAAAAATCTGAAAAAAAATATTTTAGTCTAAAGAACTCTATTGAAGAAATAATCAAGATGGTTGAAGATAGTGCACAAGGAAAAAACATCAGTATTATAAAAAACATAGAGCCATCTGTAGATAATATTTATGGTGAACCCTCATCCATTGAAGAAGTTTTATCAAACTTACTCCAAAATGCAATTAAATATTCTCCTTCGGGTAAAATTGTACTAATAAACCTCAAGGATCAGCAGGAAAATATATTGATAGAAGTAATTGATAATGGCGTGGGTATTCCTGAACATGAGATACCATTTATATTCAACGAATTTTACAGAGCATCAAATGTAAAAGCCAATATTAAAGATGGAACGGGCTTGGGTCTTGCTATATCAAAGCATATTGTTGAAGATCATGGAGGTAAAATTTGGGTTGAAAGCATAGAGAATTTTGGAACTACATTTTATCTACTGCTGAAGAAAGATAAATAATTAACTTAAGAATTTTTTTTATTAGGTTTTTGATTTTAGATTTAATAATGATGATCATATGAAATACATTGATGAATATAGAGATAAAGAAACTGTTAATAATCTAGTTGAAAAAATTTCATCTCTAACTAAAAAAGAAATTATTTTGATGGAAGTCTGTGGTGGTCACACGTGGGCTATTCAAAAATTCGGAATTCCATCTTTACTTCCTGAAAACATCAAACTTTTATCTGGACCAGGCTGTCCTGTTTGTGTAACAAGTAAAAAATATATTGATCAGGCAGTTGCTTACAGCCGATTAAATGATGTTATCATTACAACCTATGGCGACCTAATCAGAGTACCCGGTTCAACATCCTCATTAAATATTGAAAATGGCAGAGGAGCGGATATTCGAATTGTTTATTCAATCCTTGATGCACTTAGAATAGCGAAAGAGAATACATCAAAAAAAATAATTTTTCTGGGAATTGGTTTTGAAACCACAGCTCCCGGAAGTGCTGCAGGAATAATTAACGCAGCAAGTGAAGGTTTAACCAATTTTTTTGTTCTCAGTTCACACAAAATTATGCCACCCGCTATGTCAGCCTTGATAGATGAGGGTGTTGCAATTAATGGTTATATAGCTCCCGGACATGTAAGTGCAATCACTGGTTCTCATATCTATGATGATATCACTTCAAAATATGAAGTTGGTTGCGTAATATCTGGTTTCGAGCCCGTTGATATTCTTCAATCTATCTATATGTTAATTAAACAGGAAATTGAAAATAGATTTTGTGTAGAGATCCAATATAAAAGAGCAGTAAAACCCGAAGGTAACAAAAAAGCACAAGAAATAATGAACGAAGTATTTAGATTAAGAGATGATTGGTGGAGGGGATTAGGTGCTGTAAAAGATAGTGGACTTTGTCTAAATGATAAATTCAGTAATTTTGATGCGGAAAAAATGATTGAAGTAAATGTGGAAGAGACAAAAGAAGAAACAGGATGTATTTGCGGTGAAATTTTAAAAGGATTAAAAACTCCTCATCAATGTAAATTATTTGCTGCCGTATGTACAACATCAAATCCTATTGGCGCTTGCATGGTTTCGAATGAAGGCGCTTGTAATGCATATTTTAGATTTAACAAATAATGGAAAGTAACATCTTATTAGGACACGGCAGCGGAGGGAAGCTATCACACAATCTGATAGAAGATTTGTTCATTAAGTATTTTGACAATCCTGTTTTAAAACAACAAACAGACTCTGCATTGTTGGATATAAACATTGCTAACATAGCATTTACTACTGACTCTTATATTGTTGATCCCATATTTTTTCCTGGTGGAGATATAGGAAAACTGTCTGTTTGTGGTACTGTAAATGATTTAGCGGTTTCAGGGGCAACTCCAAAGTACTTAAGTGTTTCTTTTATCATCGAGGAAGGATTTTCTACTAAAGAACTTGAAACGATTGTATCATCAATGGCTGATGAAGCGAAAAGGGCAGGTATATTAATTGTAACTGGTGATACAAAAGTTGTTAACAAAGGTAAATGCGATAAATTATTTATTAACACTTCCGGAGTTGGTTTTATCGAAGAAAAATATAAGTCAATCAGCACCGGAGAAAAAATAAAGACCGGTGATAAAATAATTATTAATGGAACGATCGCAGATCATGGAATGGCAATTATGGCGACTCGTAACTTTGCGAATTTTAAAGCAGACATTAAATCTGATTGTGCCTGCCTCAATCACTTGATAAAAGAAATTCTTGACACAAACTGTCATATCAAGTTTATGAGAGACGCTACACGAGGGGGCATTGCTACTATTTTATGTGAACTAGCAGAAAAAAATAACCTAGGTATCGAGATTGATGAATCAAAGGTTGATATTAATGAAAACGTAAGAGGAATGTGTGAATTACTTGGCTTCGATCCATTTTACGTGGCTAACGAAGGGAAAATAATATTTAATAGCTTCCGTTGAAGAAGTTGATAAAATTATCTCAGTAATGAAACAGAATGAATTTGGAAAAAATAGTTCTGTTATCGGTGAAGTAGTGGATAATCATAATGGAAAAGCTGTATTAAAAACTGGAATTGGAGGAAAAAGAATTATTGATATGCTGGCGGATGAACAGTTACCTAGAATATGTTAATTAAAATTTATGCATGAATTATCCATAATAATGAATGTATTAAGCATCGTTGAGGAAAACGCAAAGAATCTCGATGCCAAGATAGTCCACGAAATTGAAATGGATATTGGTAAACTGAGCGGTATTGATTTTGAAGCTTTAGAGTTTGCAATGAAGCACACTCAAAAAAACGAATTACTGAAAAATGTTAAACTTATTATTAATAAAATTCCTGCTAAAGCCAGATGTAAATCATGTAATTATGAATTTAATCTAGAGGATTTTTATACGGCTTGTCCGTTGTGCGGTAAATTTAATCACGATATTTTTCAGGGTAAAGAACTTAAAGTAAAAGCGATAAAAATCGATTGAAAACTTATGTTATAAACAAGTGAATTTTTATTTCAAATTGTGTAACTAAAAAAATATATAATCTATGTGTGATACTTGTGGCTGCGACCAAACAAATAATCCGATAACCTTTAATAAGCCAGGTAAAGCGAATGAGCATACTCACGATCATACATACACTCATATGCATGATCATGGATACAATGAACATAACCGTGACCTCTCAAAAAGCAAAGTAATACAAATTGAGCAAGATGTATTAAATATTAATAATTTATTAGCTCAAAAGAACAGGGGATATTTAGAAGCTAAAAACATTATTACTTTAAATTTAGTGAGCTCCCCAGGCTCCGGCAAGACAACTTTACTTGAAAAAACAATTACAGATTTAAAAAAAGAAATTACCTTCTTTGTTATAGAAGGTGATCAGCAGACGATGAATGATGCAAATCGTATTGATGCCACAGGCACACCTGTAATACAAATAAACACAGGTAATGGCTGCCACTTAAATGCAGATATGGTAAACAAGGCAGTAAAGAAACTTGAAGTTAAAGATAATTCATTACTCGTGATAGAAAATGTTGGCAATCTGATTTGTCCATCATTATTCGATTTAGGTGAAACTTATCGCATTGTAATTATCAGTGTAACCGAAGGAGACGACAAGCCTATCAAATATCCAAATATTTTTCACTCATCGGATATTTGTATAATAAATAAGATTGATCTTCTGCCATATGTTGAATTCAATGTTGATAAAGCAAAGGAATATGCTTTGCAAGTGAATCACCACATGCAATTTTTCGAATTATCTGCTAAATCAGGTGAAGGAATGAATAAGTGGTACGGATGGTTAAAGGGGATTAAGGTTTAATTCAAAAGACAAAAGCACCATGACTTTAACTTACTAATAATTACAAACCCAAAAATAACATTCCTAATCCGCATACGAATATTGTAACGCCTGCTAATACATGAGAATAACGTTCAAACTTTTTTATTGGTAAAAATTTAAAACCATACGAAGCCGCAGTTACCAAAACTATCATTGTCGCAATTGTAATGACACTAAAAATAATAGTCAGAATAATCATTTCAGAATAATTATGTTTAGCAGCAGGGTACATGACAATAGGAATAAGCGGTTCGCAGGGACCAAAAATAAAAATTGTAAATAAAATCCATGGAGTAAGGTTTACTTTTTCTTTACCTTCATGAATATGAACATGTTCTTCATGATGAGTATGGTCGTGTTCGTGAAATCCCTCGTCGATGTGATAATGTAAATGTTTATGAGATTTATTTTTATAAGCCTTTCTTATTCCCCAAACCATGTACAATAGACCGAAAGATGTAAACAACCAGGATATTATATTGCCACGCAATCCTTCTAAGAATTCAAGTTTTCCAACAGCAATCCCAAAAGCAATTCCAATAAGTCCTAACAAAACTGAACTACCCACATGACCAATACCGCATAGTGCAGTAAACCAAATAGTTTTTTTCATATTCCAGTTCCGGGCTTTTGCAATCACGACAAATGGAATATAATGATCCGGACCAGTGAGTGTGTGCAATAATGCCAAAGAGACTGTTGTTGTTAATAAAATAAAAAATTCATCGGTCATGATTCTACCTGTTAAATTTCAGCTACATCAAAATGGTTAGTTGAAAGTATTCTTTCAGTTATTTCTTTTACTTCATTAAAGATTTCTTCGTACTTCTCCTGTATCTGTGGGGAAAAATTATCATCAAATATCCTATCCTCAAAAATTTCAACAGCTATGATATAAATGAATTGAGGCATATCTAATCCTAGTTTTTTTCCTAAAGCAATAGATGTAAGAAAAGATACATCGTGTATACTTGATAAGTGAATAGTTGTATTGAAATTTTCCGGAGATAATTGATAAACAGTTCCTGGTATTCCATCCTTTGTTCTGATTGCATCTATAAAAATAACAGTATGATAGCCCTGAATATATTCCAGTAGTTCAAGTCCTCCTACGAAAGCTGTTTCAAAATCAATATTATTTTTAATTAAATTATCTTTAAGTCTTTTAACAAGATTAGGTCCAATACCGTCATCTGTCAAAATTTCATTACCAATTCCATGTATAAGTATTCTATTTTTATTCATCATAATTTTATAAAAAAAGTCAGTACATAATTACTGACTTTGAGTTGAATGATTAAAAATCTTCTTTCTCTAATTTCTTTTTACTTCTCTTGTGATATTACCTTCTGCATCTTTGAAAACAACCATTAATGGCATATTACCAGGTAAGCTATGGGTTGCACAGGAAAAGCATGGATCATAAGCTCTGAAAGCCATCTCTACCATATTCAGAATGCCTTCATCAGCAGTTACTCCCTTCTTAATCAATCCTTGTGCGGCTTTCTTTAATGACATCGAAATAGGAGCATTATTATTTGTAGTGCCTACAATAATGTTTGCTTTAGTTATAATTCCTTTTTCATCAGTCCAGTAATGGTGTGTTAGAGTACCTCTTTGAGCTTCAACAATTCCAACACCTTCTTTGGGAACATTTGGAAGTTCTGCCTGAATATCAGGGCTTGTAATTTCTTTATCCTGGGCTAATTCAAGTGCTCTTTCGGCAGCATAAAGTAATTCAACTAAACGTGCCCAATGCATAGCCAAGGTTGCATGAACTGGTTTTCCTCCAAGAGTCTTATACATCTGTTCATAATGCTCTTGTGCTAAAGGAGTAGCCATACCATCAGCAACATTTAATCTTGCCAAAGGAGTAGCTTGATACACACCAGAGTCCTTTCCTTCGACAAATCCTTTCCAGCCGACTTGTTTTAAGTAGGGGTATTTCAAATAACTGTAAGGCTCAACTCTTTCTTCAACCCAATTGCGATAATCTTCCGGGGCATATTTACAATGCTCTTTACCTTCCGGATCAACAACTCTTACCTTACCATCATAAAAATTTACTTTATTGTTTTCATCAACAAGACCCATCGAATAAATTTTCAAAGAATATGGCCCGTTAAGAATAATATCAACATAAGTTTTGTTTGCCAGAACTACATCGTTAAATATTTTTAAAGAGAACTTTGCAAATTCAATAAATCCTTTTGCTTTCTCTTCAATATCTTTTCGTTGAGCTTCCGTCAATCCTTTTCTAACACCACCCGGAGTATTCATAACAACATGTGTTTGATGACCACCGAGAAGTGCCTGAATTTCTTGAGCGATACGGCGTTGCTTTAAAACTTCTGTTCCAACTTCAACACCTACTTTAGCAATTACTCCGAGTACATTTCTTTCGGCTGGGGGAGCAGTTGGTCCAACTACAAAATCAGGCGCAGCTAATGCATAAAAGTGAGCTATATGACTATGAACAAAATGAGCCATATAAAACAATTCTCTTAATTTAGCAGCAGTAGGTGTTGGTCTAACACCAAAAACTGCATCAGTTGCTTTGCCTGCAGCCATGTGATGACAACCCGGGCACACTCCACAAATTTTAGTAACAATTTGCGATGCTTCCTCAACAGCTCTGCCTTCTAAAAATTTCTCAAAACCTCTTAACTCCGGCACCTGGAAATAAACATTTTCCACATCTCCATCGTCTGTGCAAAATATTTCAACTTTACCATGTCCTTCAAGCCGGGTAATTGGATCTATAGTATATCGCGTCATAAAAACTTCCTCCTTAACATTGAACTAGGGAGACTATATCTATAAAATGTTCCCGCCGGGTCTTCAATTGTTTCAATAATTCTTTCTATTTCACTTTCATCATTTGAATCTATCATTGTAGCAATAGCCGACATCATTTTTGCGCCGGGGTCGGTTACATCGGGTGGCGGACCGTAACAACCTCTGCATGGGGCATTTCCTTCAATACATCTTACTCCACAACCACCTCTTGTTGCGGGACCCATACAAATTACACCTTGTTCTAAAAAGCAGGTTTCACCGTCATCCTTAATTTGCCAGGGTCTTTTAAATTCCTTAATTAATTTATTATCCGATTTTTTTCTCTTACATTCATCACATTGGCTTTTATCATAAGCTCCAACAACAGAACCGGCAGGTGGAAGTTGTGCACCTGTTACAATAGCCATAAATACTTCAACTAATCTTTCGGTTTGGGGCGGACAACCCGGTAAGAAGTAATCAACATTCACAACCTGATTCAAAGTTTTTACATCATTATAGAGTAAAGGCAATTCCAATGTTCCTTCTGGTACTTCGAAGTGTGTTTGGGGAAATATCTTTTCAGGATTTGAAGTCGATTCACTTTCAATATATGCTCTATTAAATATTGCTTCCTTATTTGAAAAATTAGCAAGACCTGGAATTCCTCCCATGTGAGCACAGGATCCATAAGCAACTAAAACTTTGGTTTTTTTGCGCAGCAGTTTTGCCATACTCTCATTTTCGCTGTTTCTAACTGCTCCATTGAACAATGTAACATCAATAAAACCATCTGGCATCGCTTCAACATCTTTATATTTAAAATCTAAAGCAATAGGCCAAAAGACAATGTCTGCGTGTTCAACAACAGTAAACAGAGATTCATGCACATCAAGAACTGAAACACAACAACCACCACAGGCAGCACCCCAGTAAATTGCAAGCTTTATTTTTGGTTTTTCTTCCTTAGGCATTTATTTACTTCTACTTTTTTAGTTTTAAGAAAATGTTTCAACTGTTTTTTTAATCTGGCTTGGATCAAGACCTTTTATTGTTTCAGTGAATTCGTTAACAAGCTGCGCAAACTCAGCGCCTTCGCTCGCACTTATCCACTCAAGTTTTAGTCTTTCGATAGGAATACCCATTTGTACTAAATACTTTTGCAACAAATGGAATCTTCTTAAACATTTGTAATTCCCCTCGTGATAATGACAATCACCTGGATGGCAGCCACAAATTAATATTCCATCAGCACCTTCTTTAAAAGCTTTTAAAACAAAAGTTGGTTCAACACGACCAGAACACATAATTCTGATAATGCGGATATTCGAAGCATATTTCATCCTTGATGTTCCTGCAAGATCTGCGCCTGTGTATGAGCACCAGTTACATAAGAACGCAATGATTTTAGGACTTTGATTCATAGTATTAAGCCTCCTGTAGTGACATTAGTCCTTCTATTTGAGATAATATTTGCACATCAGTAAAGTGCTTGCTTTTAATCGCGCCGGTAGGACAGGTTGAACCGCAAGTACCGCAACCTTTACAAAGTATCTCATTAACAAAAGACACTTTATCATCTTCTTTAAAACTGATTGCTGTATAAGGACAAACTTTTATACAAGTCTGGCATCCACAACAGATTTCTTCATTTACAACTGCAGTAGTAACTTCCACATTAACTGAACCCGACTGAATTGTTGCAAGTATTCTTGCAGCGGCAGCTCTGGCTTGTGATACTGAATCGGGAATATCTTTAGGTGATTGACAAGTTCCAACAACATAAACTCCATCTGTAGTTGTTGCTACCGGGTCTAACTTTGGATGTCTTTCTATGAAGAATTTATTTCCACACATACTAACACCAACAGCATGCGATACTTGTTTAGCATCATCATGAGCTTCCATGCCAACCATTAGAATTACCATATCTGCCGGCACTTCAATGGATTCTCCCGAAAATTTTTCTTTAAACTCTATAAGTAAGTTGCATGAATCTTTGTATGATGCTTGCCTGATTTGAGGTAAATTAACTTTGTGATCAAATGTTAAAAACATTACATTTTTTTTCGATGTAATTGAATACAATTCTTCACAACCTTTTCCAAACGCTCTCATATCAGAATATATATCATAGATATTTGTTTCAGGAAGTGCCGATTTAATCTGGTTCATAAATTTTAAGGCTGTCATACAACACGTACGGGAACAGTAAGTATTATAATCCTCATTCCTGCTTCCTACGCAATGGATAATTGCAATATCTTTCGGCACTCTTCCATCTCTTGTGATGATAATACCGCTTTTTAATGCTTGCTCGAATTCTATTGAAGTAATAACATTTGGTAGTTTACCATAACCATAATTTAAAACCTTTTTTGCATCAAATGGTTTTAGCCCTGTTGCAACAATTACGTTTCCAAAATTGAGTTTAACTTCTTTGCCATTTGGCTTAATATCGGTTTCAAAATTGCCCACGTATCCAAATACCTGTTCTATCTCAGTATTAAGGTAAACATTTATTTTGGGATGATTCAAAACAGAAAAAATTTTATGATCGATCATCTGTTTAGCACTGTTCAGATAAGGGTAGGTTAAATCAATGTTTGTAACAAGACCGCCTAAAGCTCCTGTTTTCTCAACAAGATATACCTGTTTATCAGAGTTGGCAATTTCCAGAGCAGCAGATATTCCTGAAATTCCACCACCAATTATTAAAGTTGCAGGATTTACATCGACACTTCTTTTTTCCAAAGATTCGTGCCATTGCACTCTTGCAATAGCAGCAGCAATAAGATCTTTGGCTTTTTTTGTTGCTTCTTTTCTGTCGGTGTGAACCCAGGATGCATGTTCTCTTATATTTGCCATTTCAAACATATAAGGATTTAAACCTGCATTCTCCAAAGCTTTCCTGAACGTAATTTCATGCATTCTTGGTGAACAGGCAGCAACCACAACTCTATTTAGATTATGTTCCTTAATATCCTGAACAATAAGATCCTGACCAGGATCAGAACACATATATTTATAATCCTTTGAAATGACAACATTCGGCAGATTCTGAATTTCTTTGGAAACGTTTTCAACATCAACCATATTGGCAATATTGGTACCGCACCAACAAACGTATACT
>CAVOPZ010000010.1:0-13890 GCA_963698205.1 uncultured Ignavibacteriaceae bacterium | reverse complement strand
TTTTAATCGCTTCTTCAATTTTTGTAAATGCTAAATTAGCATTGCCAAGCAATTCATCATTAGTGATGCGCAGAAAAGTAATCCCAAATGATTCTAAATATTCCTGGCGCTTTACATCATACTCTTTTTGGTCGGGAGTATTATGAACATCGCCATCTAATTCAATAGCAAATTTAATTTCAGTGAGAATAAAAATCGATAACAAATTGATCGATGGAATATTGCCTTCTGAATTTACAACCAAGTAATTGTCTATCCCGCAAATAACGCCATAAGCATTTTTTCGCAGAAGGTTTGATCCTTTTCTAAGAGTTCTTCGTTTTTCTTTTTCGGATGTTTTATTGTAGTGTTTTGTCATGGTTCATATCTACCTCATCGCTTTAATCTCGACCTCATCCCTGCCCTTCTCCTTATTAAGGAGAAGGTCTTTAAATTCCCTTCTCCTTGATAAGGAGAGGAATAAAGGGTGAGGTTACCGCATCTCATCATAAAGTTTTCTAAACTTCTGCACATCAACCCAGCAATCTTTTTTCCAGTTTGGGATTACGTAAAAGTGCTGCGGGATGAAATGTTACCATTGTTTTAATTCCTTCGTACTCAAAAACCTGTCCGCGTAAACTTGTTAAGCTGTCTTTCTTTTTTAACAATCCTTTTGCTGCTGTAAGTCCAAGACATAAAATCAATTTGGGTTGTATTAGCTCAATCTGTTTTTTTAGGTACGGAAGACAAGTATCCATTTCAGCGGGTAAAGGAGTGCGGTTATCAGGCGGGCGGCATTTTACAATATTACCAATATAAACTTCTTCCCTGCTAAACTTTATTGCCTTAAGAATATCAGTTAAAAGCTGACCGGCTCTTCCAACAAAAGGCAAACCCTGTTTATCCTCTTCAGCACCGGGACCTTCACCAATTACCATAACTTTAGCGTTTGGATTACCGGAACCGAAAACAAATTTGTTTCTTCCTTTGTGCAAAACGCATTTAGTGCAGTTGCAAATCATTTTGTTTAATTGCTCAAGGGTTTCAGCTTTTTCCCAATCTTCTTTAAAACCATTAAATGTTAATGTTGAATTTGCTGAAGGTTCTTTTACAACTGTGGTTTTTTTTGTTGGCTCTTTAGCAGAATAATCTCTAGATGTTACAATAGTTTTGGGTTTTACAGAAATAGTTTTTTCTTCAAACAAATCATCGCCAAAAATATCCCGCTGGTCTTTTAGTGCTTCAATTATTTTTTTATTTGATGATGAATTCATTATTTAGAAGAAATAATTTGTGATGAGGAAATTGTTAAAGAAAAAAACAATTTAAAAATTGTCATTCCCGTGAAAACAGGAATCCATACATTCATTAAAAATAGATTCCCACTTTCGTGGGAATGACAAAGAATTTAATCTGCTTTTTAATATCAATAATGAAAAGTTTTACTTTTTGTACTTAAACTTTATTTCTCCTTCAAGTAATTCGTTTAAAGCTTGAAGATGCGGCTTTGGTTTCTTCTCAAGATCCAATGCCATTTTTAATTGTGCCGGATTGGTAACATCCTCAGCATCATCATCAGTACCGGAAGAAGGGATGGTGTTTAACAGCGCATTGAACTCAATTTTGTTATCATCGTTTATCTGTCTTGCTCTTTTACCGGCAACTGTAATCGCCTCGTAAACATTTTCAGCTCTTTGGTCAATAACTCTCAAATCAACGGGTGTGATATTCATATTTATTACTCCTTATTTATTATTTCTTTAATTAAACTTTTTACACTTTCATAAACTTTCTGAAGCTCATCGTTAACAAAAATATAATCAAAATCCCGCTTATGACTCAATTCCATTTTAGCTCTATCAATTCTTTTCTGAAGATCAATCTGGTTTTCGGTTTTCCTGTTTTTTAATCTTTTAACCAGCTCTTCAAATGATGGCGGATCGATAAAAATCAGAATGCTTTCAGGATAAATCTTCTTTAATGATAAAGCACCTTTTACATCAACTTCAAAAAGAACCGACTTGCCGATTTTGATATTGTCGTCAACAACACTCTTTAATGTGCCGTAATAATAATCGTAAAATCTTTCCCACTCAATAAATTCTTTATTCTGAATCTTTTGTTCAAACTCAGTTTCACTTACAAAAAAATAATCAACTCCGTTTACCTCATTCTGTCTTTTAGGTCGAGTTGTTACCGAAACTGAAAAAACAATTTCAGGAAAATCTTGGAGAATCCTTTTTACTATAGATGTTTTCCCTCCGCCGCTTGGAGAAGAAACCGCAATTATCTTTCCAAGTTTCTCCAACTTTATTCGACGTTCTGAATTTGTTCTCTTATTCTTTCAATTTCTTCTTTAATATAAACCGAGTTATGAGTAATAGAAATTGAAAGTGTTTTTGCAGAAATAGTATTTGTCTCCCTATTCATTTCCTGGCAAAGAAAATTTAGTTTTCTTCCGGGATCTTCTTCTTTATTAATGCTATTCATAAAAAACTTAATATGGCTTCTAAGTCTTACACATTCTTCGGTAATATCTGCGCGTTCAGCCATCAGTGCCAATTCGGTTTCAAGCCTATCATTATTAATATTTACATTTTCATCAAGAAGATTTTTGACTTTTTCTTTGTACTTAGCAAAATGTTCGCCTACACTTGGCTGAGCTGCTTTTTCTATAATATCAAGATACTTTTCTATGGATTTAACACGTTTCTTCAAATCTTTTTCTAATTCGCTTCCTTCATTTTTTTTCATCTCAAGAAGTGAATTTAAAGAAAGTAAAATCGATTTTTTTACAACTTCAAAATCTTCTTCATCAATTTCCTCAAGGGATGAAGTAAACAGATCACGACTCATCAGTAAATGTTCCAATTTTACTTTATCAGAAATCTTTGCTGATTTTTTTACTTTTTTGATAAGTCCAAGATAGTTTTTTAATCTTGATTCATCTAGAGCAACTACTTCATCTTCAAATCCATTTTTTTTGATTTGAATACTAACGTTAAGTTTTCCCCTTCTGATTTTAGATTTGATTAACTCTCTAAGCTCATATTCTTTATTTGCAAGAATAGGAGGATATTTCAGAAAAACTTCGAGATATCTGCTGTTGATACTTTTAACTTCGACATCAGCCTGCCATTTACCATTTGAGGCAGTGCCTTTGCCATAACCGGTCATACTTAAAATCATAAAACTCTTTTAAAGGGGTTGAAAGATAGCGATTATTAAAATTCCATAAAAGGTTTGAAAAACGTAAAAATTCGAAGGAAATCTAAAAAGCTTCACCAATTCCAAAATGGATAGTGATATTATCCAAGAAGTTTTTCTTAAAAATCATTTTTTGATCAGAAGGATCATAAAATTTTGTTCCAAAATCTAACCTGAAAGGGGCGATTGGAGTGTAAACTCTAATTCCCATTCCAACTGCTACTGCAATATCCTTTATCTGTACATCGTTCCATCCATTCCATGTATTTCCAAAATCAACAAAAACAGCATAACCAAAATACTTATGAAGCCTATCCCTTAGTTCAACTGAACCCTCAAACCAAGATGTTCCACCTCTTATTTGACTTGAGTCTGTTGTCACACCCAAGTACTCAATTTTTTCAAAGGGCACTAAATCTCTGGCACCCCAACCTCTAACAGAGTTACTTCCACCTGCATAAAAAGTTTTATTCGGCGGGATTAAGCTCTCTGCACTTATATTAGCTCCATCTGAAACTGTGAATGGATGAGCATAGCCGCCACGTAATTTAGTGGCAAATATTAAATCGTTCTTAAAATTTAAAGAAAGATAATTTGTTATTCCGGTTTGGATTCTATAAAAATACGTATTGCCGGAAATTTCGAAATCGCTTGGGATTGACCCATTTGAAGCCGATCTTCCATCAAAATTAAAAACTGTACGAGAGTGAAATAGTTCAGGAGTAAAAAATAAAAAACTGCCTTTGGTTGGAAATAAAATATCATCTGTTTTTGATGAGCCAAATTCTACACCAATTCCTGGAGCCAGGCTATTGATTGAAACATAATAGTCAGAGATTAAACCACTACTATTAATTTTGAAATCACTGCTTCTTTCAGCAAAATCAATACTAAAAAAAGGACGAAAAAGTGTAACAAAAGTATATGGCGGCAATTCAACATCAAACCTTTGTGCACCACCATAACTATTTTCTGTAAACTCTTTAAGAGTCTGCGATCTGAAATAAATTTCGGTAGTAGTTAATATCGGTCTTCCAAAAAGAAATGGTTGTTCCATCGTCAGGTTTATATCAATTACACCCTGATAGGTTGAATCTCTGTTGGCCGCTGATTTAAACAGATTACTTAAATTGGTATGGATAATATCTATTAAACGAAATGAAGTTGAGATATTGAATTTACGTGCATCCCCAAACAGATTCTTTCTTGTGTAACCAATACCCAAACCAAAATTAAAGCTTTCAAATTCGTTATCTGTTTTAATTTCCGGTGAAAGTTCATTTAACGACCCGATAGTTGCATTAATTTCTATCGGAATAGTATAATTAAAAGTATCACTAATAACGGGAGTAATATATAATGAAGTGAATAATTCAGTTTTTAATAATCTCATCTCACTTCTATCAACCTGAGATTGATTGTATACTTCTCCCGGTATAAAATCTGCTATTTCTGCGATAAGTTTATTAGTTATTTGATCAATAGATATACCCGTTTTATTAATTACTGTTTCTCTAATTGTGTAATAACCACCCGATTGAAAATGGATATTCAGATTGGCCCGATTTGTTAAGGTATCTATTGATACAATCGTACTGTCATATCTTCCGAAGATATACCCGTTATTTGCTAAAAATTTTCTTACGGCTGAGATATTATCTTGTACCTCAAACTCGGAAAATCTTTTAAGCGAATCAATCGTGATTGATTCATTAATCATCCTCCCATAATCATATTCAGTTAGATTATTTAATCCGATAAGATTTAATTTTCCATATTTTACATAAGTATTTTCGGTAATATCATAATTTAACTCAACTGTCTTTTGCGCTGTATCCACAACAATTTCATGTGTTATCGAAATCTTAAAAAATCCACTGGATCTGTAATATTCTTTAAGCGCAATTTTATCAATTGAAATTTTTGATGAATCAAAATAGACGCGTTCATCGCCAAAGGGAGTAAATGAATCTAAAAATACCCACCACCATTTTGGTGATTCTTTACTTTCAATATTTTGTTCAAGTTCCGATTCAGAAAAAAAAGAATTGCCTGAAAAATTAATGGCTGTAAGTTCATAATCATAATAAGATTGGCTGAAAGTAGCTCTAATAGAACAAAATGCTAAAAAAAATATGAATGTAAAAACTCTTTTAATCATTTAATAGTTCAGCTTAAGAGTATACAATAATATTGGTGATACAAATTTTATCAATGCACTTTTTAAAGTATAACAGATCATTCAACAAATATATCTTCGTCAACGATTTTCAAATTGGGATAATCTTTTTTTAGCGTAACTGTAAAGAAGTTAGCTAATTCCCTATTTATAGTATTATCAGAGATGAATAACGATGTAGCTGTTTCAGATTCTGCAACAAGATGTGCATAGTAGACTTGTTTATTTTCAAGATCGATTATGTATGAGAACACTTCTCCACCACCGCTACCCAAAAAATATCCTTGCGAATTATAATAGAGCAAATCAAAATCTAAGGAGGAAAATTTTATTTTATTTACAAAGCTTTCTTTTAAATGATCCGTCAAGTATATCGGTTTCATAAATTACCTTTAATTCATCTCCTGTTTTTTCAAGAAAGACAAACTTTATTCCCCATTCATCTGAATTATTAATTTCTAAACCTGCTGCAATAAATTGCTTTCCGGTTTCATCAAACATGCCGCCAAAAGCAACTTGTGCCTCCTTGTTAAAATGCTTTTTTACAATCTCTAATAACTGAGAATTATTCTGGAAATCAACTACGGGAATTTTTTCCTGCCTATCCGAACAAGATATAATTGCTAAAAGAAACAATGAGTATACAAGGTTTTTAAAGTATTTATTTGATAACAATATTGGTTCCTATTTTTGTTACTGTTAAAATTTCATCGAGGTCTTCATTGCTCATTGCTATTGATCCATCAGTCCAATTATAAACAAAAGGGAGATTTTTAAAAATAGAATTTAACCTGCCAATGCCGTGAATACCAATATTGCCTCCCAAAACCGGACTAGGCTCAACACATTCTTCATAATAAAATTCAAATTTTATTTGATTATACTGCTTTTGAGTGATTAACGATTTCCGTAATGCTTCAGCAGCATCATCCAGATTAGGATAATTAATTCTTAAAAATTTATAATAAGTTTCATCATTAGTAATACTACATATTTTATATATCCCAACAGGAGTAGCTCCATCGTCAACTAATTTTTTTTTATCATTTAAATTTCTTCCGAAACTTACCCGATAGGACTTAATAAAAACAGTATCTTCATACAAAACTAAAGTAAACGTTTTTCTATCTACTAAAAGATTTACATCGCTGAGTGTTCTAAACCCTTTTTGGGCAATAGCTTCATGTAAAGGAACTTCCCTTAATTTAAGAATTATTCCATATACAATTACCCCTGATATAAAAAGCGCTACAGCACCGATTGTATACACTACATTTCTTAGCAGACTGCTGCTAAGAATTGAAATAATTCTATTCTTTTTTTCCTCTTCTATGGGATTCATTGTTTAATTAATAAAATCATACATTTGCAGATAAAAATACTAAATAAAACAAACCTTTATTGCAGAAAAGATAAAAAAAAACCCAACTCCTATTTGAGTTGGGCTTTATAGACTTAAATAATTAAACTTCCATAATTTCTTTTTCTTTATGCTTTAAAACTTCATCTACAAGTTTAATATGATGATCAGTTAATTTTTGGACTTCATCTTCAGCATGTTTTAACTCATCCTCAGACATTTTTTTATCTTTTTCTTCTTTTTTTAGATGTTCATTGGCATCTCTTCTAACATTTCGAATTGCGATTTTGGCATCTTCGCCAAATTTTTTTGTAAGCTTTACAAAATCCTTTCTTCTTTCTTCTGTCAGTGCGGGAATCGGAATTTTAAGATTTGTACCATCGCTAATAGGATTAAAGCCTATGTTGGCTTCCAAAATCGCTTTATCAATTGGCTGAACCATCGATTTATCCCAGGGAGTTATAGAAAGAGTGTGCTGGTCAAGCACCGTAATATTCCCAACCTGATTGATTGGGGTCATATTTCCATAATAATTTACTTTTACACCATCAAGTAAAGCAGTTGTTGCTTTGCCTGTTCTAACTTTAGCAAGTTCTGACCTGAGAGCTTCAAGAGTTTTGTCCATTCTATTGTTTGCGTCTTTAATTATCTGGTGCATAACGCCTCATTAATTATTATAAAATTTTTATTTAGAATTTTCGTTGTTAATATATGTACCTATCGGTTCACCCATAACTAACCTTAATAAGTTACCCGGCACATCCATATTAAATACCATCATTGGCAAATTATTTTCCTGGCAAAGGCTGACAGCAGTAAGATCCATAATTCTCAAATTCTTTTTAAGAATATCTATATAAGATATTTGTTCAAACTTCAAAGCATTAGGATTTTTTTCCGGATCTGAATCAAAAACACCATCAACGCGAGTACCTTTCACAATTACATCAGCACCAATTTCAACAGCCCGTAATGATGCCGCCGTATCAGTACTAAAATATGGATGACCGGTACCTGCACCTAAAATAACCACTCTTCCTTTTTCAAGATGTCTGATCGCTCTTCTTCTGATATATGGTTCAGCAATCTCCTCCATCTTAATTGCACTCATTAATCTTGTATCGATACTTTTTTTCTCAATAGCGTTTTGAAGAGCTAATGCGTTGATCATTGTCGCAAGCATCCCCATTTGGTCGCCGGTAGCTCGATCTATCCCTTGATTTGCAGCGCTTAATCCGCGATAAATATTTCCACCACCGATAACAATTCCTAATTCAACACCAACATCGTGAACTTTTCTTACTTCATCTGCAAAAAAGTCCAAAACCTCTGACGAAATTCCAAAACCTTGTTCACCTTCTAACGATTCGCCGCTTAGTTTTAGCAATACTCTTTTAAATTTTATTGAACTCATCATAATCCTTTAATTCCTTACTAATAAATATAAAAAAAGGTCTTAATAAACTTAAGACCTTTTTTAAGATAAAATTATTTCTTCTCATCACCGAGATGAAATCGCTTAAACAAATTAATCTTTATCTGTGAATTATTTTTCTTATTGTACTCTTCAATCAAATTTCCAACAGTTTTAGAACTTGTACTATCCTTAATAAACGTCTGTTCAAATAAGCAATTTTCAGCATAAAATTTATTCAATTTTCCAGTGGCTATTTTTTCCAGAATATTTTCAGGTTTACCCTCTTTGCGGGCAAGTTCTTTATAGATATCGATTTCTTGTTCAACTGTTGTAGTAGGAACTTCATCTCTGTAAATACAAATAGGATTCATTGCCGCAACCTGCATAGCAATGTTTTTACCTAGTTCAACCAGTTCAGATTTTTGTTCTGCAACATTATCAAATTTAACAAGCACACCTAACTTAGAACCCATATGGATATAATCAACTATCAAGCCATTATCAGCTTTCTCTGTCAAAACCCTGGAGACTTCAATTTTCTCGCCAACTTTACCCATAACATCAACAACTTGGTTGTAAAGATTGATATCTAATTCTAATAATTGCTTTGCGTCGCTTAGTTCGGATTTAAAAGTTGATTCCACAACTTCGTTTGCAAGCTTAACAAAATCATCACTCTTTGCCACAAAATCAGTTTCACAATTAACTTCAATTATTACAGCTTTTTTGTGATCATCAGAAATTTTAGTAACAACCATTCCTTCGTTAGCAGATTTTTCGGCACGCTTAGAAGCGACCGAAGCACCTTTTTTCCTAAGAATCTCGATAGCTTTTTCAAAATCGCCGTTGGCTTCCGTAAGTGCTTTCTTACAATCCATCATACCAGCGCCGGTTTTTTGTCTTAACTCATTAACTTGTGAAGCCGTAATAGCCATAGTTAATTCACTTCCTTTCAAAAATTTAGATTTTCAGAATATTATTCTTGAGGTTTTTCTTTTGAATCAGTAATCTCTTCAGCATCTTTTTTTGCTTTTGCGTCAGATTTCTTTTTTAATTCTTCTTTCTTTACAATTTCTCTTTCTTTTTTAACTCTTTCTTTTTCAGCAACTTCTTCAGCTTTCTTTTCTTTCAATTGTGCATCGCCTTCAATTACCGCGTCAGCCATATATTTTGTAATAATTTCAACTGTCTTAACAGCATCATCATTAGCCGGTATTAAATAATCCACTTCGTCAGGATCACAATTTGTATCCACGATTGCAAACACAGGTATATTTAATCTGTGTGCTTCCTGAACTGCGATTGCCTCTTTTTTAATATCGACAATAAACAACGCACCAGGAAGTTTACCCATTGATTCAACACCTTCAAGAACTTTTTTTAATTTATCTTTTTCTCGTGTAAGAAATAGTCTTTCTTTCTTTGTTATCTTATCAAAGGTTCCATCGGTTTCCTGCTTTTCAATATTGCTTAATCTCTTTACGCTTTTTCTGATTGTAGCAAAGTTAGTTAACATTCCGCCAAGCCATCTTTCAGATACCCAGTTTTGACCGCATCTTCTTGCTTCGGTTTCTATAACGTTTTTAGCCTGTTTTTTAGTACCAACAAATAGAACTTTTCTTCCATCAGCAACTAATTTAGAAAGTTCCTCAGCGGATTCAGTCAGAAGAATTTGGGTTTTCTTTAAATCGATTATGTGAATCCCATTCTTTTCCATAAAGATGTAGGATTTCATTTTGGGATTCCAGCGGCGTGTTAAATGCCCGAAATGCGCACCAGCTTCAATTAGCTGAGTTAGATCAACTTTTGTCATATTACTCCTGTTTAGCTTCTACCTTCTTCAACTTTACCTTCCATCCCTTTTAGTGCGGGACACAGGGGGTAAATCAGAAAGTATGATTATTAAATAATGTTTAAGCTCAAGATCAAGTTCAAAGAAAATTCTTGAACTTGCTCCTGAACTTGAACTCTGAAATTATCTCTTAGAAAATTGAAATCTTTTTCTTGCTTTTGGTTGTCCGTATTTTTTACGCTCAACCATTCTGGGATCTCTTGTTAATAAACCATCAGTTCTTAAAGCAACCCTGAATTCCGGATTAATTTCAAGTAATGCTCTTGCAATTCCTAATCTGATGGATTGGGCTTGTCCAGTTGTACCACCGCCGTTAACTTTTGCGTGAACATCGTATTTACCCTCGGTTTCAGTAACTTTAAATGGAAGCAGAATATCTTCACGGCTTAATAGCTGAGGGAAAAAATTCTCAAATTCTTTATCGTTTATTGTTATTTTACCATTGCCATTCTTTAGAATAACACGTGCTACAGAAGTTTTTCTTCTTCCGACATAGATTTTCTCAGCCATTATTTCTCCATTAAACTAATTACTTCAGGTTGCTGAGCGGTGTGTGGGTGCTCAGTGCCAGCATAAACTTTTAATTTTTTAATTAACTTATTTCCAAGTTTGGTTTTTGGTAGCATACCTTTAACAGCATTACCAATTACAAACTCAGGTTTTTTAGCCATCATATCTTTAAACGTTGTAATTTTTTGCCCACCTGGGTATCCAGAGTGTCTTTTATATTCTTTTAATTGCTCTCTTTTTCCTGTAAGTCTGACTTTTTCAGCATTAATAACAACCACAAAATCACCGGTATCAGTATTAGGGGTAAAAATAGCTTTGTTTTTACCTCTAATAATCATAGCAATTTTTGAAGCCAATCTACCAAGTATTTGACCTTCAGCATCAACAAGATACCACTTATGATTAGCATCCTCAGTTTTAACGAATTTCGTTAATTTTTCCTGTTTCACGTATTACTCCTCCGAAAACCTTAAATCGTTTCAAATAAAGGAAGGAAAAATATAGGTAAACCGATGAAAAGTCAAGAAATATAAAGTCTATTAATAAACACGCATTAATAATTTCAAATCAATAAATGATTATCTATTATTATTGTCAAAAAAAGAACTTCCAAAGTTAATTGATTTGAGTATCGGCCAAACCCTTGGTTGAAATGATTTGAACTAAGTTTCACCTTTTATCATCATTTTTAATCTAAAATCTTCATCCCCATTCTGTTCTTATATAAAAAATTTGAGTGATGTAGCCCAATAGCCCTTCATGATCGTTCTAATAGGTTTAGGAATCCCCCAAATCTATTTTATAACTATATCTTTTCTCTATAAACATACCTTTAACAACAACCTTAAGACTTAATATATCGCAGCGGATTATACAACCCATCATTTGCCCAAAATGTTACGCCATCAAGTTTTTTCCATTTATTTTTGTCGATGAAGGCCCAACCCTTCGGGTACTTAATGGAAACACTTAATATTTTTTCAGAATAAACCTGATCCAAATTTGTTGTATCGGCATTAACATCTGATTCGTCTTGAATACATAAGTTTGATGCCTAAATCAAAATTACTAATTTTAAACTTCACATTATTAATAAATTATCAAGTAAAATGAAGTATCTAATTACTGGTGGAGCCGGATTTTTAGGGATAAATCTGGTCAGACATTTGCATTCCAGAGGACACGAAATCACTTCTTTAGATATTGTTGATTTTGATTATCCTGATATGAATGATAAAATAAAAATCATAACCGGTGATATTAGAGATAAACAAAAAGTAAAAGAAGCAATTGCAGGACAGGATATAATCGTTCACACTGCGGCAGCACTTCCTCTTTATAAACCGGAAGATATTTTTTCTACCGATATTGATGGGACAAGAAATCTTTTGGAAGCTTCTTTTGAAAATAAGATTAAACGATTTATCCATATTTCATCTACTGCGGTATACGGAATTCCTGATCATCATCCACTATTAGAAAATGATAAACTTGATGGCGTTGGACCATATGGAAAAGCCAAAATCCTGGCTGAGGAAGAATGTTTAAAGTTTAGAACGAAAGGAATGTGCGTTCCGATTCTTCGTCCAAAATCATTTATCGGACCCGAAAGACTTGGAGTATTTGATCTGCTTTATGATTGGGCGCAGGATGGTAAAGGTTTTCCGATGATTGGCAACGGAAAAAATCGCTACCAGCTTTTAGATGTTGAAGATCTTTGCGAGTCAATCTATCTAACTGCAACTCTTGATGAAAAAATTGTTAATGATACTTTTAACATTGGCGCAAAAGAGTTCACAACAATGAGAGAAGATTATCAGGCAGTTCTGGATTTTGCGGGTTTTGGAAAAAAGATTGTAGGTTTACCTGAAAAACCTATCATCTATACATTAAAATTCCTGGAGGCATTAAAACTTTCTCCGCTTTACAAATGGGTTTATGAAACTGCCTCTAAAGATTCTTTTGTATCAATTGAGAAAGCAGAAAAAGTTTTAGGCTACAAACCAAGATTTTCTAATAAAGATGCTTTGATAAGAAATTACAAATGGTACATTGAGCATCGAGATGAATTTATAAATAAAGGTGGTGTTTCACATCGCGTTCCGTGGAAACAGGGTATTTTAAGATTTGCAAAAATCTTTTTTTAATAAATTGGAATGTATGTTAAGCAAATGATATTATATTTGCGGTTAATTCAAAATAGAAATTAAAAACATTAAGGAGTAAAAATGTCTGAGAAAAAAGACTTTCTAAAAGATGTAGTTAAACACATAGATATCAAACAGCACAATGTTGTGCCGCTTGTTGATGCAATGGAAGATATGGCTTTTACTGCAAGAGATTTGAATCGTGCTGCAAATATCTTAGACACTATGATCAAAGACAAAGATTGCGCAATTATTCTAACTTTAGCAGGAAGTTTGTTCAGTGCAGGATTAAAAAAAGTTGTTTATGATATGATTATGAACAACATGGTGGATGCGATTGTTTCAACCGGAGCAATTATGGTTGATCAGGATTTCTTTGAAGCTTTAGGTTTTAAACATTATAAAGGCACTAAGTGGGTCGATGATAATGAAATGAGAGAACTGCACATCGATAGAATCTATGATACATTTATTGATGAAGATGAACTTAGAATTTGTGATGATACTACTGCTGCTATTTTTGATTCGATGAAACCGGGGGCTTATTCTTCAAGAGAATTTTTGTGGGAGTTTGGTAAATATCTTGAGCAAAACGGCGGACCAAAAGTAGATGATTCAGTTATCTGGGCAGCATACAAAAAGAATGTACCGATTTTTGTTCCTGCATTTTCAGATTGCTCTGCAGGATTTGGATTTGTAATGCATCAGCATAAAAATCCTGAAAATCATGTTTCTTGTGATTCCGGAAAAGATTTTTATGAATTAACCAAAATAAAATTACACAGTAAAGAAACCGGCATTTTTATGATTGGCGGCGGTGTTCCTAAAAACTTTACGCAGGATATTGTGGTTGCCGCGGATATCTTACAGGAAGAAGCTGAGATGCATAAGTATGCAATCCAGATTACTGTTGCAGATGAAAGAGATGGCGCACTTTCCGGCTCTACATTAAAAGAAGCAAGCTCGTGGGGAAAAGTATCTACAAGTTTTGAACAAATGGTTTATGCAGAAGCTACTATTGCAATGCCTTTAGTGGTTGGCTATGCTTATCACAAAGGCGGATGGAAAAACAGAAAAGCACGCGAGTTTCAAAAAATTTATCTAAAGAAAAAGTTTAGTTTAATAAATTTAACGCCTCTTAAGAGGCGTTTTTATTTATAGGTTCACGGTGCAATCATAAAAGCTGATGACTGTCCTAATAATTTTTACACCCTAATTTTGGAAGAAATAACCCAAATT
>CAVOPZ010000009.1:0-6694 GCA_963698205.1 uncultured Ignavibacteriaceae bacterium | reverse complement strand
GGCAAAAACAAGATCAAATAGTACAAATACTCAAATTATTCCTGCAGATGTAAAACCTCCATCTGCACCGGAGATAGAAGCAGCCGTACTCGGTGCAATGCTTATTGAAAAAGAAGCTGTACCTAAAGCAATTGAAATGCTTACAAAAGAAAGTTTCTATCTGCGTCAGCATCAAATGATATTTGAAGCTATGATTTCTTTATTTGAATCCAATGAACCGATTGATACCGTTACATTGTACGAAGAGCTTAAAAAAAGAAACCAGGTTGAAGAAGTTGGCGGTGCAGTTTATTTAAGCAAGCTTTCACAAAATATTTCATCTGCGGCTAATGTGGAATTCCACGCCAAAATAATTATAGAAAAACAAATCCTGCGCGGATTGATAACTTCATCACACCAGATTGCACAAGCAGCTTATGAAGGAAACCTTGATGCGTTTGAAATTCTTGATGATGCTGAAAGAAAAATATTTGAGATAACAGAATCACATCTTCAAAGATCTTTCCAGGGTATGGATCGTGCAGTGCGCGATGCACTTGAATACATCGAAGCAATTCACTCACAAAAAGATAGAAAGTTTTCTGTTCCAACCGGATTTTATGAGCTGGATGAAATACTTGGCGGTTTCCAGAAATCTGATTTGATAATTATTGCAGCAAGACCTTCTATGGGTAAAACAGCATTGGCACTAACTCTTGCACGCAATGCCGCAATTGATAATGGAATTCCGATTGGAATATTCAGTCTCGAAATGTCTACGATGCAATTAATTATTCGTATGCTTTGTGCAGAGGGAAGATTGAATGCTCATCTTGTAAGAACAGGAAAGTTACCAAGCGAAGAAGGAGTTAAGCTTAGCAAGAATGCACATAAATTAATTAATGCACCTTTGTATGTTGATGATTCGCCATCGCAAACAGTTTTGGAAATCCGTGCAAAGGCAAGAAGATTAAAAGCAGAAAAAAATATTGGAATGATCATAATTGATTATCTCCAGTTAATGCAAGGTCCGCCAAAAGCAGAAAGTCGTGAAAGAGAAATATCTCACATCTCACGTTCGTTAAAAGCACTTGCAAAGGAATTAAACATTCCAGTTATTGCGCTTAGCACAGCTTAACCGCGCCGTTGAGGCAAGATCAGATAAACGTCCGCAGCTTTCGGATCTTCGTGAATCAGGATCTATCGAACAAGATGCGGATGTTGTAATCTTTTTAAATCGTCCTGAGCAATACGGAATTGAGAAAGATGAAAATGGAGAATCCAATGAAGGAGTTGCGGAAGTAATTATTGGTAAGCAGCGTAACGGTCCAACAGGAAATATTAAGCTTGCATTTATAAAAGAATATGCACGGTTTGAAAATCTTGCACACGCAAGACAAATTGCGGATTACACTTCTGTCCCTTCGATTGATGAAGACATTATCTAAAATTCAAAATTCAAAAATCAAAATTCAAAACAAAAATGAAAACTAATCACAATCTTTTTTATCATTTCGAAACGAAGAGAGAAAATCTTTATTTGGTAAGATTAGTTTAATAATATTCTTATCTCTCTTTCTATTATCACCAAACATCAATTCTCAAATCTTTTCAGAAAAAGATGTTGAAGTTTGCAATTCAAAATTTAATCTGGCTGTTGATAAATCGTTAAGTGAAAAACCAATTAATGAAGTTATAATTGAAATTGGAAAAAGCTTTTTAGAAACTGAATACATAGCCCACACTCTTGAAAAAGAAGGTGATGAACAACTTGTTATAAATCTAACCGGACTTGATTGTACAACATTTCTTGAAACATCCTTAACATTTGCACGCTGTATCAAAAAAGGCAAAACAACTTTTGATGATTATCAGAAAGAGTTAATTTTTATTCGTTACCGTGATGGCAAAATAAATAAGTATCCTTCGCGTCTGCATTACTTTTCAGATTGGATTTATAACAACCAGCAGAAAGGTATTGTTAAAGATATAACAGAAGAGATTGGCGGAAAGAAAATTAAGTTTAATCTAAACTTTATGTCTGAAAATCCTAAGTATTATAAACAGCTAAAAGAAAATTCCGAATTTATTCCTGTTATCATCAAACAGGAAAACGACATCAATTCTCGAGATTATTTTTATATCCCCGAAGATGGTATTGAAAAGGTAGAAAGTAAAATTCAAACCGGTGATTTGATTGCTTTAACTACAAGCGATAAAGGTTTGGATATTGGTCACGTTGGAATTGCAATCAAGATGAAAAACGGTAGGATTCATTTTTTACACGCCCCGTTGGCTGGAAGTAAAGTGCAGATAACCGAAACTCCATTAAGTGATTATGCTAAGAAAATCAAAAAGCATACTGGTATTATAGTCCTTAGAGTTTTAGAGCCATAAAAGAATTTTACAAAAGCTCATAAATCATTTCTTCAATATTTCTTTGTTTGATCCCAAATGATTGAAGTTTAGTTGTATCCATTGAAACATCTTCAACTTTAGGTAAGCTGGGCACATCATCCATTCTGATTTTGACTAATAGTGCTTTGTCAAAATTTGTCATTTCGCATAATCTTTCACCAAATTCATAACGCGAGATTCGCTCGATTCCACCTAAATTTATAATTTCTGATGTTATATTTTTGTCTAAAAGTTCATAGAATATTCGTGCTGTTTCTCTCAAAGAAATCGGGGTTCTATATTGATCTTCAAACAGTTTTACTTGTTTACCGTTTTTCAAATCCATATACATTTGCTGATAATGATTTTTAGAATGCCACAAACCAAATCCAAATAACAGTGCCATTCGAAGTATAATAAAGTTATTAAATGTTTCCTGAATCTTTATTTCCCCCATTAATTTTGTTTCCGCATAGAGAGAGACAGGATCTAGTTTTGCATCTTCTTTAAGCATTGAACCGCGATAACCGGCGTAAACCAAATCCGTTGATGTGTAAATTAATTTTGCTTTAAATTTTTCACAGAGTTCTGCAATATGTTTTGTTGTTGCAACATTAATATCAAAAACATCCTTGGAAGAAACTCCTTTTGGTAAAATTGGATGAGAAATCGCAGCAGTGTGAATTACAATATCTGGATTAAAATTATTAAAAATATTGCATAGCTGTTTATGATCTAACAGATTTATTTTTTGTGTATTGAAATAACCACAATTACCTAAATTAGTATTATAGAGCGTTAGAATTTTGTGATTATTAGATAAAACCACATTCAAATATTGTCCAAGTAGTCCGCTGCCGCCAGTAATTAGAATTTTCATAATAATTTTTATTGATTTGATTTTACACTGTAAAAGTTAAAGAAGTATTTTATTTTTACTTACCTATAATATCAAACTTTTGATAATCATTCTTACTTTGGTAAATTTATTAAGAAATAATGAAAGAATTATGAAATATTTTTTAACCTTAATTATGACTTTTGCTCTCAACTTCAGTGGGTCTAGTCAAACTACAAAATACTTTGATGCCCCATTTGGCGGAGGAGGCGGATTTATTGGCGGCTGGTACATCCCAAATGTTGACCCTTTAAATCTAAAATTGAAAGAAGTTGGAATACCTGAACTTTCAACAAGCGGAATGTTTTCTACAGGAGGCGCAGGATTTATTTATATCGGATTTGTAAAAAATCTTCGACTTGGCGGAATGGGTTTTAGCGGATCAGTTTCTTCAACTTCAAAAATTGGGACAAATAGTTTAGAAGCAATTTATTCTATTGGCGGCGGTGGATTAACCATTGAATATACATTGCCATTTATAAAGGATATTGGTGTTTCTGTTGGTGCGATATTAGGCGCCGGAAGCTTGACGGTCGAATTATATCGTAATGATGGAAATTTTAGTTGGGAAAATATTTGGGGTGATATCGATGATGGGCAATCAACAAATGTTTCCAGAAAGATTGAGAACAGCTATTGGACATTCACCCCAACTCTAAATGCTGAATTCCCTTTTTATAGATTTGCAGTTTTTAGATTAGGTGTGGGCTATCAATTAACATTCGGTGGGGATTGGGAAGCAGAAAATGGGCAATCAATAAATGGTATCCCGTCAGAATTAAAGGCTGATGGATTTTTTATTCAAGCAGGCATTTTTGCCGGATTTTTCTCTTTTTAAATATGAAAAAAATATTAATAACAGGCGGCGCAGGCTTTATCGGTAGTAATTTTATCAACTACATTTTAAAATCAAGAGATGATTATTATATCGTAAACCTTGATAAACTTACTTATGCAGGCAATCTTGAAAACCTCAAGGAAGTTGAATCAAATAAAAACTATACTTTTATCAAAGGAGATATAACAAACTCCGAATTGGTTAATCATATTTTTGAAAAACATAAAGTAAAATATGTAATCAACTTTGCAGCTGAATCACACGTTGATAGAAGTATTTCTGGTTCAGAAGTTTTCTTCAGAACAAATGTAATTGGCACAAATGTTTTATTGGAAGCATCAAGAAGATATGAAGTAGAAAGATTTTTGCAAATTTCTACAGACGAAGTTTATGGAAGCCTGAATGCAACGGGTTTGTTTACAGAACAAACACCACTTTCACCAAACAGTCCATATTCAGCCAGTAAAGCAGCTGCTGACATGATGGTTCAGGCTTTTAATCACACATATGGATTACCCATTGTTATTACAAGATGTTCAAATAATTACGGTCCACTGCAATTTCCCGAAAAACTCATTCCATTAATGATCCTAAACGCTTTGCAGAATAAAAAACTTCCTGTTTATGGTGATGGAATGAACGTTCGTGATTGGATCTATGTAATCGATCATAACAAAGCAGTAGAACTGGTGTTTGAAAAAGGAAAACTCGGTGAGGTATACAATATTGGTGCGAGTAATGAAATGCCGAACTTGGAAATAATAAAATTAATTCTGAAGAATCTTAAAAAAAGTGAAGAACTAATTCAATTTGTAAAAGATCGACCCGGGCATGATAGACGTTATGCTATCGACTCAACAAAAATCCAAACTCAGTTAGGATGGAAACCTGAATTCCATTTTGATTCAGCAATCCAACAAACAATTGAATGGTATCTAAAGAATAAAAATTGGTGGGAGAGTATAATTTCCGGCGAATATCAAAATTATTATAACCTGCAGTACACAAACAGAAATTAAGGAATAAGATGAAGAACCTAGTTTTAGTATGGTTGTTAATCGTTTCAGTCACCTACTCTCAATCTACTACAAAAGAACAACAAAATATGTTAAGTTTTTCAGGTATTAGTGTAACGATTGGCGGTAGTTTTCCATTATCAGGTTCTTTTCCTGCCTTGATGACAGAAAGGGTTGATCAATTTATTACCAGAATATATAATGAAGCAGTTTCACGCTCCACCGCAAATGCCCAAGATGAAACTCTACTGGAAAAGCTTAAAAAAGACCTAACACAATTTTCGCTAAGAGGGATAACTTTAAAAGATCCACTGGTGAAGATATAATTCTTGATTTGGAAAAGTTTAGACTATATGGTGATTTTAAAAGTAATCCATATCTAAAAAACGATGATGTAATAATTTTTCCACCCTACGATATGGATAGAAACTTTTTTAGTGTAAATGGTGCTGTAAATACTCCAGGTAAATTCTTTTTTGTAGAAGGGGATAAATTAAGTGACGGAATTCTACTTGCGAGAGGATTAAATCCTGCATATGAAAATATTAAAAATGCTCAAATCAAAAGGCTTAGCTATAATGGTGAACGACAGGAAACAATAGTAGTTGGAATTGAGGATGATATATCAATTCAACGAGGAGATCAAATTATTATACTTGCTGATGAAACTCAAAGAAAGGATTTTTTTGTATTGATACTTGGTGAAGTTAATCAGCCCGGATACATCCCAATTTCTAAAAATAATACCAGGCTTGGTGAAGTAATTAAATTAGTTAAAGGATTTACCAACAATGCTTCAACAAAGAGATCACGTATATTTAGAGGAAATAGTATTACTCCTCTTTTGGAAAGACAATATGGAATAAAAATTGGAGATGATTTATTAAATAAAAACGCTGAATTGGTTGATCGGATTGTTAGTTATGAGCAAGCGATGATGTTTCGAATGTCTAATTTAGTGGAGGAAGATAAGTATTATTTTGAGGTTGAAAACCAGTATCGAGTACTGAATGAAGGAAGTGCAATTGATTTTACACAGGTGGAAGATGAAAATTCGGAGATATATAATTTCGTTCTCGAAAGTGGGGATGTAATTGTGGTACCTCCACAAACAAAAACTGTATATGTATTTGGACAAGTATCAAATCCAGGACATGTTAAATTTGTGGAGAATAAGAATTACCTTTATTACATTGATCAAGCTGGTGGAATCGGAGAATATGCTGAAGATGAGATAATGATTATTAAGGGGAACTCAAGAAACTGGGTCATTGCAAGCCCAAATGTAAAAATTGAGGATGGTGATTATATTTTCATACCCAAAGAGAGAATTAGATCATTCCGATCGACTATTGCTGAATTGGGTGGGTATTTTAGTATAGTTGGCAGTATTGCAACCGTTTTATTATTGATAGTTCAATTAACCAAATAAAAACTTGACATTTATTATACTAAGCCCCATATTAACAAGCTACATTTTAATAAATAAGTTTGTTATTCATAATAATTTTTGTGCTTTATTCAAACGATTTTAGAGTTTGCTTGACTTTAATTTCAGTAGACTAT
>CAVOPZ010000008.1:0-5102 GCA_963698205.1 uncultured Ignavibacteriaceae bacterium | reverse complement strand
AAAAAACCAAAATGATTTTGACTAAACAATCGTCTGTAAAGAACAATTTTTTTCTTTCTCTAATGTCTCTGCTAATCATTTTCTTTGCAGCGGAGGTCACAGTGAGAATTAAAGATACCTTCGGGGGGGAATACAATTTTTTTTCAAATGACCATCGCGACAAATTATCTCAAAGAACATGGATTAGACCATATAGAATTTTTGGACTGAATAATCTTTATCAAGAAAAGAATGGTATCCAATATATTGTGAGCAGATACAAAGAACTTTATCCTCTAATAAAATCAAAAGATACTTTTAGAATAGTTTTTTTAGGCGGCTCAACAACAGAAGATGGATTTACATATGAAAAAGATAGTGTTCACTATCCAATAGTTTTACAACAGCTTCTTCAAGATAAATATCCCTCGAAAAAAATTGAGGTGATCAATTTGGGTAATCAGGCTTATGCCACTACTCATATGTTAACCCTGCTCACATTCGATGTTATTTCCTGGAATCCCGATCTAGTTGTCGTTTGTGAAAATAACAATGATAGAACATACCCTTGGCCCGGATTTGAATTTGATTATTCTAACAAATATGCAACGTCTTACTATACAGATAATTTATTCAATAAAAACTGACACTACAATTAATGCGCTTTTTAGATGGTCAAGCTTTTATTGGTTTATTAAAGAAAAATGGGACATGGTTTTTAACAAGCCTCAGATATATGCTATGAGAATAAAATCTTACGGCAACGAACCCCCACAAAAAGATCAAGACATCTTTCGTAGAAATTTGTTGAATTTTTTCTTTATTGCGAACAATTGGCGCATTCCCGTTCTCTATGCTTCCCAGGCATTAAACCCGAATGAGAGAGCATCTGATTATATAGAAGTTAAAGAAGACTACGTAAGACCATTAGATCGTGAGCAGGTTTTACATCACAAAGTTTATAACGGGATAATTAAGCAAGTTGCCAAATCTACTAAATCGTATTTTGTGGATAACGATTCATCTTTAGCTGGTGACCCTAAGTACTTTATTGACGCTATACATTATAACCTGACAGGAACGAAAAAAGTAGCTAAAACATATTTCGATTTTATAGTTTCTGAGAATATTATTAAATAATATTGTGGTATAACATTTGTTGACTATTTTTACTGAAATCCTCATTTTTCTCCACATGGACATGATGTTTATGCAGAGTTTCTGTCACAGCATCTGGCTGCATTAATTATTTCTAAAGACAAGGTACATATATGAGTTTACTCGAAGTAATTGAAAAAGTTGCAAAAATATACTTTTATGATAAAGTTTCAAATAATATTATTTAATAATTATAGGGATTAACTTATGTCTAAATTTTCAATAGTTTCAGAACTTTGGAGTTATCTAAGGGTTCGTAAAAAATGGTGGCTAGCACCCATTATAGTTTTTTTGGTACTGTTGGGTGTTCTACTGGTAGTATCTCAGAGTTCAGCCATAGCTCCCTTTATTTACACATTATTTTAAAATTGGCACTCTAAGAGTTTAATCTGTGAACAATACAAATAGCAATAAAACATAAATTCGAAATTAAAGGACAACCAAATGTATATTATGGGTATATCGGCTTTCTATCATGATTCTGCTGCGGCTATTATGCGAGACGGCGAAATCTTAGCCGCTGCACAAGAAGAACGATTCACTCGTATTAAACAGGATCAGAATTTTCCTATATGTGCAATTAAGTACTGTCTTAAAGAAGCAGGAATAACTGCCCAACAACTGGATTATGTGGCTTTCTATGATAAGCCATTCATCAAGTTTGAAAGAATTCTTGAAACATATTTGGCTTACGCTCCGAGAGGAATAAATTCTTTCATTAAAGCAATTCCTCTATGGATAAAAAAGAAAATCTGGATGAAGGAATTAATTAAGAAAGAATTGGATTACGAAGGAGAAATTCTATTCCCTGAACATCACGAATCTCATGCAGCATCGGCATTTTATCCTTCCCCATTTAACCAAGCAGCTTATTTAACTATGGATGGCGTTGGAGAGTGGGCAACTACATCTTATGGTTCGTGCAATGAAAACGGAATAAAGATTTTAGGCGAACTTCATTTTCCTCATTCATTAGGATTATTGTACTCGGCAATCACTTATTACACAGGATTCAAAGTTAATTCGGGCGAGTATAAAATTATGGGATTAGCCCCGTACGGCAAACCAACGTATGTTCAAAAAATTTATGATCACTTGATTGATTTGAAGGAAGACGGCTCATTCAAAATGAACATGGAGTATTTTGATTACTGCGCCGGATTAACAATGACAAATAAAAAATTTAATGAGCTATTTGGCGGAGAGCCGCGAGTTGCCGAAACAAATCTTACACAAAAGGAAATGGATTTAGCTCGATCGGTTCAGGAGGTGACAGAGGAGATAATGTTAAGAATGGCAAGACATGTAAAAAAAGTCACAGGGGAAAAGTATTTATGTCTCGCTGGCGGAGTTGCCTTGAATTGCGTGGGTAACGGGAAATTACTGCGTGCAAATATTTTTGAAGACATTTGGATTCAGCCCGCAGCCGGTGATGCCGGTGGAGCAATCGGTGCGGCATACATTGCTTATCACCAGCACGCAAATCAACCTTTACAAAAAAAGATCGGCAGAGATTTACAGAAAGGATCTTATCTCGGACCTGAATATTCAAACGATGAAATAAAGGAATTCCTTTCTCATCATTCGCTACCATATAAATATTTGGAAGATGATAAATTGTTAGATGCTGTCAGCGATCTCATCTTACAGGAAAAAGTAATCGGCTGGTTTCAAGGGAGAATGGAATTTGGCCCGCGAGCATTAGGTTCGCGTACAATTATTGGTGATGCGCGCTCACCGCAGATGCAGAAGAAGATGAATATTAAAATAAAATTTAGAGAGGGATTTCGTCCGTTTGCCCCATCTGTTCTGGCCGAAAAAGTTAGCGAGTGGTTCGAAATTGATCGGGAAAGTCCTTATATGCTTTTAGTTGCAGAAGTGAAAAAAGAAAAGCAGCGGAAGATGACAACCGAAGAGACAAACCTTTGGGGAATTGACCAACTGAACATTATACGTTCAGATGTTCCGGCTATCACGCACATTGATTATTCGGCAAGATTACAAACAGTAAATAAATTAGATAATCCGAGATATCATGCGCTCATAAATAAATTTTATGAGAAGACGGACTGCCCTGTGATTGTAAATACATCATTTAATGTTCGCGGAGAACCAATAGTTCAATCCCCTCTCGATGCTTACAAATGTTTCATGCGAACGGGAATTGATGTGCTTGTCCTGGAAAATTATATTTTATTCAAAGAAGATCAACCAAAATTTCATGATGACATTGACTGGAGGCAAAAATATGAGCTGGATTAAAGATGTAAAAGAGGAACTCAAAGCCCTCGATATTTCTAAAAAATCATTAAGAAATTTTGGATTACTTGTAGGCGGTATCTTCCTTTTATTAGGATTTTGGATTTACTATTCCTCACAAAGTGTATTCGGAATTATTTTCTTCGTGGTTGGAGCTTTACTTTTTATTTTCGGTTTATTGCTTCCTAATTTTCTTTCCGGCGTTTACAAAATTTGGATGGGATTGGCTTTTGCGCTCGGGTGGGTTGTATCGAGAATATTGCTCATCATCCTTTTTTACTTGGGAATAACTACCATTGGTTTTATTGCTAAAATATTCGGCAAGAAGTTTTTAGATATTAAATTCAGAGACATAAAAATACTTACTGGATCGAACGGGGTGATTCAAAGGTTGATTATACAAAGTTTATACAATGTATTAGTATTTATTTTATCCGCCAAACATCCTAAGGTTATAAACAAACGACAGCATAAAATATCTTCTCAAGACAATTGTGCTTTTGTCTTCGATGTAAGTTTCAGTAATTGTCCGATTCAAACTTTTATTCTGATCCAGAATATCGAACGTTTCAAACTTCAGCTCGCCGCTTTTATTTTCAAAAAGCTTAACACCTAATGAACCTCCCCATAAATAATACTCGCGCTTTAAATCCTTTGAAATACCTTGGTTGAAGTAGTAGGCAAAATCACTTCTAACATAAAACCGCTCAAGGAACATCCAGTAAATTCCTGCCGAAGCATTGTGAACGAAATATTCCCGGTTAAGCTCGGTTTGTTTATCATTCTTGGTGATGTTATAGGTCGGAGCGTAGGAAAATCTAAAATCAATTTCTTCGCTTATGTTACTGTTGATTATAAACCCCTGACTTAGGGAATAAGATTTGGAAAAATTTTTGATCTCATTCACTTGTCCAGGAGTTAAACTAAAATTAAATGATGTATTCAAGTTCAGATTGCAGCTGATAAGTTCAATCGGCAATCCGGCGTTCAGAAATGATCTAAGTGAATAAGAGTAATCGAAATTTATCGGATAAGTAAGCTGCGATCCTTTTCTAAGAAAAACTCCATTAGAAAGCAAAGTATCTCTCAAGGCATTTACTGTGGTGTTACCAATGTGATTGCCCACATAATTAAAAAATATCATTGCAAAAAACGATGCGCCTGTTTGGACGGCTGTATTCATAAATCGCGCCGATACCCGATGATTATACTCTTCGTTCAATTCGGGATTTCCGCTTCTAAGAAAAAGTATGTTCGTATTATCCGGCATGTTTTGAAGCTGACTAATTGACGGCGGATTGATGTTCGCATTATAATTGAATCTGAGATTGCTGCTTTCTGATAATTTATATTGTATTCTGGCATTCGGAAGAAACTTAGTATAATCTTTTTTAAGCGTGTTTGATAACGGAAATATCTGCTCTCCTTTTAATGATGATTGCTGATATGATAATCCTGCGGATAAGTTCAATTCTTCTGTTCTGAAACGATAAGATAATCCTCCGCGCAAAGTTGAATAATCGTTCTGATATTCATTGGAAAGCAATGAATCAAGATCATTGTAGATCTGAGATACAGAATTAAACGAATTTGTTCTTTTGTCGCTTCTGCTGTTAGTGAAGTTAGCGGAAAAGTTAGCTTGAATCTGCCCATCATCGCCGGCAGGTTCAGTAAAAACTAAATTTGATGATAAGTTGTATCCGTTT
>CAVOPZ010000007.1:0-189722 GCA_963698205.1 uncultured Ignavibacteriaceae bacterium | reverse complement strand
GGGAAATAGCAGCCCGGAAGTCACGAACCACTTAGTGCCTTTTTATATTTATATTTCCTTGTCATGAAAAATGGTCGGTGGATATCCAGAAAAGATGTCGATACGATAACTTTTATCCATTTTGCTATATTTGTAAAAATGAATCAAATGTGTTAGATAAAATAACTTAGACAATGAACTCAAATTTTTTAAATTTTTTTGAACAACAATTATCATCAGATAATTTGGCGAAATACACACAAAAATTTGACATAAGTGACAATAGTATCTTGGATTTACCCAAAATAGAAGACTATTCACAAGATTTTAAAAATGAAACAAGTGCATTTTTTGAGGAATTTGAAGAAAGTTTAACTAAAAAAAACATGAAAAAATTCTTGCAGAATATTTAGAATTAATTCTCCATAGAATTAAAACAAATACTTTTACCTTTGAACCATGCATAGAAAGACGTTTCAGGCGTGGGGAAAAACAAGAGTCATTAAGAATTTACACCTCAAAATAAAATTATTGATAATATTGGCTTTAATTACTTAAAACATTTACTCAATTCAAAATCTACTAGTAGTATTTATAAAATTTCCATAGCTATTAACACATACTTAAAAACGAACGAAGTTTATTTTCTCCGCATAGATGTCAAAGATTTTTTTGATTCGATTGATCATAAAATCCTATTAGATATTATAAAACAAGAGAATGATGAACCCTTATTTCACTTTATTGAATCATTTATTAAGACTAAAAAAAATAAAAACAGTAAGTCAAATAATAAGGTGAAAGTACCGTACAATGATTGTATTGGAGTTCCACAGGGAGCTGCAATTTCTCAAGCCTTAAGTAATATTTATTTGAAGGATATCGACGATCATCTCAATGAAAATGCAATAAAAAACGGCGATTTATATTTCAGATATGTTGACGATATATGCTACTTGAGTAAAAATGAAGATACTATTACAAACACTATGAAATATTTAAACGACATACTCGAATCCATTGGTTTAAGATTAAATAGAAAAAACAAAAAGCTGGAAAAGTTGTGTATGGATTTGATTATTTAGGATTTCACCATTCAGCTAACGGGATCTCTTTAAGTAAAAAATCATTAAACTTAATAATGAGTAATTACTACAATTATTACAAAAATTATTTAAAAAACTCAGCTCTTTATTTAAGTGAGTATTCTCAGAATAAAAACAAAATATGGAGACGACTATCTTTAGCTATTAATCGCTCAATTAGGGGCTTTAATCAAAATTGGAAGGGTAATAAAACAAATACTAACGATTTTTATACTAAAAATTTTGGAAAAAATGTATATGGAATTGCTAGACACCTAAGTATTATTACTAATCCTAAGCAGATCAAATTATTAGAACAATGGCTTGCCAATATAAATAAATATTTTTGCTACAAAATTTGTAAAACCAATGGATTAACAAAAACATATATTGAACTTGAAAGTATATTAAATTGGTATTTTCGATATAAAAATAATTATCATTCAGCAATACAAATTGCTTATTCACGATATTTAGAGAATATCTCTCCTGTGAGCTATCATGAGGATATTGAAATTTTGGAATATTTGGAAATGACTAGACAAAAAGAAGAAGGAAATAAAAAAGAAAGTTATCTGGATAAGGATGAAAATGAGTACATTTATATCAGAGGACATGATATGATAGCTATGCCTGATGCTGGAGTCTATTACGATGATATTTCTGAAAATTGGGAACCGATCCCGGATGATCTACATATTTCTTAATAAACATGAGGAAGCAACACCTGGGCATTGTTGCCCATTTAATCGTTTAGTACAGAGCCCACTTTATGGGAATTTTGCTTCCTCACTTTATTAAAATAATTATTAAAGGTTTTAAGGATTAAACATGGAAATTAACGATAGCAAAATAGATGAAATCAATAGGGAAGTTGAACAAATTGCTGAGGATTTAGTAAATCATATAAAGAAGTTATTTCCCGCTGATCTTCATCTTGATTACTCTGAGAAAAGTTTAAAAACTGCTGATGCAATTATTGAAAAACTTAGAAGTGAAGGCAGTGATGAAAGTGTTGCTGAAAACGAAATAATTGGTATCGGTGCATATCTTGGACAAATAATCAAAAGAAATCACGGAGGGTTTTGGACTACACCCGAATTAGCTAAATTTCCAAAGGACAGTGCAACTTTTAGTGTAGTGTTTATGCTTCCCAATGGAGTAAGCTGTAATCCACTTGGGAGAGTATTAAAATATTTTAAATATGGTTCTCAATATAGCTTAACCAAATTTTATGAATTGACTACTATTATTCCCAGATGAGTTTGTGAATCTTCTGGATGGTAAGGGGTCCGCTTTCCTCATAATGCTTCAATTGTTGGTTGCAACCCGGTTATTCTAAAAACCTTTCATCAAAAATATTTCCTATTCCAAGAATAAGATTTGGATCGAGAGATTTTTTTAAGGCTGCCATTTTGCGGAATATTTGCCTCACCATACATCATTAAAAGATAATCACGTTTAGCTTTACCAATTCCGTGTTCTGCGGAAATTGTTCCTCCAATTCTTACTGCTTCTTCACAAATTTGTTTGTAGAGTTTTTTACCTTCGTTAAACTCCTCATCATTCTTTGGTAAAAAGTTTAAGTGAATGTGTGAGTTTCCGAAATGACCATAAGAAACAAAATCTATATTGCTTTGCTTTGCCCAATTTTGCAAAGTAAAATAAAACTCACGGAACTCTTTATCAGGAACAGCAACATCAGTCCCGAGTTTTCTAAAATTATTTCTTGCAACGTACTCATTTACCTTCCAGGAAATTGCGTGACGAAAATCTTTTATCTTTTCTTTATCCGCATCACTAAAAGCAAACCACGCTGTTTCTTCATTTACATTGTGAGTTTGCATCAAGTTATTCCACGCTTCAAGAATAGTATCAAAAGAATCGGCAGTTGATTCCTGCTCAAACCAAATTGCGGCTTGTGCATTTTCAGGAATAGCAGAAAAATCTTTTGCTAAAAACTTTAAAGCACGTTCATCAAAAAACTCAAGTGCAAGCGCGTTAATGTTATCGTTTATATTGTTCTTTTTGTTTTGATATGAAGTATCTCTTGCTTCTTCAAGAAAATTTAGTGCAGTAGTTTCATCTTCAAAAAAGAGAACGCAGGAAATTGTGTCTTCAGGTTGTGGAAGAAGTTTTAGTTTAATCTTTGTTATAATGCCAAGTGTTCCTTCAGAACCGATAAACAAATCAATCGCATCCATATTTTTTTTTACAAAATAACCGGAAGCATTTTTAACAGCAGGAAAAGTGTAATCAGGAATTTGCAAAGAAATATTTTTACCAGATTGAGTTGTTAACGATAAATCATATCCAATTGCTTTCTGTTTTCCTCGTTCAAGATCAAGCACTTCACCATCAGGAAGAACAACCTGCAAACCAATAACATAATCGCGAGTTGGTCCATACTTAAAAGTTTTTGCACCGGAAGCATTTGTTGCAACTGTTCCGCCGATATAACAATTAGTTTCTGTTGGATCAGGAGGATAAAAAAGATTTTGCTGCTTAAGTTCTTTCTGAAAATCGGAAAGTAAAACTGCTGGTTCAATCAAAGCATAAAATTCAGTTGGATTTATTTCTAAAATTTTATTCAGTTTATCTGTCGCAATTACAATTCCGTTTTGAGGAACACGTGCGCCAGTTAAACCAGTGCCATTGCCTGCAACTGTAACTTTAGTTTTGTTTGTATTTGCTTCTTTAACAATAGAAATTACTTCTTCAATGTTTTCAGGAAAGTAAACCGCCTCACAATTTCCTTTAAAGTTGGAAGCATCAACAACAAAATTTTCAAATTCATCGGGGTTTGTTTTTACAATCATTTTATTTTATTCAAAATACTTAAACCTTGAAGGTTTTAATTGATAATAAATGCGAAATATAATTTTGGACACAGCTAATTTAAAGAAACCTTCAAGGTTTTCCCCAACGTGAGTAAAGTTAGTTATCATTTAACTCTGAATCTTTCTAAGCAGTTCTAAATATTTTTTTTGTATTCCAAGTTCCGGTATTGCGCAGTTTCTTTTAATATTATTTTCAATAGACATTAATTTCAACAACTCATCAATAGCATCAAACATATTAATATTCGGATAAGTTGCATCACGAAGATAATGAATAAGTTTTAATGTTCTGAAAGCATCAAACCAAAAATGCTTTTGCTTTTCTATTTCATTGGGATTGTTATTCTTTAGCAAAACCTTACTTATAAAATTTTCGAAATCCTGCTTAGAAAGAAAATCTGACAATGCAGGATGAATATTCCTTGATATTTTAATCAAATCATTTTGATTGGACATAGATTTATCATTAAAAACTTCAAGCCAGGTTTTAAGAACTATAAAACTTTTAGGATCGTAAAGCAAATACTCATCACGAGAGTTGGATAAATATCTATCGACACTTCTACCGGTTCCAAAAGGTACACGCCACGAGCTACGTTTAGAAGGATGAACAAAAGTCAATTTTATTTCTCCCACTGGATAAATCTTTGCAAGTTTTTCAAGGAAGTAAAAATCCTCGGCGGCTTTACGCTTATTCATTCCTTCAACTTTAACGTAGGCTTCAGGAGTGCAAAGCAATGTTGAACCGATTGTATGAACAGCATAATCTGATTTTGCGAATGCTAAACCCAAAACATAATAACGTAAAAATATTTCATAGCAGATTATAGCTTTCGTTTCATTATTCCGACCGGAAATATCATGAGAAAAATTTACAACTGCTGCTTCAAAATTATTTCTATTAAACTCTTGTGAAATTTCTAAAATATAATCTGAATCAACTATGCAATCAGCATCTGTACAGAACATAATATTTTTATTGATTGAGAAATAATCAAATTTAGTTAGCGCTAAATCCATTCCAATTTTTCTTGCTAAACCAACTCCGCCGTTCTTATCATCCATTTCTTTCCCTGCACTGGAAGCATCAATAAATGAAATATTTACCGTGGATTTAATTTTTCTTAAGTAAGCTAAGGTTTTTCGATTATCATCTTTAACTTCTTCGGAAGATGAAACGTTATTATTTACAACTATTAATAAAAGTGTGTTATGCAGTTCAAGTTCTTCATTTTTTTCTAATGATTTAATAAGTTTTGGTAAAGTATCTGACTCGGCTATAGCAGGAACGACAATTATATATTGAAAATATTTTTTGTAATCGTTTTCAATTTGCCAGGTGGTAGAGGCGCGTTTATTTAAATAAGTTGAAATTTTATCTGGAATATGCATTTGTAGTTATTTTAATTTAAATGGACTAATGTTTTAAATATTAGTGTTAAGTTGTCATTCCCGTGAAAACGGGAATCCAAAAACTTTATGAAAAATAGATTCCCACTTTCGTGGGAATGACTATAATTAAAAATATTCTCCAATTATCTCTTTGGCTTTATTAAAATCCGGACCATCAATCCAATTTATTACAACACCTTCTTTTTCCATTTTTCTAAACCAGGTCATTTGTCGTTTTGCAAAAGAATGAATCGCGGAATTTAATTTTTGAAACATATCATTTTTATTTAACTCGCCTTTTAAATACTGAGCAATGAACTTATACTCCAAACCAAAGAAAATCATCTTATCATAACTTACTCCTGAATCCATAAGCGATTTTACTTCTTCAATCATTCCTTCTTCATCAAGTCTTTTCTTTAATCTTACAGTAATTCTCTTTTTAATTTCTTCGCGGCTAAGCTTCACTCCAATGACTAACGAATTAATATTTTTAATTTCATTATTATCCGTTTGTGCTTTACTAACGGCAATTGCTTTAATGATTCTATCTCTTTCATTAAGATCGGTAGTGTTATGCAATCTTGGATTTTGATTTTTTAACATTTCTTTAAGCTCATTATCTGAAAGTGCAGATAAATTTAATTTTGTTGACTCAAAATCAGCTTTACTTAAATTGTAATCCTGAAGAATGGAGCTTAGATACAAACCTGTTCCCCCAACAAGAAAAGGTTGTTTTCGTCTTGCTGTTATATTTTTAAACATCTCAAAAAATAATTCCTTGAAGATGTAAAGATTAAACTCTTCTTGTGGATCTATTATATCGATAAGGTGATAGGGGATTTGTTTTCCATTGATTGAATACTCTTTTAAATCTTTTCCAGTTCCAATATTCATTCCCTTATAAACCTGGCGGGAATCAGCAGAAATGATCTCTCCACTAAAAGTACCAGCAAGTTGGACGGCAAGTTTTGTTTTTCCGGTTGCAGTGCATCCAAGAATAGTTATTAAATCAAATTTCATTTACTATGTTAAGATGAAATTGGAATTGAGACCAAATAACTAGTACCTGAATCATCAATTTGAGCTGTGATTGCTCCTTTCATTGATTCAACTATAAACTTTGAAATTGCTAAACTAAGTCCGATTTTTTCATCATTATCATTATTAAAAGCAGGGTCAAAAACTTTGTCAATATGATGTTGTTTTATAAATTTATTCTCATCTTTAATTTTAAGGACAGCATTAGTGCCCTCTACTTTGCTGCTGAAATAAAGATTACCGCCCTGCTTCATTACGTCACAAGAAAATCTTGATATGTAATAACAGGCAACATTAAATTTTCTTTTATCAATTTTAACCTTTTCATCGCAATCAAGTTTTTTGAAAAGTTTTACATTTCTCGATTCAACATAATCAGAAAGAAAAGTAAGCACATGATTCAGCTCCTCATCGAAATTAACAATCTCTAATCTATTCTTTGTATTCTTTTCAGAAAAATCGATTGATGCCTGAAGTATGTCGATTATAGAATTTGTTTGACCGGAAAGTAAAGAGATAACTTTTTTAACTTCTTCTGGCAAATCAAATCTGGATAAGATTGCAGAATAGTGCTTTACAGTTAATAAAGGTGCTTTAACATCCTGTATAATAAAATTGGAAATCTGATTAAGCTCAGATTTGCTGCTTAGAACTACATTTGGCTTAAAGCTTAAGCTTTCTTGTAAAATTTTTGAACAGTAATTAGCATACTCTTTAATATTATTTTCCTCGGATTTTGTAAACATAGTTTCATTTGAGCCGATCTGTGCAATGCCGAGAAGATTATTTTTATCATCAACAAATGGAATGAAGATAATTGAATCTCCCACAAAATCATTCGGGCGGTCAATCTCCTGATTGTAATTTATATCATTAAGAAAAGAAACGGCAAAACGGATTTTCTTATCTCTTGCCGCTAATCCAGTAATACCTTCTTTTATAGATTTGTTCCCTTTGTAAATAGATTCATTTGTTTGATGAATTTCTTTAAGCATCTGGTTTTCTGAAGAGAAAAGATAAATGGCTCCGACTTTTGAATCTGTTTTATGCAGGAGGAATTCGAGTATGTTTTTAACTACTTGTTTAATATCTGATGATGGTTTGAGTTCTTTAAACTCATCGTCATTAATCTTTGATGAACTTGCTGTAGTAGAAACATTTGAAAATTCCTTTGATGAGGAACTTACTTCCGTATTCTTTAATTGTGATTCATTTTTGGGTGCAAGAATATCAAGCGGTGCTTCAGTTATAATCCAATTACTCATATCATCCGGATTATCAATCAGTTTACTCTTTAATGATTTGTTATCGCTTTCCAAATACTTTTGCTGGATAAAATCATCAAGGTTTGGTTCCTGCTCATATTTGTGTATCTGCATCTTATCAATATCGATTGTCGTTCCATATTTTGGTAAGCTATTAGCAACTTGATTAATGTCTATCTTTATTGTATCAGACTCAAGATCTAACTTTGATTTTGTAGAAGTTGGATTTTCGATTTTAGTACTCTCTTCTTTTTTATCAGTATCAGACTTTTGTTCATTTAAGAGGTTCAGCCTCAATTCTGACGAATCGTTCAGCAATCGATTAAGTAAGGATTTTTCTATTTTATATAAGGTGCAATCGTTATTTGCCAAAGCAGAAGAATTCCTCTCAGTATTTCCTAAAATTTCGGATTCCCCAAAAAATTCATTGGATGACTTGAAGAAGAGCCTTTTTACGGAAGTTAGTTTAACTTTAACTTCACCTTCTATTAAAAGATATAAAAAATTTGCGGATTGACCGGCAGAATAAATTATATCACCTTCCTTTAGCTCCTCGAAATTTTTTGCATCAAAAGGAAAATTGATTGATAAAAAGTCAATATTTTTAAACAATTCATTAGATTTTATGGAATCAATATTTTTTATAGAGTTCATACTAATACTCGCGTTATTTATTTTTCTAAAGTTCTGTACAAATATTGTGCAACAAACCAACAAATAAAAACAGGCAATTTTCTAAATATTTACCTATCTAAAATTTATTTGGTATTTTTATCCGCTTAAAGAATCCACATTTTACATAAAGCATCTTATTGATGGAAGAAACTAAATTATTAGAACTTGCAAAGAACGGCGATAGAAATGCACTTGCTCAGTTAGTAAAAGACAATGAGCAGACTGTTTATAATTTTTCATTTAAAGTTTGCAGGGATAGAGATAAAGCTGAACACATAATGCAGGAAACTTTTTTCAGTATGATAAAAAGTCTGCATCAGTTTGATGGAAACTCAAAACTATCAACGTGGTTATATAGAATTGTTTCCAATCATTGTTTGATGCTTGCAAGAAAAGATAAGACTCGAACATTTGTCTCAATTGATAATGATGATGAGTTGTATGAAGATAAATATACGGCAGATTGGTCTTCTATCCCTAATCAAAATCTTGAGAATGAAGAGTTGAAAAGAATTTTAGATGAATCGATTGATAAGTTAAGTCCTGAATATCGTTTCGTTTTTTTATTGCGGGATGTGGAAGGTTTATCCACAGAAGAAACAGCAGAATTAACAGAGCTTTCTGTGCCCGCGGTAAAATCCAGATTGCACAGAGCAAGAGCATTTTTAAGAAAAGAATTAAACAAAGCCTTTAGCCGATGAATGAAGAAAAACCAAAATGTAAAGATGTAATGCAGCATATTTGCGAGAGTCTTGGTGAAGAACTTAACTCTGATAAATGTGTTGCGATTAAACTTCATCTTGATAACTGCTCAGATTGTAAAAGTTATTTTAAAACGGTTGAGCTTACTATTGACTTATACAAAAAGTATAACGTTGAAATTCCTAAAGAAGCTCATTCACGTCTCATGAATTTTTTGGACTTAAATGACCGCGAATAATTATCAATTTTTAAATAAACCATCTTTTAAATAACCAGGGAAATAAATTATGCCAATATTTGAATATAAGTGCGGACAATGTAATTCTAAGTTTGAGATTCTTCACAAATCATCGGTAAACCAGGAAGAAGTTAGTTGTCCAAATTGCAATTCTAAGGAAAACAAAAAACTCCTATCATCATTCAGTGCAGCCGGCTTTTCATCAAGCAGTTCTGGTTGCGAAAGTGGTAATTGCGGGATTGAATCTTCTTTTGGTGGCGGATGTTCTTCCGGTATGTGTGGATTAAATTAAGTATAAAATATGAAACAGATTAAATTTTTAATTATTAACATTTTTTTACTCTTAACATTTTTAAGCAATGCACAACAAGACCAGCCAAATTCCATAACTATCCAACAGTTTAAAAGAAAAACTTGAGAATGATAAGGAAATTATTGTTCTTGATGTGAGAACAGAACAAGAACTAAGTGGTCCTCTTGGTAAAATTGAAAAAGCAATTAACATACCGGTTCAAGTTCTTGAGCAGAGACTTACCGAATTAGAACCACTTAAGAACAAAGAAATGCTTGTTATCTGCAGAACACAAAATCGATCTGCGATGGCGGTCGATATACTTCAGAAGAAAGGCTACAAAGCTAAATATGTCTTGGGAGGTATGACTGCCTTCAAAGAAGAGTAAATGGCGTTTAGGTCAAATTATCAATTCTAGAGCATCAATTCTTATCAAATATTAAAAATATCAATTATTTTGTTCGGATCTGAACTAGCCTTAAATTAAAAAATATTTTTGTTGCTGTGAATTCAATTCAAATGTTTTTGAAGTTAATTGAAGTAAAAATATTTAAAAAGTCAAAAAATGATTTTAATAAATTAGATTGAAATCATAATTACTTTTAGTAATTTTGTAAAATTATTTTTTCTCATTTGAATCGGGTAAGAAAATGTTTTTAAATCGTGCAGATGATGATTTTTTGACCTAATTTAGCTTTGAAGTTTATTTGATCTTGCTTAATATTTTTAACAAAAAATGAAATTAAAACAACTAAGTTACTAGGAGATGTATAGGTTAATTGATACTCATTTCTTATACACTTTCAGAACTGATCAATCATTCACCTCTCGGAGGAATATATGAGGTTTATAATACAGTCATTCTTTGTATTTCTAATAACAATTATTTTTTTCGGAACTGCTTCTGCTCAAAGCGGTAAAATATCCGGTAAAGTAGTTGATGGAAGTACAGGCGAAGCCCTTCCATTCGTAAACGTTATGGTTGAAGGTACTACACAAGGTGCCGCAACTGACATTGATGGTTATTTTGCTATCATTGGATTAAGACCTGGCATTTACAATGTTAAAGCTTCTGCAATCGGTTACAATTCACAAACTGTTCAAGAAGTTCGTGTTTCCATTGATCTTAGTACAGAAGTTAATTTCGAACTAAGGGAAACAAGTATAGAATTGAAGGAAGAAGTTGTGATTGTAGCCACAAGACCACTTGTTACAAAAGATCTTACTTCTACAACGGCAATTGTCGGTGCAGATGAAATTTCTGTATTACCAGTTACAGAGTTTCAGGAAGTACTTCAGCTTAAAGCCGGTATAGTTGGCGGCAATGTTAGAGGAGGACGAAGAGGGGAAGTTGTTTATGCCATTGACGGAGTTCCTATGACTGACGTTTATGATGGTTCTACTGTCGTTGATGTTTCTACAAGCTCCATTCAGGAATTACAATTTGTGAGTGGTGCTTTTAATGCTGAATACGGTAAAGCACTCTCGGGTTATGTTAATATTGCCACCAAAGACGGCGATAATAAATTTCAGGGTTCAGTTACAAGTTATATTGGTGATTATGTAAGTGATCGGACAGATATCTTCAGAGATATTGATAATATCGATCCCACTTCTATTAGAAACTTTGAAGGTAATTTAAGCGGACCAATTATTCCCAATACAATGTTTTTCTATTTAAATGCAAGATACATTTATTTTGGTGGGTGGCTTAATGGTCAAAGAAATTATAATCCCTGGAATATAACGGTTAATAGAGGCGCTACAGAACCTATTGAAACAAGATACAATTTAAGTGCTAATAGAGATGGCAGCGGGATTGGAGACGGCGAAATTGTTCCAATGAACTGGAATGAAAAAGTTTACGGACAGGGAAAACTAACATATCGTCCTTTTAGTGACATAAAGATTAATTATAATTATATCTTCGATAATGTTGAGTACAGAGATTTTGATCAATCTTTTTCTTACAACCCGGATGGAGATTTCAAAAAATTCAGAGTTGGCCATACAAATATTTTAGGTCTTACTCACACATTATCTCCCTCTACATTTTATCAGGCAAATTTTTCATACTTCTTTAAACAATACAGACAATTTGTTTATGAAGATGTAAATGATCCAAGATGGACGCACGATGAATTGCTTGGACAGCAACCAACCGAAATCCCAAGTTTCAAGACAGGGGGCACTCAAAATCAGATATTTAAAAGGATTACAAATACTTACGGTTTTAAATTAGATTTTACTTCTCAAGTAGATAAAATGAATATGGTGAAATTTGGTATTGAATACAATCAGCATCATTTAGGATTTGATAATATTTATCTCCGACAAAATCCTTCCTTTGAGGATCCATCGATTACTCTAAATCCTTATGTTACAAGATATATTCCTGACCTGCTTAGCACGAGCGAAAACTTATCCATTGACATATATGAAAGAGAGCCTATTGAGCTTTCTGCCTACTTGCAGGACAAACTTGAACTAAATGAAATGATAATAAATATTGGTTTTAGATTAGACTATTTTAATTCTAATGGATTGGTTTTGAACGATCCCTTTGATCCTGATATCTACAGACCTCGAAAAGAAGTTAATATGGCTAAAACTCTTGAGGAAAGAAAAAGTTCTAATTCCGATGGAAAACTCCTGGTACAGGGATGCAGATACTGAACTTAATTTTTCACCGCGACTTGGAATTGCTTTCCCAATTACAGATCGAGGCGTAATTCACTTTTCATACGGGCACTTCTTTCAAATACCAAACTTCGAGTTATTGTATACAAATCCGGAATTTAAATTTGGAGCAAGTACAGATAATCTGGGAATTGCCGGCAACTCAAATCTTAAAGCACAGCAAACAATAAGTGGTGAAGTCGGCGTTCAGCAGGCATTTACTGACGATATAACCATAGATCTTACTGCATATTTCAGAGATATCAGAAATCTTGCGGGAACCAGAGCTGATGAAATCAGGCTGCCGGGCGGTTCATCCAGATACAGTCAATACGTAAACAGTGACTTTGGATTTGTGCAGGGAATTGTAATTACCGTTACAAAAAGACTTTCTAATAATTGGGCAGCCACAATCGATTATACTTTCCAATCTGCCAAGGGAAATGCATCGGATCCTGCTGCTACACGAAACCAGATTGCCGGCGGTGAACAACCGGAAATTAAACTTATAAAATTAAATTGGGATCAATCACATACTGCTAATGTAACTTTTAGCTATGCATCTGATGATAATTGGGGCTTTAGCTTAATTGGTCAGTATGGAAGTGGATTCCCATATACCCCATCATCTTCACTTAATATTTCGACATTGCTTACTAATACTGAGCTAAAGCCTGGTTCCATTAATGTAGATATGCGGGCTTATAAAGATTTTGTTTTTGGTGATTTCAGATTAAGCTTGTTTACCAGAGTTTATAATCTATTTGATATAAGAAACGAAGTCAATGTGTACAATGATACTGGTACAGCAGACTTTACTAAAGATGAATTTTTAAGAAGGAATGATGACAATCCTGATAAATTAGTAAATACATTAGATGAATATTATAGAAATCCAACATTTTACTCCGAACCAAGAAGAGTGGAAGTTGGTGCAACATTTTTCTTTTAAAAAATAATGAGTTTAATAATTGGAAATAGAATTATGAAAATATCAATTAAATATTATTTCTTACTAACTTTTTTATTACTCTATGCTGCCTCAGATATTTTAGCACAACAAAGAATTATCCAAAGAGGCAGTCCGTTCAATCAAAAAGTCGGAGTTCATAGAGGAAATCAGGTTAGAACTGTTTTCTCAAACTTTGGTGTGATTGCTCAGCCGGGTGCTGAAGGACCAAGAGGCGCATGGAAGTATGATGCTAACGGTTATGTTGGTGATGTATCGCCAGTTGTTGGCTTAAGATTACCCATTCGTGATTATAAGCGTGGTGCTCTTCCGCCAGATGGAATAAATGATACAATTTATACAGTCATAATCACAGGTGTCAGCCGTCCTGGAAATGGTGAAACAGGTTACGATGGTTCAATATCATCCACCTTTGAGCCAATTGCCGGATTTAGCGGACCTGATCTTAATGAGGTTGGTAAAGGAATTGCTATGAGCCATTTACCGGAAACCTGGCCTGATCAGTGGCCTGATTACCCGGATTGGACTTATTCCGGTGATCCAATTATCATTGATGGTGTTGATAAGACTCCAAAAGTAGATTGGAATGGTTTTTTTGGCAGGGCTCAGTTAAATGCCGATCAGGAGAGTTACTTTTGGATGGATGATGATCAGGACCGGGAAAATTTTGCATTGAATGGTTTTCTTCCTGATTCCAACGATCTTTCCAGAAGAGGACATGGTATTCAAGTTTCCGTAAGGGGTTTACAGTGGTCTAACTTCTTAGCTCAGGATGTAGTTTTTTGGTTATATAACATAAAAAATGATGGTACTGAAACTTATGATCAGGCAGTTTTCGGAACAATTGTAGGTACTTATGTTGGTATTGACGGTAATGAATGGGAAGATGATGCATCATTTTTTAATGTAAGGGAATCCATAACCTACACTTGGGATTTTAATAAATATATCACGCCTGCATATAATCCAAAGTGGCTGCCGGATCCAACTCAAGTTGGATACATTGCTTATGCATTTCTCGAATCACCCGGAAATGCATTTGATGGTATTGACAATGACGGTGACAATGCTGTTGTTGGATCGGCCGCTAAATTTGATTCTACAGATTTTAGGATAAGAACAGTTCAGGCAGGTGATAAACTTATTTTAATTGATAAGAATACATATCAAAGATCAAATATAACTATGCCAAATGACACGATAACTGTTACTTCAATGAATGTAAAATTTTTTCTACAACCAGGAGTAACAAAACTTGCAGAAGGAAATATTAAATATTAACACTTCCGAGCCGATTGGTAAAACGGCTCGTGATGGGATTGATAACGATCTGGATGGGTTGATTGATGAAAATTATCAGGTTCATTACAGGCAATTCAAAACGTCCGGCTCTGGAGTTAATAGGATTGTTCTCATCGATACTCTAGCTGAATTACAGTACAGAGATTATTTGGTGGGTGGAAATGGTAACCCGTTATTAGATGAATCTCGTGATGATGGTATTGATAATGATGGCGATTGGAGTGCCGAGTTTGATGACGTGGGGACTGATGGTAAACCGGGTACAAATGACTTTGGTGAAGGCAATGGAATTCCTACTCCGGGTGAACCAAACTTTGATGCTACAGATATTGATGAATCTGATCAGATCGGATTGACAAGTTTTCAGTACTTTGTTCCTGCCGGTGATATAACGATGAGTGATGATTTTGATATGTGGGGAAGAATGTTACCCGGGTATTTCGATGTACCTTCATCAATCGTTAATAACGTTGCTATACGGGGAGAAGATGGAGACTTTTTATACGGTTCAGGATATTTTCCACTGCTTGCTGGTAAAACTGAAAGATTTTCTTTAGCCTTAGCATTTGGTAGTGATTTTAGAGCAGTTCTAAAAACAAAACAGATAGCACAAATTATTTATGATGCAAATTATAACTTCCCCAGACCTCCTGATAAACCTACACTTACTGCAGTTGCACAAAATGGAAAGGTAACTCTTTATTGGGATAAAGTTGCTGAGGAATCTGTTGATCCGACATTAAGGGTTAAAGACTTTGAAGGGTATAAAATTTACAAAGGAACTGATCCCGATCTCACTGATGCATTATTAATAACCAATGCATCAGGTGAAAAAGTCTTTTACAAACCGATAGCACAATATGACCTGATAAATGGAGTTAGAGGACTTTTCCCGTCATCTGCAACTTTACTTTCTCTAACTGACGGTGCTCCTTACAATCTGGGGACTGACAATGGTGTCCAGAATTTCTTTGTTGATAATGATGTAATAAATGGTCGAACATATTATTATGCACTTATTGCTTATGATAGAGGAGATCCTTCAAAGGATATTTATCCATCTGAAAATACAAGATTTCTTTCCAAAGATGCTCTTGGAAAAGTAAGTACAGATATTAATACAGTAGCTGTTACGCCAACAGCTCCCGTCGCCGGATATGTTCCGCCGCCATCGGGAATTGATGCGGTGCGAGTAAGCGGCGTATCCACACCTCTTCCATATTTTGAAGTCATCGACCCATACAAAATTGTTGAAGGGGCTTATTCTATAACATTTAATGATTCATTGCGAAAGTCAGGATTGGAAACATCCTTTGTAAACATTTCTTCTAATTATTCCGTTTTAGATCCGCAGGGTAATACATTGGTAACTGAGAAACCGTTAGCCCCCGATAATGGAATTGTGTTTAATGGAATTCGATTATCAATTGATTCGAGTTATCAGCGACTTGACAGTATTAAGCTTAAGAGACCTGTAATAAACACTAAAGGATCCATTGCTAATGATTCCACCGGCTGGAGTATTTACAGACCAAAAAATCTAAAGATTACTGCTGATCAGTTCAAAGGCACTACATTATGGGCAACAAAATTTCCCAGAGATTATATGTTTGTGATTTCAAATACTTATTCCGATAGTTCAAATAAACTTACTGCAATTTTTGGTAATGGTGCTCCGCCAGCTAAGTTAGTTAATTTCAGAGTATACGATATAACAGATAAACAAACTCCCTCCCGGGTTCAGTTCGGGTTTTTTGAACAGAACAATTACCGAAGAGATACATTATCTTTTGATGATGTTATTGTGCTCTCAGATCCAACCGGAACAGAATTCTCCTGGCGAATTACAATGGGTGGAGACAGTTCTTACCAGTATCCGCTTGGAGGAGATAGTTTGTTCATTCGATTTCTTAAACCAATCTCGGGTGCTGATAAATTTGTTGTTAATGTAACAAATGCTTCTTACGATATTAATGCCGCAAGAGAGCAGTTAAATCTTGTTAAAGCAGTTCCAAATCCATACATAGTTGCAAATGCTTTTGAAGAACCGCTTCCGCCAACTGTCAGAGGGCGTGGTGAAAGGGTAATTTATTTTATCAATCTGCCCCCTAAGAGTAAAGTACATATTTATACTTCAAGTGGAAACCATGTAAGGACACTTGAACATGACGGAGAGTTATTTAGCGGTTCTGTTGAATGGGATTTAAGAAGTAAAGAAGGATTAGACATTGCTTATGGTGTTTATTTTTATGTTGTTGAGGTGGATGGTTTGAGCGAAAAGAAAACCGGCAAATTGGCAATAATTAAATAATCGATAAGCAATGAAAATAATGGAGTTTAAAATGAAAAAATTATTTTTAATAATGATGATACTTGGTTTATCGGTTAGTCTTTTTCCGCAAACCAAAGTAGGCACAACAGTAGCAAACTTTTTAACAATTCCTGTTGGACCCCGTGCTTCCGGAATGGGAGGTGCTTTTTCTGCTGTTGCAAATGATGCAACTACGGCTTTCTGGAATCCGGCAGGATTATCAAGAATTTCGCGTAATGAATTTACTGCCTCAACTGCCGAATGGCTTGTAAGTTCAAGAATTAATTGGGTTGGGCTTGGTTTTAGATTGGATGATGATAACGCAATCGGAATAAGTATAAACCAATTAGATTATGGCGAAGAAGAAATAACTACACTTCAACAGCAAAACGGAACGGGTGAATTCTGGTCTGCTTCGGATATAGCAATAAGCTTATCGTATGCAAGAAATCTCACCGATCGATTTTCTGTCGGCGGATCAGTTAAATACATTTCTCAAAAAATATATGATGTATCTGCAACCGGTTTTGGTGTTGATGTTGGTCTTTTATTCTACACACAGCTTGAGGGATTAAGACTTGGAATGAACATCTCCAATTTTGGAACCGAAATGCAGCTTGATGGAAAATCATTACTTCAGCCAATTGATATTGATCCGGCAAATGCAGGTAATAACTCAAATATCTCAGGACAGCTGCTTACTGAAGCCTGGTCACTTCCGCTTACTTTTACTGTAGGGTTAGCTTATGATGCCTTCAAAGATGAGAATTGGCTTTTAACTTTTGCAGGCGATGCACTTATTCCAAATAACCAGACGACTTATGGAAATCTTGGAATGGAAATAACCTGGAGTAATTTAATTTCATTGCGCGGCGGCTATAATTCATTATTTAAAGAAGATGCCATTGAAGGTTTAACTGCGGGTGTTGGTTTGCAATACGATTTTGGCGGCTTCTTTGCAAAGTTTGATTATAGCTATGCTGAGTATGGCATATTTGATCCAATATCCAGGTTTGCTTTAAGCGTAGGACTTTGATAAATAAATAATTTGTAAACAGTTATTTCAAGGGGTGCGATATGAAAAAGCTGGCAGTTTTAGCACTGATCATTATGGTCAGTGCTTTTTCGTTTCCTCAAGATATCAACGTAACATTCCAGGTTGATATGAGTGTTCAGGTCTTTGAAGGTAACTTTCCAGCTGGTGCTAATGTAGTAGTACGCGGTAGATTTTCAGGCTGATTTCGGAGATCCAGGTGGAAACTGGCAGGGTAATTTATACCAGCTATCAGACCCTGATGATGATACTGTATATACCGGTACATTTAATGCACCTTCATCTTTAGCTGGTAATAATTATATTTTTAAATATGTAATAGTTAATCCACCAGCAAGTGATAATTGGGAATCAATTACTGACAGACAATTTACTCTTAATCCTCCATCACGTTATTACCCTATAGTATTCTTTAATGATGAGTGGGTTATTATACCTACGTGAAGTAACCAATACAATAAATTTTACTGCAGATATAGGCGAAATTCTTGGTGTTGGTGTCGGTGGTGCATTCGATCCAGATCAGGACTCATTATTAGTAATGGGATTAGACTGGGACAATTTAGGCAAGAATGTAATTGGTAACAGAAGGATGCTAAATCCCAATCCATTTAATCCCGGTATCTATACAACATCGTTAACAGTTACTTCAGGTTCTGCAGCACCAAACGGTGTGGGTGATTCAACCAAATGGAAGTTTAAAGCATTCCCTAATCAAAGATTTCAAAACAACGGTTGGGAAATGAGTACAGATAGATGGCATATTTATGAAGCAGATGGTTCAACCATTACTCTTCCTATAATTGTCCCACTAATCAGCCCTAGAACCGATACAACAACAATAGATGTAGACTTAACCATAAATGTAGATATGCTTGGTGCAGTTAACCGTTACAATGGATTACCAATTCCGTTATCGGATCTTGAGTTTGTTGGAATGAGAGGTAGCGCAGATTTCCTAGGTAATTGGAGTACAGGTACAGGAGGCTGTTGGTGTGCTGATGATACGATAACGGGGGTTATGAAGGTACTGACAAAAATCTCTGAAAGTATTTGGCGGTTTCACACAATTTTGCCTGCTGGTTCGTTTACAGGAATGTATCAATACAAATTTGCTGCAATGTATCACGGTGCAGATACGGTTAATGGGGGAATCAATCCCCTTAATAACGAAGCTGGGTTTGGAATAAATCATATATTATTAATTTCAAATATACACGCAATTATTCTAAACAATTATTTCGGAGGTTCGGATCCAATTCCCAATGTAGAAAGAATTGAAAATTTAACTCCATCTAATTATGAGTTAAATCAGAATTACCCAAATCCGTTTAATCCAACTACAATTATAAGATATGGTATTTCAGAGTTTGGATTTGTATCATTAAAAATTTTCAACTTGCTTGGGCAGGAAATAGAAGTGTTAGTTAACTCCGAACAACCTGCCGGAGTTTACGAAGCAACATTTAATGTTTCTAATCTATCAAGCGGAATATATTTTTATACTTTAAAAACAGAGAATTTTAGTTCAACGAAGAAAATGATTCTAATTAAATAAAACCTAATAGACTAATATGAAAAAGCAATTAACAGTTCTATTATTGCTTGCGATATCTTTTATTTCGTTTTCGCAACAGAATAAAAGCACAACTACAAACACAGTGATTTTTACTGCTGATATAAGTGCGATTATTGGCGTTGGTGTTGGAGGTGCATTTAATCCTTTACGTGATTCATTGTTGGTTATTGGTTTGGATTGGGATGGATCAACAACAGTTGTTGGCAATCGAATGATGTCAAATGTGGATACACTTAATCTGGGAATTTATACTACAACACTATTAGTTAGCAGTACTCTTGATTCGGTTAGATGGAAATTTAAAGCAGCACCACCTTACTATTTTATGAATGCCGGGTGGGAAACAGGAACAGATCGCTGGTTTACATTTAGTGAAGATAGCAGTATTGTGACATTGCCCATAATAATCCCAAGAATACTACCCAGTTGGAATCCACCACCATTAATTCTTACAATTAACCTTGATATGTCTGGTGCTATCAACCGATACAATGGCCTTCCAATTCCACTTTCAGAAATTGAATTTATTGGCCTTAAAAGTACGATACCGACATTTGGTAATATGTTGGAAGGGTGCTGGTGCTCAGAAGATACTTTAAACGGTAAAATGGTTCTTCTAACAAAAATTAGTGAAAGTAATTGGAGGTTCGAGAGGCTAGTTCCAATGGGAATCAATTCAGGTTATTATGATTATAAATTTGCTGTAATGTATTCAGGGGCTGATACAATAAATGGTGGCTTTGAACCTTTGAATAATGAATTTGTTGACACTCTTGTACACACCTTTTTATTGGTAGATGGACAACCTATAGTTATAAATAATTTATTTGCCGATCCAGACCCGGTTGGTGTAGAAAGCATTGAAAATTTATTATCGTCTGATTATCAATTAGAACAAAACTATCCAAACCCATTTAACCCATCAACAAAAATAAGGTACAGCATTCCGGAATACAGTTCTGTAACATTAAAAGTGTTTAATCTTTTGGGAGAAGAAATAGAAACACTGTTTAATGGAGATCAACCTGCCGGAGTTTACGAAGCAACATTTGATGCGTCAACGTTAACGAGTGGAGTTTACTTTTATACATTAAAAACAAAGAACTTTACATCAACGAAGAAAATGATCCTCCTTCGTTAGCTCTTCGGCGGATAGATTTTAATAAAGTAAACCTATATTACTTTTTATTCTTTATTAATGTTGAAAGCTGGTTATAAAAATTAACCGCAGCTTGATTTCGTGAATTTAAACTTAAACTTTTTTGTATTGCAGATAGTGCTGAATTTGTATCACCCTCCAGATAATAAGCACCTGAAAGATTGTACCATGTTTGATATTCGGCTTCTTTAAACTTAACTGCCTCTACTAAAAACTTCAAAGCTTCTGCACTTTTATTCATTTTTAAATAAACCTGTCCCAACCATTTATAAGAAAAATAATCTGGTTTTATTTTATGAAGTTTAATTAAGAAGGTGAGAGCTTGATCTAATTTTTTACTATCCACCATTTTTGTTATAAGATCTTTGTACGGAATATCATAGTAAGGTCTTTCTGCAATCACTGCTTCCATTTCAGCAATACATTTATCATAATCACCTTTATAAAAATAGTAGTTTGATAATTTGGCGTGTGCGGATTCCCATCTTAAATCCTTGTTTATCACTTCTACAGAAGTAGAATCAACGATATCCTTTATTTTATATTCTTTAATTTTATAGTTTGGAGTCCTTTTGGAACGAATGGATATTGACCAGTTAAAATTATTAATTGCATCTTTGCGATAGTTGAATCAAGCCTTGTAAACGGAAAATTTGCTATCAAAATACTATCGGCAGTTACACTATTGATTTGATTTTTTTTCCCTTTTGGAACAAGATGTTTTTCTTCCATGCTCTTATAAAATTCATCTGCAATAAATCTGTAGCCATCTATATTGGGATGCAGATGGTCTACCATAAGATTATAACCAACAATTCCATCAGGACTGAGAGATTCAAAAACAGAATCTATGTTAACTATCGTATAGTTGTATTTTTGCGAGAGACTTTTAATGATATTGTTAATTTGCTGTGGTGCTCTAAATCGTAATGCATCTAATTCTTTTGCATACAAAAAAAGTTCTTTTGCTTTTTTTATATTCCTATTACTTAACTGTTCTTTAGCATTGTTATAAATATCTTCTGCTGATGGAAGATTTTCTGTCTTTAAAGAAACAAAAGGTTTTTGATCTTTTAGGTTGCAAGTTAAGTTTCCGATGATAACAGGAATATTTGCTTCTTTAAACCAACTTAATATATCATCAAAATTACCTTCAAACTGCGAGACGCCGGAATTGTATGAATCAGAGTTTAGTGTTATAAGAGATTCACCAATCATTCTGCTCATTAAAGTTTCATTTTTTTGTTTATCATCTCCATCATTTCCGATACTGGAGAATAAACCATAAATCCAGGAAATAGAATTTTGAATCAATTGAACAGTTCTGAAGTCTTGAGCCCACAAATAAGTATTAACTAAAAATCTTGAATTGCCAAGGTTTACCGTAGATCCTACACCAAGTGCTCCGTAATATTCATTATGTCCCGTGTAGATAAGGATAAGATCCGGTTTTTGTTTTATAATTCCAGGAACAAAATCTCTAATTGTGTAAGTGTTTATCGCAGAAATACCACAGTTAATCACCTCGATTGTATTTTCAGGATAATAAAGTTCAAGTTTTCTTTTAAGCTGTCTTGAAAATGACGCATTGGGAACATACGGCCAGCCCGCAGCAGAACTTTCACCTAAAACAAATACTCTAAAGGCATTATCTTTTTTAACTTTATCAAATCCATCAGGCAGTACACTGGGTGTTGCTTTAATATTAAAAAAGTACTTTGACGGCAAATCAGGGTTTAAATAAATTTTATCGGGATGATAGTAAGAAACAGCAACAAATTGTTCAAGGACTACACCGTAGTTTACTATTCTCAGAAAAGCTTCCAGTAAAACAATAAAAACAACAGGAATCAAAATAAGTATTATATAAAACCATTTAGGTGGCTTCTTTGCTTTTTCAGATTTGTTTTCATTTTCTGATTTTTGCTTAGATGTTTTAATTTTATCTCTTTTCATTCATAAGTCCAAAATTGGGTTGATATTAGCAAAACACGATTAAACTTTACTTTTTTTAAGATATGCGAATTTAGTAAATTCATCACACAATTATTTAATAAAATACAGATAGAATAAGCCTGGAATGAAGAAATTCTTATTAATAATAATATTATTGTTCACCTTTTGGACTGAGATTAATTCTCAGAGTTATAATGCCAATCAGATTGCCCGCATCGGAAGTATTTCGATATCAGACAAGGAATTTCTTGAAAGATATGAGATGACACCTGGAATAAATCGTCACCGGAAATCTACAATAGAATCACAAAAAATAGAGTTTCTGTTTTCACTTATTGCAGAAAAACTTTGGGCTTTAGAAGCTATTTCAAGAAATATGGATAAAACAGAAGTGATTCAGTTTACTACAAAGTCTTTTGAAAAGATGTTTGTGAGAGATGCTTTGTTCAACAAAGAAATTAAGGACAAAATTATAATAACAGAAAAGGAAATAGGCGAGGGGTTAAGGCGGAATTCATCAAAACTGTATGTACACTTTTTATTTTCAGAAGACAATCGAGAGATTGATAATTTATATAAGCTGTTAAATGATGGAATTCAATTTGATTCCATTCTTGTTGAAAGTCCTGAAATGGAAGAGCAATCTGCACCCGTTGAGATAGTTTTCGGACAAATGGATGAAGCTGTTGAAGAGATTTTATTTAATTTAAAGATAGGTGAATATACACAACCTATTCTCACTCCCGATGGTTGGTATATTTTTTATCTGGTAAATAAATCTGAGGAATTATTATCCAACAGTAACGCTCGTGAAGATGCAATTAAGAATGTTAGAAAAACTATTGAAGCAAGAAAATTGATTGAGAAACAAAAAGAGTTTTATGCTGATTTTTTTAAAGATAAAAAAGTTGATGTAAATCCTGAATTATTTGAAATCCTTGCAAAAAATATTTCATCACTATTCGAATACAAAAAGAAAAACTACGGCATCAAAGACAGCGATTTAATAAATCTCGAATCACCTGATATTCTGAAGATGGAAGAGGTATTTGGGGCCAATCTTCTTAACAAAGATTTTATTCTTTTGGACAATTCTCCAATATCTTTTAAAGAATATCTTCGTCTTTTAATTTTTGATGGGTACAACGCAACAGATTATAAAATTAATTTTATAAGAGCTTCTCTTGATAATAGAATTAGGCGCGATATCGAAAAGGAATTATTATATCGCGAAGGATTTAAAAGAGGATATGGTGATCTATCTGAAGTGAGGGATGAAATTGAAATTTGGAAACAGCACTATTTGTTTGAACTTTTAAAGGATGATTTTACTGATTCAGTTGAGGTTAGTGATAAGGAGATTTATAATTATTATTTAAAAAACAACCAGCCCGAATCACAGCCTATGCTAATAAATATAGTGGAGATTTTTACTGATAGCATGGAGATTGTTAATAAAGTTTTTAGCGAATTGAAAAAAGGCACTGATTTTAAAGAGCTTGCTGTCAAATTTAATAAACGTGAATGGACTAAAAAGAATAAAGGTGAATACGGTCTTTTCTCAATAACTCAACATGGCGAAATTGGTAGAATTGCCTCTACAATGAATCTTGGCGACGTATATGGTCCCCTGGTAGTAGATAAAGGATATTCAGTCTTTAAATTGATAGATAAGCAAGATGAAAAAATTATTCCGCCAAAACCATTTGAGAAGTTTAAAGATCAATACAAGAAGGATTTAACTTATCAGAAGCTTTACGGAAAGATTACTGATTTCACTTACAATCTTGCAGTTAAGTATGGTGTTAGTATTAATTTAGATTTGCTGGAGAAAATAGAAGTTACATCATTGCAAAGTTTTGGAATGAGATTTCTGGGTTTTGGTGGCAAGATGACAGCAGTTCCATTAATTGCCCCGAATGTTGATTGGGCAGAAAAGTGGATAAAAACTCAGCAGCAACAAAAGGTGATTCCGTAAATGTACATCCTTGGCATCTCGGCATTTTATCACGATAGTGCGGCTTGTCTTGTAAAAGATGGAGAAATTCTTTCTGCTGCACAGGAAGAAAGATTTACACGCAAAAAACACGATCACAATTTTCCGCAGAAAGCAATTGAGTTTTGTCTTAAAGACGCTGGTATTGCAGCAGCACAGCTTGATCTTGTAGCCTTTTACGATAAACCATTTTTAAAGTTTGAACGATTGCTTGAAACTTATCTTGCTTATGCCCCGGTAGGAATAAAATCTTTCATTAAAGCAATGCCTTTGTGGATAAAGGAAAAGCTCTGGATGAAAGAAATGATAAAAGATAAACTTGGTTATACAGGGAAAATTATTTTTCCGGAACATCACGAGTCTCACGCAGCGTCAGCGTTTTATCCATCGCCCTATAATAAAGCCGCAATACTTACTATGGATGGAGTAGGTGAATGGACAACTTCAAGTTACGGGATTGGCGATGGCAATGATATCCAGCTTTTTGCAGATATAAAATTTCCTCATTCACTTGGATTGCTTTATTCGGCGCTGACTTATTATACAGGATTTAAAGTAAACTCAGGCGAGTACAAAGTTATGGGCTTAGCTCCATATGGGGAACCAAAGTACAAGCAGTTAATTTATGATCATCTGATAGATGTAAAAGATGATGGTTCATTCCGTATGAATATGGATTACTTTAATTACTGCCAGGGACTAACAATGACAAACGAAAAGTTTAATAAGCTTTTCGGTGGTCCGCCAAGAGAACCCGAGACAAATCTCACTCAGAAAGAAATGGACATAGCAAGATCATTGCAGGAAGTAACTGAAGAGATTGTCCTTAAACTTGGTAATCACGTTTACAAAGAAACAGGATTAAAAAATCTCTGCCTTGCTGGTGGAGTTGCGCTAAACTGTGTTGCAAATGGAAGATTATTGAGAGAAGGTCCGTTTGAAAATATTTGGATTCAACCTGCGGCAGGAGATGCGGGTGGAGCGCTTGGTGCTGCATTAATTGGCTGGTATAAATATCACAACAATCCAAGAACTGCTGATGATAAAACTGATACACAAAAAGGTTCATATCTTAGGCCCAGAGTTTTCAGAAGAAGAAATAAAATCATTTATTCAGTCATTTAATCTTTCTGCAAAGAGATATGATGATGATCAGCTGATTGAAAATGTAGCAAACCTCATCAACTCAGAAAAAGTAATTGGCTGGTTTGATGGAAAGATGGAATTTGGTCCTCGTGCATTAGGCTCGCGAACAATTATCGGTGATGCGAGATCTCCAAGGATGCAGGCAACAATGAACATCAAAATAAAATTCAGAGAAGGATTCAGACCATTCGCTCCTTCTGTGCTTTATGAAAAAGTAAGTGATTTCTTCGAGATAGAAAAATCCAGTCCTTATATGCTTCTTACTGCTGATGTAAAGAAAGAACGCAGAATACCAATGACAGATGAAGAACATAAGAAATGGGGAATTGAAAAACTAAATGTTGTTCGTTCTAATATTCCTGCAATTACTCACGTGGATTATTCAGCAAGACTTCAAACTGTACATAAAGAAACTAATCCTCGTTACCATAAACTTATTTCTAAGTTTGAAGAGAAAACCGGTTGTGCTGTTATCATAAATACATCCTTCAATGTAAGAGGGGAACCGATTGTCTGCACTCCAAAAGATGCATACAAATGTTTTATGAGAACTGATATGGATTATCTTGTTCTTGGAAATTATATTTTAAGTAAAGAAGACCAGAAACCATTAGAAAATGACAGCGACTGGAAAAAAGAATTTGTACTGGATTAATATGTTAACTTTTGAAAAATTAAAAAACCTCGAAGGTTTGAAAAAATTTGTAACGACAAATAAAATAATCGAGAACTTAAATTAGGAAACCTTCGAGGTTTCATTGAATAAATCAATTTAAAATAAATATATGTTAAAAGAGGAATTAAAATTAATAGATAAATCAGACGAAGCAGTTAAGAAAACAGGATTATCCGTTGGAGTTGTTCTGATCCTGATCTCATTATTGTTGTGGTATTTAGGAAAAACATCATTTGTTTATTTTTCAATTGCGGGAGGATTATTTGTAATTCTTGCATTCATTGCAATCCCGGTTTTACGTCCATTCCATAAGCTTTGGATGATGCTTGCATTAGCAATGGGATTTGTAATGTCGCGAGTAATTCTATCATTGTTATATTATCTTGTACTGACTCCAATAGGATTATTGGCAAAGATTGTTGGCAAAAATTTATGCCATTGGGATTTGATAAAAATGCATCAACATACTGGGAGAAAAGAGAAAACCCGGTTAAGCAGCAAATTGATTATGACAGACAATTTTAACTTAGTGTCCTTTGTGTAATTACCTTTGAGTTCTTTGTGGTAAAATACATTTAACCACAAAGTACACAAAGATTGATCACGAAGCTCTCAAAGAAACAAAGAGGAAAAAATATGAGCAAATTATCAATACTATCAGAGTTATGGGAATTTCTTAAGGTAAGAAAAAAATGGTGGCTGCTGCCAATTATTTTATTTTTAGTGTCTACTTGGCGGACTGATAATTATTACGCAAGGTTCTGCCTTAGCTCCGTTTATTTATGCAATATTTTAATGTAACGCAGACTTAAGTCTGCTCTACGAATTAATGATGAAGAAGAAAATTAAAATAACTGTAGAAAAGAAAAAGAAACGAGTTCCTGTTCCCCAGAAACCGCCAAAGGCAGAAAAGAATCTTAATGCTTATGATAGGGATGAAGAGAAAAAAAAGATCAAGAAAAAAATACAAGAAGATTTGAATCCAAATGGTTAAGGCTTCTGTAATTGCAGCATTTTATAATAATATCAAATATTTAAGACTTGTACTTGCAGGATTTGAAATACAGTCCGAAAAAAACTTTGAGTTAATTATTGCAGATGATGGTTCAAATGATGAAGTAATAAGAGAAATTGAATCCATTTCTCCAAATTATTCTTTCCGCATAAAACACATCTGGCATTCCGATAAAGGTTTTAGAAAAAACAAAATTCTTAACCAGGCTATACTAGCATCGTCTTCAGATTATTTAATATTTATTGATTCCGATTGTGTGCCTCATTCTAAATTTGTAGAAGAGCATCTTAATGAAAAGACGGGGATTACAGTTTGCACCGGTAGAAGAGTAAACCTTTCACAAAAGATAACAGAATTATTAACGGAGACTAAGGTCAAAGAAGGATTTCTTGAATCAAATAAGCTTTTGCTGTTAGAAGATGCTCTTTTTGGTAAATCCAACTATGTTGAAAAAGGATTTTACTTTGAAAATAAATTTTTAAGAAACCTGTTTAATAAAAAAGGACGCGGATTATTGGGCTGTAACTTCTCTCTCAATAAAAAAGATATGCTGGCAATAAACGGATTTGATGAAAGATACGAAGCTCCATCTATTGGTGAAGATTCTGATATTGAATTTCGATTGGGGTTAAATGGAATAAAAGTAAAGTCAGTTAATCACATCGCTGTTCAATATCATCTCTATCATAAACTACAGGAACGACTTCAAAAAAATCTTGATTTGTTTGAAGAAGTAAAAAAATCACGCATCGCTTTCACCCCTTTTGGCCTGAAAAAATAATACAAAATCTCATTCTGGCTCAACTATTTTAGTAAAATAATTAAAAAACGCTAAGATAAGTTTGGAACATTATTTGCCACGCCTTATATTCGAAACCAATAATTGAGAAATTCCTAAATAACTAAGGTTTTTATGTTGGATGATATAGATCTCCAGATTTTACGTACTTTGCAAAAAAAAGGCAGAACAAAACGCAACGAACTTTCTGAAGAAGTCAAGCTATCTATTCCTTCTGTTAGTGAAAGACTTAATAAGTTAGAAGACAAACAGGTAATTGAAGGTTATTATGCCAAGCTTAATCGCAAAGTTTTTAACTACGATATAATGGCATTTATTCTTGTAATGATGGATTCATCAAAGCATTACAAAAATCTTATAACCAAAGTTGAAAAAATGCCTGAGATTCTTGAATGCCATGCAGTTCTTGGAGAAGGCTCGCATCTATTAAAAGCTTTGGTTAAAAATACTGAGGCTCTTGAAAGAGTACTTTCTGAAATCCAATCATTCCATGGAGTAACAGGAACAAAAACAACATATGTACTCTCAACAGTAAAAGAAACATTTGAAATTAACGTTTAATAATTAATAACTAATCTAAAGGATACTATATGGCAAAAAGTTCTAATGGAGCAATTGAAAAGGTGCTCAAGTTTATAAAAGATAAAGGGATAAAATTTGTGGATTTAAAGTTCATGGATTTTCCCGGTCAGTGGCAGCATTTTACAGTTCCTGTAACACACTTTGATGCAGGATCTTTTGAAGAGGGATTTGGATTTGATGGTTCATCGATCCGCGGCTGGAAACCGATTCACGAAAGCGATATGCTATTAATCCCTGATGCAGAAACGATGTTCGTAGATCTTTTTGTTGAAGCACCAACATTGAGTTTAATTTGTGATGTGTATGAACCGGCTACTAAAGAAAAATATTCACGTTGTCCGCGTAACATCGCACAAAAAGCTGAGGCTTATCTTATCTCAACAGGTATTGCAGACACAGTTTATTACGGACCTGAAGCAGAATTTTTTGTGTTTGATGATGTAAGATTTGACTCTCAGCCAAACGGAAGTTTTTATGTTGTTGATTCTATCGAAGGTAAATGGAACAGCGGAAGAGAAGAGAATCCAAACCTTGGCTACAAACCAAGATTTAAAGAAGGATATTTTCCGGTTCCTCCAACAGATTCATTGATGGATCTAAGAAATGAAATGGTTACAAATCTTATCAATTGCGGAATCGATGTTGAAGCACAGCATCACGAAGTAGCAAGCGGCGGACAATGCGAAATCGATTTGCGTTTTATGCCCCTTGTTAAAGCAGCTGATCAGTTACTTATGTTTAAATACATTGTAAAGAACACTGCAAAAAAGAATAACAAAACAGTTACTTATATGCCTAAACCGATTTACGGTGATAACGGAAGCGGTATGCATGTACATACTTCTCTCTGGAAGAAAGGTAAACCTCTTTTCGCTGGTTCTGGTTATGCAGGGTTAAGTGAAATGGGATTATACTTTATCGGGGGACTATTAAAACACGCACCATCCTTACTTGCATTTACAAATCCAACAACAAATTCTTATAAAAGATTAGTACCTGGATTTGAAGCCCCTGTTAATCTTGCGTATTCACAAAGAAACAGAAGCGCATCAATCAGAATTCCAATGTACTCATCATCACCAAAAGCAAAACGTGTTGAGTTCAGATGTCCGGATGCCTCAGGTAATCCTTATCTCGGATTTTCTGCTATGTTAATGGCAGGATTGGACGGAGTTATTAACAGAATTGATCCGGGTGAACCACTTGATAAAGATATTTACGATATGGAGCCGGAGGAATTGAAAAATGTTCCTTCAACTCCGGGCAGTTTGCAGGAAGCATTAAAAGCTTTAGAAAACGATCATGAATATTTACTAAAAGGTGATGTGTTTACTGAAGATGTGATTGAAACCTGGATAAAGTATAAAATGGATAAAGAAGTTAAACCAATGGCATTGCAGCCGCATCCATATGAGTTTGGTTTGTATTATGATGTTTAATTTTTGATTCTTACTTTCATAATTTATTACTCGTCATTCTGAACTTGTTTCGGGATCTGTTACGATTAAAATCCCCAGATTCTGGAATAAATTCAGGATGACACTGAGTAAACTAAATCATTTATTAAGGCTTGTATCACTCTCTTTGCTTGCTCTAAGACCAACACTGCTTGAGAAGGGGGGATTGGGAACGAAAAGAGTATACTCGGTTTTCATTTATAATTAATTTTAAAAACATTTTTCTTGTTTCCCTTTAAATTGAACTTATATACATATCTTTTGTTTAGTAGAAAAAACATTTCGGAAATATGGCTTTATTCTTTATCATTTTCTTAACAGTTTACACATCACTAAACTTTTATGTGTTTATTCGCGGCTGGCAGGTCATTTCTGCTTATCCAATTTTAAACCGATTTATGCTGTTTTATTTATAATTATTGCCTACGGTTACGTATTAGCAAAAGTTCTTTACAAATTTCTGTCACCTTTAGCTTATGATATTTTACTTGGGGTTGGTGCCATTTGGTTTGCATTTCTTGTCTATTTTCTTCTTTCTCTTTTACTGATTGATATTGTAAGATTATTTAATAGCTGGTTTAATTTTCTTCCCGCCTTTTTATTTAAAAATAATGAAACTACAAAATATATAACTGCGTTCATCGTAGTTACTTTAGTTGGATTGATTGTTTTTCTTGGAAATCTTAACAAGAGAAATATTGAGATTAAAACATTGGAGATAACAATCCCAAAAGGTGAAAGTAAACTTGGTGAATTGAATATCGTTATGGCTTCTGATATTCACCTCTCACCTATTGATGGTGAAAGATTACTTGTTCGAATTGTTGATAAAATAAATTCCATCAATCCGGATATTATTCTACTTGCCGGAGATATTGTTGATGATAAAGCTGAAGTGCTGGAGGAAAGAAGAATCGGTGAATCTTTTAGAAGATTGAAATCTAAATACGGGGTTTACTCTATAAATGGCAATCATGAATTTATAAATGGAGTTGAGTCTTGTGTGAGATTTGCTGAGAAGTTTGGAATAAAATTCCTGCGCGATTCTTATGAAATGATTGACAGCAGTTTTTACTTGATTGGAAGAGAAGATAGTGCAATGCCGCAATTTACCGGCACACAAAGAAAATCATTAGAAGAGATTGTAAAGAATATTCCATCCAGCTTTCCCAAAATTCTCCTGGATCATACGCCATTTAAATTAGAACAAGCGCAGCAAAATGGAATAGACATTACAACTTTCCGGTCATACACATCACGGACAAATTTGGCCTGCAAATCTCATCACAAAAATGATTTATGAAATAAGCTGGGGCTACAAGAAAAAAGGGAATACACATTACTACGTTACATCGGGTGCAGGTACCTGGGGACCACCTGTAAGAACAGGAAGTAATTCTGAGATAGTAAATATCAAAGTTAAATTTAAGTGAGATATGTACCAACTCGATCCACTCTAGTTGTTTGCCAACAGACAATTATTACTATAGGCCAATCAATATCATCATCATTTTAAGCACTTACACTTAGAGTGTTGTGCAATTATGTCGTGGCATAATAATAGACGAAAAAATAAATTATTAATAATTAATGCTTATAAAAAAATAATTTTATACATTCTCAGCCAAAGATCAGGGAGTATTGCTTAAACTATTTGCACAATCCTGCCTGACAAATAAAACAAGATTAGAGTTTTAAAAAAATATTTTAATGATCTATAATCATAACTAGATTATCTCTTGTAAGAAAATTTTCAAGGGAGAATTTTCTTTTGAGAGGGGAGTTTATAAGTGCTCAAACATTTCACAGTTAAAGGTACGGATTTTTATTCAGGATGGTTCTCCTGTCAGATCAGATCCACATCTATTTCATCAGTCAATAAATTAATTAATACAAAGAGAATTTAATTATTAGAGGATTACTATGCGAAAAATATTTTACCTGTTTGTTTTTATTCTCAGCTTTATTGCAAGCTCATTAACGTCACTAAATGCCCAGTGGGAAGGATGGAATTGGCGGCGTCCAGTAACAATCAACAACACCAGCGGCACTGCTCTAATCGATTTTCAGGTTAAAATTAGTTTGAACAATACAAACTTTTACTTTTGCAAATGCAAAAAGTGATGGCAGCGATATACGCATCACTTCAAGTGATGAAATAACTACAATACCATTCTGGATTGAAACCTGGAGTCAAGCTGGTCAACAGGCAACAATTTGGGTAAAAGTGCCAAGTATTCCTACTCCTGCAGGAACAACAATTATATCTATTACGGTAATGCAGCCGTAACCACAGTCTCCAATGGACTTAGTACTTTTAATGCCTATGACGGCTTCGAAACTTATGCTCTTAATACTGTCCCAACTTCAAATGCTGTGAATCCAGGTGAGTGGCAACGGTATCCTGGTAATCCCATTCTCGCACCGGGTACTACAGGTTCCTGGGATGCTTTAGGAGCTACTTTTGCTAGTGTTATTTATGACGATCGTGTTGGTGAGTACCGAATGTATTACCACGGTTACAACAGTACATATCACCAGATTGGTTTAGCGACAAGTCCAGATGGAATAAACTGGACAAAATATGCTGGCAACCCCATTGTCCCTCATGGTCCATCTGGCTCATGGGATGGCACTCAAACAAGAGTCCCGATGGTTTGGAAAGAAGGAACTACAGATTATCGTATGATTTATACCGGTGCAGGTACCACTTCCGGTCAAATTGGGTATGCAACATCTTCTGATGGTATCAATTGGACTAAATATGCTAGCAACCCGGTCTTCAATGATCCGACCTGGGCTCACAACCAAACAGAAAACTGGGGTGTTATGAAAGTGGGGAGCGAGTACCAAATGTGGTATGGCGCATGGGGACAGCGTCAATCTGGTATTGCCGTTTCTACAGATCTTATTAACTGGTCGCCTCACACTCCAGGCCCAATATTTACCTCAAACGGTATACTTAGTGACGACCGCTATTCCCAATTTTGTCCTTTCAGTTTTACGTATGGTGGTCTTTATTATGTGCTTGTACCTTCTTATAGTTCAGTTGGAGACTATTCAAAATTTTACTTATACAGATCTTCAAGTCCGTATTTTCCTGAATCAGACCGAACCCTTGTACGTGTTGCACACACCCCGCAAGGTGTAGATGCAAAGGATAATGATACACCATATATACTTACATCTGATATTGAAAGAAGTATCTTCCCAAACGATGAATTGAGAGTGTATTATGCAGGGGATCCTGGTAGCGGCAATTGGTTTGAATGTCTCCTTATAGAACCTGACATTGCAGAAGCCCTGTCCGACGCTCCATTACCATCAGCTGCGACTTTAACCTGGTCATTACCACTGGCACCGTTGCAGTTGTTAATAATCCTATAAGACTAGGGACTCAGTCAGTTAGATTTACAAATTCTTCCAGTCTTACCGGAACATTTTCCCAACTTTCACAAGGTGTTGTCGGGGCTTGGATGCGACGATCATCTACAAGCCTATTAAACGATTTTGATATTTATCTTTATGATATAAGCGGTACTGGAACGACAAATTTAAATTGTGTTGCTGGAATAGGCCGGGACGGATTTTTCCATCGGTGGAATAATGGTGGTGGTGGATTCACAAGTACTGGTGTACCCTGGGTATTAGATACTTGGTATCTTGTTACTATAGAATTTAACAGCACAACAAATCTTTATAACTTTGTCGTCTATAATGAGTCGATGCAGGAAATTGTTCGGGTAACTGGAATCAGTTATGGTAATTCAACCAATTCTACTGCTATTAATCGTGGGGTGTTATATGCTGGTTCTACTTTTGCGGGTAATGCATTCGCGGATGATTACCGGGTATATAAGTGGCCAGGGGCAGATATCACTTCATCAGTTGGCTCTGAGATACCTAATCCACTCCCAGTAGAATTATCATCTTTTTCAGCAGTCAGTTCTTGGTTCATCAGTTAAGCTTAAGCTGGAGAACTGAAACTGAAGTAAATAATTATGGATTTGATGTTGAACGGGCTAATCACTTTCAGACTTCTCACACCGAGCGTTGGGAGAAGATAGGATTTGTAAATGGTAATGGTAACAGCAACTCTCCAAAGAATTATTCTTTTGAAGACATTAGTTTGTTACCCGCAAAATACTCATATAGACTAAAACAGATTGATAATGACGGACAGTTTGAATACTCAAAAACAATTGAAATTGATTTTAATTCACCAAAGAAATTTGAGTTAAGTCAGAATTATCCTAATCCATTTAACCCAGCAACAACATTTCGGTTTAGTTTACCGGAAAGCGGTATAGTAAAGCTAACACTTTATAACGTGCTTGGTGAGGAAGTGAAGACACTTGTAAATGGATACAAGGAATCTGGCAGTTCACACATTAAACTTTAATGCAAGTGAACTGAATAGTGGAATGTATATCTACAAACTTGAATCAGGTATATTTATCCAAACAAGGAAGATGATATTATTGAAATAGCTACAATGTTGCATTGTAATGATTAGCAGTTATAGTACTAACTATAAATAAATCTTAAAAAGCAGAGGATTACCTTGCAAAAAAACTTTTACATATTTCTTTTTATAATCGGCATTATTGCCAGTGCGGTAATGCCAGTATCATGCACAATGGGAAGGCTGGGCATATAGAAGGACAATAGCGGTATCCAATCCAAGTGGAGCACTGTTAACTGATTTTCAGGTTAAAATTAGTTTGAACAGTACAAACTTTAGTTTTGCAAATGCAAAAAGTGATGGCAGCGATTTACGCATCACTTCAAGTGATGAAATAACACAAATACCATTCTGGATTGAAACTTGGAGTCAAGCTGGTCAACAGGCAACAATTTGGGTAAAAGTGCCAAGTATTCCTACTCCTTTGGGCACAACAATTTATATCTATTACGGTAATGCAGCCGCAACCACAGTCTCCAATGGAGTTAATACCTTTAATGCCTATGATGGATTCGAAACTTTTGCTCTTGGTACTGTCCCAACTTCAACTATTACAAATCCAGGGGAGTGGGATCGCTATGCTGGTAACCCCATACTTATACCTGGATCATCCGGTTCATGGGACGCTTTAGGAGCAACCTTTGCAAGTGTTATTTATGATGATCGTGTTAGTGAATATAGAATGTACTACCACGGTTACAACAGTTCATTTCACCAGGTTGGTCTAGCAACAAGTCCTGATGGAATAAACTGGACAAAATATTCTGGGAATCCAATTGTTGCTGTTGGTATTTCCGGTTCTTGGGATGGAACTGGAGTGCGAGTTCCGATGGTCTGGAAAGAGGGAACTAACGACTATCGAATGATTTACACTGGCTCAGGTACTGCTGCTGGTCAAGTCGGATACGCAACATCTGCTGACGGTATCACCTGGACTAAATATGCTGGTAATCCGGTCTTTAATGATCCTACGTGGGCACACAACCAGACAGAAAACTGGGGCGTTATGAAAGTGGGTACTGAATATCTTATGTGGTATAGCACATGGGGCACAGCGTCAATCTGGTATTGCTGTTTCTACAGATCTTATTAACTGGACACCTACACACTCCTGGACCAATATTTGCGACAAATGGAATACCTAGTAATGATCGCTACTCTCAATATTGTCCATTCAGTTTTAAATATGGAGCTTATTACTATGTTCTTGTGCCTTCTTATACATCAGTTGGAGATTATTCAAAATATTATTTATACAGATCCTCAAGTCCTTATTTTCCAACATCAGATCGGCACCTTGTTCGTATTGCGCATACACCTCAGGGTGTAGATTCAAAAGATAACGATACACCATTTATACTAACATTAGATATAGAGCGAAGTATATTTCCAAATAATGAATTGAGAGTTTACTACGCAGCTGATCCAGGGACAGGTAGTTGGACTTGGTCTGAATGTCTTTTGATAGAACCAGATATAGCGGAGGCACTTTCCGATGCTCCATTACCATCTGCTGGGGATTTAACTTGGTCAGGCGGTACTCCCAGCACGGTTGCAGTTGTTAACAGTCCTATTAGAAAAGAAACTCAGTCGGTTAGATTTACAGATCTGTCACCAGAATGCAGCTTCTCTCACCGGAACTTTTAATCAGCTTTCACAAGGAGTTGTTGGAGCTTGGATGAGAAGGTCATCTACAAACTTAGATAATGATTTTGATATTTATCTTTATGATGTAGGTGATTCTTTAAATTGTGTTGCTGGATTAGGTAGGGATGGATATTTTCATCACTGGAGTGGTTCATTTACAAGTACAGTTATTTCTTATACTCTGGATACTTGGTATCTTGTTACTATAGAATTTAACTGTACAACAAATCTTTACAACTTCGTCGTTTATAACGAGTCTATGCAGGAAGTTGTTCGACGAAATGCACTTAGTTTTGGCAATGTTGCTAACTCCACAGCTATCAATCGTGGCATGTTATATACTGGTTCTACTTTTGTGGGAAATGCATATGCTGATGATTACCGGGTTTACAGGTGGCCAGGAGCAGATATCACTTCATCAGTTGGCTCAGAGATACCAAATCCATTACCGGTAGAGCTCAACTCATTTTCAGCTTCAATAATTGGCTCAAAAGTTAAATTAATCTGGAGAACTGAAACAGAAGTAAATAATTATGGATTTGAGGTTGAAAGACAAATCCACAATGGACAGTCATCAATTGGCAATTTTGAAAAGATAGGATTTGCAAATGGTAATGGCAATTGCAAATTCACCAAAAAATTATTCATTCACAGATTTAAATCCTATTGGCGGAAGTAAATTTCGGTACAGGTTAAAACAGATTGATAATGATGGACAGTTTGAATACTCAAAAACAATTGAAGTTGATTTTAATTCACCTAAGAAATTTGAGTTAAGCCAGAATTATCCGAATCCATTCAACCCTACTACTACAATTCAATTTCAGTTTACCGGAGAATGGGCATGTAAAGCTTATGCTATATAACACACTTGGTGAGGAAGTCAGAGTGATAATAAACGAGAATAAAGATGCTGGCACACATATTATAAATTTCGATGCAAGTGGGCTTAACAGCGGGATATATGTTTATAAGATGGAAGCAAATGGTTTTGTACAAACTTGCAAAATGGTGTTGATAAAATAATTTAAATTTAAAAAGTGAATCTCCACCTTACGGAAGGCAAGAATTAAAAAAGGCTTAATATAATGAGCCTTTTTTATTTGACAAAAATTATTGTTCATTAATACATCAACAGCTAAAAAACAATCTCACAAGATTTAATATAAAAATATTTTATGATTCTGGATTTTAAAATCTTTTTTCATCAAATTATTGAAGCACACCTTCTCACTGTTTTTTACAAAATTATCGTTCAATTTAAATTTTTAAGAATGTTAAACACACTTAGAACAATGATTCGCGTAACAATGCAAAGTGTATTACTAAATTAATAAGCGAATAATATTGTGTAGTCTCTATACCTAAAGCACTAGCCTCTTTTTCATCCCTTCGCTCGATTGTGTTCCGCTACTTATAAATCTAAATTGTTGCAGGCTTAAAGCTAGTACGTAAAATGATTTGAAAAACTTGACTAAAAATGTCAATAGCCTGATAAAACTAAATATTATACTATAAATCTAAACCGAGGTTTAATATGAAAAATAAAATATTTCTAACAGTAATTATCTTCATTGGACTTGTTTCAACATATGTTACCACAAGCTACATTCAGAGAAGCAGTACTACTTACTCATTCATCTGGTAGCAGATTATATGATTATGATGGCTTATATGGGAACTGATTCCGGAGCAACAACCGTTCCTGTGGAAATTATTAAGTATAATATTTTACATAACTATACTGGTTCCAATGCTCGTCAGCATTGATAGAAATATCCGGTTTCCGCTACAACTCGGTACTGATTGGTTAAACTGGTTGAATTGTTTCAGGAATAGCTATTGAAGATGGGCTAGCGATATCTATGAAGAAATAGATAGTTACTGATATCTATAGCTATTAAAATGGTGGTATTCAAACGCTGCAATATGACCGGTTACGGAAGTCTATGATGATACTACTGGTCCGCAGGACGTAATCAACTTCCCAGAAAAACAATCTAATTATAATGTGCCGATGTATGGCGTGAAATGGTTATAGATAATGAGAAATGTATCCTAGATAAGTTCTTTGTGATAATGACAGGCAGCGCATCGGGCGATGAGAACAATACACCATCCGGGGCATGTACGGTTGCTCATAACTTTGCACTTTGGGCTAAAAATACATTAGCTGCGGGACTTGATCCTGTAATAGGAGTATTTCCAAAGAATATTTATGTATTTGATTATTTTCATTACTTGAATGATTTGGAACACTATCTTAAAGAAGGTTATGAATCTGGTTATCAAGGAGGCAGCCAAGATGATCATCCAAATGCGACAGCCTGTAATACAATATCTCCAATATTTGTTCAAGAGGTTTTCAACTCATCACTTGCGTATGAGGAAAGAATACTTCCAGTGGAGTTATCATCCTTCTCAGCATCAATAATTGATTCAAAAGTTAAATTAAACTGGAGAACAGAAACAGAAGTGAATAATTATGGATTTGAGGTTGAAAGACAAATCCACAATGGACAGTCATCAATTGGCAATTTTGAAAAGATAGGATTTGCAAATGGTAATGGTAATTCAAATTCACCAAAAAATTATTCATTCACAGATTTAAATCCTATTGGCGGAAGTAAATTTCGATACAGGTTAAAACAGATTGATAATGATGGACAGTTTGAATACTCAAAAACAATTGAAGTTGATTTTAATTCACCTAAGAAATTTGAGTTAAGCCAGAATTATCCAAATCCGTTTAATCCTAAAACAACAATACGTTTCAGTGTTTCTGAGGGAGGAAATGTAAAGCTTACACTTTACAATCCTCTTGGACAAGAAATTAAAATTATGGTAAATGAGTATAAGGAATCTGGTACCCACATAATAAACTTTGACGCAAGTGATTTTAACAGTGGGATGTATATTTATAAACTTGAGTCGGGTTCGCTTATTCAAACAAGGAAGATGATACTACTTAAGTAAATCAGATATTCACTGATGATCATACAAACCCGATCCTATAAAAGAATCGGGTTTGTAATTTTAAACTAGAATACGAACGTCACCCCAAACTTAAACTGATCGTATGCAATTGGCGCTTCGCTGCTAAATGGCCAGTTCATTTTATCCTGCCTCAATTCATAAATACCATAAGCCAAGGCATTCTTCAATAAAAAGTTTACGATTGGTCCTGCTGCCGGAGTTGATTCAAAAACTTCGCTGATAAATCCATCCAGCAATCCTTGTGCAGCAGCTTCAATAATAGCGCTGCCTGCCCATTTCCAGAAAAGATGTCTTTGAAATACGATTGAGCGTTCATAACCTGCATCAAGCATAAGATTATCAATTATCTTTATTCGCACTCCGCCTTCACTGCTTGTACCAAACCGAAAAGTTTCATCATAAAGATTTAGAATCTCCTCGTCCGGATTAACAGATTCTGCTGTACTTTTTTTGAAATCAATATTGGACCAATTCAATGTATAAGAATAATAAGGAATTATTGCGGCACTTTCACCAAGTTTATATCCATACCCGCTTAATCTTCCAAAACCAAAACGCCACATTTCTGATTCTATCTTTCTATCAACTGCTTCTTTTCCACTAAGTCTATTTGATTCGTTACTTAAGTATAAATATTTGTAGCTGTGTCTTATTATGTATTCAGTTTCCCAGGCGTTTCTATCTTTTATATAACCAAGTTTAATTTCCAAAAGATTTGGGTCAACAAATTCTGATTGCAGACCTTCTCTGTCAATTTTTGCCAATCCATATTGCAGGGAAATTGCCGGTCTCGTTTTACTAAATCCGAAATCCATTTCCCAGTCTTCCCATTTATCCCAGTCCCAATGCCAATCCCAGTCTTTTTCTGTTTTAGTGGAATCTTCCTGCGGCAGGATAATTGGAGCAGCAGTTAATAATAAAATAACAATTAGTAATCTATGGAAATACATTTAACCTCCTGTAATAATAATCTTGAAATAATTTTATGACACCCAAAGTGCTCAACTGTTGTACCAAAAATTTTGTTTGATAAAAAATTATTTTTAAATGGTAATTAAGCGCATTGTATATTATTCAATAATCTTATATATCTAATTTTGTACAAATAATAATCAAACAACACTGCAAACAAAAATATTTTTATCACCTTAAAAATATTGCTATAATTTATAGCATCAGATTTTATTTGTAACAGATATTGATATAAATTGATAGGTGGTAATAAGAAATTATATAAGGCTTGGTAAGAAGGTTAAAATTTTTAAATCACGGAACTAATTTTAAGGAAATCATTTGTTCTATGCCCGATAAAAAGTCAAAAGAAAACTTATACACTATCTCACGATTAAATAAAAATTATCCAAATTATGATCAGATAATTAAACTTCATAAAGATGCAATCGAAGAGCACAACGATATTTACATTGATCCTGAAACCGGCTTTGCAGTTTTGACTGCTGAGTTTTTACTAAAACGCGGATACTGCTGTGGAAGTGGTTGTCGTCACTGTCCGTATAACGATAAGGAATAAAAATTTCTATTTTGATTTTATAATCAAATCAAAAATCATTTTTACTCAGGATCTCTTGAAACTATGTCCTTGGTCTGTGCCAATGCTTCTTCCCATTTGTTCAATCATCGCTTTTAGTTCTTCAACATACTTTATAGGATTGTATGTTTTTTTGTTAGCGTAAATCTTGTATTTGTCTTTATACTCATCCGGAGTGAAGTTTGGCATTATAACATTCGCACCAACTTTTAAACCAAGCTTTCTTCCTTCTCCCGTTAATGTAGAAAGAGCTGTTGTTGCTGGAATGTGAACATCCTTTAATACTATTCTTGCAACAGCCATTGTATTTAAAGTTAAATCAAGATCAGCCTGCGAGACTTTATTAAACGGTGTGTCTGGTGAAGGTATAAACGGACTGAACGAACACATATCGCAATCGTAATCTTTGCAAAGCAGAATATCATCTGCAATATCATCCAGCGTTTGATTTGGCAATCCAATCAAATTACCGCTGCCCGCCTGAAATCCAATTTGTTTAAGATATTTTAAATGAGCTAATCGTTCCTGCAAGCTTTGTTTTTGATGAATTGCAGAGTACAGTCTTTCATTTGCAGTTTCGTGCTTAAGTAAATAACGATCAGCACCGGCTCGTCTCCATTCATCATACTCATCTCTGCCTCGTTCGCCAAGACTTAAAGTAATTGCAACTTCAGCATTTTCTTTTATAGAAAGGATAAGACTTGTTATGCTCTCTTTAGTATAAAAATGATCTTCACCCGATTGAAGTACAATTGTTTTTATTCCGGCTAAAGATATTTTTTGTGCAGTCTCAAGAATTTCAACTCCGGTCATTCTATAACGATCAAGATTATCATTACCGTTGCGCAATCCACAGTAAAGGCAATCCTGCTCGCAGTAATTTGAGAATTCAATTATTCCTCGCAAATGGACATCATCACCACAAAATTCTTTTCTTACTTCATCTGCACGCTTGTACAGTTGTGCAATCTCTTCTCTATTGGAAAACGAAAGTAAATAGACAATTTCATCTCTTGAATGATTTTGTTTATTAAGAACGGATTTAAGTTTTTCGTTTTTCATTATTAAATCATATTAAAAAAATAGATTCCCGCTTTCGCGGGAATGACAATCAAAAATTACTGAAAATTGTACATTTAACATTACAAGTAAATATCTCTCTCGCCTTTGTCAACTTTTTCAATCATCTGTTCAGTCCTGCGTTTTGTAGCACCTTCAAGTTTTTCAAGTTCATTTTTAATAAATTCCTTACCGAGTTCTTTTGTTTCAGCAGAGGCAAAATCATTTAAATATTCTTCAAATGTTGCCATTCCATTTGGTACGCAAATCTTCCCAATATTACCGCTTTTAGCAAGTTCCATAAATCTATCACCTGTGCGCTGCGATCGATAACAAGCTGTGCAGAAGCTTGGCATATAGCCAAGTGAAGTAATATCTTTTACAACTTCTTCCAAAGACCTATGATCACCAAGCTGGAATTGCTCAAGTTCATGTTCATGCAAACTTTCCTGTGATTCTTTGTACGCGCCTGGAGCTGTTCTGCTTCCTGCACTTATCTGGGAAATACCAACTTCAAACAATTCTCTGCGTAATTCAGCACGTTCACGTGTAGATAATATCATTCCGGTATAAGGAACAGATAGACGAATTACTGCAATAAGTTTTTTAAAAGATAAATCATCAACCGCATGAGGTGGATTTAGTGCAGCCGGTGCATTCAAAGCAGGCTCAAGTCTTGGCATTGAGATCGTGTGCGGTCCAATTCCAAATTTAGAATCAAGATCTGCCGCGTGCATAAGTAAAGCAAGTGTTTCAAATTTATATTCAGTCAATCCAAACAACGCACCCACGCCAACATCATCAATTCCAGCTTGAAGTGCACGATCCATTGCATACAATCGCCAGGCATAATCACGTTTGGGTCCGGATACATGCATTTCCTTGTAAGTCTTATAGTGATAAGTTTCCATGAAGCACTGGTATGTTCCGATGCCAAAAGATTTAAGTAGTTTAAAATCATCCAATGAAAGTGGAGCAGTGTTAACATTTAACCGGCGTATGTTATTTCCTTCTATGTTGATGCTGTAAATTCTTTCGATTGCTTCGCCAAGAAATTCCATACTAGCTTTTTTAGGATGTTCACCCGCAACAACAAGAATTCTTTTTTGTCCTGTGAGAACAAGATATCTTGCTTCTTCTTCAATTTCATCAATGGTTAAAGTGCGGCGGATAAGTTCTTTATTATCTTTTCTGAATGCACAGTAAAGGCAATTGTTAACACAAAGATTCGTAATATAAAGTGGGGCAAATAAAACCAACCTGTTTCCGTAAATCTTTTCTTTAACTTCTTTTGCTTTGTGAAAAAGTTCATCTAATATGTCCGGATTGGTAATGTTAAGAAGTGCTGCGCTTTCCTTAAGAGTTAATCCCTTTGCATCGGTTGCTTTAGTAATTATATCCCGTTGAAGATGCTCATCAAATAGATTTTCATCTTCTAGTAAAGAATTGATGAGAGTTTCGTTAATGAATTCCATTTAATCTCCATTATAATGTAAAAGTCATCCCAAGCTTGATTTGGGATCTAAGATGCTATAACAAATTCAGTATTATAAAAACTTATAAATAGTTGGACAACTAACATACCACGCGAAACAAAATGAAATAGAACAATCGCACCAATTTTATCTTGATGATTTCTTAAAAGAGAGAATTAGTTTTTTGAACTTGGTATTGCTTAACGATTGTGAAATGATTTTAGTGCGCAAAATCAATCATATCAATTAACTGAGCAGTTTTCTCCAATGGAACATTTTTTGACCTTTAGCTTTGGATATTTTTATGCGAAAAGAAAAAGACAACATAGGAACTCTAAACTTACCCGATACTGTAGTTTATGGAATTCATTCTTTGCGTGCAGTTAATAACTTCCCGGTTTCGGGGGAAAGGATAAATCCTAATTTCATAAAAGCATATCTTCAGGTTAAGCTTGCCGCCGCAGAAACTAACTTCAAAATAGGACTGCTCGACAATAAAAAATATGAATGCATAGTTAAAGCAATTGAAAAATTGATACTTGAAACTAATAAAGCAATCGAAGAAACCGATAATACAATATTTTCTAAAGTAATTGTTGATCCTTACCAAGGCGGTGCCGGAACTTCTCTGAACATGAACATTAACGAAATTATTTCCAACACTGCTTTGAAACTATCCGGAAAGAATTTTGGTGATTATGATTTCATCCATCCTATTGATGATGTGAATTTATCGCAATCTACAAATGACACTTATGTAACATCATTAAAGATCGCCTCAATTGTTTTACTTCGTGAACTAACTACCGCAGTTGCAGAATTGCAGCGTGAACTACAGAAAAAGGAAAGTGAATTTAGTGGAATTATAAAACTTGGGCGTACACAAATGCAGGATGCTGTTCCAATTACACTTGGACAGGAGTTTGGAGCTTATGCACAGGCAATTGCAAGAGACAGATGGCGCCTATACAACGGAGAAGAAAGACTTCGTTCCGTAAATCTTGGCGGTACTGCTGTTGGTAATTCAATTAATGCTAGTCGTGATTTTGTATTAAATGTTAATACCGAACTAAAGCGAATAACAAATCTTCCGATTGCAAAAGCAGAAGATTTAATTGATGCAACTCAAAATCTTGATGTGTTTGTTGAAGTGCATGGACTTGTAAAAGCTGGAGCAGTTTCAATCATAAAAATTTGTAATGATTTACGTTTTCTTTCAAGTGGTCCGCAAGGTGGAATTGGTGAAATCATTCTTCCGGAAATGCAGGCCGGTTCATCAATAATGCCGGGAAAAGTAAATCCTGTTATTTTAGAAAATGCGATTCAGGTTGCTGAGCTTGTAAAAGGAAATGATGTTGTTATCTCAAATGGTGCTGGTGCCGGAAATCTTGAGTTGAATTCATTTACACCATTGCTTGCTCATCTTTTCTTAAAGTCTTTAACAATGATGAGAGATATGCTTAGAAATCTATCGCAAAAATGTATTTCAGGAATTAACGCAAACCAAGAAAGATGTAAAGAAAACTTGATTCGTTCGTCGGCAATTGCTGCAACACTTATTAACGAATTTGGATATGAGAAAATTTCTAAAATTGTAAAAGAAGCACATCAGCTTAATAAACCTTTTAACCTAATGCTAAAAGAAAAAAATATTATTGAAGAAAAAGAATTACTTGAATTACTGCAAAGAGAAATAGGAATAAAAATTGAACAAAGTAGCTGATTCAAATCGCCCTCATATTGCTGTTGTCGGTAGAAGAAACGTTGGCAAATCATCGCTTGTAAATGCTTTACTCGGGCAGGATCTTTCAATCGTTTCAGAGGTTGCAGGAACAACTACTGATCCCGTAAAAAAAGCCTTGGAACTTTTACCCTACGGTCCTGTTGTGCTTGTTGATACCGCAGGAATTGATGATGAAGGCGAACTTGGAAGACAAAGAATAAGCAAAACAATTAAAATTCTTTCTTCTTCAGATTTTGCATTAGTCGTTGTTGATGCACGGGAAATTTTGCAAAGTAAAGAACTTGAACTGTTGGCTTACCTTGATAGGCTTCAAATCAATTACATAGTTGCCGTAAATAAAATTGAGTATGGAGTTAATCCGGAATTGCTTGATGAACTTAAAGAACTTCGGATTACACATTTTGAAGTTTCCTGTAAAGAGAAAGCCGGCACTGAAGATCTAAAACGTAAGATGATTCGTTTACTTCCTACTGATCACGAATTACCATTGGTCAGCGATATTGTTTCACAGGGCGATGTAATTGTTATGGTTGTTCCAATTGATCTCGGGGCACCTAAAGGAAGATTGATTTTACCGCAAGTCCAGACAATTCGTGAAGCGCTTGATGAAGACACAATTGTAATTGTCTGCAAGGATAAAGAACTTCGTTCGACTTTGGACAATCTTAAAAACTACCCAGATCTTGTTATAACCGACAGTCAGGCAATTATGCGGGTTGCAGCTGACGTTCCCGAAAAAGTTAAGCTAACAACATTTTCAATTTTGATGGCAAGACATAAAGGTGAACTTCCGGTTTTTGTTCGTGGATTACGAAGAGTTGAAGAACTGCAAAATGGTGATAAAATTTTAATTGCTGAAGCCTGCACGCATCACGCACAGGAAGACGATATTGGTACGGTTAAAATTCCTCGCTGGTTGAGAAATCATACAAGAAAAGATCTTCGGATTGATGTAATTCACGGTCAAGACTTTCCCGAAAATCTTTCCGAGTACAAACTCATTGTTCACTGCGGTGGATGTATGTTAACACGGAGGGCAATGCAGACCAGAATTAATGAAGCAAAACTTTTAGATGTTCCCATTGTAAATTACGGCGTTTTGATTTCTTATATGCACGGCGCAGTACCTCGTGCATTAATTCCTTTTGAGGAAGCTGTAGCCGAGTGGGAGAAAGTAAAAGGGAAATAATATGCTTTGTCATCCTGAACTTGTTTCAGGATCTTTAGCATACTCTTTGAGATTTACAACGAGTTCAACATTCTAAAATTATTATTCCATCCATTATTTGATTTTTAACCAAAATCACATATTATTGTTCAGTAGTAATGAACAATATCGTTCATTACCAATGAACAAATTATAATTTTACATTTTCAAACCCTTTCCATCTTTCAATAAATGCTTCTCAAAAACAAGAAAAGTTAATTGCTAATTATTATTTATTGATTTGAATTTTGAACGTAAAAACACTTTTTATTCCTTAATATCTGGCATTTTGCATGCACAAGTGATGCGACTATATCGAATTACTTGAGGAAAAAATGCACAATAAAATATTTGAAAATTACCAACCAAATGATAGAAGCACATTAATTCCCCTTCTTCAGGAAGTACAAACCATTTACGGTTATCTGCCGGAAAATGCTTTAAGAGATATTTCTAATTTTGTAAAAGTTCCGCTTAGCCGTGTTTACGGAGTGGCAACTTTTTATAATCAATTCCGTTTAATGCCGCTTGGCGAAAACATAATTCGTGTTTGCCGCGGAACAGCTTGCCATGTTAAAAATTCCGCAAATATTCTTTTTGCATTAGAAGCAGAATTAGGAGTGATGGCAGGACATACAACACGAGATAAAAAATTTACTCTTGAAGTGGTTAACTGTATCGGAGCTTGCTCAATCGCTCCTGTAATTTTAGTTAATGATGATTATCACGGTAGGATAACCGTTAAAGACATTCCAAAAATTCTAAAGAAATATCAGACAATAAAAAAGATCGAGACTGCTGAGGCGACCAAATGAAAGATTTTAATCAACTGTGCTGCGAAAAATGCTGGCACACAACAGATAAACCTTGTGAACATTTTATTCAATGCTGTACAGAGGGTCCTCTTTGTCATCACGATGATAAATGCGAACACGATATATCATCACTTCGCAAGCGTTTAAAATATGAAGAACACGATCATCCAATTATTATGATCGGAATGGGAACATGCGGACTTGCTTCAGGTGCAGCAAAAGTTAAAGAAGCTATTGAAGCTGAATTGAAAAAATTAAACATCGAAGCAACTATTGAAGGAACAGGATGCATCGGATATTGCGCTGTTGAACCAATCGTTGATATAAAACTTCCCGGTAAAGATAGAATATCTTACCAGGAAATTACGGTAAAAGATGTCGCAAGATTTATTAAAACAACTTTGGTGGATAAAGAAGTTTACAAAGAAAAAATTCTTGGCAGTCATGGAAAATCAAACGGAGTAATAAGTTTAAAGCAAGTTCCGTTCTTTGAACATCAGCAAAAAACTGTTCTTGCAAATTGCGGTGTAGTAAATCCTGAATCAATTGACGCTTATCTCGCTAACGGCGGATTTAAAGCTCTTGATAAAGTTATAAGATTGATGAAACCTGAAGAAGTTATCAAAGAAGTTTTAGATGCCGGATTAAGAGGTCGTGGCGGCGGCGGATTTCCTGCAGGAAAAAAATGGGAACTTGCTCTCAAGCAGCAATCAGAACAAAAATATTTAATTTGCAATGCTGATGAAGGTGATCCAGGCGCATTTATGGATCGATCACTTTTAGAAAGCGATCCTTATAGAGTTATTGAAGGTATGATGATAGCTGCATATGCAATCGGTGCAAGTGTGGCATACATTTATTGCCGCGCTGAGTATCCTCTTGCAATAGAAAGACTTCTAAACTCAATTAAAAAGTGTGAAGAGTATGGAATTCTTGGTGATAATATTCTTAAAAGCGGATTTTCACTTCACATAAAAATTAAAAAAGGTGCCGGCGCATTTGTTTGCGGTGAAGAAACAGCGCTCATAGGTTCGATAGAAGGTAAACGCGGTATGCCAAAACCTCGTCCGCCATATCCAAGCATTTCTGGATTATTCGGCAAACCTACAGTTATAAATAATGTTGAAACTTATGCAAATGTTCCTCCGGTAATTATGATGGGCGCCCAAAAGTTTGCCTCAGTCGGAACGGCATCATCAAAAGGAACAAAAGTTTTTGCACTAAGCGGTAATGTTAAGAACACGGGTTTGGTTGAAGTTCCAATGGGAACAACTTTACGTGATATTGTTTTTAAAATCGGTGGCGGAATTCCTGATAAGAAACAATTTAAAGCTGTTCAGATCGGCGGACCTTCCGGCGGATGCTTACCGGAAAGTGTGATTGATACGCCAGTTGATTATGAATCTTTAAAAGAAGTTGGCGCAATGATGGGATCAGGCGGTTTTGTTGTGATGGATCATGAAACCTGTATGGTTGATGTTGCAAAATATTTTTTAACATTTATTCAGGAAGAAAGCTGCGGTAAATGCGTTCCTTGTCGTGAAGGCACAAAACGAATGCTGGAAATAATTGAACGCATTCCAAAACGCTACGGCAATGATGGGACCAAACTTGATCAATTGCAAAGATTTAAAGGAATGATTCACTTACAAAGATTAGCTGATGTAATTAAAGATACTTCACTTTGCGGATTAGGGCAATCAGCACCAAATCCTGTTTTATCTGGATTAAGATATTTCCGCCACGAATACGATGAGCATTTATACGATAGAAAATGTTCAGCAGGTGTTTGTAAAGAGTTATTAACATTTACAATTGATAATGAAATTTGTAGCAGGCTGCGGATTGTGTGTTAAGAAATGCGCAGTTGATGCAATCGTTGGTGAAAAAGGTCAGGCTCATTACATCTTAGATGAAAAATGTGTTAAGTGCGGAATGTGTTATGAAGTCTGCCGCGCTGAAGCGATAAATATAAATTAAAGTTTGTCTGGAGAAAGAAATGGTTCAGTTAACAATAAATGGAATAAAAGTAAACGCAGAAGAAGGAATGACAATTCTTGATGCTGCTAAATCAGTAGGAATATCAATACCAACGCTTTGTCACTTAAAAAATCTTGATCCAACAGGTGCTTGCAGAATTTGCGCTGTTGAGGTTGAAGGCTTTAGAGGATTAACACCTTCGTGTGCTTATCCTGTTTCAGAAGGATTGGTTGTTACAACAGATTCACCACGCGTACGCAAAGCAAGAAAAACAATTGTAGAACTTCTTGTAGAAAATCATCCGCAGGACTGTTTGATTTGTGTGCGTAATAAAAACTGTGAACTTCAGGATTTATCAGAGCAATATGGAATCCGTGAGCATCGTTATGTTGGTGAAACAAAATCTCATGCAATAGATATCTCAAGTGCATCAATGGAACGTGATCCTGCAAAATGTATTCTTTGCGGAAGATGTGTTCGTGTCTGCCACGAAGTACAAAAAGTTGGTGCAATAGATTTTACAAAACGCGGATTTACCTCAATCGTTACAACTCCATATAATAAAGGCTTAAATGTAAGCGATTGTATTTTATGCGGACAATGTATTCTTGTTTGTCCAACTGCGGCTTTACGTGAAAAGAGTGCAGTTAAAGAAGTTGCAAATGCAATCTACAATAGAAAAAAATATTGTATCGTACAGGTTGCACCTGCTGTTCGCGCTTCACTTGGCGAAGAGTACAATATGCCTCTTGGAACGGATGTAACAGGATTACTAGTCACGGGTTTGAGAAGATTAGGATTTAAGAAAGTATTCGATACAAATTTTGCCGCGGATCTTACAATTATGGAAGAAGCAACTGAGTTAATTCATCGTGTACAAAATGGCGGAAGTTTGCCAATGTTTACAAGCTGCTGTCCTGGCTGGGTAAAATATGTCGAGATGAACAGACCGGAAGTTTTAGAACACGTTTCAAGCTGTAAATCTCCGCACGAAATGGAAGGAGCAGTTCTTAAAACTTATTACGCAAAGAAAATGGGAATTGATCCAAGTGATATTTATGTTGTTTCAATTATGCCTTGCACAGTTAAAAAATACGAATCAAATCGTGCTGAACTTTCTGAACACGCAATGGCGGATGTTGATGCAGTTTTAACAACAAGAGAACTTGTAAGATTTTTTAAGATTGCTGGAATTGATTTTAATGATTTACCTGAAAGTGAATTTGATAATCCGCTTGGTGAATCAACAGGTGCGGCTGCAATATTTGGAACGAGCGGCGGAGTTATGGAAGCTGCATTGCGTACTGCATACTTTAAAATGACTGGAACAGAACTTGAAAATGTTGAGTTTGATGAGATACGTGGAATGGCTGGAGTTAAAGAAGCAACAATAAAAATTGGTGATCTTGATGTTAACATTGCAGTGGTAAATGGGATAGGAAATGTTGATCCGATTCTTGATCAGGTTCAGAATGGAACTTCTAAACATCATTTTATAGAAGTAATGGCTTGTCCAGGCGGATGTATAAACGGCGGCGGTCAACCGATTCATCAGAAACCTGAAAAAGTTATGAAGCGTATTAAAGTGCTTTACAAGATTGATGAAAATGCAAAGACTAGAAGATCACACGATAATGAATCTGTAAAAACTTTGTATAGAGAATTTTTTGGTGAACCAAATTCACACAAAGCACACGAAATTCTTCACACGGAATATTTTGATAAGAAGAAGATATTTAAAAACGACCCTGGCGGAGTAAGGGTGATGATTATTCATTGCAGGCTCAGGCTGACCGATGTCATTCCCGCGAAAGCGGGAATCTCTTTTTAGTTTAATAGATTCCGGGTCAAGCCCGGAATGACACAAAACAAATGAATCATGCAATAGTTAGCACAATAAGCGATAGATGTAAAAGATGTTACTCTTGTATTAGAGAATGTCCTGCTGCTGCTATACGCGTTATAGATGCACAGGCAAAAGTGATTGAAGAAAGATGTATTGCCTGCGGACATTGTGTTAAAGTCTGCTCACAGGATGCAAAACAAATATTTTCTGAGATTGATGAAACGTATCAGCTTCTTCAATCAGGAAATGCAGTTGCCATAATAGCTCCATCGTTTGCTGCTTCGTTTCCGGATGTATATAAAAAAGTTCCTACAGCTTTAAAAAACTTGGATTTACAAAAGTTATAGAAACAGCTTTTGGTGCCGATCTTATAGCAAACGATTATATGGATGTAATTAAAGCTGATAATGATAAAACAGTTATTAGTTCCGCTTGTCCTGCAGTTGTAAGTTTCATTCAAAAATATTACAGTGAGCTAGTTCCGAATCTTGCACAAGTTGTTTCACCTATGATTGCGCTGGGGAGATATCTTAAAAAAGATCTTGGTGAAGATCTTAAAATAGTTTTTATTGGTCCTTGCGTAGCAAAGAAACACGAAGCTCAGGATGAAGAAGTTGCAGGAGTAATAGATTCTGTCCTTACTTTTACGGAATTAAAACAGATGTTTGATGAAAGCGGCATTGTTTTAAGTAAACTGGAAGACAGCGATTTTGATGAGCCGCGTGCGATGATGGGAAAAGCATATCCTCTTGCCGGTGGTTTAATTAAAACTATTGATGTAAGCGGCGATATTCTTGAAAAAGATATAATTGTGGTAGAAGGAAAGAAAAAAGTTTTAGAGATCATTGAAGAAATTGCAAATAATCATATCAATGCAAAGTTTACTGATATTCTTTTTTGTGAAGGATGCATAAGCGGACCCGCAATTGACACAACATTAAATTATTATGCACGCCGTGAAAAAGTAATAAACTACATTGATGAAAAAATTAATAATGTTGATAAGCGTGTTTGGAAAAGTAATCTTTACAATGCGAGAAAATTAAATCTGCAAAGAACTTTCAGAATTGATAATCAGCGTAAACCATATCCTGAAGAAGAAAAGATTAAAGAGATTCTTGCACAGACAAAAAAATTCTCTCCGAAAGATGAATTGAATTGCGGCGCTTGCGGTTATCCAACATGCAGAGAATATGCAGTTGCAATTGCCAAAGATCTTGCAGAAAAAGAAATGTGCTTGCCTTATGTTCTTGATGAATTAAAAATAGCATATGATAATCTAAGTGACACCGAAGAACAATTGAGAGTTGCTGAAAAGCTGGCATCAATTGGACAGCTTGCTGCGGGAGTTGCTCACGAAATAAATAATCCGCTGGGAACGATATTGCTTTATGCCTCAATGTTAAAGCGTGATCTTGAAAAAATTTATAATGATGATCAAAGAACAGAAGATCTTGAGTTAATTGTTGAAGAAGCAAACAGATGTAAAAATATTGTTGCAAATCTTTTAAACTTTGCACGCCAGGGAAAATTAAATATTAAAGAATTCGATTTAACAGAAACTATAAGGGAAGTATTAAAACCATTTACGGTTAATCCTGTTTATAGACAAATAATATTTAAATTTGATATTCAGGAAAGCAATTATTTAATTACCGGGGATGAAGATCAGATTAAACAGGTGCTGGTAAATGTTGTTAAAAATGCCTGCGATGCAATGAGCGAAAGCAATGCAAAAGAATTATCTGTTGATCTTATTCTAATGACAATAATTCGGTAATAATAAAAATAGCTGATACAGGAAATGGAATTCCGAAAGAAAATCAGGGCAAAGTATTTACACCGTTCTTTACCACAAAAAGTATGGGAAAGGGAACCGGGCTTGGATTAGCAATTTCTTATGGTATTATAAAAATGCATAAGGGAAACATTACATTTACAACTGAAATTGGAAAAGGTACTACATTTAAAGTAGTTTTGCCGAAACACCAGGTATATCAAACAATTGAAGCAAACGAAGGAACAAAAGCTTTATGATTAATAAAAAGAAAATACTATTAGTTGATGATGACTTAGATCTTCTTGAGCAAAATAAATTATTAATTGAATCAAAAGGTTATGAAGTAATTACAGCTACACAGCGGGAAAGAAGGATTTGAAACTTTTAAAAAAGTTAAACCCGATGCATGTGTGGTTGATTTAATAATGGAAGAACACGATTCTGGTTTTATACTTTGTTACAGAATTAAAAAAGAAGAGCACGGAAAAAACATTCCGGTTTTCATACTTACATCTGCAACATACGATACAGGATTTAAATTCGGTGCATCTACAACAGAAGAAAAAGAATGGATAAAAGCAGATGCACTACTTAATAAACCCGTAATTATAGAAGAGTTTGTTCAGAAGCTTGAAGCATTTTTTGAATTGAAGAAGTAACATGTCCTGTCACACTGAGCGAAGTCGAAGTGTGATTGTTTATTATTTATATATTAAAGGTCATCCTTCGTCTTCGCTCAGGATGACATATAAAGGCATTGTGAGTCACATAGGGAGAAGTAATCTGTCTAATATTACAGATTTCTTTACTCGAGGGCTCACCAGCAATGACATTAGAAATACATGAATACCTACAAACCAAAAGTTCTGATTGTTGACGACGAAAAAGGTCTTCGTATTGGTGCGCAGAGATTGCTTGCTGGTGAAGGTTATGAAGTTACAACCGCAGAAAACGGAACGGATGGAATAAAGTTCGGAACTGAAAACGAATTTGATCTTGCTGTAATAGATTTAAAGATGCCCGATGTTGATGGACTTGAGGTTCTCCAAAGAATTAAAGAAAAATATCCGCATACAGTTTGCTTTATCGCCACAGCGTTTGCGAGCTATGAAACTGCCGTTGAAGCAACACGATTAGGTGCACACAGTTATATTCCAAAACCATTTACGCCGGAAGAACTTTTATCCACACTTAAAGATGGATATCAAAAAAGGTTGGTAATTCTTGAAGCAGAAAAATGGCAGAGAGAACGCGAAGAAAGACTACTAGAAGTAGCATTTGAAAAAACGAGAATGAACACTATTGTAAATTCAATTACTGATGGTGTTCTTGTTGTCAATAAAGATGGACTCGCCGTTCTTTACAATCCTGCCGCATTAAGATTTTTGGAATTGCCAAGAATTTCAGTTGAAGAATATATTTTAGATAAACTTAGACCTGAAATATTTGAGCTATTCAAAAAAATTGTTGGAGAACAATCATCCGAACAAAAATCTTATACAATTCAAATAGAGCTTAAACCAAATAGAGAATTTTTTATTGAAGCAACTGCATCGGCAGTTCTTCATCCAGGCGAAAATGTAGCCGGAGTTGTATTTGTATTTAAAGATATTACAGAGCTAAAAAAAATTGAGCATGTAAAATCTCAATTTGTTTCGATGGTATCGCACGAACTTAAAGCACCGATTGCTGCAGTATATGGATTTCTAAAATTATTTAATGATGATTCGATTAAACTTAGCCCTGAGCAAAAAAAGGAATATGAAAACCGGTCAATGGTTCGTCTTGATGGTTTATTAAAAATGGTTAATGACCTTTTGGACATATCAAGAATGGAAATGCAAACGGTTCATCGTGAAATAAAACGGGTTTGCATTCACGAAATTATCGCATCAATTCTTGAACTATTTCAGATTGATATCAATAAAAAAGGGATTCATGTAATTTTTAATCAGGATGAATACAAGCAATGTATAAAGGCAGATAACGATGAGATAACAAGGTTGTTCACAAATCTTATAAGCAATGCAATTAAGTATAATCGTGAGCAGGGAAAAATCATCATTAAACTTTCTGTTCAAGATAATTATCTTCTTACAATAATTCAGGACAGCGGAATTGGTTTAAAGCCTGAAGAAAAAAATAAACTATTTACAGAATTCTTTCGTGCAAAAAATGAAAAGACAAAAAATATTAGCGGCACAGGTTTAGGGTTATCAATTGTCAAAAGAATTGTTGATTCATACTCGGGAAAAATAGAAGTTGAGTCAGACTATGGCGAAGGAACTACTTTTAAAGTATTTTTACCAATGATTATTTCTAATTAATTAATATAACCTCTTTCAGGGGCTTTTTTATCAATATATAGCAGGGGCTATTATGAAGCACTATTTCAGTTTTGTATTTGCTGTGCTGTTTACTATTTCAATAATCAGTACAGATATTTTTGCTCAACCTGCGGGAATCTCGGTAGTCAAATCAACTAATGGCTACTCAGTTAATTTTTCATTGCAACAATACAATTTCACATCGGTATCTGATGGCGGAGGTGAATTTGCCGATATTAAAATTCCAGGATTACGGTGTAACACCCGAAGTTGGTATGCCGGCATTACCTCAAATTTCATTCAATCTTTTTCTCCCAAGTAATGAACAACAGCCAACTGTTAGTATAAATTCTTTTAATCAATCGGTACAGATGCTTGATAAAAAGGTTTATCCTAAACAAATGTACTGGAGCAGAGAAAGATCTTTGAGTGAGAGACCATTTGTTATCAATTCCGATTATTACAATTCAACCGGAATTGAAAAACCATTAGTTAATATCTCTGAACCTTTTGTTATCGGCGGTGTAAGCGGAGTGATGGTTACTGTCTTTCCATTTAATTACAATCCAAAAGAAAACAAACTTGCCATCACAACTTCAGCATCATTTGAAGTAATACTGAACACTGAATCAGAGTCTACGGTTCTGAAATCTGACGCTTACAATGATTTTTTGAGAAATGTTTTGGTAGGCTACAATCCAACAGATGCTTTGCAGTCAATGAGATATTTGATAATTACTGCTCCAACCTTTGAAGCAGGGTTAGCATCTTTTATAACTCATAAAGCCGCCAAGGGTTTTACAGTTGATGTATTTAACACGACAACAACAGGTACTACAACAACAGCTATTAAAACTTTTATCCAGGCAAGATATGATAATGCTGCAACACGACCGGAATTTGTTTTGTTAGTTGGCGATGTCCAGCATATTCCTTCATGGATTGGAACCGGCGAAGGAAATCCAAATACCGATCTAAATTATGTTCAACTTGCAGGTGCAGATAAATTTGCTGATGCATTCATAGGAAGATTTTCTGTAACAACTGCACAGGAACTTCAGAATGCACTCACTAAATCAATTTATATGGAAAGCTACATTGCAACACTTGCAAAGAAAAACATCTGGATGGCATCAACTGATAATTATCAGATTACAGAAGGAACACATAATTATTGTATAGATACTCATTTTCAACCTGCTGGATGGCAAAATCAAAAACTATATACAGTTACTTACAATGCTACAACACAGCAATTGATTGATGCTTTAAATGCCAATCAAAGATTTGCGATATACTCCGGTCATGGCGGAGAAACATCATGGGCTGATGGACCAGTTCTTAGCCAAACACAGGTTAGATCTTTGATAAATACTGGAATGTATCCATTTGTATATTCTTTTGCTTGTGTTACCGGCTCGTATCACATATCAGAATGCTTTGGTGAAACCTGGATACGTACTACAAACGGCGGATCAACATTTTACGGATCTTCGGTAAACTCTTACTGGGATGAAGATGATATTCTTGAAAGAAGACTGATTGATGCAATGTTTTATGATGATTTAACCCGTGTTACTCCAATGATGGATAAAGCAAAATTTGATCTTGCTGCACATTATGGCGGAGTAACGCCAACAGTTCTTCGTTATCTGGAAATGTATAATTTGATGGGTGATCCTTCAATGCCTACAGTTCGCCAGATTCCACCGGATACTACTCCTCCTGATCAGATTACAGATTTGAGCGCTGGTGATGCAACTTCTAACTCAATTACATTACTATGGACAGCGCCTTATGATTCAACTTTTGGAGGAGTTACTTCTTATGATTTAAGATATTCAATAAATCCAATCATAAACGATGCTGATTTTAACAACGCATCTCAAAGAATGTTTACCGGAGTTTCTGATAGTGCAGGAACACCGAGATCATTTGAAATAGATGGATTAGATTTTAACACCACGTATTATTTTGCGGCAAAGGCTTTGGATATGTGGAATAATAAATCTGTTATGTCAAACGTTCCTACAGGACTAACGCTTTTTGCACCATTAGTTTCGCTTAGTGTTGATTCAATGCACTGTTTTTCTGTTCCTGATACATCATTTACAGAAAATCTTGTTATATCAAACACATCTACACAAAACTCAACTTTGGATTATTCAATCGAATTAACTAACAGCACCTTCCCGGATAATGTTCAGGTTGTATTAACCGGAGTTAATGATAAATTTGAAGGAAGAGGCGAAGATAAAAAAGATTTTCCGCGTAATGATTTAGGCTATAGCTTTAAAGGTTCAGGTGGTCCGGATAACTTTGGGTACAGATGGAAAGACAGCAATGAACCTAATGGACCTGATTATGTTTGGACCGATATTGCTGCAAATCCAAATGCCGTAAGGATTACAAGCTGGATAGGGACACTTGATGATGGTTATACTAATGCAATCCCTATCGGATTTGATTTTAAATATTATGGAGCTAATTACAGTAATATTTATCTAAGCACCAATGGATTCTTGAGCTTTACCACTTTAACATCCTCTTATTATACTAACGAAACTATTCCTTCTGGTGACGCACCGAATAATATTATTGCACCTTTCTGGGATGATCTCGATGGAAGAACTCAGGGAACAGTTCATTACTTAAGTGAACCTGATAAGTTTACAATCCAGTTTACTAACTGGCAGAAATATTCCGGAACCGGTTCACTTACTTTCCAGATGGTTCTTAAATCCAACGACAGAATTATGTTCTATTACAACAATCTAAATGCAACATTAACAAGCGCTACAGTTGGGATTGAAAGTGGCGCAGGTGATGATGGACTTCAGATTGCCTATAATGCAGCTTATCTGCAAAATAATTTGGCAGTTCAAATTGCTGCTGATCCAGAATGGTTAATACTTAATAATTACAGTCGGAACAATTTATTCTGGTAATTCAGTAAATATTGGATTGATGATTAATACCGAAGGATTGGAACTCGGCGATTACACGATGGATATGGAAATCACAACAAATGATCCTGTCCATACATTAGTTGTTGTTCCGATTACAATGACAATTGATAATGCAGTTCCTGTTGAACTTGTTTCATTCAATGCAGAAATGGTTGATGAAAATGTTGTCCTTAACTGGAGCACAGCAACGGAAACAAACAATAATGGATTCCAGGTTGAAAGAAAAGTCCGCAGTCCGCAGTCAGCAGTCAGCAATTGGACTAATCAAGGATTTGTAAATGGTAAAGGTACGACCACGGAAAGAACATTCTATTCATTTACGGATAAGAATAATAAACCGGGTAAATATCTTTACAGATTAAAGCAAACAGATTTTGATGGAACCTTTAGTTACAGCAATGAAATTGAAGTTGAAGTATCGGCACCAAAAGATTTTGCTTTATATCAGAATTATCCAAATCCATTTAACCCGAGTACAAAGATTAAGTTTGCATTACCTGTTAAGACAAATTTAACTCTTTCAGTTTACAACACACTTGGTGAAAAAGTAGCTGAAATATTTAATGGAGAAATGGAAGAAGGATATCACGAAATGATGTTCAATTCTTCGGGACTTTCATCAGGAATTTATTTTTATAAGATAGAAAGTGAAAACTTTAACGCAACAAAAAAGATGACGCTTATTAAATAGATTACGAGTAAGAGCGGGATTAAGAGTAAAAATTAAAAGACATTTAAATTTTTTACTTACTCCCGCTCTTGCATTTAAGATTTTCTTTCCCTTTTTTGTGTAGGAAATTTTATTCACTTTTCATTAAGGGGCTTTTATGAAAAAGATAGTTTTAGTTCTCGCTTTCCTTTTAACAATTTCATTTCATAGCCAATCCTCAAGATGGTTGGTATTTACAAAATCCAACTTCTGAAAATCACTTTTATAAAGAAACTTATTTTGTTAATTCTAATATTGGATGGATTGTTGGATATTATGGAGTAATTCAAAAAACAACAGATGGAGGAGTAAATTGGGTTAATCAATTTAGTGGAACTACGAATCACTTTCTTTCTGTTTTTCTTTAGAGATTCTCTAAATGGAATTGTCGTAGGGAGTAATGACGATTGGTCCTATGGGATTATTCTTCGAACTACTGATGGGGGAACAAATTGGAATCAACAGACCGGTGGAATTCCCCAACCTCTTACTTCAGTTTATTTTTATGATTTTAACCACGGTTTTGCTGTCGGATATAATGGATTAATGTTAAAAACTTCTGATGGTGGGTTACACTGGGAAATAGTTCAATGGGTAACTACATCTGCGTATAGCGACATCTCTTTTTCCGATGTAAATCATGGTATTGCTGTGGGCGAGAGGAATGTTTTATCAAGAACGTCTGACGGAGGAAAAAGTTGGTATGCCGATTATCTTGGCACCGGCAGAGAGTTCTATTCTATTACAACCATTGATTCAAACAATTTCTACATTGTTGGTTCAAATATTATATTGAAAACAACAGATGGGGGATCAACTTGGGTTTCTACAAATCCACCATTTCAATTATCTGATGTTTGCTTTCTCAATTCAGACATTGGCATCGCTGTTGGCAGTGATGGTATAAATTATGGATTAAATGGAGTAATTCTTAAAACCACTGATGCTGGAATACATTGGGATATACAATCTTATAAACAAATGAATCCATTATGGGGAACTTCAAGAATAGATTCCAATTCTCTTTGTGTAGTTGGACAAAGTAGCACAATTCAAATCTCTGCTGATTTTGGAAACTCGTGGAATTCAATGCAAAATGATATTTATGATAATATTAATAAGGTGTTTTTTATAGATAATAATTATGGATATGCTGTAGGATCTGGTCGACTTATAAAAACTTATAATAGCGGTATGAATTGGCAAACTCAAAATTTAGGGATTACAAACCAAGTTAATGATATCAATTTTCTTGATACAACTCATTCATACATTGTTGGAAACGATGGGATATTCGGAAAGACCTCAAATGCAGGCCTAACCTGGAATATCAGCCAAATTTATAATGAAAATCTCGATGGGGTTATTTTTTACAAATTTATACGAGGGAATTACAATCTCAGAATACGGAAAAATATTACACACAATTGATGGTGGACTAAATTGGAGTGTGGTTTTTCAAAATTCTGATTACGATTTCAATGACCTTGATTTTCTTGATTCAATTAATGGGGTAGTTGTTGGCGGTAGGTGGAATGGAATGGAACCATGTTTCCATTGTTATTACTACTCACGATGGAGGTTCTACTTGGCATCCTAGATTCATTTACTGATACATTTGGAGGATACATCAGATGTAAAAATCTTTACAACTATGGTACAATTTACAAAACAGCCAATACATATGATGTAACGATATTGGAAGGTGATCTAGTCAATTTAGGAGAGTTTGAAATATTTACTATATTATATTAATTGTGGATACTGATCAAAACATTTATCTAAATCATACAAAATTCTTAGACTTGGTTTGTAAACGATTTGCCTCCATGGGGCGAGTTTTTGTTTTACAAGAATGGGATACCATTGATACGGTCGGTTTTTTTGATTCATTGAAATAACGATGTTGGAAGTTACTATTATAGGGGTATATACGGAACAGACACTCTGTTACTCAAGAACTATAAACAGTGATGTCTAACTTCTATTGAAGATGAAGAAAATAACTTTACACAACCAAAAGAATTTTTATTGCAACAAAACTATCCAAACCCATTTAATCCAAGCACCAGCATTCAGTATGCAATAAGCAGTACGCAATTTGTAACACTTAAAGTTTATGATTTACTTGGAAGAGAAGTGGCAACTCTTGTTAATGAAGAGAAGCCAGCTGGTTCGTACAATGTTGAATTTTCCGCCAAAGGCGGACCAGAATCCAGTATCAAGCATCCAGCATCAGGAGTTTATTTCTATCGTTTGCAAGCAGGTAATTATTTTGATACAAAGAAGATGATTTTGATAAAATAGTGCAAAATGACACTCAAGGAAGGATCGCATTAAGTTATTAGTCATTAAGTTAGGCCCTGATTTATTCGGGGCTTTTTTTAAGGGACCAAAAAATATTTTGACATTTCCGGGTGTGATTAACTAAGTTAGTTACATACTTAGATCCATTTATGGTAAATGTTAGTGTGGAATAGTTTTTCAAACATAACTAAGGCTCATCTCGTATCAAGTTTGTTTGTAAGCCTGAAGTCAACAACTTATTTTCAAAATAAACTTCTAAAAACAGAATTATAATATTTATATGAGGCTGAAAATGATTATTCGTGTTACTCTAATTACCTTTTTTATTTTAATTTCAGTTAGTGTTCTTGCCCAAAGCGGTCCGGAATATCTTGTTGAAATTCCTCTCACAGATAATTCAAAACTTAATAAACTTGAAGAACTTAAAATTCCTGTATTACATTTTACGGATGAATCGTTGATTACTTTGCTTGTCAAATCAAAACTGAACGAGATTGAAGAACTTAATATTAATTTCAGAATCCTGGATGAGTAAACAGACTAATGATAGATATTATCTTCTTTCATCAATAAATCAAAATGATATTGGTAGTGAGATAGCTGGTGAACAGATCTTATTCAAAGATGATGGAAATATTATCGTAAAAAATTTGAATCTGAGTATTTCAGATTTGATAAAAAAGAGCATAAGCATTGTTGAATTAAATGGAGTCAATCTATTTAAAAATGTAAAGTTTGCTTTTCCTCAAACTGATTTTGTGTTAAATGATAGTACTATCGCACAAATTGTATCTGCTGTTAATCCTGATAGTGTGAGATATATAATCCAAAGCTTACAAAATTTTGAAACACGTTTTCTCTTTGCATCTACTAGAGACTCTGTAGCCGGTTGGATAAAAGCGCAGTTTCTCCGCTGGGGTTATACAGATGTAGTAATTGATTCATTTGAATACAGCGGCACTTGGCAGAAAAATGTTGTAGCAACATTGCCTGGCATTTATTCTCCTGATAAAATAAATATAGTGGGCGGGCATCACGATTCATACTCATCAGGTGATCCTTTAATATTTGCACCCGGTGCAGATGATAATGCAAGTGGTACTTCAGCAGTACTTGAAATTGCAAGAGTATTGAAAGAGAAAAATTATCAACCGGAATCAACTATCAAGTTTATAACATTTGGAGCTGAAGAATATGGTTTGTGGGGAAGTAAAAACTATGCACTTAAAGCATTTAATTCCGGGATGGATATTAGTATAATGATTAACCACGATATGATTAGTCATACTTACAGTCCTCTTGCTAATAGTTTTGTTGATATTAATTATTACACGGGATTTGAATATTTAAGAGAGCTGGCAATTAATTGTACTCAAACTTATTCACTTATTACACCACATATTGGAAGCCCGAACAGTTCTGGTTCAGATAGCCATTCATTCTGGCAGTTGGGTTTTCCATCGGTTTATTTTGAGGAGAGAGATTTTAGCCCTTATTACCATTCTCCGGCAGATATCATAGACAATTACAGCATGGAGTACTGTGCTGAAGTTATTAAATCATCATGTGCAACTTTACTATCACAGATTGTTCTTCCAGCCATGGTTAAAAATTATAGATTAATGGACGGCGGAGATGGAAACTCTCTTGCGTTAGGCTGGAGCCCAAACCTGGAACCTGATGTGGATGGTTATAAAATTTATATTGGAACTGCAACAGGAGTTTATGATAGTTCCTTCAGCACCATCGATACAGTTTATATAATTAATGGATTAACAGAAGGAACAACATACTTTGTTGGAGTTTCCGTATATGATAATTCCGGAAATGAGAGCATAATTGTTGAAAGAAATGCAATACCGCTGCAGCTTCCTCTTCCACCATCCGGATTTACAGTAACTCCGCAATGGCATCAGGTAGAGCTTTGCTGGAATCCAAACCTTGAGTTTGATCTGATGGGATATAATATATACCGGTCTGAAATAGAAGGAGATCTGGGTGATAAACAAAATTCCTCGGTTTACACAGATACTCTTTATTTGGATATTAATGCAGCTAATGGAGTATACTACTATTATACTGTAACAGCAGTTGATAACCAGCTTAACGAAAGTGAAAATAATACAACCATACGTTCAAGAGTTGTTTCATTAGATCAGGGAGTGCTGATAGTTGATGAAACGGCTGATGGTGATGGCTCTCTGATGAATCCAACTGATGAGCAAGTAGATAATTTTTATAATGGACTTCTTTCAAATTTTAAAAGAGAAGAATATGATTTAATAACTGAGGGAAGTATAGGATTAGCAGATCTTGGCGCTTTCTCAACTGTTCTATGGCACGGAAATGATCTTGATGTAGAAGCACCTTTCCATTTTAAAGATCAAATTATGAAATATCTAAATTATGGAGGAAACTTCCTTTATGCGGGGTACAGACCAGGAAAAGCTTTTGAGCATGCATCTGGAAATCCGGTAATTTTTGGTCCGGGTGATTTTATCTATGATTATCTAAAAATTAAAGAAGCTGTATTCAAGTTTTTCGCGCTGTTCATCGGTGCTGATCAGACAGAAACAGGATATAATAATATCTTTATTGATTCATTGAAAACAAATCCCGCTGATGAATATCACCTCAAGCAAATTGAAAGTATAAATGCTTCAACAAGTGGAAATAATATTTACTCCTTTGAGACGCTATTTGATAGTACCACAACACAGGGAAGTCTTAAAGGAAAGCCGGTAGGAGTAGAATATCTTGGGGCTGATTATAAAACTATAACTCTTAGTTTCCCGTTATATTATATGAATCAAATGCTGGCCGAGGATTTAATAAGCTATATTATGGTAAATAAATTCAATGAAATTGTATCAGTTAAAGAAGAAGTGAGTTACATCTCTGATAGATATTCATTACTACAAAACTACCCAAACCCATTTAATCCAAGCACCAGCATTCAGTATGCAATAAGCAGTACACAATTTGTAACACTTAAAGTTTATGATGTTCTTGGAAGAGAAGTTGCAACCCTTGTTAATGAGGAAAAACCGGCAGGGACATACAATGTACAATTTACAATGAACAATGTACAATTAAGCTCTGGAATTTACTTCTACAAACTTCAAGCCGGGGACTTTGTTGAAACTAAGAAGATGATACTTTTAAAATAATCTTAGCGGCTTTGCGTCTCTGCGTGAGGAAAGAACTTTCACGCAAAGACGCCAAGTCGCAGAGAAACTACTTCACATCTTCAATTTTAATATTCACAACCTCGCTAAAACCATTTAGCTCGGGATAGTACATTAAGTAGCCCTGTGCAGGCATAATTTTATACTCACCGGGAATTTGTGCTTTGATGATGTATGAAAATTCCATTTTACTCTGGCAGCTTGTTACAAAGAATGCAACTTTTTCATCACGGTATTCACGATCAGCATAATGCCAGCGCCACGGCGGCATATAATCATAATAGTAATCGTAATAATTCTGGTAATTGTTTTCGCCATCTATAAAATATTTATCCATATCCTTAACAACTTCAAATCCGGATGGGAGCATATCTTCAAGTATAAAGTAATCAAGGTCAGCAGATTTGGATTCAACAAAAGTTTTAACAAAAATATCCTGTCCGCTTGTAACAGATCCATCAAACTTTTTCTTAAAGTAAATAATGTGTCCGTCTTTCTCCCCGGTTTCAAGGACATAATATTCTCTTCTTATCTTAAATCCATTATCGTGTTTTATATCCGATAAATTTTCTGTAAAGAATTCGTTGATGCCGGAGAAATACAATTTGCCTTTACCAGATTTTTCAATTCTTACAACATTCTTTCCTTTTTTCAAATCAGTATTCGTGAACTTGAAAGATGGTGACTCTTTATAAATATCACTGCTGTTAAAATCTTTTTGTGCAACTTCTTTTCCATTAAGAAATACTTTTACATTATAATCAGGATCAAGTTCTTTTGTAATTTTTAGATAATCAGTCAGTGCGAACAACACAATAGAAGTTTCCTGCGTTGATCTCCACGAATAACCCTGTTTCTTTTTCATCAGCCAATTTATTGCTTTGGAAATCAAATCAGAATTTCCTTCAATATTTAGCAAAGCTTTTACTGCAAATGCTGTTCCCTGCACATTATCATTCTGCCATCTGTAATGCCATTCCTCACCGCCCCAGAAAGCAAATGATTTTTCTTCACTAACCTGTTTCTTTAATCTTGCAGCAACATCATTTGCTTTTTGAGTTTCCTTCATATTCTTTAATGAAATGGCTAGTAAAGAAAGTGGGTATGATTTTAAATCTTTGCGAAGAAGAATATTAATTATCTCAACATAATTATCATTATCATAGCTTTGATTTTTCATCGCAGTGCTTAATGAATAAATCATATAAGATAAAGTTGTTTCATCGATATCAGATTTTGCATTTGTAATCTGGCTCTTAAGATTATTCAGTCCATTATAAAAAACATTTTCATTTATGTCATAACCAGCTTCACGAGCTAAACTTAAACCATAAATCACATACGCAGTCATATAAGGATGAGTTTGATCATTCGTCCACCAGCCCCAGCCGCCATCAGAATGTTGATGGTCATAAAGTCGCTTCAGTCCGGCATCAACGTATTTAGGAAGTTCCTCAATAGTTTGAGATTTTAGAGGAGCATTAATTTCCTTAAACGTATTTGCAACAATTATAGTTGGAAGAAATCTGCTCATTGTCTGTTCAACGCATCCGTAAGGATAACCGGCAAGATCATCAAGAGATTTTAGAATTGTTCCTGCTAAAGATGGATTTAGCGTGAATGAAAAACTTGCACTTCGCAAATCAACATCACTTGGAATGGAAAATTCAAGATATTCATTCACCTTGTCGTTGGAATAATCAGCAACCAAAGGCTCAATAACTTTAACTCCGTTTGGTATGATCTGGACTTTAACTTCCATCGCGTCAGATTCTTCATTCGTTAATGCAGATGCTTTTAATGTTGCTTCACCAGTTGGATAATCAACTTTCACATTTCCAATCAATTCTTAACTCTGAGTTTGCCGGAATTTCAATCTCATAAATTTTCTTTGATGTAAACTTTGCATTCTCAAATCCTTTTGAATTAATCTTTGAACCAACAAGTTTCAGCTTATCAGAAGCAAACTCAATTTTAGTTGTCTTTGCAGATGAAAGATAATTATGCACGATTGTTGAAATCACAACTTCGTCATCCTGTCTAAAGAAACGCGGAGTTTCCATTCGTACAAGCAAATCTTTTCTGCTGATAAACTTGTTAACTTTTTGTCCAACATCCGTATTCTTTGTAATTCCTCTTACAGTTGTTCGCCAGGTTGTTAAGTTATCAGGGATTTTAAATTCTACTTTTGCTTTACCGTCTTCATCTGTAACAACGTGTGCTTTCCAAATTAAAGCATCAACAAAGTTTGTTCGTACATCTGCCTGAACATAGGCAGATTTATCTTTTGATTCCTTCATCATCTTGCCATCAGCCATCACCATTTCACTTACAACAGGCATTTCATTTCTTCCAACTCGCAAACTATTTGTCGCATCACCATCAACAGTTCCTGCTTGAAGTCCACCCGTACTTTGCGCAATCATCTCATCTATCTGCTGCTTCTGATTTTCTTTAATAGTGAAATTATATTTTTTTTCACCAGAAATTTTTATGTCATCAATCAGAAGCATTCCACCCATTCCTGCAGAGATGAATAATTGATAATTTCCTGCAGCTACATTTTCGAACTTATAATTTCCAAGCGAATCTACTTTTGCTGTGTAGTAATATCTTTCTCCTGTTAAGATTACAAACAAACCTTCCGGAATTGATTCTTCATTTTCAATTGTAATCTTACCATAAAGTTCACCTTTATGTTTTGCATCATCTTCTTTGTAAGAAAAATAATTTTTATCGATATATGTAGCCGGTCTGCTGTAAGAACTAAAATAACCTGATTGCAAGGAATTGTACGTCGGCAAATACGAATATTGCGGTGAATAGAAAAATGTTTCTATCGGCTGAGTTTCATCTTCTTTAATTGCATAAATGCTTTCATCAATAATTCCAAAAGAAACTTCTGTATTCTTAACAGGATTACCGAGATAATCTTTTACAACAACTTCATACTCAGCTTGCTCGCCAGGTTTGTAGATTTCTTTAGATGGATTTAATGTGATGTTTAAGAATTTATCTTTAGCTAAAACCCCAACAAGCTTTGTTGTTTGATACAGCATCCTATCTTTTATAAAGCTGATAGAAATATTAAAGCTTGGGGAAAATTTATCAGTTAGCTTTTCACGTATTTCAAAACTGTTATTTTCCGGCTTTAACTTTTTGTATGATAAAATTTTATCAGTTTCATAAGTAAGTAGTAATTCCTGGTTTGGATCTGGCAAAAATACATAAGCAATTAGCGAATCACCTTTTTCATACGAATCTTTATCTGTTAAGATTTCAAGTCCTGCACTTGTTCGGTGATAATAATAATCATTATAATCTCCGATGTAGAAAGAACTGGTTGCTTCTATCTCTCTTTCTTTTTCATCAAAAGCGATAATGCGATAGTTATAATATCCAACTCTATCATTCTTTGGCTTAAAAGTAACAACTGCAGAACCTGCTTCGTTTGTCATTGCGAATAGAGTATCGCTAAAGGATTTCATCCGCATGCTTTTAGGATCATCCGGATAATTAATGATTACTCTAAAATCTGTTTGTACCGGTTTATCAGAAAAATCTGAAGCGTTAACTTTTATCTTTACATCTTTCCCTTGCTGAAAGAACCATTTATCCGGCGATGTTGAAATTGTAAACGAACCCCGGGTAACAAAAGCTTGTGTTGAGCCGGTTATTGCTCTTCTGGAAGCATCAGTTACCTGAGCTGAAATAATATATTGATAATCGTAATTCTTGTCCGACTCAACTTTATAACTAAACTCTAACTTTCCATTTTCGTTCAAAACTCCTGATTCCTGATGAATCAATTCCTGTTGTCTGCTAAAATATCTTTCATTATGAAAACCTTTATAGAACCAGGACCATTCACTCCAATACCACCAGGGACGCCAGTAGTTTTGTCTGTAGATACTTATTTGAACTGAAGCCTCTTTAACTGGAGAACCAAAATAGTAATCCGCCGAAACTGTGGCTGCAATCTTATCTCCGTTTGCATACTGATTTTTATCGGTTGTTACATTTACTTTATACTCGGGTTTTTTGTATTCCTCAACTGTAAATGAACCATGATAACTCATTCCATCCTTAGTAAGCAGGATTGAGTAGTAACCAAGATCTGCTTCTCCATCTAACATAAAACTCGCAGAAAGAGAACCAAATTCATTTGTGGTTGCTTCACCGGAATAAACTTCTTTGTTTTTAGGAGATTTAACTGAAACTGAAAATTTTAAATCCGGCGCATTTAAGATTTCATTTCCTTTTTTGTTTCTAAAGATCGCTTTAAAGTTTACCTCTTGTCCAGGTCTGTAAACCGGCTGTTGGGTATAAATGTAAGCTGTCAGATATTCATTTTGGCTCTGGTTAAAGTAAAAGTATGGATCACTCAATATTACTTCATCACCGGAATACCCGAATAGCTGAATACTAGAATTCTCAATTCCCTTAAACTCGGACAGAACTGTAAATAATAGTCCCTCTTTATCCACAATCTTGCTGCCAATTTGCTTTCCTTTCTGATAAAAATCGAATCTAGCCTTTTTAGCAAATTCACCGGTTTTTGCATCAGCAATAAAGGCCAAAACCTCTTTCTGATTATTCTTATAAACCATCGCATAGTTGGTTACCACAACTGCACAATACCCAACCTTATCATTACGGATTGCTTGAACAATATAAATTCCCGGTTCATCAATCTTGCCAATGCTTATCTCGCCAGAGCTATAGTTGTTTTTGGCGGAAGGTTTGTAATCCCATTCTTTAATTAGGCTTGTATATTTTAATAGCAGCGCTTTATCCTTTCCCCAAATATCAAAAGCGTAACGGCTGTTGTTCTGATCCAGAAGAGAGAAAAACCTAACCGGGTCATCAATCTTTAAGAGTTTGAAGGCAAATTTTTTGCTACTTTGGCTATAGGAGTAAAGATTAAGTTTAGCAACATCTCCAGGTGCAAAAGTCGAATAGTTAGAAAGATAAAAGTTATCATCAACATTAGTTAACGGCATACGGGCCGATCCGCCTATTAATAAGGATGTTACTAAAAACTGCTATTAGGAAAATTATTCCTCTCTTCTGGGTCGATTTCATATTTTTCTCCGATTTTAGAGCCTTATACAAACTTAAATAATAAAAGTGCCAATATCTTAAAACTTAGTTCACGATTTAAATTTAAAGTTAGACTTTTTGTTGAACAATTTCCAACTTTAATACTTATAAAGTCGAATGATTGAATATCTCAATGACCACTTTCATATCCATATTAACTCTTGTGAGGTTTAAAGTCCTGAGTTAAATTTGTTTCAGCAATCCGATATGTTTAATTAAAAAGAGGTTTTATTGAGATCATTAGCAAAGATATTATTTATTTTGATTTTGGTTGCGCTGGTTGGTTTTACACTGGTTGTAAACGAAGATAAAATGACTGAGCCGGCTTTTGCTGAAAAAGTGGCATCTATTGAAGAGGAAACAGTAACTGCCGATCGTACTTTAGTGAAGTTTATAGATAAAGGAACAATGAAGGCTTCATGGTACGGCCCAGGATTCCACGGTCAGAAGACAGCAAATGGTGAAATTTACGATCAAATGGCCTTTACTGCAGCCCATAAATCATTAAAATTTGGAACATTATTAAAGATTACGAACCTAAAAAACAATAATTCAGTTGTTGTAAGGATAAACGATAGAGGTCCTTATATCCACGGTAGAGATCTTGATCTGTCTAAAGCTGCAGCTTTGGAACTTGGTTTTCTTCGAAAAGGCGTTTCAAAAATCAAAGTTGAAGAGATAAAGATTGCAGGATTAGATAATCAGATGATGAACTAAGAAGAATTTATCATCCATCCAATTAAGCCCGGAACTAACCGGGTTTTTCTTTTTTAAACACTTAATTTTTTCTTGACTGAGATTTAAATTGAATTACTTTACCGCTTATCTTATTTTAGCATAACAAATATGAACAACTTATATAAATCACTTAATAAACGGAGCCATAATGTTAAATAATATTAAAGAATTGTTAGGTAGGGAAGCCGATTCTTTGTTATCATACAAAGCAAAATTCCCAAAAGAACAACTACATTTACCAGGACCTGATTTTGTAGATAGGATATTTGCACAAACAGACAGAAATATTAACGTATTAAAAAACCTTCAGTGGATCTTCCAAACGGGCAGACTGGCAGGAACAGGGTATGTTTCTATTCTTCCGGTTGATCAGGGAATTGAGCACAGCGCCGGCGCATCATTTGCACCTAATCCGATTTACTTTGATCCGGAAAACATTGTAAAGCTGGCAATTGAAGGCGGGTGTAATGCAGTTGCATCTACTCTCGGTGTTCTTGGAATGACAGCAAGAAAATATGCTCCAAAAATTCCTTTTATTGTCAAGATTAATCATAACGAGCTTCTGACTTTTCCAAACAAATTTGACCAGATAATGTTTGCCGGTGTTGAACAAGCTTATGATCTGGGTGCGGCTGCAGTTGGTGCCACAATTTATTTTGGTTCAGAAGAGAGCGCAGGACAAATAATTGAGGTTAGTGAAGCATTCCAATATGCACACGAACTTGGGATGGCAACAGTTTTATGGTGCTACTTAAGAAATCCTGCTTTCAAATCTGATAAAGATTACCATGTTTCTGCTGATTTATCAGGACAGGCGAACCATCTTGGTGTAACAATCGAAGCTGATATTATTAAACAAAAACTACCTGAAAATAACGGTGGTTATAACTCGTTAAAAGGTTACGGTAAAACTCATAAAAAAGTTTATACTGATTTATCAACTGATCACCCGATTGATCTTACCCGCTATCAGGTTATTAATAATTATATGGGTCGTGCAGGATTGATAAACAGCGGCGGTGCTTCCGGTGAAAACGATTTTGCTGAAGCAGCCAGAACTGCAGTTATAAACAAACGTGCAGGTGGCATGGGACTTATCTCAGGTCGTAAAGCTTTCCAACGCCCAATGGCTGAAGGTGTTAAATTATTAAATATTATTCAGGATGTTTACGCTGAAAAAGAAATAACAGTAGCTTAATTTTTAGATAAAACAAAAAACCCGATTCAAAAAACTGAATCGGGTTTTTATTTTTAAATATTCTGATATTTATTGCGTAAGCAAATAATCTGCAATCTTCCCTAAATCTTTAACATTTTTATTTCCATAAGATGGCATTATTCCGTTTGGATATTTCGCTCTGTACTCCTTAAATCTATCTGAGTCCATAAATGAATTTGGATTGCGAAGATAGTTAATAAGATCATCTCTACTGCCCCAAAATTGTTTTAAACCTTTTAGTGAAGGTCCAGAGTTTGTTCCAGCAAGATCAGCTCCGTGACAATTTACGCATCCAAAAGACATAATTAATTTATCGCCGGTAAGTTCAGCATTTGTTTGTTCGCCCATCGGGGAGTTCTCCATTCCAGATAAATCACGCATCGGCTCTTCTTCCCTGGTTAAGCGACCAATCATAAACAGAACAATAAATAAAAATAAAAAGGCTGAAACCCAAATCTGAGGTTTTGTCATAATTATATTATCAATTTGTGAACGAAAAAACTTTTTTACTCAATTTCAAAAGAAGCATTTACAACTCCGATAATTTCTTTTTCGATAGAGCTGAGATCATTTACTCCATAATCTGAAATTGCGTTGGAGAATTTTGGTGTAATCTGAAGAACACCCATTCTTGCACTGCGCATTGGTCCAAGATCTCTATCTGTGGCCTCAGCAATTTTTTGTGCTCTTATCATTGCATCTTTTGCTGCAGCAGCTTGAATTTCAATTTTTAAATCAGCTAATTTTGTGTAATGATATTCCGGCTGCTCTACGTTAAAGCTAACACCTTTTTCAATCAGCGAGGTTATATCAAGTGAGAGTTCTTTGATTTTTTGGACATCAGTTGATTGAATTTCAATTCTTTGGTTATAAACATAGCCGATCACTCTTCCCGTTTGATAGCCCTGATCACTCATTTCATAAACAGGAAAACTGTTTATTGTGAAAAACTCAATTTTGTCTTTGGGAAAGCCCTTCTTTTCAAGATAAGAAACAAGAATTGGTTTTTGTCTGTTCAACTCAGAATATGCGCTTTCCGAAGTTGATGATTGAACTGAAATCGTTCCGCGAAGAAAGCCAAGATCTGAAACAATTTCTTTTTTTGCCGATCCGGTAACACTAATAGTTTGGTTAGCTTGTTGATTTGATTTCCAGGCATTGGTAAAAAAAACAACACCAATGATAAAGCTAACACCTATTATTACTGCCGGAAGAAATAGATCGCTCTTTTTTTCCATATCATTTATGAATTTTTTGTTTATTAAATATGTTAAAAACGTGTAGTAACTTATCAAAAAAGAGCAATTTTAACAACTGAAATTGAATGGGTATCTTTACTATTATTGCTTATGTTTCCCTGTAAAATTCGCTTAACCCTTAATGTTCTTCAAGCTAAAAGGTTCATCAGGAAAGAATTATGAATTACACTAACAAACTTATAAACGAAAAAAGCCCTTACTTACTTCAGCATTCTCACAATCCTGTAAATTGGTTTCCCTGGAGTAGTGAAGCGTTTGAAAAGGCTAGAATTGAAGATAAACCAATCTTTCTTTCAATAGGATATTCAACTTGTCACTGGTGCCATGTAATGGAAAAGGAATCATTTGAAGATATTGAAGTAGCAAAGCTTATGAATGATGCATTCATTTCAATTAAAGTTGATCGTGAAGAGCGTCCGGATATTGATGGAATTTATATGTCCGTTTGTCAGATGATTACTGGCAGCGGAGGTTGGCCCTTAACTGTAGTAATGACTCCTGATAAAAAACCATTCTTCGCAGGAACATATTTTCCAAAACATAACCGGTTTAATAGAATTGGTATGATTGAATTAGTACCAAGACTTAAAGAAGTTTGGCTAAATAAAAAAGAAGAAGTTCTAAAATCTGCAGATGAGATTGCTTTATCATTGAGTAGGCGGAATTTTATTTCAGATTCTACCGAGATTGATGAATCAGTTTTAGATAAAGCTTATGATGAGTTAAGAAAAAGATTTGATGAAACTGATGGCGGATTTGGCAATGCACCTAAATTTCCTTCACCGCATAATCTTATGTTTCTTTTGCGATATTGGAAACGAAAAAATGAATCAAAAGCACTTGCGATGGTCGAAAAAACTTTAACTCAAATGAGACAAGGCGGAATTTACGATCACATTGGATTTGGATTTGCGCGTTATTCAACGGATCAGCATTGGCTTGTACCACACTTCGAAAAAATGTTATATGACCAGGCGATGTTAGTTATGGCTTATACGGAAACTTATCTGGCAACAAAGAATAATTTCTACAAAAAAACCGCTAAAGAAATTTTAGAATATGTTTTAAGAGATATGACTAATCCCGAAGGTGGATTTTACTCTGCCGAAGATGCCGATAGCGAAGGTGAAGAAGGGAAATTCTATTTGTGGGATGCTGATGAGTTAAGAAATGTGCTGGAAAAAGAAGAATCTGATTTTGCAGTAAAAGTTTTTAATATTGCTGATGATGGTAATTGGATTGATGAATCAAAAGGAATGATGCCGGGAACAAATATTCTTCACTTGAAACAATCTACCAAAAAACTTGCCGAGGATTTTGAGCTTGGCGAAGACAGCTTTTCAAAAAAACTTGAATCAATTCGTAAAAAACTATTTAATTATCGTGAGAAAAGAATTCATCCATATAAGGATGATAAGATTTTATCCGATTGGAATGGTTTAATGATTTCCGCTCTCGCCAGAGCATCACAAGCTTTTGGTGATGAACAATACTCTCAAGCTGCAGTAAGAGCATATTCTTTCATCGAAAAATATTTAACGGGCAAAGATGGAAACTTGATTCATCGCTTCCGTGATGGTGAAGCCGGTTTACCCGCACATATAGATGATTACGCTTTTATGATAAACGCTTTAATAGACTTATACGAAACAACATTTGAAATTAAATATCTAGAACGGGCGTCTGATTTAAATGAAATCTTAATAAAAGAATTTTGGGATGAGCAAAATGGCGGATTCTATTTCACATCAACAAACAACGAAGAACTTATTACAAGACAAAAAGATATTTATGATGGAGCTATTCCTTCGGGCAATTCTATTGCTTTATTAAATCTTATCAGATTAGCCAGGTTTACCGCTGAGGCTGGTTTTGAAAAGAAAGCATCTGAACTTGTTAAATATTTTTCCAGTCATATATTCGAATCTCCTTCTGCATTTTCTATGTTAATGTGCGGATTGGATTTTCTATTTTCTTCATCAACAGAAATTGTAATTGTAGATAATCAAAATAACAGCAATACAATTAATGGATTGAATCTTATAAGAAGCATTTATAATCCAAACAAAGTTGTTATACTTAAAACTGGTAATGAATCTCAAAATTTTAAGAAGTTGTTTCCTTTTACAAATGATATGAAAATGAAAGATAATTACACGACATTTTTTGTTTGTCGTGATTATGCCTGTAGTCAGCCTGTAAATTCCACTGCTGAATTAGAAAAAGTGCTTACAATACAATTAATAAATCAGAACAAAGTAGATATTTAATTATAGTTAGACTAATTTTGCTGTGCTACCTAAAATAAAGCCGGAGTAAAACAGTGAGTTCAGATAATAAATTTGTAAGATCGCTAATTGAAAATGCTAAGCAGGGAAACAATGCTGCGATCGAACAATTATTCCAGATGAACCTTGGAAAGATTTATGCATTTGCTTTACGCCTAACTGCAAACAAGCCATTGGCTGAAACAATTACAAAAGAAACTTTCATCGAAGCCTGGAAAAAAATCAATCTTGTCCGCAGTGATTCTTCCTTTCTCAAATGGCTAAGTGCAATTACCGTTTATCAAACTGTTAACTCTCTTCGTTCAAAAAATCAAATTCATAAAAAAGATAAACCGGATTTACATGAACTTGATTCAAAAGATATGCTTGATAAATACATAATTGCTTTACCAGATCAGGAAAGGATGATATTCGTTCTAAATAAAATTGAAGGTTATAGCATCGAAGAAATTTCTGATCTACTGGGAATGAAAAAGGATCAGATTCTTTTACATCTGGAAATTGCCATTACCAAGTTGATTGAAAGTGATCCTTCGCTTAAAGCTGAAAATATCCTCAAGGAAAGATTGTTAAAATTAATACCTGAAATTCAGCCTTCTCCGGAAGTACGTAAAGGCATATTTTCTTACATAATGGATGAGAAAATTCGAGAGCAGAACGAACAGGAAAAAATTGCTGCTGCGTTTGCTGAAAAGGAAAAGCAAGAAAAGGGGAATGAAGGAATCCCTGAGGAAAAGTCTGCTAGTGCTGAAATAGAGGTGATCAAACCTAAAAAGAAGTTTAAATTTAATTTCGAGATAATAAAAAAAATTGCTTATGGTGTCTTAGGATTGGCAGCGATTATTGCTGCTTACTTTTTTATTTCGTCCAGTAGTGGCTGGGAAGTAATTCAATTTTCCGGTAAACCTACACTAAACAATAACGCTATAAGCAAAGCAGATGGTTTCGATTCGGAAAGCACGATCGAAACTGACGGAAATTCATCGGTTACTATTATGATTCCGGAACTTGGCAGATTACTTATAGATAATTCATCTAACATTAGCAGAACCAAAAACAGCAACCAGATAAGGCTGGATAAAGGTCAGATCAGAAAATTTGAAGGTGATGCGTCTGATGTTTTAACAGTCTTAACTCCATTGGCAAAATTCACAGAGTTGTACAAAGGTGGCGCATTCAGATTACATGTTGAGGATAATGGAGAATGTAATATTACGGTAGAAAGTGGGTGGGTAATAGTTAACATAAAGGATTTTGATTCTTATGTTCCCAAAAACTTTGATTGCCTGATTTCAAAAGGCAGGTATGCAATTCCATATCCATCAGATTCTTCACCACAGCTAGTTAGTTTGCTTCAAAATTTCAGCGGCATAAATGATCCATCAGTTGGAACTATTTTTTCATTAATGACTAGGAAAGAATCTCTCTCGCTGTGGCATATAATCCAGCTGATAAGTCCGGAAAACAGAAGTATTGCTTTTGATAGGCTTAATGAACTCATACCTGCTCCTTCCGGAGTTACAAAAGAAGGTGTTCTTGCTCTTAATAAAACTATGCTTTTGGATTGGCGGCAAGAAATAGAATTGAAGATGGATTAAGCTTATTATAAAATATTTAAATTTGCATACCCAATTCCTTGAAAGAATTGGGTATGTCTGCTTTAAAAAGGAGCATTAAACCTTATCTCTTCGGCTTATAAATATGCGAGCTTTGTCCAAAGAAAACTTCTGCCGCTTCCATAATTGTTTCAGATAAAGTCGGATGAGGATGAATTGTTAATTTCAAATCTGTAACGTTGGCTCCCATTTCAATTGCGAGCACACCTTCTGCAATTAATTCGCCGGCACCGGGACCACAAATCCCAATTCCAATTAATCGTTGTGTTTCGGGATCAATAATTAATTTTGTTACGCCGTCATTTCTATCAAGTGTAACAGCTCTGCCGCTTGCAGCCCAGGGAAATTTTGCTACTTCGTATTTGATTCCTTCTTTTTTTGCCTGCTCTTCTGTTATTCCAGCCCAGGCAATTTCAGGATCAGTAAACACAACGGCAGGAATTGCAAGCGGTTCAAATGCCACTTTGTGTCCAGCAATAAACTCAACTGCCGTTCTTCCTTCGTGCGAAGCTTTGTGTGCAAGCATTGGTTCACCCGCAATATCACCAATTGCAAAAATATCTGGATCAGTAGTCTGTAATTGTTTATTAACTTTTATCCAGCCGCGATCTGTTAAACTAACTTTTGTGTTTTCTAATCCAAGTCCGCGTGTTTCCGGTTTTCTACCGATAGACATTAAAACATAATCATAAACCTTATCTGCAACTTCTCCTTTATCATTCTGAATCTTAACACTAATTCCATCTTTAACTTCTTTCATTTCCAGTACTTTGCTGTTAGTCATAACCTCAGCAAAAGATTTTTTAATTCGAATTGAAAGATAATTCACAAGATCACGATCAGCGCCGGGTAAAATTCCGGACATCATTTCAACAACAGAAACTTTTGTGCCGAGTGCTTCATAAACAGAGCCAAGTTCGAGTCCAATGTATCCGCCGCCAACAACTAAAAGTGATTTAGGAATTTCCGGGAGATCAAGCGCTGATGTTGAGTTAAGTAATCTTTTGGATTGAATATTTAATGCTGGAATTGTTGCGATGACAGATCCGGTTGCGATGATTGCTTTTTCAAAAATATGTTCAATTGTTTGTCCATCAATTTTTTCAATTTTCAATGTTGATGAGTTGATAAAGCTTGCTCTGCCTTGAATGAAATTTATTTTTCTTTGTTTGGAAACCTGTCCAAGTCCGCTCGTCAATTTATCTACTACATTATTTTTGAAGTCACGTAGTCTGTTGATATCAATCTTTGGTGCACCGAATTCAATTCCCCAATTCTTCGCTTCTTCAGCTTCGTGGATTAGTTTTGCAACATGAAGCAATGCTTTGGAAGGAATACATCCTCGGTAAAGACAAACGCCGCCGGGATTCTTATCCAAATCGATAAGAGTTACTTCCATTCCAAGATCAGCGGCTAAAAATGCCGCAGCATATCCGCCGGGTCCGCCACCGATTACTGTTAGTTTTATTTTTTCATTCATAATGTTTTAGTTACTCATTTTTTTATTGTTTCATGGTCCTACTGTTTTATTGACAATGTAACAATAAAGCAATTGAACAATTATAATTTACCAAAGTAGTTTTAAGGGGTTTTCTAATGCTTCAACCACGAATCTCAAAAATCTAATCGCATCAGCGCCATCAATTATTCTGTGATCATAAGACAATGATAATGGAAGTATTAATCTTGGTTCAAATACTCCAGATCCATTCCAGACCGGTTCATAATTTCCTCGAGAAACCCCAAGTATCGCAACCTCAGGGGAATTTACAATTGGAGTAAAATATGTTCCGCCAATTCCACCAAGATTGGAAATAGTAAAACAACCACCTTGTAAATCATCCAATCCAATTTTTTTATTGCGGGCTTTTTCTGCCAACGTATTCATCTCAAAGGAAATTTCTGCAAGAGTTTTATTATCAACATTTTTTATTACGGGAACAATCAAACCGAATTCAGTATCAACGGCAACTCCTAGATTGAAATATTCTTTGTAAATAATTTCCTTCTTCTCCATATCAATGCTTGAATTGAATTGAGGAAATTTCTTTAATGCTTCAACAATTATCTTAACAAGAATTGCAGTGACCGTTAATTTCACTTCAGAATTTTTGTTTAATTCTTTTCGTGTCTTTTCAAATAAAGTTATATCAGCTTTATCAAACTGAGTAACATGTGGAATCGTTGCCCAGGCATATGTTAGATGATCTGCAGTTTTCTTGCGAATGTTTGTCATCTCAGCTTTTTTAATTACACCAAACTTGGTGAAGTCGGGAAGTGACTCGGATTTAATGTTTAATCCCGTTCTGGCGCCTTGTGAATAAGATTCGTGTAATTTCTTGGAGTATGCTTTTACATCATCCATAGATATTCTGCCGTTTAAGCCTGTACCTGGAACTTTATTAATATCAACACCAATCTCACGTGCAATTCTTCTCACAGAAGGAGCGGCAGGTGCGGCACCTTTTAATATTGGCGGCTGATTATCTAATTCAATTGTTTGGTTTGAGGGATGTTCTCCGACTGGAACAAAAACAGTCACTTTTTTCTCTTCTTGTTTTACGGTTGCTTTAGTTTCTTCTTTATTCTCTATTTTTGTTTTTAAAGATTCAACAGTAGATGATTCAACTTTAATAATTACTTGCCCGACTTTTGCTTTGTCCCCAGACTTAATTAACACTTCAACCACTTTTCCGGCAACAGATGATGGTACTTCAATTGTAGCTTTGTCTGTTTCAATTTCAAGTATAGCTTGATCGGCTGCAATCATATCTCCAACTTTTACTAAAACATTAAGAACATCTGCAGCTTCAATATTTTCTCCAAGCTCGGGAAGATGAAAATCTATAATGCCTTTTTTACTCGATGATATAGTTGATTGTGCAGCTTTGTATTCAACTTCCGGCTCAGTTTTTACTTCGGTAGTCTTGTTATCTTTTTTAATCTTACTCTTGCTCTCAACAATAATCCCGGTGTTTCCACCATCTTCAAGAAGCATAATCGTTTCACCAACTTTTACTTTATCACCAACTTTAATCAAGAGCCTGGTAATTTTTCCTTCAACAGTTGACGGAACTTCGATGGTAGCTTTATCAGTTTCAATTTCTAAAATTGCCTGATCTTTTATTATCGTATCTCCTTCTTTGACAAGAACAGCAACCACATCAGCCGCTTCGATGTTTTCGCCAAGTTCGGGTAATTTAAATTCTGTTGCCATTATAAAATCCTGATTTTCTTTCCGGGTTTCTTTACTCAAAAAAGTTCTTACACTGAGAACCACGGAGTTATAAAATATATCTTTTTATTCCATCTTTTAATCTTAACACATTAAAATTAATTAATAACCCAAGTTTCTTTTTAGCAAATTTCAGGTAAGTGAGAATTTGCGCTTCATGTACTGGATTAAATTCATCAACTGTTTTTAACTCAATAACAACTTTGTCTTCAACAATTAAATCTGCACGATAACCACAATCAAGTTTAATCTCTTTATAAATGATAGGAATTGCTTTTTGTCTTTCAGCTTTTAATCCAGCCTTAATTAACTCATAATACAAACACTCTTCATAAGCAGATTCTAATAATCCTGGTCCTAATTCTTTGTGAACATTGATAGCACAACCAATTATTATTTTAGTAATATCCTCAAATAACATCTCTGTGGTTCTCTGTGACTTCTCTGTGTTTCTCCGTGTAACTATGTTTTATTTCTTAAGTATTCATCGGATTACGTTTATTTGGATTTATGCCGAGTTCTTTTGCAGCTTTATCCAAATCTTTATCCTGAATTTTTCCTTCCTTAAATAATGCTGTTAATGTTGCAAATACAATATGCTTTGCATCCACTTCAAAAAAATCACGAAGTGCCTCACGTGATTCGCTTCTTCCAAATCCATCAGTCCCAAGTGAATACAATCTTCGTGGGAACCACTTAGAAACAGAATCGGGAAGTGCTTTAACATAATCTGATGTTGCAACAAAAACACCCTCTTCTTTTTCTAGCATTTTTTCAATGTAAGTTAGTTTTGGCTTCTCAGTCGGGTTCAACATATTCCATCGTTCAACTTCAACTGCATCACGTCTTAACTCTTTATAACTTGTAACACTCCAAACATCTGCTGCAACTTTGTAATTTTCTTCAAGAATCTTTGCTGCTTTAATAACTTCATTAAGAATTGTTCCGCTTCCAAATAACTGAGCACAAAGTTTAAAATTCTTTTTACCAGATGGCTGGAATTTATACATTCCTTTAAGAATCCCGTTTTCAACACCTGTTGGCATTTCAGGCATTGCATAATTTTCATTCATCAATGTAATGTAGTAGAAAATGTTCTCCTGATCTTCATACATTCTCTTTATTCCATTACGAATAATTATAGCAAGTTCATAAGCAAATGCAGGATCGTAAGCAACAAGATTTGGAACCGGATAAGCAAGCAAATGGCTGTGTCCATCCTGATGCTGCAAACCTTCACCATTAAGTGTTGTTCTTCCCGCAGTACCGCCCAGTAAAAATCCTTTCGCACCAATATCACCGGCAGCCCAAACCAAATCACCAACTCTTTGCAATCCAAACATTGAGTAGTATATGAAGAAAGGAATCATATTTATTCCGTGTGTGTTGTAAGATGTTCCGGCAGCGATAAAGGATGACATTGAACCAGCTTCATTAATTCCTTCTTCAAGAATTTGCCCATCTTTTGCTTCTTTGTAATAAAGAAGAGAATCTTTATCTACAGGTTCATAAAGCTGGCCAGAGTGTGAGTAAATTCCAACCTGTCTAAAAAGTGCTTCCATTCCAAATGTACGAGCTTCATCCGGAACGATAGGAACAATATACTTTCCAATTTCTTTATCTTTTAAAAGCTTTGCAAGAATTCTTACAAACACCATTGTTGAAGAAACTTCTCTTCCTTCTGTCCCTTTGTAAAATTCTTCAAACAGAGATTCAGGCGGAGTTTTAATCGGGCTTACATCTGTTTTGCGTGATGGAACATATCCGCCAAGTTCTGCCCTGCGTTTTTTAAGATATTGTATTTCTTGACTATCTTCATCCGGTTTAAAAAATGGTTCGCTTGTAATATCATCATCGGAAATTGCGATGCCAAAACGGCTTCTAAATTCTTTCATCTCATCTTCATTCAATTTCTTCTGCTGATGTGTGATGTTTTTTCCTTCACCGCTTTCACCAAGACCGTAACCTTTGATTGTCTTTGCGATAATCACAGTCGGCTTGCCAACATTATCAACAGCGGATTTAAACGCTGCATAAACTTTTTCAGGATCGTGACCTCCGCGTTTCATTTTACGTAATTGTTCGTCGCTCATCTTTTCAACCAACTTTAATAAATCAGGATCTTTACCAAAGAAATTCGTTCTGATATAATCTCCGCCTTCAACAGAATACTTTTGATACTCGCCATCAACAACCTCGCCCATACGTTTTACAAGTTTGCCATCTGTATCTTTATCTAAAAGCGAATCCCAATCCTCACCCCAAATAACTTTTATAACATTCCATCCCGCACCACGAAAAGCGGCTTCAAGTTCCTGAATAATTTTTCCGTTGCCGCGAACAGGTCCATCCAATCTTTGAAGGTTTGCATTGATTACAAAAATTAAATTATCAAGTTTCTCACGCGAAGCAAGAGTTATTGCACCTAAAGCTTCCGGTTCATCAGTTTCACCATCGCCAAGAAAAGCCCAAACGTGTCCACCGGGTTTTTTTAATCCGCGGTCTTCCAAATATCTGTTAAATCTTGCCTGGTAAATTGCCATAATCGGACCAAGTCCCATTGATACAGTTGGGAACTCCCAGAAGTTTGGCATTAAGAAAGGATGCGGATAAGATGTTAAACCGCCATTTGGATTTAAATCCCTTCTAAAATTTTCCAATTGCTCTTTTGTGATTCTTCCCTCAAGATAAGCGCGGGCGTAAATTCCGGGAGAAGCGTGTCCCTGAAAATAAATCTGGTCGCCTTCGTAACCATCGCCCTTGCCGCGGAAGAAATGATTGAAACCAATTTCGTACAAAGTTGCGGCAGAAGCGTAGGTAGAAATATGTCCGCCAATTCCATTTTCCAGCTTGTTGGCTTTTACAACCATTGCCATTGCATTCCAACGGATAAGACTTTTTATTCTTCTTTCAATCTCGCGATCACCCGGGAATGGCGGTTGTTTTTCTCTTGGTATTGTATTTATGTAAGGAGTGTTTGCAGTAAATGGAATTTCAACTCCCGCTTTGTGAGCACGAATCTGTAATTGGTGAAGCAGTTCAACAACTCTTTCCGGTCCACCGTGTTCCAAAACCCAATCAAGTGAATAAAGCCACTCGCGGGTTTCTACTTCCTCAACTTTAGTATCTCTTTTAATATCATCACTCATAAAAATTTCCTTTTAAATTTCAAGCTGAACTCGTTTCAGCTTCTTTTTATATTCTTACTCAGATATTCAGAAACTAATTGTCAATTACTGTACTGTCTGATAAAAACTTTATTTTCTTTACAAAAACAACGATTCTAATAAAAACATTCCCTTGGAATAATAAAATTGATTGAAATGCTATGCTCAAAATCGGTGTGAAAAAATAAAGGAAACGGGCTTTAATAACAACAATGTGTGATGACGATTAAGTGGTAAATGTTCACTCTAAAATGTCAATAATTAGATTAAATGGAATGATAAACACAATCTTTAAACTGTTTGGCAGATTGCTTCTTCTTATAAGCCGGTATCGCAATGACCTTCATTTTTTTTCAATCCATTCCTTCCAAACTTCAGGTTGATAACCAACTATAGCCAATCTATCATTTCTTACAATCGGAGTTTTTAATAATAAAGGATCGGCTAACAATTCTTCTTCAATATCAAAAACCATAAACTGCATCCCGCGATCTTTAAATCTTTTGCTTTCTCTATCAATCAAGTCGTCCATTGGAATAATTCGGGATATATTTTCAAACTCACCTTTAGTTAATCCTTTTTCAGTTAAATCTCTAAAGTGAAATGGAATTCTTCTATCTTTAAAGTAACGCTCTGCCTTTTGTGTTTCCTTACACTTCTTTGTGCCGATTATCTGGATGTTCATTTTGAGTAAACCATTTGTTTAAGTCAAGTTAAATATAACAGATTTAATAGAAATGATCAGTGGTTTCTAAATCACGTTAGTAATATTTAATTTGCGTCTAGTTTAATATCAATTTGGAAAAGAAAATGAGTAGCAAAGTCAAATCTTATATTCTTCTTTTATCCGTTATTCTAATAAGTAGAATTTCATTTGCACAAACTTATTACGGCATCAATCCCGATACGGTTAAAGCGCAAAAGTTTGATATGGGTAAAATGTGGACGTTTGAAAATCCACCTCTCGATTATTTTGAAAAAGAATATGGATTTAAACCCTCAAAAGAGTTACTGGAAAAATTTCAAAAGAGTGCGTTAAGATTTGACGGTGGTTGTTCAGCTTCATTCGTTTCGGAAGATGGATTGATAATGACTAACCATCATTGCGTACGTGGTAATCTTCCCGGAATTCAAAAAGACAGCGAAAATATTTTAAAAGATGGGTTTTATGCAGAATCTTTTGAAGAAGAACGAACGATTCCAAATCTTAAAGTAGAACAATTAATTATTATAAAAGATGTAACAAAAGAAATTCAGTTTGCAATGGATGCAGTTAATATCGACGCTGATAAAATTGCAATTCGTGATTCGGTGATAGATAAATTAAAAGAAGAAAACTCACAAGTACATCCAGAGCTAACATTTAAAGTTGTTTCTCTTTATAACGGAGGTAGGTATTCATTGTATGGATACAAAGTTTATGAAGATATTCGTTTGGTATTTGTACCAGAGCTGTTTGTTGCAAAACTTGGCGGTGATCCTGATAATTTCACTTATCCGCGTTATGGATTGGATTGTGCTTTCCTTCGTGCGTACGAAAATGGTCAACCAATTAAAACAGATTATTATTTCAGCTGGAGTAATGAAGGTGTAGTTGAAGATCAACCGGTATTTGTTGTTGGGAATCCTGGAGGTACAGATAGAATTTTTACAATGGCGCAAATTGAGTATGCCAGAGATATTCAATATCCGATGGTAGTTGGAATGTTTAAAGAGATGTATGGCATTTATGAAACGATGGTCAAAGAATCAAACGCTGAGGATTTCAAATTGATTGCCAGGCTATATTCAATTGGTAATGCGCTTAAAGTTTATTCCGGAACTTATAAAGCTTTGCTTGATCCTTTTTTAATTGCTCGCAAAAAAGATTTTGAAAAGAATTTTAGAGAATCAGTTGATAATAACCTTGAGCTAAGAGAAAAATACGGACATATATGGAAAGAGTTGGAAGATTCTCGAAATCAAGCAAGAAAAGATGCTCAGAAAATTTATGCATATACAATAAGTAATTTCTATTCGCCGCAATATTTAACAATGGCTAGAAGTTTAGTTAACTATGCTAAACAGTTAAAGGGAAATGATATCACTAAAGAAAAATATGATTCACTTACTGCTAGGTTATTTCCAAAAGATTTTAACAAAGAACTGCAGGATAAATTGTTAATTGTGCAACTAAACATTTTAAAGAATAATCTTTCTGCAGATCATAAATTGATGAAAGAATTGATTGGTGAGAAATCAACAGAACAAGCAGCTGAAGATTTATTATCAAAATCTAATTTTACTTCGAAGGAAAAATTACTGTTGCTGGCTGATGCCGGGTTTGAAAAGATTCTAAATTCAAGTGATCCGTTTATTTATTATGTACTAAATTTACAAGATGAATTAAAGCAAATGCAATCGGAGAATCAAGCACGAGTTGATAAAGAAGAAATTCTAAATCAAATGCTTGGCGAAGCACTCTATAAAGTTTTTGGCGATGAAATTCCACCTGATGCAACTGGAACATTGCGTATTGCAGATGGGATTGTAAAAGGATATGATTACAATGGAACCCTGGCACCCATCAAAACAACTTTTTATGGTGCACTGGATCGCTATTACTCTTTTGATAAAAAATTTCCATTCCAACTTCCAAAATATTTTGAAGATTTACCAAATGAATTTGATCCATCAACTCCATTGAATTTTATAAGTACAAACGATATCGTAGGAGGAAATTCCGGAAGTGCAGTAATAAATAAAAATGCCGAAATTGTTGGCCTTGCCTTTGATGGAAATATAGAAAGCCTGCCGAGTAATTTTATTTTTACCACAGAAGCCAACAGAACAGTCTCTGTAAGTGCACTTGGAATGATGGAGGCCATACAGGATCTTTACAAGGCAACACGTTTAAGTAATGAATTATCTGAAGGGAAAGCAGAATAGTATGTACTGGTTGGTGTTATTCGTAGCAGGTTTGTTTGAAGTCGGTTGGGCAATCGGTTTAAAATACACTGAAGGTTTTACGAAACTTTGGCCTTCAGTCTTCACAGTTGTGTGCATGATAATTTCTATGGCCGGTTTAGCTTACGCAGTTAAGCAGCTTCCGGTTGGAACTGCTTATGCGATTTGGACAGGCATCGGTGCTGTCGGGACAGCAGTTCTTGGAATGATTCTATTTAACGAGTCGAAAGAACTTGTGAGAATCTTTTTTATCTTTTTAATTATAGTTGGGATTGTAGGCTTGAAAGTATTTTCTGGTCATACAAGTTAATTTGATTTTATGACCGTTCCTATTTTAGCAAGTTCGTTAAACAATTGTTCAGTTAGTATGATATTATCTTCAATTTCAAGTCCCGATTCCTTCAATCCTTTTGCCAACCATGTATTGCATGTATTAAATAAGTGATAAGAACCGTTAGCCTTGTAGAAGATAATTTTTTCTTCTGCTTTTTGGCTTAAAATTGATGATTCACCTGCATCGTTTGTGTGGAAGGTTTGATTTATGAAAGAACATATATTTTTGAATTGCTCATCAGAAACAGTAACCTCTATTACAATTTCGGACAACTCAAAATAATCTTCTTTAGTAAGATTTATTCCTTCAACTCTTAAAGTACTTGGTGTAGCGTAAAACAAGGCTTTAAATGCTAAACCTGAATCGAATCCAGGATATTGATAAAACTCCTCATCACCCCAGCCAATATCAACCAGATTAAATTCATCAAAAGAATTATAAACTTTAAATAAAACAGAATCCAGCTCATCAATTTTTAGAACAATAGCAGTGTGCCAGTTTTGCTTAATAAAATAGATTTGATGTTCATAATGATTTTCTTTATCCGGTTTGAGTGAGACAGAAAAATGCGGTGAAGTGTTAAGAAAGAAGAAAATGAATGGAAAAATTATTAAGTTACAAGTGTTCATTGCCGGCTATTTTTTATTAAAAAGGAGATTATTTTGTACATAATTTTTAACCGCACTGTAATAATAATATTTTCTTTAATACTATTCATTTCTATTAATTGTGAAATATTGTTGCCCAACCAAATAATGGGGAAATATACAATTGTAATTCACGGTGGCGCCGGAGATTTTCCAAAGGACTCCCCAGAAGAATTAAAACAGCAGTATATCAACTCATTAACTGAAGCACTTAATATTGGAAAAAATATTTTAGCAAACGGTGGTACAAGTATCGACGCAGTTGAAAAAGTAATTAATTATTTAGAAAATAATATTCTTTTCAATTCCGGAAGAGGCGCTGTATTTACATTAGAAGGAAAGCATGAACTTGATGCCTCAATTATGGAAGGAAAAGATCTTTCCAGTGGCGCTGTTGCTGGAGTTACCATAATAAAGAATCCAATTTCGCTGGCAAGATTGGTTATGGAAAAAACTCCACATGTACTTTTTGCAGGCAAGGGTGCAGATGATTTAGGAATTCAATTAGGTGTTGAGATTGTGCCTAACTCTTATTTCCATGATTCAACTGGATATCAAAAATGGCTTAAATCAAACATCAAACAACAAGGTGAGACAGTTGGTTGTGTTGCACTCGATCAATATGGAAATATAACTGCAGGAACTTCAACAGGTGGAAGACAAAACAAAATGCCCGGCAGAGTTGGTGATTCGCCGTTAATTAATGCAGGAACTTACGCTAACAATAATACTTGCGGCGTATCGGCTACGGGAATTGGTGAATTGTTTATCCGAAATACAATTGCTTTTAATATATCTGCTCTTATGGAATATAAGGGATATACACTCAAGCAAGCTTGTGATGAATTGATCTATAAGAGATTACCAGAAGGAAGCGGGGGAGTAGTAGCCTTAGATAAAGATGGAAATTTTGAAATGCCTTTTAATACAGTTAGTATGATGAGGGCAGTAGCAAATTCAAAAGGTGAGTTTAAAATTGATATATGGGAATAATTATTAACTAATTTTCAGGTGGAGGATTTATGCGACCCGCTAAAGGAGATTATAACGAATATTATCAAGGTTATATTGATCTTATAAAAGGGGACGATATTTTTAGAATTCTTTTTGAACAGAATTTAGAGTCGCAAAACATTTTAAATTCTTTTTCCGAAAGCAAAGGCAATTATAAATATGCGGAAGGAAAATGGACAGTTAAAGAAGTTGTTGGGCATATGATGGATGTTGAGAGAATATTTGCCTATCGTGCATTGGCTATTGCGCGTGGAGAAACCAAACCACTGCCAGGGATGGATCAGGACATTTATGTGAAAAACGGCTTTTTTAATAAAAGACAATTATTTGATTTGATTTATGAGTATCGACTGGTACGTGAATCAAATATTCTCCTATTTGGAAGTTTTGATAAATCTGTTTTGAACAATAGAGGAATAGCCAGCGGTTATGAAGTTACTGTATTAGCTTTAATGTATATGACTGCAGGACATGAGAAACATCATTTAAATGTTTTATTGGAAAGATATATATGATATCTTAAATGACTTTATAAATTGCATCCAGAATTTTTTTAGTAGCTCCAATGTTTGATTGAACATAAGATGCTGAAATTTTTCCCGTCTCATTTCTTAAAGTATTATCTAAAAACAATTTCCTCAGATTTCTATAAGCTTGCCTTTTATTATTTACAATAATTCCACCACCAATTTCTGTAAGTCTTATTGCTTCCTGCGAATTTTTAATCTTTGGCCCAAACAATACCGGTGTCCCATAAACAGCAGCCTCAAGTACGTTGTGTATATTTTGCTTGAAACCGCCGCCAACATAAGCAACATCTGCATAAGTATAAAGCATCAGTAGTATTCCAATTGAGTCAACAATTATAATCCGTTCATTCGAATAATTATTTAAATGCGAAAAGCGTATCGTATTTAATTTGCCCGAAAATTCATTTTCAATTTTTTCCAGTCGGAGTAAGGTGGGTTCGTGTGGAGCAATTATTATAATTATGCTATCATCCATCTCTGCAAGTTTTAATAAAGCAGGGAATATAACTTCTTCATCCTGTTCCCAGGTGCTGCCTGCAACAAAAATTTTTCTATTCTTTATAATATTTTCGTTAATCAAATTTTTATTCCTTGCTAACAAGCTTCGCTGATAAACTCTGTCAAATCTGGTATCGCCGACAGCTCTAATTTTATCTTCGACTAAGTCAAAGGATTTAAATTCATTTGCATCCGATGCCGAGACTGTTAAAATTCTGGTAAAATATCCAAATAGGATTTTGTGAAAAGATTTTAGTATGGGATATTTTCTTGGGGAATTATGTCTTAGAGTTGCATCAACTAAATAAATAGGAATATTTCTTTTGCTTAGCGAGGTAACAATATTAGGCCATACATCGTATCTCATAATAACTGCAAGTGTTGGATTTGTAATCGAAATAAACTTTTCTGCATTTGATTTTGTATCAAACGGGATATAAGAAATTAGATCAGCATAAGGATATTTTTTTGAGTTTTCATATCCGGAAGGGGAAAAAAAGGTAATAAGTACATTTACATTCTTTTCCTTTTTAAGCTGTTCGATGATAGGCTTTGCCTGTTCAAACTCTCCAAGTGATGATGAATGGAACCAGATTAGTTTCTTGTTTTTGTTGATTGAAGAAGCATTTAAAATTAATTCTTCATATACTCTTTTTCTACCAATTATTCCTTTATGAATTTTTTTATTAAACAATCCTCCAAACCGAAGTACAGCGTAAAGAATCGGCAATACCAAATAATTATAAAATATGTAGAAAATAATTTTCATTTATCGTTTATGAATGATATTACTTTTTCAAAAACAGATTGAGGTTTGATTAATTGCATACAATCAAAATGCTTTTTAGGACAACTGCTTCTTCCAATGTGCGAACACGGGCGACAAGTTAATAAATTGTTTTCTAAGATTAAATTTGTGCAATTGTAAGGTGTAAATCCAAACTCTTTTACAGATGAGCCAAAAATCGTTACTACTTTAGTCCCAACCGATGAAGCAACATGCATCAAACCGGAATCATTGCAAATGATAACTTTACACAACTTCATATCTGCTGATGTTTGAAGAACGTCATCACTGTTGAATAAATTGATGGCTCCGCGAATTTCATTAGCCAGTTCTGCACAAATTTCTTTATCAATCTTTCCGCCAAATAGCACAATAGTATAACCATTTGCAGTTAACTTTTTACCAAGTTCTATAAAATATTCTTTGAGCCAGCGTTTTGTAAAATGTCTTGCACCTGGACAAAATCCGATTAAATTTTCTTTTTGATTAAGTTCGGCAGAAGGGCTTTTATCTGTAAAAAGATCTAAGCCTTTCTCATCCAATTTCAAACCTGTAATTGTTTGGGCATATCTAACGGGAATTTGAGGTGCATCTTTTAGATTATTGATCTTGAAATTGACCAATAAAAATTTCTTCCAGCTGTTTTTTGAAAAACTTACAGACTGAGTTTTAATCTTAGAAACTAATTTTTTTGATCGAAGATTATTTTGAAGATCTATAACCAGATCGTACTTAGAATTTTTAATCTCTTTAAGTTTTTCAGAATTATCGTTTTTAATCCTGCTAAAGCTGAATACTTTGTTTACGTAAGGATTTAGTTTTAACACATCAGAATATTGTTCACGTAAAACAAAATCTATTTCGATTCCCGGAAACTGATTTTTGATCGAGCGAATAAATGGTGTCGTAAGCAGAATATCTCCCAGCGAGCTAAGCCTGATAATAAGTATTTTTTTAAATTTCGGCAATTCTTCGATTGTCAAGTAAATCCTTACAAAATAATTATGCCAAATTTATCATTTCCTCAAGTTATATCCATAATTTGATTTGAACTTTTTAATTAAGTGGCTAATTTTACCATAGAAATTTTATAAGGATTAATATGTCTACGTTACCTCCTCCAAAAGTAAAAAAGGCTCCTGAAGATTCACTCGTATCTAAAGTTTATACGATGGTAGAAAAGTTTAAGGAATATATTCCGACCCCAAGTGACAGAAACAGGTTATCTTATTGTTTATTTAAATATTTGAATGGTGAAGGCGACGCACCGATAATTTTATTAAAAACTTCAAAGATTAAATTATGAGGGAATTTCAAAAGCTGATCTTGCAAAAAAACTTGATGAAGAATTGAGTAAGGTTAAATAGCTTTAATGACCCCTCTCTTTTAAAGAGGGGTTTTCCAAGGCCTTTACTTAACTTCAATCGGATCATACTCTCGCATAAACTTTTCAACAAGCAAAACATCTTCTTCGCTTCCAATAAAAACAGGTGTACGCTGGTGGAGCGAAGTTGGTTGAACTTCTAACATTCTTTGTTTTCCATTTGTTGCTCTGCCGCCGGCTTGCTCAACTATAAATGCCATAGGATTGCACTCATACATCAATCTTAATTTTCCATTCGGGTTTCTTGAATCGGCCGGGTACATATATATTCCGCCGTATAAAAGATTTCGGTGAATATCAGAAACCATTGAACCAATGTAACGAGATGAATATGGTCTGTTGGTTGATTTATCTTCCTCCTGAAGCCACTTAATATATTTTTTTAGACCTGGATGCCAATAAAGATAGTTGCCTTCGTTTATGCTGTATATTTTTGATTTCCTGGGAGTTTTAATATCCTTATGCGAAAGAATAAATTCACCAAAAGAAGGATCGAGAGTAAAACCATGAACACCATTACCGACAGTATAGACAAAGATCGTACTTGAACCATAAATTATATAGCCTGCCGCTAATTGATTTTTCCCTGGCTGTAAGCAATCTTCCATTGTTCCTGGCCCGCCTTCAGGAGAAACTCTTTTATAAATTGAAAAGATAGTTCCAATGCTTACGTTAGCATCAATGTTTGAAGATCCGTCTAAAGGATCAAACAACAGCACATACTTTCCAATATAAAACTCAGGTGGAATGTGGATTATATCTTCTTCTTCTTCTGAAGCCATTACGCAAAGATGACCGCCATGATCCATCGCTTTAATCATCATATCATTAGCAAAAATATCCAGCTTCTTAACCTTTTCACCATGAACATTTTCATCACCGGTAAAACCAAGTATATCAACAAGCCCGGCTTTATTAACTTCCAGGGAAATTACTTTTGCGGCCAATGAAAGGTCATGCAGTAGATCAGAAAGTTCTCCTGTTGCTTCAGGATATTTTCTTTCCTCCTCGTAAATGTGGCGGGCAAGGGTATTGAACTTAATTCCATCCATAATAATTCTCCAATAATGATTAGCGATTATTTTGAACTAACTAATTCCTGATCTTTATATTGAAGCTGATACAATTTATAATAAATACCGCGTTTAGCAAGCAATTCCTGGTGATTCCCAATTTCTCTTATTTCACCTTTGTGCAATACAATTATCTTGTCTGCATTCTGTATAGTTGAAAGACGATGAGCAATTACAATTGCTGTTCTTCCAACAAGAAGTTTTTCAATTGCAGATTGAATCAATTGCTCTGTCTCAGTATCAATACTTGAAGTTGCTTCATCCAAAATTAAGATTTTTGGATCATAAGCTAAAGCACGTGCAAAAGAAATTAATTGTTTCTGGCCAACGCTTAACGTTGCACCACGTTCTTTAACCTCTTCAGAATACTTGTTTGGCAAGTTTGAAATAAATTTATCAGCACCAACAGTCTTAGCGGAATGCATTATCTTTTCTAAACTGATTTCATCATTATCCATGTTGATGTTTGATTCAACCGTACCGGAAAAAAGAAAAACATCCTGTAAAACAATTGAAATATATTTTCTTAAATCTCGTTTATCAACTTTTCGGATATCAATTCCATCCAATAAAACTGAGCCTTTATTAATATCATAAAATCTTGTAAGAATATTTATTAAGGTTGATTTTCCTGCACCGGTATGTCCGACAATTGCAACCGTTTCCCCAGGATTTATACTGAAGTTGATATTTTTTAGAACATAATTCTCATCGTCATAAGCAAACCAGACATCTTTAAACTGGATATTACCATTAACTCCATTTAGCTTAATCGGATTTTCAGGATTTTTAATAAATGTATCGTTATCCAAAAGTTTAAAGATTCTTTCAGATGAAGCCATAGAGGTTTGCATTATATTATACTTTTCAGAAAGATCACGAATCGGTCGGAAAAACATTTCTGTAAATTGAATAAACGCAAAAAGATCGCCAATCCCAACACTCTTCTGTACAACTTCTCCACCACCGTACCAAATAATTAACGCGATTGCAATTGAACTCAATAATTCAACTCCGGGAAAGAAAAGCGCATAATAAAAAATGGATTTAATATTTGCTTCCCGATGATCAGCATTAATACCAGAAAACTTTTTTAATTCATCTTTTTCTTTTCTAAAAATCTGAACAACGCTCATCCCTGTTACATGCTCCTGCATATAAGAATTCAATCTTGCAAGATGAAATCGTACATCGCGGTAAGTTTCCCTGACTTTTTTTCTAAACAGAAATGTTCCGTAAATAAGAACAGGCAAAACAGAGAGAGTAACGAGCGAAAGCGGAATATCCATCGAGAACATAAATACTAAAATCCAGATGATGATAAAAACATCACTGAAAACCATAACAATTCCGGATGAAAATAATTCGCTTAATGATTCAACATCATTTGTAGTTCGAGTTACAATCCGTCCAATTGGCGTTCTATCAAAATACTTTAATGCAAGTTTTTGCGTGTGTTCAAAGATTTGTGTACGGATATCGTAAAGTGTTCTTTGCCCAAGATATTGAGTATAATAAGTTAGAAAATATTGAACAACCGCTTGAAGTATAAGTGAGGCAAAAAGCAACATAGCGATTATCATCAACCCATTATAGTTAGCGTGAACAATATAGTCATCAATCGCTATTTTGGTTAGATATGGACGAAGCGGACCAAGAGCAGCAACAAAAACATTCAGCAATATTGCAATGATAACATACTTCTTGTAGGGCTTAATGTAAGTAAGAAGCCTTTTCATCAACTTTGAGTCGTATGCTTTACCTAGTATTTCGTCGTCTTGTTTGTGGTCAGCCATCAGTTCAATTCTTCAAGTTCTTTTTCTAATAATTGTTTGAAGTGCAATTCAGCATATAGACCATTTAATGAAACTAATTGATCATGCGTACCTTGCTCTGCAATTTTTCCGCTCTCAAGAACAACGATTTTATCAGCATCTTTTACCGTAGAAATCCTGTGACTGATAATTATGCTTGTTCTGTTCTTCATAAACTCTTTTAAGTTCTTTAAAATTTCTTCTTCTGTATGAGTATCAACAGCCGAAAATGAATCATCCAGAATTAATATTTTAGGATTTGTAGCTAATGCTCGTGCTAAAGATGCTCTTTGTTTCTGTCCGCCCGAGAATGTAATACCTCTCTCTCCAACTACCGTATCATATCCATTTGGAAAGGAATGAACATCTTTATCAAAGTTTGCAATACGAGAGACATCTTCAACTCTTTGTTTATCAGTATCGCGTAAACCGTATGATAGGTTTCCATAAACTGAGTCCGAGAATAAAAATGATTCCTGCTGAACCACAGCGACGTTAGTTCTCAAAACATCAAGTGGAATATCCTTTACATTTTTACCATCAATAAAAATTTCTCCAGCTGTAACATCATAAAGTCTTGGTATTAAATTAATCAGGCTTGTTTTACCGGAACCGGTATGTCCAACAATCGCAAGCGTTGATCCAACTGGGATTTTGAGATTAACATCTTTTAAAACATCCGGTAATGAATCTAAATATTTGAAGGAAACATTTCTTAAATTAATTTCACCTTTTAGTTCTTTAATAGATAAATCCGTTGAAGATGAATCCTGAATTTCATAAGGTTCATTAAGAATTTTATTTAATCTTTTCATGCTTGCTTCTGCTTGCTGGATAATATTCATTACCCAACCAAAAGCTATAACCGGCCAGATTAATATTGATAAGTACATTACAAAAGCAGCCATCTCACCAAGATTCATTTCATTATTAATAACTTTGGTGCCGCCAACCCAAATTACAACGATTATTGAGATACCCGTTATTATAGTTAAAATCGGCATGATAAGAGATTGAATGCGAACCAGGTTCATATTCTTACGAAGAAATTCCTGGCTGAGTTCTTTCCATCTTTTAATTTCATTTGCTTCGCGCACATAGGATTTAATAACTCGAATTCCGGAAAAATTCTCTTGTGCTCTCGTTGTCAGTTGAGAAAAATTTTCCTGAATCCTTGTGTACTTCTCGTGAATAAGTTTCCCAACTCTATAAACTCCGAAAGATAGAATTGGCAGTGGAAGCAAAGCGTAAATCGTTAGCGCCAAGTTTAATGATACCATTATCGCAACAACAATTACTAGTCTTATCACAGTATCGATTGAGTACATTACTGCAGGACCGATGAATCCGCGTACAGCATTTATATCGTTGGTTGCATGAGACATAATATTTCCGGTTGAGTTATTCTGGAAATATTTAAGTGGAAGTTTTTGAATGTGTTCCCAAAAATCGCCGCGCAAATCATATTCAATCTCTCGTGATACTACAATTATTGTTTGGCGAATCAAGTATCTGAAAATACCGGCTACGATCGAAGTACCAACAATTAAAAGTGCGTAATTTAAAAGTATAGAGGATGTAGCATTTTTTTGAATTTCGTTGATTGAGTCTTTAAGCAATATTGGTAAGTAAACCGTCATAGCATTGGAAACCAGAATAAACATTATCCCCCATAATAATTTGGTCTTATACTTAATAAAATATTTTTTAAGTGTTAAAAGGTTTTTCATTAATAACGTGTAAGTGTAAGATTTTGATTTAGAGTAAGATACTTTTTTTATTTCTCAATCGCTGTACGAATATAAAAACCCCGAAGCTATTTCGGGGTGATTCAAGTCTCAATTTTAGATTATCATTGTCACACTGAGCGAAGTCGAAGTGTGACATAACTATATAATAAAAGTCATCTTCGTCTTCGCTCAGGATGACAAAGGCGTTAATCGATAACATTAAATCCAGTGTACTTGTGTAAAACTTTAGGTACAACAACTTTTCCTTCTGGAGTTTGATAGGTTTCTAACAGTGAGACCATCAATCTGCTTGTTGCTAGGCCACTGCCATTTAGCGTGTGAATGAATTCAGGTTTTTTAGTTTGCTCATTTCTAAACCGGATATTTGCTCTTCGTCCCTGGAAATCTTCAAAGTTGCTGCAGGATGATGCTTCCAGCCATTTGTTTTCTGCTGGTGACCAGGTTTCAATATCATAGCATTTAGCTGCTGAAAAACTTAAATCCCCGGAACATAACATTAAAATTCTATAAGGAATATTTAATGCCTGTAAAATATCTTCGGCATCTTTTACAAGTAATTCAAGTTCATCATAAGAAGTTTCAGGCTTTACAAATTTTACCATTTCAACTTTGTTGAATTGATGAACACGCAAGAATCCTTTAGAATCTTTGCCGTAAGAACCGGCTTCTCTTCTAAAACAAGCTGAGTAACCAACATATTTTATCGGCAAATCTTTTTCGTTCAGTATTTCATCACGATAAATATTTGTGATAGGCACTTCAGCTGTTGGAATGGGATACAAGCCGTCTTTTTCTATATAGTACATGTCTTCTTCCATCTTTAGGAAGTTGCCCGTTCCGCGCATTGATTCTTTATTCACAAGAAATGGTGGAAAAATTTCTGAATAGTTGTGATTTTGTAAATGATAATCCAGCATAAAATTGATTAGCGAGCGTTCTAATGTTGCGCCTTTCCCTTTGTAAACAGGAAAACCGGAACCACTTATTTTTGCACCGCGTTCAAAATCAAGTATGTTCAATTTCTTTCCAAGTTCAACGTGATCCATTGGTTTGAAATCATTTTCAAACTTGAATCCTTCCGGCAGCCAGCGTCGTACTTCAACATTTTCTTCTGCAGATTTTCCAACCGGAACAGAAGAGTGAGGAAGGTTTGGAATGAATCTTAAAATTGTATCAATCTCTTCTTCAATTATTCTTAACTTTCCATCATACTCAGTGATTTCATCACCAACACGTTTCATCTCAGCAATGATTTCTGTGGCATCCTGGCCAGATTTTTTCATTTGTCCTACTTGCTGGGAAACTGAATTACGTTTTGATTTTAATTCATCAGCATGAGCAATAATATCACGTCGCTTTTTATCAAGCTCAAGAAGTTCATCAATTCTGTTCTTCTCGTTTTTGTTTGCAATTCCTTGTTTTACTTTTTCAGGGTTTTCACGAATAAGTTTTATGTCTAACATTCTATACCTTTCAGGAAAAAGCTTTACCACTGAGACACAGAGTTCACTTAGATACACTAAGTGATTCTTAGTGCTCTAAGTGCCTAAGTGGTTAATCACTTAACTACTATATTATAAATTTTATTTTTTACGAATATCTCTTTTACAATTGTTTTATCATCAGTAAACTTTGTTACTTTTTCATCAGCAAATACAAGTGGTTTAACTGCATCTTGTTCGCTATTCATTGGAGCAGGAATAGTCGCACGTAACTTACCATTTACCTGGACAGCAATATTAACTGTATCCTCAATCAATGCATCTTTATCAGCTTCAAACACAACCGGATTTTGGAAGATTGATTTTTCATTTCCGATTATCTGCCAGCATTCTTCCCCAAGATGAGGTGCAACTGGTGCAAGCATTGATGCAAATCTTTGCAATACATAACTCTGAATTTCTTTACTGCAATTTTCAAGGACTTTTAGTTCGTTTATCAATTCCATTAAAGAAGCGATAGCAGTATTAAATCTAAAATGTTCAATCTCTTCTCCAAACTTCTTTAATGTCTGATTTAATTTTCGATAAACTTTTTTCTCATTTTCTGATAAAGTAGAAATATCATATTTATCTTTTGCAGCTGCTTGTTTGATAATATTAGAATACTGATTAAACAATTCATAACTGCGAATTACAAAACGCTCAACGCCAGAAATTCCTTTATCGCTCCAATCACCGCCTTGATCATAAGGACCCATAAACATTAGGTACATTCTCAAAACATCGGTACCATATTTAGAAGTAAAATCATTGGGATTAACGACATTACCGAGATTCTTAGACATCTTCTTGCCGTCTTTTGTAATAACACCTTGGTGAATAAGTTTTGAAAATGGCTCATCGCTGTTAACAAACCCAATATCTCGTCAAAAACTTGTGAAAGAATCTTGCATAAATCAAATGACCTCTTAAATGTTCTTTTCCCGCCAACATACATATCAACTGGAGTCCAATTTTTTGCTATTTCTATATTAAATGGAGATGAAGAGATTTTGGGATCTAGATAACGAAGATAATACCATGAAGAATCTACAAATGTATCCATTGTATCGGCGTCGCGTTTTGCATCAGATCCGCACTTTGGACATTTTACATTTATAAACTCTGCATTCCTAGAAAGAGGAGATCCACTGCCAAGTGTAAAATCAACATCATAAGGAAGTATAACCGGTAATTCATTAACATCAACAGGAACTTCGCCGCAATCTGGACAATGGATAATCGGAATTGGTGTTCCCCAATACCGTTGACGAGAAATAGACCAATCTCGTATACGATAATTAATTTTTCCTTTACCAAAATTATTTTCTTCAAGATACTTGATAACTTTTGCAATTCCTTCATCAGAGCGAACTCTATTAAACTGTGCAGAATTTATCATCGTACCAACTTCAGTAAAAGCAGATTTCAATTCATCAGTTTCACTCGTTCCATCTTGCAAAATTACTTTGCGAATAGGAAGATCAAACTTTGTTGCGAACTCAAAATCTCTTTCATCGTGAGCAGGAACAGCCATAACACAACCGGTTCCGTAAGTGATCAATGCATAATCAGCAATCCAAACTGGAATTTTTTCTCCGTTAACAGGATTGATTGCAAACGCTCCGGTTGGAACTCCGGTTTTTTCTTTTACAGTTGAAGTACGTTCAATTTCAGTTAATTTTTTTGTCGATTCTCGATACGCATCAACACCAGCTTTAAATTCTGGTTTTGTGATTTTATCAACAAGAGTATGTTCCGGTGCAAGCACAACATATGTAACACCAAACAATGTATCAGGCCGAGTTGTAAAAACTTTTATTTCATCTTCCTTGTCATTTCGACCGGAGGGAGAAATCTTATCTGCATTATCAGTAAAAGATTTCTCAGTCGAAGACTCCTTCGAAATGACATTCGTAACTACTTTAAAAGTAACTTCTGCACCTTCACTTCTACCAATCCAGTTTTTCTGTACTAAAATAGATTCATCCAGCCAATCAATTTGTTGAGCCCATCAAGAAGTTCTTCAGCATAATCAGTAACCTTTAAAAACCATTGCATAAAGATTTTTCTGAACGACCTGTGTACCGCATCGTATCACATTTACCTTCAACAACATATTCATTAGCAAGAACCGTCTGGTCTTTAGGGCACCAGTTTACAGGGGCAAATTTTCTATACGCTATTCCCCGCTTATACATTTCAAGAAATATCCATTGATTCCATTTGTAATACTCAGGCGCACATGTCATCAATTCCGCATCCCAATCATACATACAACCCATACTTTTAAGCTGTACACGGATGTCCTCAATATTTTTAAGAGTACTATCCAGCGGATGAATTCCGGTTTTAATAGCATAATTTTCGGCAGGCAAACCAAAAGCATCATAACCTATTGGCTCAAAAACATTGTAACCCTGAAGTTTTTTAAAACGAGCCCAGCTATCAGTTGGTCCATAATTAAACCAATGCCCGATGTGAAGTTTTGCTCCTGAAGGATAAATAAACATTACAAGTGTGTAAAGTTTTTTATCCGTTTTTGATAAATCGGTTTTGTAAGTTTTATTGTCTTCCCAAAATTTTTGCCATTTGGATTCTATTTCCGTAAAAGGATAACGCATTTTTTATATTATAATTGTTGAAAATTGAAGCCAAATTTAGCTATTTGAGAAGGGAATTCAAATTAGTTGAGTAACTCTGCATTAGAGTTGAAGTGATGAAGATGAAAGGTTCTGAATTAAACAAACTTACCCGCAGTACTGACAACAGCTTGGGTGGCTTTGCCGTCATTTTGTACACACGGGTAATTTTTTTTGCGGAAAGATCGATCATAATTCCGCAACTGCAAATTAATACAACTCAAAAAAAATTTCGCACCATAAATTTATCTGGCAATTTTTTGTAGTTTGATTTCGAAATAGAATGAGAAACTGGAATAAATTAATCTGTACAAATATAGACTTTAAGCAAGTCCCAAATTATAAGGCTCTTTATATGAGCCCATTATTAAGATAGGTTAGTGATATGAAAGATTTTATCCAGTTTAACTTTCGATAATATTTCATGAACTTTTGCAGATACTCCTGACAAGCTGAAATTGGAATTTCTGTTTATTGTAGTTGTGAATGCATGAACTAGCATACCTATTCCCCAACTGGTAATATATTCCACCATTGACATGTCTATTACTATGGAATTTACTCCTTTATCCAGTGTGCTAAGAATCGAGTCCTGGAATACTACACCTTCGGTCCCTAATACACTATTTTTATTAAACTTAATTATAGTAAAGTCATCACGATCAGTGATATTAATTTCCATATTCAATCCTTAAAAGTTTGATATAATTACGTGCTCTAAATACAAAAAATTTTCATACAAAAAAAATCGTAAGTATTGCTTATTTCTACTTTACTTTTATTACCACAAACGTTACATCATCATCAGGCTCCGCTCCGTTTAACCATTGTAATGCTGTGTTTTTTAATTCTTCAATAATCTCATTAGCTGATTTGTGCGATATTGACCTGAACTGCTCTTTCGCTCTTGTATAACCATACTGTTCACTTTGTGAATTCTTTAATTCTGCAAATCCATCACTCATCAGTAAAAGTGTATCGCCTTTTTCATAGTTGATCTCTTTAAGTAAATATTGTGTTCCCTTCATTCCTCCTAAAGGCAGGTTATTGCTTACAAATTCACCAGCCTTTTGAGATTTGTTCCTGAAATAAAGTAGAGATGGCATTCCTGCATTTGTTGCAATTATTTTTTCTGAGGTAATCTGAATACCTATTAGCCCCATCATTAATCTGCCAAGCTGCATATCTTTTATTGAATTATTTGAGTTTTCAAAAAACTGTTTTAATTCAATATTTGCTTTATTAGAAATAAAAAATGATTTCATAATTGATACCATCATTCCTGACATCATTCCGTGACCTGTTGCATCACCAACTACAAAAGTCAGTGTTCCATTTCCATCGACATTAAAATCATAATAATCTCCTCCGACTTCTGTAGCAGTTTTCATATACACAGCAATTTCAAGATTTGGCAGTTGAGGAAGTTTTTTCGGAAGCATAGAGAGCTGAAGTTGCCGCGCTTCTTCGAGCTCTTTTGTTTTACGGTCGTTCTCAGCCTGAATTATTCTGTTTCGTTCTTCCGCTTCTTTTAAATCCAGGTATCGTCTGTAAGTAAGACTTAAAACCGAAGCAAACCTTCGGAATATTCCAAGCTCCTCTTCTGATAATTTGTTTTCGGTCCATGCAAAAACAAAACCTTCCTTTACAAAAATGAAATGACCATATTGTACTGCATCGAGGGGATATTTCGGATATGCAATTTGCGGTTTTATTATCTCATAGTACTTTCTAATATCATCTCCGTGCAGTACTGGGTAGTATTCTTTTTGCATTTTCCAATGCTCGAAAATGCCGTCAAGAACAGGATGACCTTCTTGTTGAAGCGTGCCACTGACTTCAAAGGACTCTCCATTAATCGTATTGGATGTGGTTGTGAGAAAAGTTGTTTTTGTCTTCTCGTTTATTTGTCCCACTCCGCATCTCCAAGGCAGCACATTTAGCGATTTTAATTCTTTAAAAAACGTACTGACGGTTTGGGACAAATCATTTGTGTTGTACATAGCTAGAGCCTTAGACCGCACCCTTTCAAGGGCTGCTTCAATCTGTGCTTCTCTTGCCTGTGCTTCTGCTTTTTGCAGATCCAAAAAACGTTGATAAGCCCTACCAAACTCGTTTGCAAACTTTATTACAATCTGTTCTTCTTCAGTAGTAGCAGGACGAACTTGATTCATCCCGATATATCCAAAAGGATGTTTACCGGCGGTATGGTAAATACCGTCAGGATAATCATCCGGTGTAATCCTTGATTCTTCGGGCATGGAAGCAAATGACTCATGAAAAACTTCCCATACTTGCGGCAAGTTTTCTTTCGGAAAATGCAGTCTGTTGATAGTAAAAGGTTCACTATTCCGCCAGCTTTCTACCATATCTTTCCAGGTATCCATCGCATCAAGGGCAAATGTGTGCTCACCAAAGCTCCTATTGCCAAATTTGCCTGTTTCCCTGAAAGTGAATTTATTATTCTCAATATCCAGTATTGTCATATGGGTAGACATAGGCAAGATACCCAGAATATCAAATTGTTCGCACAAAACAGTCAGCACCTCATGCAGTTCGTCTGATTGCTGCATACTCATGGACTTTGCACGTAATCTTTCAAGAGAGGCTTCAATCTGTGATTCCCTAGCCTGTGCCTCTGCTTTTTGCAGATCAAGGAAACGGGTGTAGGTTTGTTGGAATACTTTTCCAAAGCGCATCAAAATTTTGTTCTCTTCATCTGTATAAGGAATACCTGAAAAGTTTTCAATGTAGAGAGAAACATTATCAAACAATACTGTCGTTGCAGCAAGGGCGGGACAGCTTAAATAAAAATCTTTTGATGCTTCCGGTAACCCGGGAACATATGTTAAAAGCTCATTGTAAAATTTATTCTTCTCTTCAAAGTTTAAATTGGTGGCAAAAAAGTCTGCACCTTTTTCTTTTGCTTCATTAAATTGATTTGCCCAAACAGACTCAAAATATGGATGGGTTATTTTAGAAGGAATATCATGCTCATCAGCGATCCAAAAATGCCAATCACCTTTTGGAGTATAATCAACTACAAAACCTGCATGGTCAACATTGATTTTTAAGTGAACGAATTGTTCATAAACAACCCGAATCACATCTTTAAGCTCTTCGCTTTTTTGCATGCCCATTGTTCTTGAACGAACTCTTTCCAATGCAGCTTCTATTTGAGCTTCTCTTGCACTCGCCTCTGCATCCTGTAAATCTTTAAAGCGTGTGTATGCAAGTGAAAAAACTGCAGATGCCCTTTTTAACAAGTCCCAGCTTTCTGATGAAATGTCTCCAGGCGAAGCAGCACCCATATAACCGCCGTTAAACTTTACCAGATGATAAGTGCGTTCCGGAATTTCATTACCATAATAACCCTGTAATACCTTTGATTTATCCGCACAATAGTTTATCCACTCTTTCCTATTATCACCTTTCATCACAATGGAAGCTTGTTCTTTCTTTGATCGGTAAAACTTCCACATTTCATTGCCTACCCAGGTATCACTTAATATTAGTGTCATTTCATCGCTTACCAATCTTTTATTTTCTTCCCTGATGTCTTTTATGGCATACCAGCATTCAGCCTTCTGATTTTCTTCATCAACTATATATATAGAACTTGTTTCCAATTCCTCCACGCCCAAAAGACCCATTTCTTTTCTTAATAACTCAGCTACTTCAACCAGCTCGTCCAGGTTTTTGCATAGCCAGTGAGCGGGAACGGATTTTTTCCATCGAGGCTTCAATTTTTGCTTCTCTTGCCTGTGCTTCTGCTAAGACCAAATCATTGTAGCGTTTGTAAGCAAATGCAAACACATTTCTAAATCGTTTCAGCACTATCTTTTGTTCATCGCTCAACAAGCCAAAATTCGAAATTCCAATTGCACCGTTTCCAAAAGAGTATAGGTTATATGTCAGTTGTTCAATCTGGCGGAGCCGAGGATCCTCATTTTCGCCATTTCTTAATCTCATATCAATTAGATCATGTAAATCCTGCCCTTCAAGAATTAACTCAAAAAAAGCATCACTACTAGACTCAATCTGACGTACTTGTTTTTCAATAATCGGATCATCGTGATATGACATAAGAGTAACGGTTTTACCCATGTCGTGTGAATAATCGTAATCCCAGAAAGTTTCATCCGACTCATTGTGTATATCAATAATGGCGTTTCGAATATTAGTAAAACCAAGATCGAGTAATTGTTCGTATAAAACTTCGGCTATATCCAGCATCTCATCCGACTTTTTAAGACTGAGTGCAACAGCTCTAACCTTTTCCAGAGCTGCTTCAATCTTTGCTTCTTTTGCCTGTGCTTCTGCGAGCGCAATATCTCTATATCTGCGATATGCTAGATCAAAAACGTTCCTGAATCTTTTAAGAATTTGAATTCTTGATTCATCAATCGGTTTAAATGTGGATATTGTAATATCTCCCACACCTATTGAATAGCCGTAGTAGTAAAGTGCTTGTATATTGTTTAATCTTGGATCGTCCTGTTGTCCTGTTTTTAAGCGAAAGTCTTTCCAATCATTTAATTGACTTCCATTTATAACAATTTCTGCAAAAGCATCTTCGGCACCTCTAATTTGAGCCAGATAGTTCTCAACGATTGGGTGTGATTTATAAAATATGTTGGTAATCTTTCCACCAGTTGAATCTGAAAAGTCATAATCCAGAAAAAATTCTTTTTCATCATCAAGAATATGGATCAATGAATTTCTAAGATTATCGAAACCTAATTTTTTAAACTCATTAAATGATACTTCGCAGATATTCAATAAATCATCTGGTTTGTTCATGCTCATTGCAACAGCTCTCACTCTTTCAAGCGAAGCTTCAATTTGGGCTTCTCTTGCCTGCGCTTCTGCCTTCTCAATATCCAGATACCTTTGATATGCAAGTTCGAACACTTTAAGGAATCGCTTAAATAGATTAATTTCATCTTCGGTTAAGGGAATGTATGTTGAAATTCCGAGTGCAACGGGACCAAGAGAGAACCAATAATAATTTAGAGAAGATGCGGTCTCCAGGTATTTATCAATAAAAACATTGGTTGTTTTTTGATAAGTAATCCAGTCTTTTACTTTACTGCCTTTAATATGAGTGATAAAGGTTTCGCCCTTGCCCCTCATCATTTTAGTTGCAAAATCATTATGAATTTTATTATTGGTAAACACCGTTTCTGTAATAATTGTTTTATCGTGCATTGAATAATATTCGTAATTCATATAAGTGCCGCGCTGCTCATAAAAGATAGCTGTCTGAACATTACGAATTTCCTTAACACCTAAAGATTGAAGCTGAAGTGAAATTGTCTTGCACACATCAAGCATATCATCTGGTTTCCTCATTCCCATCGCAATTGTTCGAACTTTTTCAAGAGATGCTTCAATTTCTAATTCCCGGTTTTTATTCTCCAACTCAATGGTTCTTCTTTTTATTGCTTCCCGCAATTCCAGGTTTTCTTTCCTAATTTTTTCCGGGGCTATTTGTTCTCCTGCTTCAGCTCTGCTGTCTGGAAACGAGCCATGCTGATGAGTTAGCTTCCATCCTTTAGGTGTGTTCACAAATATTGCAGATACGCGCACGGGGCTATAGAAAATCCATTCATTCTCAATCAGTACAAACAAATTACTTTGTTCATGAATAAGCACAGTCTCCTCAACGGGATTCATTTTGATCTTTCTGTTACGAAATTCTGCTTTGCCCGTCATCTGATCAGCTGTTGCTTTATAAAACCGGACGGTTTCGGTTTTGTTATTGAAGACTTCACTAACTGCCGTACCAAATACTTTTATATTGTCATCGAGCATTGAAGCAAATGTCTTCATATCTCCGGCAAGATACGCATCCCAATATGTATTGTAGATCTTGAGAATTTCTGCTTGCAGTTTTTTAGTTAGTTTCATAATACCTGTTTTAATAAGATTTATTTAACTTTTATTACCACAAAAGTTACGTCATCATCGGGTGTTTCTGTATTGTGACCAATCTGAACCAGCATTCTTTAGTTCTATGATTATCTCTTCCGGATTTTTATCAGCTGCACGCTGATAAGTTTCAATCACTTTATCATAACCGAATAATTCTTTGTCTTTATTAAACATCTCAGGTAAACCATCACTCATTAATAATATTGTATCACCGGGATAAATTTCTGTTTGTCTTAATTCATAAGGAAAATCCTGCACCGCACCCAACGGCATTCCTTTTAGAACAAATTCTTCTATTGTTTTTGTTTTACTTCTGTATAATAATGCAGGAGGCATTCCTGCTGCTGAGATCTGCATCTTGTTCCCCTGAATCTTCAATATAGAAAGACACATTGAAAGCATATGCATATTCATATATTTTATACAGCGTGTTATTTCCTGAAAAGTAAAAAGTATATCAGGATTTGATGCGTGCGAACTGAATAAACTTTTTGTAGTTGTAACCATTGTGCCGGCCTTCATTCCGTGTCCGGTTGCATCCCCAATTACAACAGTTAATGTTCCGTCAATTCCAACATGAAAATCATAATAATCTCCCCCAACTTCTGTTGCAGTTTTCATATAAACGGCAATGTCAAGATGCGGTAATTGCGGCAGGTTTTGCGGAAGCATTGAAAGCTGAAGTTGACGTGCTTCTTCTAATTCTTTTGTCTTTCTCTGATTTTCAGCCCGAAGTAATGCCAGCTGAGATCTTCTTTGCTCAATATTTTTTATTCTCGATCTCTGATATCTATCGAATGAAAAACCGCCAGCAAAAAAGAGTAAAATGTATGAAGCATAAGCCCAATTAGTTTTCCACCAGGGCGGTTTAATTATAAGACGAATCGATTTACCTTTTTCATTCCACAATCCATCATTGTTTGAACCTTTTACTCTGAAGACATATTCACCGGGATCAAGATTGGTATATGTTGCTATTCTAACATCACCAACATAACGCCACTCGTCTTCATAATTTTCAAGTTTAAAAGCATATTTATTTTTTGAAGGATTTGAATAATGAAGTGCAACATATTCGAATGAAATATCATTCTGCCAGTAGGATAAAACTATTTCATCAGTTTTTGAAATTTGTTTTTTAAGAGGAGAATCTTCCCCGACTTTTACGGATTCATTAAATATTTTTATATCGGTTAAAACAATGGCGGGAATAAATTTATTATCCGTGACTTCAGAAGGATAAAATGAATTGAATCCTTTAATGCCGCCAAAAAACATTTCACCGTCTCGGGCTTTATAGTAAGACCCACCGTTAAATTCCTCACTTTGTAAACCATCATCCACAGAGTAATTTCTAAATTCAAACGTAACCGGGTTTAACTTAGTAATACCATTGTTTGTTGATAGCCAAAGATTGCCGTTTTCATCAGGTAAGCTTCCATAAACACCGTTGTTTGGCAGACCGCTATTCTCTTGCGTTAAGCGTAAAAATTTTTCTGTTTTCGGATCGAACCGATTTAATCCGCCTCCATAAGTTGCAACCCAAACATATCCGTTTTTGTCTTCATAAAAATTCATAACGTTTGGATGACTTAAACTAGTGGAATCTTTTGTATCATAATTATAATAACGAAATTTTTCCGTCTTTAAATCCAAAATATTAATTCCATTCGTAGTTCCTGTCCACAACTCATCCGGTCGTGATTTTGAGTACCAAACAATTCTCACAAAATTAGCTCTGCTACTAAGACTGCTTGCATCTTCGGGATCATAAGTATACTTTTTAAATGTTTCTTTCTCTTTATCAAATCTGACCAACCCGCTTCCGTTGGTTCCAAACCATAAATAGCCGGGCAGTTTATCTATTTCAATAATATTATAATTAATTCCATTAACATTTAAATTTGGATTTAAAGGATCGATATAAAATCTTTTAAATGTTTTTGTTTTTTTATCAAATCGATTTAAACCTTGCTGAGTTCCAATCCACATATACTTGCCATCGTCATAAATACATTGAACTATATCAGTGCTAATGGATGATGGATTATTTTTGCTGTGAGTAAAAAACTCATACTTATCTTTGCTTCTATCATAAGAAATTAAACCACTTCCCTGAGATGCAACCCATAATATTTTATTCTCATCAATATAAAATCCTCTGATGGGTCCTTTAATTTTGTTGGATTCTTCCTGACCAGTAGTAACTAATGAAAACTTAATTACGGATTTATCATACACATTAATTCCTGAAAGAAAAGTTCCAACCCATAACACGCCTGTTTTATCAATAAATAAGGACAATATTCGATTACTGCTCAAACTTTTTTCATCCTTTGGATCAGCTAAAAACTTCTCAATTTCTTTTGATTGAATATTCAGCCTTAATAATCCTGGAGATGTTCCTATTTCTGAATCAGGATTATCCTCACGAGGAAATCCACCTACCCAAAGATTACCTATTTCATCCGCTTTTAATGAAAGGATAACTAAGGAATTAAATGAGGAACTATTATCAGATAGTTTAAATTTTCTTAGAATTTTATCCTTATAATCAAATTGCAAAAGACCTTCCCCAGGAGTGCCAATCCAAATATTTCCATCTTTATCTTCTTCAATAGAAAGAGCAGCAGTACTAAGAATTTGATTTTCAATTTTTATTGGCTGCAATTTCGGAACACCGGTTTCATTATAACTGATTTTGAAATAATGAATCTTTCCTTCTGTACCGATCCACAAATTATTTTGTTTATCTTGATGAATAAAAAAGATCTGATCCTCTTGGATTTTATAATCCGGTGGAAGCATGTTAGCCATGTGGATAAATTTACCCTCATTCACTATCATATAATCAAAGCCTTTATTCTGTGTAACAATCCAGAGATTTCCTTTTTCGTCTTCACTAAAAGAAATAATTATATCCTCAGCTAATGAATTTGGGTTGGAATGATTGTGGTTATATCTGGTAAAAGTTTTTGCAGCTGAATTGTATTTACTTAATCCTGTTAATGAACCGCCGATCCATAGAGTTCCATCTTTAGCAACATGCATCGCAAGTGCCTGATTATCATTTATCGATAGGCTATCACCGGGATTTCTTTTAAATATTTCAAAATTATATCCATCATATTTATTAATACCATCCTCGGTACCGATCCAGATAAATCCATCATGATCTTGAACAATTGAACTAACACGATTTTGGGATAAGCCATCACTGGAAGTTAGACGATTAAATTTAACCGGTTTTTTCTGAGCGATAGCATTTGAAGAAAGCACTATAAATATTAGTAGAAAGACCGAATATTTAAGGATGTAATTTATGCCGCTAGTATTTTTCATAAAATATTTTCCGGTTTGTTTAACTTTAATAATGACAAAAGTTACATTGTCACCAAATAATTCTGTATTGAATTAAACTACAATATTGTCGCAGATAGAATAAATAATTATTTCAACGATTTTATTAAGGAAAGGACACTACAATTGAAAATTTCAATTTCGTTTAAGAATCAAAGCTGTAATGTCATCACTTTGGGGAGTTATTCCAACGAAATTTTTTACATCATTAACCATTGACTTTATAAAAACATCAGAGGATTGATCAGAATGCTCTATAAAATATTTTATCATTTTCTCATCCGAGTATTCTTCTTCTTTTTCATTCATCGCTTCAGGAATTCCATCTGTGTATAAGAATAATCTGTCACCTGAATTCATTACTGATTTTTGTCCGGCGAATGGAATTCCAAAATCAAACATACCGAGTCCAACTCCACCGGCATCAAGTTTTTCCAGCGTTCCATCTTTCCTTAAAACAAGAATAGGGTTATGACCAGCATTAACGATATCAAGTTCACCAGAGATAGAATCCAGTACTGCAATAAAAAAAGTAATATATTTATCAGAGGGTGAAGATTTGTAAATAAGTTTGTTAAGTCTATCTGACATTTCAGTTAATGGAATATCGAATTGCAGAGTAAGAGTTTAATGCGGCATTTAATGTACTTACTAGAAGTGCAGCGCCAATTCCTTTCCCTGCCACATCAGCAATTATTAAAGCGTATTTGCCATTACCCAAGTTAAAGCAATCATAATAATCTCCTCCAACTTCTTTGGATGGAATATTTATTCCGGCAATATCATATCCTTCGATCTTTGGTAAGGATTCAGGAAGAATTCGTTTTTGAATTGAAGAAGCAACAGACAATTCTTGCTCAATTTTTTCTTTCTCAATTGCCTGCTTATGCAAGTATTCATTTTCTAAGGAAGCTGCTACCTGCCTGGCAATGGAATCCAGAAGTAACTGATCTAATTCCGTGAATGAAGTAGTATTGTGGCGAGTTTCTTTTTCAGATAAAATAAAATTGTATATGCGATCTTGCTGTTCAAAAGATGATTTGATGCTGAATTTATTGTTCAAAATCTTATCAGGTTCAATTCCAGCAGGAAATGTAATATACTTTTTAAGATTGTTCTGAGAGACTTTGATAATTTCTATCAATGCTGAAGATGCATTGGTTAAGGAACATACTCGTTCTAAAGAAACATCATATAAAATTCTTCTTTTATTATATCTGGAAATTTCAATTCCGGTATCAATAAGGTTATTAAGATGAAGGATTTTTTCATTTAACTCAAATATCAGCGCTTTTTCTTTTTTATGATTTAGAAAAGATTTATAAGCGCTATCCAATACTTGCAGTAATATCTGTAAAGTAATTTTATCAAGATCTGTAAATGGGGTCTTATCCAGTTTAGAACCGATCAAAATGCCTAAGGAAGATTTATCAGCCAAGGGGAGTATAATTGAAACATCTATCTTTTGATTATCATAATATTGGATATATGGATTCTTGGAGTCCAGCAAGTAAGAGAGATATGAGTTATCTGGAATTCTTTGCAGTGAAATATTTTTCCAATCGCGTATATCTTTTATTTTATGGAAGGCATAGATTTCCGTAACGATAAAATTTCCTCTAATAATGTGGAGAAAGTTTTTTACCATTTCAACTAAGCTGAAGGATTTAGATAGTATTTCAAATCCTTCCTGGAATGACTCAACCTGCAGCGCAAGTTTTTCTACAAGACTATTATTTTCCAATATGTTATAAAGTTTAATTAGAATGGATTCTTACTTTAGCTGCAAAAGAAAAAGTAAGATGATGTAATCAGTTATTTAATGCTGAAGCAACAGTATCAGCTTTATCAGCAAACTGAAACAAACCCATTATAGAAAAAGTTTTTTCTATAGTAGGATCAAGATTTGTAAAAACAAGTTTGCCATTCACTTGATTAAGTTGTTCAATTACCTCGATCAAATGAGAAATACCTATAGAGTTGACTACCTTTGAATTTTCCAGGTTCAAAACAAGTCTGTTTATTCCGTTATGTTTTGCAAATTCCTGAACAATTTTTTCTCCACCGACATTATTGATATATCCCTCTGTTTTAATAACTAAAGTTTTATCGTGTAATTCTGAAATTAAATTAAATTCTGTGCTCATTAAATATCTCCGGTTAGATTAATTTTTTAATAATTGTAATACGTGTTCCACTAGGGCCTGATTCAATAATCAGATCATCGGACATTGATTTCATTAATTTAAGACCCCAGCCACGTTTATGTGGACTGTGAATTTTGTCTGCAATATTGGGATCTTCAACTTTTTCAGGCTCAAAGCCTGGTCCAAAATCGGTTACAAGTATGATTAACTTTTCCATGCCCATATCACACTCAACATTAACATAAGAATTATTCGCTCCCGAATGTTCAAGAGCATTAATGATGGCTTCAGTAACAACTATTTTAGCTTCACTGATCTTTTCATCAGATATACCCAGGTGCCTGCCCATAATTTGTAAGCTCTCAATAGCAACCAGTTCAACATCTGGGATATTGGGAAGCTTGATTTCTAATTTCACATTTTCCTTCATGAAAATTCTTTCTTACTAATTGATTAATGATTTTTTAAGATTGATTAGAACACTTGGAATATAGTATAATTTTACAATTCGGTAAACAAATTTTAATGGTAAAACAAAATATTTATTTAATTCTTATTACAACAAAAGTAATATCATCATCCTGCACCCTGCCATTCATCCATTTATCTCCAGCATCAACTAGTTTTTCAATAATTGTATTGGGGGAGTTTTCTATTATTTCGTTAAAAGTATTTTTTACTCGTGAGTAATCATACATTTCTTCGTTATTATTCATCTGCTCAGGCAGTCCATCAGTAAGAAGTAAAATTGTATCACCGCTTTTTATTTCTTTTTCAAGAACTTTGTATGAGGCATTTCGCATTGCTCCAAGAGGCATACCTTGGATTATTAATTCCTCTACTTGATTCGTGTCCTTATGATGATAATAAATAGGAGGCATACCTGCACTTGTAATCTGGATATTATTATTTTCAAACTTCAAATAACTGAAGGACATTAATATTCTGCCAAGTTTTATATCTTTAATAACACGGCTGCAATGCGACATGAATTCTTGTAAGCCAAGTTTCGAGGAATCAGAAGTAAAGAATCCCTTCATTAAAGTTACCATCGTACCTGCTTGTAATCCATGTCCGGTTGCATCACCAAAAGCTACATTTAATACACCATTTTCCTGAACTATAAAATCATAATAATCTCCGCCAACCTCAGTTGCAGTTCTCATAAATGCTGCTATTTCAATATTTGGTAATTGAGGTAATTCCTTTGGAAGCATTGATAACTGAAGTTGTCTTGCCTCCTCAAGCTCTTTTGATTTCCTTTCATTCTCAATCTCTAATGTACGTTTTTCTGCCTCAGTAACTTTAATTCGTAATTCAGATTCTCTAATTCGTGATTTTTGTTCGCGCCTATCAATTTCAAACTTCCTAACGCTGAATAATAAACCAAGAAACAATACACCATAAATTGCATAAGCAAGATTTGTTCTCCACCAGGGGGGCTTAACTTGAATCAATAATGATGTTCCCTTCTCATTCCAGACACCATCATTGTTAGAACCCATCACCTTTAGGACATAATCACCCGGTGAAAGGTTTGTAAAAGTTACTTTATTATTATTACCTAACTGAATCCAATTTTCGTTGAAGCCTTCAAGCTTATAGCGGTACTGGTTATTAAAATTATTGTAATAGCTTAAAGCCGCAAACTCAAGTGTTACTATATTATCTTTATAAGTAATAGAAATTTCATCCATCTGTGAAATACCTTTTTCAACAATGGGTTTTCCTTCTTCATCATCAGTGTTATACCTGATATAGTTTGTAAAAACAATAGCTGGCACGTATGTGTTTCCAGTGATGCGATCGGGATTAAAGACATTGAAACCGTTTACACCCCCAAATAATAAATTACCGGTTTTGCCGTCTTTAGCAAATGCATTCTGGTTAAATTCATTATTCTGTAATCCATCTTCAGCAAAGTAATTATTAAATGTTTCATTTTCTGGATTGAACTTAGACAAACCATTATTTGTACTCAGCCACAGATTTCCTTTATTATCTTCAAGGATACCATAGATAAAATTATTGGAAAGTCCATCTTTTTCGGTGTACATTTTAAACTTATTACCATCTTTATAATAACGACACAGACCCTTTGTGGTCCCAATCCAGATATTACCTTTACTGTCGCTGAACACTCTTATTATATTATCATCACCTAAACTGTTTTGATCATCCGGGTTGTTTTTGAACTTCGTAAATTTTTGTGTTGATTTGTCAAATACATTTACACCGCCGCCAAAAGTTCCTATCCAAAGCTTGCCTGTTTTGTCTTCAGTAATTGTCCAAACACTGTTTGAACTAATTGAAGAACTATTTTTTTCATCATGTTCAAATGCTGTAATCTTTCCCGTTAATTTATCCAATCTATTGAGACCACCAGCATAAGTTCCAATCCAGATAATACCTTCTCTATCTTCTATTATGGAATAAACACGGTTATCTGTTAGTGAGTTTGGGTCTGAGGGATTATTAATGTATAGCTTAAAAGTATTTGTTACTGGATCAAAAGAATTCATTCCGCTACTGAATGTACCAATCCAGATAGTTCCGTCTCTATCTTCCAATAATGATTGGATAGAATTACTGAGCAAAGAACTAGTATTACCTGGCTCACTAAAATATTGAGTGAAACTTTTAGTATTATAATCAAATTTGTTTAGACCACCTTTTTGAGTGCCGATCCAGTAGTTACCTTTAGAATCAGCATAAATTGAATAGACAGTGTTATCACTAAGGCTATTTTTCTTTTCCGGAATATTGAGATAGTGTTCAAATACCTGAGATGAAGGATCGAAATAATTTACACCACCCGTATTTGTACCAACCCATATCAATCCGCTTCGGTCTTCATAAATTGAAAAAATAAAATTATCATTTATACTTTTTGGATTGGCCGGATCGTTTTTATAATTAGTAAATTCATTTGTTTCAGGATTAAATTTGTTTAATCCTCCTTTAACTGTTCCAATCCACAAATTACCTTTTGAATCTTCAAAGACAGGCCAAACCCAATTATCACTTAAACTGTTAGCATCACCGGGAATATTTTTATAATGCTGAAACTTCTCTGTTTTTTCATCAAGCTTATCCAGACCATTAAACGTACCGACCCAAAGTGATCCCTTACTATCCCGAAAAACCGAATATACTTTATTATCGCTTAGGCTGGATTTATCATTCGGGGAATGCAAATAAACCTTGGTCTCACCGGTTTTTTTGTTTTCCATTTTTAAACCGATTTCTTTACCCAATCCTCCAGTCCAAACAACATCTGATTTTTCATAAAAGGCCGCAAGTACAGAGTTCATTCTTGCCTTGTGCAGATTTATGTTATCATTGGGCACAACTCTAAAAGTTTCGGTAATTGAATTGTATTTATTGAGCTTACCGGACTGAGTTTCTATAAAAAGAGTACCTGATTCATCCTCATAAATTGAGAAGATAAAATTATCAGAAAGGCTTGTTGAATCATCTGAGATATTTTTAAATACTTTAAAAGAATATCCATCGTATCTGTTTAATCCATCCTGTGTACCGAACCACATAAATCCAAGCTTATCCTGAAAGATACATGTAACGGCACTTTGAGAAAGTCCGTTTTCAACAATTAGATGGTTAAACTTAATATTATTCTGTGCTACTCCGTTTATTGTGAACAGTAATACAGTTAAAACCAGAAAAACATTTTTTTTATTCATTCATCTTAAAGGGTTATAATTGAACTTATTTAGGTTTAATAGTTATAAAAAACTGAAGTTACATGCAAAATATTTTCTTACACATAACTTCAGTTAGAAAATTAATGAACTGATTATTTTTGAATCAGAATTAACTACTTATTTCAATAACATTAATTTTTTAGTTGCTAAAAATGTTCCGCTTCTTATTGTATAGAAATAAACACCGCTGGAAAGTTTATCTGCATTCCAGTTTACACTATGATACCCAGCTTCTATTTCCTGATCAATCAAAGTAGTAACCAGATTTCCAAGTATATCATATATTTGTAAAGAAACATGGTTTTTCTCAGGCAACTGATAGCTTATTGTAGTGCTAGGATTAAATGGATTCGGGTAATTCTGTGCCAGAGATATTTCAACCGGCATTATTTGTGGCTCATCTTTACCATTTTCAGGTTCTCCTGATTCTTTTGCCAGGGTATTTCCTATGTAATATATTTTGCAGCTGCCACCGATCGTGATTTCTCCGTTAGTCCATAGTGCGCCATTAATAATACAACTTGTTCCCAGAATAATATTTCCAACAGGACAGTAAACACTTCCGTTCCATTTACCACTTCCACCTATTTGGAAATTGCCATGGGTTTCCAAATAAACATCTTCCGGTCCGCCATTGAGTATTGTTGTTGTCAGGCTCGTTCCGAAAGTAACATTTCCAGCTATGAAAATTCGGATTTTTCCATTTGCTACATTTAGGTTTAGCTTTCCACTGCCACCCATTGAAAAGGAGGTAAAGTAATAATCGCCGGAACTTAAATTAATAGTCTTGGAGGTACCCAGATTAACACTGCCGTAAGAACCGGGACTAAGAGTAGCATTTGATGTGATATTTGTTCCACCGGAGTTGAAAACTGTTGCCGGCGGCAGAGTAATTAAACTATAAGATTGAGGTGCTTGTGGCGTGCCATTCTCCGTTATTACACCATAAATTATTGAGCTGCCACCAATGGAAACTGTTCCTGCCGTAGTTAAATTTCCAAATATTTTTACTGAAGTGCCGAGGCTGACATTCCCGCCAGCATCCACATTCCCAACAACCTTTGTACTTCCGCCAAGGTCAACATAAGCATTGGCAAAAATGTTTCCGCCGAGCGAATCACTTGTGCCGCTATTAAAATATCCACCACTATTTATATCGCCGGCTACTTTACTGCTTCCACCCAATTGAACATTGCCATTGAATGTGATATTGTTGATGCGGATACTTGTTCCACCAGTGAACTTTCCATTACCAGCGATACCTTCTTCGACATAAGAAGATCCACCAATCTGAACATCAGCATTTCCAACAACTTTTCCATCATACACTTTAACACTGGTGCCAAGCGTAACCTTTTGATTAGCAAAAACAGGATATGGTGGGAATGCAGCAATAGGTTCTACGGGTTCTTCAAATGGTGATATGTAAAATGAATGTTCTGTCTGAATAACGTACTGACTATTATTATTAGTGCCGTTTTGAACACTGTCAGAAGCAATAACTTTTACATCATAATTTCCAGCCAACGAAGTCTCAAGTGAAATATTATAAGTACCTGCATCGGTGAGTGATAAGAATCCTACAACCACCTGACTATCTGGTGAAGTTATCTGCACACTAACTATAGCATTATTAACTGGCGTTCCAACTGTTTTTGTGTCGCCGCCTGTTTCACTCTTCTCACCACCCTCAAATAATTTAGCTTCGAGATTTACCACCACAGGCATCGGGTTGCCATATTGATCACTTTCTAAGATATAACGTTCTTTATCAGATTTAAATTTGAGGACAAGATCTGCTTCATTACTCATGTATACACGAATAGGTTCAGGTGTTGTCGGCGCAACATTTTCTACGATAGCGTATGTCCACTGACCGATTCCCGGACTGTTCACTCTGAAATATTTATACGGTTTACCATAGGTAGCTGTTCCATCAAAAAATTCTACATCATAAGGTGACGAACCGAAATTTGCTTCTGTAATTGCACCAGCTGGCAAGACTCCTCCTTCACCAACAGTTTCACCCGGAGGTAATAATACAAGTTCATATTCACTTCCTTGCCAGGATAAACCAAAATCAAGGGTTCCGCCCTGCCATGAAAGTCCGCCCTGCCAGGAAAGTCCGCCCTGCCATGAAAGTCCGCCCTGCCATGAAAGTCCGCCTTGCCATGAAAGTCCACCTTGCCATGAAAGTCCGCCCTGCCATGAAAGTCCGCCCTGCCAGGAAAGTCCGCCCTGCCAGGAGAGCCCACCTTCAACAAAATATTCACTGCTGATTTCTTCTGATAGATATGATATTTGTAATCCCAACAATCGAAGCCATATGATATTTGTTGCCGTTGGAATTTCAGATGAACTTGCAATTTCATAATACTCACCTTCGGTTTCTTGTGCCAACCAGCTCATCAAATCTTGTCCCGTTGTAAAATCCTTAAATCCCATGGTGTATATTTTTATTTCAGGATCAACACCAAGCTCAGTAATGAGAGAAAATGGAGACACTTCACCAGCACTAAATAAGATTATAACTTTTTTGTTTGTGCCCGAACCCGAGTTTAATATTGATTGGGCCGACATTATTCGATCGGCAAGATTTCCAGTTGAATTTGGTTCTATGAGGTTAAGAGTGTTCAGCTTCGCATTGAAATCATCACCAAGCGGCTCAGTGGCAGAACCATTTACCCAGCCAACCCTGTCACCGATTCTCATCTTTGTGATTAATTCAAGCGCAGCATTCTTTGAAGGTATGAATCCGTTTAGTACTTCCGTAGATGTAAAATTACTTGTACCATCGAACACTAAAACGATATCATAATAAATTTCACCAAGGTTTTTATAAATATAATTTATACCGCCAACATCATATCTTGTTATGTCTGACTGATTTGATAGCCAGTCTGGATCTGAAGGACCGGGATGTAAACTTTTCTTATATGTCTCTCCAACATTAATCCTTCCATACATTGTAGCCAGTTGATTGTTATTTTTCATTTTAAGCAAATAAGCAAAATCACCGGGATTATATAAATCTCCCAAACCACCGTAATGACCGGCTTCATGTGTAGTAACATTTTGCACATCCAATTTATCAGAAGATCCATCTGTCGCCCAATAAAATTGTCCCAATCCTGCAAGAGAAATTGGCTCGCCATTGAATGCAAGATCAACATCGATCATTTCTCCATTCAATGCATTGTATCTCACCCTAGTTACCGCAACCACGTTTGTTGGCGCACCGATTGAATCTTCCCACTGTTCACTTGTAGGATACCAGACTACATTATTTATCCCATCTGCATTTCCAAAAGCATGTCCGAAATTCGTACTGCTTAATTCTTTTTTAGTATATGTTAATTGTTCTAGAGTACTCCATGTATCAAATCCGGTTTCAACGGCTACATCAAATCCGTTAGGAGGCTGTTCACCAATTGTAGTTTGAATAGAACCATAAATCTCATAATCACCATCTCCATCTTTCCAGTGAAGTGGAATCCCAGCGAGAGTAGTATTTACCAAGTAGTGATCGCCCTCATCTGTGGCTCTTTCAATAGCAAAAGAAAATTCAGAAGTGCTTAGAGGATTGTTGTTAATATCCAATCTGGTTATGGTTGCGCCAATAACTTCGTTAGGAGTGAGCACAGCATCTTTTAAATTGGCGAGAAAATCTGCTTCACCAATAATATCAGTTGTCGCAGTAACTTCACCCAGATAGCGCCTGCCTTCTCTGTTGTTTAAAGTTGAGTTAGCAAAAAATTGAATTCTATAATTCTGTTCGGGTAAACCGGTTAAAGTTCCTTGAATAGAAGTCCCCCCTTTTATTTCAGGAAGAGCCGACTCGTCTTGCCAGGTGTAAAAAGTATTGAGTGTCGGGTACACTTGTGAATCATTTGTGCCTTCGGCTAAATCGATTCCAAGTGAATCGTTGTCATAAATCGAATTACTCAGAATTGAATTATTATTTCCCGATGCAATAAAAACACCAGGAGCTCCATTATTAAAAATAGAATTGTTGCTTACATTGTTAGCATTTCCATTAATAATTATGCCCTGACTTGTATTATCTGAAATTTCATTTTCAGAAACGATATTGTTATTGCTTGCCCCCAATGATATTCCGAAAGCTAAATTTCCCATAACAGAATTTCCTGTTAGGTTTCCGGTGCTATTTGTTATGGAAATACCACCCAAAGTATTTGTTCCAACAGTATTGTCAGTAATTTGATTTCCCGTGCCGTAAGCGACAGATATTCCTAAGCCTGAATTACCGGAGACAGTATTGTTTAATAAAGTGTTATTATTTCCGTTTAGAACTAGTCCATCATTTGTATTTCCGGAGATTGTATTTCCGGAAACAGTGTTGCCGTTAGATGCATTTAAGGAAATACCAAATGCTAAATTTCCATTAACCGTATTACCTGTTAAACTTCCAGTACTATTTATTGTAGAAATACCACCCAAAGTATTTGTTCCAAATATGTTATTAGTAATTTGGTTCCCTGTGCTGGCAGTAACGCATATTCCAAAGCCAGAATTTCCAGTAATAGAATTTCCTGTAAGTGTATTTCCATTAGAAGAATCTAAAGCCACACCAGAACCAAAATTTCCCGCAATTGAATTTGATGTCAAAGTAACACTACTTTTAGATAAAGAAATACCACCCAATGTGTTCGAACTAACTGTGTTATTGGTTAATTGATTTCCCGTGCTGGCATTTACTAATATTCCTAAACCAGTATTTCCTGTTATTATATTCCCGTTTAAATTTCCACCACCATTAGATATAGAAACACCTCCGCCAGTATTAGTACCAATTGTATTATTTGATATCTGACTTCCCGTTCCGCTATTCAAAGTTATTCCTAATCCAGAATTTCCGGAAATTGTGTTACCCGTTACAATTCCTGAAGAGTTAGAAATCAATATTCCGCCTAAACCATTAGTACCAAAAGTATTATTTAATATTTGATTTCCATTTGCGCTGGTAATTGATATTCCGTAACCAGCATTTCCCGTAATGGTGTTTGCGGAAGTTGTACCAATCAGATTATTTATTGCCCCGGCACTGATTGAAATTCCATTACCGATTGATCCCGTGATAGTATTATTGTTTATACTATTTCCCTGTGAGCTTAACGATACCCCCGAAATTTGATTAGCTGAAATATTATTACTTCCCAGAGAGGAAAGTGTTAAACCGAAGCCAGAGGAATTATTAATTTTTAACCCTTTTACAGTGCTTCCACCAGCCGCAATTGTTAATCCTCCAAAAGTTCCCTGAGTTTCAACAATTGGTAAACCACTATATCCCCGCTGCAAAATTCCATCTAAAATAACCTGACCGGTGATAGTTGGTAACACAGAAGAAGGCACAATTGTAAAAGGAGATCCACCGGTTTTATAGAAATAAATTTTTTGCAAATTAGCCAGAGCATTTGCTTCCTGAATTGCAGATCTTAAAGTAACTACTCCATTTCCAGCATCTGCAACCTCATTCCCAGGATTTAAATCCGGTAAATCTAAAGTCGAATTCACCACGAAGAATGGCAGAGGATTACTTTTTACTACTTCATTTATGTCTATCAACCTCAAATAGTTCTTCTTCGATGAAAAATCTTTTAAATAAGGAGTGCCGTTGTATGAATTTATTTCTGTGAATGACCACCTTCCATACAAACAAGGAAGGAGTGAGGATGGAATTGAGGATGATGGATCTCCACCACCATTACAACTTGCTATTTGGTTTGAAGTTAATGCTACATTAAAAATTCTTGCCTCATCAATCAATCCATTGAATTTATCACTATCATGTTTTCCTATGAACAATCCCGTTCCTGTTGTATAGATTGGACCAAGTGCTGTCGTTTTGGTATCTGCTAAGACACCATCATAGTAGAGCTTTAAAACCTGACCATCATAAGTTCCTGTTAATCTAATCCATCGGAAGGCAGGAAAAGAAGGAAAATTAGTAGCAGTACTAACCGGCGCACTGTTTCCAACTGTGAAAAAAGCCGTATTATCTTTTACATACATATAAAATGAAGTTCCGCCAACCACAACTCTTTTGATGACTGGCATCAGAACACCCGGGTTATCACCTAGTAAATAAATCCAGGTATCAATAGTTATTTTTTTACTGCTCGAAGAAGTAGAACTATTAAAGTATTTATACCCTAATTGATTTGCGTCTCCATTTATTGGAGCTCCATCCAGGATGTATGAAGAGCTCGTTGTTCCATTAAAAATGAATGATTTATTCGTATTAGTTGCGTAAGAGATATTGCAACTAATAAAAAGTATTATAAATATTAAATTGTAAATTTTTATGTTATCTAAAATTTTCATTTTTTTCTCAAATTAATTTTTGATGTATTTAGAGTTAATTTAAAGTCGCCCTAATCATTTTGATTCAACAATGCTCTTAATTTCCTTTTTGAGTAAAGATATTCTTTTATTAAAAGATGTTACCATTTCACCATTCTTATCACGATACAAAGTCATTTTTCCATCTTCACCATTAAAAACCTTGTAGTTCATATCTTTCATATCTTGTTTTACAAATAATAATACTTCCTCATCATTACTAAATCTTGGCATATGAGAGTATAATTCTCCAATATTATCCACTTCTCCGCCAAGAGTGGTTAGAACAATAGTCTTTTGATTATAATCACCTTTTAAGTACTCTTCAGTCTGAATTTCAACGGCTGTGTAAATTCTGGAACCATCATGATTCCAGGAGGAATTTTGTTTAACAACTTTTCCAGTTAAAATAATATCCGCACCTTTTGATAGATTTTTAATCTCAGATTGGATGGATTGTGACTGAACTTCAGAGTAAAGAAAAAATGTTATTAAAAATGAGCAGAAAATTATATTATAGAAGAGTCTCATATTTGTATCTCCAAAAAATCAAGAAATAGTTTAACTTTGGCGCAAAAATAGACTTTAAATAAAAGGTGGTGTTAGGACAATAAATGCAATCATTAGGACTTTTATTGCAACATTGCTTAGAAGCAAAAAATTCGTTTTTTGGTGAGTATTCTAATAATCCGCCAAGACTATTTTTTCACTTTAGCATTAACTTAATAGGATTATCGTCCGCAATGAAAATCAGTAAAAAATGAGTGATTCAATTTTGCTCATAGTTCATAACCATCAGCAGAATTGATGAACAATTATTCAATTTTGAACGAGAAGCAATTTATTTTCAGAAATATTCACGGAAAGACTATTATAATCAGTTTGTTTTGATAAATGATTTTTTAGAGTATTTTGCTGGTAATCAAATTTGAGCAAAAGTATAAATTATCTTCATCATGTTGAAGATTAAGTATTTCCATTTTTCAAGCAATTATTCAAATAATTTTTTCAATACGGTTCACTTAGACTTTAATGTTTAAACTTTTAATGCCGTTAAGACCATATTTAAAATATATTAGTACAATTGATTATAAAGGAATCCTTTTAACAATTGTGTTAGTGCTGATACTTTCTTTTCCAGTCTTATCTCAAAATAAAGACATAAAATTCAAACATCTAAGCAGTGATGATGGGCTTTCACAAAATTTTGTTTCATCCATTCTGCAGGATCAAAAAGGATTTATGTGGTTTGGAACTAAAGATGGTTTGAACAGATATGACGGCTATTCATTTGTTGTATATCAGAACGATCCTTTTGACACTACTACTATTTCTGCAAATTACATTACAGCATTATATGAAGACAGCCGCGGTTACATCTGGGTCGGAACATTAAACGGAGGACTAAACTGTTTTGACCGTAAGACTGAAATATTTTATCGCATTCATTATTCTTCAGTTGGGCTTGACAATTTTAATACAAATGAGATTAAATCTATTACGGAAGATAAAACCGGAAATATTTGGCTAGCAATAAAAAACGACGGCTTATTTAGAATAACTCCTAACCAAAAAGATTTTAGTACACCGGTTTATAAACAGTTCATACACGAAAAAAATAAACCAAAGTCCTTAAGTAGTAATAATACATCAACACTATTTTTCGACTCGAATGGAATTCTATGGATCGGGACTGACAACGGAATAAATAAATTTGATTCTAACTCCAGTAGTTTCACTCATTTTAATATTCAAACCAAAAATTCAAAAGCACCTTTAAGTCCCTTTGATCAAAGTGTAAATGCAATATATGAAAGTAAAAATGGAACATTCTGGTTAGGAACTCTTAGTGGTTTAGTCAAGTTTGAAAGAGGAAGTGGAACATACAAATTATTTCCGCATAAATATGAAATAAACCGATATGGTTGGGGAAATATAATTGCAATTATTGAAGATCTTCAGGGAAAATTATGGCTTGCAACACCAAGTGAATTAATGAGATTTGATCCTATCACCAGTTCTTATGATTATTTTATCAATGATCCCTTTAATCCAAAGTCTGTCAGCTTCAGCAGCATTTCCAGCTTATATTTAGATAAGACTGGAATTGTATGGGTTGGTACGGCGGGAATGGGAATTAATTTGTACGATTCTAAAGCAGATCGATTTTCGGCCTTATCAAAAATGAAGGAAAGCGGATCGCGAATTACCGGTTTTAGTGTTCGTTCTATTCTTGAGGAAAGCAAAGATATAGTGTGGGTTAGTACCGGTGTATTGTATAGATGGAATCGTAAAACCGGTGAATTGAAAAGCTATGAAACAAGTTCAGATAGACTCGATGACTTTGGAAATACGGGTGCTTGGACTATGATAAAATCTGCGGATGGAAAAATCTGGACTGCAACCACCGAAGGTCTTTACAGATATGATCCAATAACGGAAAAGGCAAAACAATATAAATTCAATCCCGCCGATAACTCGGGTTTACCGCAGAAGGAAGTTTACGCTGTCTTTGAGGATCAGCAGCATGATATTTGGATCGCAACTGAAAATTATTTCAGCAAGCTTATTGATATCGAAAACGGAACCTTTCAGAATTTTCGCTATCAGCCTGCACAATCAAATAACGAACAAGTAAAACCTGTAATCTGTCAGGATAGGAAAGGAATTTTTTGGCTTGGAACGAAAGACGGGTTGCTTCGCTTTGATATTAAAAATAAATTTTTTTACACTTTTAAAACTGATCCAAAGAATTCACAAAGTTTAAGTAATGATTTTATAAAATCTATTTATATAGATCATAATGAATCAGGAAATATACTTTGGATTGGTACAGCAGGCGGAGGAATCAATCGTTTTGATGTTGAGAAAAATACCTTCTCACGATTTTCGGAAAGGGATGGTTTACCTAATAATGTAGTATACGGCATATTACCCGATCGAAAAGGAAACCTATGGCTCAGCACAAACAAAGGACTTTCAAAATTTAATTTAAAAGATAAAACATTTAGGAATTATGACGTTAATGATGGTTTATTGAGTAATGAATTTAATACCGGGGCATACTTTGTAAGTAAAAATGGCGAGATGTTTTTTGGAGGAATTAAAGGATTAAATTATTTCTATCCGGGCGAGATAAAAGATAACCCGCATATTCCAAAAATTGTTCTTACAAATTTAAAACTTGGTGATCAATACATCACTCCTAGGAACAATAACTATGTATTGCAAAAAACAATTTCGGAAACAAGCCAAATTGTGCTTTCTTATGCTGATGATATTATAGCATTTGAATTTGCGGCTCTCGATTATTCAGCACCTCAGAAAAATAAATATGCGTACAAACTCGAAAACTTCAATAATGATTGGATTTATTCCGGTTCGGTTCGTTCCGCTACTTATACGCACTTACCTCCTGGCGAATACATTTTTCGAGTGAAAGGTTCCAATAATGACGGCGTATGGAATGAAACAGGAATAGCTATAACAATCATTATTTCTCCACCATGGTGGAGCAGATGGTGGGCTTATATTATATACGGTTTTTTATTCATTTCAATTTTATATGTTATAAGACGTTATGAATTAAATAGACTAAGACTTAAAAATCAACTAAAGATCGAAAAAGTCGAAACTGACACGCTGAGGAATTTAGATCATTTGAAATCACATTTCTTCGCTAACATCTCTCACGAATTTAGAACACCGCTTACATTAATACTTGGCCAAATTGAAAGTGTTTTATCATCAAATATTGACACTAAAGAAAAAGGAAAACTGCACGTTGCCAATAAAAATGCGAGAAGGTTGCTTACTCTTATTAATCAATTGTTAGATCTTTCTAAGCTTGAAGCTGGAAGTATGGAATTGAAAGCTGAGCAGTATAATATTATTTCATTTCTTAAGAACCTTTTTTTCTCATTTGAATCACTTGCTGATTCAAAAAAGATAAATCTAAAGTTTGAATCTGAATACTCAAAAATTACTTTTAGTTTTGATGCTAATAAAATGGAAAAGATTTTTTCTAATCTGATCTCAAACGCGTTTAAGTTTACTCGGGAAAATGGAGAAATAAAACTGACAGTAAATATTATTCCATCATATCTTGAAATTAAAATAAAAGATACCGGAACAGGAATCCCTGCAGAAAGTTTACCGCATATTTTTAATCGATTTTATCAGGTTGATGGTTCAAGTACACGCGAGCAAGAAGGAACGGGAATTGGGTTGGCTCTAACAAAAGAATTAGTTGAACTCCATAAAGGACAAATAGTAGTTAACAGCAAAATAGACGAAGGAACTGAATTCATAATTCTATTCCCTTTCGAAGAATTAAGTAATGAAACAGAAAATCCATTTAAATTAACAACAACAAGAGCTATCCAAGTAAATATTACAAATGCTGTTGATGCTTCTGAAACAGAATTAATTTCAGCCAATTATAATCCGGAATCGAGTAACCAGGAAATAGTATTAATTGTTGAAGATAACTCGGATGTTCGTAATTATATTCGCGAGCAGCTTGAAATTGATTACAAAATACTTGAAGCCGCTAATGGAGAAGAGGGGGCCAGTATCGCACAAAAAGAAATACCTGATTTAATTATTTCTGATGTGATGATGCCTAAAATGGATGGATATCAGTTTTGCAGAGAAATCCGCAGCGATGAAAAGACAAGTCATATCCCAATCATAATGTTAACTGCTAAAGCGGGACTTGACGATAAAATCGAAGGTTTGGAAACAGGTGTGGATGCTTATCTTACAAAACCATTTAGTGCGAAGGAATTAAAAGTTAGAGTCAAGAATTTAATTTATCAGCGTAAAGAACTGAGAAAAAGATTTAGTAATGCATCAATTATAAAACCATCAGAAGTAACAGCAATATCAATCGATCAAGAATATTTGGCAAAAACCATAAAGATTATTGAATCAAACTTTGAAAATGAACAATTCAGTGTGGATAAACTTGCCGAACAAATGAATATGAGTGTTTCTCAATTGAATAGAAAACTTAATGCACTTATCGATCAGCCGCCTGGGCATTTAATCCGATCATTTAGACTTCAAAGAGCTGCTGATCTTCTCAAGAAAAATGCAGGAACTATTGCCGAAATTTGTTATAAAGTTGGATTTAACGATCAGGCATATTTTTCACGAGCTTTCAAGAAGCAGTTTGGTGTTTCACCTTCAGATTATAAAAAAGTCTAAAATTTCTAAACCACACACTTAATATTTCTAAAAAATCAGCTCCTTTTTTCGGTTTAAGAATTCAATGTGTATGACCTTCTATTCAATCATTTTCGTAAACACTTTATAAACACTTCCGTTCTGTTTTAGCTTAAAAAATCATTTCGATATTCAACTTGCCTTAAAAGTCCTAACATTTGCTTCAATAGTGCAAGATATCATTCGGCAAAACTTTTAGGTTTGCATCCAAGAAATCATTCTTAACTATTTCAATTTAATAGGACAGATATATTTTGAAAATCTTACAAACAAAGGGAATTTATAACGAAGGTGGAAATATTGTTCTTAATTCTATTAAAACGATGAGTTGGAGTGATATCAGCGAAATGACTCCTCCGCAACTACCAGCTGGAACAAGTGTTGAGCTTTCAATTTCTTTTGACGAAAATATTTTCCTATCAGGCTCAAATGGAATCGTTTGGGCTACTTATGATTTAAGACAAGTTGAAATTATTCAAAGCGCACTTATCGCTCAGCATATTAGCTCAGAGATTAATAAAATTGAATTGGGCAGCCAAATTTTTTTTCTGATAAAAAATTTAAATGACAAAGACGTAAATGACGCAATCGATTTTATCTGGAGAAGTAATAATGGACTAAGACTAAAACCTGACTGGGCTTATTCCAAAGGAGAAAAAAATAAAAGTTTTGAACTTTGGCTTAGCGGACATTAATAACCGAAGCGTGAATATTTTAGAGAAATTGAGAACTAACTCAATAGACAACTAACTATCATCATTAATCAAATAGGAGTGCTCTATGAACAAACTACTAATTCCCATTTTACTTTTTGCTGCAATGTTATTTTCTTCTTCTAATATATCTGCCCAAAGTGCAGATGATACACACGTTGTATATGTCCAAACCTGGAAGATGCTCTCGCTTCCAGCCGATGAAGATGCTAAGGCATTTGGTGATATGCTTAAAAGGCAAACTGACGTACTAAAAGCTAATCCAAAATTATTAAGCCAACGCGTAGTAAGACATTTCTGGGGAGCAGATAGCCGTGATCTAATAATAATTACTGAATTTAAAAACCTTGATGATATGTTTGCTTTCAATGATGAAATGAATGCAGCTTATGATAAAGCATTCACAAAAGAAGAAAATGAAAATTTCAATAAGCTTTGGATGAAATACGTTGGTATGCATTCTGATGAGATTTATCAAGAAGTTCCTGGTACAAGAAAATAAGATAGATGCTATTAATGGCTCAGGAGTTCTGAGCCTTTTCTGATTCAATTAAAAATTTAACAAAAAGGATTTATAATGAAAATAATTATTGGTGTTTCAGCTTTTTTATTTGTGATCTTATTCGCAATTAATATTCAGGCTCAGCAATGGTCAGCCGAACAAAAAGATGTTTGGGCAGGTGTAGAAAAATATTGGGAAATAAATAACAATGATCCCTTGGCAGATTTAAAATATTTTGATGATTCATATATTGGCTGGTCATACGATAGTCAAGCCCCTGGAACAAGAGATGGTGTTGTCAAATACAAAAAATACTTTACCACAAAACAAAAACAAGTGTTTAATATTTTAACGCCTGCCAGAATATGGGTGAATGGTGATTTTGCATACGTGCATTATTACTACACTCAGGTATCCGAAGACAAAGAGGGAAAATCAAATACAGAATCGGGCCGTTGGACAGATATTTTAATGAAAAAGAACGGTACATGGATGCTTGTTGGTGATCACGGTGGTGAAATCAAGAACGATGACTAGTAATAATTAAGTTACTTAAACAGGCAGTGAAACATCTGCCTGATTATTTATTTAAGACTCTTTCAAATCAAAATTTTATCAATCAATTAAATATTTCACAATATGAATAAAATAAGTTTGTTATTTCTTACGTTTGTATTGTCCGGGTTTCTACACGCACAAGATGCCATCACAATTAATTTTACATTTAATCACATAGCATTATCTGTAAAAGATGTGGATCGTTCTGCAGATTTTTATAAGAAAGTTTTAAATCTTAATGAGATTACGAACAATACAAAAATTGAAGGCATTCGCTGGCTCTCTTTAGGAGAAGGAAAAGAACTGCACCTCGTCTCGATAATTTCAGAAGAGGTTACGCTTAATAAAGCTGTTCATCTTGCTTTAACCAGCTCAAGCTTCGATGAGTTTATAAAAGTGCTTGAAAAATTGAACATCCAGTATTCTGACTGGCCAGGTACTTCAAATACTGTCAGCATACGTGCAGATGGCATCAAGCAGATTTACTTTCAGGATCCGGATGGTTACTGGATTGAAGTGAACAATGTGGCGCAGATGAAATGAAGAATTATGATTTAACCAATTTAAAAGAATTATTAAATAATCAAAAAGGAAATTTTTATATGAAAGAAAAAACTAACGCCACATTAAAAATAGCTCTTTGGCTTTTAATCTTGGTAAGTGGCGTTTTCTCTGGATGCCAGCAGTCAGAAAATTCTAATGATCAGCTGAAAACTGAAAAACCTGAATATTTTTCACTTCGACCCGAAGTTGAAAAAGCTTATGGTTATACACACGCTGTAAAGATTGGAGATGATATCAAAATCTCAGGCGCAGTAAGTATGGACGATGCGGGCAACCCGACAGCTGTGGGCGACTTAGCCCAGCAAATGAAAAATTGTTATTCCGATCTGGATAAGGTGCTGAAGCATTACGGCTGCACTTTTGATGATGTTGTGGTTGAAAATATTTTTACAACAAATATGCCCGAGTTTCTAAAACAGTCCGCTTATCGAAATACAATTTACACCAAACAATTTCCAACCGGCTCATGGCTCGGAGTTAAAGAATTAGCTTTACCTGAGTTTATGATAGAAATTGAGTTGGAAGTTCATAAAGCCAACTGATATATCTGAAAAAATATTTATCAATTTTAATAAACAAAAATGAGCTAGTGTTATGAATCAAGCAAAAAAAATGTTCACATTCATTTTTCTGTTTACCTTGTTAATCTTAATAATTAGCTGTAAACAAGAAAGTGTGGATTCCGAAACAGCATCTCAATCGGCAACGGTTGAAGAACTCGGACAAATGAATCGAGATTTCGCAAAAGCGTTAACAGCAAAAGATGCTGTTGCTGCCGCTATTCTATATGATGAAAATGCCTCTATCCTGCCCCCAAACGAACAGATTGTTACCGGGCGTGCCAACATACGAGCATATTGGCAAGGAGCTATTGACGCTGGAATTATTGATGCATCAGTAAAAACAATTGATGCAAAAAGTAATGGTGATTTAGGGTATGAGATTGGAATGTTCACAATGCGTTTCCGAGGAGCCAAAGGCGATACAATAGTGGAAACAGGTAAATACACAGAAATATTGGAACGTAATTCCGAAGGAAAGTGGATTTCTACCTATGGTATGTGGAGCAGTAATGAACCAATGCCAGCCAAATAATTAGAAGTTTATTCGGACTTGTATTATAGTTCTCAAATAATTTTCATCTATTTCACAAACAAAAAGGAGTTATCTAATGGCACATTTTCTTGTCCATCATAAAATTGAAGATTATAAAACATGGAAAACTGTTTTCGACGGACACTCATCATTACGATCTGAGGCAGGCTCACTGGGTGGAAAAGTATTTCGCAGCATAAATAATCCAAATGAACTTTTTGTTCTTCTTGAATGGGATAGTTTAGCAAATGCTCAAAAGTTTGCTCAATCAGATAGTATAAAAGAAGCAATGAAGAATGCCGGCGTTGTAGGTATGCCAGCAATTTATTTTGTTGAAGAGGCTGCAGAAACATCTAAATAATCTTTTTAATTAATATTCAAAAAGTAAATAATAAAAACGGGTAAGCCGAAAACCGAACAGAGTAGGCAAAGAAAAACTAAAGGAATAAGCAAATGGCACTTTCAATGATTCAGTTCTCTTACAAATCTGAAACCGTGGGAAATTTAGTAAAGAATCCGGAAGATCGTTCTGTTGCAGTTAAGAGTCTTATTGAAAAACTCGGAGGAAAGTTACTGGCATTCTATTATACGTATGGCGATTACGACGGTTTTCTCATAGCAGATATGCCTGATAATACTTCCACTTTAGCTACTGTTATGACTGCCTTCTCAGGCGGTGGAACAGCAAAACTAAAAACTACAATTCTCATCACTGTCGAAGAAGCAATGGCAGCAATGAAAAAAGCTTCGGGATTAAAACTTGAACAGCCAAAAGGTTAATTAATTCTAACAATCAAAAAGGAGTGCGATCATGTTTATAGTCATTCAACATCAGATTTCCAATCCTGAAAAGTTTTGGACAATTGCGAAGGAAGCAACTAGTAATTTGCCAGCGGGTTTTAAGCTGCATTATACATTACCAAATGGAGACGGTACTAAGGCAGTATGTGTTTGGGAAGCGAATGAATTAGATGCAGTAAAGGATCTAGTAGACGGTTCAGTAGGGCAATTCAGTAAAAACGAATATTTTTCTGTTGAAGCAAAGAATGCCATGGGTTTACCCAAATAGTTATTCAGAATGGAAGGAGCAACTTATTGCTTCTTTCAACTTTTAGGTAATAGTTCAATAAACTAAAAGGAGCAGTGTTATGAAAAAGGTACTTTCAATATTCACTGTAATATTTGCAGTGATAATCTTTTCGGGAAACAGCTTTGCACAGGACGCTGTTAAAGTTGATCCCAAACATTACAAGGTCGAATTTGAAAATGATCAGGTTCGCGTATTACGGATTACTATTGGACCAGGAGAGAAGGGTGTGATGCACTCTCATCCCGAAGGTATGGTGGTTTTTCTGACTGATGCGAAAGGAAAATTTACATTCCCAAACGGCAAAACAGAGAATCGAGATTTTAAAAAAGGATTTTTCAGCTGGGTTCCGGCAGAAACACATCTAGGTGAAAACGTCGGCGATAAACCATTTGAATTACTTCAGATTGAAATGAAAAATAAATAATAAATAATCAATAAACCAAAGGAGATCTAAAAATGAAATGTTCAAAATGTTCGTTCTTCCGCTGTTCTTTCTTGTACTTTTTTCTTCCAGTTCATTTGCTCAAGAACATTATACTGAAGGTAATGTTCGTGTGGTAAGTTTCTATAGAACAAGCCAGGTCAATTTGATAATTATATGAAATACCTTCGAGCAAATTTCCTTCCTACTCAAGAGGAAGCAAAGAAGCAAGGATTGATTGTTGGCTACTCCATTCTTCTCAATACTCCTTCATCTAAAGATGATTGGGATATTGCTATTGTTACTTTGAATAAAAGTTTTGGTGATGCGCTTGATTTCAACCAGAGTGACGATGATAAGATGAAAAAAATTCAGGAAAATCATTATAAAACAACAGATGAAGATAAAATGGATGAAATGACATCCAAACGCTTTAATATGAGGACATATTTAGGAACAAAATATTTCCGTGAAATCAATCTCAAACCGTTAAATTAATTTTCTATTAAATCTAATATTTAATAACTAAAGGATATTAAAGATGTCATCCTTCATTTGGATGACTTCTTTTAATTTTTATTTAAAGGCCAATCCTCTTAATAAATTAAAGACAGTAGAAATAATGCTTTTTGTAAAATCTGATAAAACAAAGTCTAAACCTCTTCCTTCTTTATCGGAAAATACTTTTTTAAGGTATTTTACTTTTGCCGCTTTATATGTTGCACAAGGAATTCCGGAAGGATTATTAAGGTTTGCAATTCCAGCTTGGCTTGCTATGAATGGAAAAGGTCCCATAGAAATAGGTTCATATGTGGCTGTGGTTAATATTCCCTGGAGTTTGAAAATTATCAACGCTCCAATTATGGATAGATTCACCTTTCTGGCAATGGGAAGAAGAAGACCCTGGATATTATTTGGTCAGCTTGGTTTAATATTAAGTTTTTTATCAATGTCATTAATTTCAGATCCACTTAACAATCTGTCTGTTCTAATGATAATGGGTTTTATTGTCAGCTTTTTTGAAGTGTCGCAGGATATTGCAGTGGATGGAATGGCTATTGATATTTTACCTGTCGATCAGCAGGCAAGAGCAAATGGATTAATGTGGGGTTCAAAAACACTTAGGAATTTCCGCATCAGTAGCCGCTGGCAGCTGGATAATGAGTCACTACGGGTACTTTTATGCGATAGTATCATTCTCATTAATTACTTCCATAATTATTCTTGTTCCTTTGTTGCTAAGAGAAAGACCGGGAGAAAAATTACTTCCTTGGACAAAAGGAGAAGCTTCAAAAGTTGCAGAGAAAATCCAATTGCACAGCTGGAAAAGCATATTTAAAAGTTTATACAAGGTTTTCTTTTTGCCTGTTAGTTTTTTGATGGGTATTGCTGCTTTCAGTTTTTCGGTGGGAAGAGGTCTGATCGATGCAGTATTGCCGGTGTTTACTGTTCAGCAACTCGGTTGGGCTGACACACAATATTCGCAAATCTTTGCAACAGCAAATCTTATTTCCGGTATTTCTGGAATGCTTATTGGCGGTTTCCTTATTGATTATTTTGGTAAGGTCAAAATGATATCCATCTATTTGACTCTCTTAATTTTGCTTGTTGCGGTAATGTCTTTTTAAATGATCTCTGGCAGGACGAAGTATTTGTAACCGGTTTTATAATTGGTTTTTATATACTCATAACCTTTACAACCATAGCAATATTTGCATCCGCAATGCAGCTTTGTTGGAAAAGAATTTCGGCAACACAGTTTACGCTTTATATGGCAATTTCAAATTTAGGATTGGCGGCAGGTGCGGCTTTGATGGGACAGTTGAAGGGATTTCTTGATTGGCAATTTGTAATTCTTTCTTATATAATTTTTGCAGGAGTGATGTTAGTGCTTATCAGATTCATCCATTTTGAAAAACATCAGCAACGTGTGGAAGAATTAGAATTAAAGCACCTAGAAATAAATAATAATTAATTGTGCTATTATTTAAAATTAGATTATTTAGTATTTTTTAATTTTCAAATCAACATTAAAAAGGGATGAAATGTTCAAAGCTTTATCAACAATAGTTTTATTTATTTGCGTGACAACAAATATCAATGCTCAAAGTTTTAATATGCCTTCTAAAGGTAATCAGGTATTTGATTTTAAGGATACTCAGGAAAGAAATCAGGCTACTTTTTACAGTGAAGCCCGTTTCGAAAATATAACAGGATTAACAAACAATGTTTGGGGAAAAGTATCTTTCGATTTAAAGGACATTAAGTCTACTATAAAAGGTGTAGTTTCAATTTCTACTTCTTCAATAAAAACAGGAATTGAAAAAAGGGATGAACACTTACGTGGCGTTTCATGGATAAATTCGGAAAAATATCCAAACATAACATTTAAAATAAAAGAGGTTACACGCGTTGATCAAATTGAAGATAATTTATTAAAAATTGTCCTATTAGGTGAATTTACTCTGCGCGGTAAAACTAATCTGGTTTACGCGAATGCAACTATGAAATATTTAGTAGAATCTGAAACAACAAAACAAATAATGCCCGGTGATTTGATAAGTGTTGTGGCAAATTTTGATATAAAGCTTTCTGATTTTGGAATTACTAATTCTATGATCCCAAACAGAGTGAGTGATAAAATTCAAATTACAGCTAATATTGTCGGTGCTGAGTCGAAGTGATCATAATAAACTACTAGGATAAGATTGGGATTGATGGAATGTAACTGAAATTCCAAAGTAATTGCAACTTTCTGTCTTGAATTGCAGGTTGATTCAATTCATTCTACTCTTAGTAACAGTCAGAGAATATTGCCTACCACCATCTTTATTTACAATGAAGAAGTAAATAAATTATATACCCTTACTGCTATCCGTGAAATATAATATTCATTCAATCTTCAAGCATTCTTACCCAACTTTCTGTAATTTTGATTGTCATAAAAAATATTTATGGAAAATATATGTCTGCTACGTTCGATAATTTCTTCTATCCAAATTCAATCTGCATCGTCGGTGCATCTTCAAAACCTAAAAGTCTTGGTTATGAATTAACAAAATCAGTTAAACAGTATGGATATTCTGGTGATCTTGCACTTGTAAATCCCAAAGCGGATGAGATTCTTGGCTATAAATGTTATCCTACAATCAGCTCGATTGATTATAGAATCGATCTTGCAATTGTAATGGTGCCAAAACAATTTGTTGAGGAAACGATTAAAGAACTTATAAGCAAAAAAGTTCATGCAATCATTCTTATCACTGCCGGATTTAAAGAAACTGGTGAAACTGGAGCAGAAGCAGAAAAAAGAATTCTACAACTTATTCGTGATTCCAACGCAAGAATGGTTGGTCCAAATTGTATGGGAATTATTAACGCTCTTCCTTCAATAAAAATGAATGCAACTTTTGTTGCCGAAGAACCCAGAACGGGAACGATGGCTTTTTGTTCACAAAGCGGAGCGATTGGTGCCGCAGTATTAAATTCCTTGCGCGAAACAGATATCCGTTTTGGACAGTTTATAAGTGTAGGCAATAAAGCTGATGTTAATGAAAATGATTTACTCGAGTACTGGCAAAGTTGTAACGATGTTGGAGTAATAACATATTACTTAGAAAGTTTTGTTGATGGCGAAAAATTCATCAAATATTTTATTGATGATAAGATTACAAAACCTGTGATTGTTCTCAAAGGCGGTAGAACATCAAGCGGCATTAAAGCTGCATCATCGCATACAGGTGCGCTGGGCGGCAGTGATAAAGTTGTTGACGCAATCTTAACTCAATTCGGAATTATTCGCGCTGATGACTTGAATGATATGTTTAATACTGCAAAAGGATTTGAAGATTTTCCAATGCCAAAAGGAAATCGTGTTGCAGTTGTTACAAACGCTGGCGGACCAGCAATTTTAACAGTTGATACACTTGAAAAAAATAATCTAGCACTTGCTGATCTATCACCAGAAACAAAATTAAAATTAAAAGAGATTGTTCATCCTGAAGGAAGTGTGAATAATCCTGTTGATTTACTACCTGGTGGAATAGCCGAGCAATTTAAAGCTGTTAACGAAATTTTGTTAAAAGATGAGAATGTTGATGCAGTCATTTCTGTATTTGTTGAACCGATTATGGTAAAAGCTCTTCCTGTTATTGAGGGAATAAATGATATTGATTCTGACAAGCCAATCTTTCAAGTAGTTATGCCTTTGCCAGAATTTTGGCAGGAATACAGAACTGAATCAAAAACGAAAAAAGCCTTGTTTAAAAGACCGGAAGATCCTGCAGTTGTGATTAAAAATTTATTGAAGTTTAAGAATAAAAAACCAGGTACAGGAAGAATTCAACCCGAAAAATCAACAAAGGATTTTAAGTTAAAAGAAAAGTCAGGAAAGTTTTTATCTCTAAACCATGTTTCAGAATTGTGCCACCATTATAATCTGCCGATAACAAAAGATGATATTCTAAGTTATGATGAATTGATAAAAAAGCATATTCATTTTCCTGTTGTTATAAAAGCGGTTGGAGAAAAAATTATACATAAAACCGATTTAAAGGGTGTTGTTTTAAACATTAAAACAAAAGAGGAATTGATTAAGACTGCTGAAGAAATGATTTGGCATTTCAGCTCAGAAAAAATTCAACTTGATTCATTTCTGATTCAGCCATTCCTAAAATCAAAATTTGAGTTGTTAGTTGGAGCATTTCGAGACCCAAGCTTTGGTCCTATGATTATGTTTGGTTCTGGTGGAAAATATGTTGAGTATCTTGATGATACAGTTATGCGCTCGGCTTATTTAACTGATAGTGATATTGATGAAATGATTAACTCCACAAAGATTGGGAAAATTATTCAAGGTGTTCGCGGAGAAGAATCTGCAGATATGAATAAAATAATATTTGCAATTAAAAATCTTGCACAGATGATTGTTAATCATAGTGAAATAACAGAAGTTGATTTGAATCCATTGCTTATTACTTCAGATAACAAAATCTTTGCCGTGGATGTAAGGATTAAGTGTTAAATTTATTTTGAAATTTATTTAATACTTGATTGTGTGTGTCATTCCCGTGAAAACGGGAATCTAAAATTCTTTATGCAAAGTAGATTCCCACTTTCGTGGGAATGACAAAATAGTAAAGTTTTATTTCTCGCATTTTCTAAATATCATTCCTAAATTTAAATATGAACCGAAAAAAATTTATAACATCGTTGTCTGTTGCATCAGTTGGTGCAGCGGTTTTCCCTTTTTCAATTCTTGGGCAACCTTCGAGGTCACAAAACAGAGACCTCGTAGGTTTGTTAAAAGATGAACCATCAGTAATCAAACCACCAAGATTAAAAGCCGGCGATAAGCTTGCTATTGTTGCACCTGGAAGTTACATCTCAGAGGAAGAGCTTCAAGATTCAATAAAAAATCTAAATGAACTTGGTTTCGAAACTACTTATTCAGAAAAAATCCTTTTACAAATTGGATATTTTGCCGGAACAGATAAAGAACGTGCTGAAGATTTAATGGAAAAATTTTCGGACAAAAGTGTAAATGGAATTGTTTGTGCACGCGGTGGTTATGGTTGCTCGCGAATTCTTCCAATGCTTGATTATGATGTTATCAGAATGAATCCGAAAGTGCTTATTGGCTACAGCGATGTAACAGCTTTGCTTTACGGGATTTACCAAAAAACAGGTTTGATATCTTTCCATGGTCCGGTTGGAACATCAACTTTTAATGATTACTCAGTTGATAATTTTAAAAAAGTTTTGATAAATCCAGAAAGAACAAGTTTATTTAAAAACTCAACTAGTGGTATGGATGAAAATATTTATGGTGTTACAACAATCGTAAAGGGAAAAGGAAGGGGAAGACTTGTTGGCGGAAATTTATCAATTATGGTTTCACTAATAGGAACAGAATTCGATGTAGATTATTCCAACAAAATAATATTCATTGAAGAAATCGGCGAGGAGCCTTACCGAATTGATAGAATGCTAACACAATTACTACAAGCAGGAAAATTTGATCACGCTGCAGGGATAATGATGGGGATTTTTAGAAAGTGTGAAGTGAAAGAAGAAGATGCATCATTTATTAAATCATTCAATTTAATTGAAGTTTTAAAAGACAGACTTGGCAGTTTGAAAATTCCAGTTGTTTATGGGATGTCTTTTGGTCATGTTAAGGATAAATTTACAATTCCATTTGGAGCACTTGCAGAAATCGATGCCGGTAAACAGACTTTTACTTTATTGGAAAAAGCTGTTATTTAACACAATAGTACGCTGATTTTTATGATTAGTTATGATCAATAAAATCTTAATAGTCTTAATAATCAGTGTATAATTTCAGAAATGGAAACTAAATGAAAAAAACTAATAACTCTGTTACTTTTATTTGTAATTACTCAACTTACAGGCTGCATTATATTCAAATCTGTTTCATATGAAGTTAGAGTAAACAGTGATGGAACAGGATCTGCTTTAGTTATAATTGAAGACATTAATACTGATGCTTCAACTAATGAAATGATAGACAGTGATGTAAAAAGTATACTTGAACACGGATTGAAGAGCCAGGTTTTTATTGATGATATGAAATCAGAAGGGAAGATAATTAAATCAAGAAATGTTATTGTTGAAAAAGATAAACTGAGTGCCATTGTCGGTTATGAATTTTCAGATATAAGTAAAGTTGAAGGTATGCAGTTCGATGACCCATATTATTATTTAACAATTCCTGCAGAAGACAGCATCATTTCGACAAATGGGCAGGTTACCAAAACTGCTGAGTATCAGCGAATAGTCTGGGACAAATCTATAACTACCTTAAAGTTTAAAATGTACAGTGATGATACAAGCAGAGAGGGTTTGAAATCTTTGGCGCCATATTATCTGAAAGAAAACTAATGTTTGTTGAAGTTGTTTTCCCTTTACCATTCAGGAAAGCATTTACTTATTCGGTTCCAAAAGATTTGCAGGAATTTGCCAAAGCTGGAGTACGGGCCGTTGCCCCTTTTGGAAAACGAACATTAACAGGATTTATAATAAACATTCCAACTTCTATTTCTTTAAAAAAAGATGAAGTAAAACCCATTACGGATATTCTCGATGATAAACCAATCTTTACAAATAAGACATTAAAATTTTATGAATGGTTATCAGAATACTATTTATGCTCACTCGGCGAAGCTTTAAAGTTACTTGTGCCTCAAGGAACTGAAGTTGAGACTAAAAGAAAAATAATTGTTGATAAAGATTTTGTCTCTGAACTTCTCCGGAAAGAAAAGAAAAAAGATTCTTTAAAGTTCAAGATACTTTTGGAACTAACTAAACGGAATGAGTTAAGTTTTTCCACTTTGCAGAAAGTTGTAAAGAAAAAAAATATATACTCACAGCTTCGTCTGCTTCATAATCAAGGTGCCGTTACAATAATTGATGAAGTTGAAGGTGCTAAAGTAAAAATTAAAAAAGTGCAGTTTGTAAAGCTTGCCAGAGAAATTGGGGAGATTTATTCCAGCTTTCCTGAACTTGATAGGAGATCACCAAAGCAAGTTAAAATATTACTCAAAATGATTGAGGCAAAAGGAACTGCACTTCCTGTCGCTGAACTTTTACATAAAACAGAATCGTCAAAATCATCTTTGGATGGACTTGAGCAAAAAGGTTTTATAAAGATTTTTGAAAAAGAAGTTGATCGAAGGTACAAAGAACATTATGTAGAAGAGCACCAGGAACTGGTTTTGACTAAACAACAGCAGATAGTGGTTGATGAGGTTTCTAAATTAATAAATGAAAATAAATTTCAGACTTATCTTCTTCATGGGGTAACAGGAAGCGGTAAAACTCAGGTTTATATTAAACTTACAAAACAAGCTTTAGAACAAAACAAAACTGTTTTAATTCTTGTTCCTGAAATTTCTCTTACCCCGCAAATCACTTCAAGATTTTTTAACAATTTTGGTGATACAGTTACAGTTGTTCACAGCAGAATGTCCGCTGGTGAAAGGTATGATGGATGGCGTAGAGTTTTAGCAGGCAAGTCTAAAGTTGTTATTGGTGCTCGCTCGGCTATGTTTACACCATTAAATAAAATAGGATTGATAGTTGTAGATGAAGAGCACGATGCAAGTTATAAAAGTGCCGATATGATTCCCAGATACAATGCGCGAGATGCGGCGGTAGTGCTTGGAAATAATTTTAGCTGTCCCGTTGTTCTTGGCTCCGCAACTCCTTCGGTTGAAAGTATGTATAATGCAGAATCGGGAAAGTATAAATTACTTTCACTTTCGGAACGTATCGATGATGCTAAACTTCCAAAAATCACTTTTGTAAATATTGCTCACGAAAAAAATAAAACTAAATCAGAAACAGTATTTTCAAAAATCCTGATTGATAAAATTGAAGATCGGTTAAAGAAAAAAGAGGGAATTATTCTTCTTCAAAACAGAAGAGGTTTTTCAACTCAAATCTTTTGCAACGATTGCGGTGAAGTTGAAATGTGTGAAAATTGTTCGGTGCCAATGGTTTATCACATCAATCAAAACAAAATACAATGCCATTACTGCGGATCTGTAAAACCTGTTCCTGGTGCCTGCACACATTGCGGTTCAATTAACATAAAATATTTTGGTACAGGAACAGAACGTGTTGAAGATGAATTACAGTTTTATTTTCCAAATGCAAGAATTGAAAGAATTGATTCAGATTCCATTACTAAAAAATCTTACTTAAGCAATATTCTATTAAATTTTAGCAAAGGTGATATTGATATTTTAGTTGGAACTCAAATGGTTTCTAAAGGTTTGGATTTTCCCCGCGTTACTTTGGTTGGGGTAATTTCTGCTGAAACTACTTTATGGCTTCCTGATTTTCGTGCTGATGAAAGAACTTTTCAATTGCTTACCCAGGTTTCCGGAAGGGCAGGGAGAAGTGTGGTGGAAGGTGAAGTGATAATACAGACGTACAATGAAAAACATTTTGTATTACAAAAAGTTTTAGAAAATGATTACAAAGGATTTTATGTAAAAGAGAAAGAAGATCGTAAACAAATGGGTTATCCGCCATTTACACGAATCGCAATAATTGAGACTAAAGACTCAGTGATGGATAAAGCAAAAGGTGCAGCGTATGACTTTTACAAGGAGATTATCAAGTATAAAAATTATTTGAAAATTTCTGATCCTACAACCGCGCAGATATTTAAATTGATAAATAATTATCGTTATCATATTCTTATCAAAAGTACAAAGGAAAAAGATCCGGGTGGAGGAATTTTAAGAAAAGCAATTTTAGAATCTTGGATTGAGTTTAATAAAACATCCAGGTACAGGGATGTAAAACTCTATTATGATATTGATCCTCAGAGCATAATGTAATGCTATAATATCTTTGCTTTTGGAAGAGTAAAAAAGAAAGCCGACCCTGAATTAACTTCACTTTCCACCCAAATTTTACCACTTTGTTTTTCTACCAATTCTTTAACAAGTATCAAACCAAGTCCTGTACCGCGCTCACCTGATGTGCCCGCTGTTGAATGAGTCATCTCAAGTTTGAAAAGTTTAGAGACCTGATTTTCATTCATACCAACGCCGGTATCTTTAACTTTTATCAAAATATCATCTCCTGAACTATCTAAAGAAACAATAATTAAACCGGATTCAGGAGTAAACTTAATAGCATTTGAAATTAAATTTCTTAAAACAGTTTCTGTCATCTGTTGATCAGCATAAGCAAAAAATTCAGGTTCAAACTCAAAATTCAGTGAAATACCTTTCTCTTTTAGTTTTTGAGAGTAGAGATCCTTAATCGAATTAAGTAATGATGTTAATGAAATATTTTGCGGGGCAAAATTCATCTTACCAGTTTGTAATCTTGCCCACTCTAAAAGGTTTTCCATTAATGTATAAATGTTTTTAGAAGACTTAGCCGCTTCGGATAATATTTCTCTTAATTCATCATCCTCTAAAGACTCAAAGTCTGCAACAATCATTTCAAGTATTGACATTATTCCGGAAAGCGGGCTGCGTAAATCGTGAGAGATGATTGAGAAGAACTTATCTTTATTTTTATTAGCAATATCAAGTTCATCGTTAATTTTCTTTATATACTCTTCATTTTCTTTTTGATTTGTTATATCTGAGCATGTTCCGATTAGACCTAAAAAAGCATTCTCGTCATTTAAACGAGGTACTCCATTCATCATCAACCATCTGTACACATTATCTACTCTTTTAAATCTAAATTCATGAGAAAATGAAGTTCGGGTATCCACAGCTTTTTTGTATGAATTGATTAAACCATTTATATCATCGGGATGGACATCCTGGATCCAATTCAAACCTAATTCCTCCCCTAATTTTCTTCCGGTAAAGGCGCACCAGATATTATTAACAAAGTTAAACAGTCCATTTACATCGGTAATCCAAATCATAACCGGGGCTGAATTAGCTATATTTTCAAATCTTAGCTGACTTGCCCTTACAAGCTCTGCCTGCATTTTTTGATTAGTAATATCTACCGCCGAAACAATGAAAGAGCTTTGGTTTGTTTTCGAATGCAGGTAATTGTTTATTGAAAGAATAGTATAAAAAGATTTGTTGTTCTTCCCTTTAAATTTTACTTCGATAGATTGCGGGAAAGTTTGTCCGGTTGACTTTTTAAGAATTGACAATAAAGTATCTCTATTGTCCTCAACAAAATCTAACAAATTTTCCTGTAGAGGTTCTTCTTTACTTTTACCGATAAACTCATAAGCAAATTTATTCAGGTTAATTATTTTTCCATTATCATCTATTATGAAAAGAATAAATGGTACGTTATCAAATTGTATTAGCTCACTCAACTTTATCTGCTATTAATTTTTATCAAGGTTTTACTAATTATTTAGATTTCCCTTTTCTAATTTAGGCTAAAAATGGAACTGTTGCGTAGTGAGACAAAATATAATTTTGTTTCAGTTTGAAATACTTAATCATATTAAAAATCGATAAAATCTTTGATTTCAAACCATAATCGCATTTTTTCATTGGAGGCATAAAAAATGAGATAAAGCTGTCGTTCAGAGCCAGAAGTCATTTGGTTGGTTTGTTAAGCTTAAACTATTTCAATAAGAGTTTAACATAACAATTGAAAGATTTAGCTTTGAAAAATATTTTAATCCTTTTTAGTATCACTTTAGTTCTGATATCCTTTAGCTGCAGTGATACCAATTCTGTTAACTCACCTTTGCAATCCGAAAATAGTATTCAATCAGATAGATTTAGCGATTGCCAGTTTTACATAACAAAAATAATCGATGGATCTGTCGGTGGAGAAATTTCAGTTGATACGGTTCTGATGAATCTACAAGGTAATTTTGTTAGAGTTGAAGCACTCCTTCAATTTGATCCTCTTTCTTTTGAAGGTGTTAGAGAAATTAGAATAATACCCAACGTAAATAATGGATATGTCCAATTTTTTCCTCATATGAAATTTAATGCACAAGTAAAGCTTGATCTATTACTTTCAGGTATCAATCTGTCAAAACTTGGTTTCGATTCGACCTGTAAAGTTGATTTTGTATATATATCTGATGATGGTGTCATTCAGTACATACTTAAAGATGAAGTTAAAATAAAATGGGACACCCAGGAAATAAAAGTTAAAAAAGCTTATCTGCCCCATTTTTCAAGATATTCATTTATCAAAAAAAGTTTATAAAAACAATTAAATCAATTATTTAAAACTATAGGAACACAATCATATGAAAAAACTAATATCAACTATCGCAATGTTATTATTGTTTGCAGTCGGCTGCACTGACCAAACAAGCATAACATCACCTGAACAATCTGTTCAGACACAAGAACCCAATTGGATTGCATTACCGCAAGCAGAGGGTTTGCATATCAATGAAAGTTTTACTGTGACTAAAACTCTGGATGGAAAAAAAAGCTCCGGCATGACAATGTATAAAACCTACAGTGGTGGTCCATTTGGGACGGTTATTATAGATGCTGGCTTATTTTTCCCTCGTAATTCATTCACCGGGATTAAAACATTCTGGATGACAAATGATGGATCTACTTGTGTTAGCACATTCGGACCGAGTACTGTATTTAATTCATCACTCACTTATAATATAACATATACAGGGATTGATCTTACAGGTATAAATCCATCAACGGTTAAGTTTGCTTATATAGCAGACAATGGATCAGTTCAATATGCAGAAAATGATGGAATAGTAGTAGGCTTAGCGACCGGCAAGCTTCAAGTTATTAATGCTCGTATACCTCACTTTTCACGATACGGCTTTGTTAATTAAAAAATATAAATAACCTATAAAGTTTGTAGGAAATAAAATGAAAAAATTTATTAAAACAACTCTAGCAATTTTATTACTGTTTGTAGTTGGCTGTACCGACCAAACCGGCATAACTTCTCCTGATAACAGTACATCAATAAATGAAAATGCAGCACTCTTAAAACCAGTAACAGTTTCTAAAGTAATAAATGGTGCTGCAGGCGGATTTATTACATTAGGAAGTCTCGAACAAGCTAAAAACGGACAATGCGTATATTCTTTTATGTATTTTCCGGCTGGTTCATTCAGTGGAACTAAAACAATAACAATATCTCTCGATCCCAAAAAATTAACGGGTACTTTTAGTCCTGGTATGGTGTTCAATAAACCGGTCCTTTTCAGTGCACTATTTACCGGTGTGGATCTAAATGGTATAAACGGATCAACTTTTGAATTTGTTTATGTTGCACCAAACGGTCAACAAACTATAATACCAAATTCATTTCTTTATATAGATAAGGAAAAGGGTGTTCTTGGGATTCTGGGTGCACAATTACCTCATTTTTCCAGATATGCATTTGTTAAAAAAGCACAATAAGAAATTATAATATTTTTTTGTAGGAATAGAAAAACAATGAAAAATCTAATAATCACTCTAGCAATGTTATTATTGTTTGCAGTTGGCTGTACCGACCAAACAAGCATAACATCACCTGAACAATCTGTTCAGACACAAGAACCTAATTGGATTGCTTTACCGCAAGCGGAAGGTATGAGCTTAGGGAAGATATCTTCCTCATCAAAATCTGTAAATGGAACAAATGGAACAACATGGCCATGGAATACTTCATATAGCGGGTCGAACGGAAGAATTACCATAAATACTGTATTAGTAGTTGAAAGCAATTCATTTAGTGGAACTGTAACTATTAAGCAAAGCCATGATGATGCATATTGTGTAACAACATTCACTCCATCAATGGTTTTTAATAAACCATTATTATTCACAATAACTTATACTGGAATTGATCTCGCAGCTATAAATCCTGCTGATGTAAAATTTGCATACATAGCTGCAGATGGGTCAGTTCAATATGCAGAAAATGATGGAATAGTAGTAGACCTGGCAACTGGTAAACTAGGAGTAATTAATGCTCGTATACCTCACTTTTCACGATACGGCTTTGTTAATTAATTAAGATAAAAGAGAGAATATAAAATGCAAAGCATAACATATAATTTTGAATCTGCGATTAATGATCTTCTTAAAAATTATTTTAATAATGAGGAATTAAACCAGCTTTATTCAAGAATTAATTCTTCTAATGTAAAGTACGATGATATTTCAGCAAGAATAAATGAATTTTATATAAGCCAGCTTAACATAAGCATGGATGATCGGGGAGACCGATTAAAGATTGATAGAACTATCACCTTCTCCGAAAAAAATCTTAACGGTGACAAATTCTATAATTTCTTATTGGACCTTGGTTATGTGTGTTTAACGGGTGGCAAACTAAATCTTGCTAGTGAAATTTTTAGGAAAATTAAAAAGGATTCAGATTCAGAAAAAATAAAAGCACAAGCTTTATTAGCTCTATCTGATATTTTTAGCAGAAGGGCTGACTGGGGAAGAAGTCTTCAATTAATTGACGAAGCATCAATCATTTTCAATTTAGAAAATGATAACAAGGGCCTATCAAAATGCGAAAATTTACGCGGTACAATATTTGGCGATAAAGGAGATTTTGAAAGTGCAAAACAATATTTCCTTAATAGTCTTTCCTTTATCAATCCTGATGAAGAAAAAGAGTTAGCCGCTAATTTGGAAACAAATTTGGGAATTATTGAAAATATTCAAGGTTGCACAGAAGCATCACTTTTACACTTGAATAATGCACTTTCCAAGTATTTAGTTCTTAATAATCATGCACGCATTGCTGAAATTAAACTAAACATCGGCATGGTACTTCATGAAGCCGGTCAGTTTAAGTTAGCCGAAGCTTCACTTGATGAATGTATAGAATTATCTAAGAACAAAGGATTATATCCAACACTTAACCTGGCTTATCTGGCAAAATCTCATGTTCTGATTTCTGAGGAAGAGTATGGTTATGCTTTTGAGTTCGCAGAAAAAGCTTTGGAATTAGGCAATTCTCTTGATGATAAGCTTACAATTGCTGATGCTTATAAAATTAAAGGCATAATAGAAAGAAAAAGAGGAGATTTTCAATCCGCAGAATTTTATCTGCTTACCAGTTTAAGGATGAACACCAACTTACAAAATACAATGAACATCGCAGAAACTTCGTTTGAACTTGGTATTTTATATCAAGAAAGCGGTGAAGTCGAAAGCAGAGATGGGTATCTAAACAGTTCATTATCATACTTTAAGAAAATTAATGCTAAAAGTAAGTCGATGAAAATTGAGGAAATTCTTAAAAACGGTTTTAATTCTAAAATTCGCACCGAGGCTAAAAATGGAAAATAATAATTTGAATATTAATAATGACTTAAAAAAATTGCTCGATAATTATTTGAGAAAAACCGATATCTTTAAATTTATCAATGCAATTGATAAAGACAACATTTTAGAAAGCCCGGCACAGGCTGCATCTGAAATAGACCAGCTTCAGTTGGATTTAGAAGTTTCCAGCGGGATAGATAATAGAGTTTTAGTTGATAAAATAATTACTCTAGCTGAAAAAATGCTGGACAATGAAAAATTTTATCATCTTCTGCTTGATCTATCTAAAATGATGACTGATAATGGCGAATTGAATTTTGCATTTGAAATCGCGCAGGACTTAATAAATAAAATTGAAAGCAGTTCAAATTATACAGAGATTCATGCAGAGACTGAATCGATAATCTCAAAAATTTATTGGTGTCAAGCTCAATGGGAAGACAGCGAATATCACTGTGAAGAGGCCTATAAATTATTTAAACTTATTTCTAAACAATCGGGCTATGCCAGATGTGAAAATATGTACGGCACCCTTTATGGTGAAAAGGGTGATTTCATTAAAGCTCAAGAGCATTTCAAAAAAGCTTTAACTTACCTTAACAATGATGAAGATATTTCTTTACAGGCTATGATTCTAACCAATCTAGGAATTATCAATACTATTACCGGAAATTTTGAGCAGGCTATCTGGAATCATAAAAATTCAATTGAAAAATTTGAAAAGCTAAATGATTTGAATCGTGTTGCCAGAGTTTATCATAATATCGGAATGCTATATACAAGAATGCTTAAATACGATGAAGCTCTTGAAGAATTTAATAAATGTATAACAGTATCATTAGAAACAAATTATTTATCAAATTGTGCAATTGCTTATATAGGTAAGGCATACATTTATACAAAACTTAATAATCAGCAGCTTGCAGATGCATTTACTGATAAAGCAATGGAAATTGCCTATAAGATAAATGATACTTTGTCTATAGCTGATATTTATAAAATAAAAGGAATGATTAATAGCGATCTGGAAAATTTTGAACTCTCTGAAGAATTCTTTGAAAACAGTTTAAGGCTTAATGATGATTTTGAAAATAGCTTAAATAAAGCCGAAAGTTCTGCTGAGATAGGAAAACTTCTTGAGAGAACTGATAGAAAGGAAGAAGCAGCTGCATATGTAAATAGTGCTCTTAATTATTTCAGAGCTTTAAATGAAGATAGACATATTGCAGGATTAGCAGAATTACCGATTTAAAAACAAAAATTAAAATCATTAATAATGAAAACGGAAGAAATGGCATAATGAAAAAATTTGTAACAACACTAACAATGTTATTATTGTTTGCAGTTGGATGTACCGACCAAACAGGCATAACATCACCTGAACAATCTGTAACAACAAAGCAGTTAAAACTAATAAAACTGCCGGTTCCCAAAGGACTTTCAGTTGAAACTCTATATACGGAGTCGAAATATATAAGTGGTTCTAGCGGAGGATCTTTTGAAGAACAATTCGGTTATCAAAGTGCATCAGGTTATGTTAACATTAATTCAAAACTAGTTTTTCCTGAAAATGCTTTCAGCGGCGGTAAAACTATAACCCAAACATTTAATACAGAAACTGCTTCATTAGAGTTTGGACCTGCAATGCAATTTAATAGAAGTGTTAAATACACTTTAACAATTACAGGTGCTGATTTGACTGGTTTAAATCCGAACACTTTAACATTTGTTTATGTAGCTCCGGATGGTTCAATCACAGGAGTTGTTTACGATGCAATTAATATAGATGTATCAACAGGAACACTGCAGGTAGTAAATGCTCAATTAAATCACTTTTCACGATACGGTTTTGTTAATTAAATGATTTGAATTACCCTTTACTGCATAATAGCAGAAGGTAAAATATTTAGTATCTAAAATTTGGGGGTCTGATGTTTTTTTAGGAGAAGTGTTAAGCTTAAACTATTTCTGAAAAGTTTAACATAATTACTTAGAAAGACATATTGAAACAGATTTTATTTTTCTTATCAGCTTTTTGGAAATAATATTTACTTGTTATAGTAAAATTAGTCTTATCAGTTGTTCAATTAACAAAACTTTTGCGATATCCAATTTTATCGATCAGTTGTTTTATCCTTTCTATTTTATAATAACTAAAAACTTACAGCTCGAATATATTCTGAATTATCAGAAGATTTCCAATTATGTAAAATCACAAACCGAATACGCAATAATCAACAAATATCTATTAATCAAAAAAGGAATAATAAGATGAAAAAGCTACTTTCAATCGCGGCAGTGTTAATGCTTCTATTTTGGGGATGTTCAAAAGAGGCAAATATCAACAATCCTATTGAGGGGGGGCAAGTAGAACAACCTAATTGGATTGCGTTACCAGGTCATGACATTCAATCAATTGAGGCAGACGCATCAGTCAGTAAAATGATTTATGGCAATCAGGAAACTCTATTAGAAATAAATACCGGTTATGCCGGCGGAATACATGGGTGGGTATCAATTACAGCAAACGCACGATTTCAACGATATTCATTCACGGGTCAGCGTTATATAACAATGACAGTAAATGATCAATTTGGAACAGCTACCTTTACACCATCAGGCAGTTTCACAAAGCCTGTTATTTACAACTTAACAATAATGGGTGTTGATTTAAGGAACGTGGATCCTGCTAAAGTAAAATTTGTGTACATGGCTGCAAATGGTAGTTACTACATACCACAGTATCAATCATTGTACGTCGAAAAGCAGTCGGGAAAACTTCAGATAACTAATGCACTGCTTCCTCACTTTTCACGATACGGTTTTGTAAAATAAGTATTTTGAATTTTATTAATTTTATTAAAAAATGATGAAAAGAAAAACAACAATGAAAAAACTAATATCAACCTTCGCAATGTTATTATTGTTTGCAGTTGGATGTACTGACCAAACAAATATAACTTCTCCTGAACAATCTGTTCAGACACAAGAACCTAACTGGATAGTATCTTTACCTTCCAGTGGATTAGGCATAGAAACTATTCATACGGCATCAGCATTAATCAACGGTGCTACTGGTGGATCAGTTACTTTAAAAAAAGATGTTCCTGGTGGTCCATTCGGTAAAATCCAAGTTGATTCCAGGCTGGTTATACTTTCGGGTTCATTTTCAGGTAGTATGACAATATCTACTAATATTGATGATGTTAATTTTTTGACAACTTTTGGTCCATCATATGTTTTTAACAAACCTCTTGAATATACACTTTTGTTGCAAGGCCTAAATTTAAATGGAGTAAATCCAGCTACTGTCAAATTTGTATATCAAGCAGCTGATGGCAGTATTCACGAATGCGTATCTGATGGCGTAGACGTTGATCTAGCTAAAGGCAAATTAAAAGTTAATAAAGCCAAAATACCTCACTTTTCACGATATGGATTTGTTAATTAAATAACTCTAATTAAATGATTTGTATAAATAGATTCTTAGTGTATAAATATTTAAAAAGCATATAACAATGATTCTGTAGTTAATAAAGTCGGGAACTAGTTTTAATCTGCAATAAAAAAGTTAAAATGCCAGTGGATTAATCAGTAGGTATTCTGTGTCCATTGGCATTCTTAATATTTAAAATTGACTATGGTAATAAATTTTTATAACCAGGTGAACAGATAGGTTGAATAGATCGGGAATTCTTTCAATCGTCAATAAATTTATTTTTATGATTCATATTATACCGCAGAAGATATAATCTTTACGTAGGTAATTAATTCTGTTATAAGAACTTAGGGATAATAAAAATGTTTACTCTAAAAGGTTATTTTCACTCAAAACCGCACATATAACATTTTCCCTAATGGCTTGGTTATTGATTAATCTTGATTTCAACTAATAAACGCAAATTAGCGTTGGATATTTTATATGAAGTTTGATTTAACAACGAAAAAATCAATAATGCTTTTTCGAACCCTAATTAATGTACTGTTTCTTAAACTTAGAATAAACTGCACAGCTTGAATTTTAATATGCTGAATCGAACAATAAATAGAATAATTTTAGTAGTCAGTTGCCTTTTTATTTTGCTTATGGCGGGAATTTTTTTAATGCAGGAAAATCAAAAGGCACAATTACAAGTCTATTCACAGGAAAGCACAAAGAGAACAGAAATCTTATTAAAAAAAAATCTTGAACTGCTCAGTCAAAATCAAATTTCTTACACTTATGACTATACCTTTTGGGATGATATGGTTCAGTTTGTTAATGAACCCGATTCAATATGGGCAGAAAGAAATATTATTAGTTCTATCAAGACTTACAAATTTAATTGTGCCTGGGTTTTTAATAGTACTTTTAAACAAATCTTTTTTCACAATAATTATGATGAAAAAGATAGCAAGCAATTTTCATTAGATCCTGAAACTGTTAAGAAATTTTTTTCAAAGCAGAAATTTCCTCATTTCTTTTTGAAAACTGAGAAATATTTATTAGAAATTGCCTGTGCACCAATTCAATATTCCAATGATTTGAAAAGGGAAGGCATTGCTCAGGGATATTATATTACCGGCCGTATCTGGGATGATGAATATTTAAATGAAATTCATAAAATTAATAATTCAAAAGTATTCCTTGCATACCCGGGCATTTATTCTGAAGTCCAAAAAAACGAAACAAATATTAATCACCCGGAAATAATACTTGCAAAAACTCCGCTTCTTGATTATTCAGGCAACGTAATTAGTTATTTGATTTCACGTCATGTTGATAAAGGAATTTATGGATTGATGGAGGCAAATCAAAAACAGCTGCCATTATTCTTAATTTATGGTGTAGTTTTTCTTTTCGCAATTACTCTTTCATTAATTTTTTGGGTCGTAAAGCCTTTAAAGATAATTTCAACAGGGTTGGTTTCTGGTGAAACTGAAAAAATAAGAAATCTTTCAACTCAGAAAACAGAATTTGGAAATTTCGCAAGTCTGTTAATTAAATTTTTTAAACAAAGAGATATTCTTGAAACTGAAATAACAGATAGGAAAAAAATTGAAATTGAATTATTGGAGGTAAAGAAAAATCTTGAAGTGCAGGTAGAAAAACGTACATCTTAAACTTACAGAATTAAATAAAAAATTAATTGGCGAGCAGGAACAAACTAAAATGTATTTTGATTCCTCAGGTTCAATTATTTGTCTGCTGGATAAAAATGGTAATATAAAACTTGTAAACAGATATGGATGTAACCTTCTTTATTATACTGAGTCGGAGGTTATTGGGAAGAATTGTTTTCGTGATCTTTTAACTAAATCTTCTGCAAAAGAACTATATCCTGTATTTAAAAATTATTTAAATGAGAAACCTGCTCATATAAAACCATACATAGCTTATGTGTTAACAAAACGTAGTCAAGTTAAAATTATACTTATCAACAATTTTTATAATAAAATTAACGATGATGGCACAACCGATTTATTATTTTCAGCAATTGATATAACTGATTTGAAGAAGGCAGAGAAAGAATTAAAAGACAAAGAACAAAGATACAGACTTCTGGTCGAGACACAGGTAGAAGCAATTTGCCGTTGGATGCCGGATACTACTATAACATTTGTTAACCAGGCTTATTGTAAATTTTTTGGCAAAAACCAGAAAGAATTATTGGGGAGTCGCTGGATTGATTTAGTACCACAAAAATCTCGGGATTTAATAATATCCCAAAACGGTGATATTAAATCAGATGCTTCTATTAGAGAGTATGAGATTGAAGTACTAGGTGCTAACGGAAAAAACCATTGGATTCAATGGACAGATATCCCATTGCGGGACAACTCCAGTGAGATAACAGAATTTCAATCTATTGGGCGAGACATAAGTAAAAGTAAAGAAGCAGAAATTAATTTACGAAAATTATCAAGTGCTGTTGTTTCAAAGTCCGGTTAGCATTGTTATAACAGATGTTAGTGGAAATATTGAATATGTTAACCCAAGATTTACGCAGTAACCGGTTATACTTTAGCAAGAGATACAAGGTCAAAATCCTAGAATATTAAAATCCGGCGAGCAGAGTAAGGAATTTTATAAAGATTTATGGATACTATTTTGGAAGGAAAGATTTGGAAAGGTGAGTTTCACAATAAGAAAAAAAATGGAGATTTGTTCTGGAAAGCGGGCATATTTCTCCTATCACAGATGAGAAAGGTTCCGTAACTCATATTATCGCTGTAAAAGAAGATATAACTGAAAAGAAAAAAATGCTAAGTGAATTGATTAGTTCTAAGGAATCTGCAGAGAGATCAAACAGATTGAAAGATGCTTTTATCGCTAATATTTCACATGAGATAAGAACACCGTTAAATGGAATTCTTGGAATGACAAATATAATTAGGGAAATGTTATCACCTCATATCGCGAAGGATGATGAAATTTTCTTTGAGGGAATTGAAATTTCAAGTAAAAGGATAATTCGTACTATTGATATGATCATTAATTATTCGCGTGTACTAGTTGGAGAATTTAAAACTGAACAGAAAAATAATAATCTAGATCAAATTTGTAGAAATTTGATAAAAGAATTAGGTTATCTCGCGAGCGCAAAGTCTCTCTAATTTAATATATGAGAACAAATATGGTATGGCAAATATTTTTGGTGATGAGTACGCCATCACTCAATCAATTTCTAATTTGATTGAAAATGCCATTAAGTTTACTCAAGAGGGATTTGTTAAAATTACACTTTATAAAGATGAAAATGGCGATATAAACCTTGATATATCTGATACTGGAATTGGAATCAAGAATGAATATATCCAATATATTTTTGAGCCATACAGACAAGAGGAAATGGGGTATGGACGCAAATATGAAGGGGTTGGATTAGGATTGGCTCTGGTTAAAAAACTTATAAATTTAAATAATTTTTCTATTTCTGTTTCAAGTCTTAAAGGGAAGGTTCAACATTCACAATTAATTTTGGAAGTTCAACTACAGCATTTAAAAATCTTGAAGATGTCTATAAACCAATAATTAGTCATCAGGATCAGAAGAAGAGCAAAGATTATTTAGTCTTAATTGTTGAAGATGACCCGATAAATCAATTGCTTATAAAGAATTTTATTATGAAAGAATACAAGGTATTAATTACCGATACTTCAGAAAATGTTATTGAGATCTTGGAACAAAATAACGTCGACTTAATTTTAATGGATATTTCGATAAAAGGCTGCAAGAATGGTCTTGAGCTGGCTCAAGAAATTAAAATGATCCCAAAATTTTCTAATATTCCAATTATCGCCACTACTGCCCATGTTTTTTTCAAATGATCGTCAAAATGCTATTGAATATAAATGCGATGATTTTATTCCTAAACCATTCACTAGAAAAGGTCTGCTCGATACAATCCATAAATTTGTCAAAGTTGAATGTGTTGGAAACAGCAAAATTGAAGAATCGTACAAGAATATCTTATAATTATTGAAAATCACTTGGGGATTGGTATTGCCCTAAACTGTTACTGGGGCTACCATTAAAGTAATCACAATTGTAATTTTGATAAATCATAAACAAATATTTTAATCTTAAATGCATTTTATAAAATCTTCCTTATTGAAAACCCAAACTTTAAACTGCTTTGTTTTAATAATTCTTACTACGATCAGTTTAATTTCATTGATCTACTACGATTATTCTTTTGATTTTCAGTTCCCTTGTTTATTAAAAATAATTCCTGCTAGGGTATGGTTTAATTCTCGTCAAAAAATAATTACCGTTGTTACTATTAAACAGATAACAATCGTAACTTTAAATAATTCTTAATTTAACTTTCTGATATCCAATGAAATTTTATAATTCTACTTTAGCTCAATCTAAAACAGCAATTTACTTTTCTTTATTATTTTTTGTTTCCTTTAACCTAATCATTTTTATAAGTTGTTCACAACCGGCTGTAAAGACTAAACAAATAATAGTTGTTGGAATTTCTTCTGATGTTGCAACAATAAATCCGCTTTATGCTTTTAGTCCTCCTGAAGGTCATTTAATGGATTTGCTTTTTCTTAAACCAATGGAAGAAACTTGGAATGATTCGTTGGGTGTTATAGAATTTAGTCCTCTTCTCGCAGAAAGCTGGACGATTAATAAAGACTCAAATTATATAACTCTTAATATTAGAGATAATCTCCATTGGTCGGATGGTAAACCTATAACAGTTGATGATATTATTTTTACTTTTGATATTTATTCTGATCCTAAGGTTAACAGCAGGTTGTACGGAATGTTTGACAATTTTTATTCCACAAAAGATCTTCACATAGATATTAAAAAAACGTTTAGAAAAAATTCTGATAAAAGTCTTACAATATTTTTTAAAAACTATCAAAATTTTTCTTTTCTTGATATTAATCTTTCGATTCTGCCTGAACATGCTTATCGAGAATTAAAAAGAGAAAATATCGAGACTGCGGAAATAAATTTTTATCCTGTAACAAGTGGACCTTTCAAACTTGTTAAATGGGAAAGGGTTCAAAGAATACATATTAAAGCAGATAGCGCATGCTACTTGTTTAATCCGAACAAATTACAGGAAATAATCTTTAAAATTATCCCTGATGAATTTTCTTTACTCACACAAATCAAAAAAGGTGAGATAGATTTAGCTGAGGATATTAAATCAGAAAAAGTTAAAGAGCTCACAGAAAACGGCAACATTAGTATTGGTTCGATTAGAGGAAGGGATTACAGTTATATTGGATGGAATTATGTTGACCCGGCTGCAAAACAAAAAGAGCAAAATAAACCGAACAAATTTTTCTCCTCTCTTAAAACAAGAAAAGCTCTTTCACTCGCAGTAAATCGCATTGAAATATTTCAATCGGTAATTGGTAAATACGGTGAAATTTATGATTCACCAATTTCACCTATTTTTAAACTGTATTATGATTCTACTTTAAGTACGGTTGACTATAATCCGGCTTTAGCAAAAAAATTATTGGCGGAAGATGGATGGAAAGATATTAATGGAAATGGGATACTCGAGAAGAACAATCAGGAATTTTCATTTAAGATTTATTCAAACACAGGAAACTCTAAAAGAGAATTTGCAGCCACAATCATAAAAAATAACCTTAGAGAAGTTGGAATTGATGCAGAGATAATATTTATTGAAAGAAACGAACTTGTTGACGGTTTACTTTCCAGAAAGTATGATGCCTGGTTATCAGGTTGGAGTGTTGAGATTCCGCTTAACTTAGATCCTTTCTGGAGTTCTGATCCTGAAAAAGGGACTCTAAATTTTGCCAGCTTTACTGATCAGGAACTTGATAAATTATTAAATGATATAAAACCATCGGACAGTGAAGAAAAAAAGAAATTAATTTATGATAGCATAAGTAATATCTTTAAACAAAATGAACCCGTAACAATTCTGTTCTGGTCGGATAATATTATTGCTTATAATAAGCGAATAAAAAATATTAATTTTTCTCCGCTTGGATTGTATTCTAACGCATGGAAGTGGGAAACAGAAAAATAAAGTACATTTAATAAGGGAACGTTCATTGACCGTTCCCTTAAATAAACCGTTTCTTCTACCTTATCATATTTTGAAATATTGGCGAAACTTGTCCTAATCCAAAAATTATAAACATAAACACAAGCCAAATCCCAATGGAGGCAATAACGTATTTCAAGGTATTATCAGATTTAAACATCTTAGCAAAAGCAATTCCAACTACAACATAAAACCATATTGACAATACATCTAATCTGCTTAACAAAAACCCAGGGAGAGTTTTGGCATCTATTCCCATTAAGGAAGCTGGATTTAAACCGGTTATCATTTTCCCCATAACCAATCCAACAATAATTAGAATTATGCTTTGAAGAACAGAAATGTACAACGGCAATCCCATCGCACTCATTGCTTGAGTATATCCACCATCACCCTTTAATGCAAACTTTGCAACTAAAAATCCAATTGTTGTAAAAACAAAAAACCAGATCAGAGACATAACTATAATTCCGATTGATGGGAAAAGATAAATAAACATCGGGTTGTTCATCATTTCGGAAGTTCTATCCAATTGTTCATCAACCTGTTCCTGCGTCATTTGTCCGCTCTCAACCATTTTATCAAACTGCTCGCGCATAGCTTTTTCTTGCTGCTGCTGCATCTCTAATTTTATTTCAGGATTAGACATATAAATAAAAGTTGCAATAATTGCTACAACTATCAAAGCCAGCAGAGGTAATAACCAATCGGTTACTTTTGTATTTAGAAATGCTAACTTGGAGAAATAGATTTGATGGTTCGGATATAACCCCAACGATTTTATCAGTGTGTGATAATTCCTCCACCTCATTTGTGGGCTGTACGGATTGAATTGTATCTTCAGTTTCCATTGCTTCTCCTGAATAGTTTTGAAATAACACTAATGAAAGCTATTTATGAATTATTCAAAAGGCAATAAGAATCTTTAATTCCGGATAAGAAATACGACACATCTTTTATTAAATTTGAACAAGAAAAAATTCATTTAATTCTTTTATGGATAATTTATGATACCCAAAACCATCATTGAACCTTTCAAAATAAAATCAGTTGAACCAATAAGATTTACTACAAGAGAAGAAAGAGAAGTTCTATTAAAAGATGCTGGATATAATCCATTTCTTCTTCCTGCAGATGATGTTCTGATAGACTTGCTTACTGACAGCGGAACTTCTGCTATGAGTGCGAAACAGTGGGCTGGAATTATGGAAGGTGATGAATCTTACGCCGGTTCAAAAAGTTTTTACAGATTTGAGGCTGTTATAAAAAGTGTAACAAATATGAAATTCATAATCCCGACACATCAGGGAAGAGCAGCTGAGAAAATTTTATTTTCTATTGTTGGCGGACCGGGAAAATATTTTCCTAACAACACACACTTTGATACAACACGAGCTAATATTGAATTCTCGGGTGCAGAAGCTGTTGACCTTTTAAATGAAGTTGGAAAGCATCCTGAAATTCGCTCTGACTTCAAAGGAAATATGGATGTTGAAAAACTGGAAGCTTTCATTAAAGAAAAGGGTGTTGAAAATATACCACTTTGCATGATAACAGTTACAAACAATTCCGGCGGTGGTCAGCCGGTTTCTATGCAAAATATTAAAGATGTAAAAGCTGTTTGTGTTAAATATGGCATCCCACTTTTTCTTGATGCATGCAGGTTTGCAGAGAATGCATACTTTATCAAGATAAGAGAAAAAGGATACGAAAATAAAACTCCGCTTGAGATTGCACAGGAAATGTTTACTTACGCTGATGGAGTTACAATGAGTGCAAAGAAAGATGCACTTGTAAATATCGGCGGATTTCTAGCAATGAATGATGAAGAACTTGCAATGAAGTGCCGCAATCTTTTAATTGTTACTGAAGGATTTCCAACATATGGTGGTCTGGCAGGACGTGATCTTGAAGCTGTTGCACAGGGTTTGTTAGAAATTGTGGATGAACATTATCTTCAATACAGGATTCGAAGTGTAGAATATCTTGGAGAAAAATTAGTTGCTGCCGGTGTCCCAATTATTGAACCACCTGGTGGTCACGCAATTTATATTGATGCAAAAAGATTTTTACCAAATATTCCTGCCGATCAATATCCGGGACAATCAATCGTTTGTGAACTTTATCTTGAAGGCGGAGTTCGTTCAGTTGAAATTGGTAGTGTAATGTTTGGAAAGTATGATAAAAAGGGTAAACTAATTCCTGCCATGATGGAACTTGTACGAATGGCAATCCCGAGAAGAGTTTATACACAGAGTCATATTGATTATTTAATTGAAGTGATTATTGAAGTTTATAAAAATCGTGATAAGCTTAAAGGTTATAAATTTACTTACGAAGCGCCAATGCTTCGCCACTTTACAGCTACGTTTGAACCGATTATTTAAAAATGTCATTGCGAGTCGGTGTACAAGCCAAGTAATAAATCTTTTTGTCATCCTGAGCGAAGACGAAGGATGACTTTCAATTAATAATTTGTCACACTTCGACTCCGCTCAGTGTGACATTGGCTAATATCCATTGCAATAAAATGAAACTGAAAAAACTATATAAACACGATAACGGAAAACAGATTTGGCGAATTCTTCCGTCTTTAAATAATAAAGTTGTTATTGAAGAAAGGGATGTTAAAACTAAAGAAGTATTTTTTAGTTGTGTTGAAATTGAATCAGGTAAAAAAATTTTTAATCAATTACAGTTAGAAGAAAAAAACTGGATTGGAATTGAATCAGTTTGCAATGATATGATTTTTTTTCATACCTACGTTAAGCCTGATATGCCGGCTCATAAGAGCATAATAGCTTTTGACATTCATTCAAAATCTATTATCTGGCAAAACGACAACTATGTTTTTTCTTTTGCATATGATGATAAAGTCTATTGTTATCAGCAGAAATTTGAATCTCGTACGTTCTTTGCGCTCGATTATTTGACCGGAATTGTTGTTGATGATCTTGGAAGCGATGTTTCAGTTATAAACCGGTTGAAAGAAAAAACTGACGAGGAATTTTGGCAGCAGAATTATTTGTTTCCAGGGTATTTTAACCGCAATGATTCAGTTACTGATGTCCAACAAAAATATATGCAGAAAATTCTTGATGAGAAAGTCGTTAAAGGAGAGGTCAGCTTTATAAAAATTAAAGATTTGCTTCTTGTTAACTATCACGAAGTTTCTAATAATAATACTTATACAAATAACTTTACTGCTGTCGATTTGACGAAAAATAAAATTCTATTATCAGAAACTTTGGATAAAAATTTATTTAATTTAATGCCGGAATCATTTTTTGTGAAAGATAATTTTCTGTTTTTAATTGTTGATAAAACAAAGTTATTTGTTTATCAAATTAATGAGTAAATAAATGAACATTTCATCAGAAGAAAAAGACATTCTTCTAAAAGCCGCACGCCAATCAATTGGTTCTTTGTTTGATGGAAATGAACTGACCAAACCTGAGTATGAAAAATACCCGTTGCTCAAACAAAAACTTGGTGCTTTTGTTACACTTACGATTAATCATCAACTGCGCGGATGTATCGGATATATTATCGGACACGAACCTTTGTTTGATACAATTTGTGGAGCCGCTATTCATGCCGCTGTAAATGATCCAAGATTTTCTGCATTAAAAAAATCTGAGTTTGAAAAAATTCATATAGAGATTTCAATTCTATCTGAATTTGTTCCCATAAAAAGCTATGACGAAATAATTATTGGTAAACATGGCTTGTATTTGGATGAAGGCGGCGGAGGACTATTACTTCCGCAGGTTGCAACCGAACATAAAATGGACCGCGACCAATTTCTTTCAGCGCTTTGCAATAAAACAGGATATTACAGCGAGTTTTGGAAAGAACGTATGTTAAAAATAAAAGTTTTTACTGCTGATATATTTTCTGAAGAAAAAACGGAGAGAATTATATGAGAATCAGACATCAGCAAGTTGCTGGATATTTTTATCCGGCTGAAAAGGACAAATTGCAAAAAGATATTTCTTTAATGCTGCAAGCTGCTAAACCGGAAAAATCATTTAATAAAATATTTGGAATAGTTTCTCCGCACGCTGGTTATATATATTCCGGTAAGACAGCAGCGTATGCGTATAATCTCGTAAAAGATAAATCTTACAAAACAGTAATTGTAATTTCTCCAAGCCACGCGGAGTATTTTCCTGGAATATCAATTTATGATGGTGATGCTTATGAAACTCCATTGGGAATTGTTGAGATAGATCAGGTGATGACGGATAAATTGGTTGAAAACAGTAAAACAATTTTCCGTAGCATTCAAGGTCATCGCAGAGAACATGCGCTGGAAGTTCAGATTCCCTTTCTGCAATCCGTTTTAAGAGATTTTAAAATTGTTCCCGTTGTAATGGGGGACCAAAGTAAAATGTTTGTGGATGAACTCGCAGAAAAAATTTCTAAAGTAGTTGATGATGAAACACTTATTGTAGCAAGCTCTGATATGTCACATTTTTATTCTTCAGAAGAAGCTGATAAACTCGATTCTGTGGTGGAAAGACGAATTAATAATTTTGATTTTGAAAAGTTAGTTACAGATTTAGATAATCACGAATGCGAGGCTTGCGGCGGCGGGCCAATTGCTGCAATGATGAAAGCTGCATCATTAAAAAAAATAAATAAATCTTTTGTGATTCATAGAAGCGATTCTGGCGATGTTACAGGAGATAAATCAGAAGTTGTTGGATATTTATCAGCAGTGGTTTATCAAAGCTAACCAAATATTCCGGTTGCAATCCAATAAGTTAACATTGCAAATAATGCTGAGAGTGGAATCGTAAGAATCCATGCCCACAAAATATTTTTTGCTACTCCCCATCTAACTGCTGAAAAACCTTTAACTGAACCAACGCCTATGATTGATCCAGTAATAGTATGAGTTGTACTAACCGGAATCCCACCTAATGTTGCTCCTATAATAGTTAAGCCTGCCGCTGTTTCAGCACTAAAGCCACCAAACGGAGAAAGTTTAGTTACACGCATTCCAAGAGTTTTAATTACTTTCCAACCACCAAACAAAGTACCAAGTGCGATAACCGTATGGCTTAAAATTATTACCCAGTAGGGCACGAAAAAAGTATCTCCAAGAAGTTTATTTGTAAATAGAACAATAGTAATTATACCAATTGTTTTTTGTGCATCGTTGGATCCGTGGCTTAAACTGTAAACAGCTGCCGATACCAGCTGAAGCTTCCGGAAATATTTATCAACTTTTCTTGGAGCCATATCTTTAACTATCCACAATGTGGCAACTGAAAAAAAGGAAGCCATTACCATTCCAATAATTGGGGCAAGAAAAATAAATAATAAAACTTTTGTATAACCTGAAATTATTATTGCAGCAATTCCACCCTTCATTAAAGCTGCACCACCATAACCTCCAATAATTGCATGAGAAACACTTATCGGTAATCCCAAATGAGTTGCGGAGGCTGTTAAAATTATTGCGCCGGCAATCCCGGAAAAAATCACATAATTATCAACTATATCTACATCAACGATTCCTTTGCCGATCATTGTTGCCACGCTTACTCCAAAAGCAAATGCGGCAACAAAATTAAAAAAAGCGGCCCAGGCAACTGCCTGAAATGGAGTTAGAACTCTTGTTGAAACTATGGTTGCAATAGAGTTAGCGGCATCATTCATTCCATTATAGAAATCGAATACAAGCGCAAGTGCAATAATCAGAACAACAATTTCCATACCTTATTCTTTATGCATTTTTAATGAAGATAGATAAAATTACATTTGCAGTAGATTGGCACCTGTCGGAAGTTCGTTCAAGTAAATCTATTATTTCCTTTTTCTTTATTAACTCAATTGCATCTTTTTCATTTTCAAATAAATCTTTTATTGCTTGTTGGTAAATTATATCTGCTTCAACTTCTAAATCCTTTACAGCTTTTAACTCGTTTACCCTTTTAACTTTCAAATCCTGAATAGCTACCCCAAGTTCTTTAACCTGTTCACGGATGATCAAAGAAAGTTTATCAGCATATTCTATCTTTTTTTCTATGTGAAAAGTATCAACTCTAACTGTGGCACCTAAAAGCATATCACTTATATCATCCAATCTTTTTATCAGAGCAAAAATATCTTCTCTATCAAAAGGAGTGATGTACGTTTTATTTAATCTCTTTGTTATTTTAGATGCAGTTTCATCACACCTTAGTTCCAGAGGTTTCATTTTTAAGATATGATTTTGAGGATCTTCAAAAGCAAAAACTTTTTCGGTATGATCAGCCATTTCTTCGATGAAACTTATCATTTCCTTGAAGTCTTCAAAATATTTTTCTTCTTTGGGTAATAATTTTTTGAACATAAATCACCAATAATTTTTAGGAATGATTGATATAAAAGTGTGCCTTCGACAATCCAAAACTAAGTAAACAACATTAATTCACCAATAAAAACTTTCAAAATATTCACTTGGTTTTGCTATATTCACACCTCAAATTGTATATAATAACTAAGGTGAAATGTGAGTGAAAAGAAAAATAAACCTACCGATGCAGTTGCAAATATTGTTTCTCTTGCCAAAAGAAGAGGATTTGTATTTCAGTCGAGTGAAATTTATGGTGGATTAAACGGCTGCTGGGATTATGGTCCGCTTGGAGTTGAACTCCTAAAAAATATTAAAGAGGAGTGGTGGAAGTTTATGACATACCGCGATAATGTGGAAGGTCTTGATGCTTCAATCCTTATGCATCCAAAAGTCTGGGAAGCCTCCGGGCATGTTGAGAATTTTACAGATCCGATGATTGACTGTAAACAATGTAAAGCTCGTTTTCGCTTGGATGTTCTTGGTGATTCAATCAATGAAAAGAAAAAAGAAAAAGCATTAACTGAATTGAAAAATGATTTTAAAGATGATGCTTCTATTCTAACTAAGATTGAAGATAAAATTAAAAAGCCAGGAGATGATGATCCGTTTAATCTTCTATTGGAAGATGAACAAGTTGGTAAAACTCTTTTATCAAAATTAAACTGTCCACAATGCGGAAATGCAAATACATTCACTGATGCACGTAAATTTAATCTTATGTTCAAAACATTCGTTGGTCCTGTTGAAGATTCTGGTTCGGTGGTTTATTTAAGACCGGAAACTGCACAGGGAATTTTTGTCAACTTTCTAAATGTACAAAGTTCTGCACGACAAAAATTACCATTTGGCATTGCACAGATTGGTAAAGCTTTCCGTAATGAAATCAATACAAAGAATTTTCTTTTCCGTACACGCGAGTTTGAACAAATGGAAATGCAGTTTTTTGTAAAGCCTGATGATGCAAAAGAGTGGTACGAATATTGGAAGGCTGCAAGAATTGAATGGTTTAAATCACTTGGAATGACAGCAATAAAACTTCGTTACCACGATCATATAAAACTTGCGCACTATGCTGCGGCTGCGACTGATATTGAATACGAGTTTCCTTTTGGCTGGGGAGAGATTGAAGGAATACACAACAGAACTAATTTTGACTTAACCAGACATGAGGAGTATTCCGGTAAATCATTAAAATATTTTGATGATGAATCCAAAGAAAAATTTATTCCCTACATTATTGAAACATCTGCAGGCGCAAGTAGAAGTTTTATGGCATTTTTGGTAGACGCTTATTATGAAGAAGAAGTTAATGGTGAGATGAGATCGGTCTTAAGATTTCATCCAAGACTTGCGCCAATAAAAGCAGCAATCTTTCCATTAGTAAATAAAGATGGAATGCCGGAAATTTCCCGTGAGATTGAAAAAGATTTACGCCGTAACTTTAAAGTATTTTATGATGACAAAGGAGCAGTTGGCAGAAGATACCGCAGACAGGATGAAGCTGGAACTCCATTATTGTATAACTGTAGATACCCAAACAATGGAAGATAAGACTGTTACAGTGCGTGATAGAGATACTATGATTCAAGCGAGAGTTGCTATTGATCAGCTTACAAGATATTTGAGTGATAAGCTTTTGAGTTAATTAAAAATTGAAAATGAACAATTAGGAGATTTTAATAGTCGCCTTTTTGTTTGCACTTGTTTATGAAATTCTTCATTGAAAAATTGCACTATAAAAATTTAATCTATTATGAGAAAAATATTTTTAATTATTATTCTTTTTAGTTTCTCACTCTCTGCTCAGAATTCTGATTTTGATTCTAGAGTTAATGTGGGCATTAAACAAATCTATAACATCAAGTTTACTGATGCTGAAAAAACATTTCGTGCTGTAATTGCAGATTATCCAAATCATCCTGCCGGAAGATTTTTTCTTGCGATGATTGATTGGTGGAAAATCCTTCTTGATTCTGATAATGAATCCTACGATGAAATATTTTTCCAGAAGATAGAGGATGTAATTTATCAGTGCGATCAGTTGTTGGATAAAAACCCTAAAGATGTTGACGCACTTTTCTTTTAAAGGTGGTTCAATTGGTTTTCGCGGAAGATTAAGAGCATTTCGTGAAAGCTGGCTTAAGGCCGCTGATGATGGCCGTGAAGCATTACCAATTGTTGAAGAAGCCGCAGAACTTGATCCAAATAATATGGATGTACAGCTTGGCTTTGGTATTTATAATTATTACGCTTCTGTAATTCCAAATGAGTATCCACTGATCAAACCGCTTATGATTTTCTTTCCCGATGGGGATAAAGAAAAAGGAATTCAGCAATTAAAAAACACTGCACTTGATGGTAAATTTGCAAAATACGAAGCACGTTACTTCCTGATGACTTTATATTACCGATATGAAAACAATGCAATTATTGCAGATGATTATGCAAAACTTTTACAAGCTGATTTTCCTGATAATCCTGTATTTGAAAAATGGCGTGGTAGAATTGCAGTAAGAAAAGGAGATTATATTTTAGTTGATTCGGTTTTCAAAAAAATTTTAATCAAGGCCGAAAAAAAATACTATGGATATAATACTCCAAATACCCTTCGGGAAGCATCTTATTATGTTGGCTACAACTTTAAAAATAATGGGGCATTAGATTCAGCAAAGGTTTATCTTAAAAGATGTATCTTAGAATCTCAAAAGATTGATGAAGAGGGCGAAGAATCAGGTTTCCAGGTAAATGCTTATTTGTATCTTGCACAAATTGCTGAAGCTTTGAAACAAAAAGATGAAGCAATAAGACTCTATGAAAAATTATTGGATATTCGAGATTATGGAAGATCACATTCCATTGCAGAAAATAGTTTGAAGAATTTGAGATCGAAAAATTAGTTTTATAACCAATATTATAGTCAGAATGAGTTTTAATGGTTAGTCATTCCCACGAAAGTGGGAATCCATTCCGTGCTAGGTTAGTTAGATTCCCGTTTTCACGGGAATGACAAAAAAGAGTAAAAACCATCCACATTAAAGTGATGTTGAAATCCCAATTCTATGCAAACCGCCGACTAATCCGAGTGAAGAATAACCATAATCAAATTGGTAATCAGAAACCTTAACACCTAAACCCGCATTAAATCCAGCAATACCAGCAGTGGTACCAATTTTAAATTCTGATCGGCGTTCATTATCGTAACCGAATCTTAATTTCATAACTTTACTAAGAGTAAACTCAGCGCCAATAGTAAATGCTTTAAACCGTTGTGCAAAATCATCACGGTCTTGATTAAGCTTATGGAAATCAACTGAAAGACGAAGCGGAAGATTTTCTAATCTTTTAGAAACTCCAATAGCAATATCAAGCGGTAAATCTTCTTTTGTTTCGTAATAACTTGAAAGTTGTCCACCGAGATTTAAAACAGCAAAACCAAAACTCCAGTTCTTATCAGGAATAGCATAATGTAAACCCAAATCAACAGCCATTGCTGTGGATGAGCGATCTGCAATTCCGGAATAAATAAACTTAGCATTTGCGCCGTAATAAAAATTTTCATCAAGTTGATTTGCATACCCAACAACAAATGCGAATTCACCAGCACTAAATTCTCCGGTTCGGTTGCCAAACTCATCAGCTTCATCAAAGCTGCCGTAGTTTATATATTTTATCGCTGCACCAAATCTTCCTATATCTTCATACTCAGTTGAATAAGAAAGCGTGGCAAGATTTATATCCATCAAATGTTTAACAAAAGAAAATGAAGCTGGATTTCCTTCAAGTAATTTGATTCCTGCAGGATTATAAAAAATTACATCAGCATCATCGTTGTTCGAAACGAAACTTCCACCAAGAGCACCAGCGCGGGCACTTCCATCAAGGCGTAAAAAATCATAAGTGTTTTGGCTGTAAGCAAAACTGCCACATATTATTATGGTAAGGGATAAAAAGATGACCTTGTTCATTAGTTCTCCAAAATTTCAATAGCTATTTAAGTATATCGCAAAATAAAGGCAAGGGGAAATATTTTTCTTTGTCAAGAATTATAAAGTTAGTCTGTAATTAAACTTATTTGATGTCAAAAAGTTAAATAATTAAAACCTTGGTGATTAAAATCTCATCTAAACCAAGTGAATCCTGTTTAACTTGATTCGACACTTTTTAGAATTTAACTTTGAAATAAAAAAACGGAGATAATGTAAAAATGAACGGACTAAAAACTGTATTTCTAATGTCTGCAATGATGGCTCTTTTTCTGCTTGTTGGTTATGCAATAGGCGGAAGATCCGGAATGACGATAGCGTTCGTGTTTTCACTAGTTATGAATTTTGGTTCGTATTGGTTTTCAGATAAAATTGTACTTGCAATGTATAAAGCAAAACCAATTACTAGAGAACAATCGCCAAAATTTTATGATATGGTTGCACAGCTTGCGCAAAATGCAAATCTGCCAATGCCAAAAGTTTATATTATTAATGATCCTACACCAAACGCTTTTGCAACCGGAAGAAATCCACAAAATGCTGCGGTTGCTGCCACAACGGGAATTTTACAGGGATTAAATAACGAAGAACTTGCGGGAGTTATGGCTCACGAACTTGCACATGTTAAACACAGAGATATTTTAATCAGTACAATTGCCGCAACTTTAGTTGGAACCATTTCTTATATCGCACAAATGGCTGGCTGGGCAGCGATGTTTGGAAGAAGTGACGATAGAGAAGAGGGCGGCGGGTTAGGCGGATTATTTTTGATAATTCTTTCACCAATTATTGCAATGCTTTTGCAGATGTCAATTTCAAGATCGCGTGAGTTTGCTGCTGATGCGGGTGGTGCGGAGATTAGCGGCAATCCTATGGCACTTGCTTCTGCTCTTCAGAAAATATCCAGAGGCAATCAGGTACATCATATGAGAAATACAAATCCTTCTACAGCTCATATGTTCATTATCAGTCCGATGTTTGGCGGAATGGGAAAATTATTTTCTACACATCCACCTGTTGAGAAGAGAATTGCAAAGTTGCAGGAAATTGCTGCTGGAAGAAGATAATTTCATTCGTTGTTAGTAGTCAGTAGTTTGTTGGATAAATATACTTGATATAAAAAATCTTTCTGCTAATATTTACAATGCAATGAATAAAAAATTAAATCAAATAACCGGAGCGATAAGTAAATCTCTCCGGTTTTTATTTTTTTTGCTGATTTTCCAAGCAGTGATTTATTCTCAAACTGTCTCTAATATGGATAAGTTTTATTCATTAGTTGATTCAGCTTCAAATCTTTTATTAAATGATTTGGGAAACATTAATAAGGTAAAGTTAGAATTAAATCTTGGAACGGACTATACTTTATTTGCTAATCAAATAAGAGGAAAATTGTTAAAGAATGGTAAAGAAATTGTTAATGATAATTCTGCAAGTGAGAATGTTATAAACATAAATTTCGTTATGGATAACTCAAATGTTGCATACTCAAATCCAGAACGGGATGGAATTTTTGGTGATTTTTTTACTGAAAGGACAATTGAACTTTCAGTTAATTATCTTATTTCACCCAATCAATCTTTAAAAAGTTTTAATCTTACAAGCAAAGACACAATAAATGTTAAAGATGTTGAAAATGTTGAAAATCGATCCTATCCTTTTACACAAGGGGAACTGCCGCCAGAGCCATTCTTTTCCAGTCTTTTAGAACCGATTGTTGCGATCGGAGCCGCTGCAGTAATCGTAATCTTGTTCTTTTCAGTTCGTTCTAAGTAAACATAAATACCTTTGAAGGCTTATCTAATTTGGTTATAATTGCACATTAAAAATCCTTAAACTTAAAATGAAAAATATACTTGCGCTAATAATTATATCGTTGTTTCTCTTCGCTTGTTCAGGTTCAATTGATACTGCTGATATGACTCCTGAAGAAAAACTTGCTTATGCAGCAAAACTTTATGAGGAGGAAGATTATGAAGAAGCAGTTAAAGAATTCGAAGCAATAATTTTACAATACCCCGGCAGCAGCATTATTGATGATGCTCAATATTATCTGGCAATGACAAGGTTTCAAAGGGAAGAATATATTCTCGCTGCATATCAATTCAGTAAGTTGATAAAAGGAATGCCCTCAAGTGAGTTTCTTGCCGATGCACAATACATGTTGGCTGAATGTTACTATCAGCTTTCACCAGATTTTACGCTTGATCAGCAATATTCTAAAAAAGCTGTTGAAGAATTTCAGGTTTTTATTGATTTCTTTCCCCTGAATGAAAAAGTCGTACAAGCCGAAACTAAAATCAATGAACTTAACGACAAGATGGCAAGAAAAGAATATGAATCAGCACGTATTTATGACACGATGGAGTACTATTCAGCTGCATTAAAATATTATGATTCAGTTACAGAGATTTATCACGATACTCAATATGCTCCACTTGCACTTTACAATAAAATAAAATTGCTTGTTGATAGAAAACGCGAATCAGAAGCATTAGCAGAAACACAAAAATTTCTTGGAAAATATCCTGACCATCCAAACTTTGCTGATGTTGAGAAGATTAAACAATCTTTAGAGAGCAAACTTTCAAGTAATCCATAATGCAGGCATCACACAAAATAAGTGATTCACAAATAATTATGACCGAACTGGTTTTGCCTAATCATACAAATCAGCTTGGCAACTTATTGGGCGGACAGTTAATGCACTGGATAGATATTTGTGCTGCTCTCAGTGCTGCTAAACATAATCATAGAGTTTGTGTAACCGCTTCTGTTGATAGGATTGATTTCCATCATCCGATAAAACTTGGTGATGCAGTTATATTAACCGCTTCAATTAATAGAGTGTTTACAACTTCCATGGAAGTTGGAGTAAAGGTATATGCGCAAAATTTTAGAGAAGGAACTAAAATCCATACAAACACCGCGTACCTTACTTTCGTAAGTGTTGATAATTATGGTAAACCGGTTGAAGCAATTGATGGAATTCCTGAAACAGAAGACGAAAAAAGAAGATATGATGAAGCCCTCACAAGACGGGAGAACCGTCTTAAAGGTAGGAATAAGTAAATTCAAAACGATTTTACTTTGTGTTCTTCTCACAGAACTTATCACTCCACAAATTCCGTTTAAAGGTTTTTGCAAGTTTAATTCTTTAAAAATTGACTCCGGCTATACTAATGTTTTTAGTTTTAATTATAACCAGAATGAATACGCTGATTTGTTAGTTTATAATCCATTCAGCAATCAAGCAAAACTGTTGGATGGGGTTGCAGGAAATTTATTTAGCATTAAAAAAAATATTTCTTTACCGTTCGAAATTTCAAACATAGAACCATTAGTTATAGGTAATAAGTTAATAGAAACTTATGCGGTCACATCGAGAAAGAACAGATGTTTTGGAATTATTAAATTTTCAAAAGAGGGTAAGCCTTCTACAATCTCTCAGATTAAATTTGATTCTTATCCTCAAAACCTGAGTATCAGTGACTATAATGCTGATGGTAATCTGGATTTTTTAATTTCCGGTAATTCTTTTAACGGCTTATCAATTGTGGTACAAGATAAAAACCATTTGAATGAACGTAAAATTGTAGAAAAAACTGTATTTAAATTTGCAAAGTTTATTGATTTTAATGCCGATGGCGCTGAAGATATAATCGCTTTAAATTCTTTTGATAGTAAACTTCATTTCTTTTTTAATGATACTAGAGGTGATTTCAGAGATTTAAGGCAGGTTGATTTAGATGGAGACATTTTATCTTTTCACGTTTTTGATATGAACTACGATAGTTATGAAGATATAATTTTAAGTATTTCAAATTCAATAATAATTTTTTTTGGTGACCCAACCGCAGATTATAATAAATCGATTAAAATTAATACATCCTTTCAAGCAGATGAATTTACTTACGGAGATTATAATCGTGATGGATTCTTTGATATAAATTACATTGACAAACAAAAAGGATATATATCTACAATTTTTGCAAAAGATTTCGATTCCTTTTATCCGGAAATGATCCACAAAAAAACGGAAGGTCTGTGTGACGTAATCCCATTCTTCAGCAAATTTGTGTATGGAACTGCCTACTTAACTAAAGATGGTGAACTCCATATACTTTCAAAAGTATCTTCCATGACTGATGATTTGCAATTGGCAGTAGCAATTGAGTCTGACTTAATTACTTCATTCGATTATATGAATAATGGCATCTCAGATATAGCTTTTACCGACAGGTTCGATGGGAAAATTAAATTTATTCTTAGGGATGCCGCCGGTTTACCGGATAAACTGTTTTCAATAAAACTTTATGATGAAGTAAAAAGTCTTATCGCATTTAGTAATTCCAAGATTGTAAAAACTTTTTTTTTGTTAGGTGTTAACAATAGGCTTATCGAATCTATTGAAGTAAATTTTGAAGAATTTAGTTTTAAAAGAAATCAACTTTACTCCAAAGGGTTAATACAGGATTTACTTGTTATGCAGGATTCTAAAAATGATCCACAGTTGTTCATACTCTATGCGAATAACAAAAATCTAAATCTAGAAATTTTAACAGAATATCAATCCAAATTCATAAGCAGTTATTATGAAGGATTAACTTCCAACTGGTCAAATCCCTTCTTCACTTTATCGGGCAATTTAAATATTGGGTACTGGCAATCTGATCAAAAAAATTTAAGTCTAAAATTTTTATCTGTAAAGGATGATAAGTTCCAGCCAATTACAAAAATAGAAATGAAAAAAAATGTTAAGACTATAATTTCAAAAAGTAATCAGGATTACAATAATTCTGACCTTGGATATGTTAGTATTATAAATGCAGATGATGGTCTTTATCTTTTCAATGGGGAAAAATCAGTAGGTGTATTTACAAATAACGGCAGCCTTAGTGATCTTAGGATAACAAATAAAAATCAACTATTTTTTGGAAAAAATAACTCGATATTTGTCTATGACCAAAATTCAAAGTCGATTAGTGAAATTAGAATGTTGAAATACAAAAAAGAATTCGTTAAGAAAAAATTATTATCAAATATTTATTTGAATTGTTATATCGTTTCTGATTTGGACCAAAGAAATAATCATCTAATATTTACGGATAGTAAACTTGGAAATATCGGGATCAGGCAGTTATCAAAATGACGAAACTTATTACAGCCGTTTTTATTTTATCCTTTTCCTCAACAATTCTTTCACAAGAATATTCTAAAACAGAACTTGATTCTCTCTACAATCTTTTTACTTATGTTAAAGGTGTTAATGCCTCAGATAAAATGCAACAGCATCTTTTACAAAATCCTGAAATAGGTAAATGCGGCTTAGGACTTGTTACTGCGATCAAACAGAACTTAAATAGTTTTACACCGGAACAGCAATCTTTACTTAATAGATTACTTGAAAGACCCACCTTATCCAACAGCGTTGTTACTTCAAATGGTTATTTCAGAGTTCATTATGATTTAACAGGAGTTAATGCTTTAGGTTATGATTTAAACTTACTTCTTCAGGCTATAGATTCTACTTATAGATTTGAAATAAATTTTCTTGGTTATCCTCCTCCACCTTCAGATGGTACAGAAGGTGGCGATGATAAATATGATATTTACATACAAAACATTCCAGGATTTTACGGATTCACTCAGCCGGAAAATAAAGTTAATCCAACAAATTGGACTTCTTATTTAGTTATAGACAATGATTTCCCATCTGGCTCTTATTATACCCAAGGAATTAATGCAGCAAGAGTTACAGTTGCTCATGAGTTTCATCATGCAATTCAAATGGGAAATTTCGCACCATCTGAAGTAAGCGCGCCATTTAGAGAATCAGATAGATTCTTTTATGAAATTACATCTACAGCGTTTGAAGAATTCGTGTTTGATGATGTTAACGATTATTATGCTTATATGCTTTCTTATTTCCAAAATCCTGAAACTCCAATGTCAATCAATGATGGTTATAATTTAGCAATCTGGAATATTTATCTTCAAAATAATTTTGGATTTGAAATACTAAAAAGACAATGGGATCTGATTCCATCACCTGAAAATTCGGCTTTAAAAGCTATAGCACTAAGCATTAATGAATTTGGTTCAACTTTTGGTAATGAACTAAATAAATTTGGTATCTGGACTTACTTTACAAAATCCAGAACAATTTCTGGAAGATATTTTGAGGAAGCTGGTAACTATCCATCAATATCACCAACAGCAACTGTGTCCTTCACTCCTCCATTAAAAACTTATGATATGACAGTTGGACCAGTGGCAAATTATTTTTTAAATATAAATTTACCTTCATCGGATGGAGTATTCTATACGATAATTACAAACTCTGACTATCAGAAAACTCCTAATCAAACATTCCCATTTTCATTTTCAATTTACCAGGATACAATTACTGGTATTAATATAATAAATGATTTATACTCAGTAAGCTTTGACAGGGATGGTCAAGCATTCTGGAACAATTCCGGAATCCTTAATGACATTGTTGTTTATGGTGATTCCAATTATTTAATTCCAAAACTTGAAGATGATACATATGCATATCCAATGCCTTATAGGAAATCTTCCTCGGGAATCATTAGAATTGCTTTTCAAGCTGATTTGAATTTAGGTGATGAAGTAGATCTGAATATTTATTCGTCTGGACTTGAGTCGGTTTATTTGGGCAATAAAAATATTCAATATTCCTATTTGAAAGATTCAAAAAAGTATTGTGAGCTTACTCTTAAAAATGGTGATATTAATTTTCCCTCTGGTGTTTACATTTATGTTATTAAGTCAGGAGATGATATTTACAAAGGGAAGTTGGTAATCTTTAATGACTAGCTATTCTGTTGAAGCTTCAAGTTTGAACAAATCTTTTGGTAGAAGACTTATCTTTAATGATTTGCAGTTTAAATTTAATCAAGCTGGTGTATATGGTATTTCGGGTCCAAACGGTTCAGGTAAATCTACACTTGTAAAAATTATTGCTGGAATACTTGGTGCTTCCAAAGGTAAAATTGTTCATAAGTTAAATGACAAAGAAATTTCTGAGGAAAATTTACACGATCATATCGGATTTGTTTCGCCATATTTAATTTTATACGAAGAGTTTTCTACTTATGAAAATATGAAGTTGTTTGCACAGATAAGAGGTGTAAAGTTCAATCAGGATAGAGTTGATTATCTGCTTAACAAATTTTTATTGTTTAAAAGAAAAGATGATTTATTAAAAACATATTCATCAGGAATGAAACAAAGAGTAAAGTTTATCTTTGCGCTTATGCATTCACCGCAATTAATAATACTTAGATGAACCAACTTCGAATCTTGATGACGAAGGAAAAAATTCTGTATACGAATTGGTGAAAGAAGAAGGGCAAAAAAATATTGTGTTAATTGCCTCGAATGAAAAACACGACCTTGAATTGTGCAGCGATATTGTTTATCTGGAGAGATTTAAGAATTAAAGAAAATACCTGGCTAAGTTATTTCTAGCTCTGCCACCAGACTATATCAGGCTTGTGTAAACGATTCAAAGGTCACCCTGAGCGAAGTCGAAGGGTGAGTCACAAATAATTTTCACACCTCGACTTCGCTCGGTGTGACGTATTGCAGAATTATTAAGTTAACTTTAAAAGTAAAATATAAAAACTAAATGAACTCAAAATCTTACAGCTTATTTCTTAAAGACTTTAAATCTGAATTGCAGAACGCGCTATGCAATTAATGCGCTGGCAATGTTCATAATAGTTGCAATAAGTGTTATTATGTTTTCCGTAGGACAGGAGAAAATAAGCAAAAGTTTAACAGGCGGATTATTCTGGGTTGTTATATTTTTTACTGCAATGTCAGGTTTATCAAGAGCTTTTGTTTCTGAAGAAGAACGAGGTACTTCCTTAACTTTACAATTAATTGCTGCACCTTCAACTGTTTTTTCCGGAAAGCTAATATTTAATATTATTCTGGTTTTTGCGATGAATACCGTAATTGCAATTCTTTATTCGGCAATGTTTGAAACATTTGTAATTAAAAATTTTGCATTGTTTCTAACATCATTTGTTTTTGGTAATATTGGGTCTGGCAGTTTCATCAACAATAATTGCAGCAATAATTGCAAAAGCTGGCGCTAAAGGCACACTTTATCCAGTGCTATCATTTCCCATATTATTGCCTTTGATTTTAACATCCGTTCAATTAACATTGTTTGCCTTAGATGGCACATCCTTTGAAAGAGCTAAGTTTGAATTGGCAATTGTTGTGAGTTACGATGTAATTATGTTAACGGCTTCTTATATGTTGTTTGATTTTATATGGAAAGAATAGCAATTTTTAACAAACTAATCCGAAAAAAATTATGATCTGGAAAATATTTTTATTTCTTCTATTGGCATTCGTCTCTATAGCCGGAATTGGATTTCCCATTGTAGAGAAACCAAGCGCCTGGTATGAATTTCCCTTAATCCCGGGACTTGAAGAAAATGCCAAAATTATTTTTTTCCATGTTCCAACTGCCTGGTTAACAGTTGTTGCATTTTTTATGTCAACAATTTACAGCTTCAAATATTTACGTAAGAAAAATTTGGATGATGATGTAAAGTCTTATGCAGCAGCTCAACTTGGAATGATATTCTGTATTCTTGCTACTGTAACCGGTGCGGTTTGGGCTAAGTTTGCATGGGGATCTTATTGGAGTTGGGATCCAAGACAAACAAGTATATTTGCATTATTGTTAATTTACGGTGCCTGGTTTGCGCTCCGTTCTTCCATTGAGTCTGAAGAAAAACGCGCAACATTGTCTTCTGTATACTCAATGATAGCTTTTGTTACAGTTCCGTTTTTTATTTTTGTTATGCCAAGAATAATGACAGGACTTCATCCAGGTTCTGCTGATGATTCAAATGCTGGTCCGGTTGTTGATTTTAAAATGAATGGAAATATGCAGTTAATTTTCTTTCTTTCATTGATTGGATTTACAATCCTTATATTTCTGGATGTGGAATATTGGATACAGATCAATTCTGTTGCGTGAAAAATTAAACAAACAATTAATCAGAGGTTAATATTGGAACAATTTCTATCACAAAATGCAATTTATATTGTTATGATTATAGTCCTGATAGTGTGGGCAGGAATTTTTGGTTATATGTTTAGCCTTGATAAAAGAATTAAAAAAGTAGAAAAAGAAATGATTGGAGAAAAAAATGAAAAATAAATACATATTTGGCGGATTCATCATTGTATTATTCCTCGGAATAATGGCATACCTGTTTACACAAAGTAACATTAAATATGAAAGCAACTTTGCCAATGTTAAAAGCTCAGATAAAACTGTTAAAGCCACGGGAAGCTGGGTCAAAGAAAAAAATTATGATATGAATCGTGAGCAAAACACATTCTCATTTTATATGTGCGATGCTAATGGTGTAGAAATGAAAGTGATTTATGAAGGTGCTATGCCGAACAATTTTGAAAGTGCAACCAGCGTAGTTGTTACTGGATCATATCGCAATGGATATTTTCACGCAAAAGATATACTAACAAAATGTCCAAGTAAATACGAAGAACAACAGGTTCAATCGTCTAGCATGTAGTTGCATTGCGCTGTGCTTAGAGCATAGCGCTTGGCGAATCTAACTAAAATTATTTTATTTATTTTTAAATTAAAAAATGGCTTGGTGATTTTGTAACTCACTTAGCGCTTGGCGCTAAGCACCTTGCCCTTAGCGAGGATATATGATCGGTAGTATTTTTTTAAGTGCAGCACTCGTGTTCAGCTTGATAGCGATGGTAATGTATTACCTTTCCTTTAAAGGATATAAGAATACATTAAACATTGCAAGATATAGTTATCACGGAATGGCAATCTTTGTAATTGCTGCCTCAACATTTTTATGGTATGCAATTTTAACGCATCAATACCAATACAAATATATTTTTAGCTATAGTAATAATTCCTTAAACACAGGGTTATTGTTTTCATCTTTTTGGGGCGGACAGGAAGGCAGCTTTATGTTATGGCTGCTTCTTACCTCAATAATTGGAGTTATACTTCAATCATATTCATCCAAAAGAGGCGATCTTGAACCAAGAGTGATGGCTGTATTTGCTCTTGCAACATCCTTTTTATTAGTAATGGTTTCTCCCTGGTTCAAAAATCCGTTTCGAGTTTATCTGGACCACCCCAATATTTATTGATGTTAAAAGTATTAATGCTCAATTTATGAGTCTTCCATTCATCCAGAATTTTATTTTTACTGATCAGCAATCAAATACCACATTCGTGCAAATGAGTAAAGAGCTTTATGCATCACTAACTCAAGCAGGAGTTTCAGTAAACCAATTTATTGCTGATGGAAAAGGATTGAATCCGCAATTATTAAACTACTGGATGCAGATTCATCCGCCAATGTTATTTATTGGGTTTTCAATGGCAACAGTTCCATTTGCTTTTGCTATGGCTGCTTTAATGAAAAACGATTACAGAGAATGGGTTAATCAATCGTTACCCTGGGTGTTAGCAGGAACTGGAATTCTTGGACTTGGAATTATGATGGGCGGATATTGGGCTTATGAAATGCTTGGTTGGGGCGGTTACTGGGCTTGGGATCCTGTAGAAAATTCAAGTTTAATTCCGTGGTTAATTGGTGTCGCTTCAATCCATACAATGCTGGTGCAAAAGAGAAGTTTGAAATCAACAGATGGAATTGGAAGATATGCTAAGACAAATCTTATACTAAGCATACTAACATACGTTTTAGTTTTGTACAGCACATTCTTAACAAGAAGCGGAGTTCTTGGTGACGCTTCCGTTCATTCATTTGTTGATCCGGGTAATCTGGTTTATTTCTTCTTATTGATATTCATCAGCACATTTATCGCTATTGGAATTGGTGGGATTGTATATAGATGGAAATACTTAGAAGATAAAACCGTCTATGATGAAAGTACTCTATCACGTGAACTTGCATTATTTACTGCTTCAATAATTCTAGTGGCTTCCGCAATAATAGTCTTGGTTGGAACATCTGCTCCGTTATTTGGACAAGCTGTTGACACTTTTTTCTACGATGAAATGCATTTACCTATTGGAATAATTATTGGTTTATTGAACGGACTTAGTTTGCTCATCAAGTGGAAAGCTACAAACACAAAAGATCTCATTAAAGAATCAGCATTAGCAATTGTACTATCCTTAGTATTAACGGGATTAGTAGTTGTACTTGGCGGCGTCTATAACTTTATTATGATACTTCTTATACTTTCATCTGCATTTGCGTTGATTGTTAATGCAGAAATTGCTTTTAAAATTGTAAAAGGAAATCTTAAAAACCTTGGTGGATATATATCACATATAGGAATTGCGCTTTTTATTTTAGGTGTAGTAGGTTCCGGGGCCTACAGCGATGAAGTGAATGTAGATTTAGTAAAGAACAAACCTTCACAGGCATTCGGATATGAAATGATATTCACCGGTTATACTCCTATTGAAAATAATACAAAGTATGCGTTTAATGTTTCTATGAAAAAAGGTGATAACACTTATACAGTTTCTCCTGTAATGTATATGTCTGATTATAATAACAGTTTAATGAGAGAACCGGCAATACTTAATCTATTTTCAAAAGACATATATTTAGCACCGCTTGGTTATGATGAAGGTACAAACGCAAATACTGACCCGCATAGTGAAGCAGTAAAACTTCAAAAAGGTGTTGCAACAGAATATCAAGGTTCTAAAATATCGTTTGATAAATTCAATATCTCATCTGAAACAATGGCAGATATGCAGGCCGGAAAAGACTTTCAGATGGGTGCAATATTAACTCTTGAAGCAAACGGTAAAAAAGAAGAATTCGAACTGCTTAGAAAAAGTGTAAGCGGTGAAGTTATATTTACTGAACACACATCTGAAAATGCGGGAATAAAAATTCAGCTTACAAACCTTACAGCAGAAATGATAGAAGTTTCCATTGACCCAATAAACGATACACACGATCACTCAATGGATAAACCTAAAGAAGAAGTATTAACTGTTACTGCAGCTATTAAACCATATATTAGTTTAGTTTGGATTGGTGTAATTGTAATGGTACTTGGTTTCTTTGTAGCCGTTGCAAGAAGATTGAAAGAATCTTTGCTCTAATTACTAAAAATCCAATCTTAGTTTTTCGCAAGGCACAAGCAATTGTGCCTGTTTTATTTTATGATAACAAGTGGTAATCAAAAATTAATAGATTATTTTTTTCCAACTTCTATTAACAATCCCACAGGATTTTAATTTTATACGTCATTTATGACTTTAACTTTTTCTCGCGGTTGTAATTTTTATACTTCATAAATTACTTTCTTACCTGCATCACAAAATATTATTTAATAACTCAAACTTTAAAGTCGGTCTAAAATTTGCTGCTATTAATACAATGCTTAAACAAAATTTATTTAATAAAAATATTTTCTCCCGTGTTAAATTAAATACTTTATTCGTGTTTGTTTCAGAAACTTATCTGTTTCACTTTTAAGGGCATAATGGGTTATTTAATTAAAAATATTTTAGCGCTCCGCCGCTGCGGATTTGTTCTTTGTCATTCGCGCTGCAAACATTGGTTGGGATGGAGAGAATGTACCTAATATGTGTATGCCTGTTTGTTATTTTGCCTTATAAAACTTTTCTCGTTTTATCATTCTTACAAAAATATCCCCGCTCATTTAGCCTTGAGCATTCAGTATTAAACATCTACATTTACCCAACTGGTTTTACATAGCTTTAAGAAACACGTTTTCTTGCCCTAAGAATTTTTTAAAAAAGTAACTAAGAGATGAAATTAAAAATAGTTTGTTGTCTGTTGTTTGTAGTAGGTGGTTTTGTTTTAGCACAATCCGCCACAGGCGGAAGAGAAGAAAAACTACAGCAGCTTAAAAACTGTGATTATATTAAACTAACTGAAGTTGAAAAAGATTTATATAGAATAGAAAATAAACTTACCGGAGATGCATTCTTAGAGGATTTAGTGGATGCCAATCAAATACAAGATTATTGAAAATATTGACAGTATGGTTATTGAAATATTTTCTATTGACACAACCTTATACACCAATATGTATAAGTTCTGGATGAGTATGAATATTTCCAACACTTTTTATGGCTTATTAATAAATGATTTAAATTCAAACGGATTAACTGAATTATATGGGAATAGGACTTTATATAATTCAACTTCGCTTTCACCAGGTGTTTTTGAATTAGAAGATGCAGGTGGAAATTTTAATCAGATATTTACTTATCCGGACACAACATTTACCCCAAAAGCTTTTTATGATATTGATAATGACGGTCTTATGGAAATACTGATGAGGCGCAGGGACGGTTTAGGCGGAGCGATCTTTTTTAAACAGTCTGAATTAAATTCGCTTCCAGAAAACCCATTTTTTGAATATCCACAAGCTTCAAATAAACAGATTAAATTTCCGACGTTTGGTGATTTTGATAAAGATGGTAAAGTCGAATTAATGTATACAGCCTTGGGAAAAACAATGTATATGGCTGAATTCAATCCTATTAAAACCAACTTCGATAGCGTGTTCAGTTTTGTTTCTATAATGGATGTAGGAAAAATGACTACCGGAGATTTTGACCATGACGATAAGACCGATATTGTAATTAGCAATATGTACGGGGATGTTTATGTAATAGAAGCACAAGGAGATAATCAATATGCAAATGTGTGGAATGGAACTGTTGATGTTCATAATGCTTATTATTCATTTGCCACAAATGATATTGATAAAAACGGTAAACCTGAATTTTGGGTTGGAGGAAAACATTTTACAAGCGGAATTTTGCTTACCTGTTTTGAATCCAATGGTGAGCATATCTATCAATCGGTATTTAAAATAAAAATACCTGATTATTATACTTTATATACATTAACTACATTTGCTGATGATTTAGACGGTGACGGAGAAGATGAAATAATTATATGTGCAGATTATTTTATGTTGGTTCTTAAATTTATAGGCAAACCGAATAATCATAAATATAGTATTTGGTATTTTAATTTAAGACAACTCGGGATAGGGGAAACCTGGACTGTTAAGGCTTATGATATAAATGATGATGGTAAAAAAGAATTATTCTTTGATACATATACTCACAAGGATTCAATAGGTCAATCATACTGGATAGATATCAATAGGATATTCAAACCAAATTTTACATTAGGTATAGAAGAGGAAACTGAAAAAATAACTGATGAATTTAATCTGTTTGCAAATTACCCTAATCCCTTCAATCCTCTAACAAATATAAAATTAGCATTAAGGAAATCAGAAAATGTTTCAATAAGCGTTTATAACATCTTAGGGAAAAAAATAACAGTATTGTTGAGCGAAAACCTTCCAACCGGAGAACACATTATTCAATGGGATGGAAAAGACGATAAAGCAAACTCACTAGCTGGAGGTGTTTACTTTATCCAAATGAAAGTTGGTGAGTACCGGCAAATAATTAAAGCAGTTTTACTTAAATAAATTTTATAGAGGGAAAAAAATGTTATTATTAAAGTAAAGCCCAGCGCTAAATCCCTTCCCCGAAAGGGAATGTGCTTAATATTTTCAGGCTCGAGAAATCGAGCCTGTTTTTTTATATTTGGGCAGTTAAAAATCTAAGGAACACAAATGAAAATGTTTTTCAATAATTCAAAACTTCAACATCCATTTTTAATAGCATTCTCGCTTCTTATTGTAATTTCATTCGCATTCATTCCATCTAGACCGGATGAAGGAATGTTTCCGTTAAGTGATATAAAAAATATCAACTTAAATGAAAAAGGATTAAAGATAAGTGTGGATGAAGTTTATAACCCAAATGGAGTAAGTCTTGTTGATGCGCTTGTAAAAATTGGAGGATGCACAGGATCATTTGTTTCGAACGATGGACTCATTATAACAAATCATCATTGTGTCTTTGGAATTGTATCAGATGCCAGTACAGTTGAAAATAATTATCTTGATAACGGATTTTTAGCAGAGACTCGTGAAAAAGAACTACCCGCAAGCGGATTAACCTGCCGAATTACGGATTCTTATGAAGATGTCAGTACAGAAATTTTAGAGGCTGCAAACACAGAAGAGGATATTTCAAAACGAACAACAGCAATATCAAAAAAAATAAAAGAAATAATTGAACGGGAAGAGAAAAAAGACAGTACAATAAAAGCTGAAGTTTCTGAAATGTTTGTTGGCGAACAATATGTTTTGTTCCGTTATAAAACTATTAATGATGTTAGATTAGTTTACGTTCCGCCAAGAACAATTGGTGAGTTTGGCGGAGAATCCGATAACTGGGTTTGGCCAAGACACAATGGAGATTTTTCGTTTGTGCGTGCTTATGTAGCCCCAAACGGTTCCTCAGCAAAATACTCTGAATCCAATGTTCCATATCAGCCTAAAAAGTTTTTACAGGTAAATCCAAACGGAGTTAATGAGGAAGATTTTGTTTTTATACTTGGATATCCCGGAAGAACCTTTAAACATCAACCCTCACAGTTTTTAATGATACAGGAAAAATATCAACTGCCTTATGTACAGGATATTTTTTCATGGTTGATAAATTTATATGAAAAACGCGGCGAGAACGATCCTGAATTTGCATTAAGTATTGTTGGTGAAATTCAAGGATTAGCAAATACCGAAAAAAATTATCGTGGTAAGATGCAGGGATTGGAAAGATTAAACCTTATACAGAAAAAACAGGATGAAGAAAAACAACTTCAGCAGTTTATTGATTCTGATCCTAAACTAAAAGAAAAATATGGAACTGTTTTAAGCGAAATTGATGAAGTGTACAAAGATGCTTTTGCTACCGGCAGAAGAAATCTTGTTTTGATGATGCTTAGCCGTAATGTTGATTATTACAGACTTGCCGAAATATTTGTTGATTACAAAAAAGAAATGCTTAAACCTGAAGCAGAACGTAAATCATTATATAAAGAAGATAAACGCGGTGATTTTTATAATACCATAACGAATCTTTATAATGAATTTATGCCTGATCTTGATCCGCAAATCTTAAATAAAATTTTAACTGATGCCTCAACTTTTGAAGAGTGCAGGGAGTTAGAACCATTTAAAAGTTTTGCATCAGTAAAAAACAAACAAGAATTTATTACTGATTTATACGAAGAATCATTTATAAAGGACAGCAAAGAATATTTTGATTTATTGGAAGATGAAGATGAAACATTGGAAGATATTGATGATCCATTTATAAACCTTGTTAAAAATGCTGTTGAGCTTGGTGATTCTGAAAGAAAAAAAGCCCAGATAAGAGATGGTAAAATGAACATCCTTCTTGCCAGACTTAATGATGCCAAAAGACAATGGCTTAACAAATCATTTGTCCCTGATGCTAATCTTACGTTAAGATTAACTTATGGTTATGTGAGAGGATACTCGCCGGCAGATGCAACATACTTTTCTCCAAATACAACATTAACCGGATTGATAGAAAAAGGAAAAGAATCCGGTGATTATAAATTGAATAAGAAAGTTGAAGAACTATATAATAAAAAAGATTTTGGACAGTTCGTTCATCCCAAATTAAATGATGTGCCGGTAAACTTTATTTACAATATGGATACAAGCGGTGGAAATTCAGGCAGTCCGATTTTGGACGCATACGGCAGATTAGTTGGAGTAAATTTTGATCGTTCATTTGAAGCAACTGTAAACGATTATACCTGGAGTGAAAGCTACAGCCGCTCAATTGGAGTAGATATAAGATATATTTTATGGGTTGCTCAAAAGGTTGGCGGAGCTGATTTTCTACTCAAAGAAATGGGAATTAACCTATAAATCAGCTTTTGATGCCTTGACAAACAATGGGGTCAATGTTATCTTTGACCTCGTTTTTTAAGAAATAATTCATTCTGCGATAGCTCTCCCGATGTATCGGGACGGCTGTTATCCCGAAAGTGTTCGGGATGTTCAAGTTCGGAGAGAAAAGTATTATTATATTCCGCGATAGCTCTCCCGATGTGTCGGGACGGCTGTTATCCGAAAATGCGATGCAAGTTCTTAAATGTATAGATTTTATATTCCGCGATAGCTCAATGGTGGAGCATTCGGCTGTTAACCGAAGGGTTGCAAGTTCGAGTCTTGCTCGCGGAGCCAAAAACCCCAGATAAATTCTGGGGTTTTTTATGCTTAGTCCTAAACGGGACTGAAAATCAGAGTCTTAATAAATGATATTATTTAATTTTGTTCCACAATAATAAATCGGCTTACGAACTACACTTGTTTCCAATTGTTTAACATTGATTCCTTGAATTTTTGAAATTCTTCAAATAATGATTCGTATTCTTTTTTCCAATTCTTTTTACTTGCATAGAATCCGAAGATCGAAAGTGAAACGAAAAACACAATCCAGATTAATAATAGTGTGATAAAATTGTCAGTGTATTGTAATAATCTTGTAATGAAAATCATTCCGCCCCCAGTACCCAATATTAATAGCAGCGGTAATATAATTAGCCAATCAGATAACTTCATAAACTTTAAATTCATTTCAACTTTATCAATAAAATCTGAAACAGGCATTGTATAGAATGAATCTGGTAAAGCCCGATATCTGAAGTATATATATAGCGCTCCAAGAATAAATCCGACTACACATAAATGATATCCTGTCCTGGTTAGACTATCCATCCTAACGGAAACTGAAATATAAATCACACTCATCGCTAATAGAAAGGACATAAATATCAAAGATCTCTTTCTTTGATTTTTTATTTCAGCTTTAAATAATTCTAAAAATTTATCTGTTCTAGAATTATGATTTAAGTTTGTCTCAATTTCATTTTCATTTTTTTTCAAATTGCTATTTTTAAAATCATCAAGTTCCATATTTGTTTACCCATTCCTTTCTAATTTCATTCTTAATCCTGTGAATCTTAACCCGCACATTGCTTTCAGACAGTCCTGTAATGTTTGACATTTCTTTTGTATCAAGATCTTCTAGATATAAACTTACAAGTACTTTATCGGTTGCATTTAGATTATCAATAAACGCACGAAGAAACTGTGCTTTGTTTTCATCATCTTTAAATAAAGAACTTTCCTCATAGCTTTTATTATATGTTGATTTTGAGAATCGGACAAAAATTGAAGACTTCTTTCTGTGACTTGATAAAAAAGTCAAACATACATTAACAGCAATCCTATATATCCAGGTTTTTATTTTAGATTCATTTCTGAATTTTTCAATATTCAGCCAGATTTTTAGCAATATCTCCTGATGTGCGTCTTTAGCATTTTCACCCGGTCCGAAAAAATGATTGCAGATTCTTAATATCATTTTATCATTTTCTCGAATAGCTTCTTTAAATAATTCATCTCTGTTCATCTGACTTACCTATTTACAATAACAATAGACTCATAATATTATTAATTGTTACAGTTGTCATACAGTATCATTCGCTCAATCGAATATAAATCTTAATCTTCTCTCCAAAACTAATTATTAGTAATGATGGGAAGAATAATGCGTGAAGGATATTTTTTTGAATGATATATTCTCTGAGTCGCTATTTCAAAATCAGATTCAACTTCATTATTCTTTCCGGTATTAAGATTCCTGGAGTATTGAGGAAAATCTGCTGATGAAATTTCTACACGGATCTTCCATCCTTTATCAAATTTTATCCCTATTTGCCATAAGTCAATTTCATATTCATAAACCTTATTCTCCTCAAGAAATTCCGGTTCAGTAATAGAGTTTCGGAATCTAGCACGAATACAACCATGCGTTAGCGGCATATATTCATTTTTTTCATTGACGGCATAAAAGTTAATAAACCAATCTGTATCAACACTTGATGATGATGCAAATAGTTTAGCAGTTAAAGGACCAAGAACTATCATATGTGTATCCAACGGTTCGGACTCAAAAACAAGAATATCATTTCTTAAAGATGTTATCTCATCAGATTTTTTTCTGCCTTGGGAGTTTCTGTATAAGAATGCAGGTGTGGGATCTGCGGGATTATATAAATACTCATCATATTCTTTTCCTTGATCAGGAATACTCCAGACAAGCTTGCCATCTCCAAGCAATGAATTAGAGCCTTTAATGCTATTTAAATAGATGGGTACATAATCAGTGTTTTTAAGAGGATAACTATCCGATTCTATCCAGCTCGCATTATTCATTACATAAAGTTTTGCCTTTGGTTCATTCGTAATTTTATTATCAACATCTTTAAGCCAATGATCAAACCATTGAAGAAAAAGATTAAGAATATCCATATAAGCTTCGTTACCAACATTTTTTGTTGAAGGATATTTAGGAACGGAGTTTGAGTGGTTCCAGGGACCAATAATTAGTTTAACATTTTTGTTCTGTGATTCTGATATTTCTTGCCACGCTAATTTTGTTCCTATGCTGTGAGTATCATACCAGCCAGAGAAAAGCAGCAATGGAATATCCAATTTGCTAAGTGATTCCTGATAACTTATGTTTTGCCAGTAATCATCGTTAGTGTTGTGTTCAAGCCATTTTTGCCAATAAAATATCTCTTTACCAATTATTTTTTCAGGTATTTTATTTACAGGTAATGAGAAAAGATTGGTATCATCTTTCACTTTATGAGATTCTCTAATAGCAACCGGATCGTTATAATCTTTAAGATTTGACTCAATTAAATAAACCCACCACATTTCCGGCGCGAGTAATAAAATCCCATTTTCATAAGGAGCATTTTTAAAAGGATCAGCAGGTAGATTATGCGGAATAATTGCTGACAGATGAGGTGGTTTAAGTTTCGCCGTGAGCAATTGAACTACAGCTGAATAAGAACCACCAAGCATTCCTATTTTTTTATTACACCAATCCTGACTTGCAAGCCATTCAATAGTTTCGTATCCATCTTCGGCTTCATAAACATATGGTTCCCACATTCCTTCTGATTCAAATCGACCACGAACATCCTGAACTGCCACTGCATAACCATTGGCAGTGAAATAATATGGTAAAAAACCTATACTGTTTTTGTTTATGTTGGTTCTGATTAGAATTGCCGGAACTTTTACAGTTGAATCTTCAGGAAAGTAAAGGTCTGTGGAAAGACAAATTCCATCTTTCATCTTAATACTAACTGTCTTTTTCTCAACATTACTGGAAGCATAATTAGTATTAGTTAAAAAGCCAAACAAAACGATCATAAAAAATATTAGTGTTTTCATTGTGCACCGTAAAAATTTGTTCTTATCAATTTCTACTCACAATAGACTAATGATTATTGTTTTTGTTACATAATTATCTTAACGCATTTGTAAGATTGTTATTATTGATAATATCAAATCCCAGCCAGCATTTTGATACAGGATAGATAAGTGAATGGATTTTTATTGTTAGAAACTAAAATTTGAAAAGAATTTATTTTACGGGCCCAATCTCCATAAAAGTGCAAACTGATGATCAATTATTGTTCTGCAAAAATAAGGGTAAATATCTCAGGGTATTCTTTAATTGTTTAATAAATACTTTACGCATTCAATACTTTTTGCAGCATCAAAAGCGTACGCATCGGCTCCAATTTCTTTTGCATATTCTTCGGTTATCGGTGCACCACCAATAACTGTTTTAATTTTTCCCATAAGATTTTCTTGTTTCAACAGATCAATTACTTCCTTCATCACCGGCATTGTAGTAGTTAAAAGTGCTGACATACCAATGAGTTTTGCATCTTCTTTTATAGCAGTCTCAATGAATTTTTCCGGTGGAACATTTTTTCCTAGATCAATAACATCAAACCCGGCACCTTTAAGCATAATGCCTACTAAATTCTTTCCAAGATCGTGCAGATCACCTTTTACCGTTCCGATAACAATTTTTCCCTGAGCAGGCATATCTTCTTTTATAAATAAAGGTTTAAGCTGATCCATTCCTGCGTACATTGCCTTGGCTGCAAGTAAGACTTCGGGAAGAAAGATATCGTGATTTCTAAATTGCTCGCCGATTACATTCATACCAGCAACCAGACCATTATTTAAAATAATTTTTATATCTATCTTTTGTTCGATAGCTTGCTTCGTTAACTCAAATACCTTTTCATCATTTCCAAGTTGAAGTTGTGTTGATAGTTCCTGTAAAATTTCCATATAGTCCTATAATATTAACTAATTAATGATTTAGTATCCTTTCTTTTCTTTCAAGACAAGATTGCGCTTTGCAACTGGAACAAAAACCAAAACTATTTTCAAAGTTATGGATGTTTTTGTTACCATTAATCAGAACTCCGCTAATTGATTTTAGTGGAGTCATTAAGCAGGATTCGTTCAATGTTATACCTATTTGTTCCGGATGAAGATTTAAAAATAATTTTTTCTGTGCGCTTATATTCCAGCCACAATAACCGGGACTGTAGCTTAGTACCATACTGCTGTTATTAGTCAACTTTTTTTCTATCAGTTTTTTTGTGATGTGCATTTCAAGAAGCTCGACTGATTTATCAGCAGCAAGTGAAGCCACTGCATCAAGCATAGAACCAATTGCAAAATCATTGCAATTGAATAATTCTGAAATTCTTTCACTTATCCCGCTGCCCATTGTCATTGCAAACAATTCCAGATGATCTGCTTGGGGGTAAATCCTTTTCAGCGGAGCTTCTTCCTCGTTGTTTCCTTCACCTGCAAATATCTCATCAAAATCATTTTTTGATATTTCGCTAATGATGCAAGATGGATGTGCCTCGGATTGAAATAGGCTGAGAGATTTATCAATAAGTTCTTTAATACTATCTTTTATAATAGAACCTTTAGGAATTCCTTGTGAGCGAAGGATATCTTCGATCGAAGGGATAATTTTATCAACTTCTATTTCAACAAATTCAAACATCTGCTCTTTCAGGAAGTTTATTTTGTCCTTGATGTCTGGCCTCTTTTTCCATAATGGTGATTAATTCTTTTTTAGTTTCTTCGGGTAATGAATAAGGATTATAAGTTCGTAATAATTTTTCTACTTCTTCATGTGCTCTGTCTTCCATAGTTGAAGAGCCCTCCTCAATCCAGCGGGCGTTGTTAGATCTATTAATTACCGGACCGGGAAAGAAAATCTCTTCTTTCAAATATTTTCTTGTATGTTTCGAAATTAATAGATGCTCATCTTTTAACAATTCCTCAAAACGCGGAATAGATGGGAAATCTTCTTTCGGTTCTATTCCTCTTATCATACGAAGCATCATGCCGCATATCTCATTATCAATAACAAGTTTTTCCAAACTAATGCAGCTTTCAAAATCAATCATACCGGGACCAGAAATATTATTTATGCCGGCAAGTGCCGCAAGAGTTGCACCGATTCCGGTTTCTAAACCGGCTTGAACATCCAATTGCTTTGAGTCGGTTAAAGAAACATATGCTTGAGTTGGAATTCCCAGATATTTTCCAATTTCATTATATGCACAATCGATCATCATCGTTTCGATAGCGCCCATAGGAGTTGTTTCATATCTGACATCGAATATTGCGGGAGAACCTCCATACAAAATAGGAGTGCCGGGATTTGCAAGCTGGCTGATGACAATTCCGCTTAATGTTTCTGCTGTATGCTGAATAAGAGTTCCAACTAAAGTTACCGGTGCAGCAAATCCTGAAAGTGGCATTGCAATAAACTCAACAGGAATAAAATATTTAGCACAATCTAAAACATTTTGAGAAGTAACATCACTCCATTTTAATGGTGAAGTCGGGCAGCATGAAAAAATTGAGAGCGGCATTTCTTTTAGTTTTAAGGAAGAGCCGCGCACAACAAGAAGCATATTCTTCATAACTTCAAAAGATTCAATTGTAAATGTGCCGGTCACTACAGGTTTGGGTGAATAGAACAAACTTAGATAAAGTCTGTAACTATCGGAGATTTTATCAACAACGTCTGAAGGAATCATCGCAGTGCTTTGAGATGCGATATATTGAAGTTGATCCGTAATTTTCACATAATTGATGTAATCTGTCGTCAGAGGTCTACGCATTTTTTTTTTACTGTAATCAAGATAGTTGAGAGCCGATGAACCGGGAGTGAAGTGAATATTATTACCGGAAAAATCGTTTGTCTGTTTTTCCAATGCATTAAATAATTTGAACGACCTGGGAACACTCGCTAAGGATTTATCTATTGTAGTTTCGTTTATATATGCTTTCGATTTATCAAAATCGATCTTTACACCATGGCTAGCAAGCAGTTCGAGTGCAGTTTTATTATGTATCTCGACGCCAAGAACAGAAAGAACATTCCGAGCTTCGGAAATAATTTGCTGAATTAAATCATCAGTTAAAAATTTTATCTTCGGTCTCATAATCTTTTCCTCAATAAACTTTATTTGTCATAAAATTTCCGATGCTAATATTGTGAAAATTTGCGAATAAATCTGGTTTGACTGCTATCTAATTTTTTATAACCTATTATTATAGACTCATACTTATGTTACACAAATATACGAAGCAACCAACTCCATTATAATTTGATTTAATAAAATTTTTTCTGGTTTTTGTTCTGGCCTCGCAAAAATTACTTTTTTGTAATGCCCTTTAAATAATTTTTAGATAAATTACACCTCAGATTAACACT
>CAVOPZ010000006.1:0-33945 GCA_963698205.1 uncultured Ignavibacteriaceae bacterium | reverse complement strand
TTGTTGTTTTAGGGGAATAGAATTTTCATCTCTATAATTTTGGAGATATATTTTGGAAGATTTTATTAACTTGTTATGAAATTCATATTAATATCTGTTTAAGAAACATCATTTTTCTTTAAAAATGCCAAAAGTTACACATACTATACTTGAATGGGCTAGAAAGAATTCTTTGCTTTCGCTTGACGAAGCTGCAAAAAAATTAAGTTTAACTGACGACAAAAATATTCATGCAGTAGAAAAACTTCTCGCTTACGAATCAGGGGAAAAAGAACCCTCGAGATCTTTACTTCTTAGAATGTCTAAGCAATATCATCAACCTCTTTTACTTTTTTATCTGGATAAACCACCTGTCATCGGAAATCGTGGAGAAGATTTTAGAACATTACCTGAACAATTTGATAAGACTGAAATTGTTAATGTTGATATTTTAATAAGAGATATTAAAGCGCGCCAAAGGACAATCAGAGAAACGCTAATTGATGCTGATGAAGAAATAAAACTTGATTTTGTTGGAAAGTGTAAAACCGATGATGGAGTACTAAATGTTATACAAACAATTCGTAATACACTAGAGATAGAACTTGAGGTCTATCGAAAACAACCAAGTTATAAAGAAGCTTTTCGTTATTTACGCCAGAAAATTGAGAGCATTGGTGTTTTCGTTTTACTCAAAGGAAATCTTGGATCTTACCATAGCAATATTACTGTAGCTGCGTTCAGAGGGTTTGCGCTTTCTGATGATATAGCACCATTTATTGTAATCAATGACCAAGACTCAGAGGCAGCCTGGTCTTTTACGCTTATCCATGAGATGGCTCATCTTGTATTGGGTAAGACAGGAATTAGTGGAGTTTATATTGAAAAAACAATTGAAAAATTTTGCAATGATGTAGCTAGTGAATTTTTATTACCAAGCGTTGAGCTTAACGAATTCAAACCACGTAAAAGAGATTTTGATGATCTTAAGGCTGAAATATCTGGGTATGCTCAGTCAAAGAAACTTAGCGGTACTCATATAGCGTATCGCCTATATCGAAACGGCTTTATCGAAAAATCTGTCTGGACTAAATTAAAAGATTTTTATTACACAAGTTGGATTCAAAAACAAGAAAGAGACCGAGATAAAAATAAGCAGAAAGTCGGGGGTCCAGATTATTATGTATTAAAAAACTACAAGTTGGGGTCTTTAGTTGAATTGGTTCAAAGATTAACATATGCTGGCGCTCTAACAACAACAAGGGCTGGAATGCTTTTAGAAATGAAACCTTTGAAAGTGCATAGACTATTTCAAGTTGAAAAAAATATATGAGAGATTCTTCTTCGTTATATCTTTTAGACGCTAACACACTCATAGATGCTAAAAGGGATTACTATCCTATATCGGTGGTTCCTGAATTTTGGGAATGGCTAATTTATCAAGGACAGCAGGGTAAAATAAAAATTCCTGTTGAAATTTATGAAGAGTTCTCTGACACCAAAGATAAAGATGGGGAGATAGATGAGCTTGCAATGTGGGCAGCGAAGGATGTTGTAAAAGAAGCATTAAGATTCGAAGAACAAGCAGAACCAGATTTGGTTGCAAGAATAACTTATGGTGGTTATATAGCAAATCCAACCGATGATGAATTAAGGAATATTGGCAGGGATCCGTTTTTAATTTCATATGCGCTTAGGGACATCGAGAATAGATGTATTGTCACCACTGAAGCTTCAAAACCTAAAAGAGTTGGGGCAAATCGTCATATTCCCGATGTTTGCAATGGTTTTGATATTAGATGTATTAATAATTTTCAAATGATAAAGGAATTAAATTTTAGTACTAGTTGGAAAAGGAGTTCACGATAGCCAAAAATTAAGTTCTTTAGTTTTTAAATCACAAGCTTACCAATATTTTATCTTTTAATAGTGTAGAAAAAGTGATTACTTAATAAAAGTTAACCTCCTAAAATATAAACTACATAGAAACCTTTGGTTTCAATAATTGGTTTAAAATAAAATTGATTCAACCCAAAACTTTAGACTAATCGTATTAGCAAAACTCTTCGATAGGTTGCAACAATTACGGCACTATTTTAGAAATAAAAATTCATTCCAGTATTTCCTTTACCCGTCCCACCTCACCTGTTTCAAGCCGTACTTTTATTCCGTGCGGATGCCTGGGAGATTTTGTTAGAATATCTTTAACAATTCCTTCGGTAAGTTTACCGGTACGCTGGTCATCTTTCATAACTACTTTTACTTGCATTCCTGTTTTTATATCAGAACGTTTAATCTCACTCATTAATAATATCCTGTTGTATAAAACTTCTTGAAAATGTTGTTGAAACATAACAAAACTCTTATTCCATTTTCTATAAATTCAACTAAATAATAAATCCACAAAACATAAATCACTGTATTTTCCTCATAATCAAAGCAGATAAAAATCCGTTGCAGAAATAATTATTAACAACAACACCTAATAAAGCTAAAATTTTTGTTTGTTACTTTCGTACCGGAGTTCTAAATTACTTTGTGGTTGTTGACAGTTTAATGTATCTAAATTTCCTGCCTGCAGCAAGCCTCTGAAAATTAAGTTCGATTATTCTATCAAATGATTTGGAGAACACAATGAAAAAATTTGTTTTTCTTACAGCCTTATTCCTCGGTGCACATATTCTTTCTTCAAACGAATCTCAAGCCCAATGGGAGCCCGATGTTCGGCTGACTAATGACCCTGATGTTTCCTGGATATCTCTTAATAATGCCAGAAGTGTAGCAGCAAGCGGGAATGTTGTGCATGTGGTTTGGTATGACACACGTGATGGAAACAGAGAGGTTTATTATAAACGCTCAGTAGATGGCGGTGTAAACTGGGGAACAGATACAAGGATAACAAATGCCAACGGAGATTCATGGTATCCGTCTATATCAGTATCCGGTTTGTTTGTACATGTAGTATGGATGGACACTCGTGATGGTAACACGGAAGTCTACTACAAGCGCTCCACAGATGAAGGCATAAGCTGGGAAGCAGATGTGCGACTAACTAATAATGCCAGTCCCTCATCGTATCCTTCTATATCAGTCTCCGGTTTAGAAGTTCATGTAGTATGGAGGGACTATCCCGGGAACTTTGAGATATACTACAAGCGCTCAATAGATGGCGGCGCAAACTGGAGTTTAGATACACGGCTAACGAATAACTCTGCTGCTTCATATGATGCTTCTATTGCGGTATCTGGTCAGGTTGTACATGTTGTATGGTATGATGAGCGCCATGGGATAGCTGAGGAGATTTACTATAAACGCTCACAAGATGGTGGTGCGAGCTGGGGAGAAGATACAAGATTGACAAATTACGCCGGGGATTCATGGGCTGCGTCTGTCTCGGTATCTGGTTCGACTGTACATATAGTATGGTATGACCGTCGTGATGCTGCTAATTGGGAAATATATTACAAACGCTCAACAGATGGAGGCATAAGCTGGGAAAGTGATAAACGACTAACGAATGACGCGGCTGAAAAATCGCATCCTTGTATATCGGTATCTGATCAAGTTGTGAATGTTGTATGGGAGGACAAACGTGATGGTAACTATGAGATATACTACAAACGCTCAACAGATGATGGAATAAACTGGGGAGCTGACTACCGGTTAACGAATGCCGCTTCATATTCTGGACGTCCTTCTGTGGCCGTATCCGGTTCATCCGTGCATGTCGTCTGGTATGATGGTCGTGAGGGGAACGATGAGATTCATTATAAACGCAACCCCACAGGTAATGTTACAGGAATAGAAACCATCGGTTTAGAATTACCCGGCGATTTTAAACTTGAGCAGAACTACCCCAATCCTTTTAACCCAAGTACTAAAATAAGCTGGCAGTCTCCCGTAAGCGGTTGGCTGACACTAAAAATATTCGATGTTCTTGGCAGAGAAGTTGAAACCCTGGTTGATGAATTCAGAGAAGCTGGTTTTAATTATACATTTTACAATGTAAATTCATCCATACCAAGTGGAGTTTATTTTTATCAATTAAAAGCTGGATCGTTTACTCAAACTAAAAAGATGATTTTGCTTCGTTAATTTCGAAACTTTGCATAGTTATAGTTTCAAGCAATTTAACCGCAGGAGGAAACTTCTGCGGTTTTTTGTTTTAAACCGTTGTTTTCTTTAGAAAGAATTGGGAAGTTTGATGCAAAAAAATGAATACTTTAGAATATCTCGGCTTCAACAATTGGTTCCAAGAGCAAATCGACCCCAATCAAAACTCAGATTTTAAAATCGTTAGAGTGATAAGCGTAAACAAAAACAGTTTTGTTGTTTCTAATGGCGAAAAAGATATTTATGCAGAGTTAACGGGTAAGTTTCTGTTTAATACTGATTCTGCTTTAGACCTGCCAACTGTTGGTGATTTTGTTTATGCACAATTGTTTGATGATGATACTCTTGCAATAATACAGGATATTCTTCCAAGAAAATCTTTGCTTAAAAGAAAAGCTGCGGGAAAGAAAATTGATTATCAATTAATTGCAGCCAACATTGATATTGCAATCATTATGCAGTCGCTTGATTCGAATTTTAATTTGCGAAGACTTGAGCGTTATCTTGTAATTATTAATGATAACAAAATAACTCCACTAATACTTTTAAGTAAAAGTGATCTTATTAGTCCCGAAGAAGCTGAAGAAAAGAAAAACCAGATACTTGAAATATTACCTGATGCAAAAATATTTTCTTTCAGTAATAACAGTTTGAATGATATAGAAAATATTAAGTCGCTTTTTACTCCACATAAAACTTTTTGCTTGCTTGGTTCATCGGGAGTTGGCAAAACAACTTTGCTTAATAATTTAATTCACCAGGATTTATACAAAACTCAACCAATACGAGAAAAAGACGACAGGGGAAAACACACAACAACTAGACGTGAGCTTATCATATTAGAAAACGGAGCTATCATAATTGATAATCCGGGAATGCGTGAGCTTGGAATAATATCTAATGAATCCGGAATAAGCAGTACGTTTGGTGAAATTGATGAGTTGTCTGATGAATGCAAATACAAAGACTGCACACATACTGTTGAAGCAAGTTGTGCAGTTATTGAAGCATTACAAAAAGGAAAAATCTCTGAAGAGCGATACAATAATTATATTAAGATATTTAAGGAAGCTCAGTACAACGAAATGTCTTACGTTGAAAAACGGCAGAAAGATAAAAAGTGGGGTAAGTTTTTCAACTCTACTATGAAGGATGTGAAGAAAATGAAGGGGATATAAGTTTAATGTGGCCTGACTCCCGATAGATCGAGACAGGCTGGGTTAGGCGTAACATAATTATTCACTTAAATATTTATTAGATTATTCTCTATTATGAATACAATATTAGTTAAAGCTAGAAAATTTGGGAACCTTGCAAATGCTCACATCAGTAGTCATCTATACTCTACGCCAGCATTTGTCCGAATGATCCCGACTGATAAATGTAATTTAAACTGTAAGTATTGTTGGCAAAAGAATGATTCTCCAGATGAAATGTCTTTTTCCGATTTTTGTTTGTATTTGGAAAAAGCATTAAGCTTAAAAGTCGGGCTTATTACCTTCCTTGGTGGTGAACCGATGTTATGGAAACCGCTGTATGATGCAATAAATCTGTGCACTGAAAATAATATATTGACTGATTTAACAACCAATGCAACATTGTTAAATTCTGAGAGTATCGAGCTGCTCGGAAAATCCGGACTTGATTATTTAAATATTTCAATCGATGGAGTTGAGTCATCTGAGATTTCATCTAAAAATTTTGTTTTTCGACATAACCTGTTTGAAGACTTGAGGTTTTCCAAATCAAAGTATCGGATGCATTTCAGATTTAATTCCGTGATATTTAAGAATAATTTTGAAGATCTTAAAAATTTAATTGAGTATTCCAAATCTAATAATGTTCAGCTCTCTTTGGGATTTGTTGTACCACCAATTGATGATCGCCAATTAAAGGATGACAGCATCTATTTTAAGAAAGGTGATCAAAAATTATTACAAGAGATTGTTGAATACATTATAAAGAAAAAAAGGGATGGTTATCCTATTATTGATCCATATTCGTATTTTGAAAATATTTTTCGCTTCCTGGATCGTGAAGTATTTTGGGATTGTAACTATCCAACTCGTTATGGTTGGATTAACGTTACCCCGAATGGGAAGATCAGAAGCTGTACGAAAAAAATGGATGAGCTGGATATAAGGTTTCAAAACTTGAATATCGAAAAATTAAAAACATTAAGAGAAACCCTTCGTGAAAAAGTAGAGAAATGCAATATAGATTGTTATTCAAATTGCGCGTATGATTCATATTATTATACTCATAACAAATTGCAAATGCTTAAGAAAATAATGAGTCGGTTGAAAAAATAAATAAAAAACAGGAAAGACAGTTATAAGTGAAGTGATTATGAAATCTTATCTAAATAATAATTTTAACTTAAATGAATTGATAGATGTTTTTGATGAGCTGCCTCTTTGGTCTGCACCGTTTGGATTGAAACTGCTTGAGCATATTAATTATAAACCAAACATAACCGCGCTTGATATTGGTTTTGGAGCTGGATTTCCTTTAACTGAAATTGCAATGAGGCTTGGAAACACTTCAACTATTTATGGAATTGATCCTTGGAAGGAAACTTTTAAAAGAGTCAATCAAAAAATATACTATTACGGAATAAGCAACATTAAACTTATTGAAGGCGTGGCAGAATCAATTCCGCTTGAAGATAATTTTGTTGATCTTATTACAAGCAACAACGGAATTAATAATGTAAGCGATGTTGATAAAGTTCTTTCGGAATGTTCGCGTGTTATAAAAAGCGGCGGACAGTTTGTGCAAACGATGAATCTTGATAAAACAATGACCGAGTTTTATAATCAGCTTGAAACTGTTTTATCCGAAATGAAACTTTACAAAGAAATTGAGTTGATGTATAAACACATTAAGCAAAAGCGTCCTCCGTTGCACGATTTTATTGCTTTAATGCACAAACATAATTTTATAATTAACGATGTTGTTGAAGATGAGTTTTGCTATAAGTTTGCAGATGCTACAGCAATGTTTAATCATTACTTTATTCGCTTGGCGTTTATGGAATCCTGGATAAAACTTTTACCAACAGATAAAGTTGAGCTTATATTTGATACTATTGAATCAAGAATGAATGATCAGGCAAGCGAACAATGCGGAATAAAACTTACAGTTCCTTTTGTTTTATTAAATGCGATTAAAAAATAGACGTCCAATGCTATAACCTGTCAAATTTTACCTCATCAACAAAACAAATAAAAAATTTCATTCCAGTATTTCTTTAACACGTCCAACTTCGCCTGTTTCTCCATAGGAGTCCTTCGGACAAGTCGTATTTTTATTCCGTGTGGATGCTTTGGAGATTTTGTTAAAATGTCTTTAACAATGCCTTCGGTAAGTTCACCGGTCGTCTGGTCTTCTTTCATTACTATTTTTACATGCATTCCGGTTTTAAATCAGATCGTTTAATTTCATTCAATAATCAATATACTTTTAAATTATAACTACATGAGAATGTTATAAAAAAAATTTACACTCAGCAGGAATCTATATTTGACATTTTGTTTGAAATCTCAATCATTTTATTGGGATTCAGTCGTTGCGGTAACTTTTAATAGTACTCTGTTCCAAATCCCGTAGTTGCAGAGTCACCATGTAATTTTAAGAAGCATGGAACTCTGCAAATATTCTGGAATCACCGGTTTTATTAAAACATTATTTCTGAGTTGGACTTTGACCAGTATAATTTCCTGACGGATCATAATTGCACACAATTATGTAAGACCCGTCACTGCATTGCACAATAGCGCAACCAACTTGTGTGGTCTTAGACCAGATTACCTGTGTATAATGCCAGGCTGCAAAATTCTTATCACTAATTACTCTACCATCGTAATCCTTTTTTTCTGAACCCCAGCCCTCAACAGCAGTACTAGGAGTAGGCGTGAAACCATTTCCCATCCAAAGATTCTCACCATATTTCTGTGCCCATTCGCCGCTGCCGGGACGGTGCTCAAATTTGCACCCGGTTTGCACTAAATGTTCTCCCCATGCTTTTGCATAAGCAGCAAGATCATTACTCCAGGTTAAAGGCGGAGTGCCCACTTCTTCCCTGAGTTTATTATGTGACTTGAGAAATTCATCAATCTGTGCAGCGCTTAAATCCCCGCTGGTGTTATTTTCTGAAACATTATTTGCAGTCGAAGTATTTCCATTATCATCTTCCTGTGAAAATGAAATTGAAGAATTTAGTACTAAGACCAAAACCAAGAATGTGAACTTGAAATACACTGATTTCATTTTTTGCTCCTTTTTTTATTTAAGATACTTATTGTTTATAAATGAAACAAAGATAAATTTTTCTGACTCATAGCAGAATTAAAATGATCAGACAAATACTCTTTTAACTCTTGTTTCTCCTAAATGTATCCGGAACTGAAGGAGATTACCTCTTTGGTTTTTGTTGTCCGTTCATTTAAATCATTCATTTTGTAAATTGCCCTATGGAAAAACTTATTAGGACAGATTCGTCCAACCAGGATTTTATTAATCTTGTTAAACTTCTTGATAAAGAACTGCAAATACGTGATGGGTCTGAACATTCATTTTATGCACAGTACAACAAGATTGATAAAATTAAAAATGTTGTGGTTGCCTACAAAGATGATATTGCTGTTGGCTGCGGTGCGATAAAAGAATATGACAACAGCAGTATGGAAGTAAAAAGAATGTTTGTCAAAGATGAGTACCGCAGCAAAGGTATTGCAACTAAAGTTTTGATTGAACTTGAAAACTGGACAAAAGAACTTGGTTACTCAAAATGTATTTTAGAAACAGGACTAAAACAGCCAGAAGCAATTCATCTTTATAAAAAGAATAATTACAAAGTGATTCCTAACTACGGACAGTATGTTGGCGTTGATAACAGTGTTTGTATGGAAAAATTTATCAAGTAAAATTTTATTAAGGAGTATAAAAGACTTTATGTTTATCGGACATTTTGGAGCCGGTTTTGCAGGAAAGAAGTTTGAAAAGTCTGCATCACTCGGAACTTATTTTATGGCGGCACAATGGATTGATCTTACCTGGCCAATACTTCTTTTGTTTGGAATTGAAACTGCAGAAATAAAACCCGGCGTTACAATTGTTACTCCTTTAGATTTTACCTATTACCCGTTTACACACAGTTTATTTGGAGTAATTGTTTGGGCTGTGCTTTTCGGTATGGTTTACTTTGTTATAAAAAAGAAATCCAGAACGGCAATTATACTTTCTTTGCTTGTTTTAAGTCATTGGTTTTTTGACTTACTTGTTCACATTCCTGATCTTCCTATCTTTCCCGGTTATAACTTAAAAGTTGGTTTTGGTTTATGGAACAGCTTACCCGCAACAATAATTTTAGAAGGACTGATTTTTACCTTAGGAGTTTATCTTTACTACAAAGCAACTAAATCGAAAAATAAAATCGGAACATATTCACTTATAGCATTAATTGTTTTCTTAATTGCAATGTATATTTCAAATCTTGTTGGTCCTCCTCCGCCTTCGATTGAAATGATCGGCATTGTTGGAAATGCACAATGGTTTATAGTTCTTTGGGGCTACTGGATTGATAAGAATAGAAAAGCAAAATAAGTTTGTTGCAAACACTTTTGAATTCAATGAATTGTCTTAAATGAGTGTTGTATTAGTCCACGGATTTAAAAGTTTATCCCCAAAAAGGCGATTCGTTGAATCGCCTTTTTAATAAACATTAATTTGTTTTGGGATTAAGCACATCAAACCAATTAATCTTTCTAGTAAAAAACATTACAGAAGCAAGCAGCATAAACAAAGCAATATTACCGACAAGCAAAGAATAATCCTGTAATTGCAGTATTGTGTACATAAGTCCATAAAACACTGTTAGTGCTGCAAAAATAATGCTTCCAATTCTTGTGCTTTTATAAACACTAGCTATATAAAAACTAATCAGCAAAATTACCAGCAATGCAGAAATCAAATATGATAAATCGAACGACAGGTATTCTGATATTGCAAGCAGCAAAGAGTAAAATATAATTAAAGCTAATCCGATTAAAAGATATTGAATGGGATGAATTGCTTTCTTGCCAAATAACTCAATCATAAAAAAACTTAAGAATGTTAGTACAATTATCATCAATCCATATTTAGAAGTGCGCATTGTTTTTTGATATTCATCTACCGGCACAAGTAGTTTTACACCAAATGCTGAAGGGAATATTTGATAAGCATTTTCATTCCATAGTTGAGGAAATGCTCTGTTAAAATAATTAACGATCCAGCTTGCTGTAAATCCGGCTTCATTAACTTTTCTTGATGTTGGAAGATATGCGCCTGCAAAACTTGGATTGTTCCAGCTTGATTTTACATTTACTTCTGTAGTTTTTCCAATTGGAAGAAACTCCAGATTATCCAAACCATTAACAAGCAAATCCATTTCGAACGCATACAGATTATTCTTTTCATCAAATGGAATTATAGAATGAAATCCATTATTTAAAACATTGTTGGATTTTAATCCAGCTATAAGATTGTAATTTGAATCATTCCATTTAAGTTGTGAATCTTTTTGCATTCCGCGTAAATCGCTAAGATTAAATGACACAAATGTTTCTTCAATCTTTCTACCGACAATAGACTTACTAAGCTCTTCAGTTTTAAATATACCGCTTAATTTAATCTTCGCTCGATAAAGAACTATCTCATAAATTCCTAAATATCTTCTTTCGGGAATCAGTTCAACATCATAATTTAATTTATCAGGCAGCAGATTGGTTCGAAGATTTGTTAGAAAAATTTTTCCATCATTAGTTTTTTCTTCTTTCGAACTTAAAACGGATAACACGGGTCCCGATACTACCTGATTACCTGCCCAGCCTTTACTTACTTCCCGAACAGCTTCATCCCGGTATACTTGTCTTTCTTCAATTAAAGATTGGATCATAAATAAAGGAATAAGAAGGATTATTATGATTACAGAAATTAAAAAGATTCTAAGCGTGATCGATTCTTTTTTCAAGTTGACTCCCTATATAAAAAGTTATAGAAGTGATTTGCTTATTTAGAGAAGACATTGGTTAAGATAGTTCAGATAATTGAAGTGCAATTAATAATCGGTGATTGTTTAGTACAGAACAAATAGCTGAACAGTAACAACTGCTGATATTGATAAATATTATTCTTCTTGCAACTAATAATTTCATTTGATAGTTTTTAATCAACACAAAACACTTTTCCGAGTCAGTGTCATATAAATAATTTCTAATCATTATAAGGAGGCTCTTATGCGTAAACTTAGTGTGTTTTCTATCTTGTTAATTTGTGGAATTTTTCTGCTCACTCCAAAATCATTTGCCCAGGAAATGAAAGATCAGTTATATATGGTTCGTGAAGAAGTTGCTAAAGTTGATATGTGGGATAAATATGAATCAACTTCTAAAGATTGGGTTGAGATGATGACGAAGGGAGAACTTGATTTTCCCTATGTCAGAGCTTCACAGAGAGATGACGGTCATTACTATTACCTGATTCCGATTAACAATTATTCTAACATCGATAAATTCCAAGAAATATTTGGTTCTGCCGTTGAGAAAGTCAGGAAAAGATAAATGGAGTAAGTTTCTTGTCGAGAATAAGTCAATATGGTTACACATAGAGATTATGTTGTACGATGGTCTGCTAAATATTCCTTATGTGCCAAAAGAACCTCGCCTGAAGACGGAAGATGCTAAGTTTATTCACTGGATGTTTTTTCATCTTAAGATGGAGAACCGTAAAGAATTATTAGCTATTCTTAAAGAATGGAAAAAGCTTTATGAAGATAAAAACATCAAAAACGGTATAGACATCTGGATGGTAGAACTTGGACTTGACAATAATATGATAGTATTAACTGAAATTTTAAAGATGGCGCTGATTATTATAATTCCCAAAAAGAGGATAACGCTTTAATGGAAGCCGAAGCTAATGTTCTGTGGAATAAAATGTCTCCAATTCTTACTTCTATTGAAAATAAATATGGCAGCCCCAGACCAGATCTTGGATATGTTAAAAAGTAATTTGTTTAATCCCCTCTTTAGCAGAGGGGATTTTTCTGTCAATTAATTTTTACAAATATTTTAGGGAGGCGCATATAATGAAAACAATGACTTGCAATCAACTTGCGGGAGCCTGTGATAAACAATTTAAAGCCAATACTTTTGAGGAAATTGCTGAAATGAGTAAAAGACACGGAATGGAAATGTTTCAGAAAGGTGATGAAGCACATATAAAAAAAATGAATGAAATGATGGAGCTTATGAAAACTCGTGATGCTATGAACGAATGGTTTGCAAACAAGAAGAAGGAATTTGCTGCATTGCCCGAAGACAAATAGTGAACTTAATCTAGAAAGCAAAATAAAAACATATACAAGGCTTCAAAGATTTTACCTAGGGGCTAAGATTTCCTGAAAAGTTTTTTGTTCCGTATTTTTAAGCAGAACTATTTTGCAACGGAGAATAATAATGCCTTTAAATATTAAATATGTTCATACAAACATTGTTGCAAAAAATTGGCGTAAGCTTGCAGATTTTTATATAAGTGTTTTTGGTTGTAAAATCATTCCCCCAATAAGACATTACACTGGCAAAGAATTAGATTCCGCAGTTAAAATAAACCAAGCAACACTAACTGGTGTTCATTTAAAACTTACCCGGTTACAAAAAATCCGGTCCAACATTAGAAATATTTTCATACAAACCCTCTCAAAACAAGCAAAACAAAAAAGTGAACACACCCGGAATCACACATCTTGCATTTGAAGTAATCGATGTTCGGAAACAGTATAAAAAAATTATTGCAAATGGCGGGAAGAAAGTTGGTGAAATAATTACTTCAAAAAGATCTGATGGAAAGAAAGTAACATGGTGCTATGTAAAAGATCCTGAAGGAAATATGATCGAATTACAAAAATGGACCAATTAGAAAGGAATGTATGTCAGCAAAAGATCCAAGAATAGATTTATATATTTATAACGCTGCAGATTTTGCAAGACCAATTTTACTTCATCTGAGGGAATTAATACATGTTGCTTGTCCTGATGTTGAAGAAACAATTAAGTGGAGCTTTGCAAGTTTTGATTATAAAGGTCCAATGTGCAGTATGGCATCTTTCAAACAGCATTGTGCTTTTGGATTCTGGAAAGCTTCTTTGATGAAAGATAAAACTTTAATTGCAAATGCTGAATCAGAATCTGCAATGGGGCATTATGGCAAGATTACCACATTAAAAGACCTGCCGCCGGATAAAAAAATTATTGCACACATTAAAGAAGCAATGATGCTAAATGAAAAGGGGATTAAGCTTCCACCCAAAAAAGTTACAACGAGAAAGAAAGAAATTGTGGCCCCGGATTACTTTCTAAAACAATTAAAGAAAAACAAAAAAGCATTAATAACTTTTAACAGTTTCAGTCCATCACACAAAAGAGAATATCTTGAGTGGATTATTGATGCGAAAACCGATGAGACAAAAAACCGCAGAATGGATAAAGCAATCGAATGGATGTCTGAGGGTAAATCACGTAATTGGAAGTATTTGAAAAAGTAAAATGGATAAATCAAAATGAGCAATTCAGGTAATATCTATACTCTATTGAATCATATGAAATGGGCAGATGCTGAAGTATGGAAAAAAGTTTTAGCATTTGAATCTGCAGAGAATGATGAAAAAATTAAGAAACTTATTATATCATCTTCATCAAGTGCAATATGCGTTTTACTTTTTGTGGAATGAACTACCGTTGGAAATACCAAAACCCGAAGAGTTTTCAAATCTCAAATCAATTGCAAAATGGGGATTTGATTATCAGAAAAAGCTAAATGATTTTCTCTCATCACCAAATGTCCGATGAAAATGAAAAAGTAATCCAAATTCCGTGGTCTGTTTTTATAGAAAGAAAAACGAAACAGAAAGTTGTTCCCGCTACACTTGAAGAAACCATGCTTCAAGTTGCTTCACACTCCACGTATCATCGTGGGCAAATTAACTCCCGCTTTCGTGAATTTGGCGGCGAGCCGGCAATGGTAGATTTAATTGCATGGGTCTGGCTTGGTAAACCAAAAGAAGATTTGCAAAACGTAATTTAGATTTGAGTTTTTTATAGGTTATTACTTGAGTGATATTTCAGGTTTTTATTTAATGATACTAATCATTTTGTTTTTCTTATTTAATTTTCCAAGCAAATTATATGCACAGGAAACTTCGGTAGAAAGAAACCCTGTAAGAGTTGAACCCTCCAATAATTATTTAGAACTTGGTTTAGAATATTATTCTCCTTCACACTGGAACAGACAAATTAAAACAATAAATTTAAATGGACTTATTGGAACAGAATTAATACATTCAATTGGTTTACAAATATTTGCCGGAGTTACTATTACGCATGCCTGGGGAAATACAATAATGGTAAATGAGCTTTTGAAAGAAGAACAATATGAAACTTCTGCTATCGGGATTGGGCCAATAATTTTATTTCGTCTTCAACCGCTTACTTTGAAAAACTTTTCTTTTTCAATTGATGCACTTGGAGGAATTATTTTATATAATAAATCGTTCCCTCCAAGAGGAGATATTTACAACTTCATGTTTCGTCTCGGTGGCACTATTGCTTTTTATATTGGCAACAACTACAGTCTTAATCTTGGGTTAAGACGAATGCATATTTCAAACGGACAAGGTGTTGGATCTTTAAACCCTTTTTATGAAGGAGAGGGTTTATCGCTAAATCTCTCAAAACAATTTTAATGTTTACTAATAAATTCCAAAAAGATTAAGAAATACAAATGAAAACAATTTTATTTATTGTGATGCTGTCTTTTCAATTCATATACTCACAAACAGTCATTGTTCCTTCTTACTATCAGATTGATGAAAAACTTTCTTCTGATTTACAAAACATTATCCATGAACTTAATCTTGATCTTAACTTTGATGTAGGAGAAGATGGAATTGAACAAATCTCACTTGCTGTAATTGATTTGACTTACGATCAACCAAAGCTAGGAGGAGTTAATTATGAAAATTTTATTTATCCCGCCTCGGTTTACAAAATGTATGTTGCAGCAGAGATTCTGAATCAGGTTTCTCAAGAAAAATATTCCTTATATCAAACTTATATTGCAAAAGAACCAAATGTTGTGGATAGATCCAAGCAGATTGATAATGATCCGCGACCATTATTAAAAGAAAATGATACTGTTACGGTGAATTATCTTCTGGATTTAATGATAACGAGAAGTGATAACTCCGCTTCTAATTGTTTAATAGATATTGCGCAAAGAAAGAATATTGATAGTCTTATTCATTATTATAATTGGTATGGAAGTGAAGTAACAAGAAAATTTTTGAAAAGAAAATTTGAAGATCCTGGTTATGATAAAGTAAGAGGAACTGAAACCTGCGCGTTGCACGCTGTCGATTTTATGTATAAGATTTACTCTAACACTTTAGTTAATAATTGGGTAAGTCTTCAAATGAAAACACTTCTAGGACGACAACTTGATAAATCAAAACTTGCAACTGGATTACCAAACAGTGCAATGTTTTATCATAAAACCGGTTGGTTCTCTTATTGGACAAACGATGTTGGGATTGTAATTGATGGTGAAGTTAAATATATAATTGCGTGCTTTATTCCTCTTGAGGAAGAATTAGCTTTACCTAAGTTTAAAGTGCTTTCAGAAAAAGTCTATTCGTTGATAAAAGGTAGAATTAAATAAATAGTGTTGTATAAAAATAAATTTCGCATTGCATCAACAAGATTAATAAATTGGGATTATAAAACTCCTTGGTGGTATTTTGTAACTATTAATACAAAGAGCCATCAAGAATATTTTGGTGTTGTTAAAAATGGGAAAGTAATTATTAATGATATAGGTAAAATCGTAAATGAATATTGGTTAGAAATTCCTAAACACTATACTTCTGTAGAATTGGATTATTTTGTAATAATGCCAAATCATATCCATGGAATAATAATTATTAATAATGTAGAGACGGGGCATGCCCCGTCTCTACAATTAAAACGACCATCGCTTGGAAATATTGTTGGAAGTTATAAATCAGCAGTAACAAAGTGGTGTAATAAGAACGAAATATTATTTAAATGGCAATCAAGATATTTTGAGAGAATAATTAGGAATGAACCCGAACTTTATAAAATTAGAAAATATATAAAGCTAAATCCGCTGAAGTGGGAAATCGAAAAGAATAATCCAGATAACATCGATTATGATATGCTATAAACTAACTTTTCATTGATTTTGCTGTTGCCATAATTCCATCCTGATAACTTGTTGGCTTAAAATCAAATGCTCTTTCAAACTTTGTGCTGTCAAATAAATAATCATATTCATTTTGATATAACATTTCATAACTTTCTTTAACAACGGGAACAAAATATCCGACCATCTGAATCATCCATTTTTTTAATACCATATATTTTGGTTCCACATTAAATGCTTTTGCAGCAACCTCAATAAACTCTTTACCTGTTAAAACGTTTTTATCTGTTGGTAGATGCCAGATTTGATTATATGCCGAAGCAGTGTTTCCTAAAATTGCTGTTGCTTTGCCTGCATCGGGAGTGTAGGTCATTGAATGTTTTTTATTAGCATCAATAAACCACTGGGCTGTTTTTCCTTTTTTTAGATTATGAAATACAGTAACGGTCGCAAAACTTAATAGCGTGTTTGGTCCATAAAAATCTGCAGCTCTTGCAATTATTGCGTCCAAATGCCCACGTTCAACTTCACTCATTATCATTTGGGCAATTTGAGCTCTAACTTCTCCCTTTTTGCTTGATGGATTAACAAGAGTATCTTCTTTCATCCAGCCTTTTACTAAACCGTATGCATAAACATTATCAAAAAAAACAAGTTTGGACTTATTAGTTTTGCAAGCATCTATAACATTTTTCATTATTATTGGCCATTGGGTTTGCCAGACACCAATTTTATATTGAAGTCCAACGGTAAGATAAACTACTTCAGATCCTTCAACAGCTGAAAGAACTTGACTGGCATCTGTAAAATCAGCAACAACTAATTGATCATTTGGATTTACGCGTTTTGGATTGCGGCTTACAAGTCTGATTTTATCGGTGTATTGTGTTAAAGCTTTGGCTAATTCTGTTCCAATTATTCCGGATGAGCCTAATATTGTTTGCATTCTATCCCTTTAATTTTTTAGTGTAAATATTGGATTAAATAATCACATATGATTTAATTAAGATCACATTCTCATTGAATTGTGAGAAGAATCGCATTAATTAAATTGAATTAACTATTGAATACTCACTAACTTTTAATGATTTTTGAATTGCAAATTGTAATGATTAGAAATGATAACAATTGTTGATTATGGCGATGTTTGCATAGATAAAGTTGCAGCATCAATAAAAAAGATTACGGAAGACTTCAAAATATCTAAAAACGAAACTGATATTTGCAGTTCTGATAAAATTATATTTGCAGGATGTGGTAACGCTCCGGCTGTGATGAGAAAAATTCAACTGCTAAACTTGTATTCTATTCTCAGGATTGTCAAAAAACCTATGTTAGGAATTGGGTTGGGAATGCAGTTGATGGCAGATTATTCAACTGAAGGAAATTTTTCCTGTCTTGGATTTTTTCCTGGAACCGCAATAAAATTTGATGAAACCAAAGATGAATCCTTTTACAAAGGATTTCACAAAGTCAGTCTTTGCAAGCCAAGCCAACTTTTTGAGGGAATTGAAGATAAGACAGAATTCTTTTTTAACAATTCTTACTATTTACCTAAGAGCGAGCTTTCAACTTCAACATGCCAAAAAGATATTTTGTTCTGTTCTTCTATTGAAAATGGAAATGCCTATGGTGTTCAGTTTCATCCGGAAATGTCTGGCAAAGCCGGATTAAAACTTCTTAAAAATTTTATAGAGATGTAGTTTATGATAATAGAGAAGAGTTCGAATTCTATTTTTGAAACTGAAATTGTTGTGCGTCCAGATGATATTGATATGAATAATCACGTTCATAATTCAAAATATCTTGATTATATCCAGACGGCAAGGTTCATTCAAATGCGTGATAACTACAAAGTTCCGATGGAAGAATATGTTTCCAAAGGATTGAACTGGTTTGCAAGTGCTGTTAATTTGGAATACAAACGCGAGCTTAAGTTTGGTGATATTGCTTTAGTAAAAACTCAGGTTGCCGAGTGGAGCGGTGCGCAAGTTACAATAAATGTCTGGGTTTATAATAAAGCAACAAATAAAGTATGTGTTGAAGGTAAAATGCTTTATACGCTTGTCTCGTTTAACTTCTGGTCGTCCTGTTAGAATTCCTGAAGATATTGTTGAGAGACATAAAATTTAAGAGAGAATTTACTTTTGAATAATTCACTTACTGCTTTTCGTTTTATTCTATTTCTATTATCAATATCAATATTGTTAACCGGTTGTCATTCTTTTTATGAAATTCCAAAAGAAGAGTATGAAAACATTGATCAGATGGATGATATAAAAATTGTTTATAAGAATGGAAAAGAATTTGTTGTTGAAAAAGATGATTCAACTAATATTAAGTTGCTTGGGGATTCATTGGTTGTGTATCAAGGAACCGAAAAGAAAGTTGTTGGAATGGGTGAAGTGGAAAAACTCAGAGAATCAAGATTTGATTTTGGAGCTACATTCTCTTTAATAGTTGGAACTCTCGTTCTGATAATATTATTAATGCCACCAATTAAAGTAAGTTAAATTATTAATAATTAAGATACTTTTCGAGAATAAATGTTAAAATAATCCCAGCTGTTCTCTAAAACTTTCGTAAACCCTGTCGTTCTTTGGCAATGCGCCCTCATATTGGCAAATATCGTAAGCAAAATCATTTGCAAGTTTATTGATGTAAGGAATTTCAAATCCGTATAAATAACCTATACAAAGCATCGCAGAAAATGCATCACCTGCACCGGTAGTATCGATAACTTTAGTTTCAACGTTTGTGTGATTAAATTTTTTCCCGTTATCAAAAATTGATGCACCGTCTTTTCCTCTTGTAACGGCCATCATATTCAAATTAAATTTTTCCATCAGTTCCAGTGCAACTTTTTCAGTTGAGTATTCACTTCGAATAAAAATATCATTTAGAACGTGCATCTCATCATAGTTTGTTTTTATAAAATCTGCAGCCTCAAGAGTAGTTCTTAAAATATCTTCGTCATAAAAATTCTGCCGAAGATTTATATCTGCAAAGTATTTTAATCCTCTGCTATAAAAAGCCTGAATAGTTTTGCGTGATACTTCCGACCGCTGCGCAAGTGTACCAAAGTAAAGACAATCTGTTTCTGTATTGATAAGATTTTCATTCTCATCAGTAAGTTCGATAAAATCAAAAGCACGCTCTATATCAATTTTGAAATCAGGATTTCCGTTTTCATCAACACCAACTTTAGCTATACCCGTTGGATGTAGAGTATCATGCTGGATAAATTCTGTGGAAATACCGGCATGATTGAGATCGTTAATAACTTTATTACCTAAAACATCTTTACCAACCCGACTGATAATGTTTCCAGAATCTGTAAGTTTTTTAACATGATAAATAAAATTCAGCGGTGCACCGCCTAGTCGCTTGTGATTCGGATACATATCGAAAAGAATTTCTCCGATTGAAGTTATATTCATATGATGGGAATTATTGTTTTCTATAATTTGTTAAACAACTACTAACAATATGAGAACTAAATGAAAATTTATCAACACAAAACTTCACAAAAATTAAACATTTCCAAGAATAATGCCTGGGATTTTTTTTCTAACCCCTCAAATCTATCAAAAATTACACCCACTTGGCTAAATTTTGAGGTAAGAACAAAACTTCCGGAAAAAATGTATTCCGGAATGATTATCACATACTTTGTTCGTCCTCTGTTAAATATCCCGCAAACTTGGGTAACTGAAATAACACATGTAAATGAGCTCAATTATTTTGTGGATGAGCAGCGTTTTGGTCCATATAAAATGTGGCATCATGAACATATCTTTAAATCAACAGAATCTGGAGGAGTAATGATGGAAGATATTGTTAGTTATGCAGTTCCCTTTGGATTTTTGGGAAGGATATTGAATAGATTGGTGATTGAAAAAAAAATAAGTGAAATTTTTAATTATAGAAGAGAGGTTTTAATTAAGATGTTCGGGACATGAAACAGGTAACCTTGAAGATTATAACACAAATCCTCAAGGTTACAAAAACTAATTCTACTTATTTAATTTCTTCCTGATTTACTTGTTCCATTTGTGCCCATGGGTTTGTGTCAGTATTCCATGTTTCCACTTTAATTTTTAATGATCCGTCTTTTTGCTCTTCCCAGATTGTCATATACTTTCCATTATCTGCCCACTCAGGCATACTGGGTCCAGACATTTTCATAGTATAATTTCCGATTTCAATTGCAAGATTACCCGCAAGGATTATATCAGTAATATTTAGTGCAAATTGTGTTGTCTTCCAGCCCGATTTAGCCTGCATTTCGCTAAGTTCTCTAACTTTCGTTATTCCCTTTACAGTTGGTTGATAGCTTGGCATTGAAATAATGTCATCCGTGTACATCGATAACAGTTTCTCCGTATCGTTGTCAAGCATTGCTTGAGTAAAAATCTTATTCATCGCTTCAATTTTTGCTCTTAATTTATCAACGTCCTGAGCAAACAAAGTTGTTGATATTAATAGAAACAAGAAAAAGAATCCTGCTAACTTTTTCATAGTACCTCCGATAGACTGTTAATAATTAATTACTAGTTATTTCCTTGGGTTTAATCTAAAAAAACCATCGATTATAATCCAATAATGATCAAAAACTTTTAAGAATGAACGCTCTTTTTTATACTTTATATAAGAATTTCAAATCTTTTTTCTGAAGATGATTAGAACTGATTACAATAAAATTGCACCAATTTATAACGAGCGTTATACCGATAATTATTTGCCGAACATTGAAAACGAAATCAAGCAGATAATTTTATCAAACAAATGCAATAACATTTTAGAGGCTGGCTGCGGAACTGGAAGATGGGTCAGCTCACTTTATAATGAAAACACCAAAGTGTTTGGTTTAGATTATTCGTTTGAGATGTTGAAAGTTTCAAAGCATAGTAAGTTAAATTTAAATGTTGTAAATGCTGATGCTGTTAATTTTCCTTTTAAAGATAATTTATTTGATTTGGCATTTTGTGTAAATGCAGTACATCATTTCCAAGATAAAGTAAAATTTATTCGCGAATGTAAAAGAACTTTAATTCCCAACGGAACGCTTGCAGTTTTTGGTGTTGATCCGCATATAGATAAAGACTGGTATGTTTATGATTACTTTGATTCTGTTTATAAAAATGATTTGAAAAGATTTCCTTCATTGAAGGATTTGATGAAACTGCTTGAAGCAGAAAGATTTAAAAATGTTAAATTTAAAACAGCCGAGGTGATTTACAAAGAAAGATTCGGGAAAGAAATTTTTTGCGACCCGTTTTTAGAAAAATATCACACCTCGCAGCTTGCAAATCTTTCTGATGAAGAATATGAAAGGGGAATTGAAAAAATCAAAAAACAAATTGAAGGATTTCCTGAAACTGTATTTAAAACATCAGTTATATTTTATCTAATAAGTGCTAAAAAGAAATAATGGAGAATTAATATGCCTGTTATAATAAACAAACCAACGATTATCGAAGCGGCGGGAAACAAACCCAAAATTATTGAAGAATATTTTGGAAGAGTTAATTCGAAAACAGAAGCGGTAAGTATTGCAAAAATGACAAGTCCGCAGGGTTGGATTGAACCTGGACAAAGGCCCGAGTTTGATGAATATACTGTTGTACTAAAAGGAACTTTGCAGGTAAAAACTGAAAAAGAAATAATCGATGTAATAGCAGGTTCGGCTATCTTAACTAAAAAAGGTGAATGGATACAATACAGCACACCATACGAAGGAAGTGTAGAGTATATCGCAGTTTGTTTACCTGCATTCTCACCGGAAACTGTAAAGAGAGATGAATAAATTGTAGTTTGTTTATGGAATAATTAATGATGTTTTTCATTTTTAATTAAAACAAAAGAAGACGAATATGAAAAACTTTACATTAAAAATTTTTGTTTTTGTTGTTTTTACTATTGTAAACATCTTCCCTCAAATTGAAGAAGACTGGCCAGATTTTAAAATAAATATTCCATTCATTAAAATATTAGAAACAAAAACCATCTATGCTCCTAGTAGATTTCAGACCCATGTTTATCCTCCCCAAATAAAATATACTGGTGAAATTATTGGATATGATTTTTTATTAGAAATTACAGTTTCGATACATGGAAAAAAGGAATGGTTTATTCAGACAATTCCCATTGTGTTTAAAACACCAGACAATAAAAAGACCATGTATTATTTTAATCAAGAACAAATACTACTTAGAACAAACAACCTTTATACATTTACAATCACGATTCGTTCTAAATATCAAGGCTATACACAGGTTGGGTTTTTACGAAAATATAGTGGTTTGCCTGATTTGCAAGAAGTTTATGATAATGGAATCAGGCTGGAATAACCGTTCACCCTTCTCACAATTAAGAACAGGTTTTGCTTCCCTTCTTTGATATGAAAAGCATTCGAAAAATAACACTCATTTTCTCCATTATTTCAACAATATTTAACAAAATCCTTGTGGAATATTATTTGAATATAACAAGGGTTAATAAAAAGAAGGCATCATATCTATGTTCGAATTTAAGTTTACTGAAGAACAAAACATGCTCCGGGATATGGTGCGTGATTTCACCAACAACGAAATCAAACCTATTGCTGCAAAAATTGATGAAGATGCAAAAATTCCTCCCGAACTGATCAAAAAAATGGCTGAACTTGGTTTTTTAGGAATATCCTTTCCTGAAGAATACGGAGGCGGTGGATTTGGCGAAGTTGGCTATTGCATTATGCAGGAAGAAATTTCACGCGGATGTATGTCAACTGCAACATTTATAGGGGCACATCAATCAATCGGAACTAATGCAATATTTAATGGTGCAACCGAAGAACAAAGAAAAAAATTTATTCCTCCGCTCGCCTCTGGTGAGAAAATAGCGGCATTCGGTTTAACAGAATCACAGGCAGGATCTGATTCTTTTCACCTAAAAACCAAAGCAGATTTAGTCGGTGATGAATGGGTTATTAATGGTGAAAAGCTCTGGATTACAAACGGCGGTATTGCAGATTTTATCTCTTTATTTGCGCGTACTGAAAAAGGAATCAGTCTTTTTGCAGTGGATACAAATGTTCCCGGATTTAGTGCTGGGCCTGCCGAAAAGAAAATGGGAATTAAAGGCAGCGTAACAAATCCATTAAGTTTTACAAATGTTCATATACCCAAAGAAAATTTGATCGGCACCGATGGAAGAGGATTTATTTATGCAATGAAAACCCTTGATGCAGGAAGACTTGGATTAGGTGCTGCCTGTATGGGTGTTTCAAAAGAACTGCTTGAACTTTCTACAAAATTTGCAAAAGAACGCATTCAATTTGATAGCCCTATTGCAAAATTCCAGGCAATACAATTTATGCTTGCAGAGATGGCAGTTATGATTTATAATATGGAATCAATCGTTTACCGCACCGCAGTTGATTATGATTTGCATAAAGATATTTCAAGACAATCTGCAATAGTGAAATATTATTGTTCGGAATCGTTGGATAAAGTTGTTGATTTTGCAGTTCAGATTCACGGCGGGATGGGTTATTCGCAGGAGTTACCGATTGAGCGTATTTACCGTGATGCACGTATAAATAAAATTTTTGAGGGGACAAATGAAATTCAAAAAGGAATCATAGCAAGAGAAGTAATTAAGAAGAACGGAAAAGTGTAATCCAATAAAAAGATTTAGAGAGATAAAATGCCAGTAAAAAAAAATATAAAAAAAACGGTTGCAGCAAAAGCTAAACCTGCTAAACTTTTTTATTACCGTATCTTTTTCGATGATAACGAAAAGAAGAATTATATGAAAAGCGGATTGACACATAAGCAAGTTGAAAAATATTTGAAAGCTTATGAAAAAACTCATCAGAAGTTTTTGAATTCAGAATTTGTAGCGTACCTAAAAAAATACGATAAAAAAACCGAGATGATTGAAATAAGCGATATCTCGTATTAGTAATACCGATTGCGTCGCTTTATATTCCCGGCTGATTGTTTGTTGCCTCCTTCAATCTGTCCGGGAATTATTTTATTAATTATTTACTTCACACTCTTTTCTTTTATATCTAATTTTGAAATACAATTTTTATAATGTTTTTAACAACCTTGCAAGGAACGGAATATGAAATCTTTTATATCACTTCTACTATTCTTTGTTTTCTTTTCCTGCTCAATTATAAATGCTCAGGAGAAAAACAAAGGTGTTTTTACCGAACCCAAACCAGGGTTCTTCCAGGAAATACAAAAGGGGATGGATGAGTTTAAAAATCCAACAAAAGAAAAAAAGAAAATATTTAAACTTGATTTTACAGGAATGAATTATCCTCAATCAAAAGAGGAGTTTAAATACTTCTGGCACAATGATCCAATCTCACAAGGCAACACAGGGACTTGCTGGAGTTTTTCCACGAATTCATTTTTTGAATCTGAGGTTTATCGCTTAACTGGAAGGAAAGTTGAACTTTCTCCTATTCATACTGCATACTGGGAATATATTGAGAAGGTGAAAGAATATGTCCGCACTCGTGGCAAATCAATTGTTGAGGAAGGTTCAGAGGCAAATGCTGTAACGAGAATTTATAAAATGTATGGCGCAGTTCCAGTCGAGGTGTGCACTGGATTATTACCCGGTCAGCAGTACCATGATCACAGCGATATGATAAAAGAAATTCAGACGTATCTTCAAAATGTAAAAACCATAAATGCATGGAATGAAGAAGAAGTTGTTGCAGTTACAAAATCAATTCTTAACCATTATCTCGGTGTACCTCCAACGGAAGTTGTTGTTGATGGAAAAAAATATTCTCCTAAAGAATATCTAACAAATTATTTAAAATTAAATGTTGATGATTATGTTGATGTGTTATCTTATATGCAGCAGCCGTATTGGCAGCAGGTTGAGTATGAAGTTCCAGATAACTGGTGGCACAACAAGGATTATTACAACGTTCCCCTTGATGATTTTATGAAGATATTAAAAAACGCCATTAAGAATGGATACACTTTGGCTATTGGCGGAGATGTAAGCGAGCCAGGATATGATAGCTGGACAAAATGTGCTGTTGTTCCAACATTTGATTTACCTTCAGAATTTATTGATGAGAACTCAAGACAATTTCGTTTTACAAATCAAACAACAACCGATGATCATGGAATTCATTTGGTTGGATATGAAGAATTAGATGGCAAGAACTGGTTTTTGATCAAAGATTCAGGCGCAGGTTCACGCAATACTGGGGATAAAGGTTATTACTTCTATCACGAAGATTATATTAAACTTAAAATAATGGATTTTATGGTTCATAAAGATATGTTCAAGGATTATTTCTCAAAGTTTAAATAAATAGATAAAGACAATTGTACGCTGATCCTTATGATCTTTTATGATTTTGACTGATCATAATTAATCTTAATCATCATAAAAATCAGTGTACCATTTATTAAAAAATAATAACTGCAGCACACTTATGTATGATTTTATCTTCAAGCCCTTCAACGAAATGACTGAAGGCGACTATAAAACTGTCGGATTCAAATCGGGATTAGAAATTCATCAACAGCTTTTTACGGAGAAAAAACTTTTCTGTCGCTGCCCGGCAGGAAAATACACCAGAGAATTTGATGCAGAAATATTACGTCATATGCGTCCCACACTTTCAGAAATGGGTGTTTATGACGGCACTGCGTTGATGGAATTCAAAACTAAGAAGAATATTATTTATCATATTAAACGGGAAACAGTTTGCACTTATGAAATGGATGATACTCCGCCATTTTTGATAAATGAAGATGCGCTTGATATTGCTATTGGAATTGGAATGTTATATAACTGCAATCTTGTAGATGAAATTCATATCGCGAGAAAACAATATTTGGATGGAAGCATCCCCACAGGATTTCAACGCACAGCAATTTATGCGCTTGATGGATGGATTCCATATAAAGATAGAAAAGTAAAAATTGTTCAGATGTCTATTGAAGAGGATTCGTGCAGAGAAGTTTCCGATATCGGACACGATAGAGTTTATTTAACTGACAGACTTGGAATGCCACTTATCGAAACCGTGACAGAGCCAGCAATGCGCACCCCGCAAGAAGTTGCAGAAGTTGCATGGCAATGCAGTAAACTTGTAAGGAGCACACAAAAAGTTCGTCGCGGAATGGGCGCTGCTCGAGAAGATGTAAACGTAAGTGTTGAAGGTGGAACTCGTGTTGAGATAAAAGGCGTTCCGCAGATTACATTGATTCCTCTTCTTACCTATAACGAAGCGATGAGGCAGTGGAATCTTTTACGATTGAGAGAAGAATTAAAAAAACGGGGAATAACTACAGAAACATTTAAAGCAGAATCTTATGATATCACGAAATTATTAAAGAAAGTTTACTACGCCCCATTAAAAAATGCGGCTGATTCTGAAATGAATATTCGAGTGGTCGTGCTTAAAGGTTATAAAGATCTGCTTCACTGGCAGACACAAACCGATACTTACTTCTCAAAAGAAATTTCTGACCGGGTTAGAGTTATTGCCTGCTTAACTAACATTCCAAATCTTATTCACTCTGATAGTAAAAGTGATACAATAGCCTCAGCGGATTGGTTAAAAGTTAAAAAGTTTACTAACGCCTCTGATAATGACACAATGGTAATTGTTTGGGGAAGTGAAGATGACGTTAAAACTGCCGTGAATGAAATTATCATTCGCGCTAAAGAAGCAACTATAGGAATTCCTTCTGAAACACGACAAGCAATGAGCGATGGAACAAATGGTTTTGAGCGCATTCTTCCCGGTGCGGATAGAATGTATCCCGATACAGATCTTCCACCAAAAAAAATTACTAAGGAAAGAATTAGATAAAATTAAATCATGGTTACCGGAACAGTTTTGGAAAAGAATTGAGTGGTACAATGAACTTGGAATTCCAAAAGACACAATTGAAGAACTTTCTGTTTCAAAATATGCAGAGCTTTTTAAGAAAGCTGTTAATGATTGGAAAATAAATCCAACAACCGCAGCAGTATTTCTTATTCAATATCCCAAAGCGATTAAAGAAATTCGGATGTTACAACTGAATGGCTTGAATGAAAGTATGTTTGAGGAATATTCTAAAATCATTTGCAGATGGAAAAATTCCTACAAGATGCTTTGCTTACCAACTATTAAAACAGTTGCAGAACTTGGAATGTTTACTGAAGAAGTAATTCAAAATCCAGCCAGCAAAAAAGAATATTGATGAAATTATTAACGACTGCAAAATCAGAATATGATAAGATGACAATTTTTAATCATGAATAGTAAAAGTATTTTGTTGATGGGAATGATTATGAAAAAACTTCGAGGCAGAGTCTCTGCAAAAGTTGTTGCTGATAAAATTGGTTTTGTGAAAGGAGTTAAATAATGTCAACTATAAATACTGAGGATTACAAAGGTTATCGTGGAGTTGCATTAAACACTCTTCAAAAATTTAAAACACCAATCTGGAGTGATGTAGAAATCCTTACAGATGAAGGAAGTTTTAAAGGGCTGATTTTACCTCGTTCCGAAACTGCAGATGAATTTCATATCGTTCTTAAAATGCCGATTGGTTATAATATTGGAATTGCTGCAGAAAAAATAAAGGATGTAAAGATATTTGGAAGACGGGAAGCGAAATATAAAATTCCTGAAAAAGATTTTCCTTATGATCCTAAAAAGCCCAATGTAAAATTTCTCGGAACTGGCGGTACAATTGCCTCAAGATTGGATTATAGAACGGGTGCTGTTATTCCAGCATTTTCACCGGGCGAACTTTACGGTTCGGTTCCGGAACTTGCAGATATTTGTAATCTTGATACTGAAAAACTGTATGGTGTGTTCAGTGAGAATATGGGTCCGGAACAATGGATTGGATTAGCAGAGGCTATAGGACGAGAGATTGAAAAAGGTGTGCAGGGAATTGTAATCGGACATGGAACTGATACAATGCATCACACAGCGGCAATACTTTCTTTTATGATTCAAGATTCCCCAGTCCCGATTGTGATGGTTGGTTCGCAGCGTTCGAGTGATAGACCATCATCTGATGCGGCATTGAATCTAATTCATTCTGTAACAACTGCAGCAATAAGTGATATTGCAGAGGTAATGGTTTGTATGTTTGGTCCAACAAGCGATATGTACGGATTGCTTCATCGCGGAACACGAGTAAGAAAAATGCATTCAAGTTATCGTTCAACTTTTAGAACTATTGGTGATATTCCTATTGCAACTGTAAGCAGAGAAAAAGTAACTCCGATTCGTGATGATTATAAACGAAGAAGATTTGATAACGATGTAAAAGTAAATGCAGTATTTGATGACAGAGTTGCAATAGTTTATTACTATCCGAATATGAAGCCGGATATGATTGATTCATTAATCGACAATGGTTACAAAGGAATTGTTATTGCCGGAACCGGGCTTGGGCATGTAAACAAACCACTTTATCCGGCATTGAAACGTGCAAAAGAAAAAGGCGTTGCTGTTTATATGACTGTTCAAACACTTTGGGGTTATGTTCAAATGTACGTTTACGATACCGGAAGAGATATGATGGAGCTTGGTGTAGTTCCGGCTGCTAATATGCTGCCTGAAGTTGCTTATATGAAACTCGGCTGGGCATTTGGGCAGACAGATGATATTGAAAAAGTAAAAGAAATTATGCTGACTCCGATTGCAGGAGAAATTACAGAGCGCGAACCAAGCAATGGTTATTTAATATACCAGGGCGGCTTGCCTGAAGTTGAAGAGTTTATAAAGCAGTATAGAAAATAAATTTTTAACTGTTGACTTTGCAATGGCGATTGCTATCTTATAATCGCTTATAATATTTATTTAGTAATCCACCATTTTAAAAGGGAATAAAATGAAACGGTTTACAATAGTCTTTTTACTTGTAATATTATCAAACATACACTCCTTGCCACAATCTATTCACAAGTACAGCGATATATTTTTTCTTGATGATCACAACGGCTGGATTTTAAGCACCAACGGGTATTTGTGGAAAACAACAAATGCTGGACAAAATTGGATTCCAATTTAATTACTCGCGAAATAGATACTTCCGGAAAATATTATTTATAGATGAACAAAACGGATGGCTCATCTTGAGTAATCGCTTATTTTATACTATTGACGGTGGATTAAGCTGGATACACGAATATGAATTTCCTCCTGTTTTATATGGGTATGATATTGAATTTGCTAATGATTCAATTGGATTTGCGTATAATAATTACGGCAAACTATTTAAAAGTTTTAATAGAGGACAGAGTTGGGGCTTAGTAACAGATACTTTACAACATATATACGATATCTCTTTTTATAAAGATTCAATTGGATATTTATGTTTTAGTCATACAAGTCCAAATTTAATAACGCAAGCTCGTTATATTTATAAAACGACCGAATGAGGGAAAAAGCTGGGACCCTTCTTATTTTGAAGTAGGAGGATTGAATGAATCTGTTTATTACGATAAAATTTGTTGTATCTCTTTGAAGCTATAATTGGCACTTTTAATGAATCTATGGGCCTCGGGGGTGTCTTTCTATTACAAAAACCACAAGTGCTGGAACTAACTTGGGAGAACCTGTATATTGTTGGGATGGTGGTGCTTTAGATTTGGAATTTATATGGTTATCAAGAAAGGTTGGTCGATAGATTGGAACAGCATAATGAGGACAAATAATAATGGCGTTACATGGGATACTCTGCAAACATTTACCAATTGGGATGATAGAAATACTAATTTCGAATTTTTTAATTCTAATACCTCATATCTAATAAATCTAAATCATATTTACTCACACTGATGATGGCTGGGTTACATATTCAATTGTGGATTCTATAGTAACAGGTATTAATGAACATCAAATTACTGCAACAGAATTTATTCTTGAACAAAATTATCCCAATCCATTTAATCCAAGTACAAAGATCAGTTGGCAGTCACCAATCAGCAGTTGGCAATCAATCAAACTGTATGATGCAATTGGAAGAGAAATTGAAACCATTGCCGAAGGATTTTATGAAGCAGGTATTCATTCTAAATCGTACATTGCAAATGCCACACTGCCAAGCGGGATATATTTTTATCAACTTAAAGCCGGCAATTTTGTTCAAACAAAAAAAATGATGCTTATAAAATAATCATCAATTTCTTAGCGCCTTAGCGTCTCTGCGTGAAATTTTTTCATTCTCGCAAAGACGCCAAGACCAAAATAAAAATTAAATTTCTTTAAAAGTTACACCAGCAGGTAGTTCAAATATTTTGGAATCTACTGCACCATCCTGAATTTTTGTAGCCTCAATAACAAAATCTGCCCCGCCCATTTTAGTTACTGATTTTATAAGAATGTTATTCCACGTCCAGGAAACGATTGGCGTATTACCAAATGCAGCACTGAATTTCTTGCACTCTTTACCTGCGATAGTTTCAGTCCCAAGATCTTTAATTTTATAACGCTCAATGGTTTTGGGATCAGCTTTTGAATAATCGGTACTGGCAGCAGCATACCAGGCTTTTTTTGTGCCTTCAGTTTTTCCTTCTTCGTATGTATAGCTGAATCCGTCTTTTCTTATTTCAATTGTTTTTGATTTGGCAATTCCCAAATCAATAGAAGTGATTGAGACTTCTTTTGCGCCGTAATCATCAAAATATAATTCCTGTTTTGTGTCCATTGGTGCATTATAAAAAATTACACCGGATTTTACTCCATATCTCTGACTAACAACAGGTTTCGGAGCTTCCTGCGTAGTAACAGTTTGTTGATCAGTGCCCTCTACTTTTTTCTCTTCAGTCTTTGAGCACGCAATGATGAATGTTAAAGCCAGAACAAAGAATAATAATTTTTTCATAATGTAACCCGAGCCTTTCCTGATAGTTAGTAAATAGTTATTTATAAGATCGTTTAATTCAAACTTAATAATTCTTTCTCTGCGTGAAAATATTCATTTTATTAAAAGAAACTATGACACTATTAAAAACTTTTAGACCCAAAACAGATCGCTCCTATGGAGCTTGTCTAATTTTTATTTGTCTCTTGTTACATACAGTTTACTCCTAACGGAGTAAAAATAAATTGACTCACTTACTTTAGTATGGACTATTATTTGCAAACGACTTACTACTCATTAGCTCCAAAGTAAAAATCATTTTATTAATAAGTTCCGTAGGAACGAACTGTTTGTAATAATATAGTAACAGTATATATAATTAGCTCCATCGGAGCGACCTTTAGTTACTAATTAAGTTATACATCAATCCACTCAAACAAATACTTTTCATCATACTGAACTGAAAACTTTTTAAGAAACTCTACGTACTCCTCTTTAAATGTTTTCTTACGATGATGCTTCTCCTGATTTTGAATGTATTTTATTACTGTATCAATCTGACTTCGTGAATAAGAGAATACTCCAAATCCTTCCTGCCAGTTAAATCTTCCCTTAATCAGTTTTTTCTCATTTATAAATTTTGATGAACCAGCTTTAATATCTCTGACAAAATCAGAAATATTGATGGATGGTTTTATACCAATAAGTATATGTGTGTGGTCTGGCATGCAAAAAATGGAAAGTAGTTTTTGATCACGATTAGTAACAATGCCTGTTATGTATTTGTGCAATTCTTCTCTTATTTCTGTACCAATAAGATTTTGTCTTCCTTTAACCGCAAAGACAATGTGAAGGTAAACTTGTGAATATGTGTTTGCCAAATTTTATTTCAGTTCTTTATTAACAGGTCGTCCCGATGGGACTACAATTTTTTCGTCTGTTCTTTTATTACAAACAGTAAGCTCCTAACGGAGCAATTATTAGAATACTTCTTTCTGTCAATTCACATCTATGCGTGAAATTTTATTATAAGCCTTTTACTCCCAATGAAGTAAATTCAAACTTAACATTAAAACTTAATCATTTCATTTACAAGTTCCGTAGGAACGGACTGGTTGTAACAATATACGGTTAACAAATGCTAGTCCTGTAGGGACGTCCTATTTTTTAATACTTAATAAACAGATCGCTCCGATGGAGCTTTTTAATTCTATTTCTTCCTAATCTACAAACATATTGTCCGTATGGGACCAACTCAATCACTCTAACTTCTTGTTAAATGCCTGTACTTAATTCTATGCGGCTGATCCGCTGCTATGCCTAATCTCTCTTTTCGTTTTTCTTCGTACTCCGAATAGTTTCCATCAAACCAAACGACTTTGCTTTCATCTTCAAATGCTAAAATGTGAGTTGATATTCTATCTAAAAACCATCTATCGTGGCTTATCACCAGCACACATCCTGCAAATTTTTCAATTCCTTCTTCAAGCGCGCGTAATGTGTTTACATCAAGATCGTTTGTTGGTTCATCAAGCAAGATAACATTTGCGCCTTGCTTTAACATCATTGCAAGATGCACGCGATTTCTTTCTCCACCCGAAAGCATGCTAACTTTTTTCTGCTGATCTGCACCTGAAAAATTAAACTGCGCAACGTACGCACGTGAGTTCACCTGCCTGTTGCCAAGCATAATTGTATCTTCCCCGTTGGAGATTAATTCCCAAATGCTTTTTTCCGGATTCAATGCATCTCTTGATTGATCGACATAAGACAGTTTAACGGTTGAGCCAACTTTAATATTTCCGCTATCAGGTTTTTCCTGTTCTGTAATCATCCTGAACAAAGTAGTTTTACCTGCGCCGTTAGCACCGATAATTCCAACAACTGCTCCGGGAGGAATTGAAAATGTTAAATCATCAATTAAAATATTATCACCGTAAGCTTTGTTTAGTTTTTCGGTTTCGATAACAATATCGCCAAGACGCTCTGCAACTGGAATATAAAGCTCAAGATCTTTTTGCCCTTTTTCTTTTTCTTCCTTAAGAAGATTTTCATATGAGGTTATTCTTGATTGTGATTTTGCGTGACGTGCTTTCGGACTCATTCTAATCCATTCAAGTTCACGCTGTAAAGTTTTTTGTCTGTCGCTTTCACGTTTTTCTTCAACGCGTAATCTTTCCTGTTTCTGCTCAAGCCACGAGGAATAATTTCCTTTCCACGGAATTCCTTCACCGCGATCAAGTTCAAGTATCCAGCCGGCAACATTATCAAGAAAATATCTATCGTGTGTTACTGCAATAACTGTTCCTTCATACTTTTGCAAGTGATGTTCTAACCACGCAACTGTTTCAGCATCAAGATGGTTTGTTGGTTCATCGAGTAAAAGAATATCCGGTTTTTGAAGAAGTAATCTGCAAAGAGCAACGCTTCTCCTTTCTCCGCCGGATAGAATTTTACATAAAGTTTCTGATGGCGGACAGCGCAAAGCATCCATCGCCATTTCAAGTCGTGCATCAAGATCCCAGCCACCCATTGCTTCAAGTTTTTCCTGCACTTCGCCCTGACGTTCTAAAAGCTTCGTCATTTCATCATCATCCATCGGTTCTGCAAACTTTGCATTTATTTCATCATACTCTTTAGCAAATCAACAATTGATTGAACACCTTCCTGCACAATTTCTCTTACGGTTTTAGTTTCATCAACGTGCGGTTCCTGTTCAAGATAGCCGATTGTAAAACCGGGA
>CAVOPZ010000005.1:0-3264 GCA_963698205.1 uncultured Ignavibacteriaceae bacterium | reverse complement strand
ATGATGAATGAAATTAAACGATCTGATATAAAAGCAGGAGGATGAAAGTAAAAATAGTATTGAAAGAAGACCAACGTACAGGCAATCTTACAGAAGGTATTGTTAAAGACATTCTGACAAAATCTCCAAAGCATCCACACGGAATAAAAGTACGGCTTGTCCGAAGGACTCCTATGGAGAAACAGGCGAAGTTGGACGTGTTAAAGAAATACTTGAATGAAATTTTTTATTTGTTTTGTTGATGAGGTAAAATTTGAAAGGTTATAGCATTGGATGTCTATTTTTTAATCGCATTTAATAAAAAAAAGGAACTGTAAGTTTTATCCCACTCTGTTCTTGCCTGATCATTCATCTTATTCAATAGTATCAAATATAAGCTCAACTTTATCTGTTGGTAAAAGTTTTATCCAGGATTCCATAAACGCCAAGCGAATAAAGTAATGATTAAACATTGCCGTGGCATCTGCAAACTTATAGCAAAACTCATCTTCAACAACATGGTTAATTATAAAATTATGTTTGTGCATTAAAGCAATAAAATCGTGCAACGGAGGCCTTTTGCTTAATGTGTTTATACATCAACTCAATTTCTTTGTAAAGTTTCATTTCGGATAAAACAGTTTCAAGCTGATTATAAAACTCGGTCATTGTTTTATCAAGATTCATCGTTTGCACAAACTGTCCGCCGCTTTTTATAACACGCGAACATTCCGAAAGAACTTTATCTACATCGCTTACATTATTAATTCCGTTGTTGCTTGTAATAAGATCAACAAAATTATCTTCAAGCGGAATTGATTCTGCCACGCCTTCAATAAGTTTAATGTTGCTTATTCCGTAATAGTATATTTTTTGATTGACTCTTTTAAAAGTTTCCTTCCAAGGATCAATTCCATAAATAGTTGAAGTGTTTCCAAGCCTCATTGCAATTTCAGTTAAAGGAAATCCAGCTCCAAAACCAATATCAAGCGCGGTTATGTTTGGTTTATAATTAATATGCTCAAGCAGTTTCAATCCAAACGGTGCAGACCAAAGAGGCAGCTCATCAAAAACATCTATCAATTCATTTAAGTTAAAATTATTATTTAGATAAGATTTCATAATCACTTCACTTATAACTGTCTTTCCTGTTTTTATTTATTTTTTCAACCGACTCATTATTTTCTTAAGCATTTGCAATTTGTTATGAGTATAATAATATGAATCATACGCGCAATTTGAATAACAATCTATATTGCATTTCTCTACTTTTTCACGAAGGGTTTCTCTTAATGTTTTTAATTTTTCGATATTCAAGTCTTGAAACCTTATATCCAGCTCATCCATTTTTTTCGTACAGCTTCTGATCTTCCCATTCGGGGTAACGTTAATCCAACCATAACGAGTTGGATAGTTACAATCCCAAAATACTTCACGATCCAGGAAGCGAAAAATATTTTCAAAATACGAATATGGATCAATAATAGGATAACCATCCCTTTTTTTCTTTATAATGTATTCAACAATCTCTTGTAATAATTTTTGATCACCTTTCTTAAAATAGATGCTGTCATCCTTTAATTGGCGATCATCAATTGGTGGTACAACAAATCCCAAAGAGAGCTGAACATTATTAGATTTGGAATACTCAATTAAATTTTTAAGATCTTCAAAATTATTCTTAAATATCACGGAATTAAATCTGAAATGCATCCGATACTTTGATTTGGAAAACCTCAAGTCTTCAAACAGGTTATGTCGAAAAACAAAATTTTTAGATGAAATCTCAGATGACTCAACTCCATCGATTGAAATATTTAAATAATCAAGTCCGGATTTTCCGAGCAGCTCGATACTCTCAGAATTTAACAATGTTGCATTGGTTGTTAAATCAGTCAATATATTATTTTCAGTGCACAAATTTATTGCATCATACAGTGGTTTCCATAACTCGGTTCACCACCAAGGAAGGTAATAAGCCCGACTTTTAAGCTTAATGCTTTTTCCAAATACAAACAAAAATCGGAAAAAGACATTTCATCTGGAGAATCATTCTTTTGCCAGCAATACTTACAGTTTTAATCATTATCAGTCGGGATCATTCGGACAAATGCTGGCGTAGAGTATAGATGACTACTGATGTGAGCATTTGCAAGGTTCCCAAATTTTCTAGCTTTAACTAATATTGTATTCATAGTAGAGAATAATCTAATAAATATTTAAGTGAATAATTATGTTACGCCTAACCCAGCCTGTCTCGATCTATCGGGAGTCAGGCCACATTAAACTTATATCCCCTTCATTTTCTTCACATCCTTCATAGTAGAGTTGAAAAACTTACCCCACTTTTTATCTTTCTGCCGTTTTTCAACGTAAGACATTTCGTTGTACTGAGCTTCCTTAAATATCTTAATATAATTATTGTATCGCTCTTCAGAGATTTTTCCTTTTTGCAATGCTTCAATAACTGCACAACCAGCTTCAACAGTATGTGTGCAATCTTTGTATTTGCATTCATCGGACAACTCATCAATTTCACCAAACGTACTGCTTATTCCAGATTCATTAGATATTATTCCAAGCTCACGCATTCCCGGATTATCAATTATGATAGCTCCGTTTTCTAATATGATAAGCTCACGTCTTGTTGTTGTGTGTTTTCCCCTGTCGTCTTTTTCTCGTATCGGCTGAGTTTTGTAAAGATCCTGGTGAATTAAATTATTAAGTAAAGTTGTTTTACCAACTCCAGATGAACCGAGCAAACAATATGTTTTATGTGAAGTAAAAAGTGTTTTAATATTTTCAATATCACCCAAGTTGTTGTTACTAAAAGAAAATATTTTTGCATCAGGTAATATCTCTAGTATTTGGTATTTCTTTTCTTCTGCTTCTTCGGGACTAATAAGATCACTTTTGCTTAAAAGAATTAGAGGGGTTATATTGTTATCATTAATAATTACAAGATAGCGCTCAAGTCTTCTGATATTAAAATTGGAATCAAGCGCCTGCATAATGATTGCAATATCAATGTTGGCAGCAATTAATCGATAATCAATTTTCTTTCCCGCAGCTTTTCTTTTAAGCAAAGATTTTCTTTGAAGAATATCCTGTATGATTGCAAGAGTATCATCATCAAACAATTGTGCAAAAACAAAATCACCAACAGTTGGCAGGTCTAAAGCAGAATCAGTGTTAAAAAGAAACTTACCAGTTAGCTCTGCATAAATATCTTTCTCGCCGTTGGAAACAACAAAACTATTTTTGTTTACGCTTATTACTCTTACA
>CAVOPZ010000004.1:0-9801 GCA_963698205.1 uncultured Ignavibacteriaceae bacterium | reverse complement strand
GATTTATAAAACAAGAAAAAAACTCATAAAATTTTAAGTCCCTACCAGTTTTATTGATAGGGACTTAATAAAAAAAATAAGATAGTTTTACTTCAACAAAATCATTTTCTTTGTTTGGGTAAAAGAACCAGCTTGCAATCTATAGAAGTAAACTCCGCTTGGCAGATTAGAAGCATTGAAAGTAATATCATATGTGCCTGCCACCATTTCACCTTTTACTAATTCAGCAACTTCACTACCTAACAAATCAAAAACTTTTAAGCTGACATTTCCTCTTTCTGGAATAGAGTAAGTTATTTTTGTTGAAGGATTGAATGGGTTTGGAAAGTTCTGACTTAACTCAAATTTCTTAATAACACCCATATCAACTTCAATTGTTTTTGAGTATTCAAACTGTCCGTTATTATCAACCTGTTTTAATCTATAAGAATATTTTCCTGCAGTCACATTTTTATCTTCAAACGAATAACTCTTAGGCGAATTAGAGTTTTCATTACCATTTAAAAATCCAATCTTATTCCACGCTTGGCGCTCAGCGCTTAGCACACAGCGTTCTACTTCAAATCCATAATTATTTACTTCAGTTTCAGTTCGCCATTTCAATAATACGCCCTTGCTTAATAATTGCGAGGTAAACGAAATTAATTCCACAGGGAGCGGTGATGAATATTCAAATAAACTTTGACCTGTAGCTTGAGGAGTCTCAAACTCCAACAAATTGCCAACCGTAGGTGCAATGTCACACTGATATGTTGTAGTGGTGACTTCTTGTGGAACAACATTTCGTCCTAAAGCTAATAACATAATGTGAGTGCAGCCATCGCATCCATCACCGTGTTCAGTCATTACATCAACGTTTCTTCCGTGATCATTAGTTATAAATAGTGTAGTGTTGGATGCATTATATCCCCAATCTTCATTTTGAATATGCTGCCAAATCTGATAGATATAATTATCAGCAGCTGTTATAGCTGCAGTATAAGCAGCTAAATTTCCTGAATCACCTGCCCGATCTACGTCAGCAAAATTAATAATCAGAAGATTTGGTTTTATAGCGCTCATAGTGGATACAACATTATCAAAGGTCACTTGATCAGCTAAGTTATCTCCTAACCAGGATGCACCAAACGCTTGCCCATAGCCAGAATAAACTGAATAAGTTAAAATGTTGAGTTTGGTTTTACCAGAGATAACATAACAAGTATTCTGATTCGCTGCAAAATGACTTCTGTAGTATTCAAAAATTGTTGGAAGTGTCGGTCTTTCAATCCCATCATTAGAGATACTTTGCCAGGTTCCTGTGGCAATTGTGGCATGACCCGGATTAGTTAATGTTTGCCCTCCTGCGTTATAATCGATTCTAAAATCAGTATAGAGTGTTCCGTAGGGTCGCATATCATCATAGAGATGTGGAATATAATCATTACCAGCTCCAAACGTATGAATCCATCCCGCACCATCCATTATAATAATAATAACATTGTTCTGTCCATTTGCCGCATTTGGAATTCCTGCAATAAAAATTAAACTCAGTGCTAAATAAAAAATGGATAATTTTCTGTTAAGCATATAAACCTTTTCTTTGATATTTGACATATTTGAGATCGGATCAGTATTTATAAGAATCCAACAGCGAATATGCTTTTTTCAATGATTATTTAAGAAGCACTAACTTCTTAACAGTCGAAAATTCTTTACTCTGTAATCTATACAAGTAAACTCCACTTGGCAGATTAGAAGCATTGAAAGTAATATCATATGTGCCTGCCTCCATTTCACCTTTTACTAATTCAGCAACTTCACTACCTAACAAATCAAAAACTTTTAGACTAACATTAGTCCTTTCTGGTATTGAGTATTTTATTTTTGTACTCGGGTTAAAAGGATTTGGGTGATTCTGACTTAAACTAAATTCCAAAAGCAGCTCTAAATCTACCTCAATCACATTCGAGTATTCAAAGCTTCCATCATTGTCAATTTGTTTTAGTCGGTAATAATAAATTCCTGAAACAAGATTTTTGTCTACGAAGGTATAACTCTGCTTTTCTGTAGTGGTTCCGTGGCCTTCAATAAATCCAAGATTATTCCAGCTTTCGATACCATTTCTTCTTTCAACATAAAATCCACTATTGTTAATTTCAGTAGCAGTCATCCAGCTAAGTGTTACATCACTTTCATTAACCAATGCTGTAAAGCTTGTAAGTTCAACTGGTATTTGTTCATCAATCGTAATATCATCAATAAGCATCCCATTTCCATTTACATCGAAGTGTTTGAATGCGATATAAACATTCATTCCGGCAAACGAAGTTAAATTAACTGCATATTGTGTAGTCCAGCCATATGGGAAAGCGTTAACATTATAAGTGGCCAATAATGTTGTAAAACTTGTCACTGCTGTATCGGTAGTTGAAACTAAAATATGTAATGAATCCGGGGGATAATTACTATTAAAGAATTTTCTGGCCCAGAATTTTAATGAATCACCGGATGAAATATTCAACTGCGGCGTTACTAACCAATCTTCGCCACCTGTAACTTCCCATCCAATTATTGCACTATGTAAACCAGTATGACCTCCATTGGCTCTCATCCAGGCAACTCCGCCAAGTATATTTTTAGTATGCCAGCCTGTTGGAGGAAAACTTGCGTCCTCAAAACCTTCATTTAGTATTTGGGCAAAGCTTGTTGAAAAGCTGAGGAAAAAAAAGGGAAGCAATAGAAAGAGTAATTTTTTGTTCATAGCAATCTCCAATTAATTATCTTTAATATGATTTAGGTGGAAGCTTCTTCATTGAGAATGAATTTTAATGGAATAGCTATTATTCTCCCAATGCGGAGTGTTATAGCATTAATAAAAAGTAATTATAAATTAGTACTATTATATAAATCAACCTTTTAAGACATTGAATAAAAGAGAGTTGAGATATTTTTTATTTTACTCGCTCTGTATAAATAAACTGATTAAATTTAATCTATTAAACTGCAAAAGACAATCAGAATTTTATAAACACCCCAATATTATTTTACTCTTAGCAAACAAACTGAATAAAAATTATTCTTCAGTTTCAAATTTTAATTATAAGATATATAAAGAAAATCGCTTCATTTTTTACAATTCTATGACAACTATCTTTCTGGCTATATCTATTTTATAAATAGATGATAAGAAAGGTATGGAATCAAAAATTATCTCTCCTCAATTCTAATACCTTGCTCATCTGTAGTTAAATATATTTTTGTCATAATAGCATAGGAGGTACTTACAATGTTACATTCAACAAAAATTGTTTACGGAATCCTAATCCCAATCTTTTTAATCGCATTTGCCTCCGGTTCAAATGCCCAGGATAGTCAATTTGCTAAAAAAGGAATAGTTGAACTAGCCGGTAATCTATCATTTTCAAGTTATACTACTGTATCAAACGGTAAGGCAGGTGATGCAATTTCAATATTTGTGTTTGCACCGCAAGTCGGGTATTTCGTTGTTGATGGTTTTGAATTAGGGCTTACAACCGGTATATCATTATTGCCTGGGTTTTCAGTTATTTCACCTGAAGATGGAGAGAGCACAAATATCCTGCAATTATTCTTTTCACCGTCTTACAACCTTGAAACTGCAAATAAGAATATATATCCATTTTTAGAAGCACAATTGGGATATACATCACTTTCGTCCGGGAATAATACCAGTTCTGGATTTAGTTACGGAGGGCGTGTTGGAGTTAAAGTGGTGGCAGTAGAACATATGCTGCTTACTTTTGCTGCCCAGTATATTGCAATTACATTGAATGAAAAAGGAGAAACGGAACGAGATGGTTTTAATTATTTAATGTTTGGAGTCGGTATTTCTGGATATTTCTAAAACTTAATTGGCTCTAAATAAAATGCAGGTTTTAATTTGCTTTACCCAATCCCTGTCAACACAATTGATGGGGATTTAATAATCTGTTATGAATGAGGTGTAAAATGAAAAAATATATTTCTTCAATTTTAATTCCGTGTTTGTTATTGCAGTTCTTTGGCTGTTATTCTTTCAAAGTTATAACAATTGATGAATTGAAAAATTATAAAGGGACTAATGAAATAATGATTAAGACAAACCAGAATGAGGTATTAATTGAAAGAAAAACAGGAGAGATTAGTCCAATGGATTGGGAGGCAAGTGATAGCTTAATTACTATCAAAACAAAAGAAATGATTAAATGGGAAAATTATAACAAGTTAATTGACAAAGTAGCTGAAATTAGATATAACGAAATAGAAAGTGTTGAAATTGAAGAACTAAATATTCTTACAACTACTTTACTCACAGTGGGAATTGTTGCAATAGTCGCACTCGTTGTCGCAGGTTCACAGTTACCTAAGTTTCAGGGCGGGATGTATTGAAGCTTACTAACCAATATCGAAAGGTGTATAAACAAGATGGGGATGGCTCTTGTCTCGTTAAAGCTTAAGAGCTTTTTTACATTTTTGTGACATCTTTTATAAAAAATTTAGATACTTTCATTTATAAATTTTCGAGAGATTTAAAATGAAAAGATATATTTCTGCAATTTTAATTTCTTGTTTGTTGTTGCAGTTCATTGGCTGTTATTCTTTTCAAAATATTTCTGCAGATGAATTATACAGTCAAAAAGAAACGGATGATATAACCTTTATTGATAATAATGGTTATAAATATTTATTTAAGGCTGAAGACTATTCAATATTTGAAGATTCTATCGAGGGGAAAGGATTAAAAAGTAAAATCGATAATGAATTAGAAAAAACATTATTCAATGGTAAATTTGCAATATCAGATATGAAATCAATTCAAAAAGATGGGTTCAATTTTTTTAACACTTCTATCTTAGTTTTAACTATTGTTGGAATAATATACATATCTGGTTATTATTCTATCACAGGACATTTTTAAGGAGAGTTTAATGTTTGACGACGTAGATTCTTTTCTTTCAGTTAGACTTTAGGTGTTATTTGAATATGAGTTAAGGGATTTCCTCCGATAACCATCTTTCCAATTTAAGAGTAGTATAACCAAAACCAAATATATTTTAGAGTGAGAAATTCATTTTGTTTTTTTCACAAAACTGTGAAATTTTAAATATTAATACTTGCGAGGGCAGAAGATAAATCTGAGAATTTCTTTATAATTCGGTCAAAACCAGTTTGAATAAACATTTTATTTATGGTACCGGAAGGAACAATAGCAAGTAAATCACCGTTCTTATTTCTGAGTTCCTTAGCCATAGTAACCATTACACCTGCAATTGCAGAATCAATAAAGGCACAATCAGTAAAATCTAAAATAATAAATCTATGATTTGCAGTTGTTAAACTGGCAAGGTGCAGCTTGAATGCTTGTGTTTCTTTTAAAGTTGCCCGAAGCATATTAAATTTAAGCACTGGTATTCCATTAGACATAGAGATAATGAAATCCTGTGAGTCAAAAGTATTATTAAGGTACATAAAAAAATAATTGTTAAAAATATTGTCGCTAACATAAGTATAAATAAGTCAGATCTAAACTATTTTCTATTATTTTGTCAAATCAGGAAGTGTATTTACTCCTGTAGATTTTAGTAATTATTTTAATATGGATAGATCAATTTTCTAAAATTGATTTATAATACTTTTTGTATTAAACACTTTCCTATATCTTTTACAATAAATAATAATCATTTATTAACATTTTCTAACTTACCAATCCACGTTATGGATTATCTAGGTGAAATAAGTGCTTTGTTAACTGCTGTTCTTTGGTCAGGAACATCTATAGCCTTTTCATCCGCAGCTGAAAAAATCGGATCACTTCAGCTTAATATTAACAGAATGATATTTGCTTCTTTGTTCTTAATCTCCACAATTTTTATAATGGGCTACAGTTTTGATTTGTCCAATTCACAGTTTACAAATCTTATTATAAGCGGCATCATTGGTTTAGTAATTGGCGATTCATTTCTGTTTAAAAGTTATCAAATGATTGGTGCAAGAATCAGTATGCTTTTGATGGCATTATCTCCGGCAATGTCTGCAATTCTTGCTTTTATTTTTCTAAATGAAACAATTTCATTACTTGGAATTATTGGAATATTGGTTACGCTTTCCGGAATAGCATTGGTTGTACTTGAGCGAAATGTAAATTCAAAATATCAGATTACAACTTTAGGAATTGTTTATGGAATTCTTGGTGCAATGGGTCAAGCCGGAGGTTTAATTTTTGCAAAGTTTGCATTTAATGAAGGACACATTACAGGATTTATTGCAACATTTATTCGAGTATTTTCTTCAGTGATTATTTTTCTTCCAATAATGATGATATTAAAAAAATATAGAAATCCATATAAGTTATTTAGTACAAATAAATCCGCTTTAGGTATAACTTTAATTGGAACTATTCTCGGTCCGTTTTTAGGAATTACATTTAGTCTAATTGCAGTTGAAAACACCAAAGTTGGAATAGCAGCCACGTTGATGTCAACGATGCCGATAATTATGCTTCCGATGGTGAAGTATATTTATAAAGATAAGTTATCCTGGAGAGCAATAACAGGTGCCTTTATAGCAGTTGCGGGAGTAGCATTAATATTTTTAAGATAAATATGCTTGATCCTAAATTCTCATACCTCTAAAAATCTTCTTATATACATTTAAGACAGCATCATCAAAGCAAACAAAAATTATTTTCTCGATTGATTCATTCTTCTCTAAAAACTTTTTTGCTTCTGTAATTGCAATCTCTGTTGCTCTTTCTAAAGGAAAACGATAGACACCAGTTGAGATAGCAGGGAAAGCAATAGTTTTAATTTTGTTATCAACAGCAAGTTTTAACGAATTGTGATAACAACTTGCGAGTAGTTCCGCTTCATTATAATTGCCGCCTTTCCAAATAGGACCAACTGTATGAATCACATATTTTGCAGGAAGATTATAACCTCTTGTTATTTTTGCTTCGCCTGTTAAGCAGCCGTTAAGTTTTTTACATTCTTCAAGAAGATCAGGTCCGGCAGCTTGGTGAATTGCCCCATCAACCCCGCCGCCGCCTAATAAAGTTGTGTTTGCAGCATTAACTATTGCATCAACCTTAAGCTTAGTAATATTACTCTTTATAATCTCAATTATGGAAGTCATCTTTGTCTAAGAATTCAACATTTGTCATTTCTGTTGAGTAAACTTTCCAGGAATCGCCTTCTTTTCTAAGTGTATGGATACCTGTTGTTTTATTATTCTTGAAATCCTTGCCTTTTATTTTAGTAGTAATTTGTGTGAATTCAACCTTGGCTTCTTTATCATTTTGCTCAAGAACTTTAATATTTTCAATTTTATAGTTTAAATCGTATCGTTCAAAAATCTGCTTTGCCATAATTTCAGTTGCAGGATAATTTGGACTTTTAGAATGTACTGTTGTCATTACCGCTTCCAAATCTTCTTCATTCATAAATGCAGCATTTGCTTTAATCAGCTCTTCGGGAGTTTTATATTCTTTTTCGCTTGAACAAGACGTTATAATAATCATGATAAATGATACAACTGCTAAAACACCAACTATTTTAATTTTATTCACAAATACTCCTTTTGATAATTAATATTTATTTTTACTCAAGCAAATATTTGAACAACAGAATCCAATTCCTATTTATAATAAACAATATAATCCTGCATTTTTGGTACGAAATTATATAAATTAATTCTTCTAAAAAGTAATTATCAAGGAGTTCCATTTATAATTTTAGTGCTGCTTTAAAATGAATAAAAACCATCAATCTGTATTAAAATTGTTAATATATATTGCTTAAATTTGAATCGTTAATTTTTAGTTTTCTTTAATTCTGAAAGACAATACAGGGAGAAAAACTCTATGCCCGATAACCAGCCCAACATGAAATCCTACGAAGATGAATATAAAAACTTTTCATGGCAAATTTCCCGCAATGAACTTGGTTACAAAGATGGAGACGTAATCAACATCGGTGAATACTGTGCCGACAGAATCTGCCGAATGGGAAAAGCAAAAAAGCTCGCACTCATCTGGGAAGGTTTTGATGGTGCAGAAAAAAGATACACGTTTGATGATATGCGGATGCTTACGAATACAATCGCAGTATTTTTACAAAAGCTTGGAATAAATCCGGGTGAAAGAGTTTGTCTGTTTATGGATAAAGTTCCTGAACTATACTTAGGATTTCTTGGAATTTTAAAAATGGGTGCAATCGCGCAGCCTTTATTTTCAGCATTCGGTTCCGAATCACTTCTAACAAGACTGGAAGACGCACAGACATCAGCTATTTTCACTCAGAAAAAACATCTTGCGAAAGTTAGAAACATTGTTGAACAGCTTCCATCATTAAAAAATATTATTGTAGTTGATGATGACGGAAACAAACCGCTGAGAGAAAAAGAAATCGCCTTTCATATGGATAAAGCGGAAAGAGTAAATGAATTTAACATTTATCCATCAAAAGCTGAAACTCCCTCTGTCCTTCATTACACTTCCGGAACAACAGGAAAACCAAAAGGTGCTCAACACGTTCATTACTCTCTCATCTCTCAATACATAACTGCAAAATATGTTCTCGATATTAAAGACGAAGATATTTACTGGTGTACAGCAGATCCCGGCTGGGTAACAGGAACTTCGTATGGAATTATCGGTGCGTGGGCAAATGCTGCAACTCAATGTGTTCTCGATGCCGGATTCAAAGCTGATTCGTGGTATAAATTCATCGAGAAACATAAAATTACAGTTTGGTATTCTGCGCCGACTGCAATCCGTGCTTTGATGAAAGAAGGAAATGAAATAATTAAAAAGTTTGATCTTTCATCGTTGCGACATCTGGCAAGTGTTGGGGAACCATTGAATGCAGAAGCAGTTATCTGGTCGAAAGAAGTTTTTGGACTTCCATTCCTCGATTCTTACTGGCAGACGGAAACAGGCAGCATTGTTATCAGCAATTATCCGGGAATGAAAATAAAACCCGGCTCAATGGGAAAAGCTTTCCCGGGAGTAACTGCAACGGTTGTTGATTTGAAAACACATCAGCCGATTGAGAAAAGAGGAATTGTTGGAATGATTGCACTCAAACCCGGCTGGCCTGCAATGTTAAGAGGCTATTGGAACAATGAAGAAGTTTATAAAAAGAAATTTGCCAATGGCTGGTATCTTTGCAGCAACTGAGGCGAGCATCAATGAAGAGGGTTATTTCTGGTTTGTTGGAAGAGATGATGACGTAATAAACACAGCAGGAGGCATCTCGTTGGTCCCTTTGAAATTGAATCTGCATTGCTTGAACATCCTGCAGTGGCTGAGTCTGCTGTTGTCGGGAAACCAGATCCTATGAATATGGAAGTTGTGAAAGCATTCATTGCACTGAAGCCCGGAAATGAAAAAACGAAAATGCTTGAGCTTGAGATTATGAATTTCGTTATAAAAAACTCTCTGCTCTTGCAATGCCCCAAGAAATTGAGTTTGTAGATTCACTTCCCAAAACACGAAGCGGGAAAATTATGCGACGTGTTCTTCGCGCAAAAGAATGGGGCGAAGAGATTGGAGATATTTCAACTTTGGAAAATGATATGTAGTCTGGAATGTCATTCCTGAGAAAGCAGGAATCCAGTTGTCAGTCTGAGCTTGTCGAAGACTGACAGATTACAACTCGTCACACTTCGACGGGCTCAGTGTGACACGAAAAACAATAACTTTTGATTCCGGCTCGAAGCCGGAATGACAAAGCAGTAAGAAATCTAATAACAATATAATCGGAGTTAATAATTATGGCATCAATAAAAGACACAGTTCTTCAA
>CAVOPZ010000003.1:0-20183 GCA_963698205.1 uncultured Ignavibacteriaceae bacterium | reverse complement strand
CCTGAAAAAGATTTTCCTTATGATCCTAAAAAACCCAATGTAAAATTTCTTGGTACTGGCGGTACAATTGCTTCAGGCTTGGATTATAGGACTGGTGCGGTTATACCAGCATTTTCACCGGGCGAACTTTACGGCTCAGTTCCTCAACTTGCCGATATTTGTAATCTTGATACTGAAAAACTTTATGGTGTTTTCAGTGAAAATATGGGGTCCCGAACAATGGATTGGATTAGCTGAGGCTATCGGAAAAGAAATTGAAAAAGGTGTGCAGGGAATTGTCATCGGGCATGGAACCGATACTATGCACCACACTGCTGCAGTACTTTCATTTTATGGTTCAGGATTCGCCTGTCCCGATTGTAATGGTTGGCTCGCCGCGTTCGAGCGATAGACCTTCTTCCGACGCGGCATTAAATCTAATTCAGCGTAAAAACTGCTGCAGTAAGTGATATTGCAGAGGTAATGGTTTTATGTTTGGTCCTACCTGTGATATATACGGATTGCTTCACCGCGGAACCCGAGTAAGAAAAATGCACTCAAGTTATCGTTCAACTTTCAGAACTATAGGCGATATACCTATGCTACGGTTAGCAGAGAAAAAGTTACTCCGATTCGTGACGATTATGAACGAAGAAGAATTGATAAGGATGTATAAATAAATACAGCGTTTGATGAAAAAGTAGGAATTGTTTATTCCTATCCGAATATGAAACCCGATATAATAGATTCATTGATCGATAATGGTTACAGAGGAATCGTGATTGCGGGTATAGGACTTGGGCACGTAAATAAGCCACTTTATCCGCACTTGCAACGCGCAAAGGAAAAGGGTATTGCGGTATATATGACAGTTCAAACTCTTTGGGGTTATGTGCAAATGTATGTTTACGATACAGGAAGAGATATGATGGAACTTGGTGTAGTTCCGGCTGCTAATATGCTGCCTGAAGTTGCTTATATGAAACTCGGCTGGGCATTTGGGCAGACAGATGATATTGAAAAAGTAAAAGAAATTATGCTGACTCCGATTGCAGGAGAAATTACAGAGCGCGAACCAAGCAATGGTTATTTAATATACCAGGGCGGCTTGCCTGAAGTTGAAGAGTTTATAAAGCAATATAGGAAGTAGATTTTTGACTGTTGACTTTGCAATGGCGATTGCTATCTTATAATCGCTTATAATATTTATTTAGTAATCCACCATTTTAAAAGGGAATAAAATGAAACGGTTTACAATAGTCTTTTTACTTGTAATATTTTCAAACATACACTTCTTGCCACAAGCTATCCATAACTACAGCGATATATTTTTTTCTTGATGATCACAACGGCTGGATTTTAAGCACCAACGGGTATTTGTGGAAAACAACAAATGCAGGAACAGATTCGATTCCGAATTTATATTCTCGGAAACACATTTCCGGAAAAATATTTTTTTGATGAACAAAATGGCTGGCTCATATTGAGTAATACCCTTCTTTTATACTATGGGTGGTTTAAGCTGGATAAACGAATATGAATTTCCTCCTGTTTTATATGGATACAATATTGTATTTGCTAATGATTCAATTGGATTTGCGTATAATAATTACGGCAAACTATTTAAAAGTTTTAATAGAGGACAGAGTTGGGGCTTAGTAACAGATACTTTACAACATATATACGATATCTCTTTTTATAAAGATTCAATTGGATATTTATGTTTTAGTCATACAAGTCCAAATTTAATAACGCAAGCTCGTTATATTTATAAAACAACGAATGAGGGAAAAAGCTGGGACCCTTCTTATTTTGAAGTAGGAGGATTGAATGAATCTGTTTATTATGATAAAATTTGTGTGCTGAATCCCTTTGCAGCCATAATTGGCACTTTTAATGAGTCCCCCCTAGGGGGCCTAGGGGGCAGTTTTTCTATTACAAAAACCACAAGTGCTGGAACTAACTGGGAGAATGTATATTGTTGGGATGGTGGTGCTTTGGATTTGGAATTTTATCTCCGCAAAAGGGTGGGTCGATAAATTGGATCGAGCATAATGAGGACAAATAATAATGGCGTTACATGGAATACTCAACAAACATTTAGCGCAATGGGATGATAGAAACACAAATTTCGAGCTTTTTAATCCCAATACCTCATATCTAATAAATTTGAATCATATCTATCCAACTGACGATGGCTGGGCTACATATTCTATAGTGGATTCAATAGTAACTGATATTAATGACACTCAAAATACTCCAACAGAATTTACTCTTGAACAAAATTATCCTAATCCATTCAATCCAAGTTCAATGATCAGTTGGCAGTCACCAATCAGCAGTTGGCAATCAATCAAACTGTATGATGCAATTGGAAGAGAAATTGAAACAATTGCTGAAGGATTTTATGAAGCAGGTAATCATTCTAAATCGTATATTGCAAATGCTGCACTGCCGAGCGGGATATATTTTTATCAACTTAAAGCCGGCAATTTTGTTCAAACAAAAAAAATGATGCTTATAAAATAATCATCAATTTCTTAGCGCCTTAGCGTCTCTGCGAGAAATTTTTTCTCTCGCAAAGACGCCAAGACACAAAATCAAAAATTACATCTCTTTAAAAGTTACACCAGCAGGTAGTTCAAATATTTTGGAATCAACAGCACCATCCTGAATTTTTGTTGCTTCAATAACAAAATCTGCCCCGCCCATTTTAGTTACTGATTTTATAAGAATGTTATTCCACGTCCAGGAAACGATTGGCGTATTACCAAATGCGGCACTGAATTTCTTGCACTCTTTACCTGCGATAGTTTCAGTCCCAAGATCTTTAATTTTATAACGCTCAATGGTTTTGGGATCAGCTTTTGAATAATCGGTACTGGCAGCAGCATACCAGGCTTTTTTTGTGCCTTCAGTTTTTCCTTCTTCGTATGTATAGCTGAATCCGTCTTTTCTTATTTCAATTGTTTTTGATTTGGCAATTCCCAAATCAATAGAAGTGATTGAGACTTCTTTTGCGCCGTAATCATCAAAATATAATTCCTGTTTTGTGTCCATTGGTGCATTATAAAAAATTACACCGGATTTTACTCCATATCTCTGACTAACAACAGGTTTCGGAGCTTCCTGCGTAGTAACAGTTTGTTGATCAGTGCCCTCTACTTTTTTCTCTTCAGTCTTTGAGCACGCAATGATGAATGTTAAAGCCAGAACAAAGAATAATAATTTTTTCATAATGTAACCCGAGCCTTTCCTGATAGTTAGTAAATAGTTATTTATAAGATCGTTTAATTCAAACTTAATAATTCTTTCTCTGCGTGAAAATATTCATTTTATTCAAAGAAACTATGACACTATTAAAAACTTTTAGACCCAAAACAGATCGCTCCTATGGAGCTTGTCTAATTTTTATTTGTCTCTTGTTACATACAGTTTACTCCTAACGGAGTAAAAATAAATTGACTCACTTACTTTAGTATGGACTATTATTTGCAAACGACTTACTACTCATTAGCTCCAAAGTAAAAATCATTTTATTAATAAGTTCCGTAGGAACGAACTGTTTGTAATAATATAGTAACAGTATATATAATTAGCTCCATCGGAGCGACCTTTAGTTACTAATTAAGTTATACATCAATCCACTCAAACAAATACTTTTCATCATACTGAACTGAAAACTTTTTAAGAAACTCTACGTACTCCTCTTTAAATGTTTTCTTACGATGATGCTTCTCCTGATTTTGAATGTATTTTATTACTGTATCAATCTGACTTCGTGAATAAGAGAATACTCCAAATCCTTCCTGCCAGTTAAATCTTCCCTTAATCAGTTTTTTCTCATTTATAAATTTTGATGAACCAGCTTTAATATCTCTGACAAAATCAGAAATATTGATGGATGGTTTTATACCAATAAGTATATGTGTATGGTCTGGCATGCAAAAAATGGAAAGTAGTTTTTGATCACGATTAGTAACAATGCCTGTTATGTATTTGTGCAATTCTTCTCTTATTTCTGTACCAATAAGATTTTGTCTTCCTTTAACCGCAAAGACAATGTGAAGGTAAACTTGTGAATATGTGTTTGCCAAATTTTATTTCAGTTCTTTATTAACAGGTCGTCCCGATGGGACTACAATTTTTTCGTCTGTTCTTTTATTACAAACAGTAAGCTCCTAACGGAGCAATTATTAGAATACTTCTTTCTGTCAATTCACATCTATGCGTGAAATTTTATTATAAGCCTTTTACTCCCAATGAAGTAAATTCAAACTTAACATTAAAACTTAATCATTTCATTTACAAGTTCCGTAGGAACGGACTGGTTGTAACAATATACGGTTAACAAATGCTAGTCCTGTAGGGACGTCCTATTTTTTAATACTTAATAAACAGATCGCTCCGATGGAGCTTTTTAATTCTATTTCTTCCTAATCTACAAACATATTGTCCGTATGGGACCAACTCAATCACTCTAACTTCTTGTTAAATGTCTATACTTAATTCTATGCGGCTGATCTGCTGCTATGCCTAATCTTTCTTTTCGTTTTTCTTCGTACTCCGAATAGTTTCCATCAAACCAAACGACTTTGCTTTCATCTTCAAATGCTAAAATGTGAGTTGATATTCTATCTAAAAACCATCTATCGTGGCTTATAACCAAAACACATCCTGCAAATTTTTCTATTCCTTCTTCAAGTGCACGCAATGTGTTTACATCAAGATCGTTTGTTGGTTCATCAAGCAAAATAACATTTGCGCCTTGCTTTAACATCATTGCAAGATGCACGCGGTTTCTTTCTCCGCCGGAAAGCATACTAACTTTTTTCTGCTGATCTGCACCGGAGAAATTAAACTGCGCAACGTAAGCACGTGAGTTTACCTGCCTGTTGCCAAGCATAATTGTATCTTCTCCGTTGGAGATTAATTCCCAGATACTTTTTTCAGGATTTAATGCATCTCTTGATTGATCAACATAAGACAGCTTAACAGTTGAACCAACTTTAATATTTCCGCTATCCGGTTTTTCCTGTCCTGTAATCATTCTGAACAAAGTTGTTTTACCTGCGCCGTTTGCACCGATAATTCCAACAACAGCTCCGGGAGGAATTGAGAATGTTAAATCATCAATTAAAATATTATCGCCGTAAGCTTTGTTAAGTTTTTCTGTTTCGATAACAATATCGCCAAGACGCTCTGCAACTGGAATGTAAAGCTCAAGATCTTTTTGTCCTTTTTCTTTTTCTTCCTTAAGAAGATTTTCATAAGAGGTAATTCTTGATTGTGATTTTGCGTGACGGGCTTTCGGACTCATTCTAATCCATTCAAGTTCACGCTGTAAAGTTTTTTGTCTGTCGCTTTCACGTTTTTCTTCAACACGTAATCTTTCCTGTTTCTGTTCAAGCCACGATGAATAATTTCCTTTCCACGGAATTCCTTCACCGCGATCAAGTTCAAGTATCCAACCAGCAACGTTATCAAGAAAATATCTATCGTGTGTTACTGCTATAACTGTTCCTTCATACTTCTGCAAATGATGTTCTAACCACGCAACTGTTTCAGCATCAAGATGGTTTGTTGGTTCATCGAGTAAAAGAATATCCGGTTTTTGAAGAAGTAATCTGCAAAGTGCAACTCTTCGCCTTTCTCCGCCGGAAAGAATTTTACATAAAGTATCTGATGGCGGACAGCGCAAAGCATCCATCGCCATTTCAAGTCGTGCATCAAGATCCCAGCCACCCATTGCTTCAAGTTTTTCCTGCACTTCACCTTGACGTTCAAAAGCTTCGTCATTTCATCATCATCCATCGGTTCTGCAAACTTTGCATTTATTTCATCATACTCTTTTAGCAAATCAACAATTGATTGAACACCTTCCTGCACAATTTCTCTTACGGTTTTAGTTTCATCAACGTGCGGTTCCTGTTCAAGATAGCCGATTGTAAAACCGGGAGACACAACCGTTTCTCCGTTTATGTTTTTATCAACTCCGGCAAGAATTTTTAGCAATGATGATTTACCTGATCCGTTTAAACCGATAACACCAATCTTTGCACCGTAGAAGTACGATAGGTAAATATCTTTTAGTATAGGTTTGTTGTTATAGAATTTGCTTACCCCAACCATTGAGTAAATAATTTTGTTTACTTCTGCGCTCATTTATGCTTTCTTTTGATTTTGTAATGTGTAAAAATAAGGAAAGGGACTGTAATCTCATTCCCGCGTGAGCGGGAATCTCTTTAAAAATGAAAAATTTACAATTAGGACTTGAAGTCTTTAGCGGGCAGTGTGCAGTTCTTTATTTTGTTTTTATTTTTAACTCGATAGCTTCTTTAACAAGCTCAAGGTTTTGTTTATCGTTCATTAAAAAAGTTAAAGCTGTAGATTTACCAACTTTTTTACTTTCTTTTATTTTCTTATCAAGTGTTTTTGAAATGGCAATTTTTGTAAAATGACTGCACTGTTTTTTCACTAAAATAAAAAGTTATTTGGAATGTATTGGAATAGCACAGCCAGCCAGAAAATTGTTTTTGTTTTGTGTGTAACTTTTAACAGCCAGCTTTTGCCGTCGTTGTAGTATCTCCATTCTTCATTTAATTCGGGATGATTTGTGTGGATGTATTGAAAGATGGATTGCCAAAATGTTTTCGACTTTTTGATGTGTAAAAAAATAACCTCTTCGGTGGGATAAATGTTTTTATCAGTTAATACTAGCTCTTCCATTTTTCACTTTCGGATATTTTTGATAAGTAAAAATAAACAATTAACAATGAACAATTAAAGTCGATGTCTCAGTTGGAAGTTGGAAATTTGGAAGTGGAAAGCAAAGAAATTTTAAGTAACCTTCGAGGTCTTGTTTTGCAACCTCGAAGGTTTATTAAAAAAAATGAAAGAACACCTAATCCTGTTCGTAAGCCATTTCACCGTGCAGTGAGCTGTCTAATCCAGCTTCTTCTTCTTCTTTTGTAACTTTAACAGGTGTAACAAAATTTATTAACCAGAGCATTACATATGAAAAAATAAAAGCATATACGCATACACCAATAACAGTGATAAACTGTTTCCAGAAGAATTCGAATCCACCGCCCATAAACAATCCATTTGTTGTTACCATTGGGTTTACAGCGTTGGTTGCAAACAATCCAAGCATAATTACCCCTATCGAGCCACCAACTCCGTGCACACCCCAAACATCAAGTGCATCATCCCACTGCATTTTATTTTTAAGTGAAACTGCAAAATAACAAACAACACCAGCAATAATTCCAATCAGCGCTGCATACTGAACTGTTACAAATCCCGCAGCAGGAGTAATTGTGGCTAACCCTGCAACAGCGCCAGTCATCAAACCGACAAACTTTGGTTTCTTTTCTAAAGTCCATGCTAAGATAAGCCAGGTGATAGCAGCGAACGAAGCGGCTATATCGGTATTTAAAAATGCAATACCTGTTATTGCATCTACCTGAAGTTCACTACCAGCATTAAACCCATACCAACCAAACCATAATAAGCCTGTTCCCAAAGCAACAAGTGGAATACTGTGAGGCCCTCTTTCAGTAATCTTTCTTTTTCCAACATAGAATACCGAAGCAAGAGCAGCCATACCGGCACTGGCATGAACAACAATACCACCTGCAAAATCAAGAACGCCCCATTGTGCTAACAATCCACCGCCCCAAACCATGTGGACGAGAGGGAAATAGACAAAAACTAACCAGACAGTTAGAAATAACATATAGGCAGGAAACCTTACTCTGTTTGCAAATGCACCAGTGATTAATGCAGGAGTAATTATTGCAAACATCATTTGATATAAACAGAAAACGTAAAGAGGAATTTTATTATTGCCTGTATAGATTGAATTAAGATCTGTGCCTGCGAGAAAAGCCATATTAAGATTACCGATTATTCCGCCTTCACCGCCGCTAAAACAAAGCGAGTAGCCGAAAGCAAACCATATAACAGTTGTCCAACCAAGTGAAACAAAACTTTGAATCATTATAGCTAAAACATTTTTTCTGCCTACAAGTCCGCCGTAAAAAAAAGCAAGACCCGGAGTCATGAGCATAACAAGGCTGGTTGCAATAAGCATAAAACCAGTACTACCAGTATCGATCATAAGAGCTCCTATTATTTATTAATAATACCTTGTTGTATTTAAAAAGTTAAACTGAAAACGAGATAAGAGATTTCCGTTCTTGGATTTATTAAAAATGTTACCGACACCGGCAAAGAATAATTTTCTGTAATCTTAACAGATTTTGTTGCTTTAATTCCGAAGTTTGTTACATTAAATTTCTCTGTTCCATAATAGCCGGGATTTTCTTCACTGCCGCCTGACGCACCAATAAAAAAGTTCAAAGGAATTTCTGCAACTGTTGCAGGGTAATCAATTTGAAAATATGTGTTGTTTCCTGCATCATTGTAAACGTTAATAAAGCCAGATAGAGAAAGAGGAAATGAGTTAGGGCCTTTTAGTAGAAGCCCTGTTTCGATCGTATGTGCGCCGGGTCCACTCGGGTCATCATAATTATTAAAATTGCCCCATTTAATTCCAGCATTAGCAAAGTAATAATCTGTAACGATTGCGCCAATACTCATTCCGTTTTTAAAAGCATACGAATAACTGATCCAGGTATCTAATTCCTGTCCGTAGATTTGCTCGCTGGAATTATTTGCCAAGCTATATGAACCCCAGAATCCGACACTAAATCCTGAAACTGATAATGATAAAGCTGGCTGAATATTTATTGCATCATTTACATTAAGTCCTCGCCAAATGTATCGACTAACAATATCTGCACCAGCACTTACGCTAAGATCCTGTGCAAATGAAATTCCCGCAAATAAAACAAAAAGTGCGAGAATATTTTTTTTGAAGTTAAAGATCATATAAGTACTCCTTTAAATATTGAGAAATGAGATTTGAAGAATCAGGTTGGCAAGGATGTTTTGATTTTGGTATTCCATACAAATTATAATTACCTGAACAATTTTAAGTAATATATTTTTTGTACTAAATTGAAAAATCAACGAGCGCAACAAGCGTGTTGTAAACGAGTATTTTACTCCCCACCGATATGAATTATTTTGTTGTTTCATGGAATCTATAAAACTAATTTTGGTCAAATCACTTATACTTTTATCGTTTTTAACTCAAATACTGTTTGAAAAGAATATTATTAATACACGGCAAGCCTGAGCAGAATTTTGAATTCCAAAATGTTTTGGAATCTGCCGGATTTAATACTTACATAACAGTTGGAGAGACTGACGGTTTAAAAATTGCTGATCGTTATATGCCGGATATTATGATATGCGATCTTGATAATAGTGAAAAAGAGCTTGGCGTTATAAAAAGATTAAATGAAAACTCGTCTACAGAATGCATTCCGCTTTTAGTAATTACATCTACACCGAATAATGCTCATATAAGAGCGGCAATGGAATTGGGTGCAGATGATGTTCTTGTAAAACCTATTAATTACGAATCGCTTTTAAGATCCATAAAAAAAAGACTACGGAAAATTGAAGTAATAAGTGCACGTTTAACTGATAAAATTATTTCTACAGAAAATGCTTTTTCATACCAACCAAAAAAGATTGATCATATTCTTGTTAAGATTGGTACAAATTTAAAGCTTATAGAATTTTCCAGAATAGTTTGCATCTCTGCTTTAAAAGAATATTCTAAAGTAACAACGGATGACGGTATGTAAAATTGTTGTTAGAAAATCTATAAAAAACTGGGTTGAAACTTTACCTGCGAAAGATTTTTTGAGAATTCATCGCGCTACAATTGTTAACATGCTTTTTTTAGATAAGATTGAGAAAGCCGGATTTAGAAGCTACAATGTTTATCTCAAAAACATATCCACTCCATTTCCAATTAGTCAGAGATATGGAAATATTATGAAGAAAACATTTTCTGTTTAGATATTTTGCTGAGAATTTCTTTTCATTATAATTAAAGATATATCATCGGCTGCAGGATAATCACCAATAAATTGTTCAAGCTGCGAAACAATATATTCACCTATTTGTTTTGGGGAATTGTTAGATGAGTTTTTAATTAATTTCTGAAATCTATCCATTCCAAAGAAATGACCAGTATTCGTTTTTTGCTTCAAAAACTCCATCTGAATATGCAACAAATATTTCGTTTTGTTCGAGCAACAATGTCTGCTCATTGTATTCTGCATTTGAAACAAGTCCAAGAGCAATATCACCTTTGGAAAGTTCTTTAATCTCTTTGTCGTTAACGATAAGCGGAGGGAAGTGACCGGCATTTATAAAATTTATTTTGCCCGAATCGGAATCAATCTGGATAAAAAGCATTGATGCAAATAAATTCGGTAAACTATCGCGATGAAAGATTTTATTAATTTTTTTGCCAATATCTGAAAGAGAATTAATTTCTGTTGCAAGTGCACGAATCGTTGCCTGCAGTTTTGATGTCATAAGTGCAGCTTGAAGTCCTTTGCCTGCAACATCAGCAATAGTTAAAACAGTCTTGTTTTCATCCAGCCGTAAATAATCAACAAGATCACCGCCTACTTCGTTAGCAGGACGAGTAAACAGCCAGATACTCCATCCAGCAATATCCGGATTTTGTTCCGGCATTAATGCTTGCTGAACTTTTCTACCGGCTTCAAGTTCATTTTTAGCAAGCAGCTTATCTTTCAGTTCAAGAAAGAGAACAAATAATATCAAGATTCCACCCAATAATCCCTCATTAGTAGTAACCGAGTTATCATTTATTGAAACACATCTGCTTAATAATAGAAATAGAACACCTACAAGAACCAGGATACGTCGCAAATGGGTTAGATGAAGAAACATACTTTTTAAAAGCCATCCGGTTTTGTTTATCCATTTTTGAAATGAAGTCATTGATTCAAGGCGGGCTCTTTTTTCTGAATCAAGATAAAATGCACTTAGGTTTTTGTATTCGTTCCGGAGATCCTTCTTCAGATTTATATTTCTAATATCCTCACGAATGATTTGGTGAAATCTCTGTTCGGGTTTTTTTGTAGGGTTTTCTTGGCTCATTTTATCAATAAATAAAACCTTTCAGGCAAAACTTAGATAAACAAATTTTCAACGGCAAGAAACTTTTGATAAACGGCTTATTAAACAATCAAAGGATTGTATTTCCCAAATGCTTAGTCAAAAATCACAGCAAATATCTAATTCGTTTCATATCTTCACGACACTAAATCAATAACTAATTAAGAGAAATATGTTTAAGCAATCACAAGACCCGGGACTTGGTGAAAAATATTTTAAGCACACCAAACGAATAATAAATAAGGATGGCTCATTCAATATTAAAAGAATTGGCGGCGGGCTTTCATCGGTTAATGCTTTCCATTATCTTATTAACATCTCATGGCCAAAGTTTCTTTTAATTGTCTTTGCGGGATTTATATCAGTTAATTTATTATTTGCTGTACTTTATCAGCTTGCAGGAATTGAAAACCTGGTTAATGCTTCTGCTCAGGATGGAATACAATCATTTCTAAATACTTTTTTCTTTAGTGTTCAAACTTTTGCAACTGTTGGTTATGGCGGAATGCATCCAACAGGAATTGCATCGAACATTATTGCATCACTTGAATCTATGACGGGGATTTTAAGTTTTGCATTGGCAACAGGATTGCTTTATGGTAGGTTTTCAAAACCGTCAGCAAAGATTATTTTTAGTGACAAAGCAATTATCACTCCTTTTAAAGATAGCAAAGCATTGATGTTTCGTGTTGCAAATGCCCGTCCAAATGTTATGATGGAAATGGAAGCGAATGCAATGATGACATTTCTGGATAAAACCAACAATCAATTTACCAGAAAATATTTTCCTCTTAAGCTGGAAATAAAATTTGTCTACTTCTTTCCATTGCCCTGGACAATCGTTCATCCGATAGATGAAGAAAGCCCAATCTTTGGTAAAAAAGAAGATGAGCTTAAGGACCTTGAAGCTGAGTTATTAATAATGATAAAGGGATTTGATGACAGTTTTTCACAACATGTTATTACAAGAAATTCTTATAAATATGATGAGATTGTTTGGGATGTCAAAATTTGTCCGCGCCTTTTCAACAGATGAAAGTGGAGAAACGATTGTTGATCTTGAAAAACTTAGTGAGACAGAAAAAATAAATTAGAAGGACGTCCATATGACGCCCTTCTAGGAAAATAAAACTTATTTTATTAAGATCATCTTTTTGGTTGATGTAAAGTTATCTGCCTGTAATGAATAAAGGTAAACACCATTACTTAGGTTGCTTGCATCAAATCTTACGTCATATTTGCCTGCAGATTTTATTTCATTAACCAGAGTTGTTACTTCATTACCAAGCACATCATAAACTTTAAGAGTTACAAAAGAGTTTTGCGGTAAGCTGTAACTAATAAATGTTGACGGGTTAAATGGATTAGGATAATTCTGATCTAAAACTAGTTCTGTTGGCGAATACAGATCAAATTTACAATACCTGAATATTTAAAAGATCTGTTAAAATCAATTTGCTTTAATCTATATGAATATTTACCGACTGGAAGTTTGGTTTCTGAAAAAGAGTAATTCAGAACTTCGTTGTATTCCTTTGCCACTGACAAAACCAAAGTTTAAAATCCTTTCTGGATTTTCTGTGAACCTCTAAAACCATTGTTATTTGTTTCAGTTGCAGTTGACCAATTTAGTGTAACATCGGTACCATTTACATTTGCAGTAAAGGAACTTAATTCAACATGCAAAACGCCAGGAGATAAAGGCACCACAGTTCCATTAGGAAGTGCTGCAAAAAAACCAAATGGCGCACCATTCTGGTTGCCTGATGGATTTAAAAATCCTGAAGCGAATACAGCTGCAGACCACCACCCAATCCAGCTTAAATGAGCGATAAACGAAGCGACTAGTAGTTGTATCATCAGGAAGATATATATCTAATGTAGAGTTTCCAGCCGGAACTGTAGATAGTAATGCGTAATATCACTGTAAGATGCATCATTTACTAATACCAAGTCACCTGCTTCTCTGCTTTAACATCAACTGTAGGTGCATCTGTTGAACCATGTAATACAAAGAAATCGACATCCGAACTTGTTCCGTTTTCTCTTGCCACTGCCTTAATAAATAAAGTAAAAGCTGTGTTTCTTCCATCTGGATTTAGCTAAGAATCCTCCAGCTAAAACACCATTAGCAATTACAACGTAGTTTTCATTTTCTAAAGTTAATGCAAAGTTTTTTAATGTATCGCTTGCAGAAGTACTATTGGACCAGCAACACCTATGTTTAATCGGGGCTGCCCGCAGGTGCATCAATATAGGGAGTGGCTTCTCTGAAAGCAAAATCAGTAAGTGATAAAGTACCATTTAGATAAATATCTACTTCCCAGCAACAGGTCGGCAGAGTTATGAATTACCTGTAATCTAGCGTTGGCGCACGTGCAAAAGCTAGTTGAACAACGTTTCCGTTAGGAAGTGCAGCGAAAATACCAAATGCTTCACCATTCTGATTTGCAGTTGGATTTAAAAAACCTGATGCGAATACTACCGCGGCACCGCCACCCAGTCCACTTATAATCGGCTGTAAAGGATGCAACTATAGTAAATTATCATTCCCAGGATATAACATCCAATGTTAAGCGAGCCGGAACTGTAATGTAATTTGTTATATCACTATAAGAAGCATTATCAACTAAAGTTGCAACTCTACGTGCACGCAACATCAACTGTTGGTGCATCGGTTGAACCATGTAATACGAAGAAATCAACTTATTGGTGGTTCCCGTTTCTCGGCCATTGCTTTTATAAATAAAGTAAAAGCTGTATTTTTCCATCAGGATTTGCGAATGATATCCAGGAGTTAATACACCATTTGCTATTGCAACATAATTTTCATTTTGTGTTAATGTCACCGTGAAATTCTTGATTGTATCTGTTAGCAGAAGTACTATTACCAGGCGCAACACCTATATTTAATCGGGGTGCCTGCCGGCACATCAATATAGGGAGTCGCTTCTCTGAAACGAAATTTCAAGTAATAAATACCATTTAGATAAATATCAGTACTTCCAAAGCACCTGTCAGAGTTATGAATTACCTGCAATCTTGCTGTTTGAGCATAAGAATCTGAAAAATAAAGAGCAAATAAAACCACCAGTAGAATTTTTATGGTTCTCATGGTATTTCCTTTCGTTTATAATATAATTAGTTGTTAATTAGTAGTTCAAGATTTAACAACATAACTACAAGAGTGGTTTTAAAGTTCCCGCAGAGAAAGATTTTGAAATATGAAACTATTTATCTGTGGAAGTTGTTTTGGTTTGTTCTGTTTGTCTTATCAAGAAGATGTTACTTTATGTAAACAGCAAAGACACGAAGCTCGTGCCTTTTTGTTTCTTTCTTTAGCTTTTACTTGTTTATTTTATTAGAATCATTTTCTTAGTATCAACAAAAGTTCCTGCTTGAAGCTTATAGAAATAGACACCGCTTGGTAATGCAGAATTTATGATGTACAATTTGGATTGAAAACCAGCTTCAAAATAGCCTTCAACTATGGTTTCAATTTCCCTGCCGAGTGCATCATACAGTTTTATAGATTGCCAGCTGCCAATTGGTGACTGCCAACTGATTTTTGTTCCCGGATTAAATGGATTAGGATAATTCTGCTCAAGTTTAAATGATAAAGGTAGTGTTAAATCAATTTCAATTTTGTTTGAGTATGAGAAGGTTCCATCAAAATCTATTTGTTTTAATCTGTATAAATAATTTCCAGCGGATAAATTATTATCATTAAAGGAATATGAATGTGATTCTGATGTTGTACCGTTACCATTAACAAATCCCAATTCAGTCCATTCTGAATTGCCAACTGAAGACTGTTGACTGAGGACTTGCTTTCTTTCGATGCTAAATCCGGAATTGTTGAGTTCTGTTGCTGTAGCCCAATTCAATTGCACATTTCCATTTACAACATTAGCAGTAAACGAAGTAAGCTCTACTGGTATAATTGAATTGCCCAGTTCACCCAAAGGATTAATGTCTTGTCCATAAATCCCTTGTGCATCTAATCTATTGTCACCCCAGACGAGTTTACAATTTTTATAAACATCTACTGTAGAAACCATTTGTAATTTGTCACTGGTTGGATTGGAAAGAATTACAAAATTTCCCGGCCATAAGAAACTTCCGTTTGCATCACAAGCAAATCCCTCAACTTTATCATTTAATCCCGAGGCACTTCCTTCAAGATAAAATAAGTATGCTCTACCAGTACCAATTTCTGAGGTTAAATAACTTATTGACGTTGAAAACGGAATACTTAAATCTTTAAATATTTTTGCGTTATCCGTCCATTGTCTTGTTCCATTTAAAGATAATTTTTGCCCGCTTATTCCGTTTTGATTTTGATTCGGTTCTGTCTCCATCCAGAAAATATAAGTTGCATTTGCAGAATCATCAAAAGCAACAACAGGATTAAACTTGTGACGATTTGCCTTCAAGGACACTTCAGCTCCATTAACAGGAAAATACAGTGATCCACTTGATGAAACTCTTTGTACAAATCCGCTTTGTAATGAATTGTTATCACGGTCATCGTGCCATGCTATCAAACCACCGCTGTTCCTGTCAGAATAAACCTTTGGAACTGTGAAAGCAGCAATCGTTCCAAGATCCTGAATATTAGTATTCCAGCTTACTGTTCCTGATGAGGAAATTTTCTTAGCTCGCAGCTTTACTGTCTGAGCAGGAAAAGTTCCGGTTACAGCTGTGTGAAATAAGATAACACCACCGCTGTCAGACTGAACAAGATCAGGATAACTATAACCTTCGGTTGCAGATTGAAGAACGATTGGGTTTGTTCCCCAAATTTTAGTTCCTGCCAGTGAGATTTTTTGCAGTCCAACCTGATATCTTGCCGCGGCAATTATCCAAGCAACAACAATATTTCCATCATCAGTTTGTGCAAGTTTCGGATTAGCTTGAAAATCTGTAGAACCGGATAAGCTGATTCCGTTGATTCCCCAAACAAAATTACCGGTTGGTGAAATACGATATGCAAAAACGTTTAAGTCACCTCCGTTCCTTGTATCTGTAAATACGATAACTGCGTGATCATCAGTATCAACCAACAAATCATAATCTACTAGGGAAGTTGATTGAGGGTTATTACTTATAAGCAATCCGTTTGGTGCCCATAATTTATTTCCAAGCGGATCCAATCGTTGAAGATATACAGCATAACTTCCGCTTCTATTATCAAACCAGGAAATATAACAGCCACCATCAGAGGTAGATCCGATTTTGGCAAGAGCTTGTTCACCGGTAGTATCACACACAGCAAGATTAACAGCCGGATTGCTTGACCATTGAGCAAAAGTGTTTGCCGAGGCAAACGCACATACAATAGTTACAATAAAAGTTAGGTATATATATTTCATTTTTTTTCCTGTTGTTTTTATAAACATACTCATTAGTGATAATATTTTAAAAACAAACAAAGGATTTTAATATTTATTTAACTTGGGCAATAATCGTTTCATGTCAACTTTGCTTGCAAATTTGATAAAAAAGTGTTTGTTTGTAGTTGAGTATTCTATTTAATTATTTAATCTATTACCGTGATGGTTTACTGCAATAAAAATAGTTTACCTGCATCTATTATTAGATTTTGTACTAAAATACATTTTAAATTTTTTTGCATAATCTTTTTATCTGCCTTTGTGACTGATTTATATTCTCAGTCAATTATTTTTAATCATCTTACATCAAACAACGGATTATCAAACAATTACGTTTCAGATATTTTTCAAGACAGATATGGTTTTTTATGGTTTGCTACAGATGATGGTTTAATCGGTTTGACGGATATGACCTTAACATTTACAGAAACAATCCACTGGATAAAAATTCAATTTCGGATAATAGCATTTTATCATTTTCAGAAGATGCAAATGGCAATTGCGGATTGGCACTAAAAATGGATTTGTAAATCGTTATGATCCAGTACTTGATAAATTTACTAAGTGGGAAATAAAATCTAACATAACGAAAGAAAAACCTATCAACGTTTTGCACATTGATAAAAAAGGATTTGTTTGGATTGGGACATATAGAAGTGGTTTATATCAATTAGATCCTAAAACCGGGAGAATAGATCACTGGTCATTAAATCCTGAAGATCCAACTATTTTAAGTAACAACTTAATTTCGGCAATCGTTGAAGATGGACTTGGAAATTTTTGGATTGGAACTTTTTATGGATTGAATAAAATCAATCCAGGCAAAGATGCAACTAAGTTTGAGAACTTTTATTCTTAAAAAGAAGATCCAAATAGTTTAAGCGACAACTTAATTTGGGGAATAACACCATCCTCAATAGACAGGGATAAATTTATATCGGGACAGCCAATGGATTAACCTTTCTGAAAATTTCGCAAAAAAAATTTGAAAAAATATCAATACCCAATCCCGATAATCTTCAGTTTGGTACCGGTACCGGCATTGTACTTGAAGAAATTATAAATGATGAAAAGATTTTGTGGATAAATTCTTATGCCGGATTATTAAGGTATAATCTAACTCAAAATAAGTTTAACAGATACTTACCAGATAAAACTAATCCAAACAGCATTGCCAGTAATCAGATTAATCAAATTTATAAAGATCGTTCAGGTGTTTTGTGGATAGCAACAAATAAAGGTTTGAGTTTCTTTACTTCAAAAAACAATAAGTTCAACAGTACATTCCTTTCAATGCCTTTTTATTTGAAACAGCAAAACTAAATTCTCAAAACACAACAACACTTCCTAATGCCAGCAATGGAAATTAATCGTTGGAACTGATAATGGTTTAATTTATTCAATTAAATCTTTAAAAGGAATTGAATTAAATAAACATCCGCAACTTTCAAAAGAAAACATCTGGTCTCTTGCACAGGATAAATCCGAAAACGTTTGGATTGGAACTTATGGTCAGGGACTTTTTCAGTTAAACTTAAAAAACAACAAAGTAGTAAATCACGATATTCTAAAAGCTATTATTATTTCTCAGTCAAGAAATTTTATCAAATCACTTTTAGTAGAAGATAAGAATAACCTTTGGATAGGCACGTGGGTGTAGGATTAGCAAGATTTCATTTATCAAACAAAGAACTAACACATTATCATCATGTGAGCAATAATAACAAATCAATAAGCCACGATGATGTTTGGGTAATTTATCAAGACAGTAAATCCAGAATATGGATTGGAACAAGCGGCGGCGGTTTAAATCTTTTTGATCAATCGAATGGCGGAATATTTTATCGTCTTGATTCAGATTCCCAAAACCAACAAGGATTAACAGTAACAGCATTTACTCAATTTGCGAATCTTCAATAAATACAATTCAGATGATGAAACGATACTTTGGATTGGAACTAGTAACGGATTAAATAAAATCGTCATTGATAATTTAGCTTCCATAAATTCACCCCTTCCCGAAATTAAAAAAGCAATGCACTACACAACACAAAACGGTTTGGACAGAATATTCAATCAAATCAATTGTTGAAGATGGGAAAGGAAATTTATGGTTAGGCACAAGTTCCGGAATTTCTTTATATGATACCGATAAAAATATATTTATCAACTTTAACTCTGCAGATGGTGTAATTGGAAACGATTTTAATTTTTCTGCTGGCTTAAAGTATGATGACGATTTGATTATTTTGGGGAGCGCTGCCGGATTAAATTATTTTAACCCAAGATCTATTGAACAATCATCCTACAAACCTGATGTTATGCTTACTGATTTTCTAATCTTCAATAAATCAATTAAACCGGCATCAAATTCTGCTTTATCAAAAACGTATTTTTAGCACCGGAGTAATATCCTTATCTCACACTCAAAATGTTTTCTCATTTCAGTTTGCTGCGCTTGATTTTAATAATCCTGGCTCAATTATATATTCATATATGATGGAAGGATTTGACAAGGACTGGATACAAAGCGGTTCAAGAAGATTTATTACATATACTAATTTGAATCCTGGCAGTTAGACATTTAAAGTAAAATCTACAAACAGTGATGGAATTTGGAGTGATAAAGTAACTTCAGTTAAAGTTGGTATAACTCCCCCCTGGTGGCAAACAATCTGGGCAATTATCCTTTACTTTTTTGTTTTTGTTTTTGGAATTTGGGCAATCATAAAATTTCAATCAAACAGAACTCGTTTGCAACAAGAATTAAAAATGCGAGAGTTTGAAACATATCATTTACGTGAGGTTGAGCAGATGAAATCAAGATTTTTTGCTAACATCTCACACGAATTCAGAACTCCATTAAGCGTCAATTAAAGCTACCCATTGAAGAATTGTTACGAGGTAGAATAAAAGATAATCTTAAAGAGTATTATTCAATGCTGTTAAGAAACACAGAAAAACTTCAACAGTTAATAGATCAGCTTTTAGAACTATCCCATTTAGAATCAGAGTCAATTCCGCTTAAGAAAGAGTGCTATGATCTAATAAACTTAGTCAAATCATTTTCAATTTTTTTCATTCCGCTTGCAGAACAAAAAAACATTAAGTTGAATTTTAATTCTAATGTCGAATGAGCATTTGCAATGCTTGATAAAGATAAATTTGAAAAAATTATTAATAATTTGCTGAATAATGCATTTAAATTTACAGATATTGGTGGAGTAGTTAGTGTTGAAATTTTAAAAGAAACCGTTGGGAAAAAACAAATTGCAAAAGTTTCAATATGTGATTCGGGAATTGGGATATCCCAAAAAAATCAATCAAAAATATTTGATAGATTTTTTCAGGTTGATGATTCAACCAAAAGAAATTTTGGAGGCTCGGGCATTGGTTTAGCTCTAGTTAAGGAACTAACAGCTTTACACGGTTGGGATATTAATGTTAAAAGCATTGAAAGCGAAGGAACAGATTTTACACTTATAATTCCATTGCTTGCAGAAAGTGAACTAAAGAATTTTAGCATTGGATTGGTTGATGAAACAAAATCAGAAAATAAAATATTTGATGATTTAACCAATCTTTCAACCGAAACCCAAATATCCAAAACAAAACAAATTATTTTATTGGTGGAAGATTCAATCGATGTAAGAAATTATGTTGAGGGCTTACTTAAACAAGATTACAATGTTTTACAAGCTGAAAATGGTTCAGCAGGATTTGAAATTGCAA
>CAVOPZ010000002.1:0-17745 GCA_963698205.1 uncultured Ignavibacteriaceae bacterium | reverse complement strand
GCAGAGGTAATGGTTTGTATGTTTGGTCCAACCAGCGATATGTACGGATTGCTTCATCGCGGAACACGAGTGAGGAAAATGCATTAGAATTATCGTTCAACCTTTAGAACTATTGGTGATATTCCTATTGCAACTGTAAGCAGAGAAAAAGTAACTCCGATTCGTGATGATTATAAACGAAGAAGATTTTGATAACGATGTAAAAGTAAATGCAGTATTTGATGACAGAGTTGCAATAGTTTATTACTATCCGAATATGAAGCCGGATATGATTGATTCATTTATCACAACGGCTACAAAGGAATTGTTATTGCCGGAACCGGGCTTGGACATGTAAACAAACCACTTTATCCGGCATTGAAACGTGCAAAAGAAAAAGGCGTTGCTGTTTATATGATTGTTCAAACACTTTGGGGTTATGTTCAAATGTACGTTTACGATACCGGAAGAGATATGATGGAGCTTGGTGTAGTTCCGGCTGCTAATATGCTGCCTGAAGTTGCTTATATGAAACTCGGCTGGGCATTTGGGCAGACAGATGATATTGAAAAAGTAAAAGAAATTATGCTGACTCCGATTGCAGGAGAAATTACAGAGCGCGAACCAAGCAATGGTTATTTAATATACCAGGGCGGCTTGCCTGAAGTTGAAGAGTTTATAAAGCAGTATAGAAAATAAATTTTTAACTGTTGACTTTGCAATGGCGATTGCTATCTTATAATCGCTTATAATATTTATTTAGTAATCCAACATTTTAAAGGGAATAAAATGAAACGGTTTACAATAGTCTTTTTACTTGTAATATTATCAAACATACACTCCTTGCCACAATCTATTCACAAGTACAGCGATATATTTTTTCTTGATGATCACAACGGCTGGATTTTAAGCACCAACGGGTATTTGTGGAAAACAACAAATGCTGGAGAAAATTGGATTCCAATTAATTACTCGGAAATAGATACTTCCGGTAAAATATTTTTTATAGATGAACAAAACGGATGGCTCATCTTGAGTAATCGCTTATTTTATACTATTGACGGTGGATTAAGCTGGATACACGAATATGAATTTCCTCCTGTTTTATATGGATACAATATTGTATTTGCTAATGATTCAATTGGATTTGCGTATAATAATTACGGCAAACTATTTAAAAGTTTTAATAGAGGACAGAGTTGGGGCTTAGTAACAGATACTTTACAACATATATACGATATCTCTTTTTATAAAGATTCAATTGGATATTTATGCTTTAGTCATACAAGTCCAAATTTAATAACGCAAGCTCGTTATATTTATAAAACAACGAATGAGGGAAAAAGCTGGGACCCTTCTTATTTTGAAGTAGGAGGATTGAATGAATCTGTTTATTATGATAAAATTTGTGTGCTGAATCCCTTTGCAGCCATAATTGGCACTTTTAATGAGTCCCCTAGGGGCCTAGGGGGCAGTTTTTCTATTACAAAAACTACAAGTGCTGGAACTAACTGGGAGAATGTATATTGTTGGGATGGTGGTGCTTTGGATTTGGAATTTTATGGTTATCAAGAAGGGTGGGTAGTAAATTGGAACAGCATAATGAGGACAAATAATAATGGCGTTACATGGAATACTCAACAAACATTTAGTGCATTGGGAAGATAGAAACACAAACCTGGAGCTTTTTGATCCCAATAACTCCTATCTGATAAATTTAAATCATATTTATAAAACAACAGATGGCTGGGCTACTTATTCTATTGTGGATTCAATAGTAACTGGATATTAATGACACTAACAAATTACGGCAACAGAATTTATTCTTGAACAAAATTATCCTAATCCATTCAATCCAAGTACAAAGATCAGTTGGCAGTCACCAATCAGCAGTTGGCAATCAATCAAACTTTATGATGCAATCGGAAGAGAAATTGAAACCATAGCTGAAGGATTTTATGAATCAGGTATTCATTCTAAATTGTATATTGTAAATGCTACAATGCCAAGCGGGATATATTTTTATCAACTTAAAGCCGGCAATTTTGTTCAAACAAAAAAAATGATGCTTATAAAATAATCATCAATTTCTTAGCGCCTTAGCGTCTCTGTTAGAAATTTTTCCTCGCAAAGGCGCCAAGACACAATACAAATCTATAAAATTACATTTCTTTAAAAGTTACACCAGCCGGCAATTCAAATATTTTGGAATCAACACCACCATCCTGAATTTTTGTAGCTTCAATAACAAAATCTGCCCCGCCCATTTTAGTTACTGATTTTATAAGAATGTTATTCCACGTCCAGGAAACGATTGGCGTATTACCAAATGCGGCACTGAATTTCTTGCACTCTTTACCTGCGATAGTTTCAGTCCCAAGATCTTTAATTTTATAACGCTCAATGGTTTTGGGATCAGCTTTTGAATAATCGGTACTGGCAGCAGCATACCAGGCTTTTTTTGTGCCTTCAGTTTTTCCTTCTTCGTATGTATAGCTGAATCCGTCTTTTCTTATTTCAATTGATTTTGATTTGGCAATTCCCAAATCAATAGAAGTAATTGAGACTTCTTTTGCGCCGTAATCATCAAAATATAATTCCTGTTTTGTGTCCATTGGTGCATTATAAAAAATTACACCGGATTTTACTCCATATCTCTGACTAACAACAGGTTTCGGAGCTTCCTGCGTAGTAACAGTTTGTTGATCAGTGCCCTCTACTTTTTTCTCTTCAGTCTTTGAGCACGCAATGATGAATGTTAAAGCCAGAACAAAGAATAATAATTTTTTCATAATGTAACCCGAGCCTTTCCTGATAGTTAGTAAATAGTTATTTATAAGATCGTTTAATTCAAACTTAATAATTCTTTCTCTGCGTGAAAATATTCATTTTATTCAAAGAAACTATGACACTATTAAAAACTTTTAGACCCAAAACAGATCGCTCCTATGGAGCTTGTCTAATTTTTATTTGTCTCTTGTTACATACAGTTTACTCCTAACGGAGTAAAAATAAATTGACTCACTTACTTTAGTATGGACTATTATTTGCAAACGACTTACTACTCATTAGCTCCAAAGTAAAAATCATTTTATTAATAAGTTCCGTAGGAACGAACTGTTTGTAATAATATAGTAACAGTATATATAATTAGCTCCATCGGAGCGACCTTTAGTTACTAATTAAGTTATACATCAATCCACTCAAACAAATACTTTTCATCATACTGAACTGAAAACTTTTTAAGAAACTCTACGTACTCCTCTTTAAATGTTTTCTTACGATGATGCTTCTCCTGATTTTGAATGTATTTTATTACTGTATCAATCTGACTTCGTGAATAAGAGAATACTCCAAATCCTTCCTGCCAGTTAAATCTTCCCTTAATCAGTTTTTTCTCATTTATAAATTTTGATGAACCAGCTTTAATATCTCTGACAAAATCAGAAATATTGATGGATGGTTTTATACCAATAAGTATATGTGTGTGGTCTGGCATGCAAAAAATGGAAAGTAGTTTTTGATCACGATTAGTAACAATGCCTGTTATGTATTTGTGCAATTCTTCTCTTATTTCTGTACCAATAAGATTTTGTCTTCCTTTAACCGCAAAGACAATGTGAAGGTAAACTTGTGAATATGTGTTTGCCAAATTTTATTTCAGTTCTTTATTAACAGGTCGTCCCGATGGGACTACAATTTTTTCGTCTGTTCTTTTATTACAAACAGTAAGCTCCTAACGGAGCAATTATTAGAATACTTCTTTCTGTCAATTCACATCTATGCGTGAAATTTTATTATAAGCCTTTTACTCCCAATGAAGTAAATTCAAACTTAACATTAAAACTTAATCATTTCATTTACAAGTTCCGTAGGAACGGACTGGTTGTAACAATATACGGTTAACAAATGCTAGTCCTGTAGGGACGTCCTATTTTTTAATACTTAATAAACAGATCGCTCCGATGGAGCTTTTTAATTCTATTTCTTCCTAATCTACAAACATATTGTCCGTATGGGACCAACTCAATCACTCTAACTTCTTGTTAAATGTCTATACTTAATTCTATGCGGCTGATCTGCTTCTATGCCTAATCTTTCTTTTCGTTTTTCTTCGTACTCGGAATAGTTTCCATCAAACCAAACAACTTTACTTTCATCTTCAAATGCTAAAATGTGTGTTGATATTCTATCTAAAAACCATCTATCGTGACTTATCACCAAAACACATCCCGCAAATTTTTCAATTCCTTCTTCAAGTGCACGCAAAGTATTTACATCAAGATCGTTTGTTGGTTCATCAAGCAGAATAACATTTGCGCCTTGCTTTAACATCATTGCAAGATGCACGCGGTTTCTTTCTCCACCCGAAAGCATACTAACTTTTTTCTGCTGATCTGCACCGGAGAAATTAAACTGTGCAACATACGCACGTGAGTTTACCTGCCTGTTGCCAAGCATAATTGTATCTTCTCCGTTGGAGATTAATTCCCAGATACTTTTTTCCGGATTCAAAGCATCTCTTGATTGATCAACATAAGACAACTTAACAGTTGAGCCAATTTTAATATTTCCGCTATCCGGTTTTTCCTGTCCTGTAATCATTCTGAACAAAGTTGTTTTACCAGCCCCGTTTGCACCAATAATTCCTACAACCGCGCCGGGAGGAATTGAAAATGTTAAATCATCAATTAAAATATTATCGCCGTAAGCTTTGCTAAGTTTTTCTGTTTCGATTACAATATCGCCAAGACGTTCTGCAACGGGAATGTAAAGCTCAAGATCTTTTTGTCCTTTTTCTTTTTCTTCCTTAAGAAGATTTTCATAAGAAGTAATTCTTGATTGTGATTTTGCGTGACGTGCTTTCGGACTCATTCTTATCCATTCAAGTTCGCGCTGTAAAGTTTTTTGTCTGTCGCTTTCACGTTTTTCTTCAACACGCAATCTTTCCTGTTTCTGCTCAAGCCACGAAGAATAATTTCCTTTCCACGGAATTCCTTCACCGCGATCAAGTTCAAGTATCCATCCGGCAACGTTATCAAGAAAATATCTATCGTGTGTTACTGCTATAACTGTTCCTTCATACTTTTGCAAGATGATGTTCTAACCACGCAACTGTTTCAGCATCAAGATGGTTTGTTGGTTCATCGAGTAAAAGAATATCCGGCTTTTGAAGAAGCAATCTGCAAAGTGCAACACGTCTTCGCTCTCCGCCGGAAAGAATTTTACACAAAGTATCTGAAGGCGGACAGCGCAAAGCATCCATCGCCATTTCAAGTCGTGCATCAAGATCCCATCCGCCCATTGCTTCAAGTTTTTCCTGAACTTCGCCTTGTCGTTCAAGAAGCTTTGTCATTTCATCATCATCCATCGGTTCTGCAAACTTTGCATTTATTTCATCGTACTCTCTTAGCAGATCAACAATTGATTGAACACCTTCCTGCACAATTTCTCTTACGGTTTTAGTTTCATCAACGTGCGGTTCCTGTTCAAGATAGCCGATTGTAAAACCGGGAGACACAACTGTTTCTCCGTTTATGTTTTTATCAACTCCGGCAAGAATTTTTAGTAGTGATGATTTACCTGATCCGTTTAAACCGATAACACCAATCTTTGCACCGTAGAAGTATGAGAGGTAAATATCTTTTAGGATCGGTTTATTGTTATAAAATTTGCTTACCCCAACCATTGAGTAAATAATTTTGTTTACTTCTGCGCTCATTTATACTTTCTTTTGTTTATGTAATGTGTAAAAATAAGGAAAGGGACTGTAATCTCATTCCCGCGTGAGCGGGAATCTCTTTAAAAATGAAAAATTTACAATTAGGACTTGAAGTCTTTAGCGGGCAGTGTGCAGTTCTTTATTTTGTTTTTATTTTTAACTCGATAGCTTCTTTAACGAGTTCAATGTTTTGTTTATCACTCATTAAAAAAGTTAAGGCTGTAGATTTACCAACTTTTTTACTTTCCTTAATTTTTTTATCGAGTGTTTTTGAAAGTGATAATTCTGAAAATGATTGCACAACTTTTTCACTAAAATAAAAAGTCATTTGGAATGAATTGGCAACAACTACAAGCCAGAAAATTGTTTTTGTTTTGATTGTAACTTTTAACAGCCAGCTTTTACCATCGTTGTAATATCGCCACTCTTCATTCAGTTCCGGATGATTTGTATGAATGTACTTGAACACTGAGTTCCAGGTTGTTTTTAATTTTTTAATGTGAGAAAAAATAACTTCTTCGGTCGGATAAATGTTTTTGTCAGTTAATACAAGATTTTCCATTCTCTCAATTCCTTATTTTTTGATAGTTAAAAATATGGATTTAACAGTTGAAGTCTTCAGTCATTAGTTTGAAATAAATAATAAAAAGTAAAAATCAAAAGAGATTCCTGCCTTCGCGGGAATGACAGGACGAAAAATAAAACGGTTATGAATTCTCTTTATTTCTTTTCATTATAATTAAAGATATGTCGTCATTAGTAGTGGAATCACCAATAAATTGTTCAAGCTGCGAAACAATATATTCGCCTATTTGTTTTGGGGAATTGTTAGATGAGTTTTTAATTAACTTCTGAAATCTATCCATTCCAAAGAACTGACCATATTCATTTTTTGCCTCAAACACTCCATCTGAATATGCGATAAATATTTCGTTTTGTTCAAGTAACAATGCCTGCTCATTGTATTCTGCATTTGAAACAAGTCCAAGAGCAATATCACCTTTGGAAAGTTCTTTAATCTCTTTGTCGTTAACGATAAGCGGAGGGAAGTGACCGGCATTTATAAAATTTATTTTGCCCGAATCGGAATCAATCTGGATAAAAAGCATTGATGCAAATAAATTCGGTAAACTATCGCGATGAAAGATTTTATTAATTTTTTTGCCAATATCTGAAAGAGAATTAATTTCTGTTGCAAGTGCACGAATCGTTGCCTGCAGTTTTGATGTCATAAGTGCAGCTTGAAGTCCTTTGCCTGCAACATCAGCAATAGTTAAAACAGTCTTGTTTTCATCCAGCCGTAAATAATCAACAAGATCACCGCCTACTTCGTTAGCAGGACGAGTAAACAGCCAGATACTCCATCCAGCAATATCCGGATTTTGTTCCGGCATTAATGCTTGCTGAACTTTTCTACCGGCTTCAAGTTCATTTTTAGCAAGCAGCTTATCTTTCAGTTCAAGAAAGAGAACAAATAATATCAAGATTCCACCCAATAATCCCTCATTAGTAGTAACCGAGTTATCATTTATTGAAACACATCTGCTTAATAATAGAAATAGAACACCTACAAGAACCAGGATACGTCGCAAATGGGTTAGATGAAGAAACATACTTTTTAAAAGCCATCCGGTTTTGTTTATCCATTTTTGAAATGAAGTCATTGATTCAAGGCGGGCTCTTTTTTCTGAATCAAGATAAAATGCACTTAGGTTTTTGTATTCGTTCCGGAGATCCTTCTTCAGATTTATATTTCTAATATCCTCACGAATGATTTGGTGAAATCTCTGTTCGGGTTTTTTTGTAGGGTTTTCTTGGCTCATTTTATCAATAAATAAAACCTTTCAGGCAAAACTTAGATAAACAAATTTTCAACGGCAAGAAACTTTTGATAAACGGCTTATTAAACAATCAAAGGATTGTATTTCCCAAATGCTTAGTCAAAAATCACAGCAAATATCTAATTCGTTTCATATCTTCACGACACTAAATCAATAACTAATTAAGAGAAATATGTTTAAGCAATCACAAGACCCGGGACTTGGTGAAAAATATTTTAGAGCACACCAAACGAATAATAAATAAGGATGGCTCATTCAATATTAAAAGAATTGGCGGCGGGCTTTCATCGGTTAATGCTTTCCATTATCTTATTAACATCTCATGGCCAAAGTTTCTTTTAATTGTCTTTGCGGGATTTATATCAGTTAATTTATTATTTGCTGTACTTTATCAGCTTGCAGGAATTGAAAACCTGGTTAATGCTTCTGCTCAGGATGGAATACAATCATTTCTAAATACTTTTTTCTTTAGTGTTCAAACTTTTGCAACTGTTGGTTATGGCGGAATGCATCCAACAGGAATTGCATCGAACATTATTGCATCACTTGAATCTATGACGGGGATTTTAAGTTTTGCATTGGCAACAGGATTGCTTTATGGTAGGTTTTCAAAACCGTCAGCAAAGATTATTTTTAGTGACAAAGCAATTATCACTCCTTTTAAAGATAGCAAAGCATTGATGTTTCGTGTTGCAAATGCCCGTCCAAATGTTATGATGGAAATGGAAGCGAATGCAATGATGACATTTCTGGATAAAACCAACAATCAATTTACCAGAAAATATTTTCCTCTTAAGCTGGAAATAAAATTTGTCTATTTCTTTCCATTGCCCTGGACAATCGTTCATCCGATAGATGAAGAAAGCCCAATCTTTGGTAAAAAAGAAGATGAGCTTAAGGACCTTGAAGCTGAGTTATTAATAATGATAAAGGGATTTGATGACAGTTTTTCACAACATGTTATTACAAGAAATTCTTATAAGTATGATGAGATTGTATGGGATGTCAAAATTTATCCGCGCCTTTTCAACAGATGAAAGTGGAGAAACGATTGTTGATCTTGAAAAACTTAGTGAGACAGAAAAAATAAATTAGAAGGACGTCCATATGACGCCCTTCTTGGAAAATAAAATTATTTTATTAAGATCATCTTTTTGGTTGATGTAAAGTTATCTGCCTGTAATGAATAAAGGTAAACACCATTACTTAGGTTGCTGGCATCAAATCTTACGTCATATTTGCCTGCAGATTTTATTTCATTAACCAGTGTTGTTACTTCATTACCAAGCACATCATAAACTTTAAGAGTTACAAAAGAGTTTTGCGGTAAGCTGTAACTAATAAATGTTGAGGGGTTAAATGGATTAGGGTAATTCTGATCTAAAACAAATTCTGTTGGCGAATACAGATCAACATTAACAATACCTGAATATTCAAAAGATCCGTTAAAATCAATTTGCTTTAATCTATATGAATATTTACCGACTGGAAGTTTGGTTTCTGAAAAAGAGTAATTCTGAACTTCGGTTGTAGTTCCTTTGCCTCTGACAAAACCAATAGTTGTAAAATCTTTTCCGGATTTTCTTTGAACCTCAAATCCATTGTTATTTGTTTCAGTTGCAGTTGACCAATTTAGTGTAACATCGGTACCATTTACTTTTGCAGTAAAGGAACTTAATTCAACAGGCAAAACGCCAGGAGATAAAGGTACAACAGTTCCATTAGCAAGTGCTGCAAACAAACCAAATGGCGCACCATTCTGGTTGCCTGATGGATTTAGAAATCCTGAAGCGAATACAGCTGCAGATCCACCACCCAATCCAGCTAAAGGAGCGATAAACGAAGCGACCAAAGTTGTACCATCAGAAAGATATATATCTAATGTATAGTTTCCAGCAGGAACAGAGAAGTAAGGAGTAATATCACTGTAAGATGCATCATTTACTAAAACCAAGTCACCTGCTTCTCTCGCTTTAACATCAACAGTAGGTGCATCTGTTGATCCATGTAAAACAAATAAATCAACTCCGCTTCCAGTTCCAACTTCCCTTGCCATTGTTTTTACAAATAACGTAAACGCTGTGTTTCTTCCATCAGGATTTGGAAGATATCCACCAGTTAATAAACCATTTGCAATTACAACATATTTTTCATCTGCTGATAGTATAACAGGAAAGTTTTTTAAAGTATCGTTTACAGATGAACTATTACCTGCAGCTATACCAATGTTTAAGGTAACTCCCGCAGGTAAATCTATAAATGGAGTTGCTGTTCTGAAAGCAAAATCAGGAATTGATAAAGCATCATTAACATAAACATCAACGCTGCCTGCTAATATGTCTGCAGAGTTATGTATTACCTGTACTCTAGCGTTTGGCGCAGGAGCAGAAGCTAGTTGAACAACTGTTCCGTTCGCTAATGCAGCGAACAATCCAAATGCTGCACCATTTTGATTTCCAGTTGGATCTAAGAAACCAGATGCAAACACTGCCGCTGCACCACCACCTAGTCCTGATAAGGGAGCTGTAAATGATGCAACATAATTAACACCGTTACCAAGATATAAATCCAATGTTAAGCTTTGAGCCGGAGCAGTAAGATACGGAGTGATATCTTTATACGCTGCATTATCTACAATAGTAGCACTGGAAAGTTCACGCACCTTAACATCAACAGTTGGAGCATCGGTTGAACCATGTACCACAAATAAATCAACTCCACTTCCCGTTCCAACTTCTCTGGCCATTGATTTTACCAACAGGGTAAATGCAGTATTTCTACCATCAGGATTTGGAAGATATCCACCAGTTAATAAACCATTTGCAATTACAACATATTTTTCATTTGCAGTAAGTACAACTGGGAAATTCTTGAGTGTATCGGTTACTGAAGTACTATTACCAGGCGCAACACCGATGTTTAAACTAACACCTGCCGGCAAATCTAAAAACGGAGTCGCCGCACGGAAAGAAAAATCAGGAATAGCAATAGCGCCATTTATATAGATATCAACGGTACTTGCTAAAACATCTGCAGAATTATGAATTACCTGCACTCTGGCTGTTTGAGCATAAGAATCTGAAAAATAAAGAGCAAATAAAACCACCAATAGAATTTTTATGTTTCTCATGGTATTTCCTTTCGTTTATAATATAATTAGTTGTTATTTAGTAGTTCAAGATTTAACAACATAACTACAAGTGAGGTTTTAAAGTTCCCGCAGAGAAAGATTTTGTAATATGAAACTATTTATCTGTGGAAGTTGTTTTGAATTGTTTTGCTTGTCTTAATATTAAGATGTTACATTGTGTAAACAGCAAAGGCACGATTGATCGTGCCTTTTTGTTTCTTTCTTTAGCTTTTACTTGTTTATTTCATTAGAATCATTTTCTTAGTCTCAACAAAAGTTCCTGCTTGAAGCTTATAGAAATAGACACCGCTTGGTAATGCAGAATTTATGATGTACAATTTGGATTGAAAACCAGCTTCAAAATAGCCTTCAACTATGGTTTCAATTTCCCTTCCGAGTGCATCATACAGTTTTATAGATTGCCAGCTGCTAATTGGTGACTGCCAACTGATTTTTGTTACCGGATTAAATGGATTAGGATAATTCTGCTCAAGCTTAAATGATATCGGTAAGCTTAAGTCAACTTCAACTTCGTTGGAATATGAAAATAACCCATCAAAATCTATTTGTTTTAATCTGTAGATATAATTTCCATTGAATAAATTATTATCTAATAAAAGAATAAGAATGTGATTCGGATGTTGTACCGTGTACCATTAACAAATCCCAATTCAGTCCATTCTGAATTGCCAACTGAAGACTGTTGACTGAGGACTTGCTTTCTTTCTATGCTAAATCCGGAATTGTTGAGTTCTGTTGCTGTAGCCCAATTCAATTGCACATTTCCATTTACAACATTAGCAGTAAACGAAGTAAGCTCTACTGGTATAATTGAATTGCCCAGTTCACCCAAAGGATTAATGTCTTGTCCATAAATCCCTTGTGCATCTAATCTATTGTCACCCCAGACGAGTTTACAATTTTTATAAACATCTACGGTAGAAACCATTTGTAATTTGTCACTGGTTGGATTGGAAAGAATTACAAAATTTCCCGGCCATAAGAAACTTCCGTTTGCATCACAAGCAAATCCCTCAACTTTATCATTTAATCCCGAGGCACTTCCTTCAAGATAAAATAAGTATGCTCTACCAGTACCAATTTCTGAGGTTAAATAACTTATTGACGTTGAAAACGGAACACTTAAATCTTTAAATATTTTTGCGTTATCCGTCCATTGTCTTGTTCCATTTAAAGATAATTTTTGCCCGCTTATTCCGTTTTGATTTTGATTCGGTTCTGTCTCCATCCAGAAAATATAAGTTGCATTTGCAGAATCATCAAAAGCAACAACAGGATTAAACTTGTGACGATTTGCCTTCAAGGACACTTCAGCTCCATTAACAGGAAAATACAGTGATCCACTTGATGAAACTCTTTGTACAAATCCGCTTTGTAATGAATTGTTATCACGGTCATCGTGCCATGCTATCAAACCACCGCTGTTCCTGTCAGAATAAACCTTTGGAACTGTGAAAGCAGCAATCGTTCCAAGATCCTGAATATTAGTATTCCAGCTTACTGTTCCTGATGAGGAAATTTTCTTAGCTCGCAGCTTTACTGTCTGAGCAGGAAAAGTTCCGGTTACAGCTGTGTGAAATAAGATAACACCACCGCTGTCAGACTGAACAAGATCAGGATAACTATAACCTTCGGTTGCAGATTGAAGAACGATTGGGTTTGTTCCCCAAATTTTAGTTCCTGCCAGTGAGATTTTTTGCAGTCCAACCTGATATCTTGCCGCGGCAATTATCCAAGCAACAACAATATTTCCATCATCAGTTTGTGCAAGTTTCGGATTAGCTTGAAAATCTGTAGAACCGGATAAGCTGATTCCGTTGATTCCCCAAACAAAATTACCGGTTGGTGAAATACGATATGCAAAAACGTTTAAGTCACCTCCGTTCCTTGTATCTGTAAATACGATAACTGCGTGATCATCAGTATCAACCAACAAATCATAATCTACTAGGGAAGTTGATTGAGGGTTATTACTTATAAGCAATCCGTTTGGTGCCCATAATTTATTTCCAAGCGGATCCAATCGTTGAAGATATACAGCATAACTTCCGCTTCTATTATCAAACCAGGAAATATAACAGCCACCATCAGAGGTAGATCCGATTTTGGCAAGAGCTTGTTCACCGGTAGTATCACACACAGCAAGATTAACAGCCGGATTGCTTGACCATTGAGCAAAAGTGTTTGCCGAGGCAAACGCACATACAATAGTTACAATAAAAGTTAGGTATATATATTTCATTTTTTTTCCTGTTGTTTTTATAAACATACTCATTAGTGATAATATTTTAAAGACAAACAAAGGATTTTAATATTTATTTAACTTGGGCAATAATCGTTTCATGTCAACTTTGCTTGCAAATTTGATAAAAAAGTGTTTGTTTGTAGTTGAGTATTCTATTTAATTATTTAATCTATTACCGTGATGGTTTACTGCAATAAAAATAGTTTACCTGCATCTATTATTAGATTTTGTACTAAAATACATTTTAAATTTTTTTGCATAATCTTTTTATCTGCCTTTGTGACTGATTTATATTCTCAGTCAATTATTTTTAATCATCTTACATCAAACAACGGATTATCAAACAATTACGTTTCAGATATTTTTCAAGACAGATATGGTTTTTTATGGTTTGCTACAGATGATGGTTTAAATCGTTTTGACGGATATGAGTTTAAGATTTACAGAAACAATCCACTGGATAAAAATTCAATTTCGGATAATAGCATTTTATCATTTTCAGAAGATGCAAATGGCAATTTGTGGATTGGCACTAAAAATGGATTTGTAAATCGTTATGATCCAGTACTTGATAAATTTACTAAGTGGGAAATAAAATCTAACATAACGAAAGAAAATCCTATCAACGTTTTGCACATTGATAAAAAAGGATTTGTTTGGATTGGGACATATAGAAGTGGTTTATATCAATTAGATCCTAAAACCGGGAGAATAGATCACTGGTCATTAAATCCTGAAGATCCAACTACTTTAAGTAACAACTTAATTTCGGCAATCGTTGAAGATGGACTTGGAAATTTTTGGATTGGAACTTTTTATGGATTGAATAAAATCAATCCAGGCAAAGATGCAACTAAGTTTGAGAAGTTTTATTCTCAAAAAGAAGATCCAAATAGTTTAAGCGACAACTTAATTTGGGGAATAACACCATCCTCAATAGACAGGGATAAATTTTATATCGGGACAGCGAATGGATTAACCTTTCTGAAAATTTCGCAAAAAAAATTTGAAAAAATATCAATACCCAATCCCGATAATCTTCAGTTTGGTACCGGTACCGGCATTGTACTTGAAGAAATTATAAATGATGAAAAGATTTTGTGGATAAATTCTTATGCCGGATTATTAAGGTATAATCTAACTCAAAATAAGTTTAACAGATACTTACCAGATAAAACTAATCCAAACAGCATTGCCAGTAATCAGATTAATAAAATTTATAAAGATCGTTCAGGTGTTTTGTGGATAGCAACAAATAAAGGTTTGAGTTTCTTTACTTCAAAAAACAATAAGTTCAACAGTACATTCCTTTCAATGCCTTTTGATTTTGAAACAGCAAAACTAAATTCTCAAAACACAACAACACTTCTTAATACCAGCAATGGAAATTTAATCGTTGGAACTGATAATGGTTTAATTTATTCAATTAAATCTTTAAAAGGAATTGAATTAAATAAACATCCGCAACTTTCAAAAGAAAACATCTGGTCTCTTGCACAGGATAAATCCGAAAACGTTTGGATTGGAACTTATGGTCAGGGACTTTTTCAGTTAAACTTAAAAAACAACAAAGTAGTAAATCACGATATTCTAAAAGCTATTATTATTTCTCAGTCAAGAAATTTTATCAAATCACTTTTAGTAGATGATAAGAATAACCTTTGGATAGGCACGTGGGGTGTAGGATTAGCAAGATTTCATTTATCAAACAAAGAACTAACACATTATCATCATGTGAGCAATAATAACAAATCAATAAGCCACGATGATGTTTGGGTAATTTATCAAGACAGTAAATCCAGAATATGGATTGGAACAAGCGGCGGCGGTTTAAATCTTTTTGATCAATCGAATGGCGGAATATTTTATCGTCTTGATTCAGATTCCCAAAACCAACAAGGATTAAACAGTAACAGCATTTACTCAATTTGCGAATCTTCAATAAATACAAACTCAGATGATGAAACGATACTTTGGATTGGAACTAGTAACGGATTAAATAAAATCGTCATTGATAATTTAGCTTCCATAAATTCACCCCTTCCCAAAATTAAAAAAGCAATGCACTACACAACACAAAACGGTTTGGCAGATAATTCAATCAAATCAATTGTTGAAGATGGGAAAGGAAATTTATGGTTAGGCACAAGTTCCGGAATTTCTTTATATGATACCGATAAAAATATATTTATCAACTTTAACTCTGCAGATGGTGTAATTGGAAACGATTTTAATTTTTCTGCTGGCTTAAAGTATGATGACGATTTGATTATTTTGGGCAGCACTGCCGGATTAAATTATTTTAACCCAAGATCTATTGAACAATCATCCTACAAACCTGATGTTATGCTTACTGATTTTCTAATCTTCAATAAATCAATTAAACCGGCATCAAATTCTGCTTTATCAAAAACTATTTTTAGCACCGGAGTAATATCCTTATCTCACACTCAAAATGTTTTCTCATTTCAGTTTGCTGCGCTTGATTTTAATAATCCTGGCTCAATTATATATTCATATATGATGGAAGGATTTGACAAGGACTGGATACAAAGCGGTTCAAGAAGATTTATTACATATACTAATTTGAATCCTGGCAGTTATACATTTAAAGTAAAATCTACAAACAGTGATGGAATTTGGAGTGATAAAGTAACTTCAGTTAAAGTTGGTATAACTCCCCCCTGGTGGCAAACAATCTGGGCAATTATCCTTTACTTTTTTGTTTTTGTTTTTGGAATTTGGGCAATCATAAAATTTCAATCAAACAGAACTCGTTTGCAGCAAGAATTAAAAATGCGAGAGTTTGAAGCATATCATTTACGTGAGGTTGAGCAGATGAAATCAAGATTTTTTGCTAACATCTCACACGAATTCAGAACTCCATTAATGTTAATTAAAGGTCCGATTGAAGAATTGTTACGAGGTAGAATAAAAGATAATCTTAAAGAGTATTATTCAATGCTGTTAAGAAACACAGAAAAACTTCAACAGTTAATAGATCAGCTTTTAGAACTATCCCATTTAGAATCAGAGTCAATTCCGCTTAAGAAAGAGTGCTATGATCTAATAAACTTAGTCAAATCATTTTCAATTTTTTTCATTCCGCTTGCAGAACAAAAAAACATTAAGTTAAATTTTAATTCTAATGTCGAATCAGCATTTGCAATGCTTGATAAAGATAAATTTGAAAAAATTATTAATAATTTGCTGAATAATGCATTTAAATTTACAGATATTGGTGGAGTAGTTAGTGTTGAAATTTTAAAAGAAACCGTTGGGAAAAAACAAATTGCAAAAGTTTCAATATGTGATTCGGGAATTGGGATATCCCAAAAAAATCAATCAAAAATATTTGATAGATTTTTTCAGGTTGATGATTCAACCAAAAGAAATTTTGGAGGCTCGGGCATTGGTTTAGCTCTAGTTAAGGAACTAACAGCTTTACACGGTTGGGATATTAATGTTAAAAGCATTGAAAGCGAAGGAACAGATTTTACACTTATAATTCCATTGCTTGCAGAAAGTGAACTAAAGAATTTTAGCATTGGATTGGTTGATGAAACAAAATCAGAAAATAAAATATTTGATGATTTAACCAATCTTTCAACCGAAACCCAAATATCCAAAACAAAACAAATTATTTTATTGGTGGAAGATTCAATCGATGTAAGAAATTATGTTGAGGGCTTACTTAAACAAGATTACAATGTTTTACAAGCTGAAAATGGTTCAGCAGGATTTGAAATTGCAATAAATAATTTACCGGATTTAATTATCAGCGATGTTATGATGCCGGTAATGGATGGTTTTGAACTGTGCAAAAAAGTAAAAACCGATTGGAAGACAAGTCACATTCCTGTTATTCTCTTAACTGCAAAAGCAACGCACCAAAGCAGACTGGATGGATTAGAGACCGGAGCTGACGACTATATTACCAAGCCGTTTGATTTCGAAGAATTATCAATCAGAATTAAAAATCTTATACAACAGCGAAAACTGCTTAAAGAAAAATTCAGCAAAGAGATTAATGCGAATGCTGAATCAATCACAACAAATTCTTTTGATAAAGAATTTATAGAAAAGATTATAAAGATTATCGAAACTCATTTGCAAAATGAAAACTTTACGAGTGAAAATCTTGCTGAAGAACTTTTTGTAAGCCGCAGTCAGCTTAACAGAAAACTTAATGCAATAGTTGGTCAAGGTCCGGGTGAGTTTATTAGAATTTATAAACTAAAACGCGCTGCTCAAATGATTTTAGAAAACAAGCTTAGCATCACCCAAATTGCATTAGAGGTAGGATTTGGTAGTCCGGCTCAATTTACACGAGCATTTCAAAAACATTTCAATTGCTTGCCCTCAGAATTTCATTTAACAAATCAAAACGGATTCACTTACTTCAACAATTCTAAATGACCAATAATTAACATTGGGCAAATTATCTTTTTTCATTTTGCATCAAAAAAGCAAAAGATTAAAACAAAAAAGCAATTTGCCGCACCTCTAAAATTCTACTTTTGCATATATAAATAACTGTCAATATCACAGTTTCCTAAAAATTAAATAAAGCAGAAAGATTTAAATGATGAAGCGCTTATATCAAAGTTCCGTTGATAAAAAAAATCAATCTGATCTTCAAATAAAAAAAAGTGCAAAGAAGCTTGAGTTTATTGTCTATGGATTAATAATTCTTGTTACCATAGCAATTATGTTAATCATTTTCAATCTGATTTTACTGAGATGAGGACTTTAAACATTTTAATACTATACGGCACTAATAAATTAAATAAGAATGTTCAAAATA
>CAVOPZ010000001.1:0-11163 GCA_963698205.1 uncultured Ignavibacteriaceae bacterium | reverse complement strand
TAGACGATTCCCTGAATTCATTGTGTCACGGTGCGACCGTGACAGCCAAATAAGTTAATAACTTGTTTTAACAAATATTAAATTCGTTCCATTTCCAAGACTAAAAGCAACCATTGTTGTATCTATAGGTGTATTTATAGTTAATGAGTCCAAAAAAATAGTATTAGGAATGTTATCATATTCTTTGCCACGAAAAAGTTTGAAGTGAATAAAACCTATATCCAAAATAGGATAAATTTTTAGTATTGTGCCACCTACGCCACCCATTGCATAACCTATATTAATATCATATGGATATATCGTATTTGAATTTAGATAAGTGTTATCTATTCTCAGACTATCTATGTTTGTTTCAACTGTAATTAGATATTTATAAAACACATCAGATTCATTTAACGTATCGCAAGAAGGCACACATAATAATCCTAAAACAAAGACAATTATTTTTTTTGACATTGTAAAATCCTCTATTAAAAGAATAACTATTTTTTTGTTACCAACACCAATTTGAATGCATTCTAGTTCTCTGGTGGCGTCTTCTACCTCTTTATGTTTTATTTTTTAAGAACTGTTATAACAGCTTGATCCAGTTGATAGCCAACAGCAACAACTAAGTTATCTTTTATACTCAAATTCCAAAATTTATTTTCGGTTTCAGTATTTATTGTTGTCCATCTTTGTCCGTTAAAATAATGTACTACATTTCCAGGTGAACTAATTCCATAAACATCATTGAAATCTTGGCCACGTACTTTATACATATGATTTATACTACTAATGTTTAAACTCTCCCATTCATAATTTTTGTAAAGTACGACACCATACCCTGCAGTATAAAGTAGATAAGGTGTCTGTCCCCAAATAGATAATAATATCATATTCTGGGCAACATTTATAGATGATATTTTATTCTGTCATCAAGTTTTAACATATGGTTATCTGCTGCTATATATTTTAAACGTTTCCATCTTCATTTTTAATTCCCCAAATATCTTGAAAATCTATGCTGGTTCCGCTCTCAATCTTTGTCCAACTGCTGCCGTTGTAGTGGGCAATACTGCCATTCCTTCCAACAAAATAAATATCATTACTTCTTGATCCCCAAACTTTAGTTAGTGATAAATTAGGATCAACGGCTGATCTAAGATCATACATTGTCCAGTTAGCCCCATCTCCGTGGATTGGTAAACTACCAACCATCCAGATATCAGTTGCAGAAAAAGCAAAAATACCATCTAAGGGAACCGTTATTAAATTACCGCTGAATAAAGTTTTAATTCTTTTTAGCTCCCAAATGTTGCCATTCCAATGCACTGCATTGTATATTGTGGAATCAGGATTGCCAAGCGAATCATTCATATAAATCTCACCAACAGCCCAGATATTGTTCTCATCAATAATTGCAACATCGTAAAGGATGCTGCTGCTGTGTTCACCTAAACTAAAAGTTTGCCAGGAAAAGTTGTGGCTGGTGGTGTCCATTGTTTGTGCAGTCACTTCATTTTTATTGTTGTCGGTTATTGGTAGTATTGCTACAACTTGTAAATTTATATGTTTGGTTTGGTAAAAGAATCGATATAGAGTAATGTGTCTTTTGTGATCAGACTAAATTCTGAGATATGGTGTTATTCTTTAAAACATTTATTGTTGTAGGCAGTTGTAAATTGTTCGTTTTAATTGTAACCACGCTTCGGTGCAGGATACATCTTCAAGTTTAAGAGTAATTTCAGGTTCAAGTTTTGGGTCGGTGCTATCGCAGTTGTTAAGCAATAGTAGTGCAGTACTAACAAAGAATACTACAATTAAAAACTTCATAAACCATTCTTTTTATTATTGCTAACGTAATGTTCCTCACTCATATTAAAAAATCCAAAACCATATCCTTTTTTTATTTCATATAAAAATAAAAGTATAACCGGCAAATGCTGAATGTAAATAAAGTACTCCCAGTATTTGTTTAGTTGGTACAACGGCAATAGAGCAGGGTAAATCAAAAAAGATATTCTTGGGCGAAAAACTAAAAGCGGAAAAATCCAGGTGTAGTACCACGGAAATTGTGTTGGACTTATTAAAAACATAATTGCTAAAATTAAAGCGGCTCTTTCCAGAAAATCATTATTACTTCTTATCGCTTTTCTTGAATAATAAATAACCACTAAAAGCATAATTGCAGAAACAATCCAGCGTGCTAAACAATGTGTGCAGGAATTTCCATCGCTTAAAAGTGAATCAAATATTTTTATTACTGAGTTTAGCAAATCAAATAAAGCAGCATTGTTTATCCAGTTTCCGGCGTACTTTGCAAATCCGGAACTTTGATATGAACCGGCAAGAATAACAGGAATAAAGATTAATAAATTTAATACGCCAAATAAAATTGTACTTTTCAGCACTTCCTTTTTATCACTCCACATAAATCTTATATAAAGCGGAAAAAGAATTATTGGATATACTCTTATTCCAACTGCAATTGCAAGAAAGATTATTGAACCCAGATAATTTTTCTTTAACAATAAATAAATGGAAATAACCATAAAGAGGATTACGAATAAATCCATATGAGCAGCATTAAAAAACTCGTGGATAACAATTGGATTAAGCCAGTAAATTCCCGCAAAGACTAAAGGCAGTTTTAGTTCTTTCAGAACTTTCAGGAGAAAGAAAAGTAAAACAATATCGCCAATAAGCAGAAGTATTTTCCAAACGAATAAATTCCACGGAGAAATAAAATATGATAACGCAAACAATCCCTGCGAGATTGATGGATACAGTGATTTGAGTTTTGGGTTATTTACATTCTTTAATATTTCACCGGATTGTTCTCCAAGTAAAATCAAATCAATCGGAACACTGTGTTTTTATCTAACACTTCTGTTGGGCTGTATTTATAGGGATTAAAACCATTTGCTGTTACGGCACCATCCCAATGATATCGATAAAAATCATCTTCAATAGCAGGAGTTGTTGGGATTAAAAGAAATCGTACTGCAAACCCGATAAATATTATCCAGCCAATCCAGGTTGATGTTGATGGTAAATCTTTTATTGAAAGAACTGCAAACAAAAATAATACACCAATAAAAATTCTTTCACCGATGTAAGGAATTCTTAGATCTTTTCCAGGATTTGATATTGAGGCAAGTGAAGCAGAATTTATAATTAAATAAACGGCATAAATTATTAAACCACTGCCTAGAATGATAAAATATAATTTTGCACGGGATTCTGGTTTGCTAAAGTTTATCACTTAATAGTTTAATAATTATGATGTGAAAAATTAACCGAAGTATAATGATATATCAAACAATATTTGTTTTTGATATTTCAAAAATATAATTCATCTCGCCCCAGATTTTTTGTTCATAACATTTTGTAAAAACAAAAAGTGATTGCTCGCCGATCTTTTTTATATTTCAATATCACAATCTTCAGAAAGCACCATAATAATTTTGGAATCACTATTAACATAATTACCCATTTGATCAAATAGTTTTCTGAAATACTGAAAATCGTTACCACAAAACCAGGCAAGCTCTTCTTCGTTATTCGGATTTTTAGGATAGTATGGCGGATTGATAATTATATAATTAAACTCTTTAGTTTCAATTCTATCAAATAAATCTGATTCTACAACTTTAATATTAACAGAATTTAGTTTTTCGTTTTGATTAATATTTTCAACCGCAATAGGATTGATATCACTTGCAGTAACATTAGCTTTTAATTTTGCACAATAAACTGAAATTAAACCAGAACCAGCTCCAAGCTCCAATACATTTTTATCTTTCAAATTATACTTTGAAATATATTCAATTAACAATTTTGTGCTGAAGAATAATCCTGGATGAAAAACTCCAGGCATAACTCTAACATTAATTCCTTTGTAAGAATAACTTCTTTCTTTGGATGCGTAGATCTTATATACTGATTTTAAAATCGGAAAAAGTAATTTTTTAGTAGTGATTTATCGATAATCATGAATACAATTATAAATTACATTTATTCATTCAGAATAAAATCCTTCAATTTCAGGCTGGCGGTAATGAAGCCAGAATTTTTGCAGTGCTTTTAATTCGTAAGGAAGATGATATAGATTTGTTTTATAACGAAAAGCAGAAATTAGTCTTATTGCTTTCTTTTGAAAACCTGTTAACTTAAAATCAGAAACTGTAGGATAGTATGCATTAAGTACAGTTTCAAAGTTTTTTATTTTATCAACCATATATGGCTTTAACCAGGGAGTAAGTGGATTTTTTCGTAAATCAAAACTCTCCCAATCAGAGTTTAGCCAGTCCTCTAACTTCTGCGGAAATTTAAATCCTGCTGCTGATACCCTCTCGTATAACTCAGAACCTTCAGTTGGAACAGGAGAGTAAACATAAATTATTATTTCTGTATCAGGATTAATTTCCTTAATCCGCTTTATAAACTTAATATCCTCATCAATTTGTTTTGAAATTTTCTGATCATTCTCTGCCGGAAGGCCAAGTACAAATGAATATTCAGGAATGATATCAAACTTCTTCATTCGTGCAGCAAAACTTTTGATCTGCTCACCTGTTTGCGTTCCGCCTTTATCCATCTGTTTAAGAATTTCATCGTTGCCGGTTTCTGCACCAAAGAAAATCATTTTGCATCCGGCTTCTCTCATTAGTGCGAGTGATTCATCTTTGTATTTATCAATTGTATCAATTCTTCCTTCACCCCACCAGATTATATTTTGATCTTTTATAAGATTTGAAAACTCAACAACTCTTTTTTCAGAAACAAAAAAATTGTTATCGTGAAATTCAACTGCATCAATTCCGTATTTACTTTTTAGATGCATCAAATCATTAAAAACATTTACTGCCGATTTACCTTTCCATCGTGCTTCGTAAATTGGAACGACTGCACAGAACGAACAAGTAAAAGGACAGCCAACACTTGAATGATATGCAGCTGTTCTGTTGCCAAGAAAGGTTTTGCCAAGATATTTTTCTATTGGATAAAATGTGTTTAAATGGTCATATGGAAGTGAAGGCAAAGCATCCTGATCAAACAAATCTGATTTTTTTGTTTTGATTATCTCATTATTCTTTCTGAATATAAGATTTTCAATTATAGAGTAATCAGTTTTCATTTCTAATGAATCAATCAATTCAGGAAATGCTTTATCGCCTGGACCATTGATAATAAAATCTACAAAGCCAGAATCCATTGCTGATTTATATTGGTTAGATGCAAAGTATCCACCCCAGATAATTGAAACTTCAGGAAATAGCTCTCTAGTTTTTTTTGAAAAGGGAATTGCTTGTTTTAATTGCAAACCAGGCATGACGGTCGGGGCAAAATATTTAAACTCATTTGTCTTTAGGAATGATTCAATTTTCTTCCATGGATCCTTTTCAAGATTACCATCAACAAAAACATATTCAAACTTTCCATGTATAGAAGCACCAACCTGCAGAATTGAATTTGGAATTCTGTGTTTGAAATTTGCACTTCGAGGATTAAATAAAATTATTTTATTCATATGATTCTTAAACTAAAATGCACTGCAGCATCTTGAGCAGGCGGGAAAAAGTCCGCCGGCATTCATTAAATCTTTTCTAAATTCGGAAACAACTTTTGAGTTCCAAATTTCTTTAAGTGAATTATTATAAATATTTCCAATGTTTAAATTATAGCATCTTCCGTGAGCCGGAATTACTGAACCATCCGACTTAATCATAATGTTACGATAAACGTCGTTACAAATCCTGCCAACTAATTTTTCAGGTTTATTATAGAAAACATCTAAATCATTTTCACTTTTAATTTCAGGTGAGAATGATACTTCAAACGGATAATTACTGTTTTTTATTTCAGTTATTTCATCAAGCAAAATATTAAGATTCATTTTACTGATTTGTATTTGCTCAATATTAGAAATGGTAGCAGGATATTTGTCTCCATAAATTTTATTATGATTTGACACAATAAAATCAGGAGTAAAATTTGTGTGCATAAATCCAAGCTGTTTAATCGGAAACTTCTTAAAGTAATCGGCAAATTCTTTTAAATGCCCGATGTTCCATTCAGTAATAACACAAAAGATAGAAATATTCGGTCGCTGCGAATGTTTTAATAATTCATCAATACCTTCTATTGCTTTTTGAAATGAACTTTTATGCCCGCGAATTTGATTATGAATTTCTTCAGGTCCATCGAGCGAAATAAAAACATCATTCAAACCTAATTCACAAAAATCTTTTGCTTTTTGCTTTAAAGTTAAAGCATTGGTAGTGATTGAAGTGTAAAGATTTTTTGCTTTCGCATATTGCAGGGATTCAATTAAGTCAGGATAAATTAGTGGTTCAGTAAAAGCATAACCTATTTTTGTTTTAGGGTAAAACTTTGCGGTTTGATCAAATATTATTTTAATTAATTCAATAGGCATATTTATTGGTGATGTACCCATTAGGTTTTGATAGAAATTACTTGAAGTATATTGAATGCCAACATCGCACATTTTGCAATGAAGATTACAAATGTTATTTACACCCAGCACAATCCACTCCGGTCCATAAAAAAGTTTTTGCGGATATAACCTTTTATTGACTGATCTTAATTTACTTGTGATCATTAAATTTTAAAGTTGATGATAATTAGTTACTGTTTCTGAAATCGGAAAAATATTTTGCGGCTCATAATTCAATTTGGCTGACAACAATTTCTGCGTAAGCGAAATAATTCAGTATCATCCTTAGCAATGAACCATTTTTCTGATTGTTTGGCATATCCAACATTAAAAGAAACGATATTCATTCCATTTGCCAAAGCTTCTGCAAATACATAACCAGACCCTCAAATGTTGATGGATGTAAAAATATTTTGCCTTTCTGCATCAATTTAAAAATATCTTTGCGAGATAATAACCCTGTAAACTCAATATTTCTATTGATTTTATACTTGATACTCATATCCTTTAACTTTGTAAGTTCAGGACCATCACCAACTAATTTACATACAACATCAGGGAATTTCTTTACAACTTCAGATATAACTTTGATAAGTAGGGAATAATTCTTTAATGATATTAAAGAGCCAACAGCGAGCAAATCAATTTCCCTTCTATCATTTGAATTAAAAAATTGCTCATCAATTCCCCAAAATATTTCATCATATACATTACGGTTTGTAATTCTAAAAAACCCGTTAGTTTGGTTTTGTGAAAGGGAAATAATTTTAAGCTTATCTTTATCTAAATATTTCAAATAATAATTTGATTTACTAACATCTTGACCCATTAAAGTACAGATATGATTGCATCCAAAAGTTTTGGATAAATGATTCCCGACTAGAGCACATTCACCAAACCATAAAGAGTGAATCGAACTGAACTTTAATACTTTGTCTATGTTCTTCGCGGTCTTAATTGCGTTTTTCCAAATAAATAATTTCTTAACTGCATAATTATTTCCGCCAAGTGCATAAACGTTAATTCCATTCCAGTTGTAATTTCTTTTTTCATACGGATATTGAAAAGCAATTACAGTAAACTTTGTCTGCGGATAAATCTCTTTATACTTTAATAAGAAATCCTGAATCGGAGGAGTACATAAATAATCATTTTCATCTTTTGGAAATCCTGGTGTTAGCAAGAGAACATGATTTTCATATTTCATCTTGTAACTACTATCCAGGGAAACGGTGAATCTTTCTCGAAAATAAAATTAGACAGTTTGTTTTTGAAAGAATTTGGATTGTACAAATAACTATGTCTCAAATATTTTAATTCTTCAAAACAGTGGTGAAAATATTTACTTGCCATATCAGGATAACCAATCGAAGAATAATATTTTAGTGTCCTATTTCTTGCATGCATAATTTCATTTGTATTGTAAAACGGCGTATCAATTATATGAACATCAACATATGTCTTTGAGATAAAAAACAGTTCTTTCATCAAAGCGGAAATATTCTGGAAATACTGTAATGCTGAATTAATAATTACTAAATCGAAATTATTTGCAGGCAATGATGTAGTTAAAATATCGGCATAAACAAAGGTAGTATTTTCATTCTCAAATACACGTGCTGCCTGTTCAAGTTCGGTTAAGTTTACATCAATGCAGTAATAATTGTGTTCAAATTCTTTTGCGAGTTGTCCGGTAAACCAGCCATTACCGCAACCAAGATCTAGGATATTAAGATTAGATTCCTTTTGTGATAAATATTTTTTAAATCTTAAAAAAGACTTTGTCCTTAAAGCCCATTCATTCTTATGAGGATTTATTTTAGAAGCATAAGGTAGAAGTTTTATCTCATCATCACTGTAAATTCTGTTTCCTTTTTTTCTTACTTGCAGATCTAGTTTTTCAAAAGCTTCATCAACTTCTGATATTCTAATAACGCCATTTATAGTTTTTAATTCTTTAAACTCTTCAATAATCATTTCTAATTCCCTGCAATTCTGTAATAGATCATCCCAAGTTTTGCCGCCAAGGATTTTGTTTTATAAGCCAAAGTGCTCTTTGATAAAAATTTATTATTTAAAATCATTTTATTATAATTAACTTCATTGGTTACTCTTCTAACAGCAAAATTATAGTATTTCCGATTGTAAGTTCGTTTAAAATCTCTATCGCGATCGGAATTAGTATCCCAATTGAAATTATTCGTTTGTACTGCCTCAACCTCGGCAAACAATTCTGTTCCTTTAATTGGATAAGCAACTGTAATTGTAAAATACTCCGGATTTGATTCTTTAAGATGACTTATAGTTTCTTCGATATCCTCTTCAGTTTCACCGGGATAACCAAGCATTATAAATGTTCCGGCTTGTATTTCATGTTTCTGTGCAAGTTTAATCATTTCTCTCACCTGTTTAACATCAACACGTCTATCCATTAAATCAATAACTTTCTGTGAACCGCTTTCAGCGCCTATCCAAACTCTAAAACAGCCGGAAGCTTTTAATACTTTAATAACTTCCTCATCTAATCTATCAGCACGAGTAATGCACTCATATTTAACTTTTAAGTTTCGTTCTCTAAGTTCTCGATTAAACTCATTCAACCATTTGTGTGAGATTGTAAAAACATCATCAACAAACCATAAAGTATCGGGATTGTATTCTTTTTGTATAAGCTCAAGTTCATCACAAACATTTTGAGCAGAGCGTCTTCTGTAACTCAAACCATAAACAGCACGACTACACCATTTACAGGTGTAAGGGCATCCACGCATTGTGCTGACTGATATTGCATTTTCTCCATGTCTCCTTTCCAGGCATCAAGATAAAGTTGTAAATTTATTTTATACCTGTTGGGAAAGGGAAGTGAATCAACTTCTTTTAATTTTTCTCGTTCAGTTGTAAAGACTATTTTGTTGTTATGATCTTTAAACCCAAGTCCGGAAATATTTTTTATATCGCCGTATTGTTTTTCATTTAATGCTATTACCAATTCGAACAATGTTTCTTCACCCTCACCGATTACAAGATAATCTGCACCAAAATTCAAAAAGTCATTTGCATTATATCTTATTTCAGGTCCGCCCAAAACGATTTTCGCTTGATTAAGATTTGCTTTTGTAAATTTGATTATTTCTAAAACATTCAGCTTTGTCATTAGATTTACATAAATAGCAACAACATCAGGTTTAAACTCTAACAAATAATCTTGCAGTTTTTGCATCGAGGAAAAAGTAGTATCAAACACTTCATTAGAAAATCCTTTGCGGTCGAGATATGCTGAAACATATAGTATTCCCAGCGGGGCATATGGTTTCATAATGATCTTTTCTTTTGGATCATCATTAAGAAAATACCCGTGTGTTAAAAGGATTTTCATTTTTTAATATTCAAATCGACTAAAAAATGGTCTGAGATTGATGCAGCAAATGAATTATTACCAAAACTTCTTTCTAATTTATTCAAGAACTTCAATGTATTTGCTTTTCTTCTAAAAAAATTATTTAAGTAAGATGGCGGGATCATCAGTCCAACACCCACTGCTTTATTAAAATTGAAGTCATTTAAAAAATATCCACAGAATCTTTTTGGATGATAATAATAAGTGCTGACCCAATTATTATCGACATTTACAACTTGCATCTTTTTTCTTCTAAAAATTTCTTTGAACTTAAACTTTGAAAGAAAATATAATGACTCGGTCATACAGAAATCCGGCATAACAACAGCAACAAATCGTCCAGTAGAAGTCAGTAAGTTTTTTAATCTTCGTGATAGAACAGTTAACTCACTATCAGTTAAACAATTCAATCCGCCAAAGTTCGAAAAAACTAAATCGAATTTATTGGCTGTTAATATTTTGTCAATTTCATTTATATCCAATTGTCCAGTTGTTATTTTATCCGATAGATTTGCTTGTTCTACCTTCAAACGGGCAACATCAACCATCTTTTCAGAAATATCAGTGGCTAAAACTTTGTGTCCTTTCTTAGCAAACCAAATTGCATCCTCACCGGTTCCGCAATTTAACTCCAAAATATTGATAGGTCTATTTGGCAAAAATGAATCTAAAGATCCAAACCCGTGCTCGCTGCAATTTCCCGATTTCAGTGCTGGTAAAAGTTTCATCATACCTCGCAGCTAAATCATCAAACAATGCAGAAGTCATTCTGCATTTTCCAATCTCTTTAGATAAATTGAGTCTAATAATGAAGAAGGAATGTAATAGAAAGTTAACAATGCTGAGCGTAGTTTTTAAAGTTGATTGCAAAACGGATTAAGCAAAATATTTTTAATGGATGTTAATCCAACTTTTTTCTTATAAACTTTGTGAACATAGCGGTGTAATTTTTTATAATATGCCGGATGAAAAGTACTCCGAAACATTAAAGCTAGCTCATCAGAATCGGTCCAAGTTGATTTTTCTTTTAATTGGTCTTTTACATTCTCATAAAATTTTGTTCCGGGTAATGGATATGAAACAGAGATTCCAATTTCATCAGGCATAAGTCTTAAAACCATATCAATCGTTTTATTAAATATCTTCTTTTGTTTCGTCGGGATAGCCAAACTGAAGAAAAAATGCAGCGCGTATCTTATTTTTCTTTAACAGTTCAGTCGCTTTATTGATTTCTTCAATCTTCGTTCCTTTATCCATTGCATCAAGAATTTTTTGTGAACCTGATTCTGCACCAACCCAAACAGTCTCTGCTCCTGATTGTGAA